>NZ_JBITJF010000007.1:0-551159 GCF_044459705.1 Nonomuraea sp. NPDC050227 | reverse complement strand
CAGTCGCCGGAACCGCAGCCGTACCAGCACTCGCTGCCCGCCAACCGGAAGGTCAGCCAACTGCCGATCCACATAGCCGTGCACCCGCCCGGCCGCCCCGCAGCCGGGACACACCACCGGCGCGTCCGTGGAGGCAACATGCACCACGATCGTCCCCGCTCTGAGCTGAACACTGCCGATGGCCAGGCCGGCCAGTTGCGGGAACACCAGCCTCGCAAGATCCTTTACGTCACACCGGCGTCACGCTGACACAGCCCCCCGAGACAGCCGTGGACCGACACGAACCATCACACTCCGCAACCACCGAAAGTGGGCCAGAGCCGTTGGTCTTACAGTCCCCGCCCCAGCGTTGTCGAGGTGGCACGGATTTCCGTCCACCTCGTGGTGAAGAATCGAGGTTGGCCACCCAAAAGCCGTGATCACATTTGTCTAAACGGCATTGGGGTAGGGTGGCACAATGTCCGGCCCCGACGTCCCTGGTGCACGCAATCCGGCGCCTGGCATTGCCCGCACACACGAATTCATTGGTTTAGTCTCGGCCCAGTCCGCGATAGGGGCATCGTCGTATCGGCGACGTATGAAGCCGAGCATCTCCTGCAATTCGGTGGCGCGGACGCGCCGCCCGTGGACTTGTGTCGACGTCACCGGCATCCGGCCAGCATAGGCCCACTTGAGAAGACCATCATGGGATATTTCCGTACGAGCGTGATTTGCATTGTCGGGATGGAGGCAGAAAGGGATGTCGAGGATCCCTGACTTGAAGGCTCGCAAGATGGCCGAGGGGACGGTGGGAGCTAGCCCCAGGACTGCTTCCAGCATCGCCGTAGCTTCGCAAAGTATCTCCTTCTCCAGCACCTCGGCAAGTCCGTCATCCAGCATCGGGTATGGCCCCGACGGCTGTTCGCCGGCAAGCTTGAGTGCGGCTATGTTGTCATTGACGAGAGGTATTCTGAAAGCCTCAGAAACGGTCTTCACAACGAGCCGATCGGCTTCTGCTCGGCGCGCCAGGTGGGCGCTGTCGCTAATTAGCCGACGAGCTCCATCGGCGCTTTGTGGAAAAACGCCCATGTAGGTGTAGATCACGAAGTGGATATCCATCTCTGGCAGGAATGCCGTCGTGAGGCGGCGAAGCGCACGGATGGCCGCGATGTCCTGGCTGGGGTTGATCTGCTGTGCGTAGCTCAACGAAAGGCTACGGATCCCATAAGAGGTTGCGAACAGTCCTTCGAGAATGTTCAGAGCCACCAGCAGCGACGGCGGGCACAACTGACCGAGCATGCAGCCGGCGAATGATTCGAGATGCACCTCCGTCGGGCACGAGGCGAGCAGTTCACTCGCTCGCGCCCATTCCGCGACTGCCGTGTTCAGCGGAGTCCGGCCGTAAGGGAAGCAGTAGGAGATGGGGCCGCCCTCCGTCGCGTGGATGCCGGCCTCGAGCATCGACGCGAAGATGCGGACAGGAGTTGGAGACCCATGCCGCAATTGCACGGGGAAATCCGGACGCAACGATGCCAGCAGGCTGGAGGTCCGGACAGGACCATGTGCAAGAAGCGGATACCCGTTGAGCGACCGGCCGTTGCGCACCGCATCGTGCGCCGCCTCGTACTGCCTGGTCCGTGTATAGCTGTCGAGCGTGATCGTCCCGACCGTATACGGCAGCGCCGCGACGGCCTGCAGCCCCGCCCGCATCTTGTCGACGTCGGAGAAGCCCATACGCGGCTGCACGACGAGGTGACCGGACCTGCTGGCATCGCGAACCGTTCGCGAGAAGAGATTGCGGACGTCGGCCATGGTCACTCTCGCGTGGCGAGGGCGTGGCGGTGAGCCTTCTCGAAGCGGCGGAGGAACTCGTCTAACCGGTTGATGGAGTCCGGGGTGTCGAAAACCGCGTCGTAACCAAGACGGAGCAGTTCCTGTGTCTGCTCGGGGGGGAGAGGCCCGGCCACGCCCAATTTTCCGCCTATGACCACTTGGAGGCCGGCAAGTTCAGGGACCCGTCGAATGGCGCGAATGCAGGAGGGCGCCTCTATGACACCGTGACCGTTGACAGTGCTTAGGACGAGCAAGTTCGCATGCTCGGCCGAGCAGTTTTCGATGATCTCCTCCACAGGAGTGCAGGGTCCCAAGTTCGTCACCTGGTGACCGCGTTCCTCGAGCAAGAGTTGGAGATACATCAGATTCCAGGTGTGCGCGTCGGACGAAATCGTCGCAACGACGGTGCTCAGAGCGCGACTGACCACGGCGTCCGGCAGTGACCTCGCCGTTCCTGTTTCCACGTTGGTTTGCTCCTTCAAGACCACGGCGACACGGCGCGCCCGAATCACTGCAAGGGAACGAATGGTCCGCCACCGTCCGGAGTTCAGGCCCCATGAGATTGGCGCCCGGCGCGGTGACGCAAGGTGCCTCAGAACGCCGTGGAGTTCATCGCCGCGAACAGCTGCTCTAGCTGGGTCGCTTCGGGTAGGTTGCGCGCGCTGCCACGCAGTACGCGATGTCTTCCACGTATGGCCCGAGGGCGGTCGTGAGAATGGCACTCTCCTGCATCTCTTGGTCGCATACCAGGTCGGTGTCCCCCGCTGCCCAAAGGGTCTCCGCGAACTAGGGAACCTTCCAGGTCGTCCTCTCCAGAATGATCCGATCGTGCTCGTACCGGCTGCCAATAATCTTCTTACGGTGATCTCGTAGATATATCTAGAGTCGCTGGTGCGTCTGTTGCACTCGGCGAGAAGGAATTGTCGTTCGGGAGTCACGATCGCGTCGGAGCTGAAATAGCGTCGATGTCCGATGGAGCGGACCGTTCGCGCCAGGCCGTAGCCGTACTCCATCATGCGGTCGGTGAGTTCAGGCGATTGGAACGGAAGAGGCGTGATTGCACCGGCGCAATAAGGGGCGCATAGCATTTCCCTGGTCCCGCGCAGTTCGGGATCGTCCTCCCCGATGAAAAACTCGGCGAATACGGAGGCGCTGTCGGGATGATGTTCCTCGACTACGATCCGGGGCTTGCGCTTCGCAGTATGAGCATCCCACCGATTGGCAATATATTCGCGCACGTGGTCTTCGTCCATGACGACAAGCATCTCCCTCGCCTTCCGGCGATATACCCCCTGATACGGGCTCAGCAGGTAGTTGCCGCTGTTGGACGCAAGATATTCCTGCTTCAGTATGAGCGACACCGCGTCAGCGATCAGTCGCAGCGCGGAGTCAGTGATGGACGGGTTCGTGTGAACCGAATTTCGGGCGATGGACATGCCGACGGCGGCGGCAAGGGCACGGAATAGCGCCTCGCTGTTGGCGAGCAACTCTCCCTCTCGGTGGAAGAGTTCGTGCCCCGCCAGCCGATCCTCGGTCCCCGGCAATTCCGCCGGCACCGCCACGGACGGATCGGGCCAGAGCGTGACGATCTCCCCAATGCCGTCGCCCGCGGCCGCTGCGCGTATTTCTTCGTGAAGGTCGCCGTCCTCGGCGAACCAGAACAGGCGTTGCCTGCGACTATGCGCAAGAGTCTTGCCGGGATTTCCGACGATGTCCTCATGGAGAATGCTGGCAACGAGCAGTCTGGCCACAGGGCCTCCTGTTTCTGACGCCGGCGATGGGGTGGTTGGTCACTTTGGCGAAGACAGTGCAGGCGGAGATCCCCGACGCATGTGGTCGCTGTGCAGGACTCCGCTGCGCCGCTCCAGCGGATGCCGAAAGTCCTGCCGCTCACATGTCGTGGACGTACGAGTTCAGACAGCCTATAGGCTCTCGCCCGCCGCGAACCAGCTGTTCAACAAGTAGCAGTGTCCGCGGGGACGGCAGTTACCTCGTGGCGCCGCACGGCGGGGAACGCGACAAGAAGTCCTGCCTCGCCCTGGTTTCGATCTGCGGGTCCAGAAATCTCAGGACATCACTCTCATAGTCGTCGTGCGCGTGGGGGAAGACTACGGCGCGGAGACTCGGCGAAGACGTATCTTGTCCGGCAGGTCCCGCTCGGGGCCGGTGTCTTCGTGCGGACCGAAGAAGTGGCCTTTGCCGTACCGGAGGAAGTGCGGCGACTGATACTCGGTCAATGGGCAGCCGAAGTGACTGACCAGGTGCAGCGCAAGGGTGGCGAGGCGGCTGTTCACCTCGCCCATCGCCCCGGCGGAGACGTCCGTTCGGTTCGTCTTCCGGGATTGCACGTTAGTTATTGGACCTCCTTGGCCGCTCCGATTCACAGCCGGCCTTAGGGTCTGTCTAGTGCTTTGACCGGAAACGATCGCCGGGTTGGGTGAGGGTTCAGGTAGTGGCTGCCAGGGGGCGTCCGCCCCAGCGGATGCCCTTCTCGCTGCGAATGCGGGCGCGTTCACGGCGTTGGGCGGCCAGCACGTCGGGGTGGCGGGCGTGGGTGTTGCGCCATCGCAGGTAGGAGTGCAGGGCCCAGGTCTGGACGGTGTGGTTGGGGTGGTCAAAGTTGGCCAGGGTGAACTGACGCAACGGCCCGAAATGCGCCTCGATCGGATTGGCCCAGGACGCGTACGTCGGCGTGAACAGCAGCTTGACCCTTGTTCTTGTTGGCCTATGCGCGGATGCGCCAGTTCTTGTGGGCCGACAGGTTGTCCAGGATGACGTAGATCGGGGCGCCGTCCGGGCGGGCTGCCCGAACGGACTTCAGGGCCGCCCAGGTGTGGTCGGTGCCTTTATGGGGCCGGTTGACGCCCCCACAGCAGGTCATCACCGACCGAGTAGCAGCCGTGGAAGTACCTCACGCCCTGGGTGCGGCGGTAGGTGGCCGGTAGCCTGTCCGGCTCACCGGCAGGGGCCCAGCCGGAACCGGCAGTGGGACGGATGCCGAGCGGCCCGAATTCGTCGAAGGCGAAGGTGCGCTCAGGCAGGGCGGTCAGGGCGTACTCGATCTCCTCCAGCTTGGAGTCGAAGTCCGGATCCGGGGATTCCTTCCAGGTCTTGGTGCGCTGGAAGGTGATTCCGCGGCAGGCGAGCAGGGTGCGTAATGCCTCCCGTCCGATGGCGATGACGCGGTCGGGCAGACGGCGCAGGTAGTCAAGCAGCTTGCGGATGGACCAGCGGGTGAAGGGCCGGCCGAGCTTGGCCAGGCGGGTGGTGGCCGTCTGCGCGACGAAGTCTTCGTCGTCAGGACTGAGCAGGCGGGGACGGCCTCCCGCCCAGTGAGGGTCCAGGCAGGCCAGTCCGATCTGGTTGAAGCGGTGAATCACATCGCGGACCGTGTCCTCATCGGCCTGCACCAGACGCGCGATGACCTGCACGGTGTTGCCGCCGGCCGAGGTCAGCAGGATCATCGCCCGCCGGTACCGGACCGTGTTCATCGTGCCGCGCCGCACGATCCGCTGAAGCTTCTGCCCTTCCTGATCTGTGAGCCTGCGCGCCTTGACCGGTTGCGTCACCTGGCCTCCCGACAGTCGATGAACTGATCAGCCCATCCAACCGGCAGGGCCGTTCTCGACGTCAACCCGGTGATCGTTTCCGGTCACAGCACTAGATAACGGTGTATCTCGATCTTGACTAGTTATCGGGTGGTCGGGGTCAGGCGGCCTTCGAAGGTGATGGCGAAGGCGTTCAGCGCGGCTTTCCAGCGGGTGATCCAGCGTTTGCGGCCCTTGCCGGTCGGGTCCAGGCTCATGATCGCCATGTAGACGCACTTGAGTGCGGCCTGCTCGTTCGGGAAGTGGCCGCGAGCCTTGACCGTCCGCCGGATGCGGGCGTTGACCGACTCGATGGCGTTGGTCGAGCAGATCACCCGGCGGATCTCGGTATCGAAGTTGAGGAAGGGCACGAACTCGGCCCAGGCGTCCTCCCACAACTTCACGATCGCCGGATACTTGCCGCCCCACGTCTCGGCGAACTCCAAGAACCGCTCCAGCGCGGCCGCCTCGGTCGGCGCGGTGTGGACCGGCTTGAGCGCCTTGGCGATGGCGTCCCAGTGCTGGCGGGCGGCGTATCGGAACGACGCGCGCAGCAGGTGCACCACGCAGGTCTGCACGACAGCCTGGGGCCAGACCTGCTCAATAGCCTGCGGCAGTCCCTTGAGGCCGTCACAGACCACCATCAGCGCATCGCCGACGCCGCGGTTCTTGATCTCAGTGAGCACGTGCAGCCAGAACTTCGCGCCCTCGCCGCCGTCGCCGGCCCACAAACCAAGGATGTCGCGCTCGCCATCGACGGTGACGGCCATCGCCACGTAGATGGGGCGGTTGGCGACCTGGCCGTCACGCAGCTTGACGTGAATGGCATCGATGAAGATCACCGGGTAGACGAGGTCGAGGGGCCGGTTCTGCCATTCAGCCATCCCATCCAGCACCTTGTCGGTGATGGTGGAGATGGTCTGCCTGGACACTTCGGCGCCGTACACCTCGGCCAGATGCGCCGAGATCTCGCCGGTGGTCAGGCCTTTGGCGGCCAGCGAGATGACCATCTCATCGACGCCGGACAGGCGTCGCTGCCGCTTGCGCACGATCTTCGGCTCGAAGCTGCCATCCCGATCCCGCGGCACGGTGATCTCTACCGGGCCGACGTCGGTGAGCACGGTCTTGGACCGGCTGCCGTTGCGGGTGTTACCCGTCTCGTTGCCGGAGCGTTCGTGCTTGTCGTGCCCGAGATGGTCGGTGATCTCGCCTTCCAGCGCGGACTCCAGCACCAGCTTGGTCAGCCGGCCCAGCAGCCCGTTCTCGCCCACCAGCTCCACTCCTTCGGCTCGCGCCTGGTCGACCAGCCTGGCCACCAGCTCCCGGTCCGTCGAGTTGTCCGGCTTCTTGCGCGCCACCGCGGCGTCCTCCAGGTCGATCTCTATCGATGCCTGGATCACAGTACTCATCAGGGGTGTCCTCCATGATCAGGAGTTACACCGTTGTTCTGGCTCTGGCCCACTTTCGGTGGTGACGGAACGTGATAGCTCGTGTCGGTACATGGCTATCTCGCCGTGCTGTGTCAGCGTGACGCCGGTGTGACGCAAAGGATCTTGCGGAGCTGGTGTTCCCGCAATTGGCCGGCTTGGTCGTCGGCAGCGTCCGGCCCGGGGCCGGGGCGATCGTTGTGCATGTCACGTCCGAGGGGGCGCCGGTGGCGTGTCCCGGCTGCGGGGCAGCCGGACGGGTGCATGGCTATGTGGATCGGCAGCTGGCGGACCTGCCGTTGGGCGGGCAGCGAGTGCTCGTGCGACTGCGGTTTCGGCGGTTGAGGTGCGCGACGGTCGGGTGTGAGCGGCAGACGTTCCGGGAGCTGTTGCCCGGTTTGGCCGAGCCGTATCAGCGCCGCACGATCGCCTTGAGCGCGCAGGCGGGGGCGGTGGTGCGGGAGTTGGCCGGGCGGGCGGGGTCTCGGTTGCTGGACGTGCTGGGAGTCGGGATCTCGCGGCAGAGCGCGATCCGGTCTTTGCTACGCCTGCCACTGCCAGTCCGTCCAACGCCGGAGGTGATCGGGGTGGATGACTTCGCGCTCCGTAAGCGGCACCGCTACGCCACGGTGATCATCAACGCGGTGACGCGGGAGCGGCTCGATGTGCTCGCCGACCGTCAGGCCGACACCTTGGAGGCGTGGCTGCGCGCCCATCCCGGCGTGCGGGTGGTGTGCCGGGACAGCAGCGGCGCTTACGCCGAGGCGATCCGTCGCGCTCTGCCTGAAGCGGTGCAGGTCGGTGATCGCTGGCATATCTGGCACAACCTGGCTGAAGCCGTGGTGAAGGAGGTCGCCGCGCACTCGGTCTGCTGGGGCAAGAGCGGCCCGCCGCCAAGAGAGGGGGTGCGGGCCGCCACCACTCGCGATCGGTGGCGGCAGGTCCATGCTCTGCTCGACCAGGGCGTTGGGCTGCTGGAATGTGCCCGCCGTCTCGGTCTGGCGTTGAACACCGTCAAGCGGTATGCCCGCATCGCTGAGCCCGAGCGGCTCGTCCGGGTCCCGAAGTACCGGCCTACGCTCGTCGACCCGTTCCGTGATCACCTGCGCCGCCGCCGCGCCGAAGAGCCCGCCGTCTCGGTTCAGCAGTTGCTCGCCGAGATCAAGGAGCTCGGCTATACCGGCAGCCAGAACCTGCTGTACCGGTACATCAACCAAGGCAGAGTCGAGTGCGACCAGCTCGCGATCTCGCCGAAGCGACTGGCAGGCCTGCTCCTCAGTGAACCAGGCACACTGACCGACGCCCAGCGGGAACGGCTCGATGCCGCCATCGGCGCCTGCGGTGAGATGACCATGCTGAGCGGCCTCATCCGGGACTTCGCCGCCCTCCTCGACCCGAAGGACGGTAACGACCGGCTGCTGGCCGTCTGGATAGAGCTCGCACGACAAGTCGACCTGCCGCACGTGCATGCCTTTACCCGCGGCCTGGCCAACGACCGCGCCGCCGTGGACGCCGCGCTCAGCCTGCCGTTCCACAACGGCGGTACCGAAGGCGTCAACACCAAGACCAAGCTCCTCAAACGGCAGATGTACGGCCGCGCCGGGTTCGTTCTCCTTCGCCACCGCATCCTGCTCGGCTAGCCACGTACCGTCACCACCGAAAGTGGGCCAGAGCCGTTGTTCTTGCAGTCCCCATCTGACACGTATCGAGGTCAGAGGCTTGCGGTGTAGTGATGAGGGAGGTCCCACAAGGACGGGAGGCTGGGCGTCTGCCAGGAGGGGTCGGGTTTGTAGTCGGTCCATCGGCCGTCGAAGGGCGGAAGGCCCTGGCAGGCCATGCGTGTGAGTTCCTGGGCATGTAGTCGGATCCGCTGCGCTTGCGCCGCGCTGAACAGGCCTTGCTCGACCACGGCGCGCAGCTCGTCCTCGTCCTTCCAAGTGGATGACAGATCGGGGTGAACGAGAACGTCCAGGATTCGGTCGGCGGTGTCGATCCCGTAGACGGGGCTAGGGCCGGGTGTCTCCCATCGGATCTGCGGCGCCTCGAGGTTTCCGTACCAGCGGGAGAACTGCCCGTCTTCAGTGAAGAACCAGGAAATTGACCATTCCCGATCGGTTGGCACGAAACGGATTGCGCCGGGCCCGCGCCAGGTGCCAAGTCGTTGGACTGTAGGCACTGTGAAGCGTTCTTCAATGGAGATGTCTCGTAGCTCGCCACCCTGCTGGGGACAGGAGCGGATCATGGGGGAGCCGGGCGGGATCCACAGTACGAGTCCGTCGGGTGAGTCCTCGATGAGGATTCCCGCGTTAACGAAACGCGCCCTTCCGTTCCGTCCATAGCGGTACAGAACGGTGGAGCCTGGTTTCCAGTTGCCTGTCGTGCCCATCGCTCGTCCTGGCTAACCCTGTTCCTTGCGCACCAGGTAGCCAATGCCCCATGGCCGGATGACGAGTTCCATGGCGGCGTACCTGTCGAGGGGGTCAGCCACGGACGACGCGATCAACTGGGCCATGGCGGGTTCCAGTTCGACGGCTTCCAGCGTCGGTACGGCGGTTATCGTGAAGCCGGTGCTGCGCAGCAGTTCGGCGGCGTCCCGGACCGAGTAATGGTCGGCGATCGGATTGACGTAGCGATCCATGTATCGGGCCTTCCGCTCGTCGGCCCGGGTCCAGTCCGGGTCGTCGCCGGCCCAGTCCAGGAGATCCCTTTCTTCCGCGGCGTACAGGTTCGAATAGGCGGGGCGCACGGTCTCCAGTATGGCGAGCAGATCCTCCACGGGACGGTTCTCGGCGCCGAAAATGGCAAGGAGTTCTCGAATCTGGGCGATCTCGACGCGACCGTGCCCCGAATAGAGCCAGACGTATCCGGCCATATTCTGGCTCGTCGCCGCGTAGATCTTTCTGAGGGCCGCCGCGGGATCGTTCATGTGGTGCAGGACGCCCTGGCAGAAGACGAAATCGAAGATGTCGCCGCCGCCGGGCACCTCGGTCTCGAGATCGAGCACTTCGAAAGTGACGTTCGGCAGGCCACCGTGCCTCTGCCGGGCCAGCTCGATGGAGGCGGTCGAGCGGTCGACGGCGAGCACCGACGCCTCGGGGAAGTGCATCGCCAGTTGGCAGGTCATGGCGCCGGTGCCGCAGCCGGCGTCGAGGATGCGGCGTGGTGAAAATGAATCGAAGAAGTGTCGAAGCTCCTTCTCATACAATCCACCGTGGTTGCCGTGCATCGGATAGGGATTGTCAAGGTAGAAAGAATTGGCCATTTCCTGCCCCCTTGGTTCGTCACGTCTGGGCGCGCACCTTGCGGACCCAATAAAAGATCTGAAGGCCGGCGAAGAGGAAGAGCACGAGTTGTGAGCCGAAGGCCAGGGCGAAGGCCGCACCGACTGAGAGACCGTTCCGCTGGCCGAGGTCCAGTAGCCAGCCGACGGAGAGGATCGTGAGCAGGGCGGCGACATAGCCGCCGAGATTGACCATTGCGGCCGCGGTCGCCACCTGCGTGGCGTCATTGGAGGTGCGGGCGACGTCCACGCCGAGCATGGTCGCGGGGCCGCACAGACCGAGTACCAGGACCAGGGCCACAACCGCGGCGCTGGGCGCTCGGCCGGGCCAGAGCAGAAGCACCACCCACATGAAGCACACCAGCGTGATCACAAGTCCGCTCAATCGGGTCCGCAGCTCGGGACGCCGTGACGCGAGCAGGCCGAACAGCGGTCCAGTGATCATATTGGTCAGGATCAGCACGGTGAGCAGTCGGCTCGCGGAGTCGGCGCCCAGTCCCTGAGCCCGGGTCAAATACGGATATCCCCACAATGTCGAGAAGGAGACGAAGGAGAAGGCAGACGCGATGACCATCCACATCCCCAAACGGGTGCCGGGCACGAGCCACACGCTCCGCAGATCGCGGAAGAGCCCGGGCAGAACCGACGGGGATCGAGGGGTGGGGGGATCACTCTTCACCGTGAGGAGTACCACGACGGCAAGACAGATCGTCGTCGCGCCCGTGCTGAGAAAGGTCGGGGTCCAACCTATCGTGGTTAGCGCGAACGACAGGGGGATCGTGCTGATCAAGCTGCCGGCCATCCCGATCACTGACATCAGCTGGACCTGCAGAGCCACCCGGTTCGAGGCGTTCCACGCGGTGATGAGGCGAAGGCCGCCCATGAACGTGAGCGCGTCTCCCACGCCGAGGATCCCCCTGGCGAGCAAGGCCAGCGGGTAGGCAGTGGCGAGCGAGAACCCGATCTGGCCGCCACCGATGAGCACCATGGCCACCAAGAGCGTTTTCCGGGGTCCGAGCCGGTCGGCGGCCAGTCCTGCCGGCAACTGCAGGATGGCGTAGGCGAGCAATTGGTAGACCGCCAGCAATGACAAGGCACCGGGGCCGATCTGGAACCTCTGCTCGGCCAGGTCCACGGCCACGGTAAGGCTGGTGCGGTGGAACATCGCGGTGGCGTAGATTAGCGACGCGAGGCCCCACATGAGCCAGCCGCGCCTGCTGGACCGGGGCGGAGTCTTGAGGGCGGGTGTCGTCATGTAACAGGACCGCAGGAAAGTTCACGATAGGGACGTATGTCCACCGCTACCATGCCCGCGCGCCGCGCCGCCTCGAAGCCGAGATCGGTGTCTTCCAGCACGACACAGGCGTGGGGAGGCACAGCGAGTCGGTCAGCCGCGGCGAGGAAGAGATCGGGCGCCGGTTTGCCGTGCGTGACATGCTCTCGGGTGATGACCGCGTCGAACAACCCGGCCAGCCCGCCGCCGGTCAGCAACGCGCCTGCCACCGGCTGGCTGCTCCCGGTGGCCACGGCCGCGGGTAAGCGCGGCTCCAGTCCGTGCGCCCATCGCGCCAGCGCCGCGACCGGCTCGATCACGGGCGCCAGCGCAGCCTGCTCGATGACCGCCCGCTCGCCGAGTTTCTTGAACCGCTCGGGGGACATGCCGCTCGGCAGCCGCCCGTGGTCCGTGAGTAATCTGACCCAGTCGGTGAACGCGGTCCCCTGAGGAGGACGAGGAACCCCCGTCAGATCGATGTCGTGCGCTGCGAGGATCATGTCGAGTGCCGCGCGGTTGATCGACCTGGTGTCGACCAGGGTACCGTCGAGGTCGAAGATCAGACCAGTGATCTGATCGAGGGGCAGCGGGAGCGTGATCGGCGTTGCGGTGCTCTCCATGCGTTCTCCCTACGTGTCTATGACGCCGATGAAGCGCGGCTCCGGCGTCAGCGTCACGCCGAAGAGTTCGTGGACTCGCTGGACGATGGTCCTGGCGGCGAAGGCGATGTCCGCGGCGGTCGTGCCGTCGTCCGCGACGAGGGCGAGTGTGTGCTTACGGGAGATGCGGGCCGAACGGAAACGCTGGCCGCGCTGGAACCCGGCCTTTTCCATCAGCCATCCCGCACTGGTGCGGACGAGACCGTCGCTCCCGGAGAGCACAGGAGGTTCGTGGCCGGTCAACGCGGCCACTCGCCGTTTCACCTCCGCCCAGGTCGCTGCCGCGAGGAGGGGGTTGAGGAAGAAGGAGCCCGCGGACCTGCTTTCGGGATCTGCCGGGTCCACCACCATCCCTTTGCGACGCCGGATCGCCAGGATGGCCGGTACGAGTTCCGAGATCGGCACTCGAGCGCCGAGGCCGGTCCCCAGTTGGACGGCCACCTGATCGTAGGTGATCGGTGCGCTCAGGCAGCCGCGGCTCAGCCGGAAGGACACCGACATCACGGTGTGGCGATCCGGGTTTTCCTTGAATAGGCTTGACCGGTACCCGAAGAGGCACTCGGCCGGGGTGAGCTGCCGGCGCCCCCGCCTGGCCCAGTCCCAGACCTCGACCCTGGTGATGGTTTGCGCGACCTCCTGGCCGTACGCTCCCACGTTCTGGATGGGGAGCGCGCCCACGGTGCCGGGGATGCCCGCGAGGCACTCCAGGCCGGAGAACCCTTCTGACACCACGAAGTCGATCAGGTGGGAGAACGGCTCGCCGGCCGCGACGGTGACGTCGACCGCGGAGTCGTCGATGACGGAGGCCACCAGCCCTCGGGTCCTCATGAGCAGGACCGCATGCGGGTAGCCTTGATCGGCGACGACGACGTTGCTGCCTTCGCCCAGGATCAGCGGGGGAGGGCCGGAGCTGGTCATGGCGTGGTCGATGAGGTCGTCCGGTGTACGGATCTCCGACAGCCGGTCGCACGGACCGCCGACACCGAAGGTGGTGAGTGGTCCTAAGGGCACGCCGGCGGTGGTGGACGGTCCACTCATCGTTCCGCCAGCCCCCTGATGTTGTGCCGTAGGCCCGCGAGGCCCCGTCGGTCTCTCGAGTTGTACACCGCATTGGACAGCACCGTGACATACGCCGACTTCTCCTTGAAGACGAACACGCTGCTTCCTGTGAAGCCGTGGTGGTACATGGTGCGGCCGTCGTCCGACAGCAGCCAGGCCAGGCCGCGATGTTCACCGGCGCCGGCATGGACCTGGACGCTCTGCTCGACGTAGCGGGCGAAACCTGTGTCCCCCCAGTCGTCGGTGATGACACGTCGGCAAAACGTGGCCAGGTCGCGTGCCGTGGTAAAGACTCCGGCATGGCCCGCGACCCCTCCCATCTGCGCGGCGTTCTCATCGTGCACGACACCCCAAACAGGACGGGTGCCTGCGAGCCTGGTCTCCGTCGGGGCGACGGAGCACGAGGCCGTAAGAGGCCCGAAGCTCGTGTCGTTCATCGACCAGGGCTGCCAGACCCGCTCGGACATCAGCTGATCGAGCGGGCGTTTGTAGAGTCTCTCGAGGAGCAGCCCCAGCAGCACGAAACCTCTGTTGATGTATCGGTATGAAATGCCCGGCGGCGTGTCCAGCGGTTCGGAGAGGATCAGCTCCACGAGATCGCGTCCCGAGCCGACGTAACGGTCGAACCGGGTGGCCGCCATGAGGCCGCTGGTGTGCGAAAGGAGCTGCCGAGTGGTCACGACCGATCCGGGCAGGGACTCTTCGCCAAAATATTCACCGACCGGTGCGTCGAGGTCGAGGTCGCCCGCAGCCACGGCCTGACCGACTCCGACCCAGGTGGCGACGATTTTCGTGAGGGAGGCGATATCGAACAGCACGGTCTCGAGCGGAGGGAGGTCGACCAAGCCTGGCGCGATCACCCCGTGTGTCAGCACTCGCGTTTGGTCGACCGTGCCCACGATGGCGACGGCACCGGGTGCACCGCCACTCGCGACCAATTCGTCAAGCCAGGAGGACACGGACTCGGCCGCCAGGTCCAGCCACTTTCCTGTCATCAGTTGAATCTCTCCGCTAGAGGTCAGAGAAAGAGATGTTCGCCCCGAGATTCGCCAACTTCGGGACGAGAGAACTATAGCCGCGATTCAGGTGAAAGATGCCCGATATGCGGGAAGTTCCTGTGGCGGTCAGAGCAGCCAACAGTAAAGCCGTGACACAACGGATGTCCACTCCGGTCGCGTGGGTGCCCGTTAGTGCGCGTGGGCCGCGCACCCTCAGCGTCTTGCCATTCTCGCTAATATCGGCGCCGAATTCACGAAGGCCGGCGACATGGGTGGCGCGTTTCGGATAGACCGCCTCCGTGATGGTGCTCAGCCCGTCCGCCAGCGTGAGCAACGCCGTCATCTGAGGCTGCAGGTCGGTGGGGAATCCCGGATGCGGGGCGGTGGCGAAGTCGATGGCCCTGAGATCATGCCTCCGGGCGACGGCCACCCCTCCCGGAACGTCCGACATCTCGATGCCGACGGCATCGACGGCGTCATGGAAGGCCGACGGAAAATCCGTGAGCCGGGCGCCGTCAAGCGTAGTGCGGCCGCTGGTGGCGACCGTGGCCATCACCAGCGTACCGGCCTCCAACCGATCGACGGGGACCATGTAGTCCGAGCCGCGCAGGCCGTCCACGCCCTGGATCTCGATGCGTCCATCAGGCTGGACACTGATGTCGGCCCCGGCCCTGTTGAGGAAATCGATCGTGTGCATCACCTCGGGCTCAATGCTCGCGTCCGTCAGCACAGACGTTCCGCTCGCCGTCACCGCGAGGAAGAGGGCGGTGACAGTGGCTCCCAGACTGGGTCCAAAGGCGGTGTTCAACGAGGCGGAGAACGCCCCGGGGCGCCCCGCGGGCAGCGTGGCCTCCACCCGTCCGCTGTGGAGCGTGATGTCGGCGCCGGCCGAGGCCATCACCGCCAGGTGCCGATCGATGGGACGGTCGCAGAACGCGTCACCTCCCGGAAGGGGGAACGCCACCCGCCCAGCACGGACGAGCACGGCCGCGCCGAAGCAGGCGGTCGGGCGGATTCGGCCGCCGAGCTCGGCCGGGATCACCGAGCTGATCTTCCCCGCGGCCTTCGTCCTTAATGTCTGGTCGGCGTAGTCGGCGTCCGCGCCCAGGCTCCGCAACAGCTCCGCGCAGACGTGCGTGTCGATGATGTCCGGGGCGTTGGAAAGCTCGACCACGTCGGGTATGAGGAGTGATGCCGCGTAGAGGTGCAGGGCGATGTTCTTGGACCCCTGCACCAGGCATCGGCCGTGCAGCGGCCGGCCGCCGCTCACCAGGAGTTGGTTCATGGCGCTCACCTGATTCTCGAGTCGGCGGGCAGAACGCCGCCGATCTGGTTCCTGGGGTAGATCACTGTGCGTGGCCCGATCAGCGTGCCCGGCGACGTCGAGATCAGCGCGGGCAGCTGCGCGTGGTCACCGATCACCGCACCGAATTTCGTGTAGCCGGTCGGCACCGGGTGCCCGTCGACGTTCACCGATATCTCGTCCACCGCGGGTTCCTGGACCGGCCGGTCGACTCTGAGGTTCGTGGTGACGCATGAGCTGCCGATGTTCACGTGGCTGCCGACCACCGAATCGCCGATGAACACCATGTGCGTCGCCTGTGATTCGGACATGATTATTGACCGGGTCACTTCCGTGCAATGACCGATTTTGCAGCGCGGTCCGATGATGACATTGTCCCGGATATAGGCATGCGATCGGACGACGGCGCCGGCGCAGATGAGCGCCGGCCCTTCGATGTAGGAACCGGCCTCGACAACGGCACCGCGCTGCACAATGACGTCGCCCTCCACATGCGCGGCAGAGTGCACGGCGCCGCGAATGTCGCGCCGCCCGCGGTCACCCAGCCAGTCCGTCATCGCCTGCTTGATGTCCAGCACGGAAGTGCAACTCTCGAAGAGATCGGCGAACGGCAGGTGCTTGATGTCGAAGTAGTACGAGATCTGGAGCTTCTCGAATACGAGATTCTCAGTAGTGTGTTGAGTCGTTCCAGGTAAATTCCCGCTCACGTGGTGCTCCATGGAAAGAGGTCTGGTATGCGGCAGGTCGAACTGGTCGCGGAGGACGGCGTTCTGCTGGACGCGGTGTTGCACGAGCCGGCCGGTGAACCCAGGGGAATGGTCGTCGCCTTGCACGGCATAACGGGAGACATGGAAGCACGAGGCAAGTTCCCCCGGCTGGCGGACATTCTCGTGGCGGCAGGCTACGCGATGCTGAGGTTCTCCTTTCGCGGGCATGGCAGGAGCGGCGGAATGCCGGCGGACGTGACGATCGCGGGAGAGATACTGGATTTGCGGGCGGCGCTCGCCTACGTGAGATCCCTGGGAGATCTGCCCTTGTCGCTCGTCGCGACCAGCTTCGGCGCGGTGAGCGCGACACTCTCGTTGCCCGATCTCGAAGACCGGCTGGCCGGGCTGGTGCTCTGGTGTCCGGTCCTGGATCTTCGCCACACGTTTCTCGAGCCACAGCTGCCGTGGGGACGGGCCAACTTCGGCCCTCAGCAGCGGCGACGCATGCTCGTGGACGGCACGTTGCTGATCGACGGGAGATTCGCGATCGGACGTGCGCTGTGGACGGAATTCGCGCTTCGCCGCCCGCTCGACGAGCTGCTGAGCAGTTCGGTTCCTACCCTCATCGTCCACGGCGATCAGGACAGCTATGTTTCCTACGAGGTCGCGAGGGCCGCGTCCCGAGGGCGCGCCGCCTGTGAGTTTCGGACCGTCGTCGGTGCGGAGCACGGTTTCGACACCCGGGAGCGTGAGGACGAGGCGATCCTCGCGACAGCGGACTGGTTGCTGGGAAGGCACCGCGCCTCATGAGGCCGGTGCGTCGACCTGCTCGATCAGGAGGTTGCCCAGGGCCAGGTAACGCAGGCCCGACAGGTCGAAGACCCGCAACGCCTGGGCCGGTGACTCCACGATCGGATAGCCGTGCAGGTTGAAGGAGGTGTTCAGAACGGCGCCGATTCCCGTGCGCTCCTCGAACAGCTTGATGAGACGGTGGTAGCGGGGATTCGCCTCTGCCGAGAGGATCTGTGGCCTGCACGTGTGGTCCTGCGGGTGCACGGCGGCTCTCAATTCGTCAAACTTGTCCTCGTTCAAGGAGAATGCCTGAGCCATGTACTCGCCGCCGAACTCCCGCCAGTCGGTGAGGTAGTCGTGTGCTCTCTCCCGCAGAACGGTGGGTGCGAAAGGCATCCAGAAGTCCCGCTTCTTCACCATCTGATTGATGATCAGGGTGGCATCCGGGTCGCTGGGGTTGGCCAGGATGGAGCGGTTGCCCAATGCCCGCGCGCCGAATTCCATGCGGCCGGCGAAGCGCGCGACGATGTTCTTGTCCGCGAGCAGGGCGGCGCACTGGGCCTCGATGTCGTCGACCTCGCGCACGCGTACGTTCTTGAGGAAGGTGTGCTGGTCGACCGCCGCCGCCATGTCGGCGTTGGTGTGCTCGGACCCCAGATACAGGCCGGGAAGCGGACGGCGTCCGGCATCCGTGGGGGAAGGCGCGATATCCCCCGCGACCCAAGCCGCGCCGAGCGAGTTGCTCTCGTCCCCTCCGGAAGGGCAGAAGAAGGCCGAGGTGACCTCGGGCAACGCGGCGATGTGCTGGTTGATCTTGACGTTCATGAAGAGGCCGCCGCCGAAGGCCAGATCTGTTATGCCCAGCGAACGAATGACGTTCGTCACCCATTGTGTGGTGACGCGCTCCGCGAACATCTGCAGGCCGGCCGTCACCGCGTCGAAGCGACGGAAGCGCAGCAGGTCGAGGAGTATCGGAGCCATCTCGGTGACCGGCGGCGTGCCCGATCGCCGCTTCCAGATCAGTGGTTCGGCGGGGTCCATCTCGAACATGGACTCGAAGAGGGCGCAGATCTCGCTTGCCGCCTGTGCTTTCTCCGCATAAGGCGCCATTCCCATGAGCTTGTACTCATGCTCAAGTGGTACAAAACCGAGCAAGTATGTCACGTAGCCATAGATGGCTGCGATCGAGTTGTCCCGGTGGACGGAGGCCAAGCGCGTCAGCTTGCCGTTGCTGCCGACTGAGACCGACGCGCACAGGTCGTCTCCGTGGCCGTCACTTGTGAGGACGAGGACCTCCCGGTCGAACGTCCCCCTGGCGAAGTAAGCGGTTGCCGCATGGCAGGTGTGGTGGTCGATGAACTGGATCCGTTCCTCGGGATATCCCGCGTCCCGTAGAAACTTCGTTCTCCGGCGCTGCTGCTCCACCGCGCCGCCTCGTGACTCGAGGGCCAGTTGTTCGGCCGGGGCGGTGAATGTGCGATTGAAGACCGTCATGACGTCGGCCGTGGTGTGCAAGCCTGGATTGCGGAACTCAATCGTGCTGAACGCGACTTGATCGATTTCCTGCAGCGACGTCCCGGTTAGTTCGAGAATGCGATGAACTGCCGTTCTGGGAGCTCCTCCGCGATTCTTTTCCCGAGTTAATCGCTCTTCCTGGATAGCGGCGACGAGCTGGCCGTCGTCGATTATGCACGCGGACGCAGAATGGCCATCGTGCACCCCGAGAACCTTCACACTGCTCCTTCGGCTTGACGGTCACGTCAGATCGAACGAGTCCAAACCATATGTATGGCAATCCGCAATGTCAAGTGTTCTATATTCTCGATGAATTGTCACAGAATGCTGCGAACCGAATACACGCTCGTCCGAAATATGGCCATCTTTTCGCGCAGGTTTCGGTCGCCTCCTTTTCGGCTTCCCTCGTCGCGCACTCGGAGCGGTGTGAATAAACACGACGGGGTGGTTGCCGTGGGCGATCCTAAACGCCGCGATAGCGGCTGCCAAGGCCGGAGCAGCACCAGATGAAAGACTCGCGGGCGTGCGAGTCCTTGCCGGAGGCGGGGCGTTCGGTGGCCGCGCTGCTGCCGTTCAAGCGGCAGGCGTGGACCGGACGTCGGGCTGTAGCGGCCGGTCAGCGGGGGTACCACGCGTCGTGCTCGGGCGACGACTCCCTCTTGGAGTCGTACCCTTCACCGGCAGCATACGGCGGCGACGCAGATGACGAGATCATTCTGGTGGGTGAGCGAAAGGTTGATCGCGCCGACACCTGCGGCCGCTGCGATGCGGGCGGCCCCACTGTGGAGGAAAACGGCAGGGGCACCCCAGTCGTCGGCAAGGATCTCTATGTCGCGCCATTCCAGGCCCTGGCCGAATCCACGGCCCAGCACTTTGGCGACGGCCTCCTTGCCACAGAAGCGGCCGGCGAGGTATTCGCCGAGCCGGGGCTGACGCATGTGCCGAGCTGCCTGGAGCTCCTTCGCGGAGAACAGCATCCGACGGAAACGCGGGCGCTCCGCGATGCGATTGAACCGCGAGATGTGAAGAAGGTCGACGCCTATTCTCATGACATACCTCCAGGCATCCGTCCGTTCAGAAAGGTGCGTGCGATATGCAGCCGCTGGATGTTGCTGGTGCCGTCCATGAACTCGAACCCGGCCACGTCCCTGGTCCATTTCTCCAGCAGCGGATGCTCCAGCAATGACGCCGGCCCGAGAGCCTTCGCCGCCCATCGGGCGGTTCTCATGGCCTGCCGTGTCGCGAGCAGTTTCACGACCGAGGAACGGTGTCCCCGCTCTGTGCCGGCATCCAAGCCTGCGGCGGCTTGCCAGACGAGGTCCTGGCAAGCCTCATTGGCAGCCTGCACGTGCGACAGGCCAGGGGCTTGCGGACGATGAGCTCGTACGTGGTCGAGGATGCCCGCGGAGGTTCCCATCGCCATCGCGGCCACCTGTATCCGCATATTGTGAAAGACCTTGATCGCAGCCCAGAGCCCTCGGCGAGTGGCGGTCAGATGCTCGCCCAGCAGATCGATGACGGGCACTCCTCCGAGCCGGATCTCGGCCAGGCACGCGCCACGCAGACCGATCATGTCCAGGGATTCCGCCGTCCAGCCTGGTGCCGGTACATCTACAAGCGTGGCTCTGACGGACAGCAGATGCGGGCCCGTTCTTCCGAAAACTACGCCGATTCGACCGCGGGCGCCGTTGCCGATGTACCGTTTGACCCCGTACAGCTGTCCGTCTTTGATGCGTGTCTCCATCGAGGTGGCGTTGCTGCCGAGGTCCGGCTCGCTCATCGCGAAGAACGTCCAGGTCCTTCCGTCGGCGATCCGCGAGTAGAAGAGGTGCCGCTGCTCTTCGGTGCCCAGCAGATCGACGATGAGTCCGGCAACGTCAGGCATCGGGCACGCGAGCAGGCTGCTCGCGTCGCCGCGCGACAGCTCGGTTACGGCTATGACCCACTCGAGCGCCGAGTCCGCCCGGAAGGTCCAGGAGCCGATGCGGAAAGGCTCACCATACGGGCAAGGCGTGCTCCACTGCCGGATTCGGGAGAAGACCTCCCTCTCGAGGTGAGGGTTCATGTCGTAAGGGTCCCGGTCGATCGGTGATGCGAGATCGCGTAACTCGGCCGCGGTCTCGGCGCAGACCATGCGCCACGCCTGCAGACGTCGGTCCAGAACGATCACTGAGTCGCTCCCCAGACATTCGCGATCATGGCGGAGACATAGAGGGCGCGGGTAGGCTGATCGGTGATGTAGCCGGCGCCACCGAAGAGCATGATGATCCCTTCATCGAGCTCCGTGATCAGATCGTGGGCTTCATGCGGCGCATTCAGCATGGCTCGGGCGAGCTCGATGCCGGCAACAGTGTCGGCGACGCTGCCGGTCACGAGCTGGCGCCGCAGGAGTGGTTCACCAGAGGACTGTCGGTTGCCCAGACGGTGGACGACCGCGTCGAGAGCCCGCCTTGTCGCGCCCAGCCGGGCGGCGGCCAGCCGGGAGCCGAGCTGCTGGTCAGGTGAGCCGGGAGATGTGTCGCGGAGAAAGACGATCCCTTCGGCGGCGGCCAGCCGATGGTGCACCACCTCACCCACGGCCTGGTCGGCGGGGACCGCCGCACAACTGCCCGGCCTCGACCCGGCCAACGCCGTCCTCAGCCCTTCGGCCAGGCCCCCTTCGTAGCCACACGTCTCGCAGGCATGAGCCGCCATGACGTCTCGCCGACCTGAGTCGTGCCGACGCATCGACTAGGCCGTCTTCCTGGCCAGGCACTTCTCAACATAATCGGTCAGTGAACCGATGGTGGCGAACACCTCGGCACTGATCTCATCGGGATCGACCTCGATTCCCACATTGTCCTCCAGGTTCATCAGCAGCTCGAGGAGGCTGGTCGAATCCAGGGCGAGGTCTTCGAACAGCCGCACATCGGGAGAGGGACTGGCGATCTCGTGACCGAGAAGAGACTCCAGTTCGATCCGGACGGATGCCGATGCCTCACGCATAAGGACTCCTTCTCAAACGAGGACAGGTGCTCTGAGCGACGCTCCGTCGCTGGGCGTATCTCGCGGTCCAGGGGTTCCTGAACACTCAGGGCTTCACCGAGAGGGGGGCGGAACTGATCATTATGGAGGTCTCTGCCGGAGAACCTCGGTGACTGATCAGCTGTTCGGCGCTGTCGAGCTTCCACAGCAATCCGTCGAGGCACCGGTCCGCCGGCCACCGGTCCGGCGAGATGATGCCCCACCCGCTGAGCGTTCGCAGAAAGAAGGGGTCAGCGGCATGCCGTTCCCCGTTCACTTCTAGCTCCACCCAAGCGTGCCGCACGGGGTAGGGGCGTGCGATGTAATAGCCGGTGGCGGACCGCAGCGGGATCTCATGCTGCCGGGCGACCGTGGCGAGATGGAGGCTCCCCAAGTGGCAGTCGGCGAGCCCGGAGTCGGCGAAAAAGGTCAAGTCAGAGCCCAGGGGCTCCGGAAGGATGTGATAAGTCATCTCTCCTGCTGCCTTGACGAGTGGTTCGAAGACTGACCCCAGGCACAATGGAGTGCCGCCCACGGACGCCTGCACAGAATAACTCTGGGCATTGTGTTCAGTCAGGGAACCGACCGCGAAATCTGCCAGCTTCCGCGTGTCGAAGGCGAATTTGCATTGACCTGGGTGGCCGGGCTCAGGGCATCGAGCGGTAATGCGCACCGACATGACCAGCCGCCCGAGCCGATCCATCTCCTCAAGCATTCGTGCCCACGAGCGCATTCCCATCCACACGAAACTGGGTAACCGCAGATCGAGACTGACGTTCTGGAGATCCAGGGAGTCGAACATGCGCTCGCCCGCAACGGAGCGGTGTGGTAAGCCCAGGTCCAGGAGTTTCTCCAAGAGGGCGGCCCCGATCCGGTAACCCTTGGTGACCCGGTGATGATTGATCTGGAAATCACGCCATCGATCCGGTACCCGGAGCAGCTTCGCCACCGCCCATGTGACCTCAGCGTCCGCATGCGTCATCGAAACCTCCCTTCTTCCGCCGAGACCCGTACCGCCGCACTTCTGCGATCGCCGAAGCGAAGGCGCCGGTCAGTCCGAGACCAGGTCTCCAGCACGGGCTGATTTTCCTTCTGCCATTGCCTGAAGTGCGGACTCCACCCCTGACAGCAGTCTCGTCAACATGCTCCGGCTGAGCAGCCGGGAATTCACACGGGCCGTGACGAAGATGCGCCCTTCTTCGTCGTAGCCGATCCGGAAAGAGCAGTGACTCGGCATGTAACTCCAGCTCGGCAACCATTCGAAAACCGTGTCCTCCATGACCGGTCGATCGTGCGACTCGAAAACCCGCGCCTCCGTGATGAAGTTGTTGAAGAGAAAACTGGTGACCCGGTCATGTATGTCGTCGAATCCGCAATCGCGCAGGGAGGCCTGCAGGGAATAGGGCGGCCAGTAGGCACTCAGGTAGGCCCGTGGCATATCGGCTTTGATGCTCTGAACCATCTCCGTGAGTGTTCCCGCCGAGGAGCACGGTGCCGCGATGACGCCGCCCTGAGCCAAGGGGCCGGCATAGTCGCCGGCTCGGCGGAGGTACCGGTTGGCGAAGACGATCTCCACGGCCGCGTGACCGTCATGCCCGGTGACGGCGGCGACAGCCGCCGAAACCGCCGCGAGCAGCACGCTTCCCGCGGTTGCCTTATGACGTGACACTGCGGCCGGCAGGGCCTTCGCTGCTCGGTGCGAAGTCATCTTGGCGTGAATGATCGGGACGTCCTCACCTTTCAGCCGCGGAGCGCCCCACAGATGTGGGCCGGTTCGCTGAAGTGCCTTACTCCACTGGTCGCAGGCGCGCTGGCCCTTGGACCTCGCAAGGCGTGTCTTCTCCAGCTGTACCTGATCGAATGGTTGCCAATACGTCTCGTCGGGCGAGACGTATTGGCCGTTGACGAACTTCAGGAACGTCGTCTCCAAAACCTTAAGCCCTTGGCGGTCGACCGCGAGGTGGGATATGCTGGGAAACACGAATCGTGGCACACCGCGATCGGTGAAGACCGTGAAGGCGAATTGGGCCCCATGCGCGTGGTCGAATACCCTTGCGAGGCTCTTCTGTGCCTCACCGTATACTGACTCGCGCCGCTCGCCTGCGATGTCCACTATTTCGACAGGCATTTTGGTTGGCCGGGTCACTTTCTGTACAGGGCCCTCGGGGGTCTCCTGGAAAACAGTACGAAGTGTTGCATGCGCGCGTATGAGGTTGGCCAATGCGCTCAAAATCGCGGGCATCGTGACTCCCTCGGGAAGCCTCCATTGCAGTCCTACATTGAGCAGGTTCGCATCTTGGCCGAAGCGAACGAGGCCTTGCCACACAGAGTGCTGCCCCCAGGTGTGCGGGAACGAGTAGTCAGGCTCCTGCGGCAGCTCAGAGTAGTCGATCTCCACATATTCCGTGTTCTTCTTCATCGACGCGCTCCACTCGTCGGGTGGGAGTGAGTGACCGTACTCGATCTACGGGGGCGTGGCGCCGAACCTGTATTCTGCGGGCCCTGCCGCTACGCCACTCATTCTTCGGTCAGAGACTCGAGCGTGGTCTCCGTCTCGGGGATCGAGTCTTATGGAGAATAGGCTGCACCAACCATGCCGCCCTCGCCAAGGGGTGACGCTGGCGCGCGGGCACGCTGCTCCGTTCGCGGCTTCACCGTGCTCAGGCCTGGGCAGCGCATACGACGCTGGGGTGCGTGTCGACACCTCAGCGTGGCGTGCGGCCAGGTTCGTGCTGGTGAGTGTGCCGTCCAGCTTGATCAGCCTGTTGCGCTTGATCGGTACCGGACCTTGGACGACGATGACCGACAGGATCGTTTGTCCGATGTCCACCTCGCGGGCTGTTAACCGCGCCTGAGCCCCAAGCCTGGTCTGGTGGGTGGAAATCCGCCGCGGCGTCACGTCTCAGTTGCAGCCCGCTGGGCTTGATATGCCGCGAACCTCGGTATACCTAACATCGGGCTTTCGCGGTGGGTTTCACGTGGGCGGATCTACTGCATGAGAAATGTGCTTCTGGCAGGGAGGGCGGGGCTTTCCAAGGTCCTGTCCACGCCAGATCGAGAAGCACTTTGCACGTGAAGACCATCGCCCCCCACCGCACGATCATCGCCTCTGCAGACGGCACCGGGTTGCTGCCCCACGCCGCAGCCTGCTGCTGCTCAAACCCTGCACGTCACCGGGCTGGACCGAGTGCTGTTGGCGTAGCTGGAGCGTCGGCGGCTTGAACACGCGGTGCACGATCCCAGCAAGACCGTGGCCGACCTGGCCGTCGCTCTCACCTCCGGCGGGGACTGCCTGGCCGACATCGCCCGGGTGTACGCCCAGCCCGAACTGTTCGGTCAGGTGGCCTCCGACTCGACCGTCTCCCGCCTGATCGACGGGCTCGCCGCGACGAGGTCAAAGTGCTCAAGGCCCTGCGCGCGGCCCCGGCGGTTCCGGCGGACCGCTGGCCATCCTGCTGCGGCCGGACAACGCCGGCTCCAATACCGCCGCCGACCACATCGAGGCCACCCGTCTGGCCCTGGCCCAGCTGCCCCGGCCCCGCCAGCGAGAGGTGCTCATCCGCACCGACTCCAGCGGCGGCACCCACGAGTTCTGCCTGGTTCATCAAGCCTGGCCGCCGCCTGTCGTACTCGATCGGGTTCACTCTCACCGAAGAGATTTAGCAGGCCGTTCTGCGCCTAGGAAACCGCAGGGACGCCCGCCTACGACGCCGAGCGGCAGGTATGGCCCGGCGCCTGGGTGGCCGAGCTGACCGGACTGCTGAGTTGTCCGGCTGACCCAAAGTGATGCGCGTTTCATCGCCCGCAAGGAACGCCCGCATCCCGTGCGCCAAGGACACCGGCCTGGCCAACCTGCCGCTGCACCACTTCGCTCGCAACCAGATCTGGTGTGAGCTCGCCGCCTTGGCCTGTGAATTCCTGGCCTGGATGCAAATGCTCGCACTACGGGCACCACCGCCCAAGCTACGAACCCAAATGCCTGCGCCCGTTCGCCGTGGTCGGCCGGCTGGTGCGCGGCAGTCGGCGGCTACATCTGCGACTCGCCGCCCGATGACGCTTGGCCCGCGACATCCTCACCGCCCTGACCCGCCTGCAGGTTCCGCCAGCCACACCCTGACCAGCCACAAAACGACACTACGACCCAGGAAAGGACACCCGCGGGCCCGTGGAACCGCCCACCTGACGCGACAACTGGGCCCACGTGCAGGCCCATAGCACGCAACGCAATCCTCAGCCGGGCCGCTCAGCCGACCACATCCTAATCATGAAAGATCGAGGCTAAGACTGCACGATCAGCACCGCTTCCGCGCCCGCAGAACGAGGTCCGTGCTTTCGAATGACGGCTGATCAGAGGGCGAAGGGTGTCCAAAAGTCGCGCGAGAACGTCAGCTGCGATCCATGAACATCCGTTTCCTGTGGCGTTGTCAGCAGTTATATGTTGAGTTAACCTCAACTGGATCAACGAACTGAAGACAGTCCTGAAGGCCGCAACCTGGGTGTCGGCGCAGGATTGTGACGGAGGTGTGCACGGTCAGGTATGTTACTTCGCAAACAATTCCGCCGGCTGCTCATCTATAGCCCGACCTTGGGCGTCCGGTGCGGGATGTCCCCGGCAATACCACTAAGTTCTGTCGGCTTGCTGTGCTTGAGGCGGGGTTGTCGTGCGTCAACCAAGACTTTGAGTGAAGAGATTCTCTAAGTCAGGTTCTGAAAGGGTCAAGTGGTGCTAGGAAGCCTTGGGCTGGAGAAGAATGCCGACCCCGTGTCGGAAATAGGTTGTCTCAGCTCTCCAGGCTATCCGCCCAATCGCTTTAGTCGGGCAACGACACGGGCGGACCGCTCAAGCTGCGACAATGGGCGTAAGGCTGATGCTGACAGGAGCTCAGAACGGGGTCCCCGCACTGGGTGTGCCACCTCCTTCGTCGATTCTGTGGATGGAGTGCCGGGCGCGGCGCCTGCGTTATTGTGCCCGGGGAGGAGTGCCGATCTCGGGTCCATTGACCGGCTCGAGAGCACCGAGCACCCGAGCTGGATGTCATAGAGCAGTCTGCCCTTGTTTCCTGTCGCATGCCTGTCGAACGA
Source organism: Nonomuraea sp. NPDC050227 (assembly GCF_044459705.1). Lineage (NCBI taxonomy): Bacteria > Bacillati > Actinomycetota > Actinomycetes > Streptosporangiales > Streptosporangiaceae > Nonomuraea > Nonomuraea sp. NPDC050227. The sequence continues at coordinate 524,662 of NZ_JBITJF010000007.1, read as the reverse complement.
GTATTGGTGCGGCATTGCGGGGGCCATTGATCCGCAACATGAGACATCAGAGGTCAGCGGACTTCGCCTGAAGCGGGCTGACAAAAATGGACTGCGGGACGCGTGGATGCGAGGAGAGATTGGTTTGGGTCGACAAGTCGAGAGGTATTTCTCCGAAGGCGAGATCGAGGCCGCCACGATTCATCCGCTTCCTGTGCGGGAGAACGTCGGTGATCAGTCAGAGGTTAAGTGGATACTCATCGATGAGTTAGTGCCTGGCCACTCTCCGCGACTTGAGGGAGAGGACCCGGGGCATGTGCAGGTTCTCGCGGAGACGCAGGCGGAGCTGCCTCCGATCCTCGTGCACTGGCCGAGCATGCGGGTGATCGACGGAATGCACCGACTGGTTGCCGCGCGGCTCAAGCAAGAACGGACGATCAGGGTCAGATTCTTCGAAGGTGACGAGTGCGAGGCCTTCATCGCCGCTGTGCAGGCCAACGTCACCCATGGATTACCACTCACCGTCGCTGATCGGGAAGCCGCGGCGGTCCAGATCATCGAGATCCACCCTCATGCCTCTGATCGGTCGATCGCCGCGATGGCCGGCCTCGGGCCGCGTAGGGTGGCCGCCCTACGCCAGCGGATGGGTACGGAAGAGGCCCAGCCGCTGGTACGCCTCGGACGCGACGGTCGGCTCCGGCCGTTGAACAGCGCCGACGGCCGGCGCGTGGCCAGCGAGATCATGGCGAAGCGGCCCGACGCCTCATTACGGGAAGTGGCGAAGCTGGCGGGCATCTCCCCGGCGACGGTGCAGGACGTGCGGAGACGGATGGAGCGCGGAGAAGACCCCGTTCCGGCTAAGCTGCGCGCCGAACAGGAGGGACCTCGGCCGTACAACGGCGCCGGACATGAGGGTTCGCCCCTTCCGAGGAAGAGCCACGCGGATGCCGTGGCCCGAGATTGTGAGCGCGGGCCGACGCGGGACCGCGCCTCGATGCTGGACAGTCTTCGGAAGGATCCGTCACTGCGCCTCAGCGTCAATGGACGTAAGGTACTGCACTGGCTGTACACGCACATGGCGGGTCCGAGAGATTGGGAGGAAATCATGCACGAGATCCCCTCCCATTCCGCCTTTGTCGTCGCTCAGATGGCACGGGACTGCGCCTCCGAATGGGCAGAGTTCGCGCAGCAGCTGGAGCGGCGGCTGCAAACCTCCGAAGAGAGATAGGCGCGCCGCCGAGCTCTTCAACGGGCGATCGCATGCGCTGCGGGGTCGGACAGTCGGCGGCTTCACTCCGATGACTGTTCCGGCTCTAACTGGTCAGCTCGGTGAGACGGCTGGACGGGGCGGTCTTGCCTGGACAGCCTGCAGATCCGGGCGAAGTAGGATATCTAGCCCCCGGCAGCGATGGCGGACGGCGCCAAGCTCGCCCTTCGCCAACGGCAACGCGCGGTTCAGCGTCGAGCCGAAGCAGAACGCGGCATACTCCTTGGTGAAGAACATGGGCGCCAGGCAAGCCAGTGAGGGATCCAGCGTCTTGGTCAAACCGTCGTTGTCCACGACTTCCACCCAGGCATGTCTCTGGGCGCCGAGCCCGGCGACCAGGTAGCCAACTCGCATCTGCGCGTTCCTTTTGATGTCCTTGAGGTGGCCGGCGAGTGCCAAGGAGAGGCCGACGCAATCACCGATGTTCCACCGAAAGGTGTAGGAAACCTCTAAGGACAGTTTGGGCGGGGTGTAGTGGTAGCGATATCGCTGTAGCACGTACTGCCATACCTCGCCGATCCGGGTGTCCTGGATGGTCGCGCTCGTGCCCTGGCGTGTGATCACTCCATGCCACTCGGCCCGGCCCGCTACGATGATCCTTTTATCCCATGCGCTGCCACACAGTTCTGGCGCCTCCCAATCGTCGCTTTCGCATGCGGCGGCCTGTGGGCAAGTGGCGCTCATGGCGACGTTGAACCGCAGCGCGCGGGTCCGATCCGACTGCACGACAATGCGGCCGAGATACTTCATCTCGAGCTCCGGCTGGGTGTTGCCCAGGCTGGAGTACAAGGCCAGGTTGTACATGTCCCGGACGTCGAAATACGTTCGGTCCTCGACCTGGATGGCACCCGGGATGGAAGCTGGATCAAGGCGGGGGCAGCGAAGTATCTGCCGAGTACGACCGAGGTCGACCAGCTCGCGATACTCCGGCGGCGTGGGGACTACTTGCCGCCATGCTTGACGCAGGTCCATTTCCAACCTCTCCGGATCTATAAGTGGAGACGTTCCCTGGGCTCGGTAGTCCATTTCAGCCAGGCGCTATTCGTCGAGCACTACGCGGGTGGTCACCCTATGGATCTCTTGTCCATGACGCTTGGAGAATGAAGGGCGGCTGTCCCCGCCCAAATATGTATCATTTCTTGCACCGCACGCCCCCGTGTGAGCGGTCTGACAACTGTCGGATTCGTCGAGGGTGCAAGAGCTGTCCATGAATGCACTTGTGGACGAAGAAATTCCCGATCGAATCGCACAGACGATTCGATCGGACACGTTCGGTGATATTCGCGGACGCAGGTCGCCGTATGAACAGCTGCCATAGACGATCGGGAACGGTGCCAAAGCCAGGCGGGTCTCCTGCTGATGGCCGTCCCAGGTGAGGAGAGCCAGCCGTGGCCATGGACGTGACTGATGAGCTTGACCGACACATGCGCGCCCTGCTCCCGAAGCTCAAGCTCATCCCCAACAAGGCGCGCTCGTTCACGATGTCGATGGACGACGCGATACGGGGCTACCGCTTCACCCACGAGCTTCTGGAACGCCTGCTGGCCTACGGGTTGCCGGCCCATGGTGGGCCCGACGGGCCGCGCATGAACGATATGGATCTGCGTAACGTAGCCCTGCGCCTCGGGTTCGGTCCGGTCGCGCTGGCCGCCCGGCGGTTCTGGGCGGCCAGCCTCAGCCAATCGGGTGGTCAGGCGCGAACCTATGAAATCTTCTATTACGCGGCTTGCCCCACGCCCGGTCACGGACCGGCCTGCCGCTACAGATTCGTGCTACCGGGTGGCGGGCACGCCGAGTGCGAGGTTCCGGCGGCTGGCGGCGGTGGCTCGTACAAGACCACGTTGTCCCTCGACACGGGATGGCCATTACTCCCCTCAGAAAGCCGGTACATCCTCGAGGTCACGGAGGGGCTCGAATTCATGTACCTCCCGGAAGCGCTCAAGACAGATCTCGGCTTCATCCGGCGGACTGGTCTGTCCGACTGCCGCGGTACGACCGAGCTCCTGGTGCGCGAGGGGCGTCGCCATGGAGTGCCGGTCCGGCCATCATTCGGATTCATCGTCGCCCCGCCGTACTCCTCTCGCCACAACTGGGCGGAGTTTCTGGTGGGGGACCGATGGGTGCCGATCGATCCGGTGTTGATCAGGTTGATGGTCGACATGGGGCTGCTTGACGCGCGTGAGTGGCCCGTTTTCCGTTCGCCGGGAACGATGCTGGTGCGCGTTGGCGATGAACCGACGTGGGTAGTCGCACACGAGAGCGAGCCCGTTCCCGCCGAGGTACGAACCAGACGGCTGCGCCGGGACTGATTCCACATCGCGAGGCCGTTCGACTGGTGCTGCCGAATCAGTCGAACACGATGACCTTCGGGGAACATTGCCCCGTTCTTCATCCGTAGGCAGATTATTATTACGAGCCGCGTCGGCGCCTCTGCCCAAAGGGGTTTGTCTCGTGCTGGTCAAACAGCCTGGAAGGCTGTTTAGGTGGCTGAGGTGTTGGAATCGCTCGCCCGTGTACACCCTGAGCTGCTTTCCCTACTTTCGAAGGGCCTGTCTTGGGCGAATTAGGAATGCACACCGCCGCTGCCCCCTCTGCGGCCGCACGTATGGCATTCACCTACGTGAAACGCCATTTATCGCCGAAGCAGGCACTCAGCGGCCGGCTGACAGGCAACGGGGCCGTAGAGGTCAGTGCGTCAGGGTGCCACGTGGAACTGTCCGACGGGCGGAGCGCGCTCGACTTCGGGTCCTACGCGGTGACGATCCTGGGGCACCGACACCCCGACGTACTGGACGCCGTGCACCGCCAGCTCGACCTCATGCCGACAGCCACCCGGCTGCTCACCAACCCGGTGACCGCGGCGGCCGCTGCAGCGCTCGCCGCCTATCTCGGTGGCGCGCTCAACCGTGTCTTCTTCGGCGCGAACGGCGCGGACGCCGTGGAGGCCGCCATCAAGCTCGCGCGTCTAGCAAGTGGACGGAGCCGGATCGTGGCGGTGCAAGGGAGTTTCCACGGCAAGTCCCTCGGGGCGCTGGCGCTCACGCATCATGAGCGCTATCGCGGCGGGTTGCAGGACGTGCTGGCACCGGTGGTTCACGTCTCACCTGACGACCCGGACGCCGTGGCGAAGGAGTGCGCCGCGGGAGACGTGGCGGCCCTGGTGTTCGAGCCGTTGCAGGGCGAGAACGGCGTTCGTCCGCTGGACGGTGAGGTGATGCGCGCATGGTGCGCGGCGGCGGCCCAGCACGGGACATTCGTCGTCGCCGACGAGATCCAGACCGGTCTTCGCCGCTGCGGCGAGCCCTCGCTCGCGTTGGAGGCGGGGCTCCCTGTGGACGCCGTCCTGCTGGGGAAGTCGCTGGGAGGGGGCGTGCTGCCGTTGTCGGCCGCCGTGTGCGGCGAGCGCTTGTACGCGCCGTTGCTCGCCGATCCCACCATCCATTCGGCGACGTTCTCCGGACACCCGCTGGCGTGCGCGGCCCTGCCCGTCGCGCTCGAAGCCATCGAGGCGTCGGCCGCTCAGGGGCGGGTGCTGGCCGCCGCGATGGAACGAGGGCTCGCTCGTTTGCGGCATGAGCACGCTCACCTCGTCGAGGGAGTGCGGGGGAAGGGCCTGTTATGGGGTCTCGACCTGCCCTCCGAGGACCTCACTGCGAAGCTGATCGTACGGCTCGCGCACGGCGGGCTTCTGGTGTCGCCGTGCATGAGCAGGCCGACCACGCTGAGGTTGATGCCGCCGCTGGTCGCGGGCGCCGACGAGGTCGAGCAGGCATTGCAGATCCTTTCGTCGGCCCTGTCCGAACTGCCCGGGCCTACGTCAAGGAATCGCCCGCGTGATCCGGTGACACTCGGCTGAGGGAGGACAGGGAGTCCTGGTGAAGGAAGGGAACGGATCGACTGTCGTCGAATCTCTGGTCATCACGAGATTCACCTGGGACTACGGGGCGAAGCAGCCGAGGCTGCGTGCTCTCTACGAGAAGGGGAAGGCGGCCCAATGGAATGCGGTGACCGACATCGACTGGACACCGCAGTTGCACTTCGGCGCCCCGCTGGTGGACAGCCTGACGACCGGGGCGGTGCAGGCGCGCCGCCCCGACAACTGCCCCGTACCGGCGGAACTGTGGAACGACTACCGCTGGGAGTATCACGCCTGGATCACCAGTCAGTTCCTTCATGGCGAGCAGGGGGCGCTCCTAGCGACCGCCCGCCTGGTGGAGACCGTCCCCGACCTCGACGACAAGTTCTACGCCGCCAGCCAGGTCACTGACGAGGCACGGCATGTCGAGGCGTTCTCCATGTACCTCGAGCGGCTCGGGCACAGCTACCCGATCAACCCGGCACTCCACACCATGCTGTCGAACATCGTGTCCGACAGCCGTTGGGACATCATCTACCTCGGCATGCAGATCATCGTCGAAGGACTGGCACTCGCCGTCTTCAGGATGAGCCAGGTCTCGAGGTTCGATCCGATCATCCGGCAGATCACCAGGCTGGTCGCGCGAGATGAGGCCAGGCACGTGGCGTTCGGAGTGCTGGCTCTGGAGGGCCTGTCCGACGAGCTGAGCAGCCGGGAGAAGGCCGATCGGGAGGAGTTCATCAAGGAGTCGGCACTGCTCATGTCACGCCGGTTCCGGCTCGAAGAGGTATGGGAGCGCATGGACATCAATGTGGCGGCCGGAGTGGAGTTCGCGATGAAGGATCCGGTGATGTGTGATTTCCGCCGGCTGATGTTCGCGAAAATCATCAGTAATCTGGCCAGACTGCAACTGCTGACCGAGGGCGTGCGGGAGCACCTGGACCAGCTGTCCCTGCTGAGACGCTCGGCGGGTGCCGGCCGATGACCGATCAGGGCGTGATCGCCTGGCAGCGGCTGATGCGGGACGACATTTGCCGTACCGCGCCATTGAGCGACATCGAGGATCATCTGGCGCGGCCGTCGACGATGGCGGCGCTCGACGAGGCGGAGCGGTGCGGCACGTATCCGCGTGCCGTGATCCGTGACCTCCGCGCCCGGGGCCTGGCAGAGCTGTTCGTGCCGGACCGTGCCAACTGCCTGGAGCTGAACACGCTCGACGCGCTCACAGCGCGACGGAGCGGGAGCCTTGCCGTCTCCATCGGAAGCACCAGCTTGGCGCTGCTGCCCGTGTACTTGTCGGGCAGCGACGAGCAGTGCGGGTTGGTGGCCCGGCGCGTGCGTGCCGGGGCGTCCGCGGCGATGCTCCTCACCGAGCTGGACCACGGCTCGAACCTGTTGCGCAACGAGGCCGCCGCACGGCGGGGCGACGGCGGTTTCACGCTCGCGGGAGAGAAACATCTCATCAACGGCGGGTCAGAGCACGACCTGCTGATGGCGTTCCTGCGTACCCGCCCAGGACCTCCAGCCGAGCAGCGGCTGGCCGGGCTTCGCGACTTCTCCCTCTTCCTGCTGGAACGCGATGCGACCGTCGAGCCGCTGCCCCGGTGGCGGACCATGCCGGTACGGGCGGCGGACATCTCTGGTGTGCGGTTCCGCGCCACGTGGGCGGCGGACGACGCGGTCGTCGGCAGGCTCGGGGATGGCTTCGCCATCGTCCAGAAGAGTCTGATGCTGTCGCATGGGGGAGTCGCGGCGTTCGCGTCCGGGGCGGTCTCCGGAGCGCTTGAGTTCGCGCTGCACCACGCGAGAACGCGCAACGTGTACGGCGGTCCCATCGTGTCGCTGGGTGCCATAGCCGAGCATCTCGTTCGCATGATGGTCCTTGATGTCGTCATCGCGGCCCTGGCCGTCAAGGCCGCATATGCGAGCAATCGTTTCGGCTCCGGGGCGGGGTATTTCGGTGCTGCCGCCAAGTACGTCTGTTGCCGGCTCGCGGAGGAGGCCGTGGGCGAGGGACGGCAGGTGCTCGGGGCGCGTGCCTTCCTCGAGTCCTTGCCCTATGCCCGGTTCGTTCGAGACGTGCCGCTGTACGGCGTGTTCGATGGCACCAGTCATGTCATGCTCGACGAGCTCAGTGCGCAGGTGATGCGCTTCGCCACCACGGCGCGCGCCCATCCGAGCACAGAAGCGCTTCGGAGTGTCTACCTGGCCGACCCGCAGCCCATCCGCGCGACGCGTCGCTCCTGGCGGCCCTACGCCCCCGCCTTGGCCGGCCGGTGCGCCGATCTCGCGTCCGAGTCGGGTAGCGCGCCGGTTGAGGTGCTGGCGGGCTTGGCGGTCGCACTGGACGGAGTGACGAGAGCCGCACGTGCCACTGGCCGCTGGGCCGCTGAGCAAGCCCTGCGTTTCGAACTGGCGGCCGTGCTGGCCGAGATCGAGGCGCTGCTGGCGGTGTGCGAGCTGGCATCGCCCGCGTGCCGGGCATCCTTGGGGCTTCCCGGAGGGGTGACGGAAACCGATGCCGCGATCCCCGGCGTCGCCGTGGAGTGGCTCGGTGGCCAGCTAGCAGACCGCCTGCGGGGCCTCAGCCGCGCCGTCGGCTCACCCGAGGCCGAGAAGGCGGTCGGTGTGTTGTGCCCCTACCAGGCTCCGGGCCAGGATAGGGCCGTGCTTCGAGCGGCTGTGACGGGAACGAATTAGCCAGGGCCCGAACCGGTCGGCCGGGGACGGGTGAAGCGGAGCCCGGCAGGGACGATTGGCTACAGAAAGTCCAGGGCGGCGGCGTCGATGACGGCCTCGACGGCTTCCATGGCCGGCAGCGTGGCCTCATTCGTGCACACTTTTTCCGCGAGGTACTCGGACAGCTCGCTCACCGTGCCGACAGGAGGAGCCTCGCCCATACTCGCCGGATCCATCGTGAAGAGGTCTTCTAGATTGAAGGCGAGCTCCAGCAGACGCATCGAGTCGAACCCGAGGTCCTCAAGAAGCCGGGCGTCGAGGTGAGCGTGCTCGGAGGGCTCCGGCGCGAACATTCCGACCATCCGTTGTACGACATCGTCTACTTTCGGCCGGAGAGCGTCATGGTCGTGACACGTGCACGCGTGGGTGTCGGTCATGAATGGCCTCTCTGCGATTGTCGCTCGTCATTGATGAGCTGACCATTGCGTGGCGGCAGGCGGTGAGGCGGTGAGGCGGTCGCACGGACCGACGATCCATCGAGGCGACGCGGCGCCTGCGGCCTTAGATTATCTCAGTCTGCTCGTCCGGAATGATCACACGCTTGTACGCCCGCACGGGAGCGCGATGGTGGAGCCCGGTGCTGGGACACACGTTCGACATGTTCATTGACTGCCTTCACATCCCCTAGGTAGAGACGTACTGAGCCGGCACGTGGCTGGTCCGAAGGAGGACGAGGGTGGCACTGCTGACATGGCTGGAGAACCCACCGGCTGACCGTGGCATGCGAATTCTCGACCGAGACGGCAGCACGTGGAATTTCTACTCCTACGCCGACTTGGCCCTGCTGACGAGGCGGGCGGCGGGGCGGTTACGGGCTGCAGGAGTGTCCGCGGGCGACGTGGTCGTCTTGGTCCGGCGCACCTCCCCCGAGTTCATGGCCGACTTTTTTGCCGCGCTGCTGCTGGGCGCCACGCCGTCGCCCGTGCCGCAGCCCTCGGTGCTGGGGGATCGGACGGCGTACCTGAATCATGTCGACCGGATCGTCCGGATGGTGTCACCGTCCGCGATCGCCACGACGGAGGATGTCGTGGCGATCATCGAGCCCGTCGTGCGTGCGCATGGATGCACCGTCGTCACCGACATTCCAGACGACATCGCGCCGCTGGACACGCACCCGGTGATACCAGAGATCGGCGTGATCCAATTCAGTTCGGGGTCCGTTGGACCTCCTCGTGGTGTCGCGGTGCCCTTCGCGTCCCTGCAGTCGAACACGGCCGCCATGCACGCCTGGCTGGAGGTCACCGGCGCCGACTCGTACGCGAGCTGGCTACCGCTCCACCATGACATGGGACTGGTCGGCATGTTCCTGTTGCCGATCGAAGGTGTGTCGGACATGTGGCTGATGCAACCGCAGGAATTTGTGCGGTCGCCGTTGCGCTGGCTCCGGTGTTTCGCGGACCACGGCGCGACGGTGACCGCGATGCCCGCGTTCGGACTGGCGCACATCGTGGCAAAGGTACGGCAGAACCAGATCATCGATCTCGACCTCAGCGGATGGCGGGTGGCCGTTGTCGGCGCCGAGCGCATTCACGCCCATGTGGTCCGCCGGTTCCTGGACCTGCTGGCGCCGTGCGGCCTGCGGCGGGAGGTCGTCGTCCCGGCGTACGGCATGGCGGAGACGACCCTCGCGGTCACGGGCAGTGCGTGCGCGGCGGACCTCAGCACCGTGATCGTGGACGGGAGAACGCTGGCGCTCGGCAGCCCCGTCAGGGGCGTCGTCGGCGAAGATGCGGGCACGACGCTGGTGGCCTGTGGCGCGCCGATCCGCGGGGTGGAGATGCGGGTGGTGGACGAGGAAGGCGGCCCGGTCGCGGAGGGCATGCTCGGCGAGATCGAGGTGCGAGGTGAGTCCCTGGCGGCCGGGTACGTGCGAGAGGACGGCGGCATCGAGAAGTTCGGCGGAGTTCTGAGGACCGGAGACGCCGGCTTCGTGCGAGGCGGGCAGCTGTACGTCGTCGGCCGCCTCGGCGACGGGGTCAAGCGATACGGCCAGTGGCTCTTCGCCGAGGACGTTGAACAGGTGGCGATCAGGGTCTCGCCGCGGCCGCGGCAGACCGTGGCGCTGGTCGGCTCTTTCGAGGGTCGCGATACGGTCGCTGTGCTGGTCGAGGGAGGCGTGGAAGCCGGCGCCGAGCACATCGGGTGCACCGTGGCCAGGCACCTGCGCGGCTTGAGGGTGATGGTATTCGTGGTGCCGCGCGGCGTTGTCATGCGGACAACGAGTGGGAAGCCGAGACGCCGGGCCATGTGGGGGCGGCTCGTTGAAGGCGCCCTTGCCACGAACGTGGTCTGGGACTCCGACACGCTCGCCGATGGCGCGCGTGCCTAACCCAGGAGTGCCGCCAGCGCCGCCCTGTCGATCTTGCCGTTGTGGTTGATCGGCATGTCCGGGAGGACTTCACACCGTTTCGGCACTTTGTACTGCTCTATCTGTGCGCCGAGCTGTTTGAGCACGTCGTAGGCGTCGAGCCGGCCGGACACGAACAGCACGGCGTCTTTCCTGGTCCCGTCGGGGGGAAGCAACGTCGCCTTGTCCACACCGGGAATGCGTAGGCAGGCCGTCTCGATCTCGATGCCGCTCACCCGGAAGCCGTTGGATTTGTAGATGTCGTCACGACGCCCCGAGAAGTAGAGATAACCATCGACGTCCACCCGCCCGTAGTCGCCGGTTCTCAACTCGGGGAGAAGCCCGTCCCTTCTGGGGAAACGTTCGTCGGTCAAGCTGGGGCTGCGCCAGTATCCGGCCATGACGTTCCGCCCTCTGACGGTGATCTCCCCGTAGGTCTCCGGAGGCAGCCGCCGCCCTTGGTCGTCCACCGTGAACACCTCGGTGCCCGGCAAGGCCCGTCCGCATGATCCGGGACGGCGCAAGTCCTCGTCCACCGGCATGATTGTGGCGCGCTTGCACTCCGTGAGGCCGTACATGAGCTGGACGCGGAGCCGGGGCAGGAGTGATCGTAGCGTGTCCGGGACATCTTCCGGCATGGCAGCGCCGGTGTTCGTCAGCAGGCGCAGCTTCGGCAACCCACCGCCGAACCTGGTGAGCATGCGGACCAGGTTCTGGGCCATGGACGGTACGGCCGGCAACACGGTCGCGCCCGATTCCTTCAGGCCGCGCACCAGCACGGGACCGACCTCGTAACGCCTTGCCAGGTGAACCGAGGCGCCGCTGAGGGCGGCGAGGAACAGCTGGTACAACCCGTAGTCGAAGGAGAGCGGAAGGCAGACGAAGACGATGTCGCCCGGCTGGTAACACAGCTGGGATTGGATGGCGTGGGCGGCGAAGAGCAACTGGTCGTGGGTCGAGACCACCGCCTTCGGCAGGCTGGTGCTTCCCGAGGTGTAGATCAGGCAGACCGGGTCCACGGCCAGGGGTGCCGCCCAGGATCCATCCTTCACCGGCGCGCGAGTGGCCATGACGAGATCGTCGACTCCCACCGCGTGGGCCCCGGCCGCCCGAGCCTGGGTCATGACTGCCGGATCGTCGCCGACAAGGAGGAAGGGCTCGGCATCCGACAGGATGTGATCGAGCGCAGGGCCGCGCACCTGTTCGTGCAGGATGACGAACGGCGCCCCGAGGCGGGCGCAGCCGTACAGCAGCGGGACCGTCACGAGGGCCTGGGGGAGCAGGATCGCGACCCTGTCGCCACGCCGCACCCCCTGTTCATGCAGCCACGTGGCGGCCCTCAGCGCGGCATGATGCAGCTCTCCGTACGTGAGGCGCTGGTCGCCCAGGCCGACGGCCGGGGCATCGCCGTGAACGTGAGCGGCGTTTTCCAGTAAATTAAAAAGGCAACTCATGCGGACTTCTCCAGGGAAGGCTGAACTGCGCCCCCGGCCGGGCGAATGCTCGTGCTGGTATTCCCGGTCCGCCCTACCGGACGGCCTGCTCGCTGTGATATCTCATGGTGAGGTCGATGTCCGGTGCTCGTCACAGGTCAGGATGACGTGGCGACGATATTTCGCTGTCTTCCGAGAACCGGTTCTTCGTGGCCTGGAGGCTGTGATGGAGATTCCTTATCACGATCTGGTGCTGGAGTTCGGGACGCCCACGTACGTGTATGAGGGTTCCCGCATGACCGGGACGCTTGCTCATGTTCGAAATGTCCTGCATTCTCGGCTGGAGGTCTTCTACTCGCTGAAGGCTAATCCAAATATCAGCGTGTTCGCGCTGCTGCACGCGAACGGGGCGCGGGCCGAGGTTTCGTCTCTTGGCGAGCTGAGAACGGTTATCGCCGCCGGTGCGGCACCCGAGGACATCATTTTTCTGGGCCCCGGAAAGAGTGATGACGAACTCGCCGCATGTATATCGGCCAATGTCTACGCCATTGTCTGCGAGGCCTTCGACGAACTCGACCGGATCGAGCGCCTGGCCGGCGAGCGCGGCGTGCGCCAAAGGGTGCTCCTGCGGATCAATCCGGCCTCGTCCGCCCCGGGCGCGCGATTGGCGATGGGCGGGAAACCGAGGCAGTTCGGCATCGACGAGAAGGCGCTGCTGGCCGAGCCGGGGCTCGCCAACCGATTCCGGCACGCGGACCTGGCCGGGGTCCAGGTCTACTGCGGCTCGAGGATCCTGGACTGGCAGGCGATCGCAGCCAACACCCGCTATGCGCTCGACTTGGCCGAGGAAGTCGCCGCCACCACGGGAATACGTCTGGATGCCGTGGACATCGGCGGCGGGTTCGGCGTGCCCTACTTTGAAGGCGAGCACGCACTCGACCTGGACGCGCTGGCAGAGGTCATGAACCCGGCGATCGAGAGGTTCGCCTACAACCACCCCGACACCAGGATGATCCTGGAGATGGGGCGGTTCCTGGTCGCCGCCGCCGGCGTATATCTCGTCCGGGTGCGCTCGGTGAAGGAATCCCACGGGCAGAGTTTCGTGATCACCGATGGGGGAACCCACCACCATCTGCCCGCCGTGGGCATCGGCTCCATCATGAGAAGGAACTTCCCCATCAAGCTCTTGGAGGACGCGGCAGGACCCGATGAGGTCTGCCAGGTCGCGGGCCTCCTCTGTACGCCCAACGACCTGCTCGGCAGGAATGTCATGCTGCCGAAGCCCCGCATCGGTGACGTCCTTGGCATCTTCCAGTCGGGAGCGTACGGGCTTTCCGCGTCCCCTGGCCTGTTCATCAGCCACGGCTTCCCAGCCGAGGTGCTCGTCCACGAGGGGAAGTCCTACCTCATACGCGAGAGAGACGAGCCGGACGACCTGCTCCGCAAGCAACGTCACCACAATTTCCAGTAGGGCGGCCGATGCCGGCCAGGGGCTCGACCCCTGCGACTGTCCGCGGGACCGGGCGAGGACCGGCTCACGGACTTTCGTTCACCATGCTCACCGGAAGGGTTCCTTTCGGACGATCGTGGCCGGTGAGGATGTCCGCCAGCGCATCGACAGAAGGCACGGACGCCGAGTAGGTGCAGAGGGCGGTGCCGAGGCCGGATGACAGGTGTGTGATGTCGAAGGGCTCAGCGAGAGAGACATGAATGATCGGGACATTGAGGCTCGCGAGGGCCGACACGAGCTCGCGCTGCCCGAAGCGCTCCTCCATCCAGGCGCGTTCCGTCATTGCGACGACCAAGTCGGTAGGCTCGACGTCCCGCGTCAAACGCCTGACGTCGTCCAGGGACGGCAGGTGATGCAGGTCGGTAGGAGCCGAGGGATGGCCAGCGGAAGTGAGCTTGCCGGCCAATCGTTTCGCGACGAGGAAGGCCGGGCTGTCGCAGGTGGCGATCACCCGCACGCGCGCGTATCGGCCGGCAGGTAAAGGGAGTAGTCCGGCGTCGTCTCTGATCAGCGTGACGGACTCGCGCCCGATCGTCCGGGCGATCGCCTTGTGCTCGGGAATGGCCACCGCGTCCGAAACGCCTGCCACGTCCACCGGTGCACCACCAAGAATGCGTCGCTGCGCCTTCACCCGGAGAATCCGTAGCACCGATTCATGCAGACGGTCCTCGCGAATCTCGCCGGATTCGACCGCTCGAAGAACGGCATCGTACGCGCGCGGGAAATTCGACGGCCGCATCAGCAGGTCGGCGCCGGCCTGGAACGCTGCCACGACATGAGATTGATCCGCCGAGTCGATGGCGCCCATGTTCAGAGCGTCCGTGACGATCAGCCCTTGGTAGTTCAGTTCGCTCCGCAGCAGGTCGGTGAGTATGCGTCGCGAGAGCGTCGCGGGTCGTGCATCCCGATCCAGTGCGGGAACGGATATATGGGCGGTCATGATGGCGTCGACACCGACGTGGATGACGTCGAGAAAAGGAGGGAGGTCCCGCCTGCTCCAGTCATGGTCCCGCTGGATCGTGGGCAGCGAGGTGTGGGAGTCGATGTCGGTCGCGCCGTGCCCGGGAAAGTGCTTGGCCACCGCCGAGACATGCTGCTGCAGGCCCTCGGTGTTGGCGGCGGCGAACGCGCCGACGCGAGCCGGGTCGGCGCCGAATGAACGAGTGCCGATGACCGTGTTGTTCACGTCGGCCAGGACGTCGCACACCGGCGCGTAGATCTGGTTGATCCCTACCCGGTTGAGCTCTTTCCCGACAACGCGTCCCACAGCACGCGCATGCTGCGGGTCTTCCGTCGCTGCCAGGGCCATCGCTCCCGGGAACTGGGTGAACGCCGGCCCCAGTCGATCCACCCGGCCGTTCTCCTGGTCGATCGCGATGAAAAGCTCGGTCGGCGCCTCGCGCTGGATGCCGTTCGACAGCCGGGCGATCTGAAGGGGGTCCACCAGGTTGATCGCCCATCGGTAATAGATCACTCCTCCCACGTGGTAGGTCGCTATGAGCTCCTGGGCATCTCGCACGCCGAAATCCGCCATATTCCGCTGCGCCGCCCATGGCGAAACGTTTGTGGACGTGTGACCGTGCACGTGCGACATGAAAAGCTGTCCGACCTCTTCCCTGAGGCTGAGCTTGGCCAGCCAGATCAAGGCTTGGGTTTCTGCGGCCGCGGCATTCGCCTGTTGCATGTTGCGCCTTCCGTGAACCATAAAAAGAGCTTCTGTGCGGGAGACTGCGGCCGTGAACACACCTGCGCCGACCAACTGGCCGGTGCAGCGACGGCATACCGGCCGGTTTGGAGGCACAGGCCAGTGGACGCGGTCGCTGACGACCGCGGTCATTCACGGCCATTCGGTCAGGCTGTGGACCAGCAGGCAGTCGATGATCGACGACACTCCGGTCGGTGTCGCGAACCTGCTCTCGGTCGACATGTGGCGTCTCCTCCGGACTAAGGAGCAGGCTTGCGGCTGTCACGGAGTTCACACCGTGGTCGGCGAGGCTGAGGCTGGGGGAGGTCGGCTCGCCAGGAGGAGAGCCGGCCCACATCCCTGAAGTGTCGTTCCAGAGGTACGGGCGTATCCCGCTGGTACCTGGTCATTGCCCCGCCCAGCTGCACGAGGCGGTCCACCGCCGAGAACGTCAGTTCCGTACATGCGACCTTCAAGGCGTCCAGTCGGACATGCAGCGGACGGTCGTTCAGAGGCGCCCCTGCGAGCCGGCGCCGCACCTTGTCGCGCATGCGAAGGAGATACATGCCCGACAGGTGCAGGCCGATACGAGCGCGGGCGAGCCGGTGCCGGACCAGGTCGCTGTCCATGGAGATGCCACTTGAGCGCTGCTCGGACCGGATCAGCGCGAGCAGCTGCGTCCAGCGCGATGCGTCCGGGCCGGCCCGCATGGTGATCAGGAAGGCGTCGGCGTACTCGCCGCCCGTCATTACCGGTGCGCTACGCCGAACCAGCAGGTTCTCGTCTTCAGTGAGGAACGCGGAGTGCGCGCTTAGCAAATCGCCGCACTTGGCCGGCTCAGTAGTGACCGACGCGAGACAGTAACCCTCCTGCGCTTTACCAGGCAGGAGTTCCGTGCGTAGCCGTTCACCGGCGGGCCGTTCGATGACATCGACCTGCTGGCGATGCATGGCCCAGATCATCGTGGTGGGCAGGCGACCGCTGGCGTGGAGCGCCGCCACATCGACCAGGTCTCCGAGATCGCCGCCCATGCCACCGTGCCCGGCTGGAACCAGCAGCCCGAAGAGGCCGGACTGGCGCAGCGCCTGCACGCCTTCGTGCGGAAACGCGGCCTCGGCATCCGTCTTCGTCGCGTGCTGCGCGAGCACGGGAACCAGCTCGGTCGCGATCGCCTTCATCATGTCAGCTCCGTTTCGTGTCAGCGGCGGTGATTCGATTCGTGTGACAGCCGGAGCCGGGCCGCGGAGACGACTTTCGTTCCGTGCGGCATTACCTTGGCGGGGCCGGGCGGTCGGACGCCGTGCCAGACGCGGGCGGGACTCTGCCCGGGCCGGCGTGGCGCTTGGCGAATCCGCCGCCCCAAATCCACGATGCGTATCGGCAGGCCGGTCTGGTCTCGCAGGCGCCCCGCCCGCGAGATGCTCGCGTGGGAGGCATCAAGGCGGCACCCAGCCGATGGACGAACTGGGGAATCTCGTATCGCCGCATCAAGCTAGCGGGCTCGTCAATGGCATCGGGACCGATCCGCGTCTCGGCGGGAAACCCGCGGCGAGCTGAGCTCAACTGATGCTGAGGTTCACGGGAAGATCGGCGCGCTCCCTGAGAACCTGAGGCGTGGATCCCTGGACAGTGCAGAAGAACAGCGCCTCGCGAGCCCAGCGCTGGGCTGGATGGTCACGCGCCATGCCGGAGGCCCCGCAGACGCTGAGGTAGGTCAACGCGATCTCGTTCAGCAACCAAAGGGCACTATTCCTCAGCTTGATCTTCTCGGAGATCTCTTCATCGGGACGTGAGTGATCCACCAGGTGATACGCCCGGCTCCGAATGTGCTCAACCTGGCCGACAAGGCGATCTGCCGTCCCGCGGACGCGCGGTTGTCCATGCTCTACGCCGCGATCTCGCAATGCGGCGAGGATTGCCCGGGCGATGCCGAACACAGCGGGACTGGCGTTGATCAGGCGCAGGGCATCGGGCTCGCGCCACGTTTCCAGGCCGACGGCCTCGACCACGCTCGCCTCTTCCACGAAGGCGCCATCCAGGCACAGGCTCACGGTACGCGTACCACCCATGGCCGCAAGTGGCAGATCAGCGGATGCTCGTAGACAATCCTGCTCTTCTGCGTTTATCACCAAAAAGACCACTCTGCCGTCGTGCGTGTGAGCACCGATCACCAAGATGTCATTGAGCCCCCACCCGGTATACCAGTTGGTCCTTCCGGTGATTCGCCAACCGTTCTCCTCCTGCACCGCGACAAGGGCCGGTGGCCCGGGTCGCCGAAGATGTGACACGGCCGCGCCCGCGATGATTGAGCCGGAGCACATCTTCCCCAGTATCTGCTCCTTCAGGGCATCGTTGGGGGAATCCGCGACCATCCGCATCGCCGGGAAATGCTGCCCAGCGGTCAGCCAGGTCGACGCGCATGCACCGGCGAGAATCTCCATGAACTCACGCATGACCGCTGCGGGCACGTCCGTTCCCCCGAAGGCCGTCGGGCCGCCCAGGCCGAAGGCCCCGATCTCGGCGAGCGCTGTGAGGTGCGACGGAGGGATAGCTCCTTGGTCGACCAGCTGGGCATTCGGTATGAGCACCTTGTTAGCGACTTGGGCGATCGCGACGATGAAAGGATTCTCGCGGCACTCTTCCGCGGGGGGCAGCGGCCACGACATCACATCCATCTCAATTGCCTTCCTGGAATTCCTGGTCGCGCGCCAGACCGGTTCGGGAAGTGACAACGCCCATGTAATGCATGATCTCTTCGTGGTTGGTCGAGAGCACCGAGTTCAGGGCGCCCGTCTTGTAATAGAGGTCGATTCGCGTCTTCTTCGGCGCCGAGGAAACCTCCCTCCCTGCTCGCAGCTCGGCAAGCAGTGAGGGAACGTCGAAATCGAGGTCTATGCCAGCTCTGACGTAGTGGTCAACGCCGTTGAGACACACTATGGGCAGATCAGGGCCACGGGCGGTGCCGACAGAACTCGGGTTCGTCGGGCAGACGGGCCGGGTGAGGAGATCATAGCGGAACACCTCGTCCAGCAGAGGTCTGAACGTGGCGGGAATCAATGGCGCCAGTCCGGCACTCCACCATTTCTCGAGTGCTCGTGTGCCGTCAGGGTCGACGAAGAGGTAAGCGATGGCTGCGGCGTAGGCCGGCGCGCCGCCACCATGTGCACGCCGAGCCATGTCACGCAAGGGCAATACCGCCTCATCATCGCTCTTCTCGACCCAGGTGCAGATATTGTCGAGTACTTGCGACTGCGTTATGCCCACCAGGTGCCTGAGCGGCGCCCAGATATGGCGCAGAACGGCATTCTCGGCGATAACACGAGCCCAGAAGAGGAAGTGCAGCATCTGCTGGTTCTCGTCGAACGTGAGATGCCGGTGGGCCAGGACGTACTCGAAGTCGTCGCTGTCGCCGCGAATCGAAATGATGCCAAGCTCTTCCTTCTTCTCGCTGAACCCGGTGTTCGGCAGGA
The DNA here is from genome assembly GCF_044459705.1 of Nonomuraea sp. NPDC050227. Lineage (NCBI taxonomy): Bacteria > Bacillati > Actinomycetota > Actinomycetes > Streptosporangiales > Streptosporangiaceae > Nonomuraea > Nonomuraea sp. NPDC050227. The sequence goes on along the minus strand of NZ_JBITJF010000007.1, from coordinate 506,377 downwards.
GCATGAGCGGATAGACGGCGATGCGTGATACGACTTCCGAGAGCTCGTCATAGCCTCGGAGAAACGAGTCGACGGTCTCGCCCGGTAGGCCCCAGATGAGCTCCGCATAGCAGTCGAGGCCTTCGTCCTGCAGCCAGGCGGCCAGGTCCTTCCACTTGTTGAGCCTCATGTTCCTACGGTCCATCAGCCGCAGAGCCTCTTGATCCAGTGACTGGAGCGCCATGGTGAAGGAGCTCTTCAGGCCGGCGTCCTTCATCTTGCGGACGATGTCATAGAACAGGGCGGATTTGTTCTTCGCCCACGAGGTCTCGAAGGCTTTCGGGAAGCCGTACGTCTCTTTGACCTCCAGGAGATCCTGGACGAACTCCCCGTCGATGGGCAGCATGCCGAAGTTGGCGTCGCAAGCCACGATCGTATGGACGCCAAGCTTCGCGAAAATCTCTATTTCGGCGCGGAGCCGCTCTCGGGAGAAGGCTCGGACGCGCTGACCTATCGCGCCTCCCCAATAACAGAAAGAGCATTTGTACGGACATCCACGATTGGTCTCGAGGAGTGCCACGTCATATCGAAACTGCCCTGCCGCGTCGATCATGTCGATCGCGCCTGTAAGATACGGAGAAGGGATGACATCGAGTTGGTTCAGCGGCGGGCGTGAGGCATTGGTGACGGCCAGACCGTCTTTACGCCTCCACGAGATTCCCGCGATTTGTGGCAGCGACTCGGTCCAGGTCCCGGCTGTTCTCGCCCTGAGCAGCTCTCGAAAGGTTATTTCTCCCTCCCCGTTCACGACGATATCGACGTCCGGACACAGGCGAAACACCCGTACCGCCTGCTGGGACACGTGCGTACCGCCGAAAACGACCAGGCCTTGGGGATTGAGCCGCTTGTAAACAGCCGCCAGCGCGCTGAACGCAGAGAAGTTCCAGCCGAACACCGAGAAGGCAAGAACATCGGGGATCTCCTGGCGGAAGAGCTTGAACGCCATCTCGGTATGCGTCACTTTTCCACGAAAATTTTGAATCTCTATTGCTGTGGCCGCGCAGACCGTTTCGTCGGCCATGGCCGTGGCCTTGAGATACCCGGCTGCCAGAGGGACGGATTCAAGAGGCATGTCCCATACGCCCTGCTGCACAATGACCACACTCAACTTACTGTCCGACATCAGTCGCTCACCATATTCTTCGCTTATGCGTGCCTGGCCCTGCCCTCGGGTCTCCGCGCGGCAACAGACAGTCGACGGGACGGCCAATTGGAACAAACTGACCTTCGAGACGGTCTGGATACTCTCTGCACACGGGCCTGGAGAATGTTCGGCAGAGATCCGCTGTGTGACGGCCTCTGTCAAGCGCTACTGTTCAAGTGAGAATCGGCCGCAGTTGAACGCGGCGCCGCCCACAGGCTGACCTCTAAGGCTGACGTTGTGGCAGCTGAATGCCAGCCGAATCCACCGGTGGCCGCAGATTCGCCAATCTAGCACCCGGTGCACTTGCCAAGCAGCTGAACACGATCGAATGTGCGGGCCGGCCATGCGGCTCATCGGTCGCTGGTCATGGCCGCAGGGGCGCTTCGTTGCTGGCGAACTTCGACCTGTGCAACGAGCCCTGGCCTGGACCGGAACGTCTCGGCAGATCCCTTGCCATATACTTCGAGAAGAAATTGTTCCTCATGCCGGCTGAGAAGAGTCAGGCCCGGCTGTTCGGCAAAACCGAGATGAACTTCGTCGGCACTCAACGGCGTATCATCGTGAGGACGCCAGTGAACGAGCAGGAGAATGCCCCCCTCTATGAGGCTGTCGACGGTTTTGGTGACGAATTCTCGGTAATCGCTGCGCTCGAAGTAGCAGAGTGTCTCCAAGACTGCAATGAGATCGAACTTCTCATCTGGCCAGTCGCGAGGTAGCTCCAATCTGGAGAAATCCACTCGCCCGAGCTGATCCACGTCCTGTTCCTGTGCGTACCGTCTGCGAGCATGCTGCAGTGCCGATTCGGAGAAATCCGCGGCAAGCACCCTCTTGCATCGCCGCGCGAACTCGAGTGTGTGCACACCCGTTGCGCAGCCAGGCTCGAAAGCGTTATCGTACCGCTGATCTGGAAGTGCCGCGAGTGTGATTCGGCGTTTCCGTTCTTCATACCATCTGGATTCGAAGAGGAACGGGTCGGAGGATGTTTTGTAGCGCTCTTCGAAGTAGTCAACGCCGAATGACAATGTGGCCCCCTGTCGGGCTTGAGGCAGGTGCTTCGTGAGCACGCGGCACCCCAGAAAGGGGCGGCATCGGGATCCCAACGGCACGACACCCCCAGGACTTCTCAAGAAGTTACCTGAGCGGCTGATAGTTGGGAAGCTGCTTGACGCCTCCGGGGTCCGTGATGGGTGGCTGTAGGGCGTGATGGCATGCCGTAGGCTCTGCAGCCGTCTGAAAGTCTGGGCCTGCGGGCGGAATAGGTCGACTCCCGGAGGGATCAACATGAGAGATGTAGCGCTTACGTTCGACGTCGAGCACCCAGATCAGCCGAATGGCGACCCGCTCATCGTGCAGGCCACCCTTGACCGCCTTAGTGAAGCGGCAATACAGGCGTCCTTCTTCATTCAGGGCTCGTGGGCTGCCGCATACCCCGAAATAGCCCGGCGTATCGCGAAGGAGGGGCACCTCATCGGTCTTCACTCCCAGTGGCACACTGCTTATACCTATCTCACCGACGAGGGCATCGACGCAGACCTTTCTCGTGGCCACAAGATCGTCAAGAATGTTACCGGCCGAGATCCACTGCCTTGGTTCCGGCTGCCCTTCGGCCGTGGCTCGGACGATGCACATGTGCTTGGGCTTCTGGCTGCGTCCGGGTTCAGAAATGTCTACTGGAATGTTGATCCCGTGGACTGGGACTGTACGGCTACGACCGCTGAGGTCTGTCATGCCATGGCGGCCGGCACACGGGAGGTAGGGGGCCCTGCGGTGATTGTTTGCCACTCTTGGTCGCAGCTGACCATGGCGGCCTTACCTTCGTTCATCAAAGGTGCGAGAGAAGGGTTTCAGTTCGTGACCCTTGATCAACTGCCGGACGAGGCCGTTTCCCGGCTGAGTCCCACATCAGTATGGACCCGAGCGGGCTCACAGGGCCCATTCGTTGGCTGACTGATCCAGCCTACGAGTCCACGTGGCGTTCTCTCGCGCACCGGGCCCAGGATTCGGCTTATGGACATCGGGGATGCGGAGTCCGTGCTGCGTTGTATGGGAAGGCGGAGCAGAAACGCGCATGATTCAGCCGCGTACAACTGAGGCCACGCGGCAGTTGCACGGGGTGGTACAAACCTCACTTCCAGCGGCAACGGCCTGGTGAATGATCTGTGAGCTGCTTGCGGTCGTCAGTGAGGACTCGACGGGTACGCCATCCGGTCGCCGTCGATCGGAAACGTCCTGATCATGGCGTAGTCGGCCCGCCTGCGTGCCGCAGACCCTGTAGGACTCTGCTGGTTAGGTCGGATTGGTGGCTTGAGTTCACGACCTGATAGTCCATCTCCTGATCATGAACGGCATGGCAGCAGTCGTGGTTGTCTTCGTCCTGCCTGCCGGAACGGATGGAAGCGGTGATGTCGATACAGCCGATGCCGTGGCCGGAACTGGCGCCCGAGGTCGCGGCGGCGATCCGGGCCATCTGCCGAGGTAAACGGCAGGTGCCGTTACCAGTGCGGGTACGTGATGAGCTCGGCGAGGTGTTCGCTGATGAGGCGTTCGCAGGTGCCTTCGGCAAGGAAGACAGGCCAAAGCTGATCACCAGGACGGCTAGCAGTGATCACGGTGCCGCAGCGGGTGGCCAACCTCACCGACTGGATCTGCTGCTGGCCGCGGGTGGCAAGCAGTGCACCGCCTCCACCCATGTGGTCTTCGCGGTGCGGGATGTGAATCGGGTGGAGTCGGCCAGGGAATGCGTGCGTGGTGCGTTGGAGGCGCTGGCGATGGCCGCGCCCGGATGGGTGCAGCGGGTGCTGGAGGCGCTTGGCTGGGCCGAACGCTATCGGCTGCGGGCCGATTCCTGGCGGAGGCTCACCTCCAAGACCAAGCAAGAGGAACTGGCGCGAGTCTATGAGGCCGATGGGTACGCGCTGATCGAGGCTGTATGTGCGCCGTTCTCCCCGGCCTGGCGGCGCCACCTGCCGGCCGTCGATGTGCCGCGCATCGTGTTCCAAAACTATGCGCGCGTCGCCGACCGGCGGGGACGGCAGGTGATCGAACGGCGCCAGGACCTCAACCAGGGCGGCGAGGGCCTGCCATCGGGCAGATGCTGGCTGAGTTTGCCCCATGACCTGAATGCGCGCTGGGCGGCCAAGGGCAGCGAGTCGATGTGGAACAGCTACAAGGTGCACATCAGCGAAACCTGCCGACGCAGCGCCGCCCCTCAAGGCATCGTCTCCGACACCGGCGGCATCGACCACGGCACAAGGCCGCCGAATCTGATCATAAACATGGCCACCACCGACGCCACTGTGCCCGACACGGCGATGACCGAGAGCATCTATCAGCACCTGGCTAGGCGCGGCGGTGTCGATCAGCACCCCACCGCATCACCGAGCATCACCCCGACACCGCAAGGGATCCGCAGATGACATTACAACCAGAGCGCGGCACGCGCTGCCGGCCGCCCTCGCGCCCAGCAGCCCGAACTATGGAGGACGCAGCCGCCGGAGGGCGGCGATGATCGGCCGCGAGGTGAGGGTGGCGCTGGCCGGGGTCGGATCATGCGCTTCAAGTTTGGTACAGGCGGTAGAACTTGCCCGGCAGAGCGACGCCGACATGCCCGGCATCATGTACGCGTCGATCGGCCCCTATCGGCTGGCGGACGTCCGCTTTGTTGCCGTCTTCGAGGTCGACCGCAACAAGATCGGCCTGGATCTGGCGAAAGCGATCTTCCAGATGCCGACTGCCGCCGTGGCTCATGTGCATGTGGAACCGAAGGGGCTGACAGTCGAATGTGGCCCGGTGCTAGACGGCATCGACGGCAACCTCCGCAGGCTGATCGAACCCCACGAGAAGTGCGCATCCGTCTCGATAGACGATGTACGTGGCAGGCTGGTCGAGTCGCGCGCCGACGTGCTTGTATGTGTCCTGCCCACCGGCGCCACCGCTGCCGTCCAAGCGTACGCACGCGCCGCTGCGTTGGCCGGGGTGGCCTTCGTCAACGCCACCCCCGAGCCCGTAGCGCACGAGCCAGAGCTGGTGACGCTGTTCGAGGCGAACGGCGCACCGCTGCTCGGCGACGATCTGCGTAGCCATCTGGGGGCGACTACCCTGCACACGGCCTTGCTGGAGCTGCTGCAGTCCCGCCATCTGGCCATCACGAACACTTACCAGCTCAACATCGGCGGCAACAGCGACTTCCTCAATCTCTCCGACACGCAGCGGGCCGCCGGGAAGTTGCGGTCCAAGCGCAACGCCCTTAACGCCGCTGGCATCAACGCGAGAGACGTCTCGGCCGGCCCCAATGGGTATGTCGCCTACCTTGGCGACACGAAAGCGTGCTTCATCCGCATCGAGGCGACCTCGGTGCTGGATTCGACGCTTGTCCTCGACATCCGATTGGAGGTCGAGGACAGCCCGAACGCCGCTGGAGTGTTGGCCAATGCCATCAGACTCGCCAAGGTCGCAGCGGATCAGGGCCACGCGGGCGTGCTCGACCCAGTGTGCCCGTTCCTGTTCAAGAGCCCGCGCTATGGTGCGACCGAGTCGGAAGGACTGCGCCGGTTCACCGAGTTCGTCGAGTCTGTGGCCGTCCTGGCTGAGGGGGATGGGAGTTGACGACCGCAGCCGAGCAGACCCGCACCTTGCGCTTCGCCGCCTTCGATCTCGATGGAACCGTGCTCGATCGCTCCGGACGGTTCGTCGCCGGCCTGGACGCCGGGCTACGCCGCGTGCGCGGCAGCGGACTGATCCCGATCATCATCAGCGGCCGGTCGTACCAGAGCTTCCTGCTGCTGGCGCTAGCGGCGAACACGATCGAACTCTGGGACCATTGCGTCCTGCTGGACGAGGGCGACGTGGTGTACGACCGCGCCAACGACAACCTGCACTACCGACGAGTGCTACCGGCGCACACCGTGGCGACCCTCCTCGGCCTGGGCCAGTCTGATCTGGTCGTGCAGTGGCGGGGTACCCATCACGCGAGCAGCGCTCGGGCCGCGGCCGCGTTCGCGATGGCCTACGAACTGCCCCGTGTCGGCATCAGAGTGGGGCTGCCACCCGAAAGTGCCCGGCCCACGCGGGTGACGGTATTCGGCACTCACTCCGACCTATGTACGGCCGTTGGTAGCGAGGTCGACGTCGACGTAATCCGTCCGTTCGGAGCCACGGTGCTGCGACCGCGCAGTGCCGGCAAGGCGGCCAGCCTGGCCGCGCACCTGGCCGCCGCGTTCGGCGAACCTGATCTCACGCGCGTGATTGCTTTCGGCGACGGGGACAGTGACGCGTCAATGCTCGCAGCCTGCCGCATCGGCGTGGCCGTGGCCGGCAGCTCCGCCGCCGCTTTGGCAGCCGCTTCGATCCAACTCGACCACGACCTCCCCGGCTTCCTGGCCAATTACGACTTCACGAGCGCGCCGACAGCACGGAAGGGAGGAGCACGATGAGTCCGCCACCGGAGATCGAGACGACGCTCATGCTGTCCAACTCGAGACTGACCGAGGCCGAGCGGCCCCGGCTGCGCGAGCTGCTGCACCAGGCGAGGGACTGGTATCGAGTGCTCCGCCTACTTGCGGTGCATCAAACCGCGGGCATCGCCTCAGCCACCGTTCTCCACCATGCCATAGACGGGCGCCGCCATGTCAAAACCACCTACTTCCTCAAAGGGCTGGAGGTCGTCCATGAGGGCCAGTCGCTCATGGCGGAGGAGCAACTGGAGTTCGGCGCTTGTGGAGCGCGACCTCGATGCAGGCGGCATACCCAGCGCTCTGCTCAAGGGGGCCGCGGTGGCCTGCATGGGCTACCGGCGGATGGGCATGCGGCGGTTCAAAGACAACGATCTGCTGATCGACCACACGAACTTAGCAGCTGCCGTCGCCGCGTTAAGACAGCTCGGCTACGTCCAAGGGGACGTCCACTTCTATGAGGCCGTTTGCCACGGTGAAGTGCTGAAGCGCAAGGACCCCTTATTAGCCGAGCTCAGCGACGTGATGGTCCTGCTGAACGAGCAAGTCCTGGCGACACTTCCAGATCGGGCCGACGACCTGGGGCTGGCACAGGCGGTCCACTACATCCTGCACGCCGTCAATACGCTTTATCCCGGGCAGGTACCGCAGTCGCTGATCGGACGCTTCTTCGACGCGCACCGCGTGCTAGAGCTTCTCGAGACAGAGGATACCTATGGCTGACACGCTGGCGTTGCTTGGCGGCCGGCCCGTTCTCGAGCAGGCACCGCCGAACCGGTGGCCGATCGTGACCGATGCCGACATCAAGGTCGCCACCGAACTACTGGAGCGGGGCGAGATCTCCTATGTCGGCCGACAGGGCAAGGTGTTTGAGCTCGAGGAGATGTTCCAGCAATACCTGGGTGTCGAGTTCGCGCTGGCGGCCAACAGTGGCAGCTCAGCTCTGCACTCGGCCTACTTCGGCCTTGACCTGAGACCCGGCGACGAGGTGCTGGCGCCGACGTACACCTTCATCTCCACAGTGATGCCGATCTTCATCGTCAACGCGGTGCCGGTGCTCGTTGACGCCGACGAGTGGACCGGCAACCTCGATCCGTCGGCACTGGAGGCCCTGATCACGCCCCGGACCAGGGCCATCGTGGTGACCCACATGAACGGCTATCCAGTGGATATGCCGGCCGTGATGCGAGTGGCGCAGCACCATGGACTGAAGGTGGTCGAAGACTGCTCACTCGCGCATGGTGCAGTATGCGCCGGTCGGAAGGTCGGCACGTTCGGCAACGCGGCGGTGTTCAGCCTGCAGTCGAACAAGCTGGTCACTGCGGGCAACGGAGGGATGCTGGTCACCCGAGATCGCAGGATCTACGAGCGGGCGATCCTGCTCGGCCACTTCCTCGACCGGTCGCGGGACGACGTCCACAGCGAGGAATACCTGCCTTTCGTACCCACAGGCTTCGGACTCAACAACCGCATCCATCCTGTCGGCGCGGCGCTTGCGATCGGAAGCCTCGGACGGCTGGAGGAAGTGCTCGCTGCACGGCGCGCCAACGCCGAGCTGCTGGACCAACTACTGGTGGACGTATCGGGCCTGCACCCTCCGGTCCGCCAGCCACACATGGAACGTCCAGTGCACTATGGCTACCAGCCGCTGTATTGCCCTGACGAGCTCGACGGACTGCCGATCGACCTGTTCGTGCGCGCCGCCAAAGCCGAGGGGGTGCCGATCGCGCAGGCCAGAACCCCGCCCCTGCACCGTCAGCCAGCATTTCAGCGCGCGGACACTGGTATCGGCACCTACGGCCACTTCGACCGGCAGGGTGCGCACTACCGGGTCTACCGCGACGGCGACCTGCCCGGCAGTGAGGCCTATGTACAGCGGGTGCTGCGTATGCCCGCATACTCCACAGTCGAGACCCCGGCGCATGAGCTGTTCGCGCAGGCGCTGGCCAAGGTCGCCGCGAATGCCGAAGCGCTGCGGAATTGGGCCCGGCATGAGAAGTAACCGCGCACACATAATGGCGAAAGGGCTGCCATGAGCTGGAAAGAGAGCGACGATCCGCTGGTGCCCAAGATCCTTCGGGACGAGTTCCGGCTCGGAGCCGTTGGGGGCGTCGAGTGGTATGACCGGGAGAGCACCAACGGCGTCTTTCGTGCACAGACTACGCATGGGCCGGTCATCATCAAGCGGCTGGGTCGGCCCGGCACCATCGAGTGGCTCGAGTTTCAAGCTGACACGCTGCAGGCGCTACACGAGTGCGGGTTCCCGGCACAGCCACTGCTGCGCTGCCCCGATGGCCGGCGCACCGTACTGGCCCACGACGAGCAGTGGCAGGTCACGCCGTTCATCGCCGGCCGACCGTTCACCCCAGGCAGCGAAGCCGACGTCGATGTGGCAGCAGCGTGCCTGAGCCGTCTACATGGATTATCGGCACTGGCGCCCGAACCGTCGCCGACCAGCCCGATCCGCGACGCCGAGGCCTGGCTGCATCTGGATGAGACGGACCTCTCCGAGGTCGCTGCGACCATCCAGGAATTGGCACCGCACACGCCGTCGGAAGTGTTCGACAAATACCGGGCAGCGTGGCAGCGGGCACGCCAGACCCTGTCGCTGGAGGGCTACCAGGCTCTGCCGCACCGACTCACCCATGGTGAGTACGTGGGTTCCAACCTGCTTTATGGCAGCGACGATGTGATCTGCATCGTCGATTGGGACGGCCTGCAGGTCCGCCCTCGGCTGGCCGATCTCGCCCGCGCCAGCCTCTTTTTCCCGCGTCGGGTTCGGGGCGGCATCGAGGTCATCGAGTCGCTGGTGCCTCGGTTCCTGCGTGTGGCGACCCAGTCGGAGCCACTGCTCGACAACGAGCGGGACGCGATCATCCCTTTCCTCGAGCTCTACTTCGTGCCGATCCCGGCGTTCCTTCGCATGATTGCTGAGCGTAATCCGACGATGCTGGACTGGTACCTCGGCTGGAGCTCGGCGGCGGCCGGGCGTGTACGGCAGATTCTCACGCGGCTGTTAGAAGGGTGCTAACAGCGCATGCTGCTATGTGAGGCGGCCGGCGGTCGGGTCTGCGTACGCCTACCCGACCGATGGGAGGCATGGGCGATCCGACGTTTGGAGCCGTTCCTGCACACGACCCCGATAGCGTCGCGTCCTGCGGGCTGTTGGCTGCTGTCAGTGGACAGGCCGCCGTCGGCGGGCAGTTTCGAGCCGGTCGACGTCACGCCACCGGGCTGTCCGATCATCATCCTGTGGTTCGACCCGGCCGCCCGCGAACTGGTGATCCCGGCCGGAGCGGATTCCCGGCTCTCTGCGCACCTCACTGTGCGCTACACACGTATCCTGCTGCGGTTGATGGCGGCCGCGTACGGCGGGGCGTTCCTGCACGCGGGCCTGGTGCACGCCGGGCGTGGTGTGGCCGTGCTTGGCGGCAAGCGGGCGGGTAAGACCTCCACCATCCTGGCGGCGCTACAGCATGGCGCGACGTTCGTGAGCAATGACGACCTGTCGGTGCATCGCGTCGACGGCGGTTGGTGGGCGCAGGGCTGGCCGCGTGCGGTGTCCGTGCGTGGCCACACCTTCACCGCGCTGGGCATGTCGGTCGCTGACGTCCTCCGCGAGCAGGGTTGGTCGCTGGAACACCCCGAATCGGCGGGGATCGAACTGCCTGCGGCGGACAGCGACGAGCGGATCGTGCTCTATCCGCACGAGCTCACCGCCTTGTGCGGCGCACCCATGGCCGGTGCCGCCAGCCTGGACACGCTGGTCTTCCCCTCGTTTGGACCAGGCCCGGCAAGGCTGCTTCCGCTCACACCGGCACAGACCGCTGCGCTCCTCCGCCACAACCTTCTGCCGGTTCCTGTCAAGGATGCTGACTTCCTGCTCGCCTGCTTCCCCCCTGCCACGCCTGAAGCTGTGGCCGACGAGCTACACCGCCTTGCCCATGACCTGTCCGGCTTTGCATTGGAACAAAGCTTCACTGCCCTTTACGAGGGTGCGGTGCTGCTGCAGAACCTGTTGAGAGGATCAACATGACCAACGCGACCCCTGACATTCTCCGTATACATGCCGACCAGGGGAACGACATCGAGGCCCTGCCGTACGAACTAGTCGAGCGCAAGGGTGTGGGCCACCCCGACACGATGTGCGACGCCATTGCCGAACGCGCATCCAGCCTCTACGCCCAGTATTGCGTCGAGAACTTTGGCCGGGTCGCGCATCACTGGTTCGACAAGGTGATGCTCTTCGGCGGCGAGGCCGACATCGACTACGGCAAGGGCGAGATGACCAAGCCGTACACCGTCCTGTTCGCGGGCAAGGGTGCGTACTCGTTCGGGGACCACCTGATCCCGCTGCACGACATCCTCTTCGAGGCCACCGCCAAGACACTCGCCGAGGTGACCACTGGTTTCGAGCCGCACCGCCACCTGAATCTTCGCTGCGAGATCGTGGACCACCAGGGCGCGGGCCGCGGGCGCTCACGCTACCGGCCCGAGGAACTGGACGATCTGGTGGCGATCGGTGACGACAGGCTCGTGTCCAACGATTGCAATCTGCTTCACGGCTACGCGCCGTTGAGCCGACTGGAGATTGCCGTGCTGCGGGTAGAGCAGCTGATCAACGGACCGGAGTTCAAGTTGGCTAATCCCGACACCGGTTGGGACGTCAAAGTGTTCGGCAGCCGCCGCAACGGGCAATTCCGGCTTATCGTCAACATGCCGTTCCTCGGCGCACGCATCCACTCGCTCCACGAGTATTTCGCCCGCAAGGACGAGTGCACTGAGCAGATCTTGGTGTTCCTCACCGAGTTGCTCGGCCAGGCGCCTGAATTGCTGGTCAACCCCACGGACCGCAACGGCAGGCCATACCTGACCGCGCTCGGTTCCGTCGCCGACACCGGCGACGTAGGCGTGGTTGGCCGCGGGAATCGGCTCAATGGGCTCATCACGCCGATGCGCTCCATGAGCATCGAGGCGCCTGCGGGCAAGAATCCGCTTGACCACACCGGCAAGCTCTATGGCGTCCTGGCCCACGAACTCGCCACGCAGCTGTACACCGCACTTGGCAAGCCCACCGAGACGCACATCTTCACCTCGAAAGAGGCACCGCTCGATCGTCCAGACGAGGTGGTGATCCGCTTGCGGGACTGGACAGCCAACGCCGAGGATGAAAAGAAGATCATCGAGATTGTGCAGCACCGCCTCGCAACGATGGCGGACATCACGCGGACGCTGGTGTTCACCGGCATCACGATGTGGTGAAAGCGATGCTCACCGAGATCACCGCCAGCGTCGCCGCTTGTGTCGCGGTGGGCGATGATGTGCGCAGCGACTGGGTCAGACCATACACCCCGCCCCGGGAACGGGAACTCAACCAGTTCCTAGTGCTGCTGAAGCCGGAACTCACCGCGCCAGGCGGGACCCCCGCCACAGCCGCCCTCGCCCGGGTCTTGGGCCTCCTGGCCGAGCACCGAGTGCAAGTCGGCGCAGTCCGAGTGGTGTCTTCAGGCTACCTGTCCACGTACCGGGTGGTCGAACACCAGTACCGTATGCTCAACGAGGTATCCCGCGGTGGGCTGCCCGCCACGTCCGCCGCGGCGCGCGACAAGCTAGCTGTGGCTTACCCTTACGCCGCGGCGGACGCGAGGCGGGTCCTCGGTGGGCACCAGTTCCTCCAGCAGTGCCCCGAAGTATCGGCATTTGCGCTCGACCTGCTGACCCGCAACGTCTCAGTGACCAAGCTCGGCGCAGGTACGTACGCGATCGAGATCCTGTTTGACGGTGAGCGGCTGGTACTGCTCAACCCGTTCCACCCGCAGCAGCTGGCCCACTTCACCCGTCCCGGCCAGTCGATCGTGCTGCTGGAGTGCACTTCGGCTCGACCCCTACGCGATCTGCGGCGGGAGGTGATCGGTGCCACCGATCCCCATGACGCGGTACCGGGATCGATCAAGCGGATCCTGCTGGACGAGCAGGACAGACTCGGACTGAGCGGCATCTGCACTCGGCAGAACGCTATACACATGTCACCCGGGCCGGTCGAGGGCATGGTCGGCCTGCGCAGGTTCTTTTCCACTCCCGACGCGGAAATCGCCGTTGGGGACACCGCGTTCGGGGCGGCGCTGCTCACGAAGGGCCACGATGCCGGCGCTGTTGCGGCGCTATCCGCCGACCCCGAGGTCCACCTCGACGGACGCGTCGGGCCGCTGTTCGAAGTCACCGAGGATATGAACTGGGACGAGGCGCTGGAGTTCACAGATCACGTGCTGACAAGGGGGATGTCATGACGTTCCCGTGGGGTGAGCGGATCTGGCTCGTCGGCCCTTCGGGCGCCGGGAAGTCGACGTTTGCGCGGGCGTTGCAGGCACGGCTGCAGGTGCCGCTTATTGAACTCGACCGTATGTTCTGGCTGCCCGACTGGCGGCGGGCCGACGTATCGACGTTCGAGTCCGCCGTGTTGACGGCGGCAGCCGCCGACCGCTGGATCATCGACGGGCAGTACGACATCGCGCACCATCTGCTGCGTGAGCGGGCGGACATGGTGATCTGGCTGGACACGGCAGCGGGCACCGTCTTCCCCCGGCTGGTTCGGCGGACGGTTCGCCGGCTGACCACGCGCGAAGAGCTGTGGAACGGCAACCGTGAGCGCCTCTTAGGAGCCCTCCAGTTGCTGGGTTGGTCTGCGAGAGAGTTCCGCCGGGTGCGGGTGTGCAACGAGCACCTGCTCAACTTCCTCCAGGAACGGCAGACGTGCTGCCTGCGGGTGCGCACGCGCGAGGACCTGCGCACGTTGCTGGCGGCGCTGGAGACTTGATCCATGCGCAGGATGCGCGGTGTCAGGGAGGTGCTGGTCTGTCCTTGCGGGCAGGTGACCTGTCGGTGTTCCACGTCGATGGTGAAGGCGGTGCGGTCGTCGCCGTTGCGGGTGCGGGCTTGCACGGAGTTGTCGCTCCGCAACGGCGTTGACCAGCCTCACCTGGTGCTGCTGCCGGACGGTAACGATCAGTTCAGCAGAGGAGTAGCCGGCATGCACGTAGTGCTCTGCGGGCAGGAGGCTGGCGACGGCGCGGAGGAGGCGCCCACCTCACGAACCCATGTTCGCGGGGCCGCCGTCAGCGAGTTGCTTCTTGATATCTCTGCTGATGCGCAGGCGTCTGCGCATCTCAGCGAGTGAGAGTCGATGCTCGTCGTCCCAGGTGACGGCGTTGTGCATCAGCTCTCGCAGGGGGGCTGGCAGCCCGTCGAGATAGCCTGGGGTGCGCATGAACCGCCATGACGCATGACCGCCTGTGGGCTCGGCGTACGGCTGGAGAGAGACGTGAAGGGTCTGCCGTGCCACCCCCACGTCGCAGCTGCCTCGGTGCAGCGCATGGGCGTTCATCATAAGTACGTCGCCCGGTGCGCACTGCACCGACACCTCGCCCGGCAGCGGCGCGATGCCCTTGGTGCGCTGCTGCTCGGCCTCCTCGACGGTGAGCGGACGCCGGTGGGATCCGGGGATCACACGGAAGCATTCGTCGGCCAGCAGGCAGGCGTTGAACTGCACGTGAGTGGAGCGCCCTGACGGATCGAATGCTTCATGCTCGCCGAAGTCTCGGTGCCAGTTGAGCTGGTAAGCAACTCTGCGCGGGCCCCACAGGGCATGGCCGCCCCAGAAGCGCACCGGCTGTCCAAGCACAGCGTGGACGAATCCCATCACCCGCGCGTCGTCGAACACCGACGCGAGTTCGGGCTCGTAGAGATCAGGGGCGAACACGTGGTTGACCCCCCACGTGTCGGCACCGCCGTCGCGGGCGGTGTATCTGGTCGCGTAGCGGTCTGGTGCGACTCGCACACTGTCCTCGATTCGGATGAACGCCTTGCGCATCCGACTCAGCTGCGCGCTCGAGAAAACGCGACGCAGGAGCGTAAAGCCGTCACGGGCGAACGCGTCGATCTCCTCCTCCACGCTTCGTCCTCCGATCCTCAAAGCGGCAGGCTGACCCGACGCCGCTGTGTAAAGACGTACCAGTGGCGAAAGCCCAATTCGCGCAGGGTTTCCCGCACTGCTTCGTGCTCGTCGCCGACCCTGCTCGGATCATGCGCGTCGGAGCCGAAGGTGATCTTCACTCCGTAGCGCCGTGCACGTTCAAGTAAGTCAATGGATGGGTACCATCCGCCGCAGTCCTTGGTCTTGCCTGAAGTGTTCACCTCGATGACCGCATCGGCGTCTGCGATGTCGCGCATCATCCGATCCACCGCACCGGTGGCCACCTGCATGATCTCCGGGCAGGCAGCCTTGACCACGTCGATGTGTCCCAACACATCAAACATCCTCGTACGCGCCGACTGCGCGACCAGGTCGCAATACTTCTCTCGGGCGGCTTTCAGCGCGACCTGGTCGGCACCCATCCACCGCTCGCGGCGGAAAAGATCGACCCCGTCCATCACATGTACGGAGCCGATGACGTAGTCCAGGGGGTATTGGTCGAAGACAGCGCGGTAGACGGCGGCGTGCTCAGGAAAGAAGTCCGACTCCACGCCGACGAGAACCTCGATGCGGCCCCGGTACTCCTCACGTAGGCGCATCGCCTCGGCGATATACCGGGGAAACTCGTCCTTGGCCATCGCCACGCCAGGCTTGTGATGCTCCTCCGGCTCACAGAAGAACGGTGAGTGATCGGACAGTCCGATGATGTGCAAACCGTTGTCGATCGCAGCGTCCAGGTACTCGCGCAGGCCACCCGATGCATGACCGCAGCGGTCATGATGCGTATGCAGGTCGAACATGGTCACATCGCCGTGTAGCCGCCGTCGACCATCAGATTCTCGCCTGTGATGTAGCTGGCTTCCTCCGACAAGAGGAAGGCGACGGCCGAGGCGATCTCCTCAGGGTCCGCGGTGCGATGGAGCATGTGTCGGCCGCCGATCTCCGGGTGCCGATCCGCCTGCGCGCGGTCCAGCCCTAGTTCTTCCCGGTGGTAGCGCTCGTTGTTGGCGTTCCAGACCGTGCCTGGGTTGACGGCATTCACCCGAATGCCGAGCGTGGCGAGATCGAGGGCCATGCATCGCGTCATGTTCGCCACGGCAGCCTTGGTGGCGTTGTACGTCAGATATCCCGGCTGCGCGATGTGGCCGGAGATCGAGGCGATGTTCACAATGGAGCCACCGCGTGCGGGCATGTACGGCACAACATGCTTGACGCACAGCGCTTGACCCATGATATTGACGTCCATAATCCTCCGCCACTCGTTCACAGTGGCCTCGATCCCGCGCATAATGAATATTGCGGCACAGTTGACCAGCAGGTCGATTCCACCGAAGCGGTCTGCGGTAACCGCCGTGGCGTTCTCCACGGACGCTTCGTCGGCGACGTCGGTGTGCACGAAGCAGACGGCACCGCCGTCCGCCTCGAGCTCCTTGGCGGCGCTGCGCCCGAAATCCTCGTGGATATCGGCGATGGTGACCGCGACGCCCTCGCTAACGAGACGATTGGCAATGGCGCGACCGATGCCCTGCGCTCCGCCGGTGACTATGGCTTTCTTCCCAGTTAGACCGCGCATCAGGCTCCCGTGTTGCTTGACATTTCGTATCACATTTACCGTGTGATCGCCCTTACAGGAGCCGAACCCTAAGTCACATCCACCGACCGATCAAGCCTGTGACATTTTGTTGATCCGTGGTAGCGTCCGCGCTCGTGGGCTCCAATGTTGAGCGTTAATCCCAAAGGAGGCCAGTGACGCATGAGCATGCTTCGGTGCCGACACCGCGCTATCCGTCCGAGAGACCGAGCACGCTGATGGCGTCGTCTGAGCTGTTAGCGCGCATGTTTGGCAGCC
Source organism: Nonomuraea sp. NPDC050227 (assembly GCF_044459705.1). Taxonomy (NCBI): domain Bacteria; kingdom Bacillati; phylum Actinomycetota; class Actinomycetes; order Streptosporangiales; family Streptosporangiaceae; genus Nonomuraea; species Nonomuraea sp. NPDC050227. The sequence continues at coordinate 489,926 of NZ_JBITJF010000007.1, read as the reverse complement.
CGCTCTACGTGTATCAGCTTCAAGAGGTCGATAATGCACTGACGGATCTGCGGTTAGCGCTGCCACGCGACACGATCGTCTACTATTCAGTGAAAGCCAATCCACACCCGGAGATTATTCGTCGGCTGCACTCGGCGGGCTGCCGTGCAGAGATCAGCTCCAGCGGTGAACTGGCGAACACGGCCCTCGCCGGAGTACCCCCGACCGACTGCCTCTACACCGGCCCCGCCAAGACGGTAGAGGAGCTTACGCTGGCCATGGAGGCGGGGGTGCGCCGCTTCTCCGCCGAGTCCATCGACGATCTGCGCCGGATCGGCGCCGTGGCCACGAAATTGAGTACGAAGGCAGAGTGCCAGCTGCGGGTGAACGCCGCTGCGGCCGGAGCTACCAGTCTGCGGATGACCGGTGCACTCACCCAGTTCGGCACGAGTGCCGCCGAGCTGGCCGCGCGAGCCGATGAGTTGTACTCGGTCCCTGGCACGAGCATCGTTGGATTGCACTTCTTCCCGCTGAGCAACGCTCGCGACGAGCAGAGCCTGATTGCCGAGTTCCGGGCCAGCCTCGCCACCGCGGCCGCGCTAAACCTGCCGATGCAGTGCCTCGACCTTGGAGGCGGCTTCGCCGCACCGTTCGCGGCCCCCGGTCGGCGGCCGCGGTACGAGCTGCTGGCCACCGCGCTCGAGCAAGCGCTCGACGAGTTCGTGCCTGCCTGGCGGGTGGGCTCTGTGGAGATCGCCTTCGAGTCCGGCCGCTACCTCACGGCCGGGTGCGGCAGTCTGGTGTGCACGGTGACTGAAGTGAAGCAGCCAGGCGGCAACGTGTTCGTGCTGCTCGACGGCGGTATCAACCATCTCGGCGGCATGGCGGGCTTGGGCCGGCTGGCGCGTCCGGCAGCCGTACCGGTCGATGTGTCAGACGACGCAGGGCTACTGGGCACGATCACCGGCCCGCTGTGCACACCGGCTGACGTACTCGGTCGATCCGTCCCCATTGGGGAGCCGGCCGCCGGCGATCTCGTGATCTTTCCCAACGTCGGCGCGTATGGGTTGACCGCCAGTCTGCTCGGCTTCCTCGGCAGGCCGATAGCTCCTGAGGTTGTGGTGGACGGGGCGGCCACGGTCTCCGTGTCGCGGCTACGGCTCGTGCGCGAAACCGAGAAAGGTTTTCAGAGATGACCGGACAGAACCGTTCCGCCGAACTCGCCCGCGCTGTAGTCCCCATACTCGCCAAGTACGCGCCTGAATGCGATGCTCAGGCGACCTTCCCCCAGGCGAGCCTTGACACGCTACGGGAGTCGGGACTGATGGGCCTGCTAGTGCCCACCCGGTTTGGCGGCCGCGGCGGCGACCTGGCAGATCTGGTCGAGATCGCCCAGATCCTTGCTGCGGGCTGCGGGTCCACCGCGATGATTTGGGCCATGCATTGCCAGCAGGTCGAGACGCTGGTGCGACACGGCTCGCCGCGACTGCACGACCGCCTGTTGCCAAGCGTCGCCTCAGGCGAGCTGTACCTCGCCTCAGTCACGACCGAGCCAGGGACGGGGGGCCACTTGCTGAGCGCAGGGGCTCCGCTGACCGCCGAGGGCCGGCGCCTGCGGTTCACCCGGGATGCGCCCATCGTCACCGGCGGCGCGTACGCCGATGGCTTCCTCATCACGCTGCGCGAGTCGCCCGACGCGCCAGCGAACCGCGTGACTCTCGTCTTCGCCGCGCGTGACCAGCTCAAAATCACCTCGCGCGGCGCCTGGAACCCGCTCGGCATGCGCGGCACCCATAGCATTGGTATGAAGATCGACGGCTGTGTCGATGAGGAGCAGATAGTAGGAGCGCCCGGCCGCTTCCGCGAGGTGGCGATGGACAGTCTCATCGTCACCGGCCACATCGCGTGGGCTGCCTGCTGGCTCGGGTTGGCGAGGGCGGCGCTGACCGAGCTGGTGGGACTGCTGCGCTCACCCCGTCGGCCGCGGAGCATCGACCTGGAGTCGGATCTGCTCGCCGCTCGGCTCGCCCGAGTGCGCATCGACCAGGAGCTGGTCAGCGCCTACCTGTCACAGCTTGTGGAACAGGTGAACCGGCACCGAGCCGCTGGGCAGTCGCTGGACACGCCCGCGACACAAATCCAAATTAACACGCTGAAGGTCGCGGCGGCGGAGCTCACCTTCGCGTCGGTCGACCGGCTCGTGCAACTGGCAGGCATGTCCGGCGGATACCTCAAGAACGCACCTATTCCACTCGAGCGTCACTTCCGTGATCTCAGGTCGGCGGCGCTCAACTACTCCAACGACCGGCTTCTCGTCGCGACCGGTCGGCTTTCCCTACTCGACCGAGAAGTACGACTCGCAGGAAGGAAAGGAGCGTGAGTTTGCCGGTGAGCTTGGGAGCCGCATCTCAACCTGGACCGGCGGCTTTGCCGACGGCGCAGGCGGCATCTATTGAGGAAGGGCAGCGACCGCCGGACGGCGAGCTGCTTCTGGTCATAGCGCCTGAACTCGTCGACATCGATTGCCTGCGGATCAAGCTGGCGCCCACGCTCGCCGAGAAGTGGCGCCAATACTCACGAACAGACTCAGGAGCGGGTGCATGACAACTACACCATGGCCGGGCCAGTTCGAGACGATGCTGCGGTCGTACCTTCCACTGCTCAGACCGGACAAACTCTTGGACGCCGAACTGAGCCTGACAGATCACGGACTAGACTCGCTGGCCACGGTCAGCCTGCTTCTGGACCTGGAGGACGCATTTGGGGTGACCGTCCCTGACGACCGGCTCACCATGACGACTTTCGCCACGCCGCAGGAACTGTGGAACGTCATTGACGAGCTGCTGATGACGGGAAGCGCAAGCTGATGGCGCCCAGACGCTTATGGTCGTGGGGGCACGAGCACTTCGGCGGTGTCGTCACCGCAGTGAAGTACCGGATCCCAGGCGACCAGCAGGCCGTGATGGCGCCCTGCGACGGCGGCCAGCTCCGCCGGCAGGCCGTCGGCTGTCTCAGGTGTTGGATCGGCGCTCAGCCAACGGCTGCGGTAGTCCGGATCCGGCATGAACGTGTGCTCGCGCAGCGCCGCTGCGGTTTCGACCGAGGCCAACTCGGTCGACTTCGGGGTCTCGTGTGCGCCGTTGGTGAACACGAGCACCGTATCAATCGCGGTGGCGGGTGCGAAGCCACAGCCGAGCAGCTCAAAGACTTCCGCGTTGCTCAGCGACAACTTCTGCTCCTTTCCCAGCGTCGGCTCCGGCCGCGTGGCAGTGCCGAACGGGTTGTGCGCCCTGATCGGAGACCGGGCGCCGAGGGCATGGAGCACGCCGAGCGCACTTGCCGAACCTTGGCCGAGGCGGATGGACATGGGCATACCCACAGCGAGCCACTCGCCGCCGACGGGGACGAGCGCGGTGCGGTCGGTGCCCACCGCGAGGCCGCCGGACTGGCCGATTCGTACCGCCGCCGAGGTCTTACCACTGCCGGAGGCACCGACCAGCAGCAGACCTCGACCATCTGCGGTGCGGGCGGCGGCGGCGTGCAGCATAATAGCGCCGCGCCGCAACAGATCCTCGCGCACCAGTTCGCGGATGGCGCGGGTAACTGCCAGCCCGAGTTCGTCGGCCTTCTGGCAGACGATCGCCCAGGATTGGAAGTCACGGGTCAGCAGGGCGTGCTTACTCATATTTGGCCGGTCGGCCACCATCGCGAACACAGCGCCAGGCAGGTCGCCGCAGCGGTACCACTCGCCCTGGAATGCCTCGCGGTAGTAGCTGGCGCCCGCGTGGATCGCACTGTACACCTCCTCCAGAAGTGGGGAGTTGGTGCAGGCGTATATCTGGGCGTCGAACAAGACGCCGTCGGCAGGGACGTGGGTCTCGACCAGGTGATGTTGGCTGGCCACGTAGTCATGTAAGGCGGCATCCGCAGCGTGGACCGTCGCAGTGACGCCAAACCATGCGACTTTCGTGACTGAGTCAGATGCCTGTGCCGCCACGCGGTCGTATACGGTCACGTCGGGTTCCTCTCCGAGATCGGCCGCCGTGCAAACCTCCCGGTGCCGGACGGGTGGCACGTCGCCGATATCCAATGAGCCATTGTCATCCTCGTGGCGGTGGTCCGCTGGTCACGGCATGATCGCGAGGTGAACGTTCGCCTGGCGAAGCGAGGAACCCCTAGTAGACGGGTTGATCACCACATCCATCGCCGTCGCAACCAGGGGCTCCGCATGCTGTTTTATCGTGCGGCCGTCGATTTGTCGCATCAGACCCTGAACTACGTCGCCGGAATGATCCAGCGCCGACGTAAGGTGATCGGGTCGATCTGGCGGCTGCTCAACCGTGGCCAGCAGGCCCTGCTGGTGCTGGACGGCACGCTGATCCACGCCGGCCGGGTCAAGGCTGCCCGGCCGTACTTCTCCGGCAAGCACCGGATGCATGGGATGAACGTCCAGGTCATCGCCTCGCCGAACGGGACGATCCTGTGGACCTCCGGAGCGCTGCCCGACAAGGCCCACGACCTGAGCGCCGCCCGCATCCGAGGCATCCTGCGCGTACTGAGAAGGCCGGGATCATCCCCCTGGCCGGACAAGGCGTATCAAGGGACCGAAGGTCTCGTGATCACCCGTACAAGGGCGAAGGGCAATACAAGCCCGAGTCCCAGAAGCAGGCCAACCGCTCCCTCGCCACGCTCCGCGGACCCGGCGAACGCCCAGCTGAAGAGCTGGAAGATCCTCCGCAAGCAGGCTGCAGCCCATCCAAGGCCAGCCACCTCTGCAAGGCCATCGCTGTCCTTGAGAACCACCGTGTCGCACAGGCCGCCTGAGATGAAAGAGGTCAATGATTCGGCATGTAAGGGACGTATATGGCGGACTCGCCACAATATCGCATGACTCGAACGCTCCAGAATGGGTTACAGTGATCGACGGGTATTAGATTCGTTCCTCATCTCGGCAGCTGGTGAATGGCAGCCGAACTCGAGGGAAGTCAATGGCGGCGCGGGGGCGCGCAGCCGAGACGCGTTTGGCGACGCGATGTCGGTACGCATTCCCGCTCGATGGCGCTAATCGTCCCAGAAAGGTCGTGATGCAGGTTCGGCCATCGGCACGCGGTGTCGTAATCAACGAGGCGGGTGAAATCGTTCTGCTGCGGTGCGAGGACAAGACACCGGTGGATCCGCGTAACCCGCACATCCTGCGTTATTGGGTTACTCCCGGTGGCGGCACGAAGGCTGGTGAGACGGCGGAGGAGTCACTGGCCCGCGAGCTATACGAGGAAGCGGGACTGCGTGACATCGAGATCGGGCCCTGTATCTGGGTGCGCGAACTCGAACTGCTCCTGTCACGCGGGCCGGTACTGTCACACGAGCGCTACTTTCTGTGCCGCAGCCGGCAGACGGAATTTTCGTACGACTTCATGACAGCCAATGAGAAGGATGTCATTCGCGATATCCGCTGGTGGGCCCCGGCACAGATTGCGACCTCAGACGAGACGTTTCGCCCCGGGGGGTTCGTCTCGCTGCTGCAGCGGCTGCTAGTGGAGGGGCCACCAGCTGATCCGATTCGGATTGAGGGCTAAGGCGTGCGACTCGAAGCACTCGGCGACGCTGCGTGGCAGCACGTGAACAATCGCTACTACGACGGCGCCCACTACGACCGCCGCTACGAGGACTACGTGCACGACGTGCAGTTTTGGTGCGATCTGGCCGAAGCGAGCGGACGGCGGGTGCTCGAACTTGCCGCAGGCACCGGCAGGCTGAGCCTGCCGATCGCCGCGCGAGGCATCGACGTAGTAGGCCTGGACATCGCTCAGGCTATGCTCTCACGCGCCAAGTCGAAGGCCGGTGCAGACGGGCCCCGGTTCCTGGTCGGCGACATGCGGGATTTCGACCTTGACCAGCGGTTCGACCTCATCATGATTGCATGTTCCAGCATCTGTCACCTGCTGTCCGACGACGACGTGCTCAGCTGCTTCGCCTCAGCGCGGCGGCACCTCGACGCCGGAGGCACGTTCGCAATGGATCTCGTCCTGCCTGCGCGGGAGACCGCGATCGCCGACGGGCAGTGGCGTCCCCGGTTCGGCTACCTGGACCCGGCTGGCAGGGGTGATGTGACAGTGCGCGGGCGCCGCAGTTACGATGTCGCGTCTCGGATCCTTACCGACGAACTCGACTATGAGTTCAGTGATGACGGCAGGGTCGAGCGTGCGACCCGGGTCAGCCGGATGTACCCCTTCGACCAGCTGTGTCCCCTGCTCGAACGATCCGGCTTCGCGATCCGCGAGTGTCATGGTGGCTTTGGTGGCGAGCCGCTCACCGACACCTCTGCCATCCAGGTCCTGATCTGCGAGCGTGCTCCCAGAATGGCCGGCTGAGTACGGCGGTAAGGGACCACCCAATGAAGACAGGGAGACGATCCCACTCCGCACGAACCAACTCCCCCCGCACATGGCGACACCGACGCAATGTCAGGAGGAAGGCATCATGCTTTCAGAGCTCGCGACCTATCGGGTCGACGATTGGAACGACATCGAGAAGACCCACACGCAGAACTTACAGTTCCTGGTGGCGCTCGCAGCTGACAAGCAGGCAATGGGCGTGCTGGTGGACCGGGTCGTTCACGATTCAACACTGCGTGATATGTGCGAGCACAACCGCACGCTGGACAAGCTGGTCCTGCATGACGCACCCGAGCGGGGCTTCCGGATCCGCTTGCACCTGTGGTCGGACAAGGAGACCGGACACCCCCACAACCACCGGTGGTCCTTCACTACCCTGCTGCTGACCGGCCACTACGATCACGTGTTCTACCGTACGACGGGGGGTTACGAGACGCTGGACCCCTCCGAGCTGACCGCCGACGGGGGATTGCCCCGGGGACGCGATATCCAAGTGCACGAGACATTCCGGACGACGGAGCGGGCGGGGGACTCGTACACCCTGCATCACGACATCGTGCACTGTACGACGACGATGCCGCAGACGATCACGCTCATGGTCCGCGGGCCGGTCGCGAAGGCCAATTCGCTCACCACCGACCCTGAGACTGGCCGATTCTGGTTCGGCCTCGGTCGGCAGCGGGTTTCCGCGACGGAGGCCAAGCGGCGAGTCATGCGTGATGAGCAGTACGACTTCTGCCGCAGTGAGCTCCTACGTCTAGGCGTCATCGTGTAAGGCCCACCATCGGCCCGGTGGCGCGGACGCGTCAGTCTCGGCGGTACCGCGTCCCTGCCACCAGATCATCCCGGCAGCCCACCGCCTGTCCAACCGTTATCATCGCACCGTAAAAGGGGCCCTTGTGATGCTCGCGCCAAACGAGCTGCGCCGCGACATGATTCGCATGATAGCGAAATCGAATGGGTTTCACATCGCACCCAACCTTTCGGTAATCGAAATTCTGTACACGCTGTACTTTCGTGTCATGAACGTAGATCCGGCGCATCCGGCTGCCCCGGACAGGGATCGGCTGTTCGTCAGCAAGGGACATTGCGCTGCCTCTACGTACGTCGTGGCCGCGCTGCGCGGCTTCTTCAACCCGGCGCTGTTGGCCACGTACAACACCGAGGGAAGCGCGTTCCCACCGATTGTCGACACCAATAGCGCGATCCGGTCCGAGATGTCCTCCGGTTCGATTGGGCGGGGCATCTCGGTAGGGATCGGCGCGGCGCTGGTGGCAAAGCGCGAGTCCCGGCCCTTCCGGACCTTCGTCCTCATTGGCGACGGCGAGTGTCAGGAAGGTTCCGTGTGGGAGGCGGTGATGTTGGCTCCCGCACTGGCTCTGGACAACCTCGTCGTCATCGTCGACGCGAACCGGCTGCAGGGGTCCTCGACCATTGACGAGATCATGGACATGTCCAACCTGACGGAACGGTTCGCTGTCTTCGGCTGGACCGCTATCGACGTCGACGGCCACGACGTCGACGCGCTCGAGAAGGCGCTTCAGCAGCCTGCGCCCGGCCCCAAGGCGGTCATCGCCCACACGGTCAAGGGCAAGGGCGTCTCAATGATGGAGAACGAGGTTGGTTGGCACTACCGGTCGCTGACCATGCCTGAACTTGTCAGGACCCTACGGGGCCTGCGATGACCAGGCCCGCGTCACCTATCTCGGCCGGAGGCGTGATCGGTAACTTCCTGCGGGAGCGCGCGGTGACCGCCGGGGACACCTATTTCATCAAAGCCGATGGCAATCTGCCGGGGACCGAGTCGTTCGTTACCGACTTTCCAAACTTCTGCCTCAACGTGGGGATCGCCGAGCAGAACGGCATGTCCATCGCCGGAGGCATCGCTTCCACCGGCAGGCACGCGTACTTCTGGAACAACTGCACCTTCCTCATATTCCGCCCCTACGATCAGATCCGATGGGACGTCGACTACGCCAATACGCGCATCCGGCTCATCGGCACCAGCGCCGGATATACCCGAGGTCCGGCAGGAATGGCCGGTGTCGTCATCGATGACATCGGCGCATTGCGTTCTATGCCGAATCTCACCATCGTGGCGCCCGGCGACCTCACCGAACTCGCGACGCTCCTCAGGCAGTGCCATGAGCTTGACGGCCCGGTGTACATGCGACTTGGGCTGGAGCGGGCCGAGCTACCACAGTTGCACCCAGCGGGCACCGAGATCGTTCTCGGGCGCGCCGCCGTCCTGTGTGACGGTGACCAGGCAGTGCTGCTGGCCACGGGCCACTTGCTTCCTGAGGCATGGCAGTTGGTGCAGGATCTGCGTACGGACGGTCTGCGGGTGCGTCTGGTCAGCATGCACACCATCAAGCCGTTCGACCAAGGGGCGGTTACGGCCATTGCCGCCGAAGGAATACCCGTTATCACTTATGAGGATCACAACATCATCGGAGGCCTGGGCAGCGCTGCGGCTGAGGCAATCGCGGAGTCCGGACATGGGGTGCCTTTCCTGCGCGTCGGTGTGCCCGACCGGCACGCGGCCACCTCTGGTAGTGCAGAGTATCTGCGGCAGGTGGTTGGCTTCCCCAGCCGGGAACAGATTCGGCGATGGTTGCTCAATCGCCTTAATGCAACCACATGACCGTTTGGCCGGCAGCATCCCAGAGTTTTTCACATGGGCACGCACCGTGATTGGGGATTTGATCTATAAATGAATACTGGGCGCATGATCGAGGACCGGCGCATGTTACTGCGCGAGCTGCGGCACGCAGGGATGTGCGCTGTCGTTGCCCTCATCGCCGTGCAGCTGATCGTCAGCGCAACGCCTGCCCTCATGGCGTTAGCCATGGCGAACCTGGTGGGTAGTCTGCTGAGCGGCACCGCGCCGGCCAGTGCATTGGCCGTACTGGGAGCGGTCATCCTGGCAGGTCGCCTTGCGCAGACCGCATCGGCGCCGATCATGTACCTGGTGACGCAACGCATCGATGCGGCAAGACGATCCATGCTGACGGAGCTGGCGGCATCGAGCGCACGAATCGGGACGTTGGAGCAGCCGCGGGTTCGTGAGCTGCTGCGCATCGCCCGTGCCGATCCGGAGTTCTGGGCCGAGCGCACGCCCGGGCAAGGCGCTACTGCCCAGATCGACCTCATTATTCGTTGGGTCGGTGTGCTCGCTTCCGCTGCGGTGCTTGCGAGTTTCGCGTGGTGGTTGGCACCGTTGGTGATCCTTCCCGGGATGCTGAGCCGATCGATCTGGCGACGGCAGTTCCTGGAACACATCGAGATCGAGCGGCTGGGCGTGCTGGCGGGAATTGAGGCAGATCACTGGCGCCGATTGGCGGTGGAATGGACCGGCGGCAAGGAGAGCCGCACGTTCGGGCTCCAGCACTGGGCCGTTGACCGCGCTCAGGAGCAGGTGATGGCGATGTCGCGACCCAAGTGGCACGCAGGCCTGCGCAGCGTGCTGCACCAGTGGAAGATCGGCGCAGTCGTCGGACCCCCGCTGCTCTTGGCGTTCGGAGTGATCGTACGGCAGGCCGACGAGCCAGGCGGCAGCGTGGCCGCCGCCGCCGCCGTGCTCGGGGCAGGCTGGGCGATCCTCAGCCTGCTCGGTTTCGCCGACGCGCTCGAGATCGAGGGCGCGATCCCCGGCTGCCGGGCCTTCGCCGAGCTGAGTACCGAGCTGACGACCGCAGCGCAGGCGGAGCCGCAACCACGGACGTGGCAGACTGTTATGGCGGCTCCGCTGGTGCGCTTCGAGAATGTTTCGTTTACTTACCCCGGCACCGCCAGCGCCGTCCTCGAGGGCCTGGATCTGGAGATCAAACCGGGAGAGCTGCTAGCCGTGGTCGGCCTGAACGGTTCGGGCAAGTCCACCCTCATCAAACTCCTCGCGGGCCTGTATCAACCAACTGCGGGTCGCATCACCGTCGATGGTGTCGATCTTGCTTCTGTGAACCTGACACAGTGGCGCGCTCGCCTGTCGGTGGTCTTCCAGGACTTCGTCCGTTACCACCTGTCCGCGCTGGACAACGTGGTACTCGGCTATGCTTCCGCGCGACCTGACCGCGAGCGCGCTAAACGCGCCGCAACCGAGTCCGGCTTCGACCGGATCCTCGCGGACCTGCCGCAGGGCTGGGGCACCCCTCTCGCCAGGTCGCGCAAGGGCGGCACTGACCTGTCCGGGGGGCAGTGGCAGCAGGTGGTGCTTGCCCGGGCGATGTATGCATTCCAGGGTGGTGCCCGCTTGCTCGTGCTCGACGAGCCGACCGCTCACCTCGACGTCAAGTCTGAGTTCGAGGTGTTCCATCGACTGGCCGAGCACAGAAGTCACGCCGGAGTCGTGCTGATCTCACACCGGCTGTCGACTGTACGACTGGCCGATCGGATCGTACTCCTCGACGGCGGACGGATCACCGAGTCGGGCACCCATGCCGAGTTGATGGTCCAGGGCGGTATGTACGCCAAGCTGTTCACCACTCAGGCGGAGCGGTTCAACCAGGGCTTCGACGACCGGCTCGACGAGGGAGACTCTGCATGATCCGCTACCTGCGCTTGTGGGTCGAGGTGCTGGGCGTTTCGTGGCGGCACGCTCGAATGCTGACTGCCGGAGTCTTCGCCATCGAGATCGGTTCGGCCGTGGCCAGCATCGGCATTGCGCTGGCCATGCGCTCCGCGGTCGACGGACTGGTCACCCATCAGACGACACCGGCCGTTGTCGCCGCAGTCGCTGCAGCGCTCGCCTGCACCCTGGTCCTCGTCCTCAACCGGCTGCACGGGCTTGTTGGCCTGTTCCTGGTGGTGGAGAAGATCAGCGTCGTCATTGAGGACCGGCTCACACGCGACATCGCCACCCTGGAACGGATCGAGCACCTTGAGCGCAGCGACTACCTGGATCGGGTCACGGTGCTGCGGGGGGCGCCCCGACGCTTGGTGACCGGCATGTGGACTGCGGTGCGCGCCATGTTCACGGTGCTGCAACTGGTTGTCATGTTACTACTGCTCGGCGCGGTCAGTGAGTGGCTGTTGATGCTGCTGATACTTGCGATCGCGCCACTGTGGTGCGATCGCAAGGGCCGTGAGATAGAGAGCGCGGCTGAGACGGCGACGGCCGAGTCCTTTCGGCTGCAGCGGCATTTGTTCGAGATCGCGACGGATGCTGGTGCGGGCAAGGAGATCCGAACCGCCCAGGCAGGTCCCGTGGTGGCGCGCTTGCAGGGAGACGCGATGGCCGCGGCGACGCAGGGCCGGTACGAGGCCCGCCTGCGTGCGGCGTGGCTGCGTGGCGTGGGCTGGACCGTGTTCGTTGTCGGCTTCGTGGCGTCGCTCGGTGCCGTTGCACAGGGGGCCGTTTCGGGCACGGCGTCCGTCGGTGACGTCGTCCTGGTGGTGACACTGACGATCACGTTACAGCAGACGGTCCAGGCAGCAGTCGGGCAGCTCACCACCACGATGAGCGCAGGTATCTATCTGGAGCCGTACCTCTGGCTCAGGTCCTATCTGGATGCTGAGCGGGGCGCCCGCACCGGCGACCGGCAGCCGCCGGCCCGCCTGTGCGAGGGGATCCGCCTCGAGCGTGTCAGCTTCACCTATCCAGCTACCAACCACCCAGCCCTCGACGAGGTCAGTGTATTGCTGCCGGCAGGTAGCGTGGTCGCGCTGGTCGGGGAGTTCGGCTCGGGCAAGTCCACGCTTGTCAAGCTGCTCAGCCGGTTCTACGAACCACAATCTGGTGCGATCACCGTCGATGGGGTCAAGCTACGCGACCTTGATACCGAGGCGTGGCGGCAGCGCACCAGCGCTGCTTACCAGGATTTTGGCAGATATCCGCAGACGACGTTTGGTGAGGCGGTCGGTCTTGGCGACATCGCCCACCTGACCAACGGCGAGGCACTGCTCACGGCGATCAAGGCTGCCGATGCGGACGGGTTCGTGGCGCGCCTGCCCGGTGGTCTGAACACGCGTCTATCGCGTATTTACGGTGGCGTCGAACTGTCGGAAGGTCAGTGGCAGAAGACAGCGCTCGCTCGCGCCAGCATGCGGCCGGACCCGCTGCTGTTTATGCTCGACGAGCCCACCGCCTCGCTCGACGCGCCGAGCGAACACGCGATCTTCCAGCAGTACATGCAGCGGGCCAGACAACTGGCCAAGTGCCACGGCGCGGTGACCCTGGTGGTGTCGCACCGGCTCTCCACCGTCGCTGGCGCCGACCTGGTGCTCGTGCTGGATCGCGGGCGCCTGGTGGAGCAGGGCACCCACGAGCAGCTCATGGCATCGGGCGGCCGATACAGCGAGCTGTACCGCCTGCAGGCGAAGGCCTACCGGTTGCGTCCAGGTTTCGATCCGCTCACCAAGTGACGCGATCACACGGCGGGACGAGCCCGCGATGATGGAAACCACCGCATCGAAAATCGCCCACCGGATCTACGAATGTCGTATGGGGATCGAAGCTCTCTCTGCCAATAACTCGCCGCCGGGGTGATGTCAGACGGCATATCAAACATGAAGCCTGATCCAGGCGTTCCGCTCTTCCAATACTCTGGAAGGCTAGTTATTATCTCAGATAGAGCGCTGGCGCGTATCAGATACAACGGTGGAGGCAGTTGTCTGCTGGTCAGCGCTGCACGTGCCAGAGAACCTGTATGAGGCGGCACGCCTTGCCCTCCGGGCAGCACCTCGTTAAGCATTCCGACAGCTCTCCATAGTGAAGGACGGGCCGGCGCATCTTCCGGATGTAAGGCAGGTGGTTCAACTGGAAGGCAATGCATTGAGTGACGAAAGCTCCCAACTTTCGATCCAACCGTTCGGAGTCACTGCACCAGGCGCTCTCGCCATTGTGGGTCTCACGGCACAGGCTATACTTGAGATTGCCGCGCGAGAGATGATGCAGGGAAATGCATATCTGGTAGGATCGCTGGCCTCGGGGCTGGGCAACCTGAAGAGCGACGTGGATATCCACGTCATACGCCCCGAATTATCGGCAACGACCGGGCCGCATGTGTATTTTGTGAACAACGTGATGGTCGATGTTGAATGCTATCCCGCGCGGTGGGCGACAGAAGTCAAGGAACGGGCGCGCAACATGACCACGGCCGACACTCCCATCGGCCGCATCTCGCTAGACACGCGTCTCCGCCGCAAGGCCTGCCGCTGGGTGGCACGCTGGCTCCATGCGGTACCCCTGGATGACGCGACTCCCCGGATTTTCGACGCGCGTGAGAGTTCGGGGATCCTGCCGATCCTGGTACGGGATGCGTACGACGCGCTGATCGCCCTAATCGCTGCTGCACGCCTAGCTGAGGGCGCTGATGCGGCGGCGAGGTCATACCTGTGGCGCCAGGCATCTCGCCGACTCCTTGAAGTCCAATGCCGCGCCGCAGGGGATGTGACTACCAGTCCAAAGTGGTTGGCATCCCGAGCCCGCAGGCTCGGCCTGTCGAACTCTTATGAGGCTGAAAACGAGAACTCCTTCCGCAGGATGGCGGAGCGGTGCGACTTCCCAGCCATCGATGAATGGGAAGTTACTCGCGTGCAGTTGGCGGCCGGCGCTGAGACAATCCAGCTCGCGGGGCGACAGCGACTCGTCAACCGTCACAACCGAGTGCTGGATGACTGGTGCACCACAGAAGGGAAGGTTGCCGACCTTGTCTCAGAATTTGGATGTAAACGCCTGCTGGAGGCGCTTCGCAGAGCTGAACTGGATCTGATGATAGACAACGACAGCCTCCGAAGGGATCTTGATCGATGGATATCACCACAGGTTACGGTTCCCGCGACGAAGGCGCCGACATCACGTGGATAATAACGTATGGTGCCGATATGTCATGGCACTATGCATTCGTAGTTCAATCTCTAATAACAGACCTTGATGCGGCCTTTGAGTACGGTGACTGGCCGCTCTGCGTCGAAACTGGGTCTCTCGCGCTGCGGGCACTGATCGTGTGCGAGCAGCGTGGAATAGGGATGTCAAGGAGAATGAACGACGTTGAACTGCAGGTGAGGCTAGCAACTGAGGACACTCGCCTAGCACGGGCCTTACGCTCCCTACCGCCTGCCGACAACGCCACGGACAAGGATGCAGAGGGGGTGATTGCTGAAGTTCGATATCATGATTCCCTTCTGCGTAGTCGCCTACCGTTGGCCATGCCGGTGCTCCGCAGTCCCGCAGGTCAAGTGCAGTCGATGCAGATTTCCGCTTCCATCCTGGCTTTGCGACGCAAGCGTGGACTTGGCAGACCCGACTGGAATCCCTCGGCAGCGAATAATGAGGAGCGCTGGCTATGTTAAGGAGCACATTCCTGAGCGCGGTTTAAGAGGCGTTCGATAGGACCAAGGATTCACCATAACACGGGCAGTCTCCCAAACACGTGAACCATCAGGCACTGCGCACTCGCTGACTGCAGCGTCCCCGACAAAGGCCTCCACGCCCTTGACGCGTCCGCCAACCTACCGCTGCTGGTCGGCAATTGCGCTGGCGATTTCATGGGCAGACAGAAGGACGTCAACGACTTGGTGTTGTTACTTGAATCCGGCAGTGAATTTGCGTGGACCGCCCCGCTTGCGGAAATAGAGCGAGTAGGACTGGGGCGATTCTGGAACGCACTGATAGATCATGTGACAACCAGTTCGGCACTCTCGGACGAAGCTAGTGCGAGAGCGCGTTCACTGAGATTCGAGGGGCTGACTCCGGAGGAGGTTGCTCTCGGTACATCATCGTGGGACGAACGGTGCCAGGCGACCGTTGAACATGCCTACCAGGTGGGAGTGTCTCGCAACGGGCACACATATGGGCTGCAGATGGCGGAAAATGCACACCGCTATTACACGGAGCAGCTCCAACTCAAGATGACTGAGAGCTGCGGGCATGGCCGAGAACACCAGGAGTTGCTCACCAACCTGCGCAACGACACCTGCGTGCGCTTGGTCCCGCTGAACATTGTCCGGAGCCTAGCTCATCATCCGGTCACGCCTGCCGAAAACACTTCCGAGGCGCGGTCAATCCCAGGCTCGAGCCTGCTGAGCGAGAGGACGGCCGGCGAGCACAGCTTTGTGTCAGCCGGCGGAGGGTTCTTCGCCCCAATGATCTTCTATAACTTGTGCTCGGTTCAGGCTTCCTTCGACGGCGTGTCATAACGAAGCCACGACGCTGTACGGCCGCAGGACAGACATCGGCCTGATCACAGTTGGTGATGCCATCAGTCATGACGGTCGTGAGGATGCTCCTTACCTCTGGCGGTCCCTTAGATTTCGAGGTGAGTACTATAAATTCCAGGGGCTTAGCACATACTTGCGTCTGGCCTCAAATCTCTGTTCCCCGAATTTTTTTCAAAAAGTTTCTTAGAAACGTAAGGCGCGTATGACATGAAACCAACAAAATACTTTGAGTTATTCTTGGATTCTCAACTCAACCATAGCTCGGGATACTTCAGTAGTGACGATGTGTCACTCGAGTCTGCTCAGGTCGCCAAGATCGATGAGATACTGGCGAAGTGTCAACTTGAACCGGATATGAGACTACTCGATGTTGGTTGCGGTTGGGGCGCTGCTGTGCGAGCCGCCGCGACGAAATATCAGGTCAGGGCCACTGGAATCACTATCGAGATCGAACAGTACTCGTATGCTTCTAGACGAGAAAAGGAACAGTCAACAGTGCCATGCGTTGATTTTAGGCTCCAGCGATGGGAGGAGTTCACCGAATCGGTTGATCGGATTATCTGTATCAACGCATTTGAGAGTTTTTCTGACAAACGGCTGTTCTTCTCGCACTGTCGTGGCCTCCTTCCGCGGGATGGAATTATGGTCATGCTCTCCGTGACGGCGGAGCGACGCATTTTCCGCGTCATGCCTAAGGGTGAGATCATAGATCTGGCCACGGCGGCCGGATTCGACGTTGAGGTTTCTGATTCTTTGGCTGCACACTATATCCGTACACTGGAGCACTTCGTCTTGAGATTGAACTCAAACCGAGATGAGCTCACCCGACTAATCGGCGAGGCCGACTTGGCGAGAGCCATCGAATACTACTCCAAATCTGCCCGTTTCCTTGAGTCCGGAATGAACGACATGTTCGAATTTGCATTCACCGCGCGTTAATCCGCTTAGGAGGTGAGGTCGGCATCGTAGATAGGGTGCGGTTTATGCCTTCATCCTTCAAGTGTCGATTTCTGGATTCTCGCGTGCTGGCTGGCGGCCTTTCCTCTTCGAACTTTTTTCCTAGGCTTCGCATCATTGACGCCTGCCGCTGAGCTGAGGGTTGATTTGGGTAGACGCTGTGCCTGCCGAAAATTCCGTCCATGCTGGTCAAGCGGCATGTGAGTATTCGTGGAGGACGCCGCCGAGCCGGTCTCGTCGGCGTATGTTCAGGTCGGTGATTCGCTCGGGGTCCGTGATCGGGTCCGGGGCGGGACGCAGCGGGGCGGATTGGTTCAGGGCTTGGTGGGCCCGGTGCTGGTTGTAAAACCGTTCGTACTCCCGCAAGGCGTGCCGCAGGTGGCGTTCGTTCCAGATCGGGCAGCGGTCGAGAAGCTCGTACCGGCACGACCGCACCCACCGCTCCTGATCGAGTTCATCCGCGGCATCCGGATACCGGTGAGCACCGTCTTGATGCCGGCCTTGGCGAGAATCGCATCCGTAAGGGCCGGGAACTTCCCATCCTGTCTCTGATCAGAAACCGCGCCCTGCAGCCCGCATCGTCCAGATCCATCACCAGATTCTTGATCGCCTGGGTGACCCAGCTTGCGCTCGGGTGCGGGGTGGTGCCGAGCACACGGACCTGCCTGGTGGCGTGCTCGATCACCGCCAGGATGTACTGGCGCTGCCCGTTGAGGGTGATGGTCTCGATGAAATCGGCGGCCAGCAGGGCGTCGGCTTGCGAGCGCAGGAAGCCGGCCCATGTGGTGGAGGCTCGTTCGAGTGCTGGATCAAGACCGGCCTGCTTGAGGATCTCCCACACCGTGGACGGCGCGACCTTGATACCCAGCATGGCGAGCTCGCCATGCACCCGCCGGTAGCCCTAGCCGGGGTTCTCCCGGACCAGGCGCAGGACGAGAGTGCGGATGGACTGGACGGTGGGCGGGCGCCCACGTCGCTTCGGCCGGCACGTACGGGCATGACGCCGTCGCATCAGATCGCGATGCCAGCGCAGCACGGTGTCCGGTTGGATGAGCAGCCCCAGCCGACGCAGGACCTCCCGGGGCAGCGAGGTCAGGAGAGAGGCCAGGAAGGCTCGGTCCTCGGGTGCGAATCTCAGTCTGGTGTTGGCGCCGAGTTGGCGTTCAAGGACGGTGATCTGGTGACGCAGGGCGAGGATCTCCACGTCCTTGTCTCGATCGCCCATGGGCAGCAACCGCAGCGCGGCGAACGTGTTCGTGACGGTCAGATGGGCCAGGCGAAGCAGCACAGCCGATCATCCTGCCGTACGCGCTCCCGTCTCCCGGGTGATCAGAGCTCGCGAAGCCCTCGCAGGGTCATGACCTGGGCGGATGTGATTATCGGCAGGCACACTGTTGGTGAAGGTCCACTTACGGGCTGCCAGGTGACGATGCCAACGCAGGATCGTCGCTGGAGTGACCGGGAAGATTTTCGTCCACTGGTGGCGGCAGACCAGCCGCGATAGCGCTGCAAGCCAGAGCCGGTCGGCGTGGTCCCACTGCGGCCGGCCGTCGAGTTCGCGGCGGAGCATCTGGTTGTCGTGACGAAGAACCAGCAGCTCAACGTCCTTGGACAGATCAGCGCGAACCAGGATCGTCAGCAGGCCGAAGAGGTTCCTCAGCAATCGATAGACCGGCGACAACAACACTTGGCGATGGTCGCAGTCTGCCCTGGACGCGCAGCAAAACCCCAGTTCACAGCACGAGGCCGTGTTTTCGAGCAGGACAGGCCTTAGCCCGGATCGGCTGACTCTGACCTGCGCTCCATTACCCGGCGCTCCGCGGCGTGCACGTCGAGGCGTCCTGCTGGGTCTCCGCCACGGCGCAGCACAGCACCGCGTACCAGCGCCAGGTAGAACAGCGCGGGCGCGCACGAGGTCCACGCCGTCTCTGGTTGCTGCCGGATGAAGTCGAGGACGTCGTCGGGGGTGGCTGGTACAAAGGCGTACGCGTCGTGTTCCCATCTGTCAACGATGCCCCGGGACCATCGCCTCCTCAGGTCCTCCTCGCTGAGGCTGGGGAGGACCGCTCGGAAGAAAGCCACCCATTGATGGAGATAGAGATCCAAGCCGAAACCGAGCAGTTCGAGGTCCAAAGCTTCCTCGGAATGGACCGCCAGTTCTTCTCTCAGCCCTCGGCGCGCCAAATCATGCAGGCTGATCGGCGAACCATCTGAGGGAACGTCGAGAGACGCGGAAAGTCCTTCACTGACGCTCGCGTTCCACCGCAGGGGATGTCCCACGACCTTGCTGCTACGACGGGCGAAGAGCAACTTGCCATCAATTCCGGTCTCCACCGCCACCATTGCTCCGATGCTGCAGGAAAGGAATGGTGGAACTGCTACCGGGTCGGAGTTCTCCAGGTACACCGTGCGGAGTGTGCCGCTTCCCTCCGGCAGAGGGCGATCAAGGTTGGTTGAGACGGCGAGAAAATCGTAATAATCTGCATCGCTCAACCTCAGGGTTATAACGGGTTCGTCACCGGTTTGGCCGCGCCCGACGGTGACACCCTCTATGGCGAATCGCGGACTGTTCCACCTGTGAGGTTGGCCGGCGGCGGCCTTGCGTGTCTCCTCTTCCTCGATCTCACGACGCCATTTCCGGACGATGGCGGGTTGTTCGACTCGCCCGGCGTGATGGAGGACCCGCACGTTCTCCTCTCGGATGGGGCGGGTGCCATCGCCCTCGAAAATGTGGCAATTCGTCACACGATTCAACAGCGTGAACGTGTCTCGATAGGCGGGGCGGCTACGGTCGTGAAGCTGAACGGAACCCTCCGCGGCGTATGTCCGGGGGGCAGCAGGTTCAGTCGTGCTCGCCATCGATAGATCGTCGTTCAGTGCGGTGAACGTTTCCACGAGTTCGGCGGCTGTCGGTCTGTCCGCCAGGTCTGCGCCCAGGCAGTTCAGCAAGACCCTGCCGAGCGATCTGTCCATGCCGGACCGTTCCCAGGCGCAGCGCAGAGTCTTGGCGCTGAAGTCGCCGGTCCACTGGCCCGTGGCGGAGGCGAGGAGGATCGTCCCCGCTGAGTGAATATCACTTTCCGTGGTGGCTTCGGTGCTCGTCCCACGGAGGGGTTGATCGTTGTGGTCGCGGAGGAAAAGATTGCGCACCCTGCTTGGCACCCCGTCCACGGAGGCGGTCATCCAGCCGACGATCTGCACGCCCTGACCGGTGATCAGCACGGAACGGTGTGTCAGTGAACCATGGACGAGTCCTACGCCGTGAGCCTGCTGCAGCGCCGTCGCCAGTTCGAGCGCGATACGCAGGATGAGCCCAGTGTCTCGTGTTCTGCGCTGCTCAAGAAAGGTACGAATACCAGGCGCGGGGCGGTCTTAGAGACGCTCGCCCTGTCCGCGGGCACACTCTGCTGCCAGCCATGGGGGAGAGTCCTCTGCGCTTCGGCCGAGCAACCGAGGTGCATGGATACCGGCCATGCGGATCAAGGCTTCTGCCTCGGTGCGGACCAGCTCTTTGGCCACCTCTTGATCGAGGAAGGGCACTCGTACCGTCACGGTGCGGCCTGCTTCGTCGCGTGCCAGGAACACGACCACGCGTTGCCAGCCGGCGCTGTTGCGGGCGTACAGTCGATACGGGCCAGCTCTACGCGGATCCTCGGGAAGGAGCGGCGACCAGGGCGGTGCGAGCTCGAGTTCTCCGGATATGTAGTGCTTGAGCCCTTTCTGTCCAGTCGGCTGAGGGAGGATGCGACCGGAGGATGAGGTGGGCGGGTACTCAAGGCGCTCAGGGACTGTCTGTGGCTCCGCGTCCCGTGGTTCTGCGACCACCTCCGGCTCAGCGGTTGCGGCCACGGGCGGTACCCCCAGCCGTGCCATCAACCGAGCGTCCAGCCAGCCGAACGGCCGACTCTCCTCAGTCACTTTGCCGATTCCCTGTGGGTGGCGTAGCCAGGCGGGGAAATCGCGCGAGCGACCCACCAACTGGCCAAGCTGCTCTGTGACCGTTCGGGTCGTGCGCAGCAGCTCATACGGAGGCACCGTGCCCAAAAGGATGCGCCGGGCCTCCTCGGAGAAGTCGAAGACGCGGTCTTGGGCCGGCGCTACCGGATCGGCTGGACCGCCACGCAGCATCAGCCCGCCGAGGAACGCCTCCGCCAGGTGTCCGCTGTCCGTGGGTGGGCCCACGGCCGCCTGTACCAGACGCATCACCGGCACTGAAAGGGGTGCCAATGCCGCAAGGTGAGCCGCCAGCCGATAAGCCTCGGGCGAAGCTGCATCACGGAACCGCAGCACAGCCTCCTGTGCATCGGCCTGTCGAGTGATGGCGTACCGGCGTGAGTGGGTCGTCCCTCGTGCATCCACAGGGGCAACATGGCGGTGATGGCCGGCGACGCGACCACACGAGCCCATGTCTGCATGGCGGCCGGCTGCGGCTCCAGCACGGGCACCGGCATGTCGCTGAAGGCCACCAGAGCCGGGGGCAGTACGCGGTCGGCCACTCGCCAGGTACTGGACGATCCACCACGCCGCCGCGTCGTCACCCGCCATGGATGGGCGCGGATACCCGACCCCTCCCATAGACGGGTGGGTAGTGCATGGACGATCGCAGTCGGTCCTTGCCGCGCCCATGCCTCCACCACCGTTCGCATCCGACCGTCGCACCAGGCGGTGCCGATGCCGTCGCTGACAACGAGTACCAGCGTGCTTCCCGACGGATCGTTCACGATAGCTGGTGGCAAGGACACGCCTCGGTCCTCGTAGGGACGGCTGCGTAGTGCGGGAGCCTGCGAGCTCCGGCTGTCCAGCCCGTACACCCGTATACCGCGGAACGCGCCGGCGTGCTTCATGAGGGCATGCATCTCTGCGGCCAGACGTTGCCACAGCAGCATGGATACGCCGTCGTCCACCACTAGGGCAAGAGTGAGCCACCGGGTGCGAACAGGGCGAAGCACTGTGTCCGGTAAGCCAGTCTCGGCCAGGACGGTTACGGTTCCCTCCACATCGAGCTCTTGTCTACGGCGGTCCAGCAGTCGTTGCTTCAACGGGCGAAGGGCTCTGCCAAGCCTCAGTTCCCGACCGCCCAGCATCCTGCCGCCGGGCGTCCGAACCGGAAGAGCAGGCCATCCGCCGCGGTAGGGTGCTCCTGACCCAGATACACCGGAGGCACTTGTCGCATGCAGCGGTTGCCCGGATTGCCGCGTCCGCCCGGCATTCGGGGTTGTGGAGGCATCCGCCGATCTCATGGCTTCGCCCGCAGCGGCTGGTGGGGGCGCCGCATCAGAGGCAGCAGATGAGGACTGCAGATACCGCACCGCGCGTGCCAGGGCTGTCTCCCCGTTCCGCGGCAAGCGCCTTGCTAGCCAGAGCGTGTCGAGCAGTTCCTCGTCGGAAAGCTCTACCCCGCATTCAGCCGCTATGCGCCGCAGGCGGTCGAGCATGGTGTCACATCACCCCACCGAGCCGGTGCAGTACGGCGTCCAGCAGTCCATCGGCGTCAAGGTCGACTCCGCCCTTGCGGAGAAAAATCGCGTTAAGTAGCTGGTCGGTGGCCAGCTCGCCGAGCGCCCGCCGTCCCAGAAAGGCCCGGAGCAGATCGTCGATGCTCTCCAGGGCGTCTGCGCCCAGGTGTGCCTCGACGATGTCGCGAAGTCTCTGCTCGTCCGGCTCGGGCAGATCGAGTCGGACGCAGCGCCGAAGGAAGGCCGGAGGGAAGTCGCGCTCGCCGTTGCTGGTGATGATCACAACAGGAAACTCCGCGCAGCGGACTTGTCCCCGCACAACCGGGACCCGTTCGTTCGGGTCGTCGGTCAGAACCTCGATCCTGGACTCGTCTTCAGGCAGGCGGGCGAGTTCTGGCACCTCGAATGTGCCCTCCTCGAAGACGGTCAGCAGGTCGTTGGGTAGGTCTACATCGCCTTTGTCCAACTCGTCGACAAGCAGCACTCTCGGCCGATCACGAGGAAGCAGGGCAGTCCCCAGGGGGCCCAAACGGACGTAATCGCCGATTCCCGGTCCGGTGCTCTGCGGGTCATGGTGGAGGTTCGCCTCACGCAGTCGGCCGATGGCGTCGTAGCGGTACAGGGCGTCCTGTAGCGTCGAGCGGCTGTTGATCGGCCAGTGCAGCACTCGGCCGAGGTCGAGTTCGTGCGCGATGGCGTGCGCCAGCGAGGACTTGCCGGTCCCTGGATAGCCCGTCACCAGCAGCGGCCGACGCAGATGGAGGGCCGCGTTCACCACGTCGGCCTCCATGGCACCTATGAGGTACGGCATGGGTCTGGCGGCACCCGTGTGAGACGGGGCGAACCGTCGCCACGGCGGGGATTCGGGGAAATCCACCCGCCGGATGACTCCGTCGCCGAGGAAGAGTCGCCATTCGCCGTCCGGGGTGCTCCTTCCGGTGCCTTTCATTGTCATGAGGGGACGGTTCCTTCCATTGGGTCCAGCAATTGCAGGCTGTGCGCCGGGGATGGATCCATGGCCTCCCACACCAGCGATGGCCGTGCCGCGTGTCGATCTGGATCGCCGAACGTTTCAGCCCGAAGGCTTCGGACCTGTTCGGGCAAGTCGCGCAGCGGTCCGCTGAGTCGCGACGGGGCGAGCCGGGACGTCTGCCCGCACGTTTCAGCCGTCCGATCCCACAGCACCACCGGAACCCCCAGGGCAAGGCACAGGTCGAGCAGCCCAGTGCGGCGTAGATGAGGACCGCGCAGCATGACGTGAGTGGTGTCGCGGTGGCTGTGCTGTAGCAGCTGCAAGGTGACTTGTTCGGCGCTGCAGTCGGGATCGATGACGAGCCGCGTTTCGCATCCGCTGGCCCAACGGCGGCGCTGCTCACCATCCCGGGTCGGTACCAGGTCGCTCATTTCTGGGCAACTGAGCGTGAGCTGGAACTCGACGCCGAGTGGGAGTCCGGGGACGAACACGTTCCGCTGCCCCGGGTGCCACTCGTCAACGGGCACATGCAGCCCTGCTCGATCCACGACGACGTTCAGCCGGGGGATCCGGTTGCCCTGCCCCGGATCAGATTGGATGCCATCAACCGCGTCCCGTATGAGCCGCGCGACCTCCTGCGGTGTAAGAGGTGAGTCCTTGGATAGCAGGCAGACGCCAGGCCCAGTTTCGCTGAGGAGCCTGATGTTGCACGTATACCGGTTCTCCGGATCCCCGGCCGCACGCTGCAGCTCTACTCGAATATCGGCCACCGAAGCAGATCGGTGCGTGGCCCAGCTTTCGGCGTCTGCTCGGCGCTGCGCCAGCGCGGAGGGGTGGACGCCGAGCCGCTTCGCGACACGCTCACTCCACTCCTGCAGCACGGTCCTTTCCCGACCACCCACGACCGCAGCGACGCACTCGACCAGATAGAGCAAGACCGGCACCTGCGGCGACCCGTCTGGCACTGGGGAGCTGTCCGACAACGCCTCCATCTCCGCCACAGCGAGTGGGATGTCATCGGGGGAGAGTCGAGATGGATGCAACACCTCGGGCAGTGGAGTGAACCGCAAGGCCTCGCGCGCAGTGCGCGGTATCAATGTGGGACTGGTCTCGACGAGCCCCTGCAGCTCGGTCACGAGCCGGGTGTATTCGCTGACCGACAGCAGTGAGGCCATGCCGGCGACCCGGCCGCGCAACAGCAGCGTGGTCAACGCCGTCCGCGCTGCCTCGTCCAAGGCTGCCAGGGCCAACGACTCACTGAGCGTCGCGAGCGCCCGGCTGTGCGTAGCCAGCTGCGCCGCGAGCTCCGAGACGGAGGGTGTGCAGGCGCCGGGTACGGGATAGCCGAGTTTCTCCGCCAACTCCTGGGCATGGAGCGCACGCGTCGCAGGGTCACCGAGCAGTGCCCAGAGCGAGGGCAAGAGATCCTCTTGAGCCTGCGTGACCGCCGACAGTACCGAGCAATCCTCAACGACATCCAATGCCCCTGCTCGAAGCAGCTCGGCACGGACCGCTTGCCATGGCAGGGCTCGGCTGCGCCGCACCGGTCGCTGCCCATCGAACGATGTCCCGTTCGGCATGATGTGCGCCACCACCAAGCCGACAGCCACAGGTTGTTTCAGCGACCAGAGGGGACCGCCGCTGTACCCTGGGCCGATGGCAGCACCGACGAGCGGAGCGTCGAGATAACCGACCCTGCCGTCGCATAGTTTGACCTCGGTATCAGCGAACGTCACCTGCTGCCCGCTCCCATGCCAGGCGCGCAGCAGCTGCCCTTGGACCATGTCCCCCCAGCTGATCGGCGTCAGCCACTCCGGAGCAGGTTCGCAGAGATCCAGGACGGCCAGATCACCTGCGGGCGACGGCGCTCCGCGACTCGACGGCGCTATCCATACGGACACCCGGGCAGTGCCCCGGTGGGGTGCCACGTCGCCGCTGTGAAATTCGAGGGTGAAGTCTTTGACAGGTGGGGGCTCGGAGCAATGGGGATCATCCCGACCTAGGGCATCGTTGATGACGTGCGCGCAGGTGAGTATCCGATGACGAGAGATGAGAGCGGCGGCGCCCGCTGCCCGGGCCTCTCCGTGGCGTAGCACTGAGACCACGGGGGCAGAAACGCCGCCAGATCTGAGTCGGCTCACCATTCAGTCCTTTGAGTGGCCGGTCCGCCAGGTCGCCGAGACGGTCATGGTGGCCTGGCCCTGCGTGCCGATGATGCCGATTTTGAGATCTTGGCCGATCTGGACGCCGAATTCGACACTGAGCTCGTCAGGCGGGTTGGCGGTGGAAACGGCCGCGTCATGAACCTCTTGAAGGAGTGGCCCAAGCGGGCTGAGCACGGTCCGCAGTGTGTCCACAGCCAGTTGGACTGTTCGACGCCGCCCGGAACCAACCAGAACTTCACTCCCGAAACCGTCGGGTAGATCCTCCGCCTTGTGCGCCGCAGCGCCTGGTGAGTCGCCGATCGCAGCAAGCTCTAACCGAACGGCCGCCCCGTCCGCCAGCGTCAACTCCGTGTACTCAGGCATCCTGTAATTGTGGCACTTGAAGAGCCCCTGCAAGCGAGAGACGGAGCGTTCGGGCGTGGAGCACATGCCGAGCGCTGCGACCCTTGTACGTACGTTGGAGCTACGTGCTCCGGGTTGCGTCCACGGAAGTGATGTACGTGATGGAGCACGTACCGAGCACTGCCACCGGTATCCATGGATGGTGCTAGCGTTGCTGAAGCGCGAAATCCATGTCGGGTAGCTGCGATGCAATGATCGATTGGGGCGGTCGCCGTGCTCGGTGCGTGCTCGTACGCCCCGTCACGTATCCTCAGGCTCTGGCGCTGCCTGACATGCAAAACGTGCTGAGGTGGCACAAACCCTCACCCGACGGCACGGTGTGACACTTAAAGATCTTGCTTCTAATCCGACGGTCGCAGGTTCGAATCCTGCAGGGCGCGCTTCTTCACCTGCGGAAACTCCAGACGCTGTCGCGTCTGTTGGCGGCATGAGGCAAATGTGGGGCAATCCTGAGTCAGCTCCCGAGCTGTCGCCCCAGTGCGGACGCCGCGTTCAGCACCAGCTGGGCTGTCTCGCGGGCTGCTTCGTGGGCCACGTCCGGGAGCACCGAGACGTAGGTGTCGGCGGTCAGCACGATGCTGGCGTGCCCCAGCATGGCCTGTACCACCTTCAGGTCGGTATGCGCGGCCAGCGCCAGCGTGGCGGCGCCATGGCGCAGATCGTGCAGCCGGATCGGTGGCAGCCCGGAGGCAGCCACCAGCCGGCGGAACCGGCCGGTGAGATAGTCCGGCCGCAGTGGCGTACCTGTAGCGGTGGTGAACACGTACCCAGAGTCCTGCCAGCCTGCATCCGCTGTCGCGCGCAGTTCCTCATGGCGCTCGCGGTGCCGGGCCAGCACCTGTATGGTTTCCGCGTCCAGGGCCACTACCCGGCAGCTGGCGGCGCTCTTCGGCGGGCCGACCATGACCTGGCCGTCGGCGTGTACTCGCTGCTGCGCCACCGTCAGCTCCGCACCTTGCAGGTCGACGTCCGTCCAGCGTAGACCGGCCAGCTCACCGCGGCGCAGGCCGCGCAGCGCGGCCAGCCACCAGGCGGCGTACAGGCGGTCCTGTGCGACGCTGGTCAGGAATGCTGCGAGCTGTTGTTCGGTCCAGACCGCCACCGCCGGACGCTCTCCCGCTTGATGCCAGCGGGCCGTCCGCCCGGCGGTCCAGAAGACTGGATGCGGTCGCCGCGGACGGGGGAGTTCGGCGCCGTTGGCCGGGTTGACCGGGATCAGCCGGGCACGGACCGCCGCGTTCAGCGCGGTCCGCAAAGTGGCGTGGATCCGCACCGCGGTGGCTGGTGACAGTCGACGGCCGGTCGGCGAGGGACGGGACGCGAGCGTCGTGAGTAGTCCGTTGACGTCGCGGGAAGTCAGTTTGTGCAGCCTGATCTTTCCCAGTCGAGGATCGAGGTAGAGGCGGATGTGCGTCGCGTAGCCCTGCCGGGTCGATGGACGGAGGGCGTTCTTGGTGGCTAGCCAGCGTGCCAGCCACTGCCCGAGCGTGCATCCGGCCCCTGCGCCGTCGTGGTCGGCAGCGGCCAGGGCCCGGCCTGCCGCTTGCGCTTCCTCGGGGTCGGTGTAACCGCCTTGGCGGATGCGCTGCCGTTGCCCGTCCAGGCCGCGTATCTGTACCGCGAAGTACCAGCTGCCGTGATCGTCATCCGCTGGCAGACGCGGACATGTCACGCCTCGCTGACGTCCCGTTTCCGCATCCACACAGCCGCATCGCCTGCTGACCTGCACACGTGTCCTTGCCATCCGTCACACCTCCCCAAGGTGCGGGACGACAGACCCGCCGGCTACCGCTCGCATCCGATCAGGGTTTCCATGCGAGGCAGCGGCCGCGAAGCTCATGATGGCACGACCGAACTCACCGCTCCGTGATCGAGTTCATTCACGGCATCCGGATACAGGTTCGCCTTGATCCCGGCCTCGGAGAGAGTCTTGTCCATGAGCGGAGGGAACGTCCCATTCCGATCTTGGAGCAGAAACGCGACTCCATCGAACCCAGGGCACACCAAGGTCTCCATCAAAGTCGGGACGGTTCAGCCCGGCGTCACGATCCGATGGAGGCGAGGCCGCGTTGGCAACAGTCGCGCCAGCGCGGCCAGCAGCGCTCGGTCGGCCCAGTCTGGTCGTGGTCGGGAGACCTGACGACGCAGGACGGCGACCTCATGACGCAGCACCAAGATCTCTACGTCCTTGGAGGTGTCGCCCCGTGTGAGAAGCGTCAACCAGCCGAACAACCGGACCATCAGCAGATACAGCAGGCGTAGAAACACGAGTGCCGAGGATAGAAGGCCGGATCAGATGCCACGGGCGAGGCTTTGGCACCTCACAGGTGCTGAACATCGTCATAAGGCATTCCGCATGTTCGCAAGTACGGCTTGATCTTATCTGGCCCGGAAACATGACCACCTCGGCTGGAACGCGGAGCCGTCCGCGCCCTCATCTCCGCCCTCCGGCGGAACCGCCCTCCGCCGGGCGGCCATCTTCACCAATTCCGATCAGTCCTCCATCAACGCGGCGGCCTCCTCGTCGGACAACTGGTCGATCTCGGCGATCAGGCGCGCTTCCACGGCGGCGGCCAGGCGGCGCACCGTCCTGGTCTGGAAGAGCGTGTTGAGCGGCAACTCGAGGTCCAGCTCGGAGCAGATCCGGGCGATCACGCGGGCGCCGAGCATGGAATGTCCGCCCAGGTCGAAGAAGTCCTCGTCCACACCGAACTCGTCGTGACCGAGCACTTCGCCCCAGATCTCGTGTACCAGTTCCTCCGCGGCGGTCACCGGGGCGGAGCCGGCGGCGGGGGCCTGCGCTCGGGGCGGTGCCGGCAGCGCGGCGCGGTCGAGCTTGCCGTTGGGCAGTCGGGGGAAGGAGTCGACGCCGACGTAGAAGCTGGGGACCATCGTGGGCGGCAGCCGCTCCTCCAGGAAGGTGCGCAACTCCGCCACCGGGACGTGCCCGTCCACATAGGCCACCAGAGCCGGCCCGCCCGAAGCGTCGGCACGGACCGCCGCTGCGGCGTGCCGGACACCGGGATGGGCCGTCAGTACCGACTCCACCTCGCCGAGTTCGATCCGGACACCCCGCACCTTCACCTGATCGTCCACCCGTCCGACGAACTCCAGCAGGCCGTCCGCGCCGCGCCTCACCAGATCGCCGGTGCGGTAGAGTCGGCCACCCTTGCCGTACGGGTCGGGGACGAAAGACGACGCGGTGAGCGCCGCCCGGCGGTAGTAGCCGCGTGCCAGTCCGTCGCCGCCCAGGCAGAGCTCGCCCGTCACGCCGATCGGCACCGGCTCCATGGCCTCATCCAGGACGTATGCGGTGGTGTTGGCCACCGGACTGCCGATCGAGATGGTCCGGTCCTGCGGCTGGAGGCGATGGGTGAGGGACCAGATGGTGGTCTCGGTGGGGCCGTACATGTTATGCACCTGTCCGGCCGCCTCCTGCAGCCGGCCCGCCAGCCCGGCCGTGAGCGGCTCACCTCCGCTGAACACGCGGGGCAGCCCAGGGGGCAGCCGGTCGATCAGCTCTGCCAGAACCGACGGCGGTGCCTGGACGGTGGTCACCTCCGTTTCAGCCCGCAGCGGGCCGCTTTCCGGCGGCGGTGCCACCACCGTCACGCCCCCGGCCAGCAGCGGCCCGAAGATTTCGAGAGCAGCGATGTCGAAGGAGAGAGGGGTGAGCAGCAGCATACGCTCGGTGGCGTCGAAGGCGAGGCTCTCGACCAGGTTGACCACGCCTCGGTGCGGCACCATGACCCCCTTGGGGACACCCGTGGAGCCGGAGGTGTAGATGACGTAGGCGAGGCTGTCGGGAGACACGTGCGGGAGTACGAGATCGCCCGGCGGGACCGAGGGGAATTCCGCGGCCACGAAGGTCGCCACCCCGGGCAGCCGTTCGGCCAGCTCAGCCGTGGTCAGCGCCAGAGCGCACCCGGAGTCCTCCAGCATGAAGCGCAGCCGGGCCGCCGGATAACGCGGATCGAGCGGCACGTAACAGCCGCCTGACTTCAGCACCGCGAGCAGTGCGATCAGCAGCTCGCCACTCGGTGGCAGGCATACGGCCACCGGTGACTCCGCGCCGACGCCACGCTCGATCAGCGCGGACGCCAGGGCGGACGATCGCCGGTCGAGTTCGCCGTAGGTCAGCGTGCTCTTCTCGTGCGGGACGGTCACGGCGGGCGCGTCGGGCTCGGCCGACGCGCGGGCACCGATCAGCTCGTGCAAGGACTGCTGAGGGTACGATCTGCGCGGGCCGTGCCAGGATGCCAGCACGTGTTGGCGGCGCGCCCCGGACATCAGCGGCAGGCGCGACAGCGGTAGCGCGGGATCGGCGGTGGCCGCGTCGAGCAGCGAGAGATACCCCTCGGTGAGCCTGACCACGGTGTCCCTGTCGAACAGGTCGGTGTTGTACTCGAGCCAGGCGCTCATCTCGCCTTCCGGGTTCTGCACCTCCAGCGTCAGATCGGTCTTGGCGGTCCTGGTGCCGAACAGGCCGCGGACGTCGTACGGCACCTGGTTGATGGCGACCTGGTACAGCGGCGTACGTGCGGGGTCGCGCGGTGGGCGCAGCTTCTCCACGATGAGGGCGAAGGGCACGTCCTGGTGGTCGAGCGCCTCCATGGTGGTGGCCCGCATCCGGTCGAGGGCCTCGGCGAAGGACGGATCGCCGCCGAGGTCGGCACGCAGCGGCAAAACGTTGACGAACATGCCGACGAGCGGGCTGAGCTCGGGCAGATCCCGCCCGGCGACCGGCGAGCCGATCACCACGTCACTCTGGCCGCTCCAGCGAGCCAGCAGCGCGGCGAAGGCGGTGAGCAGCACCATGAACGAGGTCGCGCCGGCGGCCTTCGCCAAGGCGCCCACTCGTTCCGCCAGCTCGGCGGGCACGGTGAAGGCGTGGTTGGTTCCTGCGTAGCTGAGCTCGGCCGGGCGGGGCCGGTCGGTGGGCAGTTCCAGCGGCACGGACCCGGCCAGCCGGTCGGACCAGTAGGCCAGGCCCCCGTCGAGTTCTCCGGCGTCAAGCCGTGTGCGTTGCCAGGCGGCGTAGTCGGCGTACTGGATGGGCAGCTCGGCGAAGCGGGGCGAGCGGCCGGCACGCACCGCGGCGTGCGCTTCGACCAGATCCTCGGCCATGACCTCCGCCGACCACGCGTCGAAGATCGTGTGGTGGACGACGAGCACGAGCCGCCACTGGCCGCCGCCCAGCTCCACCAGCCTGACCCGCCACAGCGGCGCGCGGTCGAGCGTGAACGGCCGGGCCGCGTCGGCCGCGGCAAGAGCGGCCAGTTCCGCCTCCTGGGCGGATCCGTCGAGCCCGGACAGATCGGTGTGGGTCAGATGCACCGGCACCTCGGGTGCGATGAGCTGCACGACCTTGCCGTCGCGCAGTTCGAAGCGGGTGCGCAGCGGCTCGTGCCGCTGGACCACCAGCCTGAGCGCCTCCTCCACCGGCTTGGGGCCGGCGACGTCCAGCCGCTTCAGGTGGGAGATGGCGCCGATGTTGTAAAGCGGCAGGTCGGGCAGCAACTCAGTGAGGAACCAGATGCGTTCCTGCGCGTGCGAGGCGGGAAACTCGTCCTCTGTCATGGCGTCTCCGTCAGGTGTCGGCGTATCTCCCGTGTGATCGGGTCAAGCGCGCTGACCTCGCCGATCGTGGCCAGCCAGTGCCACTGGTCCAGGGCGTGGTAGAGCCGGTAGAAGGCCAGGCGCCGCGCCCAGTCCTGGGGCAGTGCGCCGTATCCCGCCAGCAGCGCCCGGCGGCGCAGGGAGTCGTCGCGGACGGCGAAGTAATCGGTGCGCGCCAGGTCCATCAGCGGATCGCCGCCGAGCGCGTTCTCGACGTCGATGACGCCGGTCAGCCGCCACCGTCCGGCCTGCTCGGCGACCA
Source organism: Nonomuraea sp. NPDC050227 (assembly GCF_044459705.1). Lineage (NCBI taxonomy): Bacteria > Bacillati > Actinomycetota > Actinomycetes > Streptosporangiales > Streptosporangiaceae > Nonomuraea > Nonomuraea sp. NPDC050227. Next base: position 458,562 of record NZ_JBITJF010000007.1, on the reverse strand, counting down.
TGACGTTGCGTTCGTGGTAGTCGTGGTGCAGCAGGACGGGAGTCTCGCAGCCGGCCAGCAGGTGGCGATCGGCGTGGAAGCGTTCGGTCAGCGCCGTGTGCAGTTCCGGGTCGCCGCCGAACTCGGCGAACTGGGCGATCTTCAGTTCGAACTGGCCGCCGACGTAGGCGAGATTCGTCGGCTCACGCGGCCCGTCCAGGGGGCCGAACATGGGCAGTTCGACGCTGTGGATCGCGCGCAGTACCCGTCCCATGTCGTGGTAGAGCCGCTCGATCGTCTCCTCGTCAAGGTCGGCGGAGACCTGCGAGAGCGGCCGGCCGGGAACCTTGGTCATGATCAGGTATGCCTGGGGCAGGTCGTGCTTGGAGTCGTCGGCGCGCACCACGGCGGGCACCGGGGCGCCACTGCCGCTCAGCAGCTCGTAGACGTGCTGCTCCTTGCGCATGCGTTCGGTGAACACCCGCGGGTACAGCTTGAAGATCAGCTCACGTCCGCCGCTGCTGACCTCGTAGACGGCGCTGATCTCGCCGCCGGTGCGCAGCAGCACGCCGTCGACGGGCTCGCCCAGCAGCTCGCTCGCCTTGGCGGCGCTCAACGGCATGGTCAGCGCCTTGGCGAAGGCGGGCGCGCTCCACGCCAGGCTGACCGTGTTACCGGCGCGCGCCTGCAACGCCTGCGCGCCCACGAGGTCGTCGGGTTCCGCCTCAGGCACCTGGTCGTCGAACTGGGCCAGCACCGGGATACGCATCGAGACCAGCACGTGGACGGCGATGCCGAGGCCCAGCAGGATGTACATGAAAGCGAGGCCGCGTCCCTCGCCCACGCCGATCACCGCGCCGACGGTGGAGGCCAGCGCCCCACCTGGTGCCAGGAGCGGCTCCAGCAACAGTTCTCCGAGCGGTGCGACGACGGCCATGCCGACCGGCAGCGTCGACCAGGAGACCATCTGGTTGAACGCCGTGACCCGGCCGTGGAAACGTTGCGGCACCTTCACGTGAATGATCGTCATGAAGACGCCGTTGACGACAGAGAGGCTGCCCCACAGGCCGAACGCGCCCAAGCCCACCACCAGTGGCGAGGCGTACAGCCCCGTGATGACGGCGAACAGGCTCAGCAGCAGCGTGCTCAGCATGACCGCCCGCATCCGCCGGTGCCGGGGGCCTCCCCACAGTGCGACGAGCATGCCGCCGAGCGTGGCGCCCAGGCCGCCGACGAAGGAGATGAGCCCGGCCGTCTCCAGGTCGGAGAACGACAGCACCAGCGGCGAGATGGACATCAGCACCGCGGCCAGCATGATGTTCAGTACCGCGAAGTAGAGCAGCGCGGCCCGCAGGTGCCGGTTGCCCAGCGACATCCGGAACCCGGCCGCGATCTCGGTCGCCATCGGCTCGCGCCGCTCCAGGCCCAGGGTCGCGGGGAAGCGGATCAGCGCCAGCGCGACGAGCACGACGGCGAAACTGGCCACGTCGATCATCAGGATGCCGTCCAGGCCGATCCCGGCCAGCAGTGCGACGGCCAGCAGCGGCGCGGCGAACTGGGAGGTGCCGACCAGCGTCTGCACCACGCCCGCCGCGTGACCCAAGTAGCGCTTGGGCACCAGCTGAGGTAGTGCCGAGATGTAGGCGATCCGCTGGATGACCAGGGTGACCGACAGCGCCGCGGTGAGCGGGTAGAGATGCCAGGAGGCCAGGTTGCCGGTCCACAACAGCAGCCCGAACAGCAGTTGTACCCCGCCGGCGAGGCTGTTGCCGAGCGTCATCACCGCCCGCTTGCCCGACCGGTCGACGATCGCGCCGATCAGCGGCGCGACCAGAACTCCCGGCATGATCCCCAGGGCGATCAGCAGGGTGAAGCTCAGCAGAGAGCCCGTGGTGGTGTAGACCCAGATCGGGATGGCGAAGTCGGTGACCGCAGTGCCGATCATGGAGGCGAGCTGGGCGGCGGAGACGCTCAGGAAGCGCCGCAGACTGGGCGGTGGTGGCTCCTTCCCCCGCCGCTTCGAGGATGGGTCGCGCTGCGCCGGTGGGTGATCGTGCCTCTTCGGAGGGTGCTCGTCGGTGTGGGACGTGGTCTCCTCGATCCACCATCCCGCCGCCGGGCCCCGTGCGGAACGGCTCAACGCCTCGGCCGCCCCGTACTCCATGGCGATGTGCGTGTTCGTCAGGATCTGCGCCAGGTCGTCGGCGCGGTACTTCAGGTAGTAGTGGCCCGCCTCGTCCAAGACGACCAGCGCGTTGCTCGGCGACAGGAAGTGCCACTCCTTGTAGCGCTCGCGGTAGTAGTCGGTGGCCGGGTCCTGCTCGCCGACCACCGAGATGACGGGGGCGCGCAGTGGCTCGCTCCGTTCGGCCAGCATGCGTGTGAAGCTCTCCTCCGCGATCAGCGTGTCGCGTCGCTGGTTGCGGACCATGAACCCGACCTGCTCCTCGTCCAGGCCGGAGATGTCGTTGCCCATCGACTTCATCCGGTTCTCGTAGACGCGGTCGCCGCGTAGCCGGTCGGTTCGCAGCAACCTGCCCAGGGGCCCGGCGATGCGGCCGACGGGGCGGGCGAACGGGAAAATCGCCCCGAGGTAAACCGCTTCCGGCTCGCGGCCTCGTGCCTCCAGGCGCCTGGCGATGTCGGCGGTGACGGCGCCGCCGATGCCGCAGTGGCCGTACAGGACGATCGGCCCGGGTATGCCGTCGAGGATTTCCGTGACGCACTGGGCGATGACGTCTTCGAGCGGCATGACCGGCTCGTCGGGACGGCCGGGATCATGACCGGGGAAGGCCATGGAGTACAACGCGACCTCGTCGGGCAGCGCGTCGGCCAGAGGCTGGTAGACCAGGGCGCTGCCACCGCCGTACGGGAAGCAGATCAGGGTGAGCGTGGGAGCGGAGGACGAGCGCGTCAGCCGGTGCAGCAGTTGGCGCGGCCGGTCGTCCGACGGGGCGGGCCCTTCGATGAGCGCCGCCAGCATCCGCACGGTGGAGTGATTGAACAGGTCCATGACGCCGACGGAGCGTCGCTCGGCGGCCGCCTGCACGTGCCGCAGCCTGGCCACGGCCTGGATGGCCACCAGCGAGTGTCCGCCGAGCTCGAAGAAGTCGTCGTCCAGGCGGATGTCGGACACACTGAGCAATTCGCTCCAGATCTCGGCGATGGCGATCTCGGCCGGGCTGCTCGGCGCCGCTCCCTGCCCGCCTCCGGCGCCGGGACGCGGCGGCGAGGGCAGCGCGGCGCGGTCCACCTTGCCATTGGGGCTGAGCGGCAGCGCCGGCAGGAAGACGTACGCGGTGGGCACCATGTGGTCGGGCAGGAGCGCTTTGAGCGCCGCGCGCAGGTCAGCGTCGGGAACGTCGGTGACGACGTAGGCCGCGAGTCCGTCGCCGCCGGCCACCACCAGCGCCACGCGCACGCCGGGCTGTTCGCGGAGCACGGCTTCGATCTCGCCCAGTTCGACCCGCTGGCCGCGGATCTTGACCTGGTTGTCGATGCGGCCGAGGAACTCCACGGCGCCGTCACGGCGCAGCCTGGCCAGGTCGCCGGTGCGGTAGAGACGCGAGCCCGAGTAGCTGTAGGGGTCGGGCACGAAACGCTCGGCAGTCAGCGCGGGCCTGGCGTGGTAGCCCGGGGAGAGCTGAACCCCGCCGATGTGCAACTCGCCCGGCACGTCGAAAGGCACCGGGCGCAGCCGCGAGTCGAGGATGTGGATGCTGGTGTTCTGCAACGGGTGCCCGATCGGCACGCGGCTCTCGCCCGGGGCGCACCGCCATGCCGTCACGTCCACGGCAGCCTCGGTCGGTCCGTACAGGTTGTGCAGCTCGGCATGCGGCAGCCGCTCGAAGAAGCGGGCGGCCACGGCGGGCGGCAGCTCCTCCCCGCTGCAGATCACCCGGCGCAGCGATGTGCACGCCTCGACGCCGTCTTCTTCCAGGAAGAGGGCCAGCATGGACGGCACGAAGTGCATGGTGGTCACGCCGCTGCCGATGATGAGGTCGCGTAAGTAGGCGGTGTCGCGGTGGCCGCCGGGCGCGGCCAGCACCAGCCGGGCACCGGTGATGAGCGGCCAGAAGAACTCCCAGACCGACACGTCGAACCCGGCGGGGGTCTTCTGCATCACCGCGTCGGCGCCGGTCAGGCCGAATCTGCGCTGCATCCAGTCGAGCCGGTTGCCGATGGCCACGTGGGTGTTGGGCGCTCCCTTGGGGCGGCCGGTCGAGCCGGAGGTGTAGATCATGTAAGCCGGATGAGCGGGGCCCGCCGTGACGGGCGGCGCATGATGCGGCGGATCGACCGGCTCCGCCACGGACGGCCCGGACGGTTCCTCTGGAGCTACGGTTGCGATCCCGGTCTCGGGGAGCCGCTCGCGTACCGCATGCTGGGCCAGCAGCACGACGGCCTGGGCGTCGCGGAGCATGAAGTCGAGCCGGTCTCGCGGGTATTCGGGGTCGAGCGGCACGTAGGCGGCTCCGGACTTGACCACGGCCAGCAGGCTCACCACCAGCTCGATGGAGCGCTCGGCGCAGATCGCGACCCGGGTGCCCGGCCCCGCACCGCGTTCGCGCAGGCGGTGCGCCAGCCGGTTGGCCCGCTGCTCCAGCTCCGCGTAGGTGAGCCGGTGGTCGCCGAACTCCAGGGCGACGGCCTCCGGGGTGCGGGTTGCCTGGGCCTGGAACAGCTCGCCCAGCGTCTTGTCCGCCGGGTACGGCAGCCGCGGCCCGTGCGCGAGTGCCAGAATGCGGTCGCGTTCGTCAGCGGTCAGCATCTCCAGGTCCGACACGCGCAGGTCGGGAGCTTCGACGGCGGCGCGCAGCAGGGTCGCGAAATGGACCCCCAGGTCGTCGACGGTCGCCCCGGCCAGCACGTCGCGGTTGAAGACGAACACGCCGTCGAGCCCGCCCCGCCGTTCCGTGAGGAAGAGCTCCAGCTCGAAGGGGGCGGCCGTGGCCGCCATGGGGAACGGCTCGACGTCCAGGCCGGACCAGGCGGCGGTGTCCTCGGCGTAGCTCTGCAAGGTCAGCGCGACCTGGAAGACCGGGGTGCGCGAGGTGTCGCGTGTCGCTGCGAGTTCCCCGGTGAGCTGCTCGAACGGCAGCCGCTGGTGTTCGAAGGCGGCCAGCGTGGTCCGCCGCACCCGGGCGAGCAGCTCGGCGAAGGTAGGATCGCCCGCCAGGTCGGCGCGCATGGGCAGCATGTTGACGAACGTGCCGATGAGCTGTTCCAGCTCGCTGCGGGGGCGCCCGCTCACCGGCGTGCCGACGGCGAAGTCGTCCTGCCCGCTGTAGCGGCCCAGGAGCACCTGGTAGACCGCCAGGGCGACCATGTAGAGCGTCGCGTCGTGCGCCTTCGCCAGGTTCTTGGCCGCGGCCAGCAGGTCGGGGCCGAGTTCGAAGGCGCGGGAATCGCCCTCGAAGGTGGGCGCGGCTCCGCGTCGCCCGTCCAGGGGCAGGTCGATGGGCGGCACTCCGGCCAGCCGCTCGCGCCAGTAGGCCAGATCCGCCTCATCGGCGGGGCGGGTGCGCTGCCACAGGGCGAAGTCGCCGTACTGCACGGCGGGCTCGGGCAGGTGCTCTCCCGCGTAGAGCGCGCGCAGCTCCCCGGCCAGAATCTCCAGCGACCAGCCGTCACAGGCGATGTGGTGCACCGTCACCAGCAGTACGTGGTCGTCGTCGGCCAGCCGCACGAGCAGGGCCCGCAGTGGCGGCTCGGTGGCGATGGAGAAGGGTCTGGCCTGCTCCGCGCTCACCAGGTCACGGACGCCGGCCTCGTCCGCCGCGCTCCGCCTGCGCAGCTCGGTGCGGTCGGGAGCGGTCACCTCGACCAGCGGCCGTCCGCCGGCGTCGGCGGGAAAGCGCGTGCGCAGGATCTCGTGCCTGGCCACGACCGTGTCGAGGGCGCGCTGCAGCCGGTCGACATCGAGTCGGCCGCGCAGGCGCAGCACGAGGGGGATGGTGTACGCGGCGGTACCCGGAGCGAACTGCTCCATGAACCACAGGCCCTCTTGCGCGAACGAGAGAGGCACTTCGGCGTCGGGGGCGCGGCGCGGGATGCCGGCGGGCCTGGCGCCGGATCGGCGGCGCAGACGTTGCTCGACCAGTGCCCGCTTGGGGTCGGAGAGCGTCACGTCACTCGAGGAAAGCCCTGGCGAGGAGGTCACGCAAGCCTCTCTTTCTGGCGGGAACGGTAGACCAGGACGCGTGGATGAACGCCGGATGTCGTACGGGTTCGCGGGCTCGGTGATGGATGAACGTATTCATACACACTTTTAAGTGTCAAGTCGATGCCAGGAAAACGGCGGCTGGAGAGAATTCTTGCTTTGGCGAGGATGTCCGGGCCCATGTACAGAGGTGGAAAGTTCGGGGTCTCATGTCCCGCGTTCCGCGGCTCGTGGGTATACGGAATCATCCAGTGGGATGATTCCGCTGGTAGAGCCCTTGTCGAGGATGCGATCAAGCGCTCCGAGCCGAAAACGCGGTCACCCGGCCCGCCAAGAACTACTACGGTGGGCTGTGCTCTTGTGATTCTGTGTAGTCATGTATTTGCGGTTCACCCAGCGGGGTAACGCGGATGCGGCGAGTGTGCGGTATATCGCGCTCGCCCGTCATCGTCGGGTTGGCGGCAAAGTCAAACGGACGTCTTGTTGAATCTGCCGCAGGCAAGAAGCAGGCATTCGAGTGCTGCTGCCCGGACATGAAGGAGACGAAGTCCCTGACGAAGGCGCCGCGTGAGTAGCTGCCGCCGCTGCCGGCCAGGTCGCGGCGAAAAGCCGTGCGGAGCAGGTTGCGGTATTCCGCACCGTCGATCTTCCCGTCGTCATCGGCGTCGGTGGCGTACTCGTGGCGGTGACGCGTCCGTCGCCGCCGCTGTCGAGAGCGGTCTGTAGCTCGCGCCACCAGGTGGCGTACGCCTGAAACAGCTGCTCCTCGTCCTGCGCGCCCAGGTTGAGCCGCGTGGCGATCTCCCTGGCCATGGCGGCCAGATCGGGCCAGCGCAGGCAGCCGTCGCCCGTCTGGTCGAGGACCTCGGTGAAGAAACTGTCGGCAGATCGGACCGCACGGTCGTCCTCGTCGGAGGCGGGGTGAGCAGCCGTACCAGGGCGCGCGGCCTTGCCGGTCGGGCGGCGTACGGAGGGCGGCGCTCAGGTACGTGGACCGCATGAGCGTCCGGGCTTCCGGCAGGTCGGGCAGGGCGAGGCGCCGGCTGAAGGCTTCGGGGAGCGAGGCGGTGGTGATCGCGGCGGACTCATGGAGGACGCCGCCGAGCCGGTCTCGTCGGCGTACATTCAGGTCGATGATTCGCTCTGGATCCGTGATCGGATCGGGGACGGTGCGCAGTCGGGCTGTTGGTTCAGGGCTTAATGCGCTCGGTGCTGGTTGTAGAAGTGTTTGTACCCGCGCAGGGCGTGCCGAAGGTGGCATTCGCTCCATACGAGGCAGCGGTCGAGAAGCTCGCGGCGGCACGACTGCACTCGCCGCTCCGTGATCGAGTTCATCCGCGGTATCCGAATGCCGGTGAGCACCGTCTTGATGCCGGCCGCGGCGAGGACGTCGTCCATGAGGGCCGGGAACTTCCCCTCCCTGTCTCGGAGCAGAAACGCGCCCGGCAGCCGACATCGTCCAGATCCATCAGGTTCCTGATCGCTTGGGTGACCCGGTTTGCGTTCGGGTGCGCGGTGGTGTCGGGCACGCAGATGCGCTTGGTGGTGTGCTTGATGAGCGTCAGGACATGCCGGCGTTGCCCGTTGAGGGTGACGGTTTCGATGAAGTCGCAGGCCGGCATGGTGTCGGCTCGGGGGCCAGGAAGTCGGCCCACGTGGTGGAAGCCTGCTCGGGCGCTGGATCAAGATCGGCCTGTTTGAGGATCTCTCAAACGTTGGACGGTGCCATTTCGATACCGAGGGTGGTGAGCTCACCGCGGACCCGCGGGGAGCCCCAGCCGGGGTTCTCCCGAAGCAGACGCAGGACGAGAGAGTGCGGATGGAGCGGACCGTGCGCGGGCGGCCAGACCTCTTCGGCCGGCAGATACGGGCATGGTGCTGTCGTATCAGATCGCGGTGCCAGCGCACGACGGGGTCCGGGCGGACGAGGAGCCTCAGCCGTGTAGGGCCTCGCGGGGCAGCGCAGTCAGGAGCGCGGCGAGAAGGGTGTAGGGCGTCAAAACTCGCGTGCGTGGGTTGAGCTGGGGTTTCTCCGACGTAGCCGTGCGACTCGGCGGTACTCGTTGATCACTCCTCCGAGTACTATGTTGCGTTCGATCCGACCTTCCATGGACACCACCGTCACCAGGCGTGCGCCCAACGACTCACCCGATCAAGACGAACAGGCACGATTGGGCCAGTGCCGCGAGAACGGCTCGGTCGGCCCAGTCCGGCTTGGGGCGTCCGATCTGGCGTCGTAGTACCGCCACTTCGTGACGCAGCACCATGATTTCCGCGTTTTTCGACGCATGACTGCGGCCCAATGACATCAGCCAGCCGAAGAGTCGCAGCGTGATGAGGTAGAGCAGGCGGACAAGTACAAGACGCGACCTGTGTCTCACATCTCGGCTGGCACGGACAGCTGTTGAAATTCCTCCCGTGAGACTGGGCCGCCGGCGAAATCTGACACTGCCGTACGACCGAGGATGACCGGAAGATCTGCCGGCGGTTGACGGTTGCGCGCAGAGATCACCGCTCCGACGACTCGTCAGGCAAGGCGCTCCGCAGGTGCCTGGCCATCGTCTCGCTGACCGGGACAGTGGTGGGCAGTTGGGGCTCGTCGAAGTAGCGGGACTTGTACCGGCGCAGCAGTGACTCCCCGTGCTCGGGCCAGGAGAAGCCCTTCTTCTTGAGAAGCTTGCCGAAGACCACGCCGGCATTGTCCGGGGCGGGGTCGGTCAGGAGCCGGATGGCCGCGGGGGAGATGTCGTCGCCCCGCAGGTAAGAGGTCAGGGTTTCGCGGTAGCGGCGCCGGTTGATCAGGAGCGGGTCGGCGAAGAGCTCCTGGAGGAGACCGAACTCGAGGTAGAAGCTGATTCCTGTTTCCGGGTCGAAGTGGATGGCCACCGTTTCGGCGTCCAGCACCTCCTCGGGATAGGTGAAGCCGGGCAGGGGGAAGGTGTTGCCGGGCTGATCCCGGTCCATGCAAGCCCGCATGAAGGCATCGTGTCGCGGGGCCACGTCGTCTCCCGAAACCACGATGTATTCGGTGCCGTACAGGTCGAGGAAGACCTCTCGCTGTGCGGCGAGCATCCGGCGGGCGGTGGCGAGCTTGTCCGGGTTGCGGAAGACCAGCTTGGGGTTGCGCAGGCCGATGTCCGCGGCCTGGGTGAGGAGCTGGTCACGGGCGTCGGCGGGAAAGAGGCTGATGTGCGCGCTGACCAGCCAGTCCTCGCCGAGCGGCACCAGGCGGCCGATGAGGAACATGCCCCTCTTGATCGGGCGGAACGCGGACTTGCCCATGTTGGACCGGGCGCGATAGGTGAGCTCGTCCACGAGGTTGAACAGGACCAAGGCGTCCTGTTCTTGTCCCTGGACCTCGAAGATTCCTTCGACCACGTCCCTCCAGCCGAGGAGCATCGCCCGCTCCTGCGGGCTCAGGCCGGGGTGGGCGCGCAGGAAGCGGTCGATGACCGTGTCGCCGGAGGCCAGTCGGTGCTGCAGGGCGAAATGATCGACGATCATGCTGGCGGTCACCTCGCTGTCGGCGAGGTCGTCGGGACGGCTCCGCTCGAAGGCTTCGTCGAGTTCGCGGGTGAACTGGGGTGAGAGGGCGAAGTTGACCAGCCGCTCCTTGAGGGCCGCGGCGTGCTTGATGGCGTCCATGACAGCGCTGTTTCTTTCTCGAGCCCGTGCTTTCGCCGGGCTTGTTCGGTTACTGTCCGACACCTGCCCCGTTCCGTAGACCGGGGGGTCACGTGCCGGGCGGCTGAGACTGCCTGACCACCGGGTCGATGATCACAAGAAAGTCCGGGTCTCAGTGCCTGCCACCTTCCTTCGGGATCAGGTCGGCGATCAACTCGGCGAGTACGAGCTCCTCCTCGACCCGTACGCCCCGTCGCTCCATCGCGATGCCCAGTTCCGGATCCCAGGGAGTCGGGCGCACCTGCCCTGACAGTGGCGCCGACGAGGGCACGGCTTGATAGGAGGCGGTATCGAAGCGCCACGGCAGGAACCCGACCCTCTCGTGGACCGCGGCGGCGATGGCGATCCCGCCCCAGTCGAAGTCCCCGTGGTAGGCGAACGCCGCGCCACTGACCGTGAGAAGGTCCAGCAGCCGCCAGACGGCCGCCGACGGTCGGCCGCCGCCGCATACCAGGGGTGGGCAGGAGGGTCCGAGTTCGTCGGCCGCCGCGGCGACCACGACCGGGTTCTCGCAGATCCTGACCAGGTCCGCGCGCAGCGGTGCTTCGTGGCGGCGGAGTTGACGCAGGGTCAGCACGCACGGCTCGCCCGCAGCCCTGGCGGCGCTGAGCATGCGTCCGGTAGGGGAGTGATCGTCACCTGGCAGCCCCAGGCAGAGGACGAGGGAGGACAGGTCATCGAGATGCACGCCGACCGCGGCCCAGGCCGAGCGGCGGGCGTCCGCGCCGCCTTCGCCCGCGTGCGGCAGACCGGACAGGGCACGGGCCGCGGACAGGGCGAGGGTGGCCAGCGGGCGTCCCTCGTCCAGAGCGTGTGCGTCTGCGCAGGTCTCGGCGGCGAGCCGGCCGAGGGGCGTGCCCGGTGACGGCAGTCGCTCCAGCACGGCGCTCAACCGGTCGAGCAGGATACGTGCTTCTTGGGCTGTGGCGGCGAGCCTTCTGACCAGTCCGGTGGACTCCAGCCATGATCGCCACCCGGACAGCTCGGGCCGGTCGGCGATGAGAGCGTCGAGCCTGGCGAAGGCCCGTTCCCAGGCCGCCGCCTGTGCGGCCTTCTCGCCGGCCTGGTCCCGGATCGGGCCACGCAGGCGTACGACGGCCTCGCGCAGCCCGCCTGCGGTGACGCCGCCCGCTCGTAGGATGCGGTCCACCTCGTCCAAGGAGACCGACAGGGAAGAACCGGCTCCCGCACGGCGGCCGAGCAGCACCTCGGCCGCGCGGCGCTGCGTGGAAGTCGCGGCCGTGAGCGTCACCGTCCCGGTCAGCGGCTTGCCCTGTTCCAGGCGGCGGCGTGCCCGATCGACCAGCCAGGCGATCTCGTCACCGCCGAGCAGCCGCCCCAACCGCTCATCCTGGACACTCATGCGAACAGGCCGTCCTGTGCCACGGCCACGTCAGGGGCCGGCATCGCGGTGACCGGGCGCTCCGCTCGCCGCCGCTCGCGCCCGTCCCAACGCCACGGGGTGACCAACACCGCGTCCACGCCGTCGCGACGGGACAGCTGGCAGATCGCAAGCCCCGGGACCTGCGGGTAGCAACCCCATTCGCGCTCGCTCGTCATCACCACGTCCATGTCGAACGTGGCCAGCAGGCCCAGGCATTTGGCGCGCGAGTCGTCGTCGACGCCCGCGAACGCCTCGTCCAGGGCGACCAGCCGCGGAGCGTACGGGTTGCCCGCCGATTTGTAGTGGGCCGATGCGGCGGCGAACAGCGGCACGGACGCCGCGAGCACTCTCTCACCGCCGGAGGCCGGCCCGGTGGCGGCCCGCCATTGCCCGTCCTGCAGCCGCTGGATCGCGAACTCGTGCCAGACGCGGTAGTCCAGGGCCCGGGTCAGCGCTTCCGTCCATCCGGCGGCAGGGTTGTCGGCATGCTCGCGGGCGATCCTGTCCTGGAGGAATGCGCCCACCGCCGACCGGTCGGCGACGGACCAGGCGTCCACCGTCTGCCGGAGCTTGTCGCGGACCCGCTCCAGCCCTTCAGGAGCGTTCCTGGCGATCTTCCAGACCAGGCGCAGGCGCATGCCGGTAGAGGTGGGGCGGGACTCCAGCTCGGCGTTCATCTCCCGGACCTCGGACTCGGAGGCGGCGATCAGCTCGTGCAACGTTCCGGCGACCTCGTTGAGCAGGTGGTTCTCCAGGATTTCGCGTTCCTTGGCCGACAGGAGCCGGGCTCTGTGCCCGGTCTCTTCCGCCAGCGCTTCGGCGAGGCCGGGAACGTCCCTGCTGCGGCCCTGGAACAGCACGTCCACGATCATGACCCCGTCCCGCAGGGTCAGTCCGACGGAGTGCCCGTGTCTGGCCATGGCGTCCGACAGCAGCTTGTGCTCCTCGGCCACCTTCTTCTGCACCCGGTCCCAGGGGCCGTGGCCGTCGTCCACGGTGTCGAGCTCGGCGTTGACCGTCCTGGCCAGAAGCACCGTGGGGGTGGCCGCCCACTGGCCGTCCGGGGCGGGCACGTCCAGAGCGGGGAGCGCGACGTGCAGCAGTCCCGTGGCGGAGAACGCCTGGAACTCCTGTACGGCGGTGTCGCGTGCCGTGGTCGCCTCGTCGATCTGGCCGCGCAGGGCGTCGCGCACGCCCTCGGCCTTGCCTCGTTCCTGCAGGGCCGCCTGTTCTTTGCGGCGGGTCTCGCCCTCGGCTGAGGTGCGTTCGCGCAGTTCCCGCTCCACCTCGTCGAGCCGGCGGAACAGCTCCTCGACCGCGGCGCCGGCGGTTTCCACCAGTGCGCGGTAGGTCTCCGCCGCGGCGTCCGCCTCGCCGCGTGCCGCCGCCGCCAGCTCGGCCGCGTCGTCGAGCCGGCTCCGGGTTCGTGAGAGGTCGTCGGCGGCTTCGTGGGCGGCCTCGTGAGCGGCTCGCCGCGCCTGTTCGGCGGGCCAGAACCGGGCCAGTGCCAGCCGGTAGCCGGCGACTCCGCTCTTGACCTCGGCCAAGGCCGGAGGCTCGGCAGGCAGGCCGACGTCGCCGGCGAACTCGGCGGCCCGGTTGCCGGCGGTCTCCAGCTCGCTCTGCCGTTGGAGCGCCACCCCTGTCGCGGCGGTGTGCTGGGCGTCGAGTTCGCGCCGGCGTTCGTACTCGGCGGCGAGTTTGACGTGGGCCTCGCGCAGCGGCGCGTCCGGGGGCAGCGCCCGGTGCTCGGCCGCGAGCCTCTCGCGCCGGGCGGCGAGCGCGTCGAGGTCGGCGCCGAGGTGATGGATCCGCTGGGCGACCTGGTCCAGCTCCTCTCGGAGAGCCGCCAGCCGGGCACGCCGCGCCGCTTCTCGCGCGCCCTCGCCGATGTAGTGGGCGTCATTCTTGCGCCATGAGCCCGCCAGCACGCCGTTGGCCCACTGTCCGTCGACGGTCACCCACGTCCCACCACCCTGGCCGAGCGCGATGCTCTTGAGCACCGTCTCGACGGCGGCGTCGGACAGGGCCGCGGCCTGCGGGTCGGCGCGGTCGAGGGCAGGACGCAGGACGGCGGAGCACGACGCCCCGGCCGGCGGCTCGCCGGTCACGACGAAGGTGTCGTCCTCGGCAAGCAGCCGCCCGTCGGGCGTGACCCACGCGTCCAGGATGCCCGCGGCCTCCAGGGCGGCCTCCAGCCCGGCCCGATGCGCGGCCGGCACTGCCTCAGCGAAGTCCACCACCTTCCACAGCGGGCCGCCAGGACGGCCGAGCCGGGCGTCTGAGCCGCGCGTGTGCGGGGTGGGCGGAGCGTCGTGTCCGCCCGCCTCCAACCGGGCCATTTCTTCCGTCAAGGATGCGGCGGCCCGCCTCGCCTCGCGCAGCTCCGCCTCCAGTCCGGCGCCCAAGCGGCCGAGCGCGTCGGTGGCGTTCCTGGCCGCGTCGTCGGCCGCCGTCGCGGCCGGGTTGGGGCCATCGACGGAGACGGCCCAGCCCTCCAGCGTCGCGAGCATCTCGTCAGGGTCGTCCAGCCGCAGCTCGGTCAGGCCGGCCAGGTACAGGGCGTACTCGTGGACCAGCCCGGCCGTGGCCGCGCCGGTGGCCTGCTCGGCGGCTTCGATGCGCTCGGCGGCGGACTGCAGCTCGCCGGTCAGCCGGTCCACCTCCGTACGGGCCGTGGCGAGCCGGGACCGAGCCTGCCGCACGGTGTCGATGAGCCGCTCCAGCTCGTTGATCGCCTGCTCCTGGCGGTCGGCCAGCGTCTCGGCCTCCCGCCGGGCCCTGGCCTGCTCCGACGGCTCGCCGAGCGCGTGCCAGTCGATGACGGCGAGGTGCCCGGCCTCGAACGCCGCCGCGCGGGCGGCCGTGAGCGCGGACTCCCTGGCCTGGTCCAGCTCCCGGTCCGCCTCCTCGGCCTTGCCGAGGGCGGTGCTCGCCCGCTGCTCCCGGCGCTGGGTCTCGCCGGTGAGGCGGTCGCGCTCCTGCTCGTACCGGCGCGCGTGGGAGTCCAGCCGGCCGGCTTCCTCTCCCATGTGTTTGAGCCGCTCGGCGTCACGCATCTCGGGGCTCTGCCGCAGCGCCTCCTTGCGGGCCTCCAGCAGGTTCCGCTGGGCTGCCAGCTCCTCCAGCACCTGCTGGGCCGCGGACAGCTCCGCCTCCGCGGCCGCGTGGCGGGCTTCGGCTTCGCCGAGGTCGCGGCCCAGGTGCTCGTACCGGCTCTGCGCCAGGCGGGGGACGGCGGCCTTGCGCTTGGCCGCGATCGCGGCGTACCGGCGGTAGTGGACGAGGAAGTCGGCCGCCGCCCCGCGCGCCTCCTCCAGCCCGCGCAGCGCGTCTCGCTCCTCGTCAAGGCCGCGGAACGCCTCGGCGACCGTGGCGATCAGAGTGGGGCTGAGCGGTGGCAGCGCCTCGGTGAGGGCCCGCGACAGGAGCTTCTCGTCGGGCTTCTTGGACAACTGCGGCTGCCGCAGCTGAATGAGAAGGTTCACCAGCGCCTCGTAGCGGTGCTCGCCGAGCCCGAACAGCGCTTCGTCCACCGCCCTGCGGTAATCGGCGGCCCGGTCGTAGGCCATGCCGTGGCCCTCGATCGCCTCCCGCAGCTTCTCCCGGGTGAGCACCACTCCAGTGGAGCTCAGCAGGTGGAGATCACGGCCGATGCGCTGGGGGGTGACGAAGAACCAGTGCCGGACGATGCCGCGGTCCTTGACCGCCTTGAGCCCGCAGCCGATCGTACGGAACTCCTCGCTCCCGTCGGCGGCGCGGCGGCCGAACTCCATCCATGCGTACCCCAGCCGCTCGGGGTGCGGGTGCCTGCCGCCCAGCAGCAGGTTCCACTCCATGCGCTTCTGCCGGTCGCCGTCAGGCTCGACCCGGTGCGGGGCGAGCTCGCCGTCGAGCAAGAACGGCAGAGTCAGGGCCAGCACCTTGGACTTGCCCGTGCCGTTGTTGCCGCGCAGCAGCAAACGGCCGTCGTGGAAGTGGAACTCCTCCACGTCGTAGTAGAACATGTCGACGAGTCCGGCGCGCAGCGGCTTCCAGCGCTCGGAGGTCGGTGAAGGGAGCATCACTGTCCCTTGATGACGGGTTCGTCCAGCGCGTAACGGGCAATGGCGGGCAGCCCCACGGCCGCGTCCTCCGTGACGTGGACCAGCCGCAGCGCCGTGAGCTTGCCCAGGGCCGTGGCCAGCAGCCCGTCCTCGGCGCCCGGCTCGGTCACGCCCTTGCGCCAGAACGACACATGGTCACGGGCGGCCTGCCGGACGAATGCCCTCAGATCATCCATGCTTGATGCCCCGCGGGTGGCGAGGTGCTCGGCCACCAGCAGCGTCACGTGGCCGTCGGTGCGCTGTTCTGGCATGCGCACGTCGGTCAGTTCGTCGTCGGGATCCACCATCGCGATGCCCTCCGCGCGTACTTCCGCCACCAACCCGGTGGCTTCCACGATCCGGCGGGTGATCGCGTGCCGTTGGGAGGTCAGGTAGGTACGCTCTGCCTCGTCCAAGTCGGCGAAGTAGATCACCGGGTCCTCCAGCAGCCTGCGGGTCAGCCTGCGGCGAAGTGCCTGGTTGCGCAGGTCGTCGGTGTCGGGGACAGGCTCGGCGGTGAGCTCGGCCAGCCGCTCCTCGAACGACCCCGTGGTGATCGTCGATGGGCCTCGCGTTCCGGTGAGCAATGCGGCCAGGACCGGCCTGCGCACGTCGTACAGCACGTCACCGGTCGAGGTCAGATATGCCTCCTCATCGCCCGAGACTCTGCGCAGCACTCCCCAGCCGAGCAGCGTGCGCACCACGGTCACCAGATCGGCCCGCTCGGCACGGCTGTCAAGGGTGAAGTGAAAGTCCAGTTCGGGCTCCGCCGCCGCCGACAGCACCTCCTCGGCCAGGCGGCCGAGCGTGGTCTGCGCGTCGGCCCGCTCCAGCACGGCCAGCGCCAGGCAGAACAGGACGTAGCGGCGCCTGCCGTACGGCTCTCCCGCTTTGCCCCTGGCGGGGTGGGTGGCGTCGGACGTGTCCGCGACGCCCTTGAACAGCCGCGCGGCGCCCGAATCCACC
The DNA here is from genome assembly GCF_044459705.1 of Nonomuraea sp. NPDC050227. NCBI lineage: Bacteria > Bacillati > Actinomycetota > Actinomycetes > Streptosporangiales > Streptosporangiaceae > Nonomuraea > Nonomuraea sp. NPDC050227. The sequence continues at coordinate 442,301 of NZ_JBITJF010000007.1, read as the reverse complement.
GTCAGCCGCCAGCCGGTCTCCCGGGAGAGCCACTCGCGCAGCTCGGTCAGATGGCGGCGGACCAGCACCAGCGCCTCCGCGTCGTCCTCGGCCGTCAGCAGCGGCTTGGCCAGCAGCGCGCGCAGCGCGGCGCGGCGCTGGGCCAGCTCCTCCTCGGGCGTCATCGGACCACCATGAGATCGGAGATCTCCACCACGTGCTCAGGTCCAGTGAGAACGCCGTCCTCGGTGTGGATCGCGACCTCGCCGCCATCGGGGACAAGGGTGAGCCGCACCCCCATCGAGCCGTCGCCCGTCACCGTCTTCACTTCCGTCTCCCCGGGCCGCCGCGCCGCCAGCGCGTCACCCAGCAGCCCCAGGAACAGCCGGAACGCCCGCGGGTCCAGCACGTTCAGCTCCGAAAGCAGCACCGGCCCGCCCGTGCGGAGCCGGGCCCGGGCCGCGGCGGTCTCGGCCGCCTCCCGCTCGGCCTGCTCCATCAGCAGCCTGCGCGCCTGGCTGCGGTCGGCCACTTTGTTGGGCTTGCCACGCCGCTCGTAGGAGCCGGTACGCCGGAGCCGAGGAGAGATCCTGATCGGCGGTGCGTCCTGCCACGAAGTCCCGGCGCCGACCTCCCGCCACTCCTCCAGGGTGGCGGTGGTGACCGTCAGGTGGCGGGCCGGGGTCAAGCCGAAGGCCGCCCGCCACAAGCGGTGCATCGCCGCTTCGTCGGGCGCCTCGGCGAACCAGCGAGCCAGGGCACGGAAGTCCGCGGATCGGTCGGAGCGTCCGGACCTCCGCTCGTTGAGCAGCCCGACCGCGTCGATGAGCTGCTTGATCGCCGTGATCGCCGCCTGGCGCAGCAACCGCGCCTGTGACGGCCGGCCCACATCCGTGGAGACGAACCAGTCCCGAAGTCCTCGCCAGCGGTTCAGCCACGAGGAGTACGCCGCCTCCTCGGCCCTCCCGTACGCGTCTGCGGCTTCCGACCGGTCGGGCACCGCGTCGGCGGCCTCCCTGCGCGCCGCCAGTCTCAGCAGCTCCTCATGCCCGCACGTCTCCAGCCGGGCCAGCAGGGTCGCTATCCGCGCGCCGGAGTTGGCCAGATCGGCGATGAACCGGTTGATGTACTCGATCAGCCGCTCCTTGTAGGCGACGAACCCCGCCACGTCGCCGTCGGAGAAATCGATCGCCCGGCGCAGCGAGGCCATGAACGCCTGGGCGTTGTCCGCCAGCGACGAGAAGCGCTCGGCGAGGGAGAGCAGGAGCAGATGAACCCTGGCCGGGTCGGGATCCTGCTCCTGAGCCAGAAGGGTCAGCGCCTGCAACTGTTCGGCGATGTCGCCCAGGGCCACCGACTGCAGCACCCCACGCCGCCCGATCGCCTCCTCGTAGAAGTCGATCGCCTGCTCGGCCGCCTGACCCGCAGGGGTGAGCTGGAACAGGAACCGCTTGCGGTGGAAATCCTCCACAGAGGTGACCCTGCCGGTGTCCGCGTCGGCCCGCAGGTTGCCCCACTCCCGCAGCTTCTCCAGGGCTTGCGCGAGCGCATCGTCGTTGTCCCGCCGCAACTCCGCCGCCACGTCCTCCGGCCGCAGATGCACGATGAAACGTTCCTTCGCCCGGGCGAAGACGCGCAGGATCTCCCGGTAGAGGGCAGCGTTGGGAGCGCTCAGGTGAGCGAAAGGCTGATGCTCTTCAGACGGGGAGGCCATGGTGCCAGTTTTCCTGACCGGAGAGAGGGCCGTGGCACCATTGGTGCGAGATGTTCGCAGATAGTAGGTGAATCTCGCCGTACGGTCACCGCACTGCCGCGCTGTTCGGCGATTCGGTGCATCAGGGTGTGGGCTGCGCACCGGTGGCGGGAAGGGCCAGGTCTGGGCATGTGTCGATGACCTGGTTCGCTCGCTCGACGGTGTTGCGGTGGTCGGCCAGCACGCCGTCGACGGTGTCTTCCGCGGACGGTCGCATGGTGGCGCGCCAGTCGCCGATCTTCGGGTCGATCTCGTCACCGGTCTCCAGCGCCGGCGCGTCCGACAGCGTCGGTTTCCCCGTCTGGGTCGGCTTCCGGCCTGCGCCCACCCACTGTTGCGTCCAAGTATGGTGCAGCGTTCGGCCTCAGCCGCCCGTGTCGCCGGAACGCAGTACTCCCAGCCGATGAGATACCTAGGATCGGGTGCCATGCCGAAGAAGCGTCGAGCGAAGGCAAGCCCCACGCGGGGAGTCAGCAGCCATCCTGCCCGGCGCGCGCTGCAACTCGCCGCCCGTGAATCTTCCCGGGTTCGGTGGAGACTTGATCTCTTGAGAGGATCGAGCCCATGCCAGGCAAGTCCCCCTACCCCCCGCCGAGCTGCGTAGACGGGCGGTTCGAATGGTCGCCGAAGTGCGGCCGGATTACCCAACCGAGTGGGCCACGATCCACGCGGTGGCGACCAAGCTCGGCATCGGCACCGCAGACGTTCAAGAGGAAAGGCCCGAAGGTGTGCACCACGACACCCGATCCCGGGCATGAGCGGGCAGCCGATCGGCTGCAGCGCGACTTGGTCGCAGGCCGCCCCATCCCTCGGTTCGGGCAGGTCCAGTGACGCGCGGCCAAACGCTGGTGCCGGCGCAGCAGCGTGCCCGGCGTCGCCAGTCGCTGTGCCCGCATCATCGCCGGCGGTCTTGCGGGCCGGCGCGGACAGCACCGCTCGATCTGCCCACGGGAGCCTCGGACGGCCAAGTTGACTGCGCAACACGGCGACCTCGTGCCGCAGCACGAGGATCTCCATAGCCGCCCCACGGTGCGGCAGAAGATCAGATGGAAGAGACGGAGCGCCACGAGCTCGAGCATGCCTGCCTCAGGCTACTGCTCAGACCTGGAAGCCAGGACAAGCCCGCAGCTCATGGTCGTGAACGGAGCATCGATACCCTTCAGGCCAGCTGGTGCGACTCGATAGCCGCATTCCCCTCGGAGCTAGACCACGTCCATGATCCGATCTGCATGTCGGAACTCCACTTCACCGGCCCCACGAAGGTGGCCCAGGTGTCGTTGCTGCGGCTTCCAAACTCGACAGTGCCGACAACGCCACGACGTACGGGGCTGTACCCAAAAATTGTTGCTACAGAACTGGCACTCCGTAAGAAACGCCGAGCCATTCGTACCATTCCACGACAACGAACCATGCCGCATCATCCTATTGAGGGGGCGCCAAGCAGGTTTTCCGATGATGACGATTTGACCGCCTTCCCACTCACACACGCACGGTGCCGGGGGCGGCGGACATGAGCACGCCAACGTCTCAGCGAACTCATAAGCCTTCTCAATCCGAGGAGTTGCGGGACCCTTGACCTCGATCCATGTGCCCAGCATGGGGAGCCAAAAGTCGGGGATGTACCTCGCGCCGCTGGGTAGATCGATGACTGTCGGCTCATACGACCATACGATGCCAAGACCGTCCAAGGTGGCAGCCCAATCGGCCTCCAGCGTAGAACGAAAGCCAGTGAAGGCGTACTGGCGAGGCACCGCCTCGATGACAGGTTCCTGGGCCACGACGCCTCCAGGGGGATTGGAACGGTGCATCCAATTATGCGACTCGGCGGACACGTTTGGGCTAGTGCAGGTGAGACGTTTCGCGCAAATCGATTTAACCATCGAACATCATGGTGGCACTGCGCCTGCCGAAAATTGCATACAGGCAGGTCAAGCGGCATGAGAGTGCTCGTGGAGGACGCCGCCGAGCTGATCTCGTCGGCGTACGTTCAGGTCGATGATTCGCTCGGGGTCCGTGATCGGGTCAGGGGCGGAACGCAGCGGCGCTGCTTGGTTCAGGGCTTGGTGGGCTCAGTGCTGGTTGTAGAACCGTTCGTACTCGCGCAGAGCGTGCCGCAAGTGGTGTTCGTTCCATATGAGGCAGCGGTCGAGAAGTTCGTGGCGGCATGACTGCACCTACCGCTCCGTGATCGAGTTCATTCGGGGCATCCGGATACCGGTGAGCACCGTCTTGATGCCGGCCTCGGCGAGAATCTCGTCCGGACGGGGTGAACACGGTGGCGGTGTCCGGCGTGGTGTGGCCGTGGCCGGTGGCGAGGGCGTTCAGGGCGGCGGGGTCGTCCATGACGGCGGGGTCGTCCAGGCCGTTCTCGAGGTCTAGGTTGATGTTGATCAGGTGATGCGGGGCACGGCCGCAGGCGATTCCGTAGCCGGCCGCCCAGGGCGCGGCGGCGAACATGGCGCGGATGCGGGCAGGGGCGGTGGTCGCGTCGCGCACGCCATGCCCGACGCGACCGCAGCTGCTGGTTGGTCATGCCGCCGGGGTGGGCGGCGGCGATGGCGGGGAGCTAGGTGCGGCTGAGGAGAAGACGGTCATGCTTCAAGTGGCGGCGGTCAGCGCGCGGCCGCGGGCGGCCATCCACGCCGGGGCCGGTGGGCGGTGGCGCGATGCGGTGTTTGCGACGACAGGCTGAACTTGAGCTCGTACGCCCTCTGCGACGACGGTCTGAAGCCAGTTGATCAGCAGCAGTGACGTGATCCCCGCGGTGGGCAGGATGTCGGCCAGCTGAGAGAGCGGCGGAGGGTGCGGGCCGGTCGACTGGCCTGTCCTGATAGGTCGCTTGGTCAGTGCGGCGACGGGTTCTCGCGCAGGAGCCACGATCCTGGCGTGAGGCGCAACGACGAGGTGCTTGGCGACCAGAGCAGCTCAGGCGTGTGCGAGGGTGGTCGGCCGCCGTCGAAGAGGAAGCCCTCCCAGTCGGGGGCCGTGTCCGGGAGGCGGCTGTCCACGACCAATCCCAGCGAGACCGGGTCACTCACCGCGAGCCAGAGAATCGCGCCCACTGCCCGGTGCGCCTCGTCTGTGGTCAGGCCGTCCAGGTCGAACTCGGCCAAGGTGGTGTCACCGTGGGGTGAGATCGAGGTCAGGACGTCGGTGTCGGCGTCCACCCACAGCTGCACGGTGAACGTCCGCAGGTGCGGGAAGGCATCGAGAGTGGTCTCGACGGGGCCGTCCTCCGTCAGGTGGCGTACCCCTTCGGTCTCCGGGTGCGTCAGCCGGAGACCGAAGGGGGCCATGTCGTTGAGCAAGTGAAGCAGAGCCAGGGGAGATCCGGCTCGGCGAACCCACAGTGCTTCCCCGAATCCCATGTCCTCAGCCTATCGAGTGAATTGGACGACGTTCTTGGCCCCGAGGATCCGCATCGCCGCCTGGATCACCGATAGCGGTGTACCGACCTCGAAGTAGGCGATGGCACGGACTCCTTCCCTGTCGGCGGCGTACTTGAGGATCGACAGCTTCTCGCGGAGCTTGTTGATGTTCTTGGCCTTGGCCGGTCCGCCGACGGCGATCCACTCGCCGTTGGGGCCTATGACGTCCACGTCCGTGGACCCGACACCCGGGCGCACGACCTTCATGCCCTGTTTGCCCGCCGGTCCGGAGACGCGCCCGCCGACGAGTTCGGCGACCGCCTGCTCACGAGCCGCGCCGATGTCGATGCCGCAGTGGTTGGGGGTGTTCTGGTTGTGGACGAGAACCTCGGTGGCGCCCGCCGCCACGTAGTAGGTGTGCGGGCCGGCGACCGTGAGGTTGTGGACGCGCTGGCTGCCGGAGGTCCACTGCTCACGCCTCAACGCCATCATGATCCCAGGTGGGGCGTCTCGGAACCCCAACGATCTTCGGGCCTCGATGGCCATGTGGGGGCGGAAACGCGCACGCAGCCGTTGCGGAAGCTGAAATGTCGCCACGGCGGATTAGTGTGCAAACCGTGAGTGATGTGATCGATTGTCACCGTGAGCGTGTGCGCGCCGCCGACCCTCTCGTCGCCGTCGCGGATCTCGGCGAAGACCTGATCGAGACCGTGAACGCTGTCGGCGCCCCCTCGGTGAGCAGAGCCGACCCCGGCGCCCCGTCAGTGCGCTGGGGCCCGCTGACCACCTACTCCCTCCACGCCAGAGTCGCCGGCGACAACCCCGCGTACGCCCTCGGCGGCCTCCTCGACCGGTGGATCTCGACCCTCGACGCCGAGCCGGGTTCCGGGCTCGTGGTGAACTGGCCGAGCCGGGATGCCGCGCCCGTGGCGGCACTGGTCAGGCGGGGGTTCGCGCCGCGCTCCGTGCTCGGCGTCCGCGTCGGCCCCGCTTCAGCGGGCGGGCACTCGTTTCCAGGTATACGGCGGGCCACGGCGGACGATCTGGATGCCATGTGCCGGCTGTACGTGGAGCTGGTCGACTACGAGGCCCAGTTCGGCTGGTTCTCGGTGCTGCCCTCGACGCCCTCCGCCGCCCGGGCCGAGCTCGAGGAGAAGCTCGCCCGTGACGACGGCTGGTGCTGGCTGGCCGAATCGGACGGTGAGGTCGCCGGCATGCTCGCAGTCCATCACCCCGACCACTCGGGCTGGATCGCGCCCGCTGTGCAGAAGCCTCCGCCCGTGGCGTACGTGGGCTCCTTGTACGCGCGGCCGGTCAGCAGGGGCCGCGGCATCGGCGCCGCGCTGGCCGCCCACGCCCATGCCGAGGCCGCAGCGGCAGGCGTCGAGACCATACTGGTGCACTACGCGGCCCCGAATCCGCTGTCCGTCCCCTTCTGGTCCCGCCAGGGCTACCGTCCGCTCGTCACGACCTGGGGACGGTTCGCTTAGGCGAGGGCGGCCCTGCGTATCGGCGGCCCGTCTGCAGCCCCCACTACTGGTCGACCACGGGAGGAGGAGGAGATCGAGGCCCAGGAGTGGACGGGCGCCGTCCACCAGACCTGGCCGCTCCGCCCTCTCACCACCGGACCGTGGTGACCCGGTGAAGCGGGTGCCGGTCCCCGGCGGGAGACGGGGGCCGGCGCCACGTTCGGCATGGTCGTGCGGTGCGCGGCCGGCAAGCACGTCCTGGCGCGGTCGGAAGATGTCGCGGTCGTGCTCGGCGGGCGCGATTTGGCGTCCGTCGGTACCGAGCCGGAGCTCGACGTGCTGGCGCTCGACCTCTGTCTGGCGGGCGACGAGCCGGGCGTGCCCGCTCACGACCCTGTTCCCGACGGTCGGAGTCAACCGCCGGGCACGGGCCGGTGGCCGGTGCTGATGCAGGAGCTCGACGAGCTCTCCCACTGGGGCCGCACCCAGGCCGTGCCGCGCCTCGTGACGGGCATGGAGCCGCCCGAGCCCGCGCTCCCGACGCGCTACGAGATCGCCGTCGGGCACGAGGACGAGCGCCGGGCGATGTCGGCGGGCCTACGACCCCGACGTCGTGCTGCACAACTTCGAGGTCCTGAAGCGCCTACGCGACGAGGCTCTGAAGTTTGCCTGTGACGGCGGCCTACATGAGTGGCACTGGATGAGTGCGGACACGTCGACCATCACGAGGGCGACGTCCTCACGGTCCTGCTCGGTGATGCCGGACTCCTAACCGGCCGCGCACAGCTCCGGCAGCACGTGCAGGTCTTTGTGCTGCCGGCTGGTCAGTTCCTCCTGATCACCGTTCGTGGCCCCATCCTGAGTTCCTGTCACTGGCCGCGCCATCCCCGCCTGCCCGCGTTGCGGCCGCCGCGTTCGATGTGGCGGTCGGCTCTACCAGCGGCGTCGAGCTCGGACGCGTCACTTCACTCCGCACCCCGCGCGCCGTCCGCCGACTGGTCGTCGAGCAGCGCGCGGAACCCGGTGAGCAGGGCGTTCAGCCCGAATTCGAAGGCGCGCTCGGCGCGGTCGTGGTCCACGGGCACCCGCTCCAGCACGGCGCTGAGGCGGGGAGCGGTCTCGCGGTCCACGCCGGGGAGCATCACGCTGGGCGCGACCAGGTCGAGGGCGGAACCGAGGATGAAGCTCTCCAGCGCGGTGATGGCCGGCAGCACGTGGGTCTCGACGAAGCCGGCGTCCAGCAGCAGGCCGGCGACGTGTTCGTACATGGCGTGCATGAAGGGCTCGGCGAGCGGGGCGACGGCCAGCAGCGGTACGGCCCCCGGATGCGCGGCGAAGGCGTCCCGGTATGAGCGGGCCCAGTCCGCCAGCGCCTGCTCCCAGGGGCGCGATCGGGCCGGGCGCAGGCCGGCGGTCAGGGTCAGCTCCTCGCGCATGAGAGCGATGATCTCGTCGCGCCCGGAGACGTGGTGGTAGAGCGCCGACGGGGCCACCCCCAGGCTTCTGGCCAGGGCCGGAATGCTGAGCGTGCCCTGCTCGTCGGCGAGCTTCAGCGCGGCTGCGCCGATCCTCCGCCGGTCCAGCAGAGGCGTACGCGGTCGTCCCAAGCAGTTCGCCCTGGATCCGCCGGTGCCCCCATCGTGGCTTCTCTCTGGCCAGACGGATGACCGGCTCACGCAGTTCGTCCGTGATCGGCGGACGTCCGGTCGCGTTCGAGTAGGCCCAGCGTTGGCAGACCAGCTGGTGGTGCCAGGTCGGCAAGGTGCCCGGCGTCACGATCCGATGGAGGCGAAGCTGTGTGGGCAGTAGTCGCGGCAGTGCGGCCGGCAGCGCTCGGTCGGCCCCGTCTGGTCGTGGCCGGGAGACCTGACGACGTAGGACGGCGACCTCATGACGCAGCACCAAGATCTCTACGTCCTTGGAGGTGTCGCCCCGTGTGAGAAGCGTCAACCAGCCGACCAACCGGACCATCAGCAGATACAGCAGGCGTAGAAACACGAGTGCCGAGGATAGAAGGCCAGGCCAGATGCCATGGACAAGTTTTGGCACCGCACAGGGCCTTTGGCCAACGCGATGATCTGGGAGCGTTCGTACGGCCCGTTGTGGCCGTGGTTCACTCCTGGGACGGAGCCGCGCGCGGGTTCTCGACATCGCTGCGCGGCATTTCGTGTGCCGCTCCGCTCAGCCGCGCTGACGCTCCGCCCGCTGCCGGATCAGTTCCTCGACCGCGCTCGGCAGAGTCGTCTCGAAGTCGATCAGCTTCGCCCAGGTCGGGGTGACGACGATCCGGACCATGCCGTCGTGGTACAGCGAACGCACCTCCGCCTCCCACCCGGCCCGTTGCTCGGGTGTGATCTCGTAGGTGCTGGGCGCCCGCAGGTACTCGGCCGGGATGTCATCGACGAAGTCCAGCTCGGCCCGGCCCCGGATGAGCAGGATCTTGGGCGGGTGCACCTCGGTGTCGATCGTCAGGGCGGCCATCGGGTGCTCGCTCAAGGACCGAAGCTTCGGAGCGTTCTTCGACGTGCACATGACGATCTCCGAGCCGTTCCAGGTGAAGCCGATCGGGATATTGCGAGGTGTGCCGTCCTTGGCGACATGGGCCAGGCGGGTCAGGTCGCGAGCCAGCAGTTCCTGGCTGGTCGGCCGGTTCAGCACCTCGATGATCTCGTTCGGATGCACGGTTGCTCCTCCGTCGTCGGTCAGCGGATCGTTGTGACGAACCCACGACGGAGCCGCCGTCGCGTTCTCGACACCCGCGCGGCGGTCCGGCTTCCCGGCGAACGGGCAGCTTAGGCTACGTACTGCCGCCGGACATCACAGACAGGCCATGACCGAAATGTCCAGCACAGCCATCCCATCGCCGGAGCCGGAGCCTACCCGGCGTGCCGTCATCAAGGCCGGCGCGGCCATCGCCGCCCTCCCCGCGGCCCCGTCGCGCACCCGCCCGGATCAGGCCGGGATGCCGGTCAAGGGACCTGGCCGGGTCCCGCTCACGGTCAACGGCGTGACCTATGAACGGCTCCTCGAACCACGGGTGAGCCTGCTGGACGCGTTGCGCGAGAGCATCGGGCTCACCGGCACCAAGAAGGGCTGCGACCGCGGCGAGTGCGGGGCCTGCACGGTGCTGGTGGACGGGCGGCGGATCAAGTCCTGCCTGACGCTGGCCATCATGCAGCAGGATCGGGACATCACCACGGTGGAGGGCCTGGCACGCGGTGAGGAGCTGCATCCGGTCCAGCGGGCCTTCATCGACCAGGACGGCCTGCAGTGCGGCTTCTGCACCCCCGGCCAGATCATGTCGGCCGTCGCCTGCATCGCCGAGGGGCATGCCGGCGACGATGCCGAGGTCCGGGAGTGGATGAGCGGCAACCTGTGCCGTTGCAGCTGTTACCCGAACATCGTGGCCGCGGTCCGGCAGGCCGCCGGAGAGCTGTCCTGATGGACGACTTCGCCTACAGCCGCCCCGGCCGCGCCGAGACCGCGCTCCGCCTGGCCGCGCGGCCGGGGACGCGGTTCATCGCCGGCGGCACCGACGTGCTCAACCTGATGCGGGACGGTGTCGAGCGTGCCGACCACTTGGTCGACATCAACGCGCTGCCCTTGGACGGCGTGCGGGAGACCCCGGCGGGGATCGAGCTGGGCGCGCTGAGCCGGATGAGCGACGTGGCCGCGCACCCGGCCGTCCGCCGACGGCTGCCGGTGCTGGTCCAGGCGCTGCTCGGCGGGGCCTCGCCGCAGGTGCGCAACATGGCCTCGCTCGGCGGGAACCTGCTGCAACGTACCCGGTGCTGGTACTTCCGCGACGCGTCCATGCCGTGCAACAAGCGATCCCCGGGCAGCGGCTGCCCGGCGATCGAGGGCCGCAACCGGTGGCACGCCATCCTCGGCGGCAGCGAACACTGCATCGCGGTGCACCCGTCGGATCTGGCCGTGGCGCTGACCGCGCTGGAGGCCACGGTGCACACGCTGCACGCCGAAGGCCCGCGCCGGGTCCCGATGGCGGGGTTCTACCTGCCGCCGGGCGACGCCCCGGACCGGGAGACCGTCCTGCGTCCCGGCGAGCTGATCACCCGGATCGATGTGCCCGGCACGCCGCCGGCCGCCGGGTCGCGGTATCTGAAGGTACGGGACCGGGCCGCTTTCGGGTTCGCCGTCGTCTCGGTCGCGGCCCTGGTCCGGCTGGCCGCCGACGGCGAGGTGGCGCAGGCGAGCCTGGCCTTCGGCGGCGTCGCGCCCCTGCCCTGGCGTTCGCCCGCCGCCGAACAGGCACTGATCGGGCGCCCGCTGGGCCCGGCCTCGGTCCGCGCCGCCGGGCTGGCCCTGGTGCGCGAGGCGAGGCCGCGCGCGGACAACGCGTTCAAGGTCGAGCTGGTCCAGCGGGCCCTGGCGGAGGTGCTGGAGCAGTTCGCGCGGGGAGCGGGATGAACGCCGTCGGGCGCCCGGTCGCGCGGGGAGCGGGATGAACGCCGTCGGCCGGGCGGTCGCGAGAGTGGACGGTGTCGCCAAGGTCACCGGCGCGGCCCGGTACGCCGCCGACGTCCAGGTTCCCGGCGTGACGCACGCCGTCCTGGTCGGCTCGACGATCGCCCGCGGCCGCGTCACCGCGATCGAGGTCTCCGAGGCGGCCGCCGCCACCGGGGTGCTCGGCGTCTTCACCCACGAGAACCTGGGCCGGCTGCCCCGGCCTCGCCCGCAGGATTTCCTGCCGTTGCAGGACGACCTGATCCGGTACGCCGGCCAGCCCGTCGCGGCCGTGGTGGCGCGGACCCTGGCGCAGGCCCGGCACGCGGCCGGGCTGGTGGCGGTGAGCTACCGGGCCGACACCCCGCGGACGGTGCTCGCCGACGGTCTCGACGCCGCGTACCTGCCGCCCCAGGGACCTGACGGGGACGACAACGTGTACGTGCGCGGGGACGTCGAGGCCGCGCTCACGTCCGCGCCCGTCACGGTCGAGGCGACGTACACCACCCCGATGCAGCACCACAACCCGATGGAGCTGCCGGCGACCGTCGCCGCCTGGGACGGCGACCGGCTCACCGTTCACGAGTCCACCCAGAACATCGCCGGCACCCAGGAAGGGCTGATGACGGTGTTCCGGCTGCCCCGCGAGAAAGTACGCGTCATCTCCCCGTACGTGGGCGGCGGGTTCGGCGCCAAGGGCACGTCCGCGGTGCCGCGCATCGCCCTGGCCGCGGCGCTCGCCCGGCACGTCGGACACCCGGTCAGGCTGGTGCTGACCAGGGCCGAGTCCTACACCAGCAACGGTCACCGCGCCGCGTCCCACCAGGTGGTGCGCGTCGGCGCCACCCGCGACGGGCGGCTGACCGCGATCGACCACACCCTCACCCAGCAGGTGGCCGGCACCGAGGGGCGGTTCGTCACCAGCGCCCGGATCACCCGGATCCTGTACGCCTGCCCGAACGTGCGCACCACCCAGCGGGCCGTCGCCCTGGACCTGGCCAACGCCGCCTACATCCGGGCGCCGGACACCGTCACCAGCCACGCCCTGGAGTCGGCCCTGGACGAGCTGAGCTACGCGCTCGGCCTGGACCCGGTCACGCTCAGGATCCGCAACTGGTCGGCGACCAACCAGCAGAGCGGCGTCCGGCACGGCAGCAACCACCTGCGCACCTGCTACGAGCGGGGCGCCGAGCGCTTCGGCTGGTGGCGCCGCGCCCCGCGTCCCGGCTCCATGCGTGACGGCGACTGGCTGCTCGGCTGGGGCATGGCCACCGTGGCCCACACCGCGGGCGGCCGGGAGATGGCGGGAGCCGAAGTGATCATCGGCGTGGACGGCGCGGCACGGATCCGCTCCGGCACCCACGACATCGGCACCGGCACCTCCACGGTGATGCGGCAGCTCGGCGCCGACGTGCTGGGCCTGCCGATGGCCGAGGTCCGCTTCGACCTCGGCGACTCCGCCTACCCCCAGGCGCCGGCCTCGTCGGCGTCGGCGACCGTGCCCTGTACCGGCGCGGGCGTCGTCCGCGCCGCGACCGCCGCCCGCGACCAGGTGATCGCCCTGGCCGTGGCGGACGAGAGCAGCCCGCTGCACGGCCTGCCGCCCGCCCGCGTCCGCGCCGCCGACGGACATCTGTTCGATCTCGACCGCCCCGCGCGCCGCACCAGCTTCCGGGACGTGCTGCGCCGCCACGGCCGGCCTCTCCGCGTGACCAGCCCGGCGGGCGAGCGGATGGTCCAGGCGGTCTCGACCGGCGCGGTGTTCACCGAGGTCGCCGTCCACCGGCTGCTGGGCCAGGTCCGGGTGCGCCGCGTCGTCGGCGTCTACGACCCCGGCCGGGTACTCAACGAGCGCACCGCGCGCAGCCAGGCCGTCGGCGGCGTGATCTGGGGCATCGGCGTCGCCCTGTCCGAGCACACCCTGACCGACCCCCACCTGGGCCGCATCCTCACCCCGAACCTGTCCGGCTACCTGGTGCCCGTGGCCGCCGACGTGCCCGACCTGGACCTCACGTTCATCGACCGGCCCGACCCGGCCAGCCCGGCGCTCGGCGCCCGCGGCTTCGGCGAGGCTCCCACGACCGGCCTGAGCGCCGCGATCGGCAACGCCGTCCACCACGCCATCGGCCACCGCGTCCGCGACCTGCCGATCACCCAGGACAAGGTTCTCGCCGCCCTTGCCTGACTCCTCGGCGCGGGGTGCGTCACCAGGCCGAATGCCGCGGACCGGGCACGAACGGCCATGCCGGACTCCACCGGCCGCCCTTTGGCCAAAGTCAGCCCCACCCGCCGCGCTTGAGGAATAGCCTGGCGCCGGGATCCGCCGGTCGGGCCGTAGGGGGCGATCGCGCAGGCGCGTGATCGATGCGTGGCCCGGCCAGGTGTTCTCCCGACAGGGCGACTGCCTGCCGCGGCACGGCAGCCCCGGCCCGGGTGATCGTGGCCGGCGAGCGTTGCAGGGGGCGACGATGGGGTTGTGGGGGAAGATCGCGAAGACGGGCCGGGTGGCCGAGCCCGCGCCCGCCCGCCAGGAGGGTGACCCGCCCGCGAAGGCGGCGGAACTCGCCGGATCGGTGCAGATCAGACATGTGGACGCGGGGTCGTGCAACGGCTGCGAGGTGGAGATCGCCTCGGCGTTCGGCCCGGTGTACGACGCCGAACGGTACGGCGCGCGGCTGGTGGCCTCGCCGCGGCACGCCGATGCGCTGCTGGTGACCGGGCCGGTGACCCGCAACATGGAGGTGGCGCTGCGCCGCACCCATGACGCGGTCCCCGAGCCCCGCCTGGTGATCGCGCTGGGCGACTGCGCGCGCGACTGCGGGGTGTTCGCCGGAGCCTACGGGGTGGCCGGGGCGGTGGCCGACGTGCTGCCGGTGGACGTGGAGGTGCCGGGGTGCCCGCCGGAGCCCGCGGCGATCGTGGCGGCGTTGCGCGGGCTGACGGGCCGATGAACCCGGTCGGCACACTGTACGTGGCGGCGCTGTCCGGCTGCGCGCTGGCCGCGGTGACCGCCCTGCTGGCACCGCCCCGGGCGCGGCGGCACCTGGCGGGCTGGTGCACGGCGGCCGCGGGCGCCGCCGCCGCGGCGGCGGGCACGACGGCGATCACAACCGCGATCACAGAGGCAGGCACGACGGCGGTGGGCGGGGCCGGTCGGAGCTGGTCGGCCTGGCTGCCGGACCTGCTGCCGCTGGCCGGGGTACGGCTGGCGGTCGATCCCCTGAGCGGAGTGTTCATCGCGGTCACCGGGTTCGTGGCGGTGTGCGCGGCGATCTACGGGATCGCCTACTGCGCCCACGGCCTGGACGGACGCGTGTTCCAGTCGGTGCTGCCGCTGTTCGTGGCGGCCATGCTGCTGGTGCCCGCCGCGGCAAGTGTGAGCACGTTCCTGCTGGCCTGGGAGCTGATGGCGGTGTCGTCGCTGCCGCTGGTGCTGGCCGAGCACCGGCGGCGGGCGGCCGTGGGCCGGGCCGGGCTCTGGTACGCGGTCATGACCCACCTCGGCCTGGTGACGATCCTCGTCGGCCTGGCCGCGTTCGCCGCCGGGGCCGGCGGGGAGAGCTTCGAGCAGTTGCGCGAGGCCACGCTGTCACCGGCCGCCAGGACGGTCGTGTTCCTGGCGACGCTGGCCGGGTTCGCCTCCAAGGCGGGCACCGTGCCGCTGCACGTGTGGCTGCCGCGGGCGCACCCGGAGGCGCCGAGTCACGTCTCGGCCCTGATGAGCGCGGCCATGGTGAACATGGGCGCGTACGGCGTCGTCCGGGTCGGGCTGGATCTGCTGCACGGCGGCCCCGCCTGGTGGTGGCTGCTGGTGCTGGGAGCGGGCGCGGCGTCGGCGCTGTTCGGGATCCTTCAGGCGGCGGTCGCCTCCGACCTGAAGCGGCTGCTGGGCTACTCCACGACGGAGAACCTGGGCCTGGTGCTGGTCGGGGTGGGCGCGGCGGGCTTCTTCGCGGCCTGCGACGCTCCCGTGCCGGCGGCGCTGGCGCTGGCCGCGGCCCTGCTCCACGTGGTCAACCACGCCGCGTTCAAGACGGTGTTGTTCCTGTCGGCGGGCTCGGTGCTGCACGCGACCGGCACCCGCGATCTGGACGCGCTCGGCGGGCTGCGCGCGCGGCTGCCGTACACCACCGTCGTGTTCGCGCTCGGCGCGTTGTGCGCTTCGGCGCTGCCGCCCGGCAACGCCTTCGTCAGCGAGTGGCTGCTGCTGCAGAGCCTCATCCACGCGCAGCCCGCCGCCGGGGTGGCGGGCGCGGTGACGATGCCGCTGACCGTGGGGGCGATCGCGCTGTCGGCGGGTCTCGCCATCGCCACCTTCGTCAAGGCGTTCGGCGTGGGCTTCCTGGGCCGGCCGCGCAGCGCGGAGGCCGAACGTGCCGGAGAGAGCCCGCCGGCCATGCTGGCCGCGACGACGCTCGCGGCGGCGTGCTGCGTGGCCCTGGCGCTGGCCCCCACGCTGGTCCTGCCCGCGCTCGTCCGGGCGGTCGGAGTGGCGTTCCCTGGACGGGACGTGGCCGGCGGGCAGGTGACGCTGCGGCTGACCGGGGTCGCGGGGATGATCTCGCCGCTGCTGATCGCCGTCGCCCTGGTGGCCGCCGTCGTGGCCGTCCTCTGCCTGGTACGGGTGGGCGCGACGCGGCGGGCACGGCGCGCCGCCCGGCTCTGGGACTGCGGCGCCGGGCCCATGTCGGCGCGGATGGAGTACACCGCCACGTCGTTCGCCGAGCCGCTGCAGCGGGTCTTCGGCGACGTCCTGGAGCCGGAGAGCGACGTGGACGTCACCCCGATGAAGGAGTCGGCCTACCTGGTGGAACGCGTGAGCTTCCACGCGCGGATCCCTGACCGGATCGAACACCGGCTGTACGAGCCGTTGATCTCCGCCGTGACGGCCGCCGGGCGTGGCGCCCGTGGCCTGGCCACCGGCAGCGTCCACCGCTATCTCGGCTACGGGTTCTGGGCGCTGACCGCGGCGCTGATCGTTCTGGTGGTGCTGCGATGACGGGCGTGATCGGAGCGGCGCTCCAGGTGATCCTGGTCGCGGTCGGCTCGCCGCTGCTGGTGGGGATGATGCGGCAGGTCCACGCCCGGCTGGAGGGACGCGCCGGCGCCGGGATCGCCCAGCCGTGGCGGGACCTGCGCAAGCTGATGCGCAAGGAGCCCATCGCGCCACGCGGCACCGGCTGGGTGTTCCGCGCGGCGCCGCCGCTGCTGGCCGGCACGGCGCTGGTCGTGGCCGCGGTGGTGCCGCTGGTGACCACGGACTCGCCGCTGGACGGCGTCGCGGACCTGTTCGCGGTGCCCGCGCTGCTGGCGCTGGGGTCGGTGGCGCTGGCCCTGGGCGCCCTGGACACCGGGACGGCGTTCGGCGGGATGGGCGCCAGCCGGGAGATGACCGTGCTGGCGCTGGTGGAGCCGACGATCCTGGTCTCGACCTTCGCCCTGTCGATCGGCGTCCGCTCCACGAGCCTGGGGGCGATCGTGACGGCGGCGGCCGGGCATCCGCTGTCGGTGCTCTCCCCGGTGAGCGTGCTCGCCTCGGTCGCGCTGGCGATCGTCACGCTCGCCGAGACCGGCCGGATCCCCGTGGACAATCCCTCCACGCACCTGGAGCTGACGATGATCCACGAGGCGACGGTGCTGGAGTACGCCGGGCCCGACCTGGCGCTGATCGAGTGGGCGTCGGCGATGCGGCTGTCGGTGCTGCTGGGACTGCTGGCCGGCCTGTTCGTCCCCCTGGGGATCGCGGGCGCGGGGGCCGGGGTGCTCGCGCTGCCGCTGGCGATGGTCGCGCTCGTCGTCAAGGTGGGGCTGCTGGGAGTGCTGCTCGCCGCCGGCGAGGTGTTCATGGCCAAGCTCCGGCTGTTCCGCGTTCCGGAACTGCTGGCCGGTTCGTTCCTGCTGGCGCTGCTGGCCGTCACCGCTTCCTTCTTCCTGACCTGAGACATGGACGTGAACATGACCGATGCGACGTACGTCCAGCTCCTGGACCTGGCCTGCGGGGCGTTCCTGCTCACGGGCGTGCTGGTGCTGTGGCGGCACGAGCTGTCGCCGATCGTGCGGCTGTTCGCCCTGCAAGGCGTGGCGCTGACCGTGCTGATCGTCGTCCTCGGCGTCCGGCAGGGGAGCCTCGAACTGGTCCTGATCGGTCTCGGGGTGGGTGCGTTGCGCGCCGCGCTGCTGCCGTACCTGATGCGCCGCGCACTGGTGGCGAGCGGCGCGGGCCGCGAGACACAGCCGCTGGTCAACGTGGCGACCTCACTGCTGGTGGCGGCGGTGCTGGCGATGCTGGCCTACGCGGTCTCCCAGCCGCTGATACGGCTGTCGCCCACCCCCGCCGCGCACGCGGTGCCGATCGCGCTGACCGTGCTGCTGATCGGGTTCTTCGTGCTGGTGACCCGGCGGCGGGCGCTGTCACAGCTGGTGGGCTTCCTGCTGATGGACAACGCCATCACCGCCGCCGCCTTCCTGACCACCAGCGGCGTCCCGCTCGTCGTCGAGCTCGGGATCTCGCTGGACGTCCTGCTGGCCGTGCTGGTGCTGCAGGTGCTGACCACCCGGATGCGGGCCGCCTTCGGCGGCACCGACCTGGACGAGCTACGGGAGTTGCACGACTGATGGACAGCCTGCTGGTGATCGCCCCGGTCGCGGTGCCCGCGGCCGCCGCGCTCGCGTACGCCCTGATCGGCTGGAACCGGGTCACCGCCTGGCTGGGCGCGTCGGCCGCGGCCGGGCTGCTGGCCTGCGCCGTCGCGCTGGCCGCGGCGGGGAGGCGGGAGGCGCTGGCGGGGCTGCTGCACAGCGACGCGCTGAGCGCCTTCATGCTGATCGTCATCGGTACGGTCGCGCTGCTGGCCATGCTGGCCGGCCCCGCCTACCTGGCGGCCGAGCTCGCCTCCGGGCAGACCGGCCCGCGCGAGATGCGCCGCTACGGCGTGCTGACCCAGTCGTTCGTCGCCGCGATGGCGCTGGCCGTCCTGGCCTCCAGCCTGGGCCTGCTCTGGGTGGCCATCGAGGCGACCACCATCCTGACCGCCTTCCTGGTCGGGCACCGGCGCACCCGTCAGGCCACCGAGGCCGCGTGGAAGTACATGGTCATCTGCTCGGTCGGCATCGCGCTGGCGCTGCTGGGCCTGGTCCTGACCCACGACGCCGGCGACCACGCCGGAGTGGCCTCCCTGGACTGGACGGCGCTGTCCGAACACGCGGGCCGGCTCGACCCCGGCGTGATGCGCATCGCGGTCATGCTGCTCGTGCTCGGCTTCGGCACCAAGGCCGGGCTGGCGCCCATGAACGCCTGGCTGCCCGACGCCTACAGCCAGGCCCCGGCCCCGGTGTGCGCGCTGATGTCCGGGGGGCTGCTGTCGGTGGCCTTCTACGCCGTCCTGCGCGTCAAGGTCATCGCCGACGCGGCGCTCGGCACCGGCTTCACCCGTACGCTGCTGGTCATCGTGGCGCTGGCCTCCCTGGCCGGGGCCGCGCTGCTGCTCATCGGCCAGCGTGACTACAAGCGGCTGCTGGCCTACTCCAGCATCGAGCACATGGGGCTGATCGCCCTCGGCGCCGCGATCGGCAACACCCTCGCCCTGGTCGCGGTCCTGCTGCACATCCTCGGGCACGGGCTGGGCAAGTCGGTGGTGTTCCTGTCCGCGGGACAGCTCCACCAGGCGCTCGGCAGCACCCGGATCCGTGCCGTACGCGGCCTCATCTCCAGGGCGCCGATGCCGGCCGGGGCGTTCTCCCTGGGGCTGCTGGCCCTGCTCGGCCTCCCGCCGTTCAGCCTGTTCGCCAGCGAGCTGGGCATTGCGCGGGCGGGCTTCGCCGCCGGCCTGGGCTGGCCCGTCGCGGCGGCCCTGGCGCTGATGCTCGTCATCGTCGCCGCCGTCGGACGCCAGGTCCGGCCGATGCTCGTGGGCGGCGGACCCGGCGAGGCCGTCGCGCTGCCGCCCACCCTGGCCGTCCCGCTGGTGGCGGGCCTGGCCGCCTGCGCCGTCCTGGGCATCACGCTGGGGCCGCTGCGCCCCCTGCTGCAAGCCGCCGCCACGATCGCCGGAGCAACACCATGAGCACACGAACCATCGCCGACGTCGGCACCGCCGAACTGCCCGGCCACGCCGCCCGCCTGCTGGCCGGCGGCCACCGGCTGGCGCTGGTCTCCGCGCGCCAGGAGGCGGACGGGTTCGGGGTGGCGTACCTGTTCGTCGCCGGTGACCCCGATCGCCGTACCGAGCTGCGGCTGCGGCTCCCCTCCGAGCAGCCGGCCGTGCCGAGCCTGGCCCACCTGTCCTTCCCCGCGGGCCGGTTCGAACGCGAGATCCGCGACCTGTACGGCATCACCCCGCTCGACCACCCGCTCCCCTGCCGCCTGGTGCGCCACCACCACTGGCCGCGCGGCTGGTACCCGATGCGCGACGACGCCGGGCCGCCGCCCGCCTTCGGCGACTCCGAGGGGCCGTACCCGTTCGTCACCGTCGAGGGCCAGGGCGTGTACGAGATCCCCGTCGGCCCCGTCCACGCCGGTCTCATCGAACCGGGGCACTTCCGCTTCTCCGTGGTCGGCGAGACGATCATCAAGCTCAAGGCCAGACTCTGGTTCGTCCACAAGGGTATCGAAAAGCTCTTCGAGGGCCGCCACCCCGCCGACGGGCTGCAACTGGCCGAACGCGTCAGCGGCGACACCTCCGTCGGCCACGCGCTCGCCTACTGCCTGGCCGTGGAAGAGGCCACCGGAGCTCCGGCCGACGCGCGGGCGCAGCAGGCCCGAGCCGTGCTCCTGGAGCTGGAACGCCTCTACAACCACGTCACCGACCTGGGCGCGCTCTGCAACGACGTCGCCTTCCCCATCCTGCACGCCCACGCCGGTCGCATCCGCGAACAACTCCTGCGCCTCAACGCCGAGGTCACCGGGCACCGGCTGCTGCGCGGCGCCGTCCGCCTCGGCGGCGCCCGTCTGCGGGGCTTCCCCGACCCCGACATGCTGCACGCCATCGGCGCCGACGTGGCCGAACTCACCGAGCTCGCCCTCGGCCACAGCGTCGTCGCCGACCGCTTCACCGGCACCGCCATCCTGTCGGCCGAGGCCGCCCGCGACCTCGGCACGCTGGGCTACGTGGCCCGCGCCAGCGGCCTGGACCTCGACGCCCGCCGCCGGCACCCCTTCACCGACCTCGGCGACTTCACCCCCGCCCACCGGACCGGCGGGGACGTGATGGCCCGCTTCCAGATCCGGGCCGAGGAGATCGCCACGTCCATCGCCCTGATCACGCATCTGGTCGAGACGCCCGCGGCCCCGGATGCGTCACCGTCCCTCGAAAGGTGCTCCTCGGGCGTGGGGCTCGTCGAAGGCTGGCGTGGCACGATCGCCCACCGCGTCGAGCTCGCGCCCGATCAGACGATCAGCCGCCTGAAGATCGTGGACCCGTCCTTCTTCAACTGGCCCGCGCTCCCGGTGGCGCTCGACAGCGCGATCGTCCCCGACTTCCCTCTGGTCAACAAGAGCTTCAACCTGTCGTACGCCGGCAACGACCTCTGACGTCAGTCGGCGCCCGCCGCGAACCCGGTGACCAGCTCCGGCCGCAGCCGTGCCACCACGTCGATCCGCTCGCCGGGCCACGCCTGGAGCCTGGCCAGGGCCTGCTCCAGCTCCTGCGGGTCCGCCACCAGCCCGGCCCGCCCGGTCAGCACGACGCTCCACCCCGTCCGGGCGGCGGCGTCCAGCTCGTCGGCCTCGTACACGACGACGGAGACCCGCTGCAGCAGCGCGGCGATCTCCGCCTCGTACGGCAGCCCGATCAGCAGGCCGTCACCGTCCATGACATGAGCCACGAACCGGAGGGCCGGCATCGCCCGGCTGATGAACACGATCCTGCCGAAGGTGACGTTCCCCAAGTGCCGCAGGGCCTCATCTCGGGACAGTTCCCTGCTCGTCGGCGCGGACCGCGTGACCTGCTGTTGCACCGCTCCACGATCGCGCACCGGCACCGCCGCCGGTAGGGACGAAAGTCCCTGCCGGCGGCGCGCTCCGTCCGCGGGGTGGGCGAGCAGACGCAGTCCGACGGCGGCCAGGTCGCGGCTGTCGATCCGGAGCTGTTCGATCTGCTGGAGAGAGGTGAACGGCCGGGTGTGCCGCTCGAATATTGAGTTACGTGGTCTGAGCTGCGGTTAAGCGGCGTGGTGGTATTCGTTGATCGTGCCTGTGACGACGGGTTTTCGGCGGACGATCCCCTGGTCGTTGAGGTCGGTTACGTCGCGGGCGGGTTGGGTTGCGATGTCCGGGGCCGAGCGCCTTCTTCCAGATGTTCGGGAGCGGCCGGGGTCACTGTCCGGGTCCTCGCGCTCCAGTGCCCGGTGCGGCGCGTCGAGCGGCCGGCGCCGAGCTCGCCAGCGATCCGGGTGACCAACTGGCCACGCGAGCGGCGGGCCCTGGCGGCATCCCTCCCGACGACCTACACGGATTCGAATACAGATTCGATAATACGTTGACGTGATCGATGAGGTGTGACTAGATCATTTCCGTGATCAAGAACTCACCTCAGGGGCCGTCAGGGCATCAGTACCGGATAGAACTCAGCAGACAGCCGCGCTTTCCGGGGCGCGCAGCACGTGGCACATCGTTCACCCGCCTGGCCCGTCGGCTCACCGCCATCAGCGCCACCTTGCTGGCGGCGGCCGGCCTTGTCGCCGCACCGGCGCCCGCGGCGTTCGCCGACTCAGCGACCTACCTCAACACGTTTCTCGGCGCCTATGAGAGATGGGAAGGCGACCTGGCCACGGGCGGGGGCCAGGTGTTCGTCTCCGTCAAGGACCGGATCGTCGTCACCGACTCCCGCGGCCTGTCCACCGGCACCGTCACGGGTCTCTCCGGTGCCGCGGGCCTGGCCTCGACGCAGGACGGCACCCGCCTGTACGCCGCTCTGAGCGGCTCGAACGAGGTGGCCGAGATCGACACCTCCGGCCCCACCATCACCCGGCGGATCAACCTGGCCTCCTACCCGTGCCCGTCGAAGTTGTCGCTGTCCGGTGATCGGCTGTGGGTGGGATACGGCTGCGCCGGCACGTGGGGCGGCGGCGTCGTCAGCCTCGACGTCGACGTCACCGCACCGGAGCCACAGCCGGTCGAGGTCGGGCCCCGCACGTACGCGGCCCCGCTGGTGGCCGCCGCCGGGGACACCCTCGTGATGAGCGGATCGGACGACAGCCAGGACGACCTGACGGTGTACGACACGAGCACGACCTCCGCCACCTTACGCGGCGTGATCGACGGCCAGACGAACGCAGGCCTGGCCGCCGCCAAAGCCCGCGGCCGCACCGGCGGCCGCCCCACCGTCATCACCCCGGAACTCCTGCGCGGCGCCCGCGACATGCTGCCCAACCCCGCCAACTCGATCACCTCGATCGCCAAGCTGCTCGGCGTCACCCCGGGAACGCTGTCCAACCACATCCCCGACCTGCATCAGCTCCGCACCGGCTGAACCGCAGGTGCTCACGAACTCCCAACCCGCATTGTGGCGTTAGGGGCAGGTGAGTGTTTCTGCTACGCCAGAAACCCTCGCCACCACATGATTACTTGGCGCACATAGTCGCCACTCTGGGGCATCGACAGAGGTGGGTACACGTGCATCTCCCCCTGCGGCGCGCAGCACTCCTCCTCACCGCCGCCATCACCACCGCGCACCCTGTCCCCCTCGAAAATCTGGTTTCGTGTTGCGAACAGGGGTGTGCTCAGCAAGGACGGACGAAGATCTCTGTCACACCTCTGGTGGCTGACTCTCAGCCTGACGGCCCCCAGTCGGCCGGTTCGCCATCGCGGAGCGGCGCGGCGAAGCCGCGGACATGGCGGGCGAGTGTGGTCAGCTCGGGGCAGGCGGCAATGAGTTCCAGCACCAACTGGGTGTCGCCGTCGCGTAGCCGGTCAGGGTGGGTGAGCAGGAGGCGTGCCAGGCGGCGGGAGGCGGTGACAGGTCGTTCTCCTTCGGCCTTGGATGATGGAGCGGTAGAGCAGGTTGAGGCTGCCGGTGTAGCCGAGCTCTTTGATCTCCCGGAAAAGCTGCTGCGAGTGCCTATGAAGGATGCCGCCCAACCCGTCTCGTCAGCGTATGTTCAGGTCGGTGATTCGCTCGGGATCGAGGATCGGATCAGGAGCAGTGCGCAGCGGAGCCGCTTGGCTCCCAAGGCCCGCGCCAGGGTCTCCCGAACTCCGCGGCGGCGGGCTGTGACCCTGCTGATCGGCTCGGACTCGTTCGACGACGGCCGGGTCCACTCCGTCATCGGCCGCCTCGTCCGCGACCTGCGCCGACCCCGTCAGCGCGACAACGACTGCAGTGACCCGGCGATCCAGTGCCCGGCCCAGCGCTTGATCTTGCGCAGCGCCTCCGGCCGGCTCGCCGCCCGGTCGAGCTGGTAGTACAGCCGCGGCGGCATGTACGACAGCAGCGGCGAGTGCCGCTGGCCGAGCAGCGCGAACATCTGCGCGGGCTCCAGGCGCAGGTAGCGCGGCAGGTTCTCGTAGAACCGCGCGCTGTAGCGGGCGGCGCTCTGGACCGGCAACAACGCGGCCTTGCGCTCCCGCTCGTAGGCCGCGAGCGCGGGCGCCAGGGCGGGGTGGCGCTCGATCGCGCCGGCCAGCGCGATGGCGTCCTCGATCGCGAGCGTGGTCCCGGCGCCGATGGAGTAGTGCGTGGTGTGCGCGGCGTCGCCGAGCAGGACGATGTTGCCGCGGTGCCAGGAGCGGTTCGTCACGGTCTGGAAGCGCAGCCACTGCGCGGCGCCCTGCCCGCGCCCGACGAGCCGATGCCCGTCGAGCAGGTCGACGAACAGCTTGTCCAGCAGCTCCAGGTTGCCCGCCTCGTCGGCGCGGTCGAGCCCGAGCCCGCGCCACGTGGCGGGCGCGCACTCGATCACACAGGTGCTGCGTTCGTCGTCGAAGGGGTACCCGTAGCACCAGATCCAGCCGTGCTCGGTCTCCACGAAGGCGAAGGTGAAGGCGTCGAAGACCTTGGTGGTCCCGAGCCAGATGTAGGTGTTGCTCCCAGTGGCGACCTCGGTGCCGAAGTCGTGGCGGCCGCGCAGCGGACTGTTCACCCCATCGGCGGCCACCACCAGGTCGGCGTCCGGGACCTCGCCGAGGATCTCGCGCTCGAACTCCACCCGCACGCCGAGTGCGATCGCCCGGTCGGCCAGGATGCCGAGCAGCCGGTGGCGGCCGATGCCGAAGCCCTCGTCGCCGCGGTGCGTGGTGGTGCGGCCGCCGACGAGGGCCATCCCGTCATGCCACCGCACGGACGCCTCGCCGATGGCGCGGGCCGACTCGGGATCGCTCTCGTACAGCCGGTCGAGCAGGCTGCCCCAGTACGTCACGCCCCAGCCGTACGTCGAACCCGCCGGATCGCGCTCGAAAACGGATATGTCGCACGAAGGATCGCGCAGCTTCATCAGGATCGCGAAATACAGGCCGGCGGGTCCGCCGCCGACACAAACCACCTTCTGTACTTCATTTGGCACAGGGTAGTTATACGCGCACAGTGCGCTACCACGCGCGCTACGCCACGCCGGACCCGAGCCAGCTGTTCGCAAGCATCGACGATGCATCAGTCGGGGTGGTGGCGCTCTACGCCTGCCGAAAATCGCATCCATGCAGTTCAAGCGGCATGTGAGTACTCGCGGAGGACACCGCCGAGCCGGCCTCGTCGCCGGATGTTGAGGTCGCTGATTTGCTCTGGGTCCGTGATCGGATCGGGGACAGGACGCGGCGGCGCCGCTTGGTCCAGGGCTTGGCGGGCACGATGGTGGTTGTAGAAGTGTTCGTATTCCCGTAGGGCGTGCCGCAGGTGGTGTTCGTTCCATGCGAGGCGGCGGTCGAGGAGTTCGCGGCGGCACGACCGCACCCACCGCTTCCTGGTCGACTTCATGCGCGGCATCGGGATACCGGTGAGCACCGTCTTGATGCCGGCCTCGACGAGAATCTCGTCCATGAGGGCCGGAAGCTTCCCATCCCTGTCTCGATTCAGAAAGCGCGCCCGACGACCCGTATTGTCCAGATCCATCACCAAATTTCTGATCGCCTGGACAAACCAGCTCGCGCTTGGATGAGCGGTGGTACCCAGCACACGGACACGCCTGGCGGCATGCTCGATGACCGCCAGGATGTACCCGCGCTGCCCGTTCAAAGTGATGGTGTCTCGCTCGGGAAACACGGTTTCGTACTGTGAGCTCGGGTTTTGCTGCACGATGGGTGGAAGTCTTCCATGTCACCCCAGCAACGATCTTGCGCTGGCGCCGCAACCTGGTAGCGCCTAAGTGGACCTTCGCCGACAGGCGACGCCCGCGGCGGCCCGGCACCCACCAGCTCGCGCACACCGACCTGCAAGTGGTGAAGGCCATGTCGGGGCACGCCAGCATCGTGCTCACCGCCAACGCCTACGTCTCGGTGCTGCCGGAAGCGGCCCACGAAGCCGCCCGGGAGACAGCCCGGCTGGTGCTGAACGCGGCGTCCGCACCGGGACGACAGCTCGGCGGCTGACTCAGGATTGCCTCATATGTGCCCCATGCCGCCGACGGATGCGGCAGCGCCTGGAGTCTCCGCAGGTAGAGAAGCGCGCCCTGCAGGATTCGAACCTGCGACCGTCGGATCGGAAGTCCGCTGTCGGTGCCGGTTGCTAGCGTGACGCGCGCAAAGGTCCGATCACGCTGATGCGGGCAGGAGATGGCATGACGACGGCGAACGTCGGCACGGTTGACGTCACGTACTGCGAGGGGTGGGACCCGCAGGCTCGTGCCGCCGTCGCTCCGATATCGGAGCCAGAGGCCCGTGACAGAGACGCATCAGGTGAGCAATACGCCGTTCTGCTGTCTGTCCAGGGGAGACCGAAGGCCCTGTTCCAGGTCGACTGGGACCACGGCCATCTCGGGTTGTTCCTGTTCGACGCGTACGAACGGCGCACCAAGGAGCTGGAATACCGGCAACTGGAGCCGGGACGGCTGCACCTGATGCGCTACCAGGAGTGGCGCCACACCTCCGGCACCGACCCGGAGTTCCCTGAGCACGGCTGGCGCTTCACGATGACGATCGCCCCGGACGGACGCGCCAGGCGAGTCCTGAGCAACGCCGACGGCTCCAGTCATACCTGGGAGAGCGTCCCGGTTGAGCACCGTACGGTGGCAAAGGCGGAGTTCGGCGCGTGGACGGCGTACGTCGATGCGCAGATGCTCGGGCTGAGCGGCCCCATCACCCTGGCGCCGGCCGAAGATCTCGTGAACGGACCGGCCTCGGGCATGATGCCCGCCTGGTCGGCCACGCTGCCGCTGCGTCCCCGGCATCTCGAAACGCTCTTCATTCCCGGAAGCCGCCTGGCCTCCGGCGAGGGGCGCGTCGCACTGATCACCGAGCCCTCGCACGCGGGGTGGATTCACCTGCCCACCGGCTCCATGATCGCCGCCGATCCCTTCCTCCTGGACGATGCCGTTCCCTTCACCGTCACCGTGGCGCCTGGTGACTACGCCGTACTGATCGCCTCGATGCGGTGGGAGGGGACGGACTGGAAGGGCGAGACCCCGGCCGTGATGGTGCGGATCCTGGACAAGCCGACCGCCAGCTGGGAGCCTGCGCTTCTGCCCGGGCAGGACGTCCGGCTGCTCGGCGCCGGTGAGTTCTTCGGGTTCGGTGTGGATGCGGGTATGGGCTGCTTCCTCGACGCCTCGGGCCGCGAGGAGCTCGGGAGGCTCGTCGAGGAGTTGGAGGACGAGTACAACGAGATGGACCTCATGGATTCCGAGCTCCGCGCCTCGGAGACCGGCACCAATCTGATCGCCTACCAGAGCGGGTTGGGCGACGGCAGCTACCCGGTGTGGATAGGCCGCGATGCCGACGGGGAAGTCACCGCGTTCGTGGCGGACATGCTCATCCTGCACGACGCCGACTCGCTGCCGCCCACGGTGCCGTCGACAGCCGTCTACCTGCCTCTGACCACCCCGGTGACCGACGACCGACGCGAGGCGCCCTTCACCAGTCCCGGCGCCACAGCCGCGTTCATGACGACCCGGATCAACCACGTCATCGACGGCTGGGCCGAGCATCGTCGCTCTTCAGGGTTCGACGCGGTCTAGTTGATCTGTCCCTTGGAAACCGGCTGGTTCTAATGCGATGACCCAACCGTCCAGGGAGGTGAGTTGCAGCAGTTGGCCGGGATACTCGTCTTCCAATGCCTCCATTTCGTCGTCACTGGGCCAGTCCCCGCTAAGCAGGTCCGCGCCGAATCTACGCGCAACCTCCTCTAGATCGTCGCTCTGGCACCAGGTGAGGCACAGTTGTCCTGGTAGGCCGGCTGCGAGAAGTTCGGCGAATGACACGTCGGAAGGATGCATGTGGTGACCCTTTGCGCGTGAGCGGATTACTGATTGTGGCCGCTCCGGTTTGGAGCAGCCACAATCAAACTAAAGGTTACCGAACCGGCGGTACGTCCTTGTCTTGGGGGCGCGGCTTGGGGTACACCCAGAATGCGTCTGCGTTGAGTCTGCGCGTCCGTTCGTAGAAGAGCCCGAGGTCACCGCCGGACGCGCGGTTGTCAGAGGCGCCGATGTGTCTGACCGAGAAGTGACCGTGTGCGGCAAGCGAGCCTTCTTGGGTACTGGCGAAGGGATATTCGTCGCAGTCGAGGCTCTCTGGGCCTGGGTTCACGGTAGGCCAGAGCTGACGGCATTGGCCGATGGAGAAGGCGCGGTTGGCTGCTATTGTTCCGGCTGGCGCCGTGTCCGGGTCCTCGAGGCATGGCACTGCTCCGTCGAGAATGCGATGAAGTTTTCCATACGGAGTACGGCCCGGAATCCTCTTTGGTTCGTTGATCACCGGCTTGGTCCAGTTGTCGGCGTGAAAGTAGGCGTCCCAGACGTGTTTGGCTGAGTCCTTGATGCGATCCTTGACGATAGCGTCGAACACGAGAGTGGGGTTGACGTCGATGAGGATGCAACCGCCAGTGTATTTGACGATCATAGTAGAGGTGTCGCAGCGTACGACAGGGCTTTGGAACCAATCTGCGTCCGCGAAGTTACCGCTGGGAGTAAGGGCCGTCTTCGGCGACGTGTAGCCCGCATACGGATCAATCATGCAACCGCTGAGAAGGTGTGTTCCTTCGCCCAGATTTTTTGGCGAATGAATGGCCCGTTCCGCCTCCGCTCCATCCTCGGTTGCCCATGTCCGCCAGGGCTGCTCCTTTTCTGCGGTGATACCGCTTACTCCGGGGCCGGCAGTAATCTTGCATTTTTCGCTGACCGCGATCCCGGCCTTCATGGTCATCGCGTTGTAATAGCTCGAGTCGGTGCCCACCCACTTGACTTCGTCGACGCGCCAGCGGAACAGCATGTCGCGGCCGTGCAGGCCCGAGAACCGGTCCATCTCTGCATTCTTTCCCTTTATTCCGCCGCCGGCATGGGTGTAGAGGCGCATGCTCCAGCGAGACGAGACCTTTCCTACATATTTCTCGTCGACTATCCGGCCCGTACGGGTGTCGATGGACAGCTCATAAACCGGCCACGAAAAGCGGAACCATGCGCACCAGTTGTAGGGATTACTACTGTGTCCGACCTTCCAGGCCCATGGGTTGCTCTCGTCCCTACTCCGGAAGTTATGCGCAGCGGATTCGCAAGCGTCGGAAGGCGTGCAGCAGGGCGAAGGTCTGTTCGACGACCCGGCTTGCCCGGGCCGGAGCCGTGCTCGGTGCCACGGCGGGCGATCAGCGGGCGAATCTGCAGCTCGCGGACCAGGCGGCGGTACTTGTCGTGGTCGTAGCCGCGGTCGGCGACCACCACGTCGTGGCGCTGACGCGGCCGGCCACGCTTGACGCGCACCTTCGGGATCGCACGCATCCAGCAGCGGGCGCGGCTGGGTGACAAGATTGCGGTTGGCGCCGGTCAGGATGATCGCGAGGGGGATGCCGGTAGCCTCGGTGATCAGGTGGTGCTTGCTGCCGGCTCGTCCTCGGTCGACCGGGGACGGGCCGGTCTGCTCCCCCTTGTAACGCTCTGATCTGCGAGGAGTCCACCGCGGCCCGGGAGAAGTCGAGCGCGTCGGCGGCCCGTGGCCGATCCAGCAGTACCTCGTGCAGCCGCTGCCACACCCCGGAGGCGTTCCACTCGGTCAGACGTCGCCAGCACGTCATGCCCGAGCCATAGCCGAGCTCTTGTGCCGCTCGAATATTGAGTTGCGTGGTCTGAGCTGCGGTTAGGCAGCGTGGTGGTATTCGTTGATCGTGCCTGTGACGGTCACTGCAGTCGTTGTCGCGCTGACAGGGTCGGCGCAGGTCGCGGACGAGGCGGCCCATGACGGAGTGGCCCCTGCCGTCGTCGAACGAGTCCGAGCCGATCAGTGCCGCCGAGCCGGTCTCGTCGGCATGCACCAGGTCGATGATGTGCGTCGGGCCCGACGTCGGATCAGGGGTGGAACGCAGCGGCGCTGCTTGGTCCAGGCCTTGATGGGCCCGTTGCTGGTTGTAGAAGTGTTCGTACTCGCGCAGGGCGTGCCGCAGGTAGCGTTTGTTTCAAACGAGGCAGCGGTCGAGAAGCTCGGGACGGCATGACTGCACCCGCCGCTCCATGATCGAGTTCGTTCGCGGCACCTGAACACCGGTGAGCGCCGTCGTGATGCCGCCCTCGGCGAGGAACCCGTGAGTACTACCCATCTCGGTCTCGGAGCGTGAAGCGCGCCCGACAGCTCGCGCTCGGTTGAGCGGTGGTGTCGAGCACCGACACGCCTGGTGGCGTGCTCGGTCACCGCCACGATGCACTGGACGCTGCCCGTACGCCCTTCCCAGCACAAGCGACGTAAGGGACATCAAACTGCGTAACGCCCTCTGGGGACGCTGACCGCCGACGTCGGCGCCCGGGTTCGGCGCGCCTGACGACATGTGCGCTTGCTGAGCAAGTGACTCAGGCCTTGGGGGCGTGCTTCTCCACTGCCACCCTGGCGAAGGCCAGGGCCTTGGCGGAGACGCTCGCCGTACGCCATATCAGCGCGTACTCGAACGGCCCGACGTCGTGGAACGGGACGTAGACCAGGTTGGGCCGTGGGTAGTAACGGGTGCCCTGGGCGGCGGCGATCGTGACGCCCTCGCCCGCCGCGACGAGGGCGAGCAGTTCCTGCCAGTACTTCGTGGTGGTCGAGTGATGGATGGGCCGCCCGGCCGGGGTGCGATCAGGCATGTGACGCGCCTGGAAATAGCCCGGCAGGCCGTCGATGAGCCGCAGGTTCTCACCTCCGAGATCCTCGATGGAGATCGACGTACGGCCGGCCAGGCGGTGCGAGGCGGAGACGGCGAGCATGGTCCGGTCGCGCACGAGCACCGGGCCCACGGTCAGATCGGGCTCGTCCACGGGCAGTTCGATCACCTGCAGGTCCAGCTCGCCCCGTCGCAGCGCGCTGTACCTGTCTGACAGGTGGACTTCGCGGATCTGCACCTCACACCGCGGATGCGAGGCTCGGAACGCCTCGACCACGGTCATGACCCGCTCGCTGGCCAGCGGGCTGGAGAAGCCCACGCGCAGCACCTCGCCGGTGCCGCGCGCGGTGTTCGACGCCTTGGCCACGGCTTCGAGAATCCCGTGGCAGTGCGGACCGAGGTCTTCGCGCAGTTGCCTGCCCAAGGGGGTCAGGGCCACCCGGCGGCTGGTGCGCTCGAACAGCGGGCCGCCGACCCGGCGTTCCAGCGCCTGGGTCATCTGGCTGACCCGGGCGCGTGACACGTGCAGGCGGTCGGCCGTGCGGCCGAAATGCAGCTCTTCGGCCAGTACCAGGAACGTCTCCAGCTCCTGCCAGTTCACCGGCACCCCCTTTCGGTAAGGGCACCTTACCGAGCGGTGAGAACTTTGCCGTTGTTCGTGACCATCTGCCGGATTCACACTGCTTCAGGCAGACGACCACCGACCGCGACGAAGGGCTGAACCACACGATGACCAGGCAGCGCATCGAACTGGCGGCAGCGTCGCCACGAGCCGTCAGCCTGATCACCGATCTGGAGGACGTGCTGCGGCGCGAGGGGTTGTGCGACGACCGGTTGCGCGAACTGGCGCGCATCCGGGTCGCCCAGCTCAACGGCTGCGCGTACTTCCTGGCCCTGCGTTCCGCGGAGGCGATCCGCCTGGGCGAGCGGCAGGAGCGGCTCAACGAGCTGGCGGGCTGGCGCGACTCGCGCCGGTTCACCGACTCGGAGCGTGCCGCCCTGGCTCTCGCCGAAACGATGACCAGGCTTCCGGCCGACGGCGTGCCCGACGACGTGTACGGCGCGGCGGAGAACCTGCTCGGTCCCCACAATCTCGCGAATCTGATCATGGCCGTGTCCGTCGCGAACGCGCTCGATCGCATGTGCCTGACCGCGAAGATCTCCCCTCCCCACTAGGTCTCACCAGGCCTGACATCCCCACGGGGCGGCTTCGCGCTGCCCTGATGCATCCCAGAAGAGGAAAAGATGACACCTCGCGAACCCCTGGAAGCCCCCGACCCTCGGAGATGGCTGGCGCTGACCCTCTTGGTGGCGTCCTTCTTCATGGTCATCGTCGACTCCCAGATCGTCATGCTGGCCCTGCCCTCCATCGAGAGCGAACTCGGCTTCTCCCCGGGCGGCGTCCAGTGGGTGATGAGCGCGTACCTGCTGAGCTTCGGCGGCCTGCTGATGTTCGGCGGGCGCACCGCCGACCTGCTCGGCGGCCGCCGGATGTTCCTGTTCGGCACCGCCCTGTTCGGCCTCGCCTCAGTGCTGTGCGGCCTGGCCTGGAACGACTCGGTGCTGATCACTGCCAGGGTCGTCCAGGGCGTCGCCGCCGCGATCATGACACCGACCGCGATGGCGGTGCTCATGCACACCTTCGCCGAGGGGCCCGAGCGCAACAAGGCGCTGGGCATCTGGACCGGCGTCGGCGCCTTCGGCGCGACCGCGGCGCTGCTCATCGGCGGCCCGATCACCGACGGGCTCGGCTGGGAGTGGATCTTCTACATCAACGTCCCGGTCGTCGTGGCGGTCCTGGTCCTCGGGCCCCGTCTGCTCAAGACGACGCCGGTCCAGGACGGCCGCCGCCGCTTCGACCCGGCGGGCGCGGTGACCATCACCGCCGCCATCGCCCTGCTGGTCTACGCCGTCTCCGAGGCGCCGCTGGTCGGCTGGGGCGGCGGCCGGACCATCGGCATGCTCATCGGCGCGGCCGTACTGTTCGTGATCTTCACCGTGATCGAGAACCGGTCGCAGGCCCCGCTGGTGCCGCTGCGGATCTTCCGCTCACCGACCGTGGTCGGCGGCAACATCCTGATGCTCATCGTCGCCATGACGGTGTACGGCGGGGCGCTCATCACGTCGCTCTACGCCCAGCAGGTCCTCGGCTACAGCGCGGTGAAGTTCGGGCTCAGCACCGCGATCTACGCGGTCATGTCGATCATCGGCGCGAACGTCAGCGCCCGGCTGGTCGCCAAGGTCGGCTACAAGCCCATCGCGATCGCAGGCATGACGCTGCTGGCCGGCGGCCTGCTGCTGCTGACCCGGATCGACGCCGACGGCGGCTACTGGAGCGACCTGTTCTTCGGCCTGGTCGTCTTCGGCTCCGGAATCGGCAGCACCAACGTCGCAGCCTCCATCGCCTCGCTCACCGGCGCCAAGCCCGAGGAGTCCGGCCTGGTCTCCGGCATCAACAACGCCGTCTTCCAGATCGGAGCCGCGCTCGGCATCGCGATCGCCTCGTCGGTCGCCTTCGCCTCCACGACGGGCGCCGACGCCGAGGGCCTGAACGACGGGTTCCAGGCGGGCTTCCTGGCCACCGCCGTCTTCGCGCTGGCCGGGCTCGCGACGGCGCTGCTCCTGCTGCTGCACCGGGACAGGAAGACGTCCGCACAGAGCACCGGCAAGCACTCGGTGCCCGTTCACCACTGACCCGACCACCACACATCACCAAGGAGCACGCAATGACAGACGACAACGTGACCGTCATCGGGCTGGGCTCGATGGGTACGGCCATCGCCGAGGCGTTCATCAGGGCGGGACACCCCACGACGGTGTGGAACCGTACGTCGCACAAGGCCGCACTCCTCGCCGCCAGGGGCGCGATCCACGCGGAGGCGATCGAGGACGCCGTGGCCGCGAGCCCGTTGATCATCACCTGCCTCACCACGTACGAAGACACCCGGCAGATCCTGCAGCCGGTCGCCGCCGCCCTGTCGGGGCGCACCCTGATCACCCTGAACAGCGGGTCCCCGGCCGGCGCCAGGGAGACGGCCGCCTGGGCCGGCTCCCACGGGGCCCGCTACCTCGACGGCGCGGTCAAGAACGTGCCCGCAGCCGTGGGGGCGCCGGACACCCTGATCTACTACAGCGGGGACAAGGCCGTCTTCGACGCCTGCGAGCCGACGCTGACGACACTGGGCGGCGACACCGTCCACCTGGGCGACGAGGTCGACCTGGCCGCCCTGTACGAGATGGCGGTGGGCGCCCTCCTGCTGCCCGCGCTCGTCGGCTTCTTCCAGGGCGCCGCCGCCCTCCGGGCGCGCGGGCTGGACGCGGGCAGCATGGTGCGCTTCACCGGCAAGTGGCTGGACATGATCAAGTCCCTGCTTCCGGTGTACGCCAGGGAGATCGACAGTGGTGACTACAGCGACGCCGCCTCCTCCGTGAACCTGTTCCTGGCCGGAGCGGCCCACGACGAAGACCTCGCGCGGGAGACGAACGTCGACGTGGCATGGCTCGGCCCGCTGAACGACCTGCTGAGGCGAGCCGCCGAGGCCGGCCACGGCGACCACAGCATCTCAGCTCTCACCGAGGTGCTCGGCAGGCCGGCCTCACCCTCCGGCTGAGGAGGGGAGGGGCGCCGCATCCACTCCCTCGTGCAGTCGTGGCCGCCCACGGGAGTTTTTCGTCCGAACGAGTGCCGTCGCGACAAGCCGGTCTCGGCGGAGGCGGTCAGCTGGGCTGGCCGGTAGGCATGATGGTGACCTGCTGGAGGTTCGCCCGCGGTGGCAGACTCGCGATGAAACCGACGGTCTGCGCGACATCCTGCGGCGTGAGCCACTCCATCGTCTCCTTGGAGCCCTCCAGCCACGCCCGCGCGCCCTCGTCGGTGACGTGACTCTGCAGCTCGGTGCCGACGATCCCCGGCTCGATCGCCGAGACCCGCACGTTCTTGGCCCCCAGTTCGGCCGCGACCCGTTCGGCGGCGGCCCGTGCCGCCGCCGCGTCGGTGACGTCGGCCGCCAGTGCCGAAGCCTGGCCGCCGGCCTTACCGATCCGGACGACGAGGTCGTCCAACCGTTCCGCACGCCGCGCCACGACGACCACACGTGCGCCCAGTGCGGCCAGTCGCTCGGCCGAGGCCTCGCCGATCCCGCTGGACGCGCCGGTGACGACGGCCACTCGGCCGGCGAGAGGGGTTGCTGCGTTCATGGTGCAAGCCTTCCGAGTCATCCGCGGCCCATCGCCGCGCTCCCTCACCAGCACACCAGTCCACGTCCCCCTCTCGGGGTGCCCGAACGGGCCCTGCCCGGGCAGGTATCCGCGAGGCAGGTACTGGCAGGGCCACCTCCGTCCACCTGGCCACTCGCCCGGCTCCCGCACACTGGAGGACATGGACCGCAGTCGCGAACTCGCCGACTTCCTGCGCTCACGCCGTGCCCGGATCACCCCGGACCAGGCCGGGCTGCCCGCCGACGGCCGCGCGCGTCGCGTGTCCGGCCTGCGCCGCGGCGAGGTCGCCAGGCTGGCCGGGGTCAGCACCGAGTACTACACCCGGCTCGAACAGGGCCGCGCCGGTCACCCCTCGCCCGAGGTCGTCGAGGCGCTCGCGCGGGCCCTTCAGCTCGACCCCGCCGAACGCGAGCATCTCACCGACCTGCTGGCTCGCCCTGCCCGCCACGCCCCCGTCAGCCCCCAGAGGGTCAGGCCCGGCCTCCACCTGATGCTCCAGACCCTCCATGACGTGCCCGCCTTCGTCCTCGGCCGCCGTACGGACGTCCTGGCCGCCAACCGCCTGGCCCGCGAGGTGCTGACCGATTTCGAGGCCCTTGCCGTGCCTCAGCGCAACCTGGCCCGCTACTACCTGCTCGACCCCGAAGCCCGAATCCGTACCGGCGACTGGGAACGCGTCGCCGCGGAGACCGTCGCCATGCTCCGCCTGGAAGCCGGTCGCCATCCCCAGGATCGCCGGCTCGCTGACCTCGTCGGCGAGCTCACCCTGCGCTCGCCGGAGTTCAGCTCCTGGTGGAACGACCACCGCGTGCTGCGCCGCACGCACGGCACCAAGCACTACCGCCATCCCCTCGTCGGCGAGCTGCACTTCCACTACGAGTCCTTCCAGCCTCCGGGCGACCCCGACCGGACCTTGTGCGTCTACAACGTCGAGCCGGGCTCCCCGACCGCGCAGGCGCTCCGGCTCCTCAGCAGCTGGGTGGCGCCCACCGCCGCACCTTGACGGAGCCGCCCGATCAGACGGGCCACCATGCAGAGATCGAAGACGGCGTTCGCCGCGCTCGGTGCGCGCTCGTACGCTCCGTCACGCGTCGTCAAGGCGCGCAAGCGAGACCAGACGATCCACGAGTTGACCTGCTCTTTTGCGTGATCGCCTCGGTTGCCCCGTAGGCAGCGGGAGGCGGTCCGAAGCAGCTCTGCGCCACTCCTCACGGAACGTACGCGGCATGCTCGCCGCGACGTTCTCCCAAGGTCGGCGCGGTAGTTCGGAAGCCCGGAACGGCGAAGGACCCCGAGGCGTCCCGGGGTCCTGCCGTAGCCCCGGAGTCACGCCGCGAGCACTTCCAGGAACACGCGGATCGGCCGGCGCCGGCAGCTCGCGTACGCCACGCGAAGCCTTCGCAGAGTCATGACCTGGATGGACGTGATTATCGGCAGGCGCAATGACACCAGGACCTCGCATTTCATTGATTGGCGTGGCCGGTGTGCCATTCGAGCAGTAAAGCGATCACGGCCCAGCGCCGCCGGGCCGTGACGGAGCCTCCCCCATTTGCCCTGGGTCGTCTAGAATTGGCAGCGTTGAAGCGGGGTGGTCTCTAGGTTGACATCTAACGCAGAGAATCAATCATGGGAGTGGCCTTCAGCGCTCGATGTCGACGAACTGCTTCGTGGCGGGTGGCGGGCGCGACCTTTCCGGCAATTCCTTCTTAAAGTCCATAGCCGCTGCAATTTGGCGTGCGACTACTGCTATGTCTACACCCTGGCCGATCAGAGCTGGCGGGGGCGGCCGATGGTGATGGACCCTCAACTGGTCTCCATCGCCGCCCAGCGTATCGCCGAGCACGCGGCTGATCATGATTTGCCGTCGGTGCGAGTGGTTCTGCACGGAGGGGAGCCGTTGCTGGCGGGTCACGAGTACCTCGCGAAGATCGTGGAGTTGGTGCGGTCCGAGGTGGGGCCGGGGCTGCGGGTCGAGGCGGTGCTGCAGACGAACGCGGTGTTGCTGGACGAAGCGGCGCTGTCGTCGTTCGACGCGATGGACGTCCGGGTGGGAGTGAGTCTCGACGGCGGTCCCAGGGAGAACGACCGCAATCGGCGGTTCGCCGACGGGCGGGGGAGCTA
Organism: Nonomuraea sp. NPDC050227; assembly: GCF_044459705.1. Taxonomy (NCBI): domain Bacteria; kingdom Bacillati; phylum Actinomycetota; class Actinomycetes; order Streptosporangiales; family Streptosporangiaceae; genus Nonomuraea; species Nonomuraea sp. NPDC050227. The sequence continues at coordinate 405,727 of NZ_JBITJF010000007.1, read as the reverse complement.
CCCGGCGGTGATGCAGGGGCTGACACGGCTCACCAGCGAGAGGTTTCGTCACCTGTTCAGCGGGCTGTTGTGCACGGTCGATCTGCTCAATGATCCCGTCGAGACCTATGAGGCGCTGAGCGCTTTCGATCCGCCGACCATGGACTTCCTGTTGCCGCACGCGACCTGGGACACGCCGCCGCCGGGATGGAGGAAGCCGGCTACGGCGTACGCCGACTGGCTCATTCCGATCTTCGACCATTGGTACGAAAGCGGCAGCGACAGCGTGATACGGATATTTCAGGAAATCGTGAGTCTGTTGCTCGGCGGCGGCTCGGCCAGCGAATCCGTGGGCCTGACGCCGTCCACGGTCGTCGTGATCGAGACGGACGGCACCATCGAGCAGACGGACTCCCTCAAGGCGGTACGGCAGGGCGCCCCCATGACCGGCTTGAACATCGTGGACCATTCCTTCGACGAGGCGCTCCGACATCCCGGCATGGTGGCGCGCCAGCTCGGTTGGGAAGCGTTGAGCGACACGTGCAAGGCATGCAAATTCGGGCGAGTGTGCGGCGGCGGGCTCTACACGCATCGTTACCGCTCGGACGACGGCTTCAAGAACCCGTCAGTCTATTGCGATGATCTGTATCGATTGATCGATCACATTCGTGAACGCCTCGTCGCCGACCTGCGCGGGTCGGTTCACTGAGGGGAGCGACATGCGGCTCGACTCGTACACCGTCCCTCAAGATCTTCTTGACCGGCTGGCGCGAGGGGGAGGTGGCGCGGAGGCAGCCCGATTCCTGGCCGAGACGCAGTACAGCAAGCATCTGCTGCTCCTCAGAGGGGTGGCGGAGGAAGGGCGGGCGGAAGCTGCCTATGACCGGCTCGCCGAGATCGCCGCACAGGCTCCTGAAGCGGTCAGGTACGTGATCGGCTATCCAGCGGTCGGTGCGTGGGCCAAGAGCACTCTGCGGGCGTTGATCACTGGACGGGCGGATCCGCTGGCCGTGGCGCAGCTCGGTGCGGTCGCCGCGGCGGCCGCCTGCCGGGCCGGGCTGCGGCTGCGGGTCCAGGTTCCCGCGCCGGGCGGGGTGATCACGTTGCCCTCGCTGGGGCAGCTCGCCCTGCCGACGGACGAGGACCAGCTCGTCGAGCTGGAAACCGACACGTCCAGATGCACTCCGCTCCATCGGATCCGCTCGGCCGACGGCGCGATCGAGCTGGTCGTCGACGATCTGGATCCGCATCGCTGGCCAGGTCCCACAGTGATCGACGGCCGCCTGCCGCCTGACGACCTGCGGCGCTGGCGGAGTCACGTCGCCGCCGCCTGGGAGCTCCTGGACAAACATCATTGGACGACCGCCGCTGAGCTGCGCGCGATCGCCCGGGTGCTCACCCCCATCAAGGCGGCCCAGAGCGGCCGGGACAGCGCGACGTCCCGCGTCACCTTCGGCACGGTGGCGATGTCGACTCCGCCCGATCACATCTGGCTCGCGTCGACGTTCGCGCACGAGCTCCAGCACGCCAAGCTCAACGCCGTACTCGACCTGGTGGAGCTGACGCTTCCGGACGAGCGGCGCTACTACGCGCCCTGGCGCGGTGATCCACGCCCGCTGTCCGGTCTGCTGCACGGCGCGTACGCACACCTCGGCCTGGCCGGATTCTGGCGCCGTCAGCGCGACTCCGAGCGCGGACTGCGTCCCCACATCGAGTTCGCACGCTGGCGCGCAGCCGCGCTGGAGGTGACGGGGACCCTGCTCGACAGCGGCAAGCTGACGCCGGTCGGCGAACGGTTCACCGGACTGCTCCGCCGTACCCTGTCGTCCTGGATGAAGGATCCGGTGCCGCCCGCCGCCGCGGAGGCGGCGGCGCGGGAGGCGGACGAGCACAGAGCGGCCTGGCTCGCCAGGAACGGCGTCACAGGGACAGCGGATCGAAGTCCCAGTCGATCCGCTCGCCCTTGAGCGCTCGGACCATGTCGGGCGTGGAAGTGCGAGAGATGCGCCGGAGGTTGTTCACGATCTCCGTTCGCAGCGCGGCCGCCTCCTCGTCGGCTCCGGTGTCGCTCAGGTCGATGGCGAGGTTGACGGCGCCGAAGGTGGTGAGGAAGTGCTCCTTGCCGAAGAACCCGCGCAGCCGCGCCAGGCTCTCCTCGCCCAGGCGGCGAGCGGTGTGGCTGTCGCCCAGCGCGGCGTAGTCGGAGGCCAGGTTGACGGCCGCCATGAGCGTGTACTCGTGCTCGGCGCCGAGGCGGGCGAGCAGGCCCTCGTAGGCTTCGGAGTTCTCCTCCCGGGCGCGTTCGGGGTCACCGCGAAGCCGGTGGAGCAGCGCGAGGTCGGCGCGGCAGCCGTAGGTGAACGGGTGTCGCGGGCCGTAGATCGTGTGATACCTCGGCAGAGTGTCCTTGACGAGCGCCATCGCCTCGTCCAGGTTGCCGGCCTCGCGCAGGCTGTTGGACAGCGCGATCGCGGTGGCCATGGTGTCGGGGTTGTCCCGGCCGAAGAGCTTTTCCAGGCGGCTGAGCGTTTCCTTGGCCAGTTCCAGCGACGCGGTGATGTCACCGGCGCCACGCCTGGCGATGGAGAGGTCCTTGGCCGTCTTGATCACGATGGGATGTTCCGCGGTGAGCTCCCTGAGCCCGTAGGCGTAGACCTCCTCGCCCAGGTCGACGGCCTCCTCGTAGGCGCCGCAGAGCCGCAGCACCTGTGCCAGGCCGTTCCAGGCGTTCTGCACGTCCCACTTGCCGACGCCGTGGGTGGCGCCGCTCATCTCCAGGTAGGCCAGCTTGTGCAGGTCGCGCGCGGTGAAGTAGTCGCTGAGCAGCGCGTGGTCGAGCGCGAGGTTGTTGAGCAGGCGGAGAGTCACCGGATGGGTCGGGCCGAAGACACGCTCGAAGGCCGCCAGCGACTCCTTGTCCTGCTTCTGAGCGGCGGCGAAGTCGCCCAGCGCGCGTAGTGAGGCGCCGTAGGAGTTGGCCGCGCCGAGGGTCTCCTCGTGGTCGGGGCCGAGCACGCGCTGCATCAGCGCCAGCGTCTCCGCGTTGAGCAGGCGGGACTCGTCGAACTCGCCGAGCTGCCAGAGCACGTTGGCCAGATGGCGGCGGATCCGCAGCACGTCGGGGCTCTCCGGGCCCGAGGCGGCCGTCCAGGTGTCGCGGAGATGCTCGGCGAAGGTCCTGGCCGACCGGTAGTCGCCCACTCGGTAGAGGAAGCGGACGAGCGTGATGCAGAAGTTGCGGGGATCCGCCTCGGCGCAGTCCGCGAGGCCGGACGGCTCGAAATGGGGCAGCAGCTCGCGGAAGGCCGCCCACCTGGTGGTGTCCTCCGGGTCGACGGGCGCGCCACCGGCCAGCAGCAGGTGGACTTCGTGCCGGATCTCGCCGCGTTCCCGCTCGTCGACCGAGTCGCGCAGCAGCGCCTGGATGAGGCGGTGCACCTGGACGGTGCCGGCGGCGGACTCGACCTTGAGCAGGGCGAACCGGTTGAGCTCGCCGAAGGCCCGGCTCAGCAGCAGCGGGTCGGACAGGATCGGGCCGATGCGCGCGGCGCCCTGGGTCTTGTTGCCGCGGCGGAACAGGTCGCGGGGGATCGGCTCGGGACCGAAGAAGGCCAGGCACCGCAGCACGGTGGCGGCCTCGGGCATGCGCTCCTCGATCGCCTGGACCGACAGTTGCCAGGCCGCGGTCATCGAGTGGGGATATTCGGTGGCCTTGCCCAGAGCGAGCAGCCGCCGTGTCTCTTCGCCCAGCGCTTCGAGGTACTCGTCGGTGGACAGGCCGGTCGTGAGCTGGAGCGCCGCCGCCTGCTCCAGCGCCAGGGGCAGGTCACCGAGAGCCTGCGCGAGGGCGTCGGCCTCGGCGTGGGGCATGTCGCGTTCGAGGCGCCTGCGGAGGAACTGGATGCTCTCGTTCCGCTCGAAGACGTCCACCGCCACGCTCTCGCTGGCCGCGCTCCAGCGGATGTTGCGGGAGGTGATCAGGACGTGCCCCGGCCCTCCGTCGGGGAGGAAGTCCTTGATCGCCTCGGGCTCGTCGGCGTTGTCGAAGATCAATAACCATTTGCTGTACGGCTCGCCGCGCTGGAGCGCCCTGCGCACCGAGGCCGCGGCCTCCTCGATGCCGACGGCGCTGGCGGGAGCGCAGTTGAGGTCGGCGGCCAGCCCCGCGAGAGCGGCGGGGACCAGGGCCGGCTGGTCGGCCGAGATCCACCAGACGAGCTCGTACGATCCCCGGAAGCGCCAGGCGAACTCCGTGACCAGCTGGGTCTTGCCGACCCCGCCGAGGCCGTGCAGGGCCTGCGGGACGGGCGTGTGCGCCACCACGGCTGCGGTGGTCGACAGATGCAGGCTCTCTCTCAACCGGTCCAGCAAATGCTCACGTCCGGTGAAATTTCGGTTACGGGCTGGGATTTTCCCCCAGATGTTCGGCATCCGAATCGGCCCGTACTCGTTGACCTGCTCGCTCACGTGGTCCTCCGGCCATGGTCCTCGTTGCTCACATCTTATAGATTGATTCCTGAAAAATACCGACGCAGAATCGTCTGAAGAAGCAAATTGCGCGGAGCTGGTTACGGCTGACCGAAAACCAGGAGAATGCATGGAAGAAGAGAGCACGATCGGCATCATCGACCTCGGCGTCATCGACCTCGATGCACTCAGGAACCTTCACTCTCCGGTGCTCAGGCGAGCCTACCTGCGGCTGGCCGAAGACCCGGATGACCTCACCGTCGCCGGCTGGAGCTCGGCCATATAGTCATATCGATTGCGACAATTCTCCATCTGCCATCGGATGGTGCCTGTATTCCTGGCAGAATCGCGGCAATGGGGCGAGGCACGGTGATGAGATCCAGCAGCAGCTCGGTCCCGGATGCATGGCCGTATGTCGGTACGCGCGCCTACGCCAGGGCGGACGACGCCCGCTTCGTCGGCCGTGAGACCGAGGCGGCCGAGGTGGCCGCTCGCTGGCGTGCTGATCCGATCACGATCGTGCACGGCCCTCGTGGCGTGGGGAAAAGCTCGCTGATCGCCGCCGGAGTGCTGCCCCTCCTCGATTCCTACAGCGCCGACGTGCTGCCGATCGGCAGGGTGTCACGGCGTTCCTCGGTGCCGGCCGCGCTCGCCGGCGGTGGCAGGAACCCGTTCGTGCTCGCACTGCTGTCGTCATGGGCTCCGCACGAGGCGCCGACGCACTTGTCCGGCCTGACGATCTCCGCCTTTCTGCGCACGCGACCCCTGCGGCTGGACGCCTCCGGCGCTCCGGTCCCGATCATGGCGGTCGTCGACCAGGTCGAGGAGTTGTTCACCGCCCATGACCGGCAGCGCCGGCACTGTGAGCAACTGGTCGAGCAGATCTTCGCCGTGCTCGACGGCGACCTGCCCTTCCATCTGCTGATCGCGGTCGACGACGATCATCTGGATGAGGTCGTCCGGCACAGCGGCGTGACCACGCCTCCCTACCGTCTGGGTCCACTTCGGCGCGAACAGGCCGTCGCCGCCTGCCGAAAACCCTTGGCGGAGCTGGGCCACACCTTCGCCCCCGGAGTCGCCGAGAGGCTGGTGGACGACCTGGCCGACGCGACCGGCCAGGTCGAGCCCCTCCTGCTGCAGATCGCCTGCACCGCACTGCTGAGCCCGCCCCGACCCGAGCTGATCGGCGACCTCGACGGCCCCGACGAGGCGATCGCCGCCTACTGCCGGCGGCAACTGGAAGAGGTCGCCGCCGACCACTTCCATGCCGACCCGGAAAAGCTCCGCACCCGACTGCGCGAGACCTTCGGCTCGCCGGAGGCCGCGACCTCGCCGGAGGCCGCGACCTCGCCGGAGGCCGTGACGGAGACAGCCGGTCTCCCGGCTCCCGTGCTGAAGGCTCTGGCGGACCGCTATGTGCTCGCGAGGGTGCCCGACGCTTCCGGCTGGCGAATCTGGCACGAACGATTGCTCCCCGCGTTGTTCCAAGGCGGCGCCCTTCCCGGCGGCGCGGTTCGCATCCGCCCGGACGAGCGCCTGCGCCTCGCGGAGTCCGCCGTGTTCGCGGGCGAGTTCGAGGTGGCCGCCCGGCACGGGAGGCTGGCGTTACGCGAAGCAGGGCACGACGGCCGGCTGTGCGCCGCGATCGAATCCCTGCTCGGCGACGTGGCCTACCTGCGAGACGACCTCGACGAAGCGGTGACCCACTACTGCAGGGCCACTCAGCTGTACGTCGCGCAGCCGGGTACGGACGTGCTCGCGGCGACCCTGCTCACCGCCACGGGCCGGGTTCTCCTCAGGCAGGGCAGGACCGACGAGGCCATCCGGAAGCTGCAGGCGGCCGCGCGGCGCAGCCCGGACGATTCCGCCATCCAGACGGAGCTGGCCTGGGCGCTGTGGTACGGCGGCCACGAGCGCACCGCCGTCGACGTGCTCGACGACGCGCTGATGAGAGAAGGGAACGCGCCGGAGGCGCTGCAGGCGCGTGGCGAGATCCTCTCCGACCTGCAACGGCCCGCCGGAGCGCTGCGTGACCTGGAGCGGGTGCGTCCGCTCCAGCAACCCTCGACCCGGGCCGCGTACGCCCTGGCCCTCGCATTGAGCGGCGACGTGCACATGGCGGTTCGGGCCATCCCGCCCATGGAGACGGTCCAGGACGGCTCCACGCTGCTGCGCGCCGCCCGCGTCATGGAGGCCGCCGGCAACCACGACGAGGCGGTACGGCTCGCCCGCCGGGCGCGGCAGAGCACGACCAGCCCGCTCCTTCCGCCACGGCTGGCCGCCGAGGCCGACCGGTTGAGCGTGACCGAGCCCCGCACTCGTTGACAGCCCCGCAGGTAATGTCCTGCACCGGGGAGTGCATCATTTAGTCTCTGACAATGCAGCCGCCGTCACCCCACCGCCGCGGATCACGGGACACTGTGCTCGAGCACAGGACGGCAGGAGTGGCGGTGGAGACCAGACAAGCTCCGAGTGGCTTGACCTCGCTGTTCGCCACCAATGCGGGCTTTCGCCGCTCCTGGACGGCATCGACGCTGTCGATGATGGGCACGCGCACGCTGAGCGTGGCCTACCCGCTGCTCGCCATCGCGCTCACCGGATCGCCCTCCTGGACCGGCTGGGTGGTGTGCGCCGCCACGCTGCCCGGCCTGCTGTGTTACCTGCCGGCGGGCACGGTCGTCGACCGGGTCGGCCCGAGGCTCGTCATGACCTGGTGCGAGCTGGCCAAGGGCCTGTTGATGGCCGTCACCTGCGGTGCGTTGCTCCTGGGCAGCCTGCAGATCGAGCATCTGCTCGTGGTGGCCTTCGCCGAGGGATGTCTGACGGTGTTCTCGTCCGTCGCGGAGATCGCGCTGGTCCCGGCGGTGGCCCGCCCGGCGGAGGTGGACACGGCGCTCGCCGTGCACGAGACCACCGTTCACGCCGTGGGCCTGACAGGGCGGTCGCTGGGAGGGGTGCTCTACGCGTACGGCCCGGCGATGACCTTCCTGGCGAACGCGGTGGCGTTCCTCTCCGCGGCGGCCACGCTGGCCCGCACGCCGGTGCGGCGGACCCCGGCCCGGCCGGTCAGGCTCTCGCTCATGGAGGAGATCCGCGTCGGGCTGAGGGAGATCTGGACGAACGACTTCCTGAGGTCCGCGACGATCCTGACCGCCCTGATCAACTTGGTCGTGCAGGCGCTGACCGTGGTGTTCGTGACCCATATGACGCAGACACGGGAGAGCCCGGCGTTGATCGGCGTCATCCTGGCGACCGCGGGGGTGGGCGGGGTGGTGGGGGCGCTCATCTCGCCGCAACGCCAGAGGATCGCCGGGAAGGTGCCGGCCTACCGGCTGGCCGAGATCATCGGCCTCACCCACCGCGGCCGATCGATGTTGCTCGTGCACACCTGGGTGTGCGCGGCGGCGCTGCTGCTGGCCGTGACCACCGCGCTCTCGCCCGGAGCCTTCGCGCTGGCACTGCTTATGATCGGCGTGGCGGGTGGGCTGAGCAACGTGACGATCCGTACGGTGATCAGCCGGGTGCCGGCTGACAAGCTGGCTCGGGTGGCAGGCGTCTCCCGGCTGGTCAGCTACGGCGGAGGGGCGCTCGGCCCGGTGCTCGCCGGGCTGCTCTACGCATGCGCGGACGTGTGGGTCACCACCACCACGTTGGCCGTCGCGATGGTCACGCTCGCTTTCGCCGCCACCATGATTCGGCCCTTCAGAAAAGGGCTTTCGCCCGGCTGGCCCCCGCAGAAAGCCTGAATAATCAAGGCATGCCGATCGCGCGCTTATTTGTCGTGGTGGTCCTGGCCGTGGGCACGGGCTTCGGTGCTCCCCAGTTCCTGGACAATTCGGCGCTGTCCATCTCGCTCGAGACGTTCCCGCGCGTGCCCGTGCAGGTCACCGTCGTGAATCCGGGACCGGCCGTGACGGCCCGCATCCAGGTCGCGGGCCCTGCCGCGAGCGCGGTGAGCGTCCAGGGCGGCGGGTCGGTTCAGCTTCCGGCGGGCGGGAACGTGACCGTCACCCTGGTGCCGGGGCCACGGCTGCGGGAGACAAGCGGGCAACTGGTTCTCTACGCCGAGACCGGGGTGACGCGGCGGGAACTGCGGGTGGTGCCGCGGCACCTGCTTCTGCGGCTGTGGCCCCATCTCGCCGGTGGTCTGCTCCTTGTGGGGCTCCTCGCCTGGCTGATGTGGCGCAGGCGCAGGCCGCTGGTGGAACCGGCCCCCTCTCCCAAGGAGGAGGAGCAGGCCCCGGCCGGATTCACGCACAGCGACGAGCCGGCGGTCACGGACAGCCTGGGGCGGGCGGAGTACGCGCAGGCGCTGGCGCTGCTTGCCCACTCCGCCTCTCCGCCCATGGTCATCGGTGTCTACGGCGATTGGGGGATCGGCAAGACCTCCCTGCTCAAGCAGGTCAGACAGGTGATCGACGATCAGTACGGCGACTGCGCACACGTGTGGTTCGACCCGTGGCGGCACCAGTACGACGACAACCCGGTGCTGCCGCTGCTCCACACGCTCGTCGCGGAGCTCGGACTGGCGAAGAAGGAACAGGTTGCGCGCACGCTGCGGACCATCTCCGAGGTGCTCGGCTCTCTGGTGCTCTCCTCGACGGCCCGGGTGAACCTGGCTGACGTGCGCAGCAGTCTCAAGGAGTACGACGAGCAACATTTCCGTATTCGTTCGGATCGTGCGCGGCTGGATGAGTACCTCACCGATCTGATCGCCCAAGCTCTGGCGGAGACGGGCAAGAAGCGGCTCGTGGTGTTCATCGACGACCTCGACCGATGCGCCGGCGACCAGGTGGCCGGACTGCTGGAGGCGCTCAAGCTCCATTTCAACCGCGACAACTGTGTCTTCTTCCTGGCCGTCGCCAAGGAACCGCTGCTGGTGGCCCTCGGGGAGAAATACAAGGGGCTGCAGGTCGACCATTATCTGGACAAGATCATTCAGTTTCCGTTTGAAATGCCGAGGTTGTCAGCCGCCGCCTTCGACGACTATCTGCGGAGCCTGCTTCCGGAAGAGATCATGCCCACGCGCGACTTGCTGCGCATCGGGCTGCCGCGCAACCCTCGGTCGATCAAACGGTTTCTCAACGTCCTGATATTGCAGGACCGGATCGCCAAGGCGAGGAAGCTGTCTCCGTACGACGTCTCCACCCTGGCGGCGATCCTGCTGATCAGGGAGGGAGACGGTGAGTTCTACGCCAGGCTGGCCCAGGACGCCAGCCTGTTGCAGCGGATCAAGGAGGATCTCGACACCGCCGAGGAAGGACGGCAACTCGATTGGAGTCAGTTGCCCCTTCAGCTCATCTCCAGGTTCCGGGACTCCCATCGGGCTGTGCCCGCGGACGTGAGCGCGTACATCGATCTGGTGAGATCCACCCCCATCCCGGAGCACAGCGAGGAGGAGTCGAAGGCGGTGCCGCCGGTGGGCCAGCCGCTCGTCGCCGCCGCCAGAGGGGAGCTGGCGGAAGGACTCGCGGTGCTCGCCGAGCGGGTGGAGCGGCAGGTCGGACAGTTGCTCCCCGCCGGGGGCGCCGTGCTGGCGCAGGATCTCGACATGGACGGCCGGGCGATCACGCTGGACGACCTCGTCGCCCGCTGGGACCGGGGCCTGCTCGTGGTCGGAGCGTCAGGCGCCGGCAAGACAGTGCTCGCGGCCCGGATCACTCTGCGCCTGCTGGAGGAGGGCGGTGGTCCCGTTCCGGTCTTCGTGAGCCTGCGGTCGCTGGACCTCAGCCGTCCAGGGTTCGAGATGTGGATGACTCATGCGCTCGTCCAGCAGTACCGGACGCCGATCACCGAAGCCCTCGCCATGGTCAATCGGCAGCGCCTGATCTATGTGCTCGACGGGCTGGACGAGGTGGCCGACCCCGCCGACCGCGACAAGATCGCTCAGGAGGTGGTGCGCTGGCATGAAGTGACCGGGGCAAAGATCACTGTCACCGATCGCCATCCTGGCCCGGGCCATCCGCTGGTAGTGCACCAGGACTTCGTCAAGGTGCGGGTGAAGGGGGTTACCGAGCAGGAGATGTCGCGCCTCCTGGGCGCGTGGAAGGGGTCGGCGGCGGACGCCGAGGAGCTCGCGGGCGCGCCCGCGCTGCTGGCCAACCTGACCGACTCGTGGCTGCGCGAGGCATCGGCGGACGGGCGCGATCTCGTCGAACTCTACGCCGACCGTGCGATGGCGATGCTCGATGACGGGCCCGCACTGCAGGAGATCCTGCGTGACGTCGCGCGACACCTGATCTCCCGGGATGGGACGAGCTTCGACGACGAGAGCCGGGAGATCAGAAACATCTTCCGGCACCACGGCAAGCACGGCCGGCAGGTGCCGCAGTCGCTGGAGGAACTGGTCAGGGCCGGGCTGCTCCGCCGGCTCTCGACGAACGAGTACCAGTTCGTGCACCACCGTCTGCTCAAGCACTTCGCCGAAGGGGGTTCTGGACAGCAGTGACCTGATGCCTGACCTCGAAGGGTGTCAGAACTGGATCTAAGGCGGTCGCTGCCGGTGCGCAGGCCGGCGAGGCGGGGGACGGATCCTGATCCCTCGTGAGAGCTACCGCTGTGTCCGTTCCAGGGGGATGGCATGCCCGGCTCCGATCCCTAGCCTCACTTAGGCCGCGGAAGACACCGCGGACATCTGATCGAAAGGATCGCGATCGTGGCGTCCCCTGAGCATCCGAGAACCACCCCTTCGCACGCCGGTTCGGCCACGGGCCGTGACCGGTTGCGCAGGTTCCGGTTCCCCGTCCTGCTGGTCGCGTTGTTCGGCGTGATGTCGGTGACGACCGGGATCAACCAACTCGTCTTGCCCGTACCGCTCCTCGCCCTGCCGGTGGGGATCGGCCTGGCCATCATCGCCGTCATCTGCTACCGCTGGTTGTGCCGGGTCGTCGAGCTGCGTCCGGACGTCCCCGAACTCGGGAAGACGCGGCGATGGTCCCAGCTGTGGCGCGGGATGTTGCTCGGGTCGGGCCTGTTCGCCGGGCTGATGGCGCTGATCGCGGTGTTCGGTGGCTGGCAGGAGCTGTCCTGGGGTTCCTTCGGCGGCTTCCTTGGCGCCGCGGGGCTGATGGCCGGCGTCGCCGTGACCGAAGAACTGCTGTTTCGCGGGGTGGTGTTCCGCATCGTGGAGGAACGTACCGGCACCGTGATCGCCCTGGTCGTATCCATGCTGCTGTTCGGTGCGATGCACCTGGTCAACGGCAACGCCACCCTGTGGGGCGTGTTCGCGATCGCCTTGACGGGCGGAGCCATGCTGGCCGCCGCCTACGTCGTCACCCGCTCGCTGTGGTTGCCCATCGGCCTGCACTTCGCCTGGAACTTCGCCCAAGCCGGGATCTTCGGTGTCACGGTCTCCGGATCGGCCGCGCCACCCGAGGGCCTGCTGAACGTCACGCTGTCCGGCCCGACCGCGCTGACCGGCGGCGTCTTCGGCCCTGAGGCCAGCCTCTTCGCGCTGCTGGTCTGCTTGGTGCCCACGATTCTCCTGCTGCGGCGGGCCGCCCGCGCCGGCCGGATCCGACCTCGGCAGCACCGCGCCGAGCCCTCCGCCTGACCGCCGTGTCAACCCTGATCGGCGGCCACCAATCCCACCCGGTAGGCGAGCACGACCGCCTGTACACGGTCGCGCAGGTCGAGTTTCGTCAGGATCCGCGACACGTACGTCTTGACGGTCTCGATGCTGATGGACAGTCGTGTGGCGATCTCCGCGTTGGACAGGCCCTCGGCGAGCTGTTCCAGTACTTCCAGCTCCCGCTGGGTCAGCGCCCGCACGACCTCCTGCAGGGCCGGCCGGGCGGAGTCGGTGGGGCGCAGGCGCTCGGCGAAGTGGCCGATGAGGGCCCGGGTGACGGCGGGCGCGAGCAGGGAGTCGCCGCGCGCGACGGTGCGTACGCCGTCCACCAGTTCCTTCGGCCGCGCGTCCTTGAGCAGGAAGCCGCTGGCGCCTGCCCTGAGTGCTTCGTAGGCGTACTCGTCGACGTTGAACGTGGTCACCACCAGTACCTTCACCGGAGCGGCGACGCCTGGCCCGGCCAGTCGCCTGGTGACCTCGATGCCGTCCAGGACGGGCATCCGGATGTCCATCACGACGACGTCCGGCAGCAGCCGCCGGGCGGCCTCGAGCGCCGCGCGGCCGTCCGCGGCGTCCCCGACGACCTCCATGTCGGGCTGGGCCGAGAAGATCGTGGTGTAGCCGGTGCGCACCAGCTCATGGTCCTCACAGATGAGCACCCGGATCGGCGTACTGGTCATGCGGTGCTCCTGAGGGGGATGAGGGCCCGGACGGTGAACCCGCCCCCGGGCCGGGCGCCGGCGGTCAGCTCACCGTTCAGCATCTGGACGCGGCGGCGCAGCCCGTCCAGCCCTCGCCCCCCGGACGGCACGGCGGGACCTTCCACCAGAGCGGACCCGTCGGTGGTCACCTCGATGTCGATGTGGCCGGCGCGGTGGTGGACCGTGACCCTGGTGGGCCGGCCGGTCGCGTGCTTGATGGCGTTCGTGAGGGCTTCCTGAACCACCCGATACGCGGCCAGCTCGACGTCGACGGGCTGAGCCAGGCGCTCGCCGTGCTCGGTCAGTTCGACGGGCTGGCCGGAGACGCGGGCCTGTTCGACCAGGTCGGCGATACCGCCGAGGCCCGGCGTACGCGCCGTGAGCGCGTCGTCGCCGGTCGCCTCCAGCACATCGAGCAGATGCCGAAGCTCCGTCAGCGCCCGCCGGCCGGTGTCGCTGATGGCGGCCAGCCCTTGCCCTGCGCGTTCCGGTGCGGCGCCGACCAGGAACTGCGCGGCGTCGGCCTGCACCACGATGGCGGTCACGTGATGGGTGACCACGTCGTGCAGCTCACGGGCGATGCGGGCGCGTTCGTCGGCGCCGGCCGCCAGCGCGCCGAGCCGCCGCCGTTCGGCCTCCTCGGCCCGCCACCGGCGCATCCCGGCTCCGGCCATCCAGATCACGACCAGAACCAGGTAGAAGGCGACGAAGTCCGGGATCCGGTTGGGGGATCCCAGCCGGCTCAGGACGATCGCGAGTGCGGCGTAGCCGGCGCTCACCGCCGCCGCGAGCGTGCGACGGTGCCGGGACTGTTGGGCTCCGGCCGTATACAGGGCCAGGTAGAAGCCGACGCTGGCGAACGTCGGCGGACAGCAGAGCGCCTGATGAACGGCGAAGGCGGCGCCGATGACGGCCAGGCATGCCGCCGGGTGACGGCTGCGGAACGCCAGCGGCGCCGATTGCGCCACGGTCAGCACCACCGCCAAGGCGTCGGCCGGTCGCTTCGGCAGGTCACTGAGCTGGGCTCCGATGACGGACAGCGTCGGTACGAAGGCCAGCGCAGTGAGCGTCGCCGCGAGCGCGCCGTCCTTGACCAAGGACGGCTGGGCTCTCCACCAGGCCGGCCATGAGCGGACGGCCAGGGGAACGCGCGCGAACACCGGGGTAGTCTAACGGCCCGCTGCCCGTACCCGCGGTACTCAGGACCTGGCCGACGGCGATGCCGATGACGGACGGGCGCACCTGCAAGGCGGTCACCGGGATCCTGTTGGCCCCTCTTTTGGAATCATCGACACCGACCGGCGATGATCTCGACGAGGAATGAGTCACCATGACCGACCCCCTACGCGACGGCGACCCGGCTCGCATCGGCTCCTACCGGCTGCACGCAAGGCTCGGTGGGGGCGGGATGGGAGAGGTGTTCCTGGGCCGCTCCCCGGGCGGGCGCCTGGTCGCCGTCAAAGTGGTGCGCCCGGAGCTGGCCGGCAACGGCGACTTCCGGCGCCGCTTCACCTCCGAGGTGGACGCCGCCCGCAAGGTCGGCGGGTTCTACACCGCCCAGGTCGTGGACGCCGACACCGACGCCGTCCGGCCGTGGCTGGCCACCGCCTACATCCCCGGCCCCTCCCTGCACCAAGCCGTCGACGAGCACGGGCCGCTCCCGGTGGAGTCGGCCGCGGTGCTCGGCGCCGGGCTGGCCGAAGGACTCGCCGCCGTGCACGCCTGCGGGATGGTGCACCGCGACCTCAAACCCGGCAACGTCATCCTTGCTGAGGACGGGCCCCGCCTGATCGACTTCGGCATCGCCCGCGCCCTGGACGCCACCAGCCACACCCAGACCTCCACCGTGCTGGGCACCGCCGCGTTCATGTCCCCCGAACAGGCCATGGGCCGGGAGGTCGGGCCGCCCTCGGACGTGTTCTCGCTCGGCTGCGTGCTCGCCTTCACCGTGACCGGCCGCAGCCCCTTCGGGACGGGGCCCGTCCACGCGGTCGTCTTCCGCGTGGTGCACGCCGAGCCCGATCTTCAGGGAGTGCCAGCCCCTCTGGCCGCTCTGGTGGCGGCCTGCCTGGCCAAGGACCCCGCCGCCCGGCCCGGCCTGGAGCAGGTGCTGACCCGGCTCACCGCGCTCGCTTCGCCCGACCAGGGGCGGTGGCTGCCTGAGGCGCTCACCCAGGTCATCGCCGACCGCCGGACCCTGGCGCTGACGGCCCTTCACGACCCGGCCACCGCGACCGACGGTGGCGGCCCCCGAGCGATGGCGCCACCACCGTTCGGCCACGCGAATCCGCCGGGGGCGCCCCAGCCCTTGCTGGTCAACGAACGCCGCCATATGCGCGGCCGTGACCCCCTGCACTCCGCCACCGGCTACCAGATCGCCGCCTATGTGCTGCTTGCCCTCTTCACCCTGATCTCCGTGAGCACAGCGGTGTACCAGCTCGATTTCGCCGACGACGCGAGACGGTGGCACCCGGTGGAGAGCTACGACGAAACTGAGACGGTCGGCCAGATCATGCTGGCGGCCCAGGTCGTCTCCGGCGTGGGATTGACGACGTCCTGGCTGCTCTGGTTCTTCCGGATACGGGTCGTCGCCGAACGGCTCGCGCCCGGCCGGCTGCGCTACCGCCCCTCCATGGCCGTATTCGGCTGGTTCATCCCGATCGGCAACCTGTGGCTGCCCAAGCAGATCGCCGACGACATCTGGCACGCCTCCAGCCCCCCCGGACGCGGCGGCACGACAGCCCCGGCCGGTCTGCTGCACACATGGTGGGCCCTGTGGCTGGTCACTTTCCTGACCTGGCCCCTGTTCTGGATCGAGTGGACGACACTCCTCACCAAGGACTACGACTCCGAGACGTACGAGGACACCCTTGGCCTGAGGTACGAATTCACGTGGGCGACCTGGGCCAGCGTGGCCGTGCACGTGCTGGTCGTACCGACGGCGATCGTCACCGTCCTGTTCGTGCGGCGACTGGGCGCCATGCAGGCGGCCAGACTCGACACCTGACGACCGAACGGCCGGTCCTGATGCCCCCGGGTGTGGCCGGGGGCGGAAGGCGGTCAGTGGCGCCGGCGGAGTTCTTCGTTGATGCGCAGCGCCTCGGCGAGCTGGTCTTCCAGGATAATGATGCGGCAGGCCGCTTCCAGCTGGGTGCCGGCGTCGACGAGTTCGCGGGCACGGGCGGCCAGGCGCAGCTGGTAGCGGGAGAAACGGCGGTGCCCGCCCTCGCTGCGTAGCGGCTCGATCAGCTTGGCGGCGCCGAGGCTGCGCAGGAACGCCGGGGTGACGCCGAGGAGCTCGGCGGCCCGGCCCATGCTGTAGGCGGGATAGTCCTCGTCATCGAGCCGCTGCCCGAGACTGCCGGCCGCTTCGACCTCCTGAACCGGGTGATCGCCGGTGGGGCTGGGCCGCTCCCGCCTGGACGCGGTGACCGTTGCCTGAGGTGTTTGATCCATTCAACCTTCCCGAATGCGAACAGGGGCCCCGGCGCCATGATGCGCCGGGGCCCAGAGGTTTAACACCATCGACCGGCCCTGCCTGCGTGCTGCAGGGCGGTTCACTTATGCCGCACCAGCCGCCCGATGCGGGGGTGCGGGGATCGCGTAAGCGTGACCGTAGACCACCGTCCTGTTCGTGGAGCTGCGGTACCCGTGCGGCGACATGCGGCCGGCGACGGGCGATCCTGATGGCGTTCAACACTCCTTTCCGGTTATCCGTACCTCGGCGCCCCGATCGCTGGCGCCGACTTTCCGTAATCGGCAGCGCGTCCACCGCCCCGGCCCCTCTTGCTCAACCACACTGGCCGCGGCAGTCCGACCTTCTGCCCTACCTCGTTCTGTACTGCTGTCCACGTTCGTCCGGGCAGCCCCATCGTGGTGCTCGTGCTGCCCTCGTGGATTCGTTCCTTGCGATGTCAGGAACTCTAGCTCCCCTTGGCGCGAATGTCTACAGTGGCGACTACAGATTTTCTTTCGCTCAGAGGTAAGCGCCTGCCTCGCGCTAGTCAAGGAACGTGTATTCCTCTCGATGCTCCTCGAAATCGACGAATTCGACGACGACCATGGTGATGTTGTCCGGACCGCCGTGCTCCACGGCAAGGGCTTCGAGGCGATCGGCCACTTCCGCCGATCCGCCGGGGCCGCTCAGAACGTCCATCAGGAGCGGGTGAGGGACCGCCGCGCCGAGTCCGCCGGTGCACAGCAGGATCCGGTCACCGGCGTGCAGGCGGAAAGTCACCAGGTCAGGGGCGCGTTCGTGGGGTCGTCCATCAAGGAGGTTCGGGATGCGCTCCGGTGAATTCGGCGCGTCGGGGGCCTCGGCCGTGCCGTGGGCACGACTCGCGGTCGTCCAGATGAGTTCAGCGGCTCCGCCGGCGGTTCGTCGCGTGAAGTACGCCTGCGTATCGCCTGCGTTCGTGAAGACCGCCATGGTCCCGGACCACGCCATGGCAACCAGGTCGGCGCCCATGCCCGCCAGTTCGGGTTGCGCTTCGATCTTTCGCTGGATGGACTCGTTCGCGGATCTGAGCGCATGTCCGAGAACGGTTGTCAGGTCTGAGGGATCGATTTCGCGGTCGTACTTCCGCAGGGTTTCGGTCACGAGGTGGCTGGCAACGTCGCCGGCGACTCGTTCCCTGCGGCCGTCGGCGACCGCGAACACATAGGGACCTGTGTAGATGTCGTCCACGATGTGTCGGCGCGCGGACCCGAGACAGGTGCGGGAGGCCGCGTTCCAGGTGAGGTTCACCATTTTCGTCTGCCTGCCGGTTCGGGGCGGGGGTTGTCGGCTTGATCAGTCTGCCATCGTGTACATCTGGCCTGAGGCGGGTTCAGGCGTGCTCGACGGTGTAGCCGCTGGCCTGGAGGGTGAACAGGCGGGCGTATTCTCCGCCGGCGGCCATGAGGGCGGTGTGGGTGCCCTGTTCGGCGATTCTGCCCTCTGCCAGCACCACGATGAGGTCGGCGTCCTTGACCGCGCTCAGCCGGTGGGAGATGAGCAGGCTGGTGCGGCCGGCTCGATGCTCGCGCAACCGGTGGTGGATGGCGTGCTCGGCCTCCGCGTCGAGTCCGGCGCTCGGCTCGTCCAGGACGAGCAGGTCGCGGTCGCCCCTGATCAACGCTCTGGCCAGGGCGAGCCGCTGCCACTGGCCGCCGGACAGCACGACGCCGGAGGTCTCGGCCGCGTCGAGGAAGCGGTTGCTGAGCAACGTGTCGTAGCCGTGCGGCAGGGCGTCCAGCGCCGTGTCCACCCCGGCCAGCCGGGCCGCCGTCCTGACCTGCTCGGGCGAGGCGCCGAGTGAGCCGAGTGAGATGTTCTCCGCCGCCGTGAAGTCGTAGGCCACGTAGTCCTGGAAGACCGCGGTCAGCCGGGAGCGCAGCTCGGCGGGGTCGGCGTCGCGGAGGTCCGTCCCGTCCCAGCGGACCGCGCCGCGCGACGGGTCGTAGAACCGGCACAGCAGTTTGACCAGCGTCGACTTGCCGGCGCCGTTGAGCCCCACGAGCGCGACGCAGGCGCCGTGCGGGATGGTGAGATCCACTCCGCGCAACACCCACGGTCGCCCCTCGCCGTAGCGGAACCAGACGTCCCGCATCTCGATCCCGGAGCGGAGGGCGGGCAGCGGGCGGGGCGGGCGGCGTACGGGAAGGTCCGGGGCGGCGGAGACGACGGCGCGGTAGTGTCCGAAGACCAGCAGCGCCTGGTGCAGCCGGGCGAGCTGGGTGACCCCGCCCGACAGCGCGCCCTGCACCCCGGCGACGGCGGCGGCGAAGACGGCCACGTCGCCCACGCCGAGACGGCCGCCGGCGATCGCCCAGATCAGTCCGGCGCCGCCGATGGCGGCGCCGAGCAGGGCGAGCAGCCCGTGTCCCGCCAGCGCGCGCCGTTCCAGGGCCTCCTCCTGGCGGTTGACCGCGCGGATCTCGCCCAGGAGACGGTCGCGCAGGTACGCGCCCAGCCCGAACAGCCGCACCTCCTTGGCCGGCTCGACCTCGGTGAGCAGGCCGGCGTAGAAGATCTGGCGGCGCATCGCGGGGCTGATCTGCCATTCGAGACCCACCTTGCGCCTGCTCAGCGACAGTTGCACGCCCAGCGACGGCAGCGCCGACAGCAGGACGATCGCCGTCATGACCGGGCTCAACGCCATGAGCGCGGCGACGAACCCGGCCAGCGTGACCAGCCCGCGCACCAGCGACAGGCTGGGGGCCAGGATCTGGTTGGCCGCGCCGGTCCCGGCCTGCTCGGCCAGCCTGAGCCGGTCGCGGAAGCTGGGGTTCTCGAACGGGCCGAGGCCGACGAACGCGTTGACCGAGGTGAACAGGCGCTCGCGGGTCAGCAGGCCCAGGCCGCGGCGCAGCCGTCCGTCGGTGTGTTCGGTGAGATGCGGCAGCAGCGCGGCGACCAGGCCGACCACGCCGAGCATGATCGTCGGCATCAGTACGGCCCGGCCGCCCGCCAGGCCGTCCAGGATGAGCTTCGTGCACCAGGCGGCGGCCACCGGCGTCGTGCCGCCGGCGAGGACGGCCAGCACCGAGCAGACGGCGGCGACCGGGGCGGCCCGCCAGGCCGGCCCCCACACCGTCACGGCCCGCCCGGCCAGCCGTAACACACCGGGCGAGACGTCGTGGGTCATGCGGTGACGGGAGCGCCGAGCCCGGCCACGGTGACCGCGCGCGACCTGACCCGGCCGGAGTCGTCGAGCAGGTAGAAGGCGGGGAAGGCGGAGTTGGGGAAGGCCAGGCAGACCGGCCCGTTGGCGGGCTCGGCGATCACGGTGGCGCTGCCGCGCAGCGCGTCCGCGTAGCTCTCCCCGCCGGGGCCGGACACGACGGCGAGCACCTGCGAGGGGGAGTAGCCCGCGTTGGCGACGAGCTGGAGGAACGGCGGCAGTTGCCCGGGGCAGGCCTGGCACTCGGTGTCGAAGAAGCCGATCACCGAGGGCCGCCCGATCCCGCGCACGTCGGGGACGGTCGAGCCCACCGGCAGCAACGGCGGCCCCGAGGGGGCGGCGTGCTGCTCGGCGTGGCGCACCCTGCGGATCACCGCGAACGTCAGCACCAGGTTGAGCGCGCTCATGACGCCCACGATGACCAGGGCTGCGATGACGTACGGCATCAGAGGTTCCTCTCCAGGAGAAGGTCGGCGAGGTCGTCGAAGAGCACCAGCACGGCGGCGAGCACCGCGGCGGCGACCAGCGCCAGCGCCACCCCGGCGGGTTCGACGCGCCCGCCCGGCGTCACCCAGCCGGTGACCGCGACCGCGATCAGCAGCAGGTTGCGCACGATCTGGGCGCGGCTCAGCGGAGCGGCGGTGACGCCGAAGCACCGGCAGGCGGCGGCGGAGCCGCGGCGCAGGGCCAGCAGAATCGCGGCGGCGAAGGCCGCGAGCAGTGCGGCGGCCAGCCCGAACCCGGCGCGCTCGCCCAGGACGAGCAGCGCCACGGCGGCGCTCTCGCCGGCCAGCACGGCCACCGCGACCGGCGCGGCGGGCAGCCCGGGAGCCAGACCGGGGACGGAGGACACGAAGGCGCGCCAGCCGGTGGCCTTGCCCGCCAGCGCGGCCAGGAAGACCAGGCAGAGCACGGCCCTGCAGCCCAGCTCTATGTACGGCATGGCGCTCCTTCGCGGGTGGTGCCGCCCACGACCCCCAGCGAAGGGGTCGTGGGCGGGGTGTGGAGGGTCAGCAGCACTCGTAGCAGGACACGTAGGTCGTGCAGTCCGGCCGCACGCAGGTCCACGCGGTGTGGTCGAGCCAGTGGTAGCACCAGCACTCGTAGGGGCACCCCCTGGCGTCCGCGGTGCTGGCGGGCAGCAGGGCGCCGAGCATCCGGTCGCCCAACGCCTTGAGTGTGCGAGTCATCCGACCTCCTGGGTGAGAGGGGCTGTATTCGCCTGATCATCACCATCGGGTCAGGGGAGGGGCAATCCTTTCGGACCGCCACCGAAATGCGACAAATCAGGCGCTGTATTCGAGGAGTTCGTGGCCCAGCGAGGTGAGCACGTGCCGCACGGCCCGGCCTTCGCGGTAGGTGTTCACGAGCCCCGCCAGCCGCAACGCCGTCACGTGCTCGGACACCGTGGACGCGCTCACCGCCAGCGACCTGGCCAGCTCGCCGGTCGCCGAGCCGCCGCCGATCGAGCGCAGCACCCTGGCGCGGGCCTGCCCGACGACCTGGGCCAGGGCGTCCACCGACGCGGGACGCCGGGCGCCCTCGTCGCCGGCCGGATAGGCGATGACCGCCCTGCTGCCGCCGCGGGGCGGCGACAGTGCGAGGAAGCAGCGGCTGGCGCACATCAGCGGCGAGAACGCCACGCCCCCGTCGCCGAGCTCCACCGGCGACGGGCACAGGTCCGAGGTGTCGATCTGCAGGGCGCAGCCGTACCAGCTCAGCCTGGGGGTGAGCCTGGGCAGCGTACGGCCGAATCCCCGCACGCAGATCAGCTCGGAGTAGCGGTTCACGTGGGCGTTCAGGCGGTGGCGGATCGCGTCCCACTCGGGGGCCACGCAGCTGACGTAGAAGGCGCGGAGCGCGTCGGCGACGTCACCGAGACCGGGCTGGACGTCGAGCTCGTCGTTGAGCGTGCCCGCGCCGGGCGGCAGCGGCAGGTCGGCCCAGAGGAAGCCGGACACGCTGTGCGGTGCGTGGTGGACACGCCGGACGAACGGCATGGCTCTGGCGGGCGTCCTGCGCGCCAGATCCCGCCACGGCGATCCGGGTACGGCGAAGCCGGGATGATGCAGGCACAGGGCGGCGAACAGGGTGTGGTGCAGCGGGGAGATGGTGAAGGTGGTCGCGGCCAGTCCTGCGGCGGAAAAGACCAGACGCATATCCCAGCCCCGTTGTCAGGAAATGTCCGGACATAATGGAGTATGGGGCTGTTAAGACGTACTAACAAGGGTGCGTAGGACGACCCCCAGAACCCGATCGGCCGGGACGAGGCCCCACAACCGCGAGTCCGCGCTGATCTCCCCGTCCCCCAGCACCACGAGCTTTCCGGGCGGCACCGTGGCGGGCAGCCCGGGGCACTGCGGCGGCACCGGTTCGCCCGGCAGCGCCGCGACCCGCTTGACCACCCAGTCGGCGGCCGCGACCTCGGGCAGCGGCCCGTCCCGCCACCGCATTCCCGGCCCGATCGCTTCGAGCACCACGATCTGCCCGCGCCGGACCGCCTTCCCGCGCAGCACCAGCAACCGGTCGCCGGGCCGCAACGCCGGCACCATGCTCTCCCCCCGTACGGTCACCACCGCCAGCCGGCGCCTGGCGACGAACGCGACCACGGCCACGACCAGCAGGGCGGCGGATCCGGCGAACACGGCGATCATCGGCATGGCGCGAGCGTAAACGTCCGGCCTGGGGGGCTCAAGAACTCGTCCGGTCGGACGGGAGGGGCTGAAGTCCTGTCTAGGCGAACGCCGTCACCCGGCGAGAGCGACGTTCGGACGGCGTGGGGCGCCCGTTCCTCGGGGGCGAACACTCATGGTTCGGTCTACGGCGTCGAGGAACACCTCGTTCCTTCGGCGCGGAGGCTGGAAAGGCTGGCATCGCGGTGGTGATCCGTCTAGTCGGGGGAGCGCAGGAGCATTGCCTCCACCTCGGAACCGGCGTCGGCCGTGCAGACGTACGTGGGCCTTCCGGTCGCCGGGTCGACGGCGTACAGGGTCGCACGCTTGCCGCACTTCGAGCACCAGGCGTCCGGCCCGCCGCCGAGTTCGGCCAGGCCGACCTTGATCTCTGGGATAACAAAAGCCATGCGGGCAGCGTAGGTCGGCATGGTCAGGACGTCCGTGGTGACAGGGCGTCATGCGGAATCCATGCCCGCAGATTGTTCGACACGGGAGGTGCCGGGCCTGGTGGTGGGGAAGGGCCGCGTCCTGGCCAGTGCCGCCCCCGCGATCGCCGCCACCCGGACCAGCGCGTCCGTGGCCACCGCGGGCCGGCCGACGCCCCCGATCACCGTCCGGGCCCGCGAGAGCTCCCGCGCGACCGGCCTCACGTGCCGGAGGCCGGTCAACGGTGGGTTCTCGTCAGAGGTAGGTGCCGTACAGGTCTACGGTGGGCCAGGTGGTCACCGCGTTGGCGGCCTTGTGGAGGGCCGGGTCGATGTCGGCGTAGCTCAGGCCCGAGGCGTCGTCGCGCTGGTTGAAGAGCGCGGCCCAGGTGAGCCCGTCATACCGCCGCACCAGCAGGGTGTAGGTGCCGGGGAGGCTGCCGGTGTGCCAGGTGTTGCGGCCGCCGGTGACGTTGCGGACCGACCAGCCGCAGCCGTACCACCAGCCGTCGCCGTTGACGCCGGTCTCGGGTTGGGCGAAGGCCCGGGAGATCGACGTCGAGGTGAGCACGGAGCCGGCGGCGTCGAAGATCCCGGCGAAGCGCACCAGATCGACCGCCGTTCCCAGCCAGCCGCCGTGCGCGTCCATGTTCTCCAGGTTGAACGAACCGTACGGAGCCGGGACGGACGTGCCGGAGGCGTCGAACACCGTCTTTCCCGTGTACTTCGAGACGTACGGCACCTCGCCGGTGACGGCGCCCGCCTTGAGCGTGCGCCCGAGCCTCATCCGGGTGATCCCGCGTGGCCCGAGGATCTTCTGCTGCACGTACGTGCCGTACGGCATGCCGCTGACCTTCTCGATGATCCGGCCGAGCAGCAGGTAGTCGTAGTTGGCGTAGGCGTACGTGCTGCCGGGGTCGTGGTCCAGGGCGAGGCCGCTGGCGTACCGCATGATGTCGGCCTGGCGGACGGGCAGCGCCGCGCCGAGCGCCCTGGAGACCGCCAGGTCGCTGAACATGGGGTCGGCGGTGATGGACGAGTCCCAGCCGCCCAGGTGCTGCAGCAACCTGAGAACGGTCACGTCCTTCAGCCGGGGATCCACCGTCTTGCCGGACGGCGGCGTCAGGGGGAGCAGGTCGGGCAGCCGGTCGGTGAGCTTGAGCTTGCCGTCCTGCACCAGTTTGAGGACGGCCGCGCCGGTGATGGGCTTGCTCAGGCTGGCGATCCGGAACAGCGAGGTCGGCTGGGTCTTCAGGCTGGTGCTGGTCGTCCAGGTGTAGCCGCGGGCCAGGACGAGCTTGCCCTTGCGGGTGACGGCGAGCGATCCGCAGGAGAGGTTACGGGCCTGCATGAAAGCCTTCATGGTGCTGTCGAAACTGCCCAGCCCGGCTCCCAGGGTTCCGGTCGTCTTCCACGTCCCGGCGGCGGCGTCCGCCCTGCCCGGCTGACCGGCGACGAGCCCGGCGCCGGCCAATCCGAGCCCGGCCAGGCCCATCGTCCGGCCGAAATCGCGTCGGGTCAGCCTGTCAGGCATCTGTCTTCCTCCTTGATCGAACAAAACACCACCGGGCAAACTACCTCAAACATCGCCGCTGGTGGCGCAGACCGCCCGAGCCGGGCGTGGTAGGGCAGTCCCTACCATCCGGACACCGGGCGGCATGATCGATTTCGGTGCTCGGCAGCCACAGGATGGGCACATCACCTCGTCCAAGGGAGTTGCCGAGAACATGCGTAGGTATCTTGCCGCAGCTGCGGCCGCCGTCGTCCTGCTGGGCGCCGCGTCCCCGGCGCTGGCCGCCGCCAAGCCGTCGTCGCCCACCTTGCAGCAGCAGCTTGACCGGTTGACCCAGCAGGACGGGCTGGCGGGTGCGCTGGTGTCGGTGCGTGAGCCCGGCGGCCGGGTCGGGACGTGGACGTCCGGCGTCGCCGAGCGCGGCTCTGACCGGCCGATGGTCGGCGCGGACGCGCACTTCCGCATCGCCAGCGTGACCAAGTCGGTTGTCGCGGCCACCGTGGTGCGCCTGGCGGACCAGGGCAAGATCGATCTGGACGCCCAGGCGGAGCAGTACGCGCCCGGTCTGCTCGACGGCAGGCCGATCACCGTGCGGCAACTGCTGACGCACACCAGCGGCCTGCCCGAGTACCTGCCGCTGATCGACCCGGCCCGCCTCGGCGCCGACGCCGACGCCTACTTCCTGCGCCTCGCCCTGGACGCCGAGCCCACCGGCGAACCCGGCGAGAAGTGGGCCTACTCCAACACGAACTACCTGGTGGCCGGCATGCTCATCCAGAAGGTCACCGGCAAGGACTTCCGGACGGTCACCCGCCAGGGCGTCCTGAAGAACCTGCGGCACACCTACTGGCCGCGTCAGAACGAGCTGGACATCCGTGGCAAGCACGCCCACACCTACGGTGTGAACCCGTTCGACCCGAAGAGCCAGGGCAAGGTGGTCGACACGACCTTGGAGCCCGGCTACCTCTTCGGCGCCTCGGGCGGCCTGATCTCCACCCCCGACGACCTGAACCGCTTCTGGCAGTCCCTGCCCGCCTCCACGATCAAGACCATGCTCGCCCGGACCGTCCCCGCCAACGACCCGCCGAAGGCCGACTACGGTCTGGGCGTCTACTCCTACCCGTTCGCCTGCGGCCCGGCCTGGATGCACGACGGCGGCCTGCCCGGCACCCGCGTCCTCAGCGGCCGCGACCGCTCGGGCCGCGCCGTCACCCTCTACGTGACCGGCACCCCGAAGAGCGACGCGCACATCTTCGAAGCCTTCGGCACCGCCCTGTGCGGCAGATGACCCAGGCCCGCCGGGGGAGCTGTCCCGGGCGGGAGCCCGATTCGGGCCGGCTGCTCGCGCCACCGGCGTCAACGGCGCAGCAGCAGGCGCAGCAGGCGTAGCGCCCGGGAGCGGCGGGCCGAGTCGGCCGAGAACATGTAGATCATGGCGGGGAGCGTCACCAGCGCGGCGCTCGTCACGACCAGTGCGGCGAGGTGGGGCAGCATCATGGAGCTTCCCTTCGTGAGTTCGCATCGCCTCGGCCGGTGCCGAGGGCGCGATTTCAGGATGGGGCGCGCCGAAGTGCCGTTGACGATCTGTGCCAAGGTCTTACGCGATCCGATGAACCCGTACATCGGCTGACAGAAACTGACGGTTCCCGGCCCGGATGGCGATGTGCACGGATCCGTCACGGGTGGGTTTGGCTCTCCGGGATTCTGGAATCCTGACATCACCATGTCTCCGCAAGCCCCCCTGCCGGAGGATCCCCTGGCCGTTCTGCGCGAACGCCTGCGGGACCTGCATCTCCACGCAGGCCAGCCCAGCAGCCGGGCTCTGGCCAGGCAGACGGGCGCGATGAGCCACTCCACCGCGCACGGGGTGATCCGCTGCGTCAGCCTGCCTCGATGGGGCAACCTGGAGCTCGTGGTGGAGGCGTTGCGGGGCGACGTCACGGAGTTCAAGGCCCTGTGGATCGCCGCCCACGACCTGCGTTCGCAGCGCGGTCGCCCGCTGGATCCCGAGACCGGGCCCACAGCCCGGACGGAGGACGCCCAAGGGCCGGCCTCCGATCCACCGCATGAGCTGTACCGGCCGGTGGACGGGGCGAATGCGGAAGGTCACTCCGGCGCCGTCTGGTCGGTGGCCTTCCATCCGGACGGGCGCATCCTGGCCAGCGGCGGCGGCGACGGGACCGTGCGGCTGTGGGACACGGTGACGGGCAGGCCGTGGCGGGAGCCTCTGCTGGGCCACACGGGTGCGGTCGTGGCGGTGGCCTTCCATCCCGACGGGGATCTGGTGGCCAGTGGTGGCAGCGACAAGACGGTACGCCTGTGGACGATCGACGGGCTGCGACCGGTGGGTGAACCGTTGCACGGCCATGCCGGCACTGTCTGGTCGGTGGCCTTCCATCCGAACGGGCACGTCCTGGCCAGCGGCGGCATCGACGGCACCGTGAGATTGTGGGACATCACCACGGGAAGGCCGGTGCGGGGGCCGCTCATCGACCATGACGGCGCCGGCTGGGCCCTCGCCTTCGACCTCGACGGACGCCTGCTGGCCAACGGCGGGGACGACGGCATGGTCCGGTTGTGGAACACGACGTCCGGGCAGCCGGTCAGTGAGCCGTTGGCAGGTCACAGCGGCGCGGTCGTGACGGTGGCCTTCCACCCGGACGGGCACGTCCTGGCCAGCGGCGGCGACGACGAAACGGTGCGGTTGTGGGATCCCGCGTCGGGACGCGCCACGGCCGACCCCTTCGTCGGCCACATCGGCCCGGTCCGGTCGGTGGCCTTCCATCCGGGAGCGGACCTGGTGGCCAGTGCCGGCGATGACGGGTTGGTCCGGTTGTGGCAGCTCGCTTCCGGAGAACAGGTGGGGCGGCCTCTCGACGGCCACACCGGTCCCGTCCGGGCCATCGCCTTCCACCCGCACGGGCATCTGCTCGCCACCGCGGGCGCCGACAGGAAGGTGCGGTTGTGGGAGAGCACTCAGCCGCCCGACCACCAAGTGCTGTACCGGCGCATCGACAACCTGCGCGCCCGCTTGCGCGGGTCGAATCCATAGAGGCGGTCGCCGGGCGAACGCGTCGGGATCCGTACCGAGGTGGTGATCATACGTTTCTGATCCTGGCGGCGAGGAATCGCATGTCCAGCATGCTCTGGGAGAAGGCGACGCCGGTGAGCTTCTTCGCCAGCGCGAACGATCGCTGGAACGTGGCGTGGAGGTCCGGGCCTTCCCACTCGTGGTAGGGATGCAGGTCCTGTCCAGAGTTGGACGAGCACCGTCCAGCCCGCCGTCTCAAGTGCGCCCACGTAGTCGCTGCGCAGGTTGTCGGCGTCGATGCACTCCATCGTTCGTTCCTGGAGACCGTCGAAGGTCACCTGCTCGATGTCGCCGGGCCCTGCGCCGAGGCGGGTCAGCGCTTCGCGAGGGGTGAGGGACCGGGCGAAGGACACACACGAGACGTCATGGAACGGGCCGTACGTGGCCAGCCAGTCGAAGTCCTTGTACGCGTCTCGCACTACAGCGCTCCCGTGATCAGTTGCCGGACATCATCGCAATGATCTCCGAGAGGCGCGGACGACCGGTCGGCGCTGGGAGCGGGCACCGAAAGAGCCGTTGCTGATGACAGGTGGCGGCAACGGTGCGACTGTGAAGGCAGGGCGACCTGCTGGAGGAGATCGTGGAACACCCCGAGCTGACCACGGACATGGTTCTCGCCGCCGTCCGGGATCATGGATTCGCGGCCTATGACGTCCTGGTCAAGGACTTCCCGTCGGACGTGGTGGTCGCGGAGTTCACGAAGGCGGCCAGGTCGGGCTTCACCACCTTCGGCGTAGGGGTGCACCTTGCGTCGTTGACGGACAAGGGGCGGGAGCGTCTCGGGTAGGCACAGTCTGCGGAGTTCTGCGGGGCGCCGGATGCCGGGGTGACGGCACAACGGACCGGGGCGGTCGGGGCGGAGTGATCGTCCAACGTGGCGTGGTGACGGCGCTCGCGGGCGCCGCCACCACAGCCGTTGGCTCTGGTATGGATCAGGTGCTTCGTGCCAGTGGCTCCTGGCTGGTTTCCGGGGTGATCGCGACGTTGCCGCCGGAGAGGACCGCGACGACCGGCCCCGGCGGCAGGTGCGCCTGGTGGGTGAGGTAGGCGGCGGTGGCCACCGCGCCGCTGGGTTCGGCGCGTTCCCCCAGCTTCCGGTGGAGCAGGCCGGCGGCGGCGTCGATGGCGTCCTCGGTCACGGTCACCATGTCGTCCACGTGCCGCCGGATGTGCTCCCAGGCCAGGGCGCCCAGCACCGGCGCGCGCAGGCCGTCGGCCCGCGTGCGGTAGGTCAGCTCCACCGGCCACGCCGTGCGCGTGCCCGACCGGAAGCTGGCCGTCCCGTCGGCGGCCAGCTCGGGCTCGACGCCGATCACCCGGATCGCCGGGTCGGCGGCCTTGACGGCGACCGCGATCCCCGCCAGCAGGCCGCCGTTGCAGACGGGCACCAGGACGGTCCCCGCGTCCGGCAGGTCCAGGCAGATCTCGGTCCCGGCGCTGCCGTGCCCGGCGATGACGTCGAACGCGTCGGAGCCGATCACCGTCGCGCCGAACCGGTCGGCCAGTGCCAGGCACGCCTCCTCCCGCAGCGCGGGCGGGACGATCACCACCTCCGCGCCGAGCCGGCGCGCGGCGCTGACCTTCAGCTCGGGCGCCGTGTCCGGCAGGACGACGGTCGCCCGCACTCCGTGTTCGGCGGCGGCGTAGGCGATGGCCTGGGCGTGGTTGCCCGACGACTGCGCCACCACGTGCCGGACGCCGCGCCCGGCCAGCCGGCCCACGGCGTTGGCCGCGCCGCGCACCTTGAAGGAGCGGGTGGGCTGCCGGTTCTCCGGCTTGACCCAGAGCCGTTCGCCGGGCAGCCGCAGCAGCGGCGTGCGCCGGACGTACGGCGCGATGCGGTCACCGGCCGCCCGGACGTCGGCCGCGGTGACCAGCCGCGCGCCCGCCGCCCCCTCCGTTTCCATGGGCTCAGCACTCTCGCTCATGCGCTCAGCACCCTCTCCTGGATGGCGTCCAGGTCGGCCGCGGCCTCCGAGGGCGGGGCGGCGTCCGGGACGAGGTCCTCCAGGTGGTGCAGCGGCCGGTGCCGGAGCCCCAGCAGCCCCCACAGCACCAGGAACACGCCGCTGGCCAGCAGCACCACCCCGGCGCCCCCGCCGGGGCCGGTGGCGAACCGTCCGGCCCAGTCCGCCAGCGGGCCGGCGGAGAGGAAGCCGATCGGCTGCATGGCCGTGGCGATCATGATGTTCACCGCGAGCACCCGCCCCTGCAGCTCCGGCCCCACCTTGACCTGGATGATCGACAGCCAGTGCGCGTTGCCGATGCTCATGCACGCCAGCCGGACGAACAACCCGGCCGCGACCAGCCACACGACCGGCCACACGCCCATCAGCACCACGCCGATCCCGGAGCCGACGACGAAACCGATCATGCCGGTCGCCCGCCGCCGGGTGCCGCCCCACACCAGCACCACGCCGGTGCCCACGGCCGCGCCGACGCCGCCGACGGCGGTCACCGCGCCGAGGTCGGCCGAGTCGCCGATGGCCAGCACGACCGGGGTGACCAGCACCCACATCAGCGCGGTGCAGAAGTTCACCACCGCGAAGTAGAGCGCCATCACCATCAGCGGCCGCCGCCGGCGCAGGAACCGCCACCCGCCGGTGAGCGCCGCCGTGAACGTCTCCTCGCGCCGGTGGAACAGCCGGTCGGGGAAGCGCACCAGCAGCAGCGTCAGCACCCCGACCGCGAACGTGGCCACGTCCACGGCCACCACCGCCGACAGCCCGAACAGGCCGATCAGCGCGCCGCCCGCGAGCGGCGCGACCACGTTGCCCGCGCCGAAGCCCACGTTGGCCAGCGCGTTGGCCTGCGGCAGGTACGGCTTGGGCACCAGCTGCGCGATAGCCGCCAGCCAGGCGGGCTGCTGGAACGCCGACACGACCGAGGTCACGCCCACGATGAGGCAGACGTTCCAGAACTCCAGCCGATCGGTGGTCAGCAGCAGCACCAGCGCCACCATGGCGATCCCGGACAGCGCGTCGCAGGCCAGCATGATCTTGCGCCGGTCCACCCGGTCGGCCAGCGCGCCGCCCAGCGGGGTGAGCAGCACGGCCGGGATCTGCGCCAGCATCGTGATCAGCGCCAGATCCAGGATCTCGCCGCTGCGCTGGTAGGCCCACACGCCGAGCGCGAACGAGCTCAGCGCCGTGCCCAGCGCCGAGACGATCTGCCCGCCCGCGACGGTGTAGAAGGACCCCAGTCTGGTGCGTTCGGGCGGGCGCACCGGATCGGGCAGCGTTCCGGCCGCCCAGCGGGTCAGGTGCGCCAGCACGACGGCGGCCAGCGGCTCGGCCTGGTGGCGCAGGAAGTAGTGGCCGGCCCTGGGCAGCACGGCCCGCTCCACCCGCGGCGCGAACGCCGCCCACTCGGTGTAGCGCTCCTCGTGCAGCTCGGTGGCGCGGTCGCGTTCCCCGACCAGACTCAGGATCGGGGCGCGCAGCGGCGTGCCCTCGCCGGCCAGCTCCTGGCCGAACCACTCCTGCGCCTGGTCGGCGTCGTGCCGCATGGCCCGTACGGCGGTGCGTTTGGCGGCCTCGTCCATGTCGTCGAGCAGCCCGCCGGAGGCGCGCAGCGCGTCGCGGAACATCCGGTCGGACACCCAGCGGTCGCCGCCGAACAGCCGCCTGACCATGCCGGGCAGCCGCGCGGCCGGGAAGCTGGCGGCGGCGATCACGCCCAGCACGGGCACGCCGTCGGCCTCCAGCTTGCGCGCGAGCGCGACGGCGGGCGCGGAGCCCACGCAGTGGCCGTAGATCGCGACCGGGCCGGACGCGGTCGCCGCCACTTCGGCGGCCAGCACGTCCACCAGCTCCGCCAGGGGCAGCGGCAGCTCGTCGGGTCTGGCGGGGTCGTGGCCGGGCAGCTCGACCGAGAGCACCTCGACCCGGTCTCCGAGTGCGGTCGCCAGCGGCTGGTAGACCGCCGCCGACCCGCCGCCGTACGGCACGCACACCAGCGTGAATTCGCCGGCTCGGCCGCCGCCCAAGCGGTGCAGCAGGCCGCCGCCGCTCTCCTGGCCGAGGAAGGCGGCCAGCTGGGCGACGGTGGGCCGGGTGAACAGGTCGATCACGCGCAGCCCGCGGCCGATCTCCTTGACCGCGCGGACCGCGGCGAAGGAATCGCCGCCGAGGGCGAAGAAGTCGTCGCCCGCGCCGACCCGCTCGACGTCGAGCACCCGGGCGAAGGCCCCGGCGACCAGCTCCTCGTTCGGCGTCGAGGGCGCCGCGTACGCGGCCTGCTCGGCCACCGGCTCGGGCAGGGCCGCCCGGTCGATCTTCCCGTTGGGGTTGAGCGGAAGCCGGTCGAGGGCGACGACGTGCGCCGGGACCATGTAGTCGGGCAGCCGCTCACGCAGCGCCGAGCGCACGGCCGCGGCCTCCACGGTCGCGGGCGTCACCCACGCGGCGAGCTGCCTGGCCTTGCCCTCGCCGACGGGCAGCACCACGGCCTCGGCGACCTGGGGCAGCGCCCGCAGCGCGGTGGTGACCTCGCCGAGCTCCACCCGGTAGCCGCGCACCTTGACCTGGTCGTCCACCCGGCCGCGGAACTCGATCTGTCCGTCGGTGGTGAGGCGCAGCAGGTCGCCGCTGCGGTAGCAGCGTCCCTGCCCGGTCAGCGGGTCGGGGAAGAAGCGTTCGGCGGTCAGCTCGGGCCGGCCGATGTAGCCGCGGGTGACCCCGGGGCCGCCGACGACCAGCTCGCCGGGCACGCCGGGCGGCACCGGCCGCATTGCGGCGTCCACCAGGTGGCCGTACACGCCGGGCAGCGGACGGCCCAGCGGCACGATGCCGGTCCGCCGGTCGGCGGGGATCTCCTCGGTGTCGCACACCAGGCAGATCATCGTGGACTCGGTGTGGCCGTAGTGGCTCTGGATCCTGAGCTCGGGCCGGGCGGCGCGGGCCCGCTCCACCAGGTCCCACGGGCACGCCTCGCCCGCCAGGATCAGCAGCCGGCGCGGCAGCACGGCGGCCAGGTCACCGCCCGAGGCCAGCAGCTCCAGGTGGCTCGGCACGCACTTGACGACGTCCACCCGGTGGTGGGTCAGGTAGTCGGCGAACGCGGCCGGGTCCATCGCGGTCTCGCGCGGTACCAGGTGCACCGTCCCGCCGGTGGTCAGCGCGCCGAACACGCAGGTCAGACCGAAGTCGGCCGCGGGCGTGGAGACCACGGCGAACGAGCCGCCGGGCACGCCGATGCGCGGCAGCATGCCGCCCAGGTAGTTCAGGACGCCGCCGTGCTCGGCGGCCACCGCCTTGGGCGTGCCGGTGGACCCCGACGTGAAGATCACGTGGTGCAGGTGCTCCGGCAGCACCTCGACCCGGGGCCGGGTGTCCGGCAGGGACGGCGGCCGGTCCAGCGTCAGCACCTGCCTGCCGTCCCCGATCAGGGGCGCGAACTCGCTCACCGTCACCACGGCGCGCACCCCGGCGGCCTCCAGCATCGCGGCGATCCGCGCCGCCGGGTACGCCGGGTCCATCGGCAGGTAGCCGCCGCCCGACTTCTGGATGCCGAACAACGCGCACGCCAGGTCCGCGCCCGGCTCCAGCAGCACGCCGACCGGCTCGTCGGCGCTCACCCCGGCTTCCAGCAGCCAGTGGGCGATCCGGTTGGCGGCCGCCTCCAGCTCCGCGTAGGTCAGGGCGCGGTCGGCCCCCACCACGGCCGGCGCGCCGGGGGTCTCGTCCACCCAGCGTTCGATCAGGTGGTGCACCGCCCCGGCGGGCGGCTCCGGCGGCGGCCCGCCGGCCAGCGCCGGGCCGGTCACCGGCTCCAGCGGCACCGCGCCCACCGGCGCGTCCAGGTCGGCGAGCAGCCCGTCGAGCAGGGCGGCGTACCAGCGGGTCAGCTTGGCCGCGGTGCCCGGTTCGAACAGGTCGGTCCGGTAGGCGAGCCCGCCGCGCAGCGGCGCGCCCGGCCCGTGGTCCACGACGTGCCAGCTCAGGTCGAACTTGGTGGTCAGCTCCGGCAGGTGGATCTCGGACGCCTCCAGGCCGGGCAGCTCCGCCCCGGCCACGCCGGGGACGTAGTTGAGCATCACCTGGAACAGCGGCGTGGCCGCCAGGTTCCGCTCCGGCCGCAGCCGGTCCACCACCCGGTCGAACGGCGTGCCCGCGTGCGCGAGCGCGCCCAGCGCGGACTCCCGCGCGCGGGCCAGCAGGTCGCGCCCGGTCGGGTCGCCGCCCACGTCGGTCCGCACGACCACGGTGTTGAGGAAGCAGCCCACCACGCCTTCGGTGTCCGGGTGGTCGCGGCCGGAGACCGGCACGCCGACCGCGATGTCCGCGCTCGCCGACAGCCGGGCCAGCAGCGCCTGCAACCCGGCCAGCAGCACGATGAACGGCGTGGACCGGTAGGCGGCGGCCACCGTCCTGATCCGCTCGCTCAGCTCCGCCGGGAGCTCCAGGTCCAGCGCGGCTCCGCCCGGGTCGGGCACCGCGGGGCGTGGCCGGTCGGTGGGCAGGTCGAGCACCGGCGGCAGGCCGTCCAGGCGCCCGGCCCACCAGTCCAGGTCGGCCGGGTCGGGGACCGGCGACACCTCGGCGTACTGCGCCGGGGGCGGGTCGAGCGGCGGGCGCAGGCCGAGGCGGGCGGCGTACAGGCCGGACAGCTCCGACAGCAGCAGCCCGCGCGTCCACGCGTCGGTGGCGATGTGGTGGAAGGTGAGGGAGAGCACGTGCTCGTCGTCGTCCCCAGGATCGCCGACGGCGAGCAGCACCGCCCGCATCGGCGGCTCCCGGTCCAGCGCGAACGGCGTCGCCAGGTGCCCGGCCAGCACGTCCTCGACCTCGGACCGGTCCACGCGCGCGGTGGTGACGGGCACCTCGGCGGCGTCCCGGACCACCATCACCGGCTCGGGGCCGGAGTCGTCGACCACGCCGCGCAGCACGTGGTGCCGTCCGGCCAGGTCACGCACCGCGTCCAGCAGCGCCTCCGCGCGCAGCGGGCCGCGCAGCCGCAGCGCCACCGGCACGTTGTAGGCGCTGCTGTCCGGTTCGAGCTGGGCCAGGAACCACAGCCTGGCCTGCACCCCGGACAGCGGCACCGGCCCGTCCGCCGGCGCGCGCCGCACGCGCGCCGCAGTGGCCGGACGGGGCAGCGCGGCGGCCAGGTCGGCCAGCACCGGGTGCTCGAACAGCAGCCGCACCGGCACCGCCGCGCCCAGCCGCTCCCGCAGCCGCCCGGCCACCCGGGTCGCCGCGAACGAGTGCCCGCCGAGGGCGAAGAAGTCGTCGTCCGCCCACACCTCGGCGAGTTCGAGCACGTCGGCCCAGACCTCGCCGACCAGGCGCTCGGCAGGTGTCCCGAGCGGCACCCGCACCGCGGGCCCCGCCTCGGGCACGGGCAGCGCCGCCCGGTCCACCTTGCCGTTCGGGGTGAGCGGCAACGCCTCCAGCACGCCGATCGCGGCCGGCACCATGTAGTCGGGCAGCCGCTCGCGCAGCGCCGAGCGCACCTGCGCCACGTCCACCGCCGCGGGCGTCACCCAGGCGGCCAGACGGCGCTCCAGGCCGTCGCCGACCGGCTGCACGTACGCCTCCGCGACCTGCGGCAGGGCCCGCAACGCCGCGGCGACCTCGCCCAGCTCGACGCGGAAGCCGCGCACCTTCACCTGGTCGTCGATCCGCCCCAGGAACTCGATCAGCCCGTCCCCGGTCACCCGGACCCGGTCGCCGGTGCGGTACCAGCCGCCGGTGAAACGCTCCGCGGTGAGGTCGGGGCGGCCCAGGTAGCCGCGGGCCACGCTCGGGCCGCCGATCCACAGCTCGCCGGGCACGCCGGGCGGCAACGTCCGTCCGGACGGGTCGGCCACCCGGCACACCACGTCGGCCAGCGGCCGGCCCAGCGGCGCCCGGCCCGGCCCCAGCTCGGCCAGGGCCTGGCCGGCGTCGCAGGCCAGCACCGACACCGTGGTCTCGGTGGGGCCGTAGTGGATCTGCACCTCCAGGTCCGGTCGCGCCGCCCGGACCCGCGCGACCAGGTCCGCCGGCACCGCCTCGCCGGCCAGGATCAGCAGCTTGGCGGGCAGGGCGGCCGTGCCGAGGAGTTCGAGCTGGCTGGGCACCATCTTGATCGCGTCCACCGGGTGCGCCGCCAGGCGGGCGGCGAACGCGGCCGGGTCGGTGGCCGTCTCGTGGTCGATCAGGTGGAGGGGGGCGCCCGTGGTCAGCGCGCACCACAGGTTCGTCATGCCCAGGTCGGCGGCGGCGGTGGAGACCAGCGCGAACGACGTCATCCCCGCGGGGACGACCTCGGCCACCGCGCCAAGGTAGTGCGTGATGTGCCGGTGCTCGACCGCGACGCCCTTCGGCCGTCCGGTCGAGCCCGAGGTGTAGATCACGTACGCCAGGTGCTCCGGCCGCACCGCCACGCCGGGACGCTCGCCGGACGCCTCCGCCGCGGCGGCGAGCTCGGCGCCGGTGAGCACGATCCGCGCTCCGGCGTCGGCCACCACCGCCTGGTTGCGCCGCTCCGGGTAGACCGGGTCGAGCGGCAGGTAGGCGGCGCCCGCCTTGAGCACGCCGAGCACGGCGACCACCAGCTCGGGCCGCCGCTCCAGCAGCACGCCGACCGGCTCCTGCGGCCGTACCCCGCTCTCCAGCAGCCAGTGGGCCACCTGGTTGGCGCGGCGGTCCAGCTCCGCGTAGCTGAGCGAGCCGACCGCGACCGCGTCGGGGCGGGCGTCGGCCATCCGCTCGACCAGCGTGTGCAGCGGCACGTCCACGGGCAGACCGGCGTCCGGGCCGCGCAGGTCGTCGCCGGCCGGCAGCCGCACCGGCGCGTCCGGGTCGGTGAGCATGCCGTCCAGCAGCTCCAGGTACCAGCCGGCCAGCCGGCGCACGGTGGCCTCGTCGAACAGGTCGGTGCGGAAGCGTAACTCGCCCGAGAAACGGGTGCCGTCGTCGCCGAGCTCCAGGTTCAGGTCGAACTTGGCGGTCGGCGCGGGCGGCGTCCCGGCCTCGACCGTCAGCCCCGGCAGCGACAGCGGCGCGCCGGTGTCGTAGACGTTGAGCATCACCTGGAACAGCGGCGTGACCGCGAGGTTCCGCTCCGGCTGCAGCCGCTCCACGACCCGCTCGAACGGCGTGCCGGCGCGCGCGAACGCGTCCAGCGCCGCCGTGCGCGCCCGTGCGAGCAGCTCGGCGCCGGTCGGGTCGCCCGCGGTGTCGCCGCGCACCACCAGCGTGTTGATGAAACAGCCGACGACCCGCTCGGCGTCGGGGTGGTGGCGGCCCGCGTGCGGCACGCCGACGGCGATGTCGTCCACGCCGGACAGGCGGCTCAGCAACGCCTGCAACCCGGCCAGGAACACCATGAACGGCGACGTCCCGGCCACCGCGCGCACCTTGGCCGACAACGCCTCGGGCACCTCCACCGCGACCGCCGCCCCCTCCCACGTGGGGACGGCCGGGCGCGGGCGGGCGAGCGGCAGGTCGAGCACCGGCGGCAGGCCCGCCAGGTGGGCGGCCCACCAGTCGAGGTCGGCGTCGGGCCGCCCGGCCTCCCACGCGGCCACGTCCGCGTACTGCAGGGCCGGGGGAGCGGGGGGCGGCTCCAGGCCGAGGCGGGCGGCGTACAGGTGGGCGAGATCGTCCAGCAGGACGCGTTCCGACCAGGCGTCGGTGGCGATGTGGTGCAGGGTGAGCGCGAGCACGCACTCCTCGTCGCCGAGCCGGTAGAGCGTGGCCCGCAGGGGCGGCTCGGCGTCCAGCCGGAACGGCCGCCAGGCGTGGTCGGCCAGCTCCCGCTCCAGCTCCGCCGGGCCGGCGTTCACCATGTCGACCACGGGCACCGGCACGGCGGCGACGGGCCGCACGCGTCCGTCCTCGATGACGCCGCGCAGGATCCAGTGCCGCTCGGCCAGGTCCGCCACCGCGCCGGTGAGGGCGGCGACGTCCACCGGGCCGCGCAGCCGCAGCGTCAGCGGCACGTTGTAGGCGGGCGTGCCCGGTTCGAGCTGGGCCAGGAACCACAGCCGCTCCTGCGCCGGCGACAGCGGCATGTCCGCGGCCGACGTCGCCGGGATCCGGGGGACGGCGGCCTGCTCCTTCTGCTTCAGAGCGGCGGCGAGCCTGGAGCGGACGAGTTCGGCGATCCGGTCCTCACGTACCTCGGTCATCCCTCGTCCCCCTCCATCAGGTCGGCGGCCAGCAGTTCCTCCAGCGCGGCGGCGAAATCGGCCAGCACCGGCCGGTCGAACACCAACCGCACGGGCACGGTGACCTGCAACATCTCGCGCAGGCGGGCGGCCACCCTGGTCGCGGCGAACGAGGCTCCGCCGAGGGCGAAGAAGTCGTCGCCGGCCCAGACCTCGGGCCGTTCGAGCACCTCGGCCCAGACGGCGGCCACCAGGAGCTCGGCCTCGGTGGCCGGCTCGACCCGCGCCGGGGCCGGGCCGGTGTCCGGCTCGGGCAGCGCGTGGCGGTCCACCTTGCCGCTGGGCAGCGTGGGCAGGGCCGGCAGCGCGACCCAGCGGCGCGGCACCATGTGGCCGGGCAGCCGGGACCGGGCGTGCCGCTCGACCGCGGCCAGGTCCGCCGTCTCCGGCGCGACGTAGCCGACCAGGTGGGCCTGCGCGTCCGTGCCCGCCACGGTCACCGCGGCCTCGGCGACCTCGCGCAGCACGGCCTCGACCTCGCCCAGCTCGATCCGGTAACCGCGGACCTTCACCTGGTGGTCGCGGCGGCCGTGGAACTCCAGCGTCCCGTCCGGCCGCCGGCGCGCCAGGTCGCCGGTGCGGTAGCAGCGGCCGTCCGGCGTGAACGGATCGGCCACGAAGGCGGCCGCGGTGAGGTCCGGACGGCCCCGGTACCCGCGGGCCACCCCGGCGCCGCCCAGCAGCAGCTCGCCGACCGCGCCCGGCGGCACCAGCCGCAGCCGCGCGTCGACCACGTACGCCCGCTCGCCCGGCATCGGCGACCCGATCGGCACCCGGTCGCCCTCGTGCGCGCGCACCCGGTGCAGCATGGAGGTGACGGTGGTCTCGGTGGGCCCGTAGGCGTTCCACAACTCGCCGACGCGCAGCAGGATCTGCTCGGCCAGCGCCGGGTCCAGAGCCTCCCCGCCGGCGACGGCGCGCAGCGCGGGGTCACCCGCCCAGCCCGCCGCGATCAGCATCCGGTACGCGGTCGGCACCAGGTCGATCACCGTGGCCGCGCTCGTGGTGATCAGCTCCGCCAGCGCGTGCCCGTCGGTGGCCGTGGCCCTGTCCACCACCACCGACGTGCCGCCGGCGGCCAGGACGCTCCACAGCTCGGAGGCGGAGACGTCGAAGCTCAGCGGCGCGACCGCGGGCTGCACGTCGGCCGGGCCGAGGCGGAGCGTCGAGATCATCCCGGCCACGAGGGCGGCCAGGGCGCCGTGGGTGACCTCGACCCCCTTGGGGGCGCCGGTGGAGCCGGAGGTGTAGGTGACGTACGCCAGGTCCTCGGCGCGCACCTCGGGAAGGTCCGCGCGGGAGCCCGTCGCGAGCCGGTCCACGTCGAGCGTCACCGGCCCGTCCTCGCCGGGCGCCGTCTCCAGGGGCGTCCCGCCGCGGGTGAGGACCACGCGGGCGCCGGCGTCCGCGGCCAGCAGGCGCAGCCGCTCGGCCGGGTGTTCCGGGTCCAGCGGCAGGTACGCCGCCCCCGCCCGCCACACGCCCAGCAGCGCCGCGGGCAACATCTCGTCCCGCGGCACGTGCACGCCGACCACGTCGCCGCGCGACACCCCGTGCGCCAGCAGCCCGGCCGCGATCCGGTCGGCGCGGTCGTTCAGCTCGGCGTGGCTCAGGGCGACGCCGTCCGGGCCGACCACCGCCGTGCCCGCCGCGCCACCCGCGTTCGCCGCGAGCGACAGCGGCACCGGGGGCAGGTCGTCCGGCAGCAGGGGGCCGGCCGCGCGGGCCAGCAGCGTGGCGCGTTCGTCCGGGGTGACCGGCTCGAACGTGGCGATCGCCAGGTCCGGCTCGGCCACCACGCGCCGCAGCAGCCACAGCAGCCGGTCCAGGTACGCCCCGGCCGCCTCCCGGCCGAGCAGCGCGACCGCGTACTCCAGGTGCAGCTCGGCGCCGGCGGCCGTGCGGTTGACGAGCACGCTGAACTCGTGCACCGCCGCGCCCGGGCCGACCTCGGTCAGCAGTTCCAGGCATCCGGCGCGCACCGGCACCTCGGCGTGCTGCATGGCCAGCAGCACCGGGGCGCGGGGCACGTCCGCGGGCGGGACCTCCTGGTGTACCAGCGCCCGCGTGGCGGCCTGCCCGGCCTGCCGGACCAGGTCGCGGAAGGTCGGCGCGGCGTCCGGCCGCAGCCGCACCGGCACCGTGTCGATCAGCGGCCCGACGACCCGGGCCAGCTCCGGCCGGGCGCGCCGCGCCGCGACCATGCCGACCAGCGTGTCCGGCTCCCCGGCGGCCAGGGCGAGCGCGGCCAGGTACACGGCGTACGGGGTCGCGCCGCACGCGCGGGCCAGCGCGGCCACGCCGTCCGTGAACTCCTCGGTGAGCGGCCTGATCACCCGGCATGTCGTCAGGTCGCCGGGCGGCGGCCCCGCCACCGGCGCCCCCGCCAGCTCGTCGCGCCAGAACGCGCGCAGCCGCGCGAGGTCGGGCCGGTCCTCCTGCTCGCGCACCGCCACGTCGCCGAGCTGCACCGCCGGCTCGGGGACGGTCTCGCCCGCCAGCTCGGCGGCCAGCTCGTCCATCAGCACGCCGGTCGAACCGCCGTCGAAGGCGATGTGGTCCGTCACGAGCACCAGCTCGGCCACGCCCTCTCCGACGGGGCACAGGCTCGCGCGCAGCAACGGCACCTCGGTCGTCACGTCGAACACGTGCTCCACCGCCGCCCGGGCCACCTTGACCGGGTCCGCGCCCGCCGGATGCTCGACCAGGGGAACGGCGACGGGCGGGTGCACGACCGCGTACGGGACGCCGTCCTCGCCGACGGAGATCGTGCTGCGCAGGGCCTCGTGCCGGCGCAGGACCGCGTCCAGCGCCCGGCGCAGCGGCGCGCTCCCGCTCAGGTCGCGCACGCGCAGCCGGATCGACACGGTGGTGACCGGGCTGTGCGGGTGGAGCTGGCGCAACGTCCAGAACTCGCGTTGCGCGGCGGTGAGCGGGTGCCGGGTCCGGCCGGTCCGCCGCACCGGAGCCGATCCCGGCTCGCGCAGGCGCGCCGCCAGCCCGGCCGCGGTCGGCTCGGTCAGGAACGTCGCCAGCGGCACGGTGTGCCCGAGCCGCCGGGACAGCTCGGTCACCACCCGGGCGGCGGCCAGCGAGTGCCCGCCCAGGTCGGCGAACCGGTCGTGCACGCCCACCTCCGGCAGGCCCAGCACGTCCGCGATCACCTCGGCCACCTGGCGCTCGTCGTCCGTCCGGGGCGCGACCGGCGCCGCGGACCCCGTCCGGGCGGCGCCCAGCTTGGGCAGGGCCGCGCGGTCCACCTTGCCGGTGGGAGCGATCGGCAGGTCGCCGGTCACGCCGATCCTGGCCGGGACCAGGTGGTCGGGCAGCCGGTCACGCAGCCAGTCGCGCAGCTCGGGCTCGGTCACGCCGGAGGCGGCCACGTGCGCGACGAGGTAGGCGATGCCGTCGTCGTCGGTGTGCGCCAGGACGACGGCGCGGCGCACCGCGGGATGGCGGTCCAGCGCCGACTCGACCTCGCCCAGCTCCACCCGGTAGCCGCGGATCTTGACCTGGTCGTCGGCGCGGCCCACGTAGCGCAGCTCGCCGTCCACCCGCCGGACCAGGTCGCCGGTGCGGTAGACGCGGGTGCCGTCCGGGTCGGTGCCGAACGCCTGCGAGTCGTGGCCCAGGTAGCCGCGGGTCACGTTCGGGCCGCCGATCCACAACTCGCCGACCTCTCCATCGGGGACCGGGTTGCCGGCGGCGTCGCGCACGCTGAGCAGCGCGTTCGCCATCGGCCCGCCCAGCGGCGGGTCGCCCTGGTGGTCGCGGCTCACCTCGAACAGGGTGGAGCCGGTGGTGCACTCGGTGGGGCCGTACATGTTGAGCACGCGGCGCACACCGGGGTTGGCGTACACGCGCGCGACCAGCGCGGCGGTCAGCCGCTCGCCGCCGGACAGCACCATGCGCACGCCGTCCGGCAGCGGCTCGCGCAGCAGCACCGACAGCGCGGACGGGACGCCGAAGACCGTGCGCACCTCGTCGCGGGCCGGCAGCGTCGGCAGCGCCAGCACGTTGTCCGCCATGATCACGGTCCCGCCGGCGAAGAGCGGCGTGAAGATCTGGGTGATCGAGGCGTCGAAGCAGATGGAGGAGCCGGCGAGCATGCCGCTCAGCTCCTCGGCGGTGTAGGCGGACGCCTCCCAGCGCACCAGGTTCAGGGTGTTGCGGTGCTCCACGACCACGCCCTTGGGACGGCCGGTGGAGCCGGAGGTGTAGATCACGTACGCGGCGTCGCCCGGCTCGCCGGGCACCTGCGGCCCGTGCGCGGCGGGCGTCACGTCGTCGACGAGCACGGTGTCCGCGCCGGTCGGCGCCGCGGTCTCGCGCCGCGCCGCCGAGGTGACCACCGCGGTCATGGCGGCGTCCTCGGCCATGAAACGTAAGCGCTCGGCCGGGTAGGCCGGGTCCAGCGGCACGTAGGCCGCGCCCGCCTTGAGCACCCCGATCAGCGCGGGCACCAGCCACTCGTCGCGGTCGAGGCAGATGCCCACCAGGTCGCCGCGTCCCACACCTCGCGCGGCCAGGGCGTTGGCGATCCCGTTGGCCCTGCGGTCGAGCTCGGCGTAGGTCATCCGGCTCGTGCCCGCGACGACGGCGAGGCGATCGGGTGTCCGCCGGCACTGCGCCTCCAGGGCCTCGTGGAGGCGTCCCGGCGAGTCGGTGGGAGGGCGGTTCGCGCCCGTCACATCCGTAGTCATGTGTCCTCTTTCCAGCAAAGGTCAAACGTGCCCGGGTGGGCGGTATGGAACAGCCCGTTCCTCGGGACGGCACGCGGGCCCGGGCGAG
Source organism: Nonomuraea sp. NPDC050227 (assembly GCF_044459705.1). Lineage (NCBI taxonomy): Bacteria > Bacillati > Actinomycetota > Actinomycetes > Streptosporangiales > Streptosporangiaceae > Nonomuraea > Nonomuraea sp. NPDC050227. The sequence continues at coordinate 363,691 of NZ_JBITJF010000007.1, read as the reverse complement.
GTCGTCGCTGGGCGCGTGGGGTCGTGCGGCGTCGTGCGGGCGGTTCAGTGTCGCGCGGTCGGCGGGTGCGGCGGGGGGCATTCGCGGCAAATGTCATGTTCTGCGGTTACGTGCTCCTTTCGCCCATGGTCGTCCGCGCAACAGCATCGGTGACCCGGCTTGCCGCTGACTTGGAACCTGCCATGATCTTGCTTGCAGGAGGGCGCGTCATCGGCCGGTGGGCGCGGGACGGCTCGGCGGGCGGTCAGCGACGTCCCGGCGCCCGGCGTCGGCCGGAGCGCGCGAACCTCCTGGACCGGCGACAGGCAGACCCCGGGCTCCGGATATGGGCGAGGAGTGCGGCCTTCTCGCCACTGCTCCGGAACGCCACACCGACATGATCCTCTTCGCCGGGTCGGTCCCGCAATCGGGGGCGAAAGGCAGGAAAGAGGGCGAAATGTAAGGGTCCCGTTGACATCCGGAGAAGGGTTCTCGTCAACCCCGCGCAACAGAAGGCGCGGACGGGCAAGCACATCCGTCGCGGGACCTCACGGGACGGTGAGGTCGGGAGCCGCGACGGGAAAGGCCCTGGGGTGTTGGCGCAGAGGAGGGCTAGGAAAAAGAAGGCCCCCGCCGGGGTCGGGCCCCGGCGGGGGACGGGCGACGTCACGGACGTCGTGGCGTGCGTACTCAGGGACGGCGTGACGGACGCCGTGGCGTGCTCAGGGGCGGCGTCACGGACGCCGTGGCGTGCGTGGTCAAGGACGGTGTGGCCGCCCGCACGCGGCGCCGCGGCGTCCGGGCCCTGTTCCTGCCCGTGATGGCCAGGCCGCCGACGCGGCCGACGGGCAGGAGAGGACGGACGTCACGCGGCGGCGACGGGTCGTGATCAGCCGGTGTACCGCGGCTTGACGGCGACCGGCTCCCTCGGCCCCGCCGTCTGCTCCACCGTGGGCCGGCCTTCGGCGGGCACCGGGGAGGGCGCCGCGGAGGGGCCCGCGGCGGGCACCGCGGCGGGCACTGCGGCCGGCACTGCGGCGGGCTTCGCGGGCTCGGCCGAGGCCGTCCCCGAGAGCCCGGCGAGGCCCGCCGCGAGCGCCAGCGCCGCGACGCCGCCGACCAGCATGGTTCTGATCTTCATAGGGTTCCTCTCATCCTTCGAACAGGGCCTCAGCCCTTGACGACGACCGGAGTGCCGATCGCCAGGTTCTTCGCCATCCAGGTGATGTCGTCGTTGCTGACCCGGACGCAGCCGTGGCTGGCCCGCGTGCCGATGGCGGACGGCTTGTTCGTCCCGTGGATCGCCAGCTGGCCGGGGCCGCCGGCGAAGCTCTTCAGCACCGGTGAGAAGCCGCTCAGCCCGAAGGCGTACGCGCCGTAGGCGCCGCCGTCGCCGGTGGGCCTCACCAGCTCGGTGAAGAAGTAGCGGCCCGGCGGCGTCGGCGTCCCGGCCTCGCCGGTCGCGACCTTGCCCGTCCTGACCGGCCGGTCGCCGTCGTAGACGGTGAAGCGGAACGCCCCGCGGTCGATCTCCACGCGGTGGGAGGTCTCCGCGAGCGTCACGTCGGCGGCCTTGATCCAGCCCTTGCTGCCGTTGGGCCGGATCGGCAGCAGCACCTGGAGCCAGTCGCCCTCGTCGCGTTCCACCAGGAAGACGCGCGTCGCGCCGTAGTCGTTGGGACTGGTGATCGTCCTCTGGGCCGCGCCCTGTCTGTCCCGGTAGATCGTGATCCGGGCCCCCTTGACGCTCGCGATCTTCGATCCGGCGCCGCCCAGCGGCTCGGTGCTCGCCGCGGTGCTCGCAGGGGTGCTCGCCGTGGTGCGCGCGGGGTCGGGTCGTACGGCACTGTCTGCGCTGCCCGCGCAGCCCGCCAGCAGGAGGGCGAGTGCCGTCGCCGCGGCCGTACGAAGCAGGTTGGTTCTCACCCGGCGCAGCCTGGCGGCAGAATGTGTGGAACCTGTTTGCCTGTCATGCGGATCCCGTATGCACTCGCGCAGTGCGCATAACCTCGGGCCATGTGCGCGTACGTGCTGGTCGCCGAGGACGACCCCAAGCAGGCCGAACTGCTCAGGCGCTACCTGGAGCGCGAGGGCCACGAGGTCCGCGTCGTGCACGACGGACGTTCGGCGATCGACGAGGCCCGGCAGGGAGACCCCGCCCTCGTGCTGCTCGACGTGATGATGCCGAAGGTCGACGGCCTGGACGTCTGCCGGGTGCTGCGCGCCGAGTCCGACCTGCCGATCCTGATGCTGACCGCCCGGTCCACCGAGGACGACCTGCTGCTCGGGCTCGACCTCGGCGCCGACGACTACATGACCAAGCCGTACAGCCCGCGCGAGCTGATGGCCCGCGTGCGCACGCTGCTGCGCCGCACCGGCAGGGCGCCGGAGACCGGCCGGCTGTTCCGGGCGGGCGACCTGGTCGTCGACCCGGTCAGGCACACCGTCACCGTGGCGGGCACGCCGGTCGACTGCACGCTCGCGGAGTTCCGGATCGTCGAGACGCTGGCCGCCGAGCCGGAACGGGTGTTCACCAGGAAGCAGCTGCTGGAGCGCGTCCACGGCTTCGACCGGTTCATCACCGAGCGCACGGTCGACGTGCACGTGATGAACCTGCGCAAGAAGATCGAGCCCGACCCGCGCCGCCCGTCCCGGCTGCTGACCGTGTACGGCGTCGGCTACAAGCTGACCCAGGCATGAGGTCGCTGTTCGTCCGGCTGCTCACCAGCTCGGCCGTCGTGGCGGTCTGCTCGATCACGGCGACGGCGTGGCTGGCCGCCAACAGCACCTCCGGCGCGATCCAGCGCGAGCAGGGCCAGACGCTGGCCAGCGACGCCCAGATCAACAACAGCCTGCTCGGTTACGCCTCCCGCCATCCCGACTGGTCCGGCGTCGCCGCCACCGTACGCGACCTCGCCGCCGCCAACAGCCGCCGCGTCGCGCTGACCACGGAGAAGGGCGCCCTCATCGCGGACTCGGCGGCCGCCGGGACCCCGCTGCCCGCCCGGGTGTCGGCCGTCGTCGATCCGCTGGCCGTGGACGTGACCCTGGTGCCGGGGGCGGCCGAGGACCGCATCGATCCGCGCGCGGTGGGCCCCTTCCTGCTGCCCGACCGTGACCGGGCCCGGCTGGGGAAGGCCGCCGACGCCTACGCCGCCTGCATGAGACGTACCGGGCAGCCCGTCCGGACGAGCGTCTCGCACACCGGCCGGCCCTCCGTGACGACGACCGGCGAGGGCGTCCCGCAGGAGCCGAGCCCGGCCCCGGCGGTGACGGCCCCCTGCGACGCGGTCACCTTCAACACGCCGACGCGCACCGAAAGGGCCGCGTTGAAGCAGCTCAACCTGCTGGTCGGCAGATGCCTGAAGGGCAAGGGCGCGGAACGCGGCTCGGTCGGACTCGACCTCACCTGGGTTCCCAAGGAGAAGCGGCCGGCGTCCTCGGAGGCCGAGCCCGGCCAGACGATCTCGTCCTGCATCGTCGCCGCCCGTAAGGAACAGCTCGACCCCTACGTCGCCCCCGCCGCCTACCTGTACATCGGATCCCCGGCCGAGGCCACCGGCCCGCGCATCCCGCTGCCCTCGATCGCCGGCGCCGCCCTCCTCGTGCTCGTGCTGACCGTCGGCGTCAGCGTCATGGCGGCCAGGCGCCTGGTCGGCCCGGTCAACGCGCTCACCCACGCCGCCCGGCGGATGCGCGACGGTGACAGCTCCGCCCGCGTCCAGGTCAGGACGACCGGCGAGATCAGCGAGCTGGCCACGGCGTTCAACGAGATGTCCGAGCACCTCCAGCGCATGGAGGAGCAGCGCAAGGCCATGGTCAGCGACGTCTCCCACGAGCTGCGCACCCCGCTGAGCAACCTCAGGGGCTGGCTGGAGGCGGCACAGGACGGCGTCGCCGAGCTGGACCCCGCGCTGATCGCCTCCCTGGTCGAGGAGCTCCTGCTGCTGCAGCACATCGTGGACGACCTCCAGGACCTCGCCCTCGCCGACGCGGGCAAGCTGCGCCTGCACCTCGAACCCGTGCACCTCGGCGACCTCCTCGACCAGGTGGCCACCGCCCACCGAGGCCGCGCCGAGGCCGCCGGGCTCACCCTGACCGCCGGCGGCACCGGCGCGCCCACCCTGACCGCCGACCCCGTACGACTCCGCCAGGCCGTCGGCAACCTCGTCACCAACTCCCTGCGCTACACGCCGGCCGGCGGGCACATCACGCTGGCCGCCCGCCAGGACGGCGACCACGTGGTCATCGAGGTGACCGACACGGGGATCGGCATCCGCGCCGAGCACCTGCCGCACGTCTTCGACCGGTTCTGGCGGGCGGAGAAGTCCCGCAACCGCCGCACCGGCGGCAGCGGCCTCGGCCTCGCGATCGTCCGCGACCTGGCCGAGGCGCACGGCGGCACCGCCACGGCCGCCAGCACCCCGGGCGTCCGCACCACCTTCTCCTTGCGCCTTCCGGCACGACCGTGATCCTGTGAGGACACGTCCTAGGGTGACGGGGATGACGGGATCGGCGGTGGGCGTGCGCACGCAGGAGCAGATGCGGCAGCGGAACCTGAGCGAGGTGCTGCGGCGCGTCCACAACGAGGGGGCGGTGTCACGCGCCGCGCTCGGCCGCCGGATGGGCCTCAACCGCAGCACCATCATGGACCTGACCGCCGAACTCGCCGCGGTCGGGCTCGTCCGCGAGGGCGTGCCGGCCGGGCGGGGGCGGGCGGGGCGGCCGTCCATCGTCGTCATGCCCGAGCAGGGCACGGTGTACGGGCTGGCGTTCGACGTCGCCGTGGACCGGCTGGTCGCGGCCCGCGTCGGGCTGGGCGGTCGGGTCCTCGACCGCAGGGAGGCCGTCCGCGCCCGCGCCGGGGTCGACCTGGAGGACGTCGTCGGGGTCCTGGCCGCGTTCGGCCGCGAGCTGGTCGCCGGGGCCGGGCCGGGCTCGTTGTGCGTGGGGGTGGGCGCCTCGTACTGCGGGCTGATCAGGCGGACCGACGGCACCGTGCGTTACGGGCCGCACCTCGGCTGGGTGGACCAGGCGTTCGGCGCGGAACTCGGCGCCGGGCTCGGCCTCGGGCTGCCCGTCGAGGTGGGCAACGAGGCGCACATGGGGGCGATCGCCGAGCACGTGCGCGGCGCGGGACGAGACGCCGACAACCTCGTCTACCTGCACGGGGACGTCGGCGTCGGCGGCGGGATCATCGTCGGCGGCGAACTCCTGGACGGCGACACGGGCTACGGCTGCGAACTCGGGCACATGCTGGTCAACCCGTTCGACGGCCGGCCCTGCCTGTGCGGGTCGCGCGGCTGCCTGGAGGCCGAGGTGGGGGAGGAGGCGCTGCTCGACTACGCGGGACGGTCCGGCGACCTCGTCGGCCGCGACGGCATCCGGTCCGTCGTCGCCCTCGCCCGCGCCGGTGACGCCAGGGCGCGGGACGCCCTCGACCGCGTCGGCGACTGGCTCGGCGTCGGCGTCGTCAACCTCATCAACCTGTTCAACCCGGCGCTCGTGGTCTTCGGCGGGATGCTGCGCGACGTCTATCCGGGCGCCGAGTCGCGCGTCCGTGCCCGGATCGACGCGCACGTGCTGCCGGTGTCGCGGGAACGGGTCCGCCTGGCCGTGACGGCCCTGGGCGACGACACCACGCTCGCCGGAGCCGCCGAACTCGCCTTCGCCGGCCTCCTGGACAACCCCCTCACCACCTTGGCGGCCCTTCGCTGAGACGGCCGTCCGGCGTCCGTCGATCGCGGCGGGCGCACGCGCCCCCGGTTCGATCCGCGGGCCCGGGGGGCGTGCGTCTCACGGGGTCAGGCGTAGAGGAAGTAGTAGCTGTACTTGCTCTCCCACTGGCATGAATAGTCGTCCCACCAGTTCTGGTCGACGCCCTGGGTGCCGATCCGCTCGCACTCCGCGTGCTCCCTGAAGACGCCCGCCAGTTTCTCGGCGTGCGCCGGGGCGGCGCCGATCGTCAGCGACACTCCAAGGACCATGACGGCCGAGACGAGAACAGCGCGTGCCTTTCGCATTCGTCCTCCTGCGACTGGGGAGATCATGTCGGTGGACATTATCACTCACGGCTCCGGTGGGATTGTCGCGGCGGAATCACCGGCCGCCGGGTCATGAAACTTTCATCGGCGTGAAAGACGCCGTGGGGGTGTATCCGACCGGCTGTGCATGCCATGGATGATCTGGGGCCGTCTCCGTGCCTTACGGCCCCAAAGTGCGATTTATGCCGCTTTCCCGTTCTTAGGGAAACGAAACTTCGAAAACTTTGACCATTGTCGCGTAGGTGTCATATCGTCTCCCCGCCCATATCGATGTGAGCCGCGACACTCGAACAGGACGTTGTTCTCACAGGCGCTACAGGTCGGCGTGCTCATCACGGCCGCCCTGCCATCGAACGAGACACGGACGGCCACCCGGGGAAGCGGCGACCATCCGACCAACCGGAGTCGCACCATGCAAGCTCGAATCCGCACGGCCGCCGTCGGCTTGGCGATGACCGTGCTGGCCGCCGTCGGTGTGCCGGCGGCCTTCGCGCCGCCGGCACACGCGACGCAGACGATCACCGACATCGCCTACGCGCCCGCGCAACCGGCCGGCAGCAGAGGGCATCTGCTGGATCTCTACCTGCCCGCCACCGGCATCACGCCCCGGCCCCTGATCATCTGGCACACCGGTTCGGCGTGGAGCAGCGACGACGGCAAAGCCGGCGCGGACGCCATCGCCGCGATCTTCAACCCGCTGGGCTTCGCGGTGGCCGGCGTCAGCGTCCGCTCCAGCGCCCAGGCGATCTTCCCGGCCCAGGTGCACGACATCAAGGCGGCGATCCGCTGGCTGCGCGCGAACGCCGCCACGTACCAGCTCGATCCCAACCGATTCGCGATCATGGGCGACTCCTCGGGCGGCTGGCTGACGGAGATGGCCACGCTGTCCGGCGGCGTGTCGGCGCTGGAGGGCGCCATCGGCACGACCGGCGTCTCCAGCGCCGTCCAGACGGGGCTCGCCTTCTACAGCCCGACCGACTTCCTGCAGATGAACGCGCAGAACCTGCCGACCGGCGGGCTGGACCACAACTCTCCCGCCTCGCCGGAGTCCCTGCTGGTCGGCTGTCCCATCCAGACCTGCCCGGCCACGGTGGCCCAGGCCAACCCGATGACGTACGTCGACGCCAACGACCCGCCGCTGATGTTCCTGCACGGCCAGGCCGACTTCCTGGTGCCGCACGGCCAGAGCGTGCTGCTCTACAACAAGATCAAGGCCCAGTGCGGGTCGGCCACCTTCGTCTCGGTGCCCGGCGCCGACCACATGATGCCGCAGGTCATGGACCCCGCCCACTACGGCACGCAGACCGTCCGCACCACCAAGAACTGCGGCGAGACCGTCGGCACCGGCACCCTCGACCCCACCTGGCCCAACTTCACGACCTTCCTGCGCGGCGGGCTCAAGATGGGCACCTCCTGCGAGGTCACCTACGCCACCGAGGTCTGGAACGGCGCCTTCAACGGCAGCCTGACCATCAGGAACACCGGCACGACCCCCATCTACGGCTGGACCGCCACGTGGGCCTGGTCGGGCAACCAGCTGATCACCAACGCCTGGAACGCCACGGTGACCCAGACCGGCACGCAGGTGACCGCCCGCGACGCCGGCACCAACACCTACATCGGCCCCGGCTCCAGCCAGAGCCTCGGCTTCTCGGCGTCCGTCACCGGGACGAACGACATTCCCGCCCAGTTCAAGCTCAACAACCTGGTCTGCACGAGAGTGCCCGCCTGAGACGACCCGGGTTCCGCCGCCGTGGATTCCCGAATTTTATTCGGCGAATCCGCGGCGGGGAGCTGAATAGCGGCTTTCCCTTATTGCGCCACGTTCCGTCGAACCTCGGTCACGGAAGGTCGCGGATCACCTTATTGCGTTATTCGACGGGCCGCCCCTATCCTTACCCGGGACGGCCCGCCGGCTCATTTACCGTCGTATTCACCGACCGGCCGGGGGCCATGTGACTCCTCGGAAATAAATCGGATAAGCGCTTTTCCCTGTCGCGGGCCGTTGTCCGGGATTCGTCGATGAGTTAGGGGGCGTGTGCGTACACCCAACATGTTCGTCAGGAGCCTGGGCGTTTACGTGCCTGACAGCGTGAGCGTCGAGCAGGCCGTCCGCGAAGGCTGGTACCCGGCCGCGGACGCCGAGAGGTACCGGCAGCTCGGCGCGGCGGTGGCCGGCGACATGCCTGCGCCGGAGATGGCGCGGCTCGCGGTCCTGGACGCCTACGAGCGGTGGGGCGAGTCCTCCCCGCGCGATCTGGACCTGCTGCTCTACCCGTCGGTCTGGCACCAGGGCCCCAACGGCTGGCAGCCCCAGCACTACCTGCAGATGCACCTCCTCGGCGGCGGCGTGCCGGCGCACGAGATCCGCAGCGGCTGCGTCGGGATGATCAGCTCGCTGGAGCTGGCGGCGAGCTACCTCCAGGCCGCCGCGGACCGGGAGACGGCCATGGTGGTCTCCGCCGACAACCACGGCACTCCGCTGGTGGACCGCTGGCGGATGACCCCCGGGGCGCTGATCGGCGACGCCGCGGCCGCGCTCGTCCTCGGCAAGGACTACGGCATGGCCGAGCTGCTGTCGGTGAACATGACGGTGATCCCCGAGGCCGACGCGGTCAACGACGGCGCCTACCCGCTCTTCCCCCCGGACGCCACCGTCGGCAGGGGGCTGAGCTTCGGCGACCGGCACGAGGAGTTCCGGCAGCGGCTGCTCAAGGCGCAGGGCACCGGCATCCACCTGACGATCCAGAAGACGATGATGCAGCAGGTCGAGCAGACCCTGGACGAGGCCGGCATCGGCTTCGCCGACATCACCCGGGTGGCCTTCCCGCACGGCCGCCGCGAGGACCTGGACGGGCAGATGTCCTGGCTGGGCATCGACGAGGGCCAGACGACCTGGGACTACGGCCGGCGCGTCGGCCACTGCGGCGCGGTCGACCAGTTCATCGCCTTCGAGCACCTGCTCGCGACCGGCGGGCTCGTGCCCGGCGACCACCTGCTCATGGTCGGCTTCGGCTCCGGCACGTCGGTCGCCGCGGCGGCGTTCCGGATCCTGTCCACCGCTCCCGTCACGAGAGGAGCACGCGCGTGAGCGACGACCTCACCCGGCGCCTGGTCGACTTCGTCCAGGACAACCTCGTCCTGGACGGCGACGACGTCAAGGTCGACGAGACGACCCCGCTCCTGGTGTCGGGTCTCCTGGACTCCCTGCGCACGGCGCGGCTGCTGAACTTCCTCAGGAAGGACGTCGGCGTCCGGGTCACCGCCGCCATGCTCGACCCCGAGAACTTCAGGGACGTCGCGACCATCGTGACGATGGTCAGAGAACTCCAATCCGCTTAGCCGGGACGAGGACGGAAGTCATGCGGTACGCGGACACCTACATCGGCGGCGTGGGAACCTACCTGCCCAGGACCGTCGTCAGCGTCGAGAAGGCCGTCGCCAAGGGCTGGTACCCGGCGGAGGACGCCGAGCTGCACAACCTGGCGGGGACGGTGGTCGCCGGCGACGTGCCGGCTCCGGAGATGGCCCTGCACGCGGCGCGCAGCGCGATCAAGCGCAGCGGCCGGGCGCCGGGCGACCTCGATCTCCTCCTGTACGCCTCGACCTGGCACCAGGGCCCGGACGGCTGGCCCCCGCACTCCTACCTGCAACGTCATCTCGTCGGCGGAGACGTCCTGGCCACCGAGATCCGGCAGGGCTGCAACGGCATGTTCATCGCCCTGGAACTGGCGGCCGGTCACCTGGCCGCCGCGCCCGGCAGGCAGGCCGCCCTGCTGGTCGCCGCCGACAACTACGGCACCCCGCTGATGGACCGGTGGCGGATGGGCCCCGGCTACATCGGCGGGGACGCCGCCGCCGCGCTCGTCCTCACCAAGGACCGCGGGTTCGCCCGCCTGGCGTCGGTCTGCACGACGACGGTGGCCGCGGCCGAGGAGCTGCACCGGGGCAGCGAACCGCTGTTCCCGCCGGGCGTCACGGTCGGGCGCCGGATGAGCTTCGCGGCCCGCAACGAGCAGTTCCGGCAGCAGGTCATGCCCAAGGGCGAGGCCGGCGCGGCGTTGTTCAACATCCAGCGGGCGCTGATGGAGATCGTCGAGCGCGTGCTGGACGAGAGCGGGATCGAGGCCCGCGACCTGACCCGCGTGGCGTTCATGAACTACTCCGAGGAGATCGTCGAACAGCGGTGCATGGCCGTGGTCGATCTGCCCATGTCCCGCTCCACCTGGGACTACGGCCGCACCATCGGCCACTGCGGGGCCGGCGACCAGGTGCTCTCCCTCGACCACCTGCTCACGACCGGGCAGCTGGGCCCCGGCGACCACCTGCTCATGCTCGGCACCGGGCCAGGGGTGACCGTCTCCGGGGCCGTGCTCGAAATCCTCGAAACTCCTCATTGGGCCTGACATCGAAGGGAAACGAACGCAGATGGTCGACACTCCGCGCGGAGCCCGGGTGGAACCAGTCGCGGTGGTCGGGATCGGATGCCGTCTCCCCGGCGACGTCCACTCACCGGACGAGTTCTGGGACCTGCTGTGCGCCGGCCGCAACACGACCGGGCCGCTGCCCGCCGAACGCTGGCGCAGCTACGAGACCCGGAGCCCCGAACACGCCGCCGCGCTGCGCGACGCCGTACGGCACGGCAGCTTCCTGAGCGACATCGAGGGCTTCGACGCGGAGTTCTTCGGCCTGTCGCCGCGCGAGGCCGAGCTGATGGACCCGCAGCAGCGCATCCTCATGGAGACCGCGTGGGAGGCCCTGGAGCACGCCGGGCTGCCGCCGCACGAGCTGGCCGGGACCGACGCCGGGGTGTTCGTCGGCGTCTGCACAGCCGACTACGGCGGCCGGCTGCTGGAGGACCTGCCCCAGATCGAGGCATGGACCGGGATCGGCGCCGCGACCTGCGCCGTGGCCAACCGCATCTCCTACTCCCTCGACCTGCGCGGCCCCAGCATGGCGATCGACACCGCCTGCTCGGCGTCGCTGGTCGCGCTGCACCTGGCCGCGCAGAGCCTGCGGCTCGGCGAGAGCGACGTCGCCCTCGCCGGCGGCGTCAACCTGCTGGTCACCCCCGGCCAGACGCTCACGCTCGGCACCGCCGGAGCCCTGGCGCCCGACGGGCGGTCGAAGTCGTTCGACGCGGCGGCCGACGGCTACGGCCGCGGCGAGGGCTGCGGCGTGGTCGTGCTCAAGCGCCTGTCCGACGCGCAACGCGACGGTGACCGCGTGCTCGCGCTGGTCATCGGCAGCGCCGTGAACCAGGACGGGCACACCAACGGCATCATGGCGCCGTGCGGCGAGGCCCAGGAGCACGTGATGGCCCGGGCCTGCAGGCAGGCGGGCGTCGCGCCGTCCACCGTCGACTACGTCGAGGCGCACGGCACCGGCACCCGGCTCGGCGACCCGCTGGAGGCGGGCGCGCTGTCCTCGGTGTACGGCGCGGGGCGGCCCGCCGGCGACCCGTGCCTGATCGGCTCGGTCAAGTCCAACATCGGCCACCTCGAAGGCGCCGCCGGCATCGCCGGCGTCATCAAGGCGGTGCTCGCCCTCGACCGCGGGGAGATCCCGCCGAGCGTGCTGTCCGCCCTCAACCCGGCCGTCCCGTGGGAGTCCTCGGGGCTGCGCGTGGTGACGCGGCGATCGTCCTGGCCGGAGCGCGACCACCCGCGCCGGGCGGGCGTCTCCAGCTTCGGGTACGGGGGCACGGTCGCGCACATCGTGCTCGAACAGGCCCCGCCGGCCCGGCACGCGCCCGCACAGGAGGAGACGCCTCCCCGCGCGGAGCGGCTGTTCCCGCTGTCGGCCGCGTCGGAGCAGGCCCTGCGGCAGTACGCGGGCCGGCTCGCCGATCACCTCGGGACGGGCGTCGACCCGGCGTCGGCGGGGCACACGCTGGCGCTGCGGCGCACCCATCTGGCCCGCCGCGCCGTCGTCATCGGGACGGACGGCGACGAGCTGGCGGCCCACCTGCGCAGGCTCGCCGACGACGTGCCGGCCGAGGCGGTGCTCACCGGGGACGTGCTGCCCGACCTCGGCCCCGGGCCGGTCTGGGTGTTCTCCGGCCAGGGCTGCCAGTGGCGCGGCATGGGGCGGGAGCTGCTGGCCGTGCCGGACTTCGCGTCCCTGGTCGACGAGGTGGAGCCGATCTTCGCCGAGGAGATCGGCTTCTCGCCGCGGCAGGTCCTGGCCGACGGCGACCTCGACACGATCGACCGCGTGCAGACCATGATCTTCGTGATGCAGCTGGGCCTCGCCCGGCTCTGGAACGCGTACGGGGTCGCGCCGCGGGCCGTCATCGGCCACTCCGTCGGCGAGATCGCGGCGGCGGTGACGGCCGGCGCGATGTCCGTCGCCGACGGCGCCCGCCTGATCTGCCGCCGCTCGCGGCTGCTGCGGCAGGCCGAGGGCAAGGGGGCCATGGCGATGGTCGGCCTGTCCTTCGAGGAGGCGGCCGAGCGGCTGGCCGGGCGGACCGACCTGGTGGCCGCGATCTCGTCGTCGCCGGGGTCCACCGTGCTGTCCGGCGACGTCGCCGCGGTCGAGGCGGTGGTCGAGGACTGGCCGGCCGAGGGCATCGTGGTGCGGCGGGTGGCCTCGGACGTCGCCTTCCACAGCCCGCACATGGAACCGCTGGCCGTCGAGCTGGCCGCCGCCGTCGCCGATCTGTCGTTCGGCCCGCCGCGCATCCCCATGTACACGACCGCGCTGGCCGACCCCCGGGCGACGCCCGTGCCGGACGGGGCGTACTGGGCGGCGAACCTCCGTGACCCCGTGCGGCTGACCGCGGCGACGACGGCCGCGGCGCAGGACGGCTACCGCGTGTTCCTGGAGATCTCCCCCCACCCGGTGGTCGCGCACTCCGTCACCGAGACGCTGTCGGAGAACGGGTTCGAGGACGTGTTCGTCGGCACCTCGCTGCGCAGGAACCAGCCGGAGCTGCCCGGCTTCCTGGCCGCGGTGGGCACGGCCCACTGTCACGGCGTCGAGGTGGACTGGAACCGGCTGCAGCCGTACGGCGGCCTCACCGACCTGCCGCCGTACGCCTGGCAGCACCGCCGCCACTGGCGCGAGGACTCCGGCGACGACGGCAACCGCGGGCACGACGTGCGCTCCCACACCCTGCTCGGCGCCGGGACCCGCCTCGCCGGCAGCCGGACCCGCGTGTGGCGGACCGGCCTGGAGGACGCCAACCGGCCCTACCCGGGCAGCCACACCCTCAACGGGATCGAGATCGTGCCCGCCGCCGTGCTGGTCAACACGTTCCTGCACGCCGCCGAGGACGAGGACGTCACGCTCACCGGCGTGGAGATGACGCATCCGCTGATGACCGCGGAACGCCGGCAGGTCCAGGTCGTGCACGAACCTCCGGCGATACGGCTCGCGGCCCGTACGCCGGCCGCTCCCGGCGAGCCCGAACCGGCCTGGCTGGTGCACGTCACCGCCGACGTGGCCGCTCCTGGCCAGGTCAAGCCCGACGTGCTGCCCGACGCCGGCGCTCTGACCCCGATCGACCCCACGTTCGTGCACCGGCGGCTGGCCGCCGTCGGCGTGCCCTCGACGGGCTTCGACTGGACGATCGAGACGCTGCTGGGCGGCGACGGCGCGCTGCGCGCCACCGTCCGCACCGGGGACGCCGAGAGCTGGGCCCCGGCGCTGGACGCGGCGATGTCCGTGGCGCCCTGCGTGTTCCCCGGCGACCCGGTGCTGCGCATGGTCGTGCGCATCGACGAGGTCGTGCTGACCGGCGCCCCACCCGCGACGGTGGTCATCGACGCGGCCGTGGACCGGGCCGCCGACGACACCGTGCGGGCGCTGCTGGCCGACCCGGACGGCCGGGTGGTGGGACATCTCACGGGGCTGCGCTACCCGGTGATCGACGCGCCCGTCCCGGCCGAGGAGGAGCTGGGCGGGCCCGCGGAGTCGTTCGCCGGGCTGACGGCGGCGGATCTGCGCGAGCGTGTCCTGCCCGAGGTGCGCGCGGAGATCGCGGCCGTCATGCGGCTGGCCCCCGAGGACCTGGCGGTCCGCCGTCCCCTGGTCGAGCAGGGGCTGGACTCGGTGATGACGGTCATGGTCCGGCGGCGGCTGGACAAGCGCTTCGGCTGCCGTCTTCCCGCGACCCTGCTGTGGCAGCAGCCCACCATCGCCGCGATCGCGGACCGGCTGGTGGAACTGCTCGCGGCGGCCAGGCCGGAGGCGGCGGCGGAGGCCGTACCGGAGGGCATGCCCGCGATCGGCGGGTGAGAGCCGCCGCGGGCGGCCCGGCGGAGGATCTCCCCGGGCCGCCCGCGGCGTTCGGTCAGGAGCCCGCCGGCCGGCCGAGCCGGCGGAGCTGGTGGTCGAGGACGGCGGTCGCCTCGGCGATGCCCAGTTCCCCGACCAGCACCCCGTCGGCCAGCCCGCGCGCGAGCGCGAGCAGCACGTGCGCCTCGGCGCCCGCCTCGACGCCGGGGTCCGCGGCGGTGGCGGCCACGAGCGCGGCGATCTCGCGGTGCACCGCGTCGCCGCCCGCGCGGTACAGCTCGCGCACGTCGGGATCGTCGACGGCCCTGGCCAGGAACGCGTGCCCGGCCAGCAGCAGCACGGGAGCGCGCGAGCCCAGCTCGACGACGGCGAGCAGCGTGCGCCGCAGCGTGTCGGCCGGCCCGGCGGCCTCCCGCAGGGCCGCCCGGAGATGGCCTTCGATCTCCTGCCTGAGCAGCTGCGCGCTGGCGCGCATCAGGTCGGCCTTCGCCGCGAAATAGTGCTGCACGAGCCCCTTGGAGACGCCGGCCTCCTGGGCGACCCCTCCGATGCTCACGCCGGCCAGGCCGTCGCGAGCGCACAGCCTGAGCGCGGCATGGGCGATCTCGGCCCGCCGCGCCGCGTGGTCCACCTGCTTCGGCACGGCCTCCCCCTCTTCGCGATACGAGTGTATCGTGACGTTGTTGCGATACGATCGTATCGCAAAGGGCGAACGAAGGATCCCGCACATGAACGATCTTGTGGAACCCAACATCGGAGCCGCGTTCCGCGCACGACGGCTCGGCCACTTCCGCGACGCCCCCGCCTTCGCGCGCTACCGCGGCGCCTACGACGACGCCATGGCCCGGCTCCCCGAACCCGGCCAGACCCACGACGTGGTGACCGGCTTCGGAACCGTCCGCGTCTACCGTTTCGGCGGCGGCGACGGTGTGCCGCTGCTGCTGCTGCCGGGGCGCACCTCGGCCACCCCGATGTGGGAGGCGAACCTGGCCGGCCTCGTCGCCCGGCGGCCGGTCTACGCCGTCGACCTGCTCGGCGAGCCCGGCCTGTCGGTGCAGACCCGGGCGTTCACGAGCGCGGAGGACCAGGCGACCTGGCTGGCCGAACTGCTGGACCGGCTCGGCCTCGCCCGGGTCCACCTCCTCGGGGTGTCCATCGGCGGGTGGAGCGCCTTCTATCTGGCCCTGCGCGTGCCGGAGCGGATCGCCTCGGTGAGCGTGCTCGACCCCGCCAACCTGTTCGGCCGGATCACCTGGAAGGTCGTCGTCTTCTCGCTGGGCTCGGTGGTGCCGTTCTTCCCCGAGTCGTGGCGCAGGAAGCTGCTGAGCTGGATCTCCGGCGGGGCCGACGCCTCGGCCGACGAGCCCGTCGCCAACCTCATCTCGGCCGGGATGCGGGACTTCACCGCGTTCCTGCCGCCGCCTGCGTACCCCACGGACGACCAGGTGGCCGGGCTGGACGTGCCGGTGCTCGCGCTGATCGCCGGGCGCAGCATCATCCACAACCCGCGCAAGGCCGCCCTGCGGGCCCGCCGCCTGCTCGCCCGGGGCGTCGTCGAGTTGTGGCCGGACGCCTCCCACGCACTCAACGGCGAGTTCCCCGACCGCGTCAACACCCGGGTCCTCGCCTTCGCCGACGAGGTCGACCGCGCTGACGACACTGCCGGCGACACGCCCTGACCCCACGAGCAGCCTCTCAGTCGGACTGCTCGCGGATCTCCCTGGTGGCCGAGCGGTAGGCGCGGGCGACCCCGGCGAGGAGGCCCAGCATCAGCGGCACCTGCTCCTGCGTGAACTGCCCGCGGATCTGCTCCAGGTGCCGCTCGGAGGTGACGCGGGTGGCGTGGTACTCGGCCATGCCACCCTCCAGCAGCTCCACCGTGACCATGCGCCGGTCGCGTTCGCCGCGTACCCGCCGCACGTAGCCGGCCTTCTCCAGACGGTCGATGAGCCGGGTCGCGGACGCGGACGGGAGCCCCAGCTCCTCCGAGATCGCCCCCACCGGGAGAGGGCCGCGCATCTCCAGCAGGATGAGCGCGGCCACGTCCACATGGTGCACGCCGAGCCGGTCGGCGATGGCCTCGATGTGCAGCATGACCGCGATCAGGAACTCGCGGTAGACGTCCGCTTCTGGGTGGTTGTCGGTCACTCGCCCCAATGTACTTCACAGCGATGTATCTTTGAATCGAAGTAACTTCGTTTTGGAGATAAAATGGATGTTGTTGTCATCGGCGCCGGCGTGGGCGGCCTGGCCGTCGCGCGCAGCCTGCTCGCCGCCGGCCACCAGGTGCGGATCTACGAACAGGCCACCGCCCTGCGCACGGGCGGCGCCGGGCTGAGCATCTTCAGCAACGGCGCCGCGGTGCTGCACGACCTCGGTGTCACCCTTGACGGCGTCGGCGGCCGGTTCGACCGGATCGACGCGCTGACCGCGGACGGCCGGCTGCGGCTCACCTCCGACATGGCCCACGCGGCCGCGCTCTACGGTTTCCCCAACAAGTCGGTCTCCCGCCGTCTCCTGCTGGAACGGCTGGCCGACGGGCTGCCCGGCGACCTGATCCGCTACGGCACGGCCTGCCGGACCGTGACCCAGGACGGCGACCGGGTGACCGCGACCTTCGAGGACGGCTCGACGGCCACCGGCGACCTGCTGATCGGCGCCGACGGCCACCACTCGGTCGTCCGGCGCGAGTTGTGGGGCGACGTCCCCATCCGGACGGCCACGTTCGGCACCTGGCAGGCGTTGAGCCGGATCGACATCGACCTCGCCCGCACCCACCTGCACCTCATGATCACCGGTAAGGAAGGCGCCTGCGGGATCATCCCCGCCGGTGACGGCAAGCTCCAATGGTGGTTCGACGTGCGCTGGGCCCCTGGCGAGCCGCGCCCGGCCGCGCCCCTGGCCGAGCTGCGGCGCCGCTTCGGCCGCTGGGCGTCGCCCGTCCCCGAGCTGCTCGCCCAGGCGTCGGAGGCCGACCTCGACTTCTTCGGCCACCACTGGCAGAAGGTGCGCCGGGAGTGGGGCAAGGGCCGCGTCACCCTGCTCGGCGACGCCGCCCACCTCATGCCCCCCACCCTCGGACAGGGCGCCAACCAGACCCTGGAGGACGTGTGGGTGCTCGGCCGCGAGCTGGCCAAGGGCGGCGACCCGGCGCAACGGCTGCGCGCCTACGAAAGGGCCCGCTACCCGCACGTCAACCTGGTGTCCAGGCTGGCCCGGCGCAGCCCGGCCAACTGGCGCATCCCCCCGTTCGTCGGCCGGATGGTCTCCGAGACGTCCCAGAGCGGGTTGCTCGCGCGCTTCAGCAACCGCCTCACCGCCGCCCTGGCCCACTGAGCGCGGGCACGCCGGGTCGCGGGTTCCGGCGCCGGTGGTAGGCGTAGGTGACGGCGGCGAGCAGCGGCCCCCACAGCAGGAGCGGAAGATAGCAGACGGCGAAGATCGCGGCCTCCCAGCCGCCCGCCCGGCTGGGGAAGTCCGGCGGGATCGGCTCGCCGCGCATGGTCACCCCGGCGAGCTGGGTCACGAAGGCCGCGGTCCACAGGACCGTCAGGAGCACGGCGCCCGACGCCGCCGGAACGACGGCGGCCGGCGTCGGCACCCTGCGGCCAGGCAACCCGGGGACCCAGCGGGGAAACCGCTCACCCCACGCGGCCACCAGCCCGACGGCGGTGAACGCCGCCAGCTCCGACACGATCGACAGGCACACGACGTACAGCCGTTCACCGAGCCCGATCCCGCGGTCGAACGCCGCGGGCAACCGCCAGAGGCTGGACGGCAGCACGGTGAACGGCACGGCGTAGGCGGCGATCCGCGCCCAGCGGGGCACCCCGGCCACCGGCGCGTGGGCGGCCCGCCACGCCGTGCGCAGCCGCCCGCCGGTCACCGGCGATCCCGCGGTCGCGGCGGCCACGGGGAGCGGCGCCGCGGCGCCGCGCGAACGATCAGTTCTCGTCATGGCGCTCACGCTAGGAACGACCGGGCCGCCCTGCCTCCCCCCGGCGGGGGAGTGCGGCCCCGGCGGCGTCGGCTAACGTCGGTCCACGTGAAACGCCCTCTCGCCCAGGCCGCGCGGGCCGGGGTCTACCAGCTCCTGGGCGCCGCGCTGCTGGCTCCGGTCGCCGCCGGGCTCGGCCTGCCGATCCTGGCCGAGCTGACGCCGGGCCGCCTGCTGGCGCTGTGGGCGGCGTGCCTGCCCGCCTCGGTGCTGCTCGCGCTGCTGCCGCTGACCCGCCGCCTGGAGGTGATCGCGCTGTCGGACCTGCTCGACGTGGACGTGCCCGAACGCGGTGACCGCCTCTACCTGGTGGCCCTGACCAGCCTGCACCTGTACGTCGGCGGGACGCTCAGCGCGGCCGTCCTGGCGTTGTCCCCCGGGCTGCTGCCGCGGGCCTGGCAGGCGGCGCCCGGCCAGGTGGCCGAGGTGCTGCTGCTCACCGCCGTCGTGCTGGCCGCGATGGTCGCCGCCGGGCTCGGCCAGCGCTGGGTCGCGCGGCGGCTGCTGCGTTCCGAGCCGTCCCGGCTGATCGACGAACTGGACCGCCGCCAGTCGCTCGCCCTGGAGCTGCACGACTCCGTCGGCCACGCACTCAGCGTCGTCCTGGTGCAGGCCATGGCGACCGAGGCGGCGCTGCGTCGCGCCGCCCCCGAGCTCGCCGCCCAGTCGCTCGGCCACCTGACGACCACCGCCCGCAACGCCCAGCAGGAGCTCGACGTGCTGCTCGGCGTGCTCGACGACGGCGCGGCCGGCCGGACGCCCACCCTGGAGGCGCTCGGCACGCTCACCCGCGGCCTCGACGTCCGGGTCAGCGTCGGCCACCTCGGCAAGGTGTCGCCCGCGACCTCGCGGGCCGCGTTCGCGATCGCCAGGGAGGCGCTCACCAACGCCCTGCGGTACGGGCACGGCCCGGTCACGCTCGCCGTCGCCGCCGCCGCCGAACTGACCCTGACCATGGACAACGCGACCCTGAGCAGGCCGGGGGAGCCCGGGCGCGGCCTGACCGGCATGCGCATGCGGGCCCGGCTCGCCGGCGGGACGTGCACCTGGGAGGAGGTGGGCGGAACGTGGCGCGTCCGGGCGAGCCTGCCGCTGTGATCCGGGTCGTCCTGGCCGACGACGAGCAGCTCATCCGCTCGGGCTGGGCGACCATGCTCTCCCTGCACGACGACATCGAGGTGACGGCCGAGGCCGCCGACGGACGAGCGGCGGTCACGGCCGGCGCCGGCGCGGACGTCGTGCTGATGGACATCCGCATGCCGGTCATGGACGGCCTGGCCGCGACCCGGGAGCTGGCCCGCCGCTCGCCGAGCACGCGCGTCGTCATGGTCACCACGTTCGAGAGCGACCAGCTCGTCTGGGGCGCCCTGCGCGCGGGAGCCGCCGGCTACGTGCTCAAACGCTCGCCCGCCGGCGAGCTGGTGGAGGCGGTCCGCCTGGTGCACCGGCGCGACGCGGTGCTCTTCCCCGACGCGCTGCGCCGCATCGCCGCGCCGCACGTGGGCAGCGCCCGCCGGCGCCTGCCCGTCGAGCCGACGCCGCGCGAGCTGGACGTCCTGCGGCACATCGCGCTCGGGCGGAGCAACGCGGAGATCGCCGCCGCGCTGCACGTCACCAGGGAGACGGTCAAGACGCACGTCGGCAACCTCCTGGACAAGCTCGGCGCCCGCGACCGCACCCAGGCGGCGGTGCTCGCCTACGAGCTCGGCCTCGTCGGCCCGGTCGGGGAATGATCCCTCTCAGGAGGGAGGTGGGGTACCGCATCCCGCTCAAGAGCGAGACGCGACTTCGCCCGCTCCGGCGATGTCCGGCAGGCCGCGGAAAACCAGGATTGGGGAGGTCATCACCGCTAAGGAGTCAACGAGATGAACCCCCGCATCGCCTTCGTCGCCGCCCCCGTGCTCACCTTCGCCTACGGCGTCCTGCGCATCCTGGACGGCCTGGACGGCAGCCGCGGTCCCGGCCCGGCCTGGACGACCGGGCACCTGGCCTTCATCGGCGCCCTGGCGTTCTTCGCCGTGACCTTCCACGAGATGCGCAGGCTGGCCGGCCGCGGCCGGCTGGCGACAGGGCTGGCCGTAGCCGGATATGTCGGCATCGCCACGCTGATCGCCCAGTTCTCCATCGACATCGTCGTGGGGTTCCGCTCGGCCGACCACGCCGCGATGGGCGTGCTCTTCGACCAGGTCCAGTCGGTTCCCGGGGTGCAGCAGGTGGTCTACGACTTCGGGCCGATGTTGTTCTTCGTCGCCCAGATCGGCCTGGTCCTCCAGCTCGCCGTCCAGCGCCGCGTCAAGGCGTGGACGCCCGTCCTGGTGGTCGCCGACGTCATGGTGCCGTTCGTGGAGAAGGACCTCATGCCGCTGGGCGCCGCCTGCCTGCTGGTCTCCTTCCTGGCGATGGCCCAGGTGTCGCGGGCGTCCCGGGCGGCCGACGGCCGGCACCGCGTGGCCGAGCCCGCCGTACCGGCCGCCGTGTGACGCCTGGGGGTGCGCCCGCCGGCGCACGACGGGCATATAGTTCAAGAGCTGAAACAGTGTGGGCAGCGGGGGAGTCGTGGCGGAGCTGGAGATCGATTGGCCGGATCCCGAGGGCCAGGAGATCGTGGAACGCCTGTTCGCCGCAGACGCCGCCCTGCGGGCGCACTTCGACGAGACGGCCGCCGCGGTCGGTCTCACCGTGCCGCAGGCCCACACCCTGCTCCAGCTCGGGCAACCGCTGCGCATGGGCCAGATAGCCGGCCAGCTGCACTGCGAGCCCTCCCACGTGACCGGCATCGCGGACGCGCTCGAACAGTGCGGTTTCCTGCGCCGGGAGCCTGACCCGGCCGACCGGAGGGCCAAGCGGCTCGTTCTCACCGAGTCCGGCCAGGAGCTCCGCGGCCGCCTGCTGGCCCGCCTCTTCGAGCGGGCGCCGATCATCTCGGTGCTCGACGACGACCAGCGCACCGCGCTGCTGTCGCTGCTCCGTCTGGCCCAGTCGGCCACCGGCCCCCGCCGCTGACCTCCGGGCGATCGCCCACCCGCCTCCTCCTCCTCCTCCTCCTCGCCGTCGCTGCGCCGACCCCTAGGTGCGTCGCGCAGAAAACTTCTGGTAGAACATACTTCAGTCACTGAAGTATTGAATGTTCTATCGCGAGGAGCTCGCGTTCATGTTCATCGCCATCGTCGTGCTGTCCCTCCTGCTGGCTCTCGCCTTCGCCGGCGCCGGCTTCCCCAAGCTCACCGGCAAGGACGCTATGGCGGCCCAGCTGGGCAAGCTCGGGGTGTCGGCCGGGCTCATGCGGGTCATCGGCGCGCTGGAGATCCTCGGAGCCGTGGGACTGGTCGCCGGGCTGTGGGTCGAAGTCCTCGGGGTCGCGGCCGCGGCCGGCCTCGCGCTCCTCATGGCCGGCGCCGTCGCCACCCACCTCAGGGCTCGCGACGCCGCCAAGGACACCCTGCCGTCGCTGCTGCTGATGATCCTCAGCGCCGCCGCCTTCGCGCTCGGCCTGGCCGCCCTCTGACGTGGAGCCCCGGGCCTCACCGTCCGGGGGCGGCGACGGGCAGGGTGAGGATCATGGTGAGACCGCCCCCGGGGGTCTCGTCGGGCACGAGCGTGCCGCCCATGGCCTCGGCGAGCCCGCGGGACAGGGCGAGCCCGAGCCCGACGCCGGAGTGGTTGTCGCGATCGCCGAGCCGCTGGAACGGCTGGAAGACGCGGTCGTGCGCCTCCGGCGGGATGCCGGGGCCGCGATCCATCACCCGGATCTCGACGTGGTCGCCGTGCCCGCTGGCGGTGACCAGCACGGTCTGGCCGGGCGGGCTGAAGCGCACGGCGTTGGACATGAGGTTGACCAGGACGCGTTCCAGCAACGCGGGATCGGCCAGCACGTCGGGCAGCTCGACGGAGACGTCGCCTTCGACGCGGTCCCGCAGCGGGCCGAGATCGTCGATGGCGCGCGGCACGATCTCTTCGAGCGCCAGCGGCTGCGCGCTCACCCCGAGCACGCCGGCCTGCAGGCGGCTCATGTCCAGCAGGTTCGCCACCAGCCGGTCCAGCTTGTCCAGCGACTCCTTCGCGGTGGCGAGCAGCTCGGACCGGTCCTGTTCCGACCAGGCGACCTCGGTGCTGCCCAGGCTCTCGACGGCGGCCTTGGCGGAGGCGAGCGGCGTGCGCAGGTCGTGGCTGACGGCGGCCAGCAGCGCGGTGCGCATCCGGTCGGCCTCGGCGAGCGGGCGGGCGAGCTCGGCCTCCTGCTGCAGGCGTTCCTGGCGCAGCGCGACGGCGGTCTCGGCGGCGAACGCCTCCAGCACCGTGCGGTCGGCGGCCTCCAGCGGCTCGCCCCTGGCGGCCAGGACCAGTTCCTCGTCGATGACGACGTCGGTGTCGGACCGTCCCGGGCAGGTGGCGGGGGCGCCGCCGGAGGTCGCGACGATCCGCCAGGCGTCCGGGTCGGAGTGCTGGTCGGGCGCGCGCGCGGCCTCGGGCCGCCGTTCCAGCAGGGTGACGGAGGTCAGGCCGAAGGTCTCGCGCATGCGTTCCAGCAGCGAGGACACCGCGGCCTCGCCGCGCAGCACGTGACCGGCCATGGTGGACAGTAGCTCGGCGTCGGCGCCGGCCCGCGCGGCCTCCCTCGTCCGGCGGGCGGCGATGTCCACGATCGTGCTCACCGCCGCCGCCACCAGCACGAACACGACCAGCGCGAACAGGTTCTCCGGGGCGGCGATGGTGAACTCGCCGACCGGCGCGGTGAAGAACCAGTTGAGCAGCAGCGAACCGCCGACGGCCGCGGTGATGGCCGGCCACATGCCGCCCACCAGGGCCACCCCGACGGTCAGGCAGAGGAAGAACAGGATCTCGCTGGGCAGCGACAACATGTCGCGGAACGGCGCCAGCGCGGCCGTCAGCAGCGGCATCCCGGCCACCGACAGCGCCCAGCCGCTCGCCCGCCGGGTGCGGGTGAGCGCGGCCCGCGTGCGGGCGGGCCGGCGGCGTCCCTGCTTGGCCTCCTCGTGCGTGATCATGTGGACGTCGATCGAGCCGGACCGGGCGGTGGTCTCCACGCCGACGCCCCGGGAGAAGATCTGCGCGAACCGCCCCCTGCGCGAGGCGCCGAGGACGAGCTGGGTGGCGTTGACGCCGCGCGCGAAGTCGAGCAGCGCCCGCGGGACGTCGTCGCCGACCACCTGGTGGTAGCTGCCGCCCATGTCCTCCACCAGCGTGCGCTGGCGGGCCAGGCTGGCCGGGTCGGCGCCGGCCAGCCCGTCGGCGCTGGTGACGTGCACCGCGAGCAGGTCGGCGCCCTTGGTGCGGGCGGCGATGCGGGCGGCCCGGCGGACCAGCGTGTCGCCCTCGGGGCCGCCGGTCAGGGCGACCACCACCCGCTCGCGGGTCTCCCAGGTGGTGGCGATGCCGTGGTCGGCGCGGTAGCGGTCGAGCTGGTCGTCCACTTTGCCGGCCACCCACAGCAGCGCGAGTTCGCGCAGCGCGGTGAGGTTGCCGACGCGGAAGTAGTTGGACATGGCGGCGCTGACCTTCTCCGGCGCGTACACGTTGCCGTGCGCCATGCGGCGGCGCAGCGCCTCCGGCGACATGTCCACCAGCTCGATCTGGTCGGCGCGGCGCACCACCTCGTCGGGCACGGTCTCGCGCTGCGGCACGCCGGTGATCTCCTGGACGACGTCGTTGACCGACTCCAGGTGCTGGATGTTCACCGTGGAGACGACGTCGATGCCGGCGTCCAGGATCTCGTCCACGTCCTGCCAGCGCTTGACGTTCTTCGAGCCGGGCACGTTGGTGTGGGCCAGCTCGTCGATCAGCGCCACCTTCGGCCGGCGGGCGATGACGGCGTCCACGTCCAGCTCGGTGAAGGTGGCCCCGCGGTGGACGACGGTCCGGCGCGGGATGATCTCCAGGCCCTCCAGGAGGGCGGCGGTGCGGGGACGGCCGTGCGTCTCGACCAGGCCCACGACCACGTCCCGGCCGCGTTCCCGCGCGCGGCGGCCCTCGCCGAGCATCGCGTACGTCTTGCCGACCCCGGGCGCCGCCCCGAGGTAGACCCGAAGGCGGCCCCTGCTCATGAGCGGTCGAGCGCCAGGTTGAGTTCGAGCACGTTGACGGCCGGTTCGCCCATGAAGCCGACGGCCCGGCCGGTGGTGTGCTCCTTGATGAGCCGCTCGACCTCGGCCTGGCCGAGGCCGCGCTCCCTGGCCACGCGCCGCGCCTGGAGCTCGGCGTAGGCGACGGAGATGTGCGGGTCGAGCCCGGAGCCACTGGCGGTGACCGCGTCGGCCGGGACCTTCGCCTCGGCCTCCCCCCGGACCGGGACGGTGCGCCCGGCCGCGTAGTCCTCACCCGGCTCGGCACACTCCACCCGCCTGCCCTGATAGGTCGCGACGAACGGGGTGGCCGGGCACGCCTGGTTGACGCTGACGGCCCGGTCGGGGAAGACCTTGAGCACCGCGCCGACCCCGTCCGGAGTGCAGTACGGGCGGGCGCCGCTGACGCCCTCCAGCTCGCCGGCCGCCCTGGAACGGGCGCAGACCTGGGTGAGCAGCGACTGCCGGCCCTCCTCGCCGGCGACCGGCAGCGTGTCCACGACGTCCTCGGGGCCGAGGTTGCTCGCGCCGGACGAGGTCGGGTCGTAGCCGTCGCCCGCCGCCGACGGACGGGACTGGAAGTACTTCCTGACCGGCTTGCCGTCGGCGTCGGTGAAGGACTGGCCGATGAGCGCGCTGCCCACGGCCCTGCCGTCCTTCTCGACGAGCGAGCCGTTGGCGCGCCCGTTGAACAGGGCCTGGGCGACCCCGGTGGTGACCAGCGGGTAGACGATGCCGAGCAGCGCGGTCAGGACGGCGACGGCGCGCAGGGCGGCGAGGTGCTGGCGGACCCAGCTTGGCAGGCGTTCCATTTATGACATCCCCGGAAGGAACTGGATCAGCAGGTCGATGAGCTTGATGCCGATGAAGGGGGCGACGATGCCGCCCAGGCCGTAGACGTACAGGTTGCGCGAGAGCAGCTTGGACGCGCTGGACGGCCGGTACCGGACGCCTCTGAGCGCCAGCGGGATCAGCGCGACGATGACCAGCGCGTTGAAGATCACCGCGGCCAGGATGGCGGACTGGGGGCTGGACAGGCGCATGACGTTGAGCGCGTCCAGGCCCGGGTAGACGGCCGCGAACATGGCCGGGATGATCGCGAAGTACTTCGCGATGTCGTTGGCGATCGAGAACGTGGTCAGCGCGCCCCGCGTGATCAGCAACTGCTTGCCGATCTCGACGATCTCGATGAGCTTGGTCGGGTTGGAGTCCAGGTCGACCATGTTCCCGGCCTCCTTGGCGGCCGAGGTGCCGGTGTTCATGGCCACGCCGACGTCCGACTGGGCCAGGGCGGGGGCGTCGTTGGTGCCGTCGCCGGTCATCGCGACCAGGCGGCCGCCCTCCTGCTCCTTCCTGATCAGGGCCAGCTTGTCCTCGGGGGTGGCCTCGGCGAGGAAGTCGTCCACACCGGCCTCGTCGGCGATGGCCTTGGCGGTGAGCGGGTTGTCGCCGGTGATCATGACGGTGCGGATGCCCATGCGGCGCATCTCGTCGAAGCGTTCGCGCATGCCCTGCTTGACGACGTCCTTGAGGTGGATGACGCCGAGCACGCGGCCCCGCTCGGCCACGACCAGCGGGGTGCCGCCGGAGGCGGAGATGCCGTCCACGATGTGGCCGACGTCGTCGGTGGGGTGGCCGCCGTTGTCGCGCACCCACTTCATGACCGCGGTGGCCGCGCCCTTGCGGACCTCGCGGCCGTCCAGGTTGACGCCGGACATGCGGGTCTGGGCGGTGAACTGCACCCATTCGGCGCCGTGGATCTCGCGCTCGCGCAGGCCGTACCGCTCCTTGGCGAACACCACGACCGAGCGGCCCTCGGGGGTCTCGTCGGCGAGGCTGGAGAGCTGGGCGGCCTCGGCGAGCTCCCGCTCGCCGACCCCGTCCACCGGCACGAACTCGGCCGCCTGCCGGTTGCCCAGCGTGATCGTGCCGGTCTTGTCCAGCAGCAGCGTGGACACGTCACCGGCCGCCTCGACCGCGCGGCCGGACATGGCCAGGACGTTGCGCTGCACCAGACGGTCCATGCCGGCGATGCCGATGGCCGACAGCAGCGCCCCGATCGTGGTGGGGATCAGGCAGACCAGCAGCGAGACCAGCACGATGCCGGTGACGCCGTTCGCGTCGAGCGCGAGCGAGTCGGGGACGCCGGGGTTGATCTGCTTGGAGTAGACGGCCAGCGGCTGCATGGTGACGGTGGCGACCAGGAAGACGATCGTCAGGGCGGCCAGCAGGATGTTGAGCGCGATCTCGTTGGGCGTCTTCTGCCGGTTGGCGCCCTCGACCAGGGCGATCATGCGGTCGACGAAGCTCTCGCCGGGCTTCTGGGTGATCCTGACGACGATCCGGTCGGAGAGCACCTTCGTGCCGCCGGTCACCGCCGAGCGGTCGCCGCCCGACTCGCGGATGACGGGCGCGGACTCGCCGGTGATGGCCGACTCGTCCACCGAGGCGATGCCCTCGACCACGTCGCCGTCGCCGGGGATGACCTCGCCGGCCTCGACCACCACCAGGTCGCCCTGCCGCAGCTCGGGCGCGCCGACCGTGTCCCACCCGCCTTCCGCGTCGCCGCGCAGGCGGCGGGCCCTGGTGTCGGTCTTGGCCTTGCGCAGCGTCGCCGCCTGCGCCTTGCCGCGCCCTTCCGCGACGGCCTCGGCCAGGTTGGCGAAGATCACGGTCAGCCACAGCCACACGACGGTCGCCCAGGCGAAGAACGACGGATCGACGATCGCCAGGACGGTGGTGAACACCGCGCCGACCTCGACGATCAGCATGACGGGGTTGCGCCACAGCGTGGCCGGGTTCAGCTTCCTGACCGCGTCGGGAAGGGACCTGACGAGCTGCCGGGGATCCAGCAGGCCGCCGCCCACGCGGCCGTCCCGCCGTGCGGGGGAGGGTTTGTCCAGTACGGGGGTTGACATGTCAGGACAGTCCTTCTGCGATCGGGCCGAGCGCGAGTGCCGGGAGGAAGGTGAGGGCGACGAGGATCACCGTCACGCCGACGACCAGGCCGACGAACTGCGGCCGGTGCGTGGGCAGCGTGCCGGCGCCCTCGGGGACGGGCGACTGCGCCGCCAGCGAACCGGCCAGCGCCAGCACCAGGATGATCGGCAGGAACCGGCCGAAGGCCATGCACAGGCCGAGCGCCACGTCGTACCAGGGGGTGTTGACGGTGAGGCCGGCGAAGGCCGAGCCGTTGTTGTTGGAGGCGCTGGTGAAGGCGTACAGGACCTCCGACAGGCCGTGCGGGCCGCCGTTCAGCATGCTCGCGCGCCGCTCCGCCGAGCCCATCGCGAACGCGGTGCCGACCAGCACCAGGGCGGGGGTGACCAGGAAGTACAGGGAGGCGAGCTTGATCTCCCGGGCGCCGATGCGCTTGCCCAGGTACTCGGGGGTGCGGCCGACCATCAGGCCCGCCACGAACACCGTGATCACGGCGAGGATCAGCATGCCGTACAGGCCCGAGCCGACGCCGCCGGGCGCGACCTCGCCGAGCATCATGTTGACCATCGTCATCATGCCGCCGAACGGCGTGTAGGAGTCGTGGAAGGAGTTCACCGCCCCGGTGCTCGTGAGGGTGGTCGAGGCGGCGAAGGTCGCCGAGTTCGAGACGCCGAAGCGCAGCTCCTTGCCCTCCAGCGCCGCGCCGGCCGCCTGCGGCACGGTGGCGTTCCCGGACAGCTCGAAGACGTTGGTGAGCAGGACGCTCGCCAGGGCCAGCACGCCCATCACCGCGAGGATCGCGTACCCCTGCCGGACCTGGCCGACCAGCCGGCCGAAGGTGCGGGTGAGCGAGAACGGGATCACCAGGATCAGGAAGATCTCGAACCAGTTCGTCCAGCTCGTGGCGTTCTCGAACGGGTGGGCCGAGTTGGCGTTGTAGAAGCCGCCGCCGTTGGTGCCCAGTTCCTTGATGACCTCCTGGGAGGCGACCGGGCCGCCGGTGACGCCCTGCGTGCCGCCGGTCAGCGTGGTCACCTCGTGCACGCCGGAGAAGTTCTGCACCAGGCCGCCCGCCACCAGCACCAGCGCGCCGACGAAGGCGATCGGCAGCAGGATGCGCAGGGTGCCGCGGACCAGGTCCACCCAGAAGTTGCCGATCGTGCCGGACCTGCGGCGGGCGAACCCGCGGACCAGGGCCACCGCGACCGCCATGCCGACGGCCGCCGAGACGAAGTTCTGCACGGCCAGGGCGGCCATCTGGGTCAGGTGGCCCATCGTGGACTCGCCGGAGTACGCCTGCCAGTTGGTGTTGGTGACGAAGCTGATCGCGGTGTTCCAGGCGATGTGGCCGGTGACCGGCTCCATGCCGAGGCTCAGCGGCAGCTTGTCCTGCAGGCGCTGGAGGCCGTACACGACCAGGACCGAGATCACCGAGAAGGCCAGCACGCTGCGGGCGTAGACCGGCCAGCTCTGCTCGGTGTCGGCCCGCACTCCCAGCAGGCGGTAGATGCCGCGCTCGACGACGTTGTGCCTCGTCGTGGAGTAGACACGGTGCATGTAGTCGCCGAACGGCTTGTGCACCAGGGCCAGCGCCGCGATCAGGGAGACGATGAAGATCATTCCGGCCAGGGTCGTACTCATCAGAACCGCTCCGGGAACAGCAGGGCCGCGATCATGAAGATCACCAGACCGGCGACCACGACGAGACCGGTGGCGTTGACAGCGCTCACAGCCGCTCCACCGCCCGCACGACCAGCCCGAAGACCACGAAGATCGCGATCGTCAGGGCGACGAAGATGACGTCGGCCATCCCCACTCCTCAGTTCGATGATGAGATCGCCGCCGCCCCTCGACGGGCGGCCGCAGATCCAGCAAACGCCGGAAAATGGGGTGTTTTGCCGTTCTTGACGGTTTCCATACGGCCGCAGCCCGAATCTTGACGGCCTCCCTACGCGGCTCGGTCCGGGTTCGGGAGGGTCGCGCGCGGTCCGGGCCGCGTTCCGGTCACGGCAGGAGGTCGCGCCAGCGTTCGGCCGACGCCAGGGCGTCCAGGCTGATCCGCTCCAGGAACGCGCCGCCCCTGGCCAGGCGCCGGCCCGCGGGCGTGTCGAGCCCGAGCGTCTGCCCCGCCGCCTTGGCGACCTCCGCCGCCGCGAGCGTCTGCCGGGCGCTGATCATCGTCGAGTGGTACCAGGCGTCGTCGTCGACCACGTAGACGTCGCGTCGTCGTTGCGGATCGCGTTCGCGCCTGATCAGGCCCTGCTGGGTCAGGTAGCCCACCGCCGTGGAGATCGAGGCGGGGCTCACCTTCAGCCCGCGCGCCAGCTCGGCCGCGGTGAGCCGGCCGTCCTCGCTCAGCCACAGGCCGATGAGCACGCGCGCCACCATCTTCGGCAGGCCCATCGCGACCGCCATCTCGACGGCTCCCTCTTCCGCCTCGAAGACCTGGCGGTCCCGGGGCTCGGCCGGACGCGCCGGGGCGCCGCGCCGCGCCCGCCGTGCCGTCGCCTGGTGCGCCCGCTCTGGACGGTAGTCGCCGGGGCCGCCGTTGCGGCCGACCTCGCGGCTGATCGTCGAGGTCGGCCGGTCGAGCCGCCTGGCGATCTCGGCATAGGAGCGGCCTTCGGCGAGACCGGTCGCGATGCGCCGACGGTCGTGCAGGGTCAATCTTCCTTCTGCCACGACCTCACTATTGCGTTCGGCCGCACACAATGCAACGTTTCATTGCATTCAGCTTCAGCGTCAGAGTATCAATTTATCGCTTCTGAGCTGGGGATATGTGGTGCCATTGATTGACACAATTTCTCAAAGCAACGTAGCTTTCAGTTGTGATGAACACGTACTATCGCGACGAGTCGCGAGCCTTCGTCTCGGTGACGGGGCTGCGCAAGTCCTACGGCGCCCACCGCGTCCTGGACGGCATCGACCTGTCCATCCCCCAGGGCACCGTCTTCTCGCTGCTCGGCCCCAACGGCGCGGGCAAGACCACCACGGTGCAGATCCTGTCCACCCTGATCAAGGCCGACGCCGGCGAGCTCCGGGTCGCCGGGCACGACCTGTCCAGGGAGCCCGACAAGGTGCGGGCCGCGATCGGCGTCACCGGCCAGTTCTCCGCGGTCGACGGCTTCCTCACCGGCGAGGAGAACCTGCGGCTCATGGCCGACCTGCTCCACCTCGGCCGCGCCGAGGGCCGCCGCCGAGCCGCCGAACTGCTGGAGCGCTTCGACCTCACCGGCGCCGCGGGCAAGCCCGCGGCCGCCTACTCGGGCGGCATGCGCCGCCGGCTCGACCTCGCCATGACCATGGTCGGCACGCCCAGGCTCATCTTCCTCGACGAACCCACCACGGGCCTGGACCCGCGCAGCCGCCGCACGATGTGGCAGATCGTCCGGGACCTCGTCCGGCAGGACGGCGTGACCATCTTCCTGACCACCCAGTACCTGGAGGAGGCCGACGAGCTCGCCGACCGCATCGCGCTGCTCAGCCAGGGCCGGCTGGTGGCCGAGGGCACCCCCGAAGAGCTCAAGCGCATGGTCCCCGGCGGCCATGTCGTCGTGCGCTTCACCGACCTCGACGGCTACCGCAGGGCGGTCTCGCTGGTGGGGGCGAGCTCGCACGACGAGGAGTCCCTGACGGTGCAGATCCCCGACACCGGCGTCGGCGCGTTACGCGAGCTCCTGGAACTGCTCGACGCGCACGCCGTCGACGTCGCCGAACTGTCGATGCACACGCCCGGCCTGGACGACGTCTTCCTGGCCCTGACCGAGGAGTCCGCACGATGAGAGCGATCACCGACTCGGCGACGATGTTGCGCCGCCAGATCAGGCACATGTGGCGTTACCCCACGCTGATCCTCACCTACGCGGGCGTCCCGGTGGTGTTCCTGCTGCTGTTCGTCTACGTCCTCGGCGGCATCATGGGCGCCGGGATCGGCGGCGACCGCGCCGCCTACGTCGCCTACATCACTCCCGGCATCCTGATCATGACGATCGCCAGCGCCGCGCAGGGGACCGCGATCGCGGTGGCGATGGACATGACCGAGGGCATCGTCGCCCGCTTCAAGACCATGGCCATCGCCCGCGTCTCGGTCCTGACCGGGCACGTGCTCGGCGCGCTCGTGCAGAACTTCACCGCGATCGCCGCCGTGACGCTGACGGCCCTGCTGATCGGCTTCCGCCCCGCCGCCTCGGCGCTGGACTGGCTCGGGGTGGTGGGCGTGCTGGCCATGTTCACCTTCGCCGTCACCTGGCTGTCGGCGGCGCTCGGCATGGTCACCAAGAACGTGGCCACGGCCAGCAACCTGCCGATGCCGCTGATGCTGCTGCCGTTCCTGGGCAGCGGCGTGGTGCCGCCGGAGTCGATGCCGGGCCCGTTGCGCTGGTTCGCCGAACACCAGCCGTTCACGCCCGTCATCGAAACCCTGCGCGCGCTGCTGGCCGGGCGGCCGGCGGGGCCCAGCCTCGCGGCGGCGGCACTCTGGAGCGCGGTCATCGCGCTGGGCGGGTACCTGTGGGCCCGCAGGCTCTACAACCGGTGAGGTTTCCCCTTGGTGCCGGTCTTCTCGCTGACGGACTCCTGGTAGAGGTCGGCGTAGGTGCGGGAGTCCTTGATCAGGCCGTCGGCGAAGGCGGCGACGTCCTCGCCGATGAGTTCGAGGACTCCCTTGCCGGCCGCGACGCCCTCCTCGAAGAAGTCGACGATGCCCGGCAGCAGGGACCCGTCGGTCAGCCCCACCGGCCCGACCTTGAAGAAGTACCGCTGCATCTCCTTGTAGACGATCTGGTAGTCGGGCGGCAGCGCCTTGACCCGCGCCAGGTGCGCCCGCCACTGCTTCTTGCCCTCGATGATGTCCTGGATGCCCACGTCAGCCTCCCAGCCGGCCCAGCTTCTTCGCGACGTTCCTGTTCAGCTGCTCGCGCCACCGGTCGCGGAAGTTGCGGCCCCCGGCCTCGCCGGCCAGGGCCGCGCAGAACCCCGGGATGTCGTCGCCCAGCACCTCGTGGATGTCCTGCCCGTCGGCCGCCGTCTCCTCCAGCAGCCCCAGAACGCCGTCGAAGATCGGCATCAGGTTCCGGCCGGTGAAGTCCCCGTAGAGAAAGAGATGACCTTTGATCTGTTCCCAGGCCGCCCGGTGGTCGGCCGGCAGTGCCGCGGCCCGGGCTTCGAACGCTTTGTAGTCCCTGGTGAGATCGCTGCCTGTGATGGTCTCCCAGAAGCTCATTTCCCGCCCTCCTTGAGCTTGTCGATCCGGGATGTGATGTACGCCCATTTCGCCCAGAAAGTCGCCAGTTCCGCGCGTCCCGCGTCGTTGAGCGCGTAGAACTTGCGCGGCGGCCCCTGCTCGGACGGTCGTTTCGTCACCTGGACGAGCCCGTTCTTCTCCAGTCGCAGCAGGATGGTGTAAACCGTCCCCTCGACGACGTCGGCGAAGCCCAGGTCGTTCAGTCGGCGCGTGATGGCGTACCCGTAGGTCTCCTCGCTGCCGATGATCTGGAGCACGCAGCCCTCAAGCGTGCCCTTCAGCATCTCCGTCAGATTGTCCATGGTGGCTCTTCTTCCGCCGCCTTCCGAAGTACTCGGTGGTACCGAGTACTGCTATACAGTACCACAGAGTAGAGCCTTCGGGTCAGGGGCGCAGCAGGCCGCGTACCCGGTCGATCGTCGCCTCGGCCTGCTCCAGGTTCGCCAGCAGGGCGCCGGTCGAGTCGCGCAGCCGGGCGGCGACGAGCCCGCGGCCGGTCAGGAGCGCCTCGCCCGCGCCCAGGAACTCCTCCAGCCTGGCGCGCTCCTCGGCCTCGGCCTGCCGCCTGGCCTGGTGGATCAGGCCGAGGACGGTCTCGGCCAGGCGCGCCGACTCCATGCGCATCGCCCGCGGGTCCAGGCGCAGGTCCTGGACGCCGGACGCGCAGCTGTACTCGACGCTCACCCAGCCGTCCGGGGATTCGGCCCGGGCCGTGGCGGTCTCGCCGGGGAGCCGGCTCAGTCTGCTGAAAAGGTGGTCGGCGTCGGCCGCGAGCCGTTCGGGGTCGAGGCCGAGTGCCTGCTCGAAGTCCATGGCGGTTACTCCCAGGGGAACGAGTAGGAGCCGTCGGCGGCCTGCGCCGGCACGTACCGGCCGGTGATCGTCTGGCTGCCGCTCGTGACGTCGTTGAGCGCCTTGGCGCCCGCCGCCTGCGGGACGCCCTGGGGGAGTGGCCCGCCGGCGCCCTGGCGGCGGCCGGTGAGGCCGTGCGCGGTCAGGTCCCGTTCGATCCGGTTCGCGGTGCCCCAGACCAGCAGCGGGCCCTGGGCGAAGGTGGCGGCGGCGAGGTCGCGCAGCCCGCCGCCGTCGCCGCGGGCCGCCTTGGCGCCCGCGTCCACCGCCACCGCCGCGGACAGGGCGGCGGCGCAGCCGTGCAGCAGCGTGTCGAGCAGCGACTCCACTGCCCGGTAGTTCTCGTACAGGCCGGTCAGGCAGCGGGTGGCCGCGGTCCGGGCGGTGACCAGGCTGAGCGGTGTGAGCGCGGCGGTCAGCACCCAGAGCGCCAGCGCGGCCATGGCCGCCGCCACCAGGAACTGGTACAGGATCATCGCGACGAGCACGGCGCCGACGGTGCGGAGGACGAGGGCGGCGACGACCGCGCGGATCTCGATCGAGCGCAGGCCGGCCAGGTAGGCGTCCATGCGGCGGTCGAAGGCCCGGCCGTCCTCGCTCCGCCAGCTCGTCGTGGCCACCTCGCCGACCAGCGCCTCGACGTTCAGCCGGGTGGCCGCCACGTCGTCGTGCACGGCCAGCCAGGTGTCCGCGCCGTCGAAGAACGCCTGCGGGTCGTACTGGTGGACGTACATCCTGCCGACGAACGGCCAGGCGGCGGGCACGCCGAGCGCGGACAGCGTCACCGCCGCCCCCGCGCCCGCCATGAGGGCGTCGCGGGCCAGCTCGGCGGCGTTCACCGCATCCTCACGGTGGCGGCGGTCTCGGCGTCCTGCCAGGTGGTGACCGAGGTGTCCAGGTCGTCCTGGACGCGTGCGGTGTCGTCGAGGCGGCGGCGCACCTCGGTCATCGTGAGGGCCTCGACCTCGTTGTAGGCCAGCGCCAGCGAGTAGGTGAACGACGTGAACGCCGACTCGGCCACGGTCAGCGACACCAGCTTGGGCACCACCTCGTCCAGCCGCCTGGCCGCCTCGGGCAGGCGTGATCGCAGCTCCCTGAGCCGGGACCGGTCGATCTCGATCTCGTGGGGGCCGGAAGGTGTCCATGGATTCATCGGCATACGTGGCTCTCGTCCGTGCGGGAATGATCTGTCCAGCCTGTCCCGCCGGGGCGTGAACCGCCGCAATCCTGACGAAATCCCTACGCGCCGCGCCGCGTCACCGCCGTGTGGCCTGCCGGCGGACGTCGAGCCGGCCGTGCCGCATGCGGCCGGTCAGGCGGACCCGCAACACCTCCGGCGTGTCGTCGTCGGGGGCCCTGCCGATCGCCAGCGTGCCGTGCCGTACCGAGAGCTCGTCGTTCTCCAGCACCATGCCCGGCGCGAGGACCAGCTCCACGCTGCCGCCGCTCACCCGCAGCTCGATGATCAGCTCGGGCGCGCCGCGCACCGCGCTGGTCAGGTCCAGCAGCACGTCGCTCCACGCGGTGCGCACCGCCAGCCGGTGCGGTAACGTCCAGCGGCCGTCGCGGCGCACCGAGCCGTGCTTCTCCTTGATGGTGAGCAGTTCGGCGGCCGGAGCCCCGGCCGGCGGCAGCGCGAGCGCACCGTGGCTGCCCGGTCCCGCGACCAGGTCGGTGACGAGCGGGGCCAGCGCGTTCACGGTGCGGGCGGACAACGCCACCTCCAGCCGCTCCTCGAATTCGGCCAGGTCGAGCCGGCCGTCGGCGACGGCCGTCCGCAGCAGTTCGGTGACGCGGTCGCGGTCCGCGTCGGAGGCCCGCAGCGCTGGTGAGGAGGGCTTCACGGGACCCGCCGGGAGGTCTGCCATGGGTGGTTCCTCTCTGGAGCTCAGGGGGCGGCGCTACCGGGGCGGGGTCAGGCGTCCCAGGTGACGGGGAGGCTCTTGACGCCGTAGATGTCGGCGAGCTCCGGGCGCAGGGCGACTTGGTCGGCCGGTACGGCCAGGCGCAGGGTGGGGAAGCGGTTGAGCAGCGCGGGGAAGGCGACGCGCATCTCGACGCGGGCGAGCTGCTGGCCCAGGCACTGGTGGATGCCGTGGCTGAAGGCCAGGTGGCCGCCGTCCTTCCGGCGCAGGTCGAGGGTGTGGGGGTCGGGGAAACGTTCGGGGTCGCGGTTGGCGGTGTTGAGCGACAGCAGGACCATCGTGCCGGCCTTGACGGTCTGGCCGGCCAGCTCGACGTCCTCCAGGGCGACCCGGTAGAACTGCTTGGCGACGGACAGGTAGCGCAGCAGCTCCTCGACGGCCTGGTCGGCGAGCGTGGGGTCGGCGCGCAGCGCGGCGAGCTGGTCCGGGTTCTGCAGCAGGGCGAAGGTGCCGAGGGCCAGCATGTTGGCGGTGGTGTCGAACCCGGCCGACAGCAGGATCAGGGCCATGCCCTGCAGCTCCTCGTCGGTCAGGTCGCTGTCGAGCAGGTCGCTGAGCACGTCGTCGGTCGGGTGGGCGCGCTTGGCGGCCACGAGTTCGGCCAGGTACTGCTGGGTGGCGAGGTAGGCGGCGATCAGTTCCTCGTCACTGGCCTCGCCGCCGAGGAACTTGTCGATGTTCTCCTGGAAGCGGTCCCGGTCCTCGTACGGCACGCCCAGCAGCTCGCAGATGACGATGGCGGGGATGGGCTTGGCGAACGCGGTCACCAGGTCGGCGGTGGGGCCGGCCTGTTCCATGGCGTCCAGGTGTTCGGCGGTGATCTGCTCGACGCGCTCGGTCAGCAGCCGCATCCGGCGGACGGTGAACTTGCCGACGAGCGGCTTGCGGTAGCGGCTGTGCTGCGGGTCGTCCATGAGCAGGAACTCGCCGGGCGGGGCCGGGGGCACCTCGATGTCGCCGTAGTCGATGGTCGGGTGGTGGCTCATGAGCTCCTTGCGGGAGCTGAAGCGGGGGTCGGCCAGGATCGAGCGGGCCAGGTCGTAGCCGGTGACCAGCCAGCCCTGGTGCCCGTCGGCGAAGGGGAAGCGGCTGATGGGGCCGTGCTCGCGGGCCTCGACGAGTTCCTTCGGCGGGTCGAACGGGCAGCCGGGACGACGCTCGGCGGGCATCGGCGTGACGGTGTGCAGGGACTCGGTCATGATCGTCCTTTCAGGAGATCTTGCGGCGGTAGGTGTTCATGGCGAAGACGTAGGCGACGACCAGGATGCCGACGCACCAGCCGAGGGCGATCCAGATGTCGTTGCCGACGGGCTGCTCGGCGAACAGGGCGCGGATGGCGTTGACGATGGAGGTCACCGGCTGGTTCTCGGCGAAGACGCGCACCACGGTGGGCATGGTGTCGGTGGGCACGAACGCCGAGCTGAGGAACGGCAGGAAGATGAGCGGGTAGGAGAACGCGCTCGCGCCTTCCATGGTCTTGGCCGACAGGCCGGGGATGACGGCGATCCAGGTCAGCGCCAGGGTGAACAGGATCAGGATGCCCGCGACCGACAGCCAGGCCGACAGGCCCGCGCTTGAGCGGAAGCCCATGAGCAGGGCGACGAGCATCACGACCACCAGCGAGACGAGGTTGGCGACCAGCGAGGTCAGCACGTGCGCCCACAACACCGACGAGCGCGCGGTCGGCATGGACTGGAACCGTTCGAAGATGCCGCCCTTCATGTCCATGAACAGCCGGTAAGCGGTGTAGGCGATGCCGGAGGCGACCGTGATGAGCAGGATGCCGGGCAGCATGTAGTTCACATACGAGTCCGACCCCGTCCTGATCGCGCCGCCGAACACGTAGACGAACATCAGCATCATGGCGATCGGCATGATCGCGGTCGTGACGATGGTGTCCGGGCTGCGGGAGATGTGGCGCAGGGACCGTCCCAGCAGGACGGTGGTGTCACCGAAGAAGTGCTTGCTCATGGTGGGGGTCCTTAGGCTTTCGTGCCGACGAGGGTGAGGAAGACGTCCTCCAGGGTCGGCTGCTTCTCGACGTACTCGACCTTGGCGGGCGGGAGGAGTTGCTTGAGCTCGGCGAGGGTGCCGTTGACGATGATCCGGCCCTCGTGCAGGATCGCGATCCGGTCCGCGAGCTGCTCGGCCTCGTCCAGGTACTGGGTGGTGAGCAGCACGGTGGTGCCCTGGGCGGCGAGCTCCTTGACGGCCTGCCACACCTCGATGCGCGCCTGGGGGTCGAGGCCGGTGGTCGGCTCGTCGAGGAAGATGACCGGCGGGTCGCCGATGAGGCTCATCGCGATGTCGAGGCGGCGGCGCATGCCGCCCGAATACGTCGCCGCCTTCCGGCCGCCCGCCTCGGTCAGCGAGAACCGTTCGAGCAGGTCGTCGGCGATCTTGCCGGGGTTCTTCAGGTGCCGCAGCCGGGCGACCAGCACGAGGTTCTCCCGCCCGCTGAGGATCTCGTCCACGGCGGCGAACTGGCCGGTGAGGCTGATGGACTCGCGCACCTGGGCGGCCTGCCCGGCGACGTCGAGGCCGTTGACCCTGGCCGTGCCGGCGTCGGCCTTGAGCAGCGTGGCCAGGATCTTCACCAGCGTGGTCTTGCCCGCGCCGTTCGAGCCGAGCAGGGCGAAGATGCTGCCCCGCGCCACCTCGAAGTCCACGCCGCGCAGCACGTGCAGTTCCTTGTACGACTTCTCCAGGCCGTGCACCTGGATCGCCGGAGCTTGTCGTGTCGTCATCACTTGGCCCTGTCTTCTCTTCCGGGGGGTCTCGCCGTCGGCGCGACTACTTAGTGGTGCTGACTACTGGCTATATAGTGCCACGAGGTACCAGTACCTAGCAACACCGAATAGTCGTGAGTGCCGAGGTGTTCATGGCGTTCACCTTCGCGGGCCGCGCTGACACCGCGCCGACGCCGTGCTGACACGGCACGACCCCGTCCTGACGCCGTCAGGGGCGGCGGGATGAACCTTTCATCGCCCGCGGGACGTTCGCGCTGGTCGCCGGGGCCGTGCGAGGGCCGATCTTGCGGTGGGGACGAGCCCTGTCGTGCAATTCACGGTGATCGCTTCTCACGCAATCCGACCCTTGATGAGGGGAGAGCCGATGCGTCGCGCAATCACCGCCCTGGCGCTTGCCGCGGTCACCACCCTGGCGCCCGTCCTGGCCATGAGCACGCCGGCGGACGCCACGTCCACGCTCCAGGTCGTCTACACCGGCCTGCCGTACGACATCTGCGTCTCCTTCGGCCAGTCGGGCCAGCAGAACGGGCGCTGGCAGACCTGGTGGTGCAGCACGCACTATCCGCAGAGCTACCCGGGCTCCACCACCTACGACCTGTGGGCGTACGTGGACTGACGCCCTTCTTCCGCATATTCCGCTGGATAAGTTGCGTACATGGGCAATCAGCCCCGAACCTATGATCTCGGGGGACGTACCACATAGAGATCATGAGGGCGGATGGGCACCAAACGGGGCGCGGGGGCAGCCATCGGCTGGGCAGCGCTGTCGATCGTCATTCCGGGCGCGGCCCATCTGCGGGCGGGGTACCGCCTGCTCGGGCTGGCGCTGCTGGGGCTGTTCCTGGCCGCGGGCGTGGCGGTGGCCCTCGTCGTGGCCTCGGCGGGCGGGTGGGCCATGGCGACCCAGGCCGCCTGGGCCTCGGCGATCACCGGTGGCGCCATCGGCGTCGGCGTCGCGTGGGGGCTGCTGGTGGTCGCCTCCTACACCGTGCTGCGGCCGCGGCGGCGGCTGGTCTGGTCGGACGGCGTGGCGCTGCTGCTCGTCGCGGCCGTCGTGTCGCCGTTCGTGGTGGCCTCGCAGACGGTGTCGGAGGTCGACGCCACGCTGACCGACGTGTTCAACGCGCCCGAGCCCACGCCCATCAACCACGCCGACCCGTGGGCCGGCCGGACGAGGGTGAACATCCTGCTGCTCGGCGGCGACGGCGCGCGCGGCCGCAACGGGACGAGCATCCGCACCGACAGCGTCAACGTCGCCAGCATCGACGTCAGGACCGGCGACACCGTGCTGTTCGCGCTGCCCAGGGAGATGGAGAACGCGCCCTTCCCCAGGGGGAGCGTGATGGGGAAGCTGTTCCCGCCGCCCAAGGGCTTCTACATCGCCGGGGCCGGGCGGGAGTCGGAGGACCTGCTGAACGGCGTCTGGGCCTACGCCGACACCCATCCCGCGCTGTTCCGCAACTCGCCCACCCGGGCCCCGGACGCCGTCAAGGGCGCGGTCGGCGAGATCCTCGGCCTCAAGATCGACTACTACGTGCTGGTCAACATGTGGGGCGTGGCCCGGCTGATCGACGCGCTCGGCGGCGTGCGCATCCACGTCGAGCAGGACATCTGCTACGGCGTGGGCCGCAGCGACGGCGGCGTGATCAAGGCGGGCACCCGCCGGCTGAACGGCAACGACGCGCTCTGGTACGGCAGGGCCCGCGACCACGACGGCTCCAGCTGCGCCGGAGGCGACAACCACACCCGGATGCGCCGCCAGCACTGCGTCATCTCCGCCATGCTCGACCAGCTCGACCCGGCCAACGTGCTGCTGAAGTTCAAGCAGCTGGCCGGCGCGGCCCGGCAGACGTTCCGGACCGACATCCCGCGCGGGCTGCTGCAGGACCTGGTGCCGCTGGCCGACAAGGTCAAGGGCGCCCGAGTGGGGACGTTGTCGATCGTCCCGCCGCGCTACAACCCGGCCTACCCGGACTTCCCGCGCATCCGGGCCGACGTCCGCAGGGCCATTCTCCGCTCGCACCGCGCGCCCGCCACCGTCGCCGCGGGCACGCCGTCCGCCACACCGTCGGGCACGCCGTCCGCCCGGCCGTCGGGCACGCCCACCAGGACGGCGATGGCGTCGTCGGGGAAGCTGGCCGACTCCTGCGTGGCCTGAGCTACGGGCGCGCGCAGGGGCCGGTGGGCGCCTTGCCGAGGCTCACCCGCAGGGCGTTCTCGATGAACTCGCTGCTCTGCTTCTTGGACACCGTCTCCGCCTGGGTGAGGGTGCCGGTCATCGCGAGCCGCTGCTTCGGCACGTAGATCTGGAACGCGCCGAAGAAGCCGCTGTGCCCGTAGGCGGCATCGCCCGTCGCGGTCAGCCGGGCGATGCCCAGCCCGTACGGCGACCCGGCCTTGACGCTCTGCGGGGTGCTGCGCAACATCGTCCGCAGCGTCGCCGGGTTCTTGAAGACCTTGCCCTCGAACAGGCCGCGCATGAACCGGTTGAGGTCGGCCCCGGTGGAGACCAGGCCGCCGCCGCCGAAGGTGTCGAACGTCGGGTTGTGGTCGTAGGTGTCGCGCTCGCCGAGGTAGTTGTGGGCGCGCGGGCCGCGGTGCGGCTCCCACCACTCCAGGTACGTGCGGTCCATCTTCAGCGGCTCCAGCAGCAACGACCGGTACAACCGGTGCAGCGGCTCGCGGCCGGCCCTCTCGATGACCATCCCGGCCAGGACGTAGCCCGTGTCGGAGTAGTGGTAGCCCTTGGCGGGAGCGAAGTAGGGCTTGCCCGACCGAAGCGCCCAGTCCACCAGCTCCAGTGGTTTCCAGGTCTTGTCCGGGTGGTCGAGCACGTACTGGAACCACTTCTCGTCGCCCACGTAGTCGTACAGGCCGGCGGTGTGGTCGAGGAGCTGCCGGACGGTGATCCGCGACCCGTACGGGATGCGCGCGACCAGCTTCCGGTCCAGGTATGCGCTGATGGGAGCGTCCAGGCGCAGGTCGCCGCGTTCGGCGAGGCGGAGCGCGACGGCCGCGGTCATCGTCTTGGTGACGCTGGCCGTGCGGAAGGCGTCGGAGCTGCGCAGGGCGCGTCCGCCCAGCTCGTACACGCCGGCCGCGCCGTCGAAGGCCCGGCCGGGGCCGGTCACGGTGAGGATCGCGCCGGGCACGGGCGGCTTGACGACGTCGTCCAGCAGGCAGCGGAGCTGCTCGTCGGTGGCGTCGGTGGCGTCCGTGGCGCTGCGGGCCGCGGCGGCGGGGACGTGCGCCGTCCGGGCGTGGGCCGGGACGGCGAGGCCGCCGCCGAGCACCACGCCGGCCAGGACGGCGCCGAGCACGCAGGTTTTCTGGGCATGATGATGATTTTTTGACCGCATGGCCAGGATTTAATCCAGATGGTATGAGTGAGACAAGAGGTTCGCCCGGATCTTGCGGTTTCCCGCACCGAGGAGGTGCCGCCATGCCCGACCCCGGCTGGGACGAGTCCCTGCTGCCCCGGGAGCGCGAGGTGCTCGCCCTGATGGCCGAGGGCTGGTCCAACACCGGCATCGCCGACCAGCTGTACCTGTCGCTGAGCGCGGTGGAGAAGCACGTCACCGCGGTGTTCGCCAAACTCGGCCTGCCCGCGTCGGCGGCCGGCAACCGCCGGGTGCTGGCGGTGCTGCACTACCTCGCGGCGACCGGCCGGCCCGGGAGACGGCCCGGGGAACGGCCGGGTGAGGGGTGGGGGAAACCGCACAGTCGGTGAGCGGGGCTTGCCGGACGCCGTCCGCCGGGCTTGAATCCTGGCCATGCGGTCAAAAATCGATCAGGACGGCCAGAAGAAGGCCTCGTTCATCGAGGAGGCCCGGCGGCGGCAGATCGTGGAGGGAGCCATCTCCACCATCGCCAGCGCCGGGCTGCCCCAGGCGTCGCTGGCCCGGATCGCCCAGGACGTCGGCGTCAGCAGGGGCGTGATCTCCTACCACTTCGCCGGCCGGGACGAACTGATCCAGCAGGTCGTCAACGCTCTGTTCACCGAGAGCAACCGGTTCATCAAGGCTCGGGTGGACCGGGCGCCGGACGCCCCGCACCGGCTGCGCGCCTTCATCGAGGCGAGCTTCGAGTTCATGGCGGCCAACCGCGCCAACTTCGTCGCGCTGGTGGACATCTGGGGCAGCTTCGGATCGCCCGAGGCCAAGCGCCGGTTCAACGCCGACATGTACGACCCGTGCCGCCACCACCTGGAGGGCATCCTGCGGCGCGGCCAGGACAGCGGCGACTTCCGCGACTTCTCGCCGCGCACGCTGGCCGCCACCGTCCAGGGCGCGATCGACGGCGTCATGCTCCAGTGGGTCTTCGACGAGGAGGCCGTCGACCTGGCCGACTGCGCCGCCGAGCTGACGACGATGTTCGACATGGCCACCCGGCGGCGAGCGTGACGGCCGCGCCGCCGTCGTACGGCGGGGGAGCGGCCGGGCGGATCGCCGGGGGCCTCGGCGGGTTGCTCCGGGACCGGGCCGCCGCGCACGGCGACCGGGTGCTGTTCCGCTTCGGCGGCGTCGAGACCACCGTCGCGCAGGTGGAGCGGCGGACCGACCGGCTG
This sequence comes from Nonomuraea sp. NPDC050227, assembly GCF_044459705.1. Classification (NCBI taxonomy): domain Bacteria; kingdom Bacillati; phylum Actinomycetota; class Actinomycetes; order Streptosporangiales; family Streptosporangiaceae; genus Nonomuraea; species Nonomuraea sp. NPDC050227. Next base: position 321,071 of record NZ_JBITJF010000007.1, on the reverse strand, counting down.
GCGGGCGTGCTGGCCGGGCACGGCGTCCGCCGCGGCGACCGGGTGGCGGTGATGCTCGCCAACGGCGTCGGTTTCCCGGTCGCCTGGCTGGCGATCGCCAAGCTGGGCGCGGTGATCGTCCCGCTGAACCCCGGGTATCGCAGCGCCGACCTGGCCCACGTCGTCAAGGACTCCGCGCCGGTGCTGGCCCTGGCCGGCTCGGCCGCGGCGGCCGGTGCGCTGCTGGCGCTGGGCCTGGGCGAGGTCGGGCTGCTCGACGCCGCCGACGCCGGGCCCGCGCCCGAGCCCGTCCCCCCGGGCGCCTTCGACGCGGGGGCCGAGAGCGCCGCCGCGCCCGGCGCCCCCGACCTGCCCGACGTCGGCTGGGACGACCTGCTCAACCTCCAGTACACCTCGGGCACCACCGGGTTCCCCAAGGGCTGCATGCTCACCCACCGCTACTGGCTCCACCTGGCCGAGCTGGCGGCCGACGTCGCCGCCGTCACCCCGGACGACGTGGACCTCACCGCCCAGCCGTTCTACTACATGGACCCGCAGTGGAACACGGTGCTGTGCCTGCTGACCGGCATCCCGCTGGTCATCCTGCCGCGCTTCTCCGCCTCCGGCTTCTGGCCCTCGGTGCGCGAGCACGGCGCCACCTTCTTCTACGTCCTCGGCACGATGCCGCTGCTGCTGCTCAAGCAGCCGCCCGACCCCGAACGGGACCGGGCCCACCGCGTCCGGCTCGTCCTGTGCTCGGGCATCGCGCCCGCCCTGCACGCCGCGATCGAGGAGCGCTGGGGCGCGCCCTGGCGGGAGGCGTACGGCAGCACCGAGGCCGGGGTCGTGCTGGCCGTCCGGCCGGAGGACACCGCGTGCGTCGGCACCGGCGCCATGGGCCGGCCCGTCCCCGGCAAGGAGGTCAAGATCGTCTTAGCGGACGGATCCGACGCCGCGGACGGCGAGGTCGGCGAGATCATGGTCCGCGGCCGGCCGATGCTGACCGGCTACTGGAACCGGGACGAGCCGCTGCTGCGCGACGGCTGGTACCCCATGGGCGACCTCGGCCGCCGGGACGCCCGCGGCCACTACCACCTGGTCGGACGGCTCAAGGAGATGATCCGGCGCGGCAGTGAGAACATCGCCGCCGCCGAGGTGGAGGCCGTGCTGACCGGCCATCCGGCCGTGCGCGCCGCCGCCGTGATCCCGGTGCCCGACGAGCTGTTCGGCGAGGAGGTCAAGGCGTTCGTGCAGGTCGCCGAGCCCGTCGAGCCGCACGAGCTGGTCGACTACGTCCGGGCGCGGCTGGCCGACTTCAAGACGCCGCGGTTCGTGGAGTTCGTCGAGGCGTTCCCGATGACGCCGTCCGAACGCATCGCCAAACACCTGCTGCCGTCCGGACGGGACGGCGCCTACGACGCCCGGGAGGCAAACCGATGAGCACCGATCTGCGGGTGCGCCGCGCCGGCTCGGCCCTGGTGGTCGCCTTCGACCGGCCCGAGGTGCTGAACGCCTTCCGGCAGCGCACCTACGGCGAGCTGGTCGCCGTCCTGGACGAGGCGGCCCGCGACGACGCGGTGGGCGCGCTGGTGCTCACCGGCACCGGCCGCGCCTTCTCGGCCGGGACCGACCTGAAGGAGGCCGGCGCGCAGCTCGCCGCCGGGTCCGACGCCGACCTGGTCGAACGGACCGCCGCGCTCCAGGACCTCACCCGCCGCTTCACCACCCACCCCAAGGTGATCATCTCGGCGGTCAACGGGATCGCGGTCGGCGTCGGCGTGGAGCTGGCCATCGCCAGCGACCTGCGGCTGGCCGGCCACGCCGCCTCGTTCGCCTTCAAGGAGGTGCACCGCGGCCTGTTCCCGAGCAACGGCGTGCTGTACTCGCTGCCCCGCCTGGTCGGCCACGGCCGCGCGGTGGACCTGCTGCTGACGGGCGAGACCGTCGGCGCCGCCGAGGCGTACCGCGCCGGGCTGGTCAGCAGGCTGGTCCCCGACGCCGGCCTGCTCGACACGGCGCTGGAGCTGGCCGAACGCGTCGCCGCCGCGGCGCCCACCCCGGTACGCCTGATCAAGCAGGCCATGCGGCAGGTCTGGGAGCTGGACCTGGAACAGGTGCTCGACCTGGAGACCGAAGGGCTGCTGGCCTGCCTGCGCGGCCAGGACGTGCGCGAAGGCGTCCGCTCCTTCGTCGAACGGCGCCCCGCCGTCTACCGCGGCCACTGACCGCTACCACTGACTGCGGCCACTGACCGCGCCGCTCGTACCGCCCCCGCGATCAACCAGGCCCCGGCCCGGCCATGGGCCGGGGTCCGACCTCCCCCATCCGAGAACAGCAGGGAGCCGAACGCCATGACCGGGCACGACAGCGGGGGATCGCTCCACCGCGGACTCAAACGACGCCACATGACCATGATCGGGCTCGGCGGCGTCATCAGCGCCGGCCTGTTCGTCAGCAGCGGCAAGGTGATCGCCGACACCGGCCCGGCGGCGCTGGTCGCCTACGCCCTGGGCGGCCTGATCGTCGTCCTGGTGATGCGGATGCTCGGCGAGATGGCCGCCGCCCGGCCCTCGGCGGGCTCGTTCGCCGACTACGCCCGTGCCGCCCTCGGGCCGCGCGCCGGGTTCCTGGTGGGCTGGTGCTACTGGCTGTTCGCGATCGTCGCGGTCGCGTTCGAGGGCGTGGCGGGGGCCAAGCTGCTGCACTCCCTGTCCGGCGCCGTCCCCGTGCTGCCGACGGCCGTCGCGCTGCTGGCGGCGCTCACCGCGGCCAACCTGGTCTCGGTACGGCTGTTCGGCGAGACCGAGTTCTGGCTGGCCTCGGTCAAGGTCGTGGTGATCGTGGCCTTCCTCGCCGCCGGGGCGCTGTACGTCCTGGGTCTGTGGCCGTCCGGCGGCGGCGCCGGTCTCAGCGCGCTGACCGGGCACGGCGGGTTCGCCCCCAAGGGCTGGGGAGCGGTCCTCACCGCGCTCGTCACCGTGCTGTTCTCCTACTTCGGGGCGGAGATCGTCACCATCGCGGCCGCCGAGTCGGCCGAACCCGCCAAGGAGGTCGCGCGGGCCACCCTGCGGGTGGTCTGGCGGGTGCTGATCTTCTACGTCGGCTCGGTGCTGGTCATCCTGGCGGTCGTGCCGTGGAACCGCGTCCCGGCGGGCGGCGCGGACAGCCCGTTCGCGGCCGCCATCGCCGAGCTCGGCGTCCCCGGCGCGGCGACCCTGATGACCTGGGTGATCCTGGTCGCGGTCGTGTCGGTGATGAACGCCGCGCTGTACGCCGCCTCGCGCGTCCTGTGCGCGATGGCCGCCCGCGGCGACGCCCCCGCCGCGGCGGCGCGGGTGCGGGCGTCCGGGGTGCCCGCGCCCGCGCTGCTCGGCGGCGGCGCGCTCGCGCTGGCCCTGATGGCCGGCGCGTTCGCGGTCGGCGACGACGCCTTCGACCTGCTGATCAACACCGCCGGGCTGCTGGTGCTACTGCTCTACGTCTTCGTGGCGCTCAGCCAGCTCCGGCTGCGCCGGCGTATGGAGGCCGAGTCGCCCGAGCTGCTGCGGCTGCGCATGTGGGGTTTCCCCTGGCTGAGCCGGGTGGTGGTGGCGCTGCTGGTGCTGGCGTTCGCCGCCGTGGCCTCGTCCGCCGAGGCGCTTCCCGTGGTCGGGGCGGTCGCCGTGGCCGTCGGCGGCACGCTGCTCGCCTACGAGATCAGATCCCGCCGCAAACAGCCCGCCGACGCGGTCGCCTGAACGGTGGTCTGAGCGGTGGCCGGTCGGCGGCCCCAAGCGCCGTCAACGCCCTCAGCGCCGTCAGCGCCGTCAGCGCCGTCAGTGCCGTCAACGCCCTCAGCGCCGTCAGCGCCGTCAGTGCCGTCAGCGCCAATGGAGGTCGCCGAGCAGCGCGGCCTCCGCGCCTCCGTCGGCGAAGATGATCTGGCCGGTGACGAAGCGGTTGTCGGCGCCGGTGAGCCAGCACAGGAGCTCGGCGATCCACTCCGGCCGCCCGGGGAAGCCGCCGAACGGTTGCGGCGCCGCCGCCTCCACCGCGGCCCGCGCCTCCTCGCTCGCGAAGATCCAGGCGGCCGCCGGCGTGTCCACGACGCCGGACGCGACGGCGTTGAGCGCGATGCCGGCGCCCGCCCACTCCGGTGTGGGGGCGGCTCTGCGCACCCAGCGGTTCAACGCGCGCTTGGCGATCCCGTAGGCGCCGGCCGGGCCGCCGGCGGACGGGTCCGCCTCGACGAGGGCGACGGCGGCGGCTTCGTCGCCGTCCAGGCACGCCTGCATGACGCGCTCGTCGGCGGGGGCCAGCGACGAGGTCGACGACACGACCACGGCACGAGGGGCCCGACTCCGCGCCAGCACCGGACGTAGACCTTCGAGCGTCGCGACCGCGCCGAAGTAGTTCGTCGCCAGCAGCCCGGTCCGGCCGCCCCCGGCGACGGCGAGCACCGCGTCGACGGTCCCGGCCGCGCTCACCTGGTCGACCAGCGACCGCCGGCCCTCGGGCGTGGACAGGTCGGCCTGGACGTCGGCGTCGTCGAGGTCGCAGCCGATGACCGTGGCGCCGCGGGCGCGGAGCAGGGCGGCGGTCGCGGCGCCGATGCCCGACGCCGACCCGGTGACGACGTACGTCCGCCCGGCGATCCCTTCAGCTGACATCGTGTTCCCCTTCCGGACCGGTCTCAGGACTTCTCGCTCGTACTGCGGTCGAAGAGTTCGACCAGTTCGTCCGCGCAGAGGCCGGGGTCGAGCCCGGCGGCGAGGAGCGGGACGACGCTGTCGATCGACGCCCGCAGCGCCGCCGCCATGACCCGCGGGTCGAAGGTGCGGAAGACGCCGGCGCGCTGCCCGTCCGTGAACAGGCCGGCCAGCCGGTCCAGCGACTCGGTGTGGTGCCGTTCCCAGACGCCTTGACCGCTGTTGAGCAGGATCTGCTGGAGCGCCCGCACCTGAGAGGAGTGGGCGGCGATGAACGCCACGTTCGCCCGGATGGCGGTGGCGAGCAGTTCGCGGGCGCCGGTCGCGGCCTCCACGGCGGGACGCACGTGGGCCTCGGCGTCGGCGGCGATCCGGTCGGCGACGGCCGCGAACAGCTCGTCCTTGCTGGAGAAGTGGTAGGTGATCAGCCGGCTGCTGCTGAGCCCGGCCTCCTTGCAGATGGCGTCGAAGGTGGTGGCCTGGTAGCCGCGCTCGCCGAGCAGGGTGATCGCGGCCCGGATGATCTGCTTCCTGCGGGCCGCGGTCGCCGCCTGATGGGGGCCGGGCGGACGGCCTTGACCGCCGTCGCTGTTATCCATGCAGATAACGTTATCTATCCAGATAACAAACGGGCAAGCCGTATAGAAGTTGCGAATTTTCGCAATTCGTTTAACACTTATCTCGTCAAGGCAGGCATGAAGGCAGGGGACAGTGTGAGCGAGGCGTTCGCTGCGGCGATCCGGCGCCGGGTGGATGAGGCGGCCGGCGCGCTGCGCGCGGCCGAACAGGACGGCGACGCCGACGCCGCGCTGGCCGCCGCCGGCGGGCTGGACGAGGTGCTGCGGATGGCCCGCGCGCACGGCGTGGACACCGACGAGAGCCCCGGCGCGGACCCCGGCCCGGACCCCGGCGCGGCCCGCGGGGGAGAGGAGGCGCGCTGATGTCCGTCCCCCTGTACGAGGCCAAGGCCGAGCTGTTCCGGCTGCTCGGACATCCGGTGCGGATCCGCGTGCTGGAGCTGCTCCAGGACGGCCCGATGCCGGTGCGCGACCTGCTGGCCGAGATCGAGGTGGAGCCCACCGGCCTGTCCCAGCATCTGGCCGTGCTGCGCCGCTCGGAGCTGGTCACCGCCCGCCGCGACGGATCGACCGTCGTGTACGCGCTGTCCGGCGGCGACGTGGCGGAGCTGCTGCGCGCCGCCCGCCACCTGCTGCAGGCCAAGCTCTCCGGCCGGCACGCGCTGCTGAACGAGCTGCTCGAATCGGAGGCCGGCGAACGGTGACCTCAGTGCTCCGGGCGGGCTGGGCCCGTCTGCGTCCCGTCCTGCCCGGCCGGGCCGATCTGGCCGCGTTCGGCCGTCATCCGCGCCGCGACCTGCTGGCCGGGCTGACGGTGGCCATCGTGGCGCTGCCGCTGGCGCTCGGCTTCGGCATCTCCAGCGGGCTGGGCGCGCAGGCGGGGCTGGCCACCGCGGTGGTGGCCGGCGCGCTGGCCGCCGTCTTCGGCGGCTCGGCGCTGCAGGTGTCCGGGCCGACCGGGGCGATGACGGTGGTGCTCGTCCCGATCATGCACGCGCACGGCGCCACCGGCGTGCTGACGGTGGGGCTGCTGGCCGGGCTGCTGCTGCTCGGCCTGGCCCTGGCCCGGGCGGGCCGGTTCATGATGCTGGTGCCCGCGCCGGTGGTGGAGGGCTTCACCCTGGGCATCGCCTGCGTGATCGGCATGCAGCAGGTGCCCGCCGCGCTCGGCGTGCCCACGCCCGCGGGTGACAAGGTGCTGACCGTGGCCTGGCAGGCGGTACGCGACTTCGCGGCCCGTCCGAACTGGGCCGCCCTCGCCATGGCCGCGGCGGTCGCGGCGTTGATCCTGGTCGGCGGACGCCGGCGGCCCGCTGTGCCGTTCTCGCTGCTCGCCGTCGTCGCCGCCACGCTCGTCGCGGAGCTGGCGGGGTTGCCGGTGACGCGCATCGGCGCCCTGCCCGCGGGGCTGCCCGCCCCGTCCCTGGAGTTCCTGGACGTCGGCGCGCTGAGCTCCCTCGTCGCCCCCGCGTTCGCCGTGGCCGCGCTGGCCGCGCTGGAATCGTTGTTGTCGGCCGCCGTCGCCGACGGCATGAGCGTCAACCATCGGCACGACCCCGACCGCGAGCTGTTCGGCCAGGGCATCGCCAACCTGGTCGCCCCGCTGTTCGGCGGCGTCCCGGCCACCGGGGCGATCGCCCGCACCGCCGTCAACGTGCGCGCGGGCGCGTCCTCCCGGCTGGCCGCGCTCGCGCACGCCGCGATCCTCGGCGTCATCGTGTTCACCGCCGCCGGGCTGGTCGCCCGCATCCCGCTGGCGGCCCTGGCCGGGGTGCTGCTGGCCACCGCGGCGCGGATGGTCGAGGTCGGCTCGGTGACGTCGATGCTGCGCTCCACCCGGGCCGACGCCGTCGTCCTGGTCTCGACCGCGGTCGCGACCCTCGTCCTCGACCTGGTCACCGCCGTCATCCTCGGCCTGATCGTGGCCGGGGCGCTCGCGCTGCGCGCCATCGCCGGGAACGTGCGCCTGGACACCGTGCCCCTGCGGGCCGACCTGCCCGGCGACCACGACGCCGAGGAGCACGAGCTGCTGGCCGAGCACATCGTCGCCTACCGGCTGGACGGGCCGCTGTTCTTCGCCGCGGCGCACCGCTTCCTGCTGGAGCTGTCGGAGGTCGCCGACGTCTCGGTGGTGATCCTGCGCATGTCCCGCATCACCACGATCGACGCCAGCGGCGCCCTGGTGCTCGGCGACGCCGTCGCCCGCCTGGAACGACGCGGCATCACCGTGTACGTCTCCGGCATCCGGGACGGCCACCACCGGCCGCTGCGCGCCCTGGGCGCGATCGCCCGCCTGGACGAGGCCGGCCAGGTGTTCGCCTCGACCCCGGAGGCCATCGCGGCGGCCCGCCGCCATCTCCACCGCACCGGCGTCCTCCCCGCCCCCATCGGCTGACCGCCGACGAAGGCGGGGCGGGCAGGTGGCGCCGCGATCAGTAGCAGTACCAGGAGAAGGCGTTGCGCTCGTCGTGGAAGGCGGCGTGGGACAGGCCCGCGCCGTGCTGCCAGCGGCACGCGTCGTGCATGTTGATGCCGTGCATGGTGCCGTCCACGCCGACGCAGCGCCAGCTCCAGACCGACTTCGGATTCTGGGCCACCGAGTTGAGGTGGCCCAGGCTCTGGCAGTACGCGTGCAGCCGGTCCAGGCCCGGCTGGCCGGTCGCGGGGCCGGCCGCGGAGGTCGCCTGGGCGGGCGGCGCGGTGGTGGCGAGGGCGGCCAGGCCGAGCCCGGCGGCGAGTGCGGTGGCGGCGAGGGCCGCGGTGACCTTCCTGGTCCTGGGGCGCGGCGCGCTGGATGCGTTCACGGGTCTCTCCTTCGCTGCGGGCGGCCCGGTCGGCCGCCTCGCACCCCAGGCAAGCGGCCGGCCCGGGGTGTCCAACAGCAGCTCGGACGGACCCGGACGGACTCGGCTGGCACCGTCCCTCCAGTACCGCCTCAATCGGAGGTCTGGTCTAGCAGGCTCTGGGCCAGGCGGCGGACGGCCGTGCGCAGCTCCGGCGGCGACTGGATCGTGAACGGGAAGCCGAGCCCGGCGAGCATGGCGGCCATGCCGTCCAGGGACTCGGCGCGCATCCGCAGCAGCACTCCGTCCGGGGTCTCGGTGAGCGTGGCCACCGACGGCGGGACGCGACGGGCCGCCTCCGCGAGAGGCACGCGCAGCACGACCTCGACGAGGTGCGCGTACGGCACCCGGGCCAGCGACGCGGTGACCTGCCGCACCGGGTCGGACTCGGCGGGGATCTCGTAGGAGGCCGTCCCCGGGACGACGGAGGAGATCCGGTCGAGGCGGAAGGTGCGCAGCTCGCCGGACAGGTGGTCGAGGCCGGTCACGTACCAGCGGCCGGAGTGGAAGACCAGGCCGTGGCCGTCCAGTTCGCGTTCGGTGGTGGAGCCCTTCCAGGAGCGGTAGCCCAGCGTGACCCGGCGGCGGTCGCGGATCGCGGCGGCCAGGGTCAGCACGGCCCGGCTCGCGGGCGTCCGCGCCGCGCGGGCGGCGAGGGTGAAGTCGAGGGTCTCCTCCAGCGCGCCGGCCTGCTGCCGCAGCGTGGCCGGCAGCACCCGCCGGATCTTGGCCAGGGCGGCCTCCGTGGCCTCGGCGGCCAGGCCCAGGCGGCGTCCGGCGAGCAGGCCGAGGACGACGGCGGTGGCCTCGTCGTCGGTGAGCATCAGCGGCGGCAGCTTGTAGCCGGGCATCAGCCGGTAGCCGCCGTACCGGCCGCGTTCGGCGGCGACGGGGATGCCCAGGTCGGCGAGCCGGGCGGCGTAACGGCGGACGGTCCGTTCGTCCACGCCGAGCCGCTGGGCGAGGTCGCGGCCGCCCAGCACGTGGTGGGCCTGGAGCAGTTCGAGCATCGCCAGCATCCGGGTCGCCGGATATGACACAGGTCACCCTCTTTATCCGGGCGGGTTCTGTCCGCTTTCCGCTTTAGCGTAGCGACATCGGCTCACTTGGAAGGACGACGAGATGGCGAACTACGTGCTGGTACCCGGATTCTGGCTCGGCGCCTGGGCCTGGGACGAGGTGGCGCACGAACTGCGCGCCGCCGGGCACCAGGTGCGGGCGGTCACCCTGACGGGGGTGGCGGAGCGGGCCGGCGAGCTGTCACCGGAGGTCGGCGTGGAGACACATGTCGCCGACATCCTGGCGGCGATGGACGGATGGGACGACGTCGTCCTGGTCGGGCACAGCGGGGCGAACGTCCCGGTGACCGCGGTCGCCGACCGGCATCCCGAGCGGCTCAGCCGGGTCGTCTACGTGGACGCCGGGCCGCTGCCGTCCGGGGCGGCGGTGATCGACTTCAACGACGAGGACACCCAGAAGGCCTGGCGCGCCCAGGTCGGGGACGGCCACGCGCTCGACGTGCCCGCCTACGAGCAGGGGGCGGGCAAGTTCGCGGGCCTCACCGAGGAACGATGGGAGCAGATCCGCGCGAAGGCGACGCCCCAGCCGTGGGGCGCGGCCGTGCAGCCGGCGCAGCGGCCGGAGCGCATCCCGGCGACGCCGAAGACCATGGTCGCCTCGACCATGCCGGTGGCGCTGATCCGCGAGCTGATCGACTCGGGGAACCCGGCGTTCGCCGCGCTCGGCACGCCCGAGTGGACGTTCGCCGAGCTGCCGACCGGCCACTGGCCGATGTTCTCGCGGCCGGCCGAGCTCGCCGCGCTGCTCTGACGTCCGCGCGGGCGTTCCTGCCGGAGGGGATGGGGTCAGCTGGGCTTCCCGCGGACCGGGGTCTGCTCGGGCGGGCGCGGAGCGCCGTCCAGGTAGGCGAGCACGGCGCGGACGCGGCGGTGGCCGGAGTCGTCCGGGGCCAGGCCGAGCTTGGCGAAGACGTTGCCGATGTGCTTGTGGACGGCGTTGTCGGAGATGCGCATGCGCTCGGCGATGGTGGCGTTGTCGTGCCCCTGCGCCATGAGGGCCAGGGACTCCCGCTCGCGGGCGGTGAGGGCGGCGAGGGGGTCGTCAGCGCGGCGGGCGAAGAGCTGGGCGACCACTTCCGGGTCCATCGCGGTGCCGCCGGCCGCGACCCGCCGCAGGGCGTCGACGAACTCGGCCACCCGGCCGATGCGGTCCTTGAGCAGGTAGCCGATGCCGCCGCGGCCGTCGGCGAGCAGTTCGCCGGCGTACTCGCGCTCGACGTACTGCGAGAGCACCAGGATCGGCAGCGCGCCGTGCTCGCGGCGGGCCCGCAGCGCGGCGTGGATGCCCTCGTCGCGGAACGACGGCGGCAGCCGCACGTCGACGATGGCGATGTCGGGACGGTGCTCGGCGACGGCGAGCAGGAACGCCTCGCCGTCGCCGACGACCGCGACGACCTCGCAGCCCCTGGCCGCCAGCAGCAGCTTCAGCCCGCTGGCCAGCAGGACGTTGTCCTCGGCGATCACGACCCGCAAGGGACCTCCTTCGACGGTCACGACGCGCACGGCATCCGGACGGCGAGCGTGGTGGGGCCGCCCGGCGGGCTGTCGAGGCGCAGCGTGCCGTCGAGGGCGGCGACCCGCCGGCGGATCCCGGGGATCCCGGTGCCGCGCGCCTCGTCGGCGCCGCCCCTGCCGTCGTCGGTGACCTCGACGGACAGCACGTCGCCGGCCCGCTCGATCCGCAGGGACGCCCTGGTGGCGGCGGCGTGCTTGGTCACGTTCGTCAGCGCCTCGGCGATCACGTAGTAGGCCACCGTCTCCACGGACGGCGGCAGCGCGCCCAGGTCGGCGAGCTCGATGTGGACCGGCACGCTCGACCGGGCGGCCAGCGCCGTCAGCGCGCCGTCGAGCCCGCGGTCGGCGAGGATCGGCGGGTAGATCGTCTGGAGCACCGCGCGCAGCTCGGCCATCGCCTCCTCCGCCGTCTCGTGCGCCTCCTGGAGCAGCAGGGCGACCGTGTCCGGGTCGTCGGCGAGCGACTCGCGGGCCAGGCCCAGGTGCATGGCGATGGTCACCAGGCGGGCCTGCGTCCCGTCGTGCAGGTCGCGTTCGATGCGCTGGAGCTCCGCGCCGTGGGCGTCGACCACGCCGACCCGGCTCCTGGTCAGCACGTCGACCCGCTCGGTGAGCCGCTCGCGGGCCGACGGCGCGAGCAGCGCCAGGGACAGCCGGGCGTGCAGCCGGGCCAGCGCGGGCAGCCCCCACCAGGCCGCCGCGCCGAGGACGACGATCTGGGCCGACCCTCCGGCCAGCGCGGTCGCCCAATCGTCCACGGGAACGTCGAAGAACGAGAACAGCGTGGGACGCGCGTCCGCCGGGAACGCCTGCCACGCGACCATCGCCACCGCGGCGACCACGATGTTGCCCAGGCACAGCAGGGCGGCCAGCCCGAGCGGGAACCCGGTGGCGACGTGCGCGAGCGCCCAGGCGAGATCCCGCCGCCCGCCCGGCACCCCGCCCGCCGGGACGCCGAGCAGCCGCCCGGCCCGCCGGCGGTGCCAGGCCGCCCAGCCCCGCCCCGCCGCCGGCGCGAGCAGCACCGGGAGCGCGAGCGCCGTGACCACGGCGGTGACCAGCATGCCCAGCAGGTAGCCCGACCCGGACGACAGCCGGGAGACCGAGCCGGACGACAGCCAGGACGTCGAACCGGAGAACAGCCGGGAGACCGAGCCGGGGAGAGCGCGGTCACGCATGCGCACCTCCTCCTGACCTGCGTACCGGGGCACCAGTATCCCGTCACCGTCCGCGGCCGGACACTACAGCGGGCTGTACCAAGGGCGTGCGGCCGGCTGTATCGTGCCGGGCGTCCGGCCGGAATAGCGTCCCCGGCCATGAAACCGACACGTGTGCGGCCGCTCGGCCGTCTGCTCCCGGCCCTCGCCCTGATCGCCCTGTCCGTCGCCGTCGCGCCCGCGGCCGGAGCCGACGCCGGCGCGCCCGCGGCGACCGGCGGGAAACCCCCGGCGCTCGACTGGAAACGCTGCTCCCTGGGCCCGGACGACGCCGTCGGCAGGCAGCTCGACCAGGCGGGCGCGCGCTGCGCGGAGCTCGCCGTCCCGCTCGACCACTCCAGGCCGGGCGGCCGCGCCATCAAGCTCGCGCTGTCCCGCATCCCCGCGACCGACCGCGCCCATCGCATCGGCGCCCTGGTGCTCAACAGCGGCGGCCCCGGCGAGAGCACGCTCGGCATGCCCCTGCGGACACGCGCGGCCATGAAGGACGTCGCCGCCCGGTACGACGTCATCGGCCTGGACCCGCGTTTCGTCGGGCGCAGCACGCCGCTCGACTGCGGCTGGCCCATCGGCCTGTGGCTGCGCTCGGCCGGCTCGACCCGCGCCCGGTTCGACCACCAGGTGGCGGTGCAGCGCGACCTGGCCGAGCGCTGCGCCCAGCGGCACGCCGACGTGCTCCCGTACGCCAACACCCGCGACACGGCCCGCGACATCGACCTCGTGCGCCGCGCCCTGGGGGAGCGCCGGATCTCCTTCCTCGGCTACTCCTACGGCAGCTACCTGGGCGCGGTCTACACGCAGATGTTCCCCGGCCGCACCGACCGGGTGGTCCTGGACAGCGCGGGCGACCCGGGCAAGTGGGGCCCCAGGGCGATGCGGGGCTCCGAGGACGAGGCGGACCGCGCGCTGCGCGCCTGGGCGTCCTGGGCCGCCGGACGCCACGGCACCTACGGGCTCGGCGCGACCACCGCCCGCGTGCTCGCCACCGTGGACACGATCGTCGCCGCCGCGGAGGAGCGTCCGCTGCGCGTCGGGGCGTACGAGGTGGACGACCAGGCGGTCCCGTACCTGCTCTCCGTCGGCTCCGCGAACGACCGTCCCGAGGCGCGCGCCGAGTTCGCCGCCACCGTCCGGACCCTGAACGAGGCCGCGCACGGCCGCCCGGCCGAACCCGGCGCCGAGCTCGCCGGATTCCTGGCGTTCGTCCTGACCAGCGCCGGTTCGCCGCTGGCCAGCCCGGCCGCCGCGATCACCTGCGGCGACCGGGCCGCGCCGGGCGACCCCGACGTCTACTGGGACGACGTCCAGCGCAGCCGGGCGCGTCACCCGCTCTTCGGCCCGGTCAAGAACAACATCTGGCCCTGCGCCTTCTGGCCGGACGAGCCGCGCGAACCGCTCACGCACGTCGCCAACCCCACCCCCGCGCTGATCGTGTCCGCCACCGGCGACACCGCCACCACCTACGAGGGCAGCAGGGCCATGCACCGGGCGCTGACCGGCTCCCGCCTGCTCACCCTGCGCGGCGCCATCGCCCACGGGATCTACGGCGAGTACGGCAACGCCTGCGTGGACGCCAAGGTCAACGCCTACCTGGCCACCGGCGCACTCCCCGCCACCGACCAGACCTGCCGCCCGCGTTAGCGGCCTCTCACCCGCACCTCCGCCAGGGCGAGCGGGTCGGTGCCGGAGGAGAGCTGGATGCGCACGTGCCGGCCGGTGGCGCCGGCGGGCAGTTTGACCGTGCTGGGCCGGCCGGCCTGTTCCTGCACGTGCACGGCGGTCACGCCCGGCGTCGTGCGGGCCGCCTCCAGGCCGTCGGCGGTGATCGGCTGCTCGGAGGACATCACCCAGTAGTCCCGCAACCGTTCGGCGCAGCAGTCGGTGCGGTTCCAGATCTCCACGCTGTCCAGGCTGGCCGAGGCCCCCAGATCGACCTGCCACCAGGCTTCCCTGGCCGGTTCCTGGGTGTGGGTGACCGAGCCGTTCCAGAATCCGCCGTCGGTGTTGCCGTCCACGGCCCGCGCGGCCGGGGCGTCGTAGCCGGTGCTCTGCTGGGTGGCCGGCTTGCCCTGGGCCAGGTTCGGCAGCACCACCGAGACGGGGAGCCGGTACGCCGCGCGCAGCCGTCCGGACTTGAGCGTCGCCTGGATCCCGAGCGCGGCGGGCTCGGCCCCGGACGGCACGGTCACGGTGACCGGCACCTCGGTGCTCGCCCCGGCGGCCAGGTGGCCGATCCGGGCGCCGGCCGGGGTCACCGTCCAGCCGTCGGGCGCGGCGAGGGTCAGCGAGGCCGCGCGCAGCGGCGCGGAGCCGGGGTTGGTGACGGTCACCTTGCCGGTGAGGGTCTCACCGGCCTGCGCCTGCTCGGGCAGGTCGGTGCCGAAGCGCGGCAGGGCCGTCACACCGGGCGTCTCGATCTTGAACGAGTAGGCGTACTGCCCGGTCTCGGCGGGCGTGGTGACGACCACCCGGCCCTGCTCGTCGCGCTGCCACGGCAGCGGGCCGGCGTCGGAGCCGAGCAGCGTGATCCGCGTCCCGGGGCCCGCCGGCACGTCCGCGCCCAGCGTGAGCCGCTCGCCCGGCCACTTCAGCGCCGTCGCGTAGAGGACGCCGTCCTTGACGGTGTACCGGACGTCGTCCGGGCCGCCCTTCTCCTCGGCGCGCGTCCAGTACGTGGTGCCGTACATGGCCTCGCCGTTGACCTTCAGCCAGGAGCCCATGTCCAGCAGCCGTTCCCGCTGCACGTCGGGGATGGTGCCGTCGGCCTTCGGGCCCACGTCCAGCAGCAGGTTGCCGTTCTTGCTGACGATGTCCACGAAGGAGTCCACGAGCTGATCGGAGGTCAGGTAGTCCTCGATGGGCTCGTTCTGGTTGTAGCCGTAGGAGTGCGCGATGCCGCGGCTGGCCTCCCACTTGACGGGGTCGATGTCCGGCTTGACGGAGTACTCGGGCGTCTGGAAGTCCAGCTCGTGGCTCTCCAGCGCGCCGCTCTCGATCTTGCACCGGTTGGCGACCGCGACCTCCTTGCCCTTCTTCGCCGCCTTGTTGTAGTAGTCGGCGATCACCCCCGCGGTCTGCCACTGGGCGGCCGAGCGGTCCCACTGGCCGTCGCACCACAGGATGTCGGGGTCGTAGCCGTCGATCAGCTCGCGCATCTGCGGGAGCATGTAGTCCTTGACGTAGTCGCCGCTCTGCGGAGCCCCGGTGTAGGGCACCGGCTGGCCGGTGTACGGGTTGGTCGCCGGGTGGCCGGTGAACAGCGGGTTGTACCACTCCATGAGCGAGTAGTAGAAGCCCGCGCGCAGCTTCCCGTCGGCGCGGGCCGCGGTGAACAGCTCCTTGGCCAGATCACGCTTCGGGCCCATCGCCATGGTGTCGCGCTCGCTCACCTTGCTGTCCCACAGGGCGACGCCCTCGTGGTGCTTGGAGGTGAGGACGAAGTACTTGGCCCCGGCGTCGTTGAAGAGCTTGACCCAGTCGGCGGCGTCGAACTTCTCGGCCTTCCACTGCTCGGCGAAGCGGTCGTAGGCGAAGTCCGGCCCGTAGGTGTCCCGGTGGTAGCTGTTGGTCGCGTTCCCGGGGGAGTTCATGTAGTACCAGTACCACTCGGCGTAACTGCCGCGCGGGCCCCAGGCCGGGACGGAGTACGCCCCCCAATGGAGGAAGATGCCGAACTTGTCGTTGTTGAACCACTTAGGGGTCGGGTGACTGTTCAGGGATTCGACGGTCGGCTCGTAGGGGCCGTCCGTGGCGGCCTGAGCAGGAGCGGGAAGACATCCGATGATACTGAGCATGGAGACGGCGAGAAGTCGACGTAAGCGGGCCATGTCCACTCCAAAGCGGTGAAGAGATTGGAGGAAAGGTAGCCCGATCTTTGATCTCTCGGCAAGAGCTGCGCGGAGATTCATCCGATGTCTGCTCGGGGAGGCGCAGCTGTCAGAAGTAGTCCGCCGGCCAGTGGGCGGCGTTCTCCGCGCCCACCACGGGGCTCGGGTCGCCCAGGATCGCGCGGGCCATCCCCGTGCGGTCCCGCTCCCGGACGACGCTCGCGAACAGGTGCGGCAGAGCCGGCTCGTCCCAGGTCAGCCTGGCCCTGCCGGTACGGACGCCCCGGACCGCCGCCTCGGCGGCCAGCGCGGAGAGCACCCCGGGCAGGTCCCCGGCCACCTCCAGCACGTCGAGGACGCCGCCGTCCCAGCGGACGGCGGCGTACCCGGCGTCCCCGGCCAGCAGCTCGACCGGGTCGCCGTACCAGATCGGCAGCCGGTCCCGCCAGTGCGCCTCGTCGCGCACGGCGGTCAGCGGACGCCGCGCGTTGTGCCGCTCGTACACCTCCCGCAGCACCGCCGCCTCGCCGGCGGGGATCCTGCGCAGCCCCCGCCCGGCCGGGCCGGTCCGGCGCAACGGGCCGGACACCGTCCGCAGCTCGAAGCCGGTCCAGTCCTTGTAGACCCCCGGCGTGCCGGTGAACAGCAACGACCAGGCGCAGCCGTCGGCCGCCATCGCCTCGGCCGCCAGCGCCAGCAGCCGCCGGACGTGCCCGCGCCCGCGGACCGACGGATGGGCGGCGACGTTGGCCACGCCCCCTATCCGTACCTCGCCGCCCAGGCCGTCGTGCAGCCGGCGCGGCAGGTAGTACACGCAGGCCGACACGTCGCCGGTCACGAACGTCCGGCCGTACCGGCCGGGGTCGGTCTCGTACAGGGGCACCACGTGCGGGGCGTCGAAGCAGGCGGCCCACAGCGCGTAGAGCGCCTCCCGGTCGCCCGGACAGGCGGTGCGCAGGGACGTCATCCCATCCTCCCCAGCAGCTCCGGCGTCACCTCGTGCGCCAGCGGGAGGCCGCCGGCGTACCGGGCGATCTCCTCGACCACCACCCGGCCCTGACGGGCCCGCCCCGAATCGGTGCCGGCCGCCTGGTGCGGGGTGAGCAGCACGTTCGGCAGCGCGCGGAACGGGTGCCCGACCGGCAGCGGCTCCTCGTCGAAGACGTCGATCGCCGCGTCCAGCCGTCCCGGACGCAGCTCGGCCAGCAGGGCGGCCTCGTCCACCAGCCACGACCTGGCGGTGTTGACCAGCCCGGCGCCGTCGGGCATCAGCGCCAGCTCCCGCGCCCCGAGCAGGTGGCGCGTCTCCGGCAGCGCCGGTGCGTGCACGGCCACGATCCGGCTGGTGGACAGCAGCTCGTCCAGCTCCACGGCGCCCTCGTGGTACGGGTCGGCGACAGCGACCTCGGCGCCGAGCGCGCGGACGAGGTCGAGGTAGGCCCGGCCGGTCCTGGAGGCGCCGATGACGCCGATCGGGCAGCCGAGGATCTCCCGCCTGGCCGGCGCCCGCTCGGCCGCCTCCCACGGCCGGCCGCCGCGCAGGGCGTGGTCGAAGCGGTGCACCTGGTGCAGCAGCGCCAGCGTGAACGTCAGCGCCACCTCGGCCACCGACCGGGCCATGGCCGCGCCCGCCTGCGTCACCCGGACGCCCCGCGCCCACAGCTCGCCGGTGACGAACGGCTTGACCGTCGCTCCGGTGTGCGCGACCAGCCGCAGCCCCGGCGCCCGGTCGAGCAGCTCGGCGGTCAGCGGCGGCACCCCCCAGGAGGTCACCAGAACCTCGGTGCCGGGCAGCGCCTCGGGCAGCGCGCGGTGGTCGTCGAGCAGCCGCACGTCCCCCAGGGCCAGCAGGGCGGCGGGGTCGGGGAAGAACTGCGCGCGCAGCGGCGGCGGCACGCTGACCAGGACGCGCACGGCGGAGTCAGCCGAGCCAGGCATCGCGGTGCTCCGCCACGAAGTCGTCGTCGGTCAGCCACGGGTAGGCGGCGCTGACCCGGGTCAGCTCCTCGGCCTGGCCGGGGGAGAGGCCCTCGTCCGGGTCGAGGCACCAGGTGCCGGCCAGCAGGCCCTGTCTGCGCAGCACCTCGTGCACGCCGGCGATGCAGCCGGCGAAGGCGTTTGCGCTGTCGAAGACGGCGGCGTTGGCGTCGGTGAGCGCCGTGGCCCGGCCCCACCACCGCGCCGGGTCGTCGCGCAGACCGTCGACCATCTCCACCGCCGCCCGCGTCCACACCGCCCACTGGCCGAGCAGGCCGCCGGCGAAGCGCAGGCCGCCGGGCAGCTCGGCCAGCAGGTCGCCGATGATGTGGTCGTCGTTGCCCGTGTAGAGGGCGACCTGGTCGGCCCGGTCGGAGGCGGCCACGCCGTGCGCCACGTCCAGCGAGCGGTAGCGGTCGAACGCCGCCACCTTCACCGCGACCGTGGAGGGCTGGTCGGCCAGGGCCCGCCAGAAGCCGCGCGACAACACCGGCCCGCCGATCGCCGCCTGGAGGTAGAAGCCGACGACCGGCAGCACCTCGCCCACGGCCCGCGCCCGCGCCAGCAGGTCGTCCTCGGACGCGCCGGGCACGACGGGCGAGAGCAGCACGGCGTCGTACCCGAGCGAGGCGGCCAGCTCGGCCTCGGCCACCGCCTGCGCGGTCGGCCCGCACGCCCCGGCGACCAGCACCGGCCGCTCCCGGGCGGAGTCACGGGCGGACTCCCGGGCGACGTCGGCGGCCAGCCGGAGGACCGGCTCCAGCAGCCCGGCCCCGCGGATCTCGAACTGGGTCGTGTGCACGCCCACGGCCAGGCCGCCGGCCCCCGCCGCCAGGTAGTACCGGGTGAGCGCGGCCTGGCGGCGCTCGTCCAGCGTCCGGTCCGCGGTGAGCGCCAGCGGGTGGGCGGGGATGACGGTCCCCGCCCGCAGGCGCGACAGCGCGGGGTTCGGCGTGGGCATCAGAATCTCCCGTCTCGTACGGCGAACTTGGTGGGCTTGCCCGACGTCGGCAGCCCGGCGGCCAGCCAGTCGGCCTGCCAGTCGACCAGCGTGCCCAGCGGCACGTTGGGGTAGCCGAACAGGCGGTGGCACAGCGTGGCGTCGTTCAGCAGCGCCGTCGCGGCCTCCGCGCCCTCGAAGGACACCGGCGTGCCGAGGCGCGCGCCGAAGGCGGCGGCCACCCGGCGCACCGAGGCGGTCTCGGGGCCGGTCAGGTTCAGCGTGAACGGCGTGCCCGCCGTCGCGTGGGCCAGCGAGCGCAGCACGACCTCGTTGGCGTAGCCCTGCCAGACCACGTTGACGTGCCCGGTCGTCACGTCCACCGGAGCGCCGGACAGCACCCGCTGCCCGATGTCGGCCAGCACGCCGTACCGCAGGTCCACGGCGTAGTTGAGGCGGACGATCGTCACCGCCGTGCCGCGGGTGGCGGCCGCGTGCTCGAAGACGCGCTCGCGGCCGAGGCAGCTCATCGCGTACTCGCCCACCGGCCCGACCGGGTCGCCCTCGACGCTGCCGCCGGACGACAGCGGCACCAGCGGGTAGACGTTGCCCGTGGACAGCGCGGCGACGCGCGCACCGCCGTACCGCTCGGCGACGCGGGCGGGCAGGGCCGCGTTGACGACCCAGGCCAGGTACGGCGCGGCGGACGTGCCGAACTTCGCCCCGACCATGAAGACCACGTCCGTGGCGTCGGGCAGCGTGCCCAGGTCGCCGTCGAGCAGGTCGAAGGGGACGACGTCCACGCCGTGCGCGGCGAGGGCGCCGGCCGCCGCGCGGTCGGACCACCGGGAGACGGCGAAGACGCGGTCGGCGTCGCGACCGGCGGCGTCCAGGCCGCGCCGGGCCAGGCGGCACAACGTGGGCCCCATCTTGCCCCCGGCGCCCAGCACGACCAGGTCGCCGGAGCCGGCGGCGAGGTCGGCGACGAGCGACTCGGACGGACGGGTGAGGTGCTCTTCCAGATCGTCGACGGAGGTGAACATCAACCCTTGATCCCCGACATCGTGACTCCTTCGGTGAAATAACGCTGGCCGACCAGGTAGGCGGCGAAGATCGGTACGAACGCGACCGTGGCCCCGGCCAGCACGACGCTGAGCGGGACGTTCTCCGTCTGCAGGGAGGCGATGCCCACGGTCAGGGTGCGCATGTCGGCGCCGCCGCCGATGATGAGCGGCCAGAGCAGGTCGTTCCAGTGCCACAGGAAGACGAAGACGCCCAGCGTGGCCAGGATCGGCTTGCACAACGGCAGGACGATCCTGATGAAGATCCGCCATTCGGAGGCGCCGTCGAGCCGGGCCGCCTCGAACAGCTCGTCCGGCAGGCCCATGATGAACTGCCGCATGAGGAAGACCGCCTGCGCGTTGGCGAGCGTTGGCAGGATCAGCCCCCAGTACGTGTCCACCCCGCCCAGCTCGGCGATGAGCATGAAGGTCGGGATGAGCGTCACGTGGTAGGGCACCATGACCATGGCCAGGAACGACCAGAACATGGGCTCGCGGCCGGGGAACCGTTTCTTGGCGAAGGCGTATCCGGCCAGCGAGGCCAGCAGCAGCACGGCCACCACACTGACCACGGAGTAGATCAGCGTGTTGACCGTCCAGGTGACCAGGTCGCGGCCGCCCAGCACCTCGCCGTAGGCGCTGAAGTCGACCGGCCAGGGCAGCATGCTCTCCGGGAACGTCACGGCCGTGCCCGGCTTCAGCGACAGCACGACCATCGCGTAGAACGGGAACAACGTGACCGGCGTGGCGACGGCCAGCAGGACGAACCTGGCCACCTTGCCGCCCCTGGACGGCTCCAGCGCCTTGTACGGGCGGTATGTCGTCACTTCGACCTCCCGATCATCAGGCGCTGGACCAGCGCGACCACGAGGGTCATGACGAACAGCGCGACGCCGATGGCGCTGGCGTAGCCGAAGTCGAAGTTCTTGAACGCCTGCTCGTACAGGGCCATGACCAGCGTGAAGCTGCCGTGCGCCGGGCCGCCGCCGGTCATCACGTAGACCAGGTCGAACACCTGGAAGGAGTTCGTCGTCTCGATCACGGCGACGAAGAACAGCGCCGGGCGCAGCTGCGGCGCCACGATGTAGCGGAACCGCTGCCAGGTGGAGGCGCCGTCGGTGAGCGCGGCCTCCTCCAGCTCCCGCGGCAGGTCCTGCAGCCGGGCCAGGACGATCAGCATGCCGTACCCGAACCTGGACCAGACCGAGACGATCACCAGGGCCGGGATGACCAGCGTGGTGGAGGCCAGCCAGGACTGTCCGGTGAGCTTGGTGATCGGCCCCTCGGAGGAGAACAGCCAGGTGAAGACCGTCCCGGCCAGGACCAGGCTGGTGACGACGGGCAGGAAGAAGACCGAGCGGAAGAAGGCCGCCCCGCGGAAGGCGCGGCGCACCAGCAGCGCCATGCCCACCGAGGCGGCCATCGACGCCGGCACGTACAGGATCGTGTAGATCAGCGTGATGCGCAGCGACTCCCAGAAGACGGGGTCGGCGGCCATCCGCCGGTAGTTGTCCACGCCGGTCCACTCCGGGCTGGCGCCGATGGAGGAGTCGAAGAACCCCAGCAGCACCCCGGCGACGGACGGGCCGAACCGGAACAGCAGGAAGAGCAGGAGGCACGGCAGGACGAACAGCAGTCCGGTCCGCGCCTCCCACCGCCTGACGTCGATCGCCGCCATCAGCCACCCAGCAGCGCGTCCGCGGCCTTGGCCGCGTCGGCGAGCGCCTGCTCGGGCGTCTTCTTGCCGATCAGCGCGGCCTGGATCTCGGGAGCCAGGACGCCCATCACGTCACGCGCCTTCTCGTGCAGCGGCCCGGCCGTGGTCAGGTCGAGCGCCTTCTCCACCTCGGCCTGCACCGGGTCGGCCGCGTACAGCGAGCCGGTGGACTTGCGCGGGGAGAAGTAGCCCGAGGCCAGGTCGTAGGCCTTGCTCGGGGCGGCGCCGGTGGCGAAGCCGATCCACTTGCCCGCCGCCTCCTTGTGGTCGGACGCCTTGAGCAGGGCCAGCGAGCCGACCGTGCCGTAGGCGACCTGCTTGGCGTCGGTCAGCGGCGGCAGGACCTTGATGTTCTCCTTGCCCCAGAACGACTCGACGTCGGCGGGCAGCTGCTGCCAGGTGCAGGCCACCTTGTTCTGCGCGGTCCTGGTCTGCTCGAACTTGGGCAGCCCGGTCAGCAGGTCCTTCTCCACGTAGCCGCCGTCGGCCAGCTTCTTCAGGAAGGTCAGCGCCTTGACGCCCTCCGCGCCGCCGAAGGCCGCCGACTTGCCGTCGGGGCTGAACACGTCGCCGCCCGCCTGCCACAGCAGCGGGTAGAACGACTGGTTGAGGGTGGCGGCGGGGTCGGCCCAGTAGTTGGTGACGTCGACGTCCTTGGCCTTGAACTTCGGGGCCAGGGCGAGCACGTCGTCCCAGGTCTTGGGGAACTCGGTGACGCCGGCGGCGTCGAACGCCTTCTGGTTGCAGACCAGCGGGTTGGCCGACATGAGGATCGGCGCGCCCATGACCTTGCCGTCGATGGTGACCGACTTCAGGGCGTTGTCCCGGTAGTCGGCCTTGTCGGCGAGGTAGGCGTCCACCGGCTCCAGCGTCCTGGCGTACTTGGGGAGCTGGTCGGGGATGAGGTAGACCACGTCGGGCGCCTTGTTGCCGGCGATCGCCGTGGACAGCGCCTCGTCGCGCTTGGCCCACGGGTAGATCTCGACCTTGACGTCGATGTTCGGGTTGGCCGCCTCGAACGCCTTGGTCTGCTCGTCCCAGAACGCCTGGTGCTTGGGCTGGTCGGCGATGTTCGGGTAGATCCACATGGTCACGGTCTGCTTCTCGTCGCCTCCGGAGCCGCCGCCGCAGGCGGTCAGCGTGCCGAGGGCGGCCGCAGCGGCGGCCAGCGCGCGCAGTCGCATGATGGTTCCTTCCTAGAATGCGGGCACGGTGACGACCGTGCCGCTGTGCCGGGCCTTCTCGGCGGCGAAGACCGCGAGGTGGCTGTGGAGCGACTCGGTGGGGCCCGAGCGCACGTGTGCGGGGTCGCCGGTGGCCAGCGCGGTGACGAAGGCGTCCATCACGCCGTCGTCGCCGCCGCCGTGGCCGTCGCCGGCGTTCGAGCCGGTCTCGGCGACGCTGCGCCGGCTGCTGCGGCCGTCGCGGAAGTCGAGGACCTCGACCGACTCGCCGTCGCCGATCAGCCGCCCGTGGGTGCCGAAGATCCTGGTCTGGCGGTGGGTCTGCTCGGTGAAGGCGGTCATGGTGAAGGTCGCGGTCGCGCCGCCGGTCAGCTGCATGGCGAGCACCTGGTGGTCGACCACGTCGTTGTCGCAGGCGTAGACGCACCTGCCGTACGGGCCGGTGCGCAGGGCGTCCATGACCTGCTCCTCGTTCTCGCCGAGGACGCTGGTCGGCCAGTCGTAGCCGCGGTCCAGGTACAGCCGGGGAGCCGAGTACGGGCACCGGGGCTCCAGGACGCAGTCGAGGCAGCGGTCGGCGGCCTGCTCCGGACGCCGCTCGGGCCTGAAGTGGCCGAGCGAGCCGAAGCTGGCGACCTGCTCGATCCTGAGCCCGGTGACGTAGGTCAGCCAGTCGAGGTCGTGGGAGGACTTGGCCAGCAGCATCGGGCTGGCCAGGCGCTCGCTGCGCCAGGGGCCGCGCACGTAGGAGTGGGCCTGGTGCCACCAGCCGACCGGCTCCAGGTGCTCGACGCTCATGACCTCGCCGAGCACGCCGCTGTCCACGGTCTCCTTCACCAGCGCGGTGTAGGGCGTGTAGCGCAGCACGTGGCAGACGGCGAGCAGCACGCCGGTCTCGCCGACGGCCGAGACGATCTCGCGGCACTCCTCCTCGGTCGGCGCCATGGGCTTCTCGACGAGCAGCGCGTAGCCCGCCCGCGCCAGGGCGATGGCGGGCTCGACGTGCAGGCGGTCCTGGGTGGCCAGGACGACGGCGTCGGCCACCCGCTCGCGCAGCAGGTCGCGCCAGTCGCCGAACTCGCGCACGCCGGGGCCGGCCAGCCTGGCCCGGCGGGCGGGGTCGGGGTCGGCCACGGCGACCAGCTCCGCGCGATCGGGGTGCGCGGCGATCCAGGAGGCGTAGGTCTGCCCCCGGTTGCCCGCTCCCGCGACCGCCAGCGTTATCTTTCGCACCTAAATCACCAGATTTCCTGATGTGAGGACCTTCGGGCCGTCAGCCGGCAGCTCCCTGGCGACGCCCTCCTCGACGTTGCCCGTGTGCTGGACCACCTCGAAGGCCTTGATCGACAGGCGGCCGCCGCCGAACTGGCAGCCGGTCGCCGCGTAGCGGTTCCGGCCGGCGTCGAGCTGGACGTGGGCTCCGGCGTTCTGGCTGCGGACCCCGGCCAGCTGCCAGGAGACCAGCCCGGCGGCCTCCACCCGCGACAGCCCGGCCTCGGCCAGCTCGGTGCCGCCGTCGAGGCGGATGCGCTGGTCGGCCTTGCCGGCGGCGGCCAGGCCCACGTTCTTCACCGTGCAGCCGGTCAGCGCCACCGAACCGGCCAGGACCAGCGGGGCCGCGCCCTCGGCGCCGTTCAGCGTCGAGCCGGACAGGCGCAGGTCCGCGCCGTTGAAGGCGTTGCCGTTCAGGCCGTGGAAGGTGGTGCGGCTGACGTGCAGCGGCGCGGTCACGTTCGCCTGGACGATCTCGCTCTTGGCCGGGACGTTGAAGACGCAGCCCTCGATGATGTTGGGCCGCCGCGACACCTTCGACTGCTGGGAGACGATCAGCGTGTGGCTGGCCGAGCAGCCGCGCATCTGCACGCCGTCGGCGTTGACCCAGATCATGCCCGAGCCCTCCAGCGACGGCTTGCCGATGACCTGGAGGTCCTCCAGCGTCAGGTCGGTGACTTTCACCCGGGCCACGAACCACGAGCAGACGTGCTTGCGCACCGTGATGCGCTTGGCCGCCGAGCCCCAGGCCGCGCCGGAGTTGGCGAAGGTCATCAGGCCGGAGTTGCCGGTGTAGGTCAGGTCGTGCTCGTACTGGCCGTGGGTGACGAACGGGCCCTGGTCGTCGCCGTCGCCGTGGCAGTTCTCCACGTAGCAGTAGGCGCTGGCGGTGAAGTCGTTCAGGTGCCGGGCGTTGGCCGTGTGGCAGTCGCGGACGTGGCCGTACAGGCAGTAGATCTGCTGGGTCAGGTAGCCCGCCCCGCCCCAGGTCACGCTGGCGGGGTTCTTCAGCGTGCAGCGTTCGGTGCGGAAGTGGGTGGCCCAGCGCCGCATGATCAGCGGCCAGAACGTGCCCGTGCCGTGGATGCCCTCGACGTCGCAGTGGACGGCGTACTCGTAGGCCAGCGGGTGCGAGCCGGTGTACTGGTCGCCGTCCGCGACGCCCTCGAAGCGCAGGTTGCGCACGTGCACGCGCTCGACCGGCTCGACCAGGGTCCAGGTGATCGTGCGGCCGGCGGCCAGCTCCCAGCCGTTCTTGTAGTTGACCCGGATGTGCGTGCCGTCGACGATCTGGGTGACCTCGACCAGCTTCTGCAGCTCGCGTTCCCAGCGGCCGGACAGCGCGTTGACCTCGGCGCTCCACCACTGCCCGACCTTGAAGGCGGCGGAGTCGGCGACCTCGAAGACGTCCGACAGGTCGGGCACCGGGGCGCTCAGCTTGTGGCTGACCGTGGTGGCGGTGACCTTGCCGCGGAAGAACATCACCGCCGCGAACGGGTCGTCCTGGCCCGCCTTCTCGATGCCGACGGTGCGCATCGTGTGGCCGCCGAAGTCGAGCACCAGGTCCGAGCGCTGGAACTTGTGGCGCTTGACGAAGTTGAGGTCGGTGTGGGCCTCGATCCTGGAGACGGCGGGGTCGCCGACCATGGCCTCCAGGGCGTCGTCGGCGGGGGTCTTGTCGTCGAAGACGCCGAAGGCGCGGAAGTCGAGGCAGCCGTCGTGCAGCTGGATCCAGCGGCCCTTGGGCGCGGAGCCGAGCACGGTGCCGCCGTTGGCGGGCGCGGTGGCGGCCGCGTCCCAGCGGACGAGCTTGCCGCCGCCGTCGCCCGGCTGGAGATAGCCCGCGACCTGCGCCAGCGTGCCGTCCGCCAGTTTGGCGGCCTCGAAGGCGAGCAGCTCGGCCACGGTGGCGACCGCCTGCACCTCGTCCTTGGGCTTCTTGTCCGGCTCGGCGAGCGCGGGCTTGGCCATCAGGACGGTGCCGACAGCCGCTAAACCGGTGACGCGCAGGATGTCACGACGTTCCATGGGGGTGGTTCCTTACAGTGCGAGGGTGTCGGCGATGAGGACGCGGGGGCCGGCGGGCGGGAAGGCGCGCTCGACGCCCTCCTCGGTGCAGCCGGTGTGCACCAGGACGGTGGTGGCGGTCAGGTCGAGCCGGCCGCCGGTGAACCGGGAGCCGGTGGCGCGCCAGCGGTTGTCGCCGGTGGCCGGCTCGACGCGGGTGCCGGTGGCCGTGCAGGCGGCCAGTTCCCAGGTCAGGACGCCCGGACCGGCGGCCCGGCCGAGCGCGGCGTTCTCCAGCGTGACGCCCTCCAGGCGCAGCCGCTGGTCGCGCACGGCGCTCAGCTCGACGCGCACGCCGTCGAGCCGGCCGCCGCTGATCACGACGTCGGCCGAGCCCACCGAGACCTTGCCCGATCCGCTCAGGACGCAGCCGGTGAAGCGAAGGGGGCCGGAGCCGCGCAGGGTGGCGCCGTCGAGACCGGTGATGGCGCACTCCTTGAAGTGCAGCGCGTTGCTCACCGGCGTCTGCACCAGCACCTGGTCCTTCGGCAGCTCGAAGGAGCAGCCCTCGATGACGTTGGGCCTGCCGGAGCGGCTGGAGCGCTGGCCGATCGCCACCGTCTTGGCCGAGCAGCCGCGCATGTGCAGGCCGTCGGCGTTCACCTGGAGCGTTCCCGCCGGGTCGAACGTCGAGCGCGGGATCACCCGGACGTCCTCCAGCGTCAGGTCGGTGATCTTGGTTCCGGCGACGAACCACGAGCACAGGTGCTTGCGCACGGTGATGCGCTTGGCGCTGGTGCCCCAGAGCGCGCCGCTGTTGGCGATGTCCATGAGGCCGGAGTTGCCGGTGAAGACCAGGTCGTGCTCGTACTGGCCGTGGGTGGTGAAGGGGTTGCCGCCCTCGTCGTCGCCGTCGCCGTGGCAGTTCTCGACCGTGCAGTAGGCGCTGGCGGTGAAGTCGTTGAGATGGCGGACGTTGGAGGTGGTGCAGTCGGCGACGTGGCCGTACAGGCAGTAGATCTGCTGGGTCAGGTAGCCGGCTCCGCCGTACATGACGGTCGGGGGGTTCTTCAGGCTGCAGCGCTCGGTGCGGAAGTGGGTGCACCAGCGTCGCATGATCACCGGCCAGAAGCTGCCGGTGGCGTGCACGTCCTCGACGTCGCAGTGGACGGCGTACTCGTAGGCGATCGGGTGCGAGCCGGTGTACTCGTCGCCGCCCGGGGCCGCCTCGAAGCGCAGGTCGCGCACGTGCACGCGCTCGACCGGCCGGACCAGCGTCCAGGTCAGCGTACGGCCGGCGGCCAGCTCCCAGCCGTTCTTGTAGTTGACCCGGACGTGCCGGCCGTCGACGACCTGGGTGATCTGGACCAGGCGCTGGAGCTCGCGTTCGTACGTGCCGGCCAGCGCGTCGACCTGCACGGCCCACCACTGGCCGACCTGGAACTGCCGGGAGTCGACCTCGAAGACGTCGGCCAGGTCGGGGAGCGTGGCCGTGAGCGTGCCGGTGACGGTGGTCCCGGTCCGCTCGCCCTGGAAGAACAGGACCGCGCCGAAGGGGTTGTCGTGGGAGTTCTTCTCGATGCCGGCGGTGGTCATGGTGTGGCCGCCGAAGTCGAGCACCAGGCCGGAGCGCTGGAACTTGTGGCGCCTGACGAAGTTGAGGTCGGTGTGGGCCTCGATCCTGGAGACGGCCGGGTCGCCGACCATGGCCTCCAGGGCGTCGTCGGCGGGGGTCTTGTCGTCGAAGACGCCGAAGGCGCGGAAGTCGAGGCAGCCGTCGTGCAGCTGGATCCAGCGGCCCTTGGGCGCGGAGCCCAGCACGGTGCCGCCGTTGGCGGGCGCGGTGGCGGCCGCGTCCCAGCGGACGAGCTTGCCACCGCCGTCACCGGCGCGGTGATAGCCCGCGACACGCAGCAGCGTGCCGTCGGCGAGTCGGGAGGCGTCGAGCGCGAGAAGGCGCGCGACGTCGGCTACATGGTTCATGGGGGGAGGCCTTCGGGAGCGGGGTGATGGGAAGGCCGGGCGACGTGCGAAGGCGGGCAGGCGGCGGTGCTGCGGCCAGACGTCCGGCGCCGGGGGCCGCGGCGCTCGGAGTCGGATCTTCGCCCGAAACGATTGGCGAGGACGCTAGACAGTGGATGAGGCATCTGTCAAGCCGTCACGTGGCATGCCCGAGATGCTGGGAGATCATCGCCGCCGTCTCTCTCACCTCCCGGCCGAGCTCCTGGTAGCGCCAGGCGGGCAGGTCGCGCTTGAGCGAGGTGATGCTGATCGCGCCGACGCAGGCGCCGGTGTGGTCGCGCAGCGCGCTGCCGATGCAGAAGATGCCGTCGGCGTCCTCCTCGTCGTCGACCGCGTAGCCGAGTTCCCTGACCGTCTTCAGGTGGGCCAGCAGCAACGGGAGCTCGGTGATCGTGTTACCGGTGCGGCGCGGCAGGCCGACGTGGCCGACGACCCTGGCGACCTCCTCGTCGTCCATCTCGGCCAGCAGCGCCTTGCCCAGCCCGGTGCAGTGGGGCAGCTCCCTGGTGCCCATCCGCAGGTCGACCTGGATGCGCTCGCCGTTGCTCACCTGGTCGACGACGACCGCCTGGCCGGCCTCGGGCACCGCGAGCCTGGAGTTCATCCCGGTGCGTTCGGTGAGCGCGACCAGCGCGGGGCGGGCCACGTCGCGCAGCGAGAGCTGCTCCTGGGCCCTGGCGCCCAGCCTGGACAGCGCCATGCCCAGCCGGTAGCGGCGGTTCATGCCCTCGCCGTCGTCGGCGACCAGGCTGTAGCCGCGCAGCGTGTAGAGGGTGGCGAAGGCGGCGCTCTTGCTCAGCCCGCAGGCCGCGGCGACCTCGGTCACGCTCATGCCGCCACCCGGCCCCACGCGGGACAGGACCTCCAGCACCTCGGCGGCGCGGGCGACGCTGCGGACCCAATATCGCGATTCCTCAGCAGCAGTGTTCGTCACAGCCGAACAGCTTAGCGGAATTCATCGTTGACCCCCACCCAATCTCGTGTTTCAATCTCCCTCGTCTGTTCGGTATTGCCAAACACTGTTCGGAATTTGTGGCGGACGATCAGCGCTTCCCAGGCCGGGCCGGGCCGGGAGGCGCGTCGGAGGAGAGAGATTTGAAGCACCTAGCCGAGCGCGCACGCCAGGTCATCCCCGGCGGCGTGAACAGCGGGCAGCGCAGCATTCCCGGGCTCACCGACCTGGTGATCACCCATGCCGCCGGCGCCCGCTTCCGCGACTCGCAAGGACGGGAGTTCGTCGACTACCACGCCGCCTTCGGCCCGCCGCTGCTCGGCCACAACGACCCCGACGTCAGCGCGGCCGTCGCCGAGGCCGGCCGCACGGTGGACCTGTGCGGCGTGGGCGTCACGGCCGGCGAGGTCGAGCTCGCCGAGACGCTGGCAGAGCTCGTGCCGAGCGTGGAGAAGGTGCTCCTGACCAGCACCGGCAGCGAGGCCACCTTCCACGCCCTGCGCGTGGCCAGGGCCGCGACCGGCCGCCGGCTCGTGGTCAAGTTCCAGGGTTGCTACCACGGCTGGCACGACGCGGTCAGCCTCAACGTGATCTCCGCGCCGGAGAAGGTCGGCACCCACGACCCGATCTCGACCGGCATCCTGCCCGAGGTGCTGCAGGCCACGCTGGTCCTGCCGTTCAACGACCCCGAGGCGGTACGCCGGGCGTTCGCCGAGCACGGCGACGACATCGCCGCCGTCATCCTGGAGCCGGTGCCGCACAACGTCGGCTGCCTGCTGCCCGAGCAGGAGTTCCTGCAGACGCTGCGCGCCGAGTGCACCAGGGCGGGCAGCGTGCTGATCTTCGACGAGGTCATCACCGGCTTCCGCCACCACCTGGGCGGCTGGCAGGCGATCTGCGGGATCACCCCCGACCTCACCACCATGGGCAAGGCGATCGCGAACGGCTACCCGGTGGGCGCGCTCGGAGGCCGCGCCGATCTCATGGAGCTGTTCAGCTCGCGACCGGGCGGCCCCGCCTTCTTCGCCGGCACCTACAACGGCCACCCCGCCGTCGTGGCGGCCGCCCTGGCCACGCTGCGCAAGCTGCGCGAGGAGCCGGTGCACAAGCACGTCTTCCGCCTCGGCGAGCGGATCAGGACCGGCCTGGCCGAGGTGTTCGCCTCGCTGGACATCCCGGCGCTGGTCAGCGGGTACGGCTCGGTCTTCGTCGGATATTTCATGACCGGACCCGCCCGCACCTACGACGACCTGCTGCGCAATGATGCCAACATGTTCATCGGGTACCGCCGCCGGCTGCTGGAGCACGGCGTCTTCGAGCTGCCACTGAACCTCAAGCGCAGCCACGTCTCCTACGCCCACACCGACGCCGACGCCGACCACCTGCTGGAGGCGGCCGCCACCGCGGCCAGGCTCGCCCGCGGCGACGTGCTCGACCTGACCGACGTCAGCACCATGGGCGGCGCCGATGCTCACCGTTGACACCAGCCGCCCGGCCGGCCCCGCCGGCCGGATCAGCCGCGTCGAGACCCTCTCGCTGGGCACCGCCTGGCGCGACTTCTCCTACGTGCGCATCCACACCGACGAAGGGCTGAGCGGCATCGGCGAGATCACCCACCCCTACCGGGGCCGGGAGACCTGCTCGCTGACCGAGGCCATGGCCCAGCGCCATCTGATCGGGGCCGATCCCTTCGACGTCGAGGAGATCTGGCTGCGGATGTACCAGGGCGACTTCCTGCGCGGCGGCGACGTCGGCGGCATCGTCGTCTCCGGCGTCGACCAGGCGCTCCACGACATCATGGGCAAGGCGCTGGGCGTGCCCGTCTACCGGCTGACCGGCGGCGCCTGCCGCGACCGGGTGCGGGTCTACGCCAACGGCTGGTACACCGGCGAACGCGACCCCCAGGTGTTCGCGGCCAAGGCCAAGGAGGTCGCGGCCCGCGGCTACACCGGGCTGAAGTTCGACCCGTTCGGCGCCGGGCTGGGCGAGTTGTCCCGGGCCGAGCTGCGGCTCTCGGTCGACATCGTCGCGGCGGTCCGCGAGGCCGTGCCCGACCTCGACCTGTTCGTCGAGGGGCACGCCCGGTTCGCGATGCCGACCGCCGTCCGGCTCGTGCGCGAGCTGGAGCCGTTCGACCTCGGCTGGTTCGAGGAGCCGCTGCCGTGGACGCACATCGAGCGCTACGCCGAGCTGCGCGCCCGCGCCGCCATGCCCATCTCCGGCGGCGAGCACTTCCACAACCGCTACGAGTACGCCCGGCTGTTCGCCACCGGCGCGGTGGACATCATCCAGCCCGACCTGTCGATGGCCGGCGGCTTCACCGAGATCAGGAAGCTGGCCGCGCAGGCCGACGTGCACGCCATGCTCGTCGCCCCGCACAACTCCAACTCCCCGCTGTGCACCACGGCCTCCGTGCACGCCGTGCTCGGCATGCCGAACCTGCTGGTCCTGGAGACGTTCGACGGCATGCTGGAGCCGTACGTCTTCGACGCGCTGAAGGGCGTGCTGCCGGTGGTCGACGGTCACGTCGGCCTGCCGGAGCGGCCCGGCCTCGGCGTCGAGCTGGCCGACGAGGTCTTCGCCGAGCACCCGCCGTCCCACCGGTTCTGGAACATGTTCAAGGAGGGCTGGGAGAAGCGTGATCGTTGACGTCCACTCCCACCTGTTCAGCTGCCCGGACGACGTCGGCGACCCGTTCGCGGCCGAGTCCGCCCGCGCGCACGGCGGTCACGTCGACCTGACCGTGCGCTGGGCGGACTACGCCGCCACCTCGCCCGCCGGCACCCGTACCGTCGTGGTGGGCGGCAAGGCCAGGCGGTCGGGCCTGTGGGTGGACGACGCCGCCGTGGCCGCCTACGCCGGCGAGCACCCCGACCGGCTCATCGGCTACCTGTCGCTCGACCCGACCCAGCCCGGCTGGCGCGACGAGCTCGAACACGGCCACCGCGACCTGGGGCTGCGCGGCATCAAGCTCATGCCGATGTACGCCGGTTTCGACCCGGCCGCGCCCGAGCTGGACGACCTGTACGCCTACGCCGCCCGCCACGGCCTGCCGCTGCTGGTGCACACCGGGACCACGTTCGTCTCGGCCGCGCCCCTGCGCTACGCGCTGCCGGTGCACCTGGACGAGGTCGCCATCAGGCATCCGGAGCTGCGCATGGTCCTGGCCCACCTCGGCCACCCGTACGAGGGGGAGTGCATCGCGGTGATCCGCAAGCACCGCCACGTCTACGCCGACGTCTCCGCCCTGCACTACCGCCCCTTCCAGCTCTGGCACAGCCTGCGCCTGGCCCAGGACTACGGGGTGTGGGGCAAGCTGCTGTTCGGCAGCGACTACCCCTTCACCACGGTGGACGCCTCGGTGGCGGGGCTGCGGGCGGTCGGCGCGGTCCCCGGCATCCCCGGTCTGCCGCCCCTGGACCGGGAGGAGATCGAGAAGCTGATCCACCGCCCGTCGCTCGACCTGCTGGGGCTGTCATGACCGAACTGGCCGTGGTCACCGGGGCCGCCAGGGGCCTCGGCCAGGCCATCGCCGCGCGCCTGACGGCCGACGGCTACCGGGTGATCACCGTCGACCGGCCGGGCGCGGGCTGCGCCTACGACTTCGACCTGGCCGACACCGAGGGCCTGGCCGGGCTGGCCGACGCGGTCCGCCGCGACCACGGGCCGATCCACGTCCTGGTCAACAACGCCGGGGTGGCCCGGCTCGAACACTTCAATGAGATCACCGTGGCCGGCTGGCAGGCCGTCATGCGGGTCAACTGCGACGCGCCGTTCTTCCTGGCCCAGCGGGTGGCCGAGCACATGATCGCCGACGGCGTGCGGGGGCGGATCGTCAACGTCTCCTCCAAGAACGGCCTCATGGCCGAAGCCGGGCTGGCCCACTACAACGCCTCCAAGGGCGCCCTGGAGCTGATCACCCGCTCGCTCGCCGCCGAGCTGGGCGCTCATGGCATCACCGTCAACGCCGTGGCGCCCGGCATGATCGCCACTCCGATCGACGGTGACTTCCCCTTCGACCGCGCGGCCTTCGAGGCGGCGTGGGAGGAGCGCATCCCGCTGCGCGGCGGGTACGGCAGGCCGGACGACGTGGCCGGCGCGGTGGCGTACCTGGTCTCGGAGTCGGCCCGCTACGTCACCGGCTCCACCCTGGTCGTGGACGGCGGCGTGCTGGCCGACCAGATGCCGAGGACGCGGTTCATGACGCCGTACCGGAACTCGTTGCGGCCCGGTTCCTGACCTGCGGCGTCGCCGGGGCTCGGGTCAGCCGCCGGGGCTGGGATCAGTCGCCGGGGCTCGGGTCAGGCGCCGTCCAGCGGGTTGGCGGCGATCCGCCCCGCGACGTCGTTCCGGACCGACGCCGCGGCGGCGCTGTCCGGCTTGCGCCTGGCCTGGTCCTCGAAGCAGGCCAGGAACTCGGCGCCGAAGCCCAGTCTGGGATGGCGGGCGAGCAGCTCCGCCCGCGCGTCCGGCGCGAACTCCTCGGGCCGCCGCCCGACCACGTCCCAGCTCGTGGCGACCTGCAGCAGGTGGGACTCCGGGTCGTCGGCGGCGGACACGTCGGCGCGCATGTGCAGCCTGATGATCTCGGCGGCCCGCTCGGCGCGCTCGGCCGGCCAGCCGGCCGCCGTGCCGAACACCCAGGCGAGCTGCCCGCCCGCCTCCTCGAACGGCAGCCGGTGGCTGTCGAAGGGCTCGGTCAGCCCCATGTCGTGGAGCAGCGCCGAGACGTAGTAGAGCTCGTCGTCGAAGGCGATGCCGTGGGCCGCGCCGTACATCGCTCCCCACAGGTAGGCGCGCACGCAGTGGTTGAGCAGCGCGGGCGAGCAGTGACGACCGGCCACCGACAGCGCCGCGGCGGCGGCGGGAGTCTCCGGGAACATGCCTTCAGCCTTTCATCCGGCCGCCGGATCTCGTCGGCAGGGGCCGCCACTTGCCTTCTGGATACCATAGGGGGGTATAGTGTCTTCAACGGCAACGAGCCGAGGGAGGGCTGACATGGCTGGACACGGCAGTGGCAAGCAGGACCAAGGGATGCGGTTGCGCCGCATCGAGGGGCAGGTCCGCGGCCTGCAGCGGATGGTCGAGGACGACAAGTACTGCATCGACATCCTGACCCAGGTGTCGGCCGCGACCAGCGCCTTGAAGTCGTTCTCCCTGTCGTTGCTGGAGGACCACCTGGCCCACTGCGTCGCCGAGGCCACCGCGAAGGGCGGCCCGGAGGCCGAGGCCAAGGTCAAGGAAGCCTCCGACGCCATCGCCAGACTTGTTCGTTCCTGACCGGATTGAGGGAGAGACCGATATGAGCACCACCACCTACACCGTCAAGGGCATGACCTGCGGCCACTGCGTCAGTTCGGTCAAGGAGGAGGTCGGCGAGGTCGCCGGGGTGACCGGCGTCGAGGTCGATCTGGCCTCCGGCCTGCTGACCGTCGAGAGTGACAGCCCGATCGACGCGGCGAAGATCGTCGCCGCCGTCGAGGAGGCCGGGTACGAAGTGGCGAACCAGTCGTGAACACCGCAGCCAAGCTCGGCTCCTACGCCCTGGGGCTGGCCGTCGTCTTCGGCGGGGCCCTGGGCGCCGGCAAGGTCGTGGGCCCGGTCGGGGCCGCTCCCGCCGCCGACCACAGCGCCATGACGGCCCCCGTGGAGACCGCGCAGAGCGCGGGCCACAACCAGCACACAGCCCAGCAGCCGACGACGACGAAGAAGAACGATACCCCCGGGGGGCTCCAAGTGTCCGAGAACGGTTACACCCTCAACCCGCTCACCACGTCGCTCAAGCCCGGCGAGCCGGCCGACTTCCGCTTCTCCGTGACCGGCCCCGACGGCCGCCCGGTCACCGACTACCAGGTCCAGCACGACAAGAAGCTGCACTTCATCGTGGTCTCCCGCGACCTGGGCAGCTTCCAGCACGTCCACCCGGAGATGTCGGCCGACGGCATCTGGTCGGTCAAGGTCACCTTCCCCGAGGCGGGCGGCTACCGGGCCTTCGCCGACTTCGCGCCGACCGGCGGCGCGGCCCTGACACTGGGCGCCGACCTGGCCGTGGCGGGCGACTACCAGCCCAAGCCGCTGCCGGAGACCGGCCGCACCTCCAAGGTCGACGGCTACGAGGTCACCCTCGACGGCGACCTGACGCCCGGCCAGGCCAGCAAGCTCACCCTCAAGGTCAGCAAGGACGGCAAGCCGGTCACCGACCTGCAGCCCTACCTCGGCGCCTTCGGCCACCTGGTCGCCCTCCGCGGCCGAGACCTGGCCTACCTGCACGTCCACCCCGACGGCGAGCCGGGCGACGGCAGGACGCAGCCGGGCCCCG
Organism: Nonomuraea sp. NPDC050227; assembly: GCF_044459705.1. Taxonomy (NCBI): domain Bacteria; kingdom Bacillati; phylum Actinomycetota; class Actinomycetes; order Streptosporangiales; family Streptosporangiaceae; genus Nonomuraea; species Nonomuraea sp. NPDC050227. Next base: position 285,894 of record NZ_JBITJF010000007.1, on the reverse strand, counting down.
AGATCGTCTTCTACGCCGAGGTGCCGAGCGGCGGCGACTACCGCCTGTTCCTGGACTTCCAGCACGAGGGCGAGGTCCGTACCGCCGACTTCACGCTCGCGGCCGGGCCGCGGCCCGCCACCCCCGCCACCCCCGACGCGTCGGCGACGCCCGCCGGACACGGCAACCACAGCCACTGAGAAAAGCCACTGGGAAAGGGGAACGGTGATGACCTCTGTCACCGATGACCGGCAGAACGCGGTCGAACTCTCGATCGGCGGCATGACCTGCGCCTCGTGCGCCAACCGCATCGAGCGCAAGCTCAACAAGATGGACGGCGTGACCGCCACGGTCAACTACGCCACCGAGAAGGCGAAGGTCACCTTCCCCGAAGGCGTCGATCCGCAGCAGCTGATCGCCCAGGTGGAGGCGGCCGGCTACACCGCCGCGCTGCCCGCGCCGCCCCGCTCCGAGGGCGAGCCGGGCGAGCGGGAGCCGGAGGACGAGCTGCGCCCGCTGCGCAGCCGGTTGATCACCTCGGTGGTGCTGGCGGTGCCGGTGATCGCGATGGCGATGATCCCGCCGTTGCAGTTCACCAACTGGCAGTGGATGTCGCTGGTGCTCACCGCGCCGGTCGTCGTCTACGCCGGCTGGCCGTTCCACAAGGCCGCCTGGACGAACCTGCGCCACGGCGCCGCCACGATGGACACGCTGATCTCGGTCGGCACCATCGCCGCGCTCGGCTGGTCGCTGTGGGCGCTGTTCTTCGGCACGGCCGGCACCCCGGGCATGACCCACCCCTTCGCGTTCACGATCGAGCGCACCGACGGGTCGGGCAACATCTACCTGGAGGCCGCGGCGGGGGTGACGGCGTTCATCCTGGCCGGCCGCTACTTCGAGGCCCGCTCCAAGCGCCGGGCGGGCGCTGCCCTGCGCGCCCTGCTGGAACTGGGCGCCAAGGACGTCGCGGTGCTGCGCGACGGCGTGGAGACCCGCATCCCCAGCGACCGGCTGGCCGTGGGCGACCTGTTCGTCGTGCGGCCCGGCGAGAAGATCGCCACGGACGGCGTGATCGAGGAGGGGACCTCCGCGGTCGACGCCTCCATGCTGACCGGCGAGTCGGTGCCCGTCGAGGTGCGTCCCGGCGACACGGTCACCGGCGCGACCGTGAACGCGGGCGGCCGGCTGGTCGTCCGCGCCACCCGGGTCGGGGCCGACACGCAGCTCGCCCAGATGGCCAAGCTGGTCGAGGACGCCCAGACGGGCAAGGCGCAGGTGCAGCGGCTGGCCGACCGCGTGTCGGGCATCTTCGTGCCGATCGTGATCGCGCTGGCTCTGGGCACGCTGGGCTTCTGGCTCGGCACCGGCGACGGCGTCGGCGCGGCCTTCACCGCCGCGGTGGCCGTGCTGATCATCGCCTGCCCGTGCGCGCTCGGCCTGGCCACCCCGACGGCGCTGCTGGTCGGCACCGGCCGGGGCGCGCAGCTCGGCATCCTGATCAAGGGCCCCGAAGTGCTGGAGTCCACCCGCCGCATCGACACGGTGGTGCTCGACAAGACGGGCACCGTCACCGAGGGCCGGATGACGCTCACCGGCGTGCACCTGGCCGAGGGCGAGGACGAGGCCGAGGTGCTGCGCCTGGCGGGCGCTCTGGAGCACGCCTCCGAGCACCCGATCGCCCAGGCCATCGCCAAGGGCGCCGCCGCCCGCGTCGGCGACCTGCCCACCCCCGAGGACTTCGCGAACGTCGAGGGTCTCGGCGTCCAGGGCGTCGTCGAGGGGCACGCGGTCCTGGTGGGCCGGCCGAGGCTGCTGGAGGAGTGGTCCCAGCACCTGCCGTCCGACCTGGAACGCGCTCTGCACGCCGCCCAGGCGGGCGGCCGGACCGCCGTCGCGGTCGGCTGGGACGGCAAGGCCCGCGCGGTGCTGGTGGTCGCCGACGTGATCAAGCCCACCAGCAAGGAGGCCATCCAGCAGCTCCGGGCGCTCGGTCTCACCCCGGTCCTGCTGACCGGAGACAACGAGGCCGTGGCGAGGACGGTGGCCGCCGAGGTCGGCATCGACGAGGTGATCGCCGAGGTGCTGCCCGCCGACAAGGTGGACGTGGTCAAGGAGCTCCAGGGCGAGGGCAAGGTCGTGGCGATGGTCGGCGACGGCGTCAACGACGCGGCCGCGCTCGCCCAGGCCGACCTGGGCCTGGCCATGGGCACCGGCACGGACGCCGCCATCGAGGCGTCCGACCTGACCCTGGTCCGCGGTGACCTGCGGGTGGCCGCCGACGCGATCAGGCTCTCCCGCCGGACGCTCGGCACGATCAAGGGCAACCTGTTCTGGGCCTTCGCCTACAACGTGGCCGCCCTGCCGCTGGCCGCGCTCGGCCTGCTCAACCCGATGATCGCGGGGGCCGCGATGGCCTTCTCCAGCGTGTTCGTGGTCAGCAACAGCCTCCGGCTGCGCCGCTTCAAGTGAACAACGGCCTCACGTGAAGAGGGCTCCGGGCACGACGCCCGGAGCCCTCTTCACGTGCCCGGCCTGTGCACAGCCGTCGCCGGTCAGGGGCGGACCGCGCCGAGCAGCCGGGTGCGCCAGTAGTCGTCGAGGTCGACCACCTTGACGACGTCACCGGTCTGGGGCGCGTGGACCATCTTCCCGTTGCCGGCGTACATGCCCATGTGGCCGAGCCCCTTGCTGAAGAGCAGGTCGCCGGGCTGCAACGCGTCGAGCGAGACGCGTCTGCTCGCGCCCCAGGCCCATTGCGTCCAGGTGGTGCGGGGCAGCTCGACGCCCGCGGTGCGCCAGGCGGCCTGGGTGAGGCCGGAGCAGTCGTAGGAGCTCGGGCCCTCGGCGCCGTACTGGTAGGGCTTGCCGACCTGGGCGAAGGCGAACTGCAACGCCAGGCGGGCGTTTCCGGAGGCCGAGCCGGTGTACCTGATGCCGGCGCTGTTCGGATCGCCCGCCCGGAAGGCGCCCAGCCTGCGCAGGAGCTTCGTCTGCGCCTTGACCAGCTTGTCGACCTTCGTCTTCTCCGCCCGCACCTTGTCGCGCGCCGCGTCGGCCTCGGCCAGGACGGTCCGGGCCTCGTCGCGCCGGGCGCGCAGGTCCTTGGTGGTGGCCTGGAACGCCGCCAGTTTCGCCGCTCTGGCCCGGGAGATCTGCTCCAGGGCGGCCATGCCGCTCAGCACCTCGTCGGGGGTGCCGTCGGCGACGAAGCGGCCCCAGGTCGTGAGCGGGCCCGACTGGTAGTCGCTGACCACCGCCGAGACGAGGTCTTTGCGTAACCCGTCCGCCTGGGCGTTCTTGCTCGCGACCTCGGCGTTGAGCGCGTCGTACTTCTGCTTGGCCTTCTTGTGCGCCTCGGTCGCCTGGTTGTACTGCTCGACCACCTCGTCGGCCCGCTCGTTCAGCTTCACCAGCCTGGCCTTGGCCTTGGCGGGCGACGGATCGGCCGAGGCGACGCCCGGGATGGAGACCGCCGCGACCGCCGCAAGTGTCACGGCCACTGCCGCTCGCCCCAGCCTCGTCGCCACGACCACTACGATGCCTCCTCGTACGCCTCCATGCCTGAGGCGGAATAGTACCGAAGGTCGCCCTGCTTGTTGGCATTTCGCCCGTACTATCCGGCGTAACAGGCCGTCGTTCCGGCTCGTGTGGGGATACGCACGCCAGGTCCGGCGCGTTCACCGGAACGCCGAAACGCCCGGCTCCGATGGGAGCCGGGCGTCTCTCGGCGACCTCAGCGGGCCGCGCGGTGCTCGGCGGCGCGACGGGCGTCGGCCAGCGGCTTGGACGGGACGATCAGCGTGGGGCGCGCGGTGGCGTGCATGACGTGGGTGGACGTGCTGCCCGACAGCAGCGCCCGCAGCCCCTGCCGGCCGCGCGAGCCCAGGACGATCAGCGAGGCGTCGACCTCCTCGGCGGCGTCGACGATGGCGGCGGCGACGACCTCCTCCGGGACCGAGGCGACCCGCGGCTCGGCCCGCAGCCCGAGGGAGCGGGCGAGGTCGGCGCCCTCGGCGGCCAGCCGTTCCGAGGCGTCCATGGTCCTGGCGTCGATGTCCCGCAGGTCCTCCAGGGCGGGATGCCCTTCGAGGTGGGCGGCGAGGCTCTCCAGGGGCTGACGGGCATACAGCACCACCGCGGACGCGCCGGGGAACAGCCGGGCGGCCTCCTCGACGGCGTGGCGGGCGTCGGGTGAACCGTCGTAGGCGATGAGGATGGACATGGGGATCTCCTTCGGAGCTGTGAGCGTCGAGGTCAGCCGCGGGTGGCGGCGGTGGTCTCGGCGGTGTCGGCGGCCTCGGCGGGTGCGGCGCCCCGCGAGCGGAGCGTCAGCGCGGCGATCAGGGCGCCGGCGACCGCGATCCCGGCGGCTCCCACGAAGGCCGAGGAGAAGCCGTCGGTCAGCGCGGGCAGGTTCCCGAGCTGGGCGGCGCCGTTGGCGGCGGCGACGGCCGTCATGGCGGCCAGCCCGAGGGCCGAGCCGACCTGGTAGCTGGTGTTGACGATGCCGGAGGCCAGGCCGCCCTCCTCGGGACGGGCGGAGGAGATGGCGGTGCCGAGCGAGGGGATGAAGGCCAGCGACATGCCGAGCGCGGCCACCAGGCTGGCGGGCAGGACGTCGACCGCGAAGCTGCCCTCGGGGCTGATCAGCGACAGCCAGCCCATCCCGACCGCGAGCAGGACCAGGCCCGCCACCGTGACGGCCTTGGGGCCGAACCGGTTGATGGCGCGCGGCGCCAGGACGATCATGCCGAGCATGATGAGGACGGTCATCGGCACCAGGGCCGCGCCGCTGGGGAAGGCGCTGTAGCCGAGGACCTGCTGCAGGTAGAGGTTCAGGAAGAACCACATCGGGATCCAGGCCCCGCCGAGCAGGAGCTGGGTCAGGTTGGCGGCGGCGAGGTTCGGCGTACGGAAGATCGACAGCCTCATCAGCGGCTCGCGGCGGCGGGCCTGGATCGCCAGGAAGGCGATGAGCAGCGCGATCGCGGCGGCCAGCACGCCCCAGGTCTGGGCGGAGCCCCAGCCGACCTCGGGCGCCCGGACGATGGCGTAGACGGCCGCGCCCAGCCCGGCGGTGACGGTCAGCGCGCCGAGGATGTCGATGGAGCCGCGCTGGGACTGACCGGCGGGCATCAGCGGACGGGTGGCGAAGAGCGCGACGAGCGCGATCGGGATGTTGATGTAGAAGACCCAGGGCCAGCTCAGGTACTCGGTGATGACGCCGCCGAGGAACACGCCCGCGGTGCCGCCCGCCGGGGCGGCCGCGCCGTACAGGGCGAGGGCCTTGGTGAGCTCCTTGGGGTCGTGGCCGAACAGCATCATCAGCAGGGTCAGCGCGGACGGGGCGATCAGGGCCGCGCCGATGCCCTGGACGGCACGTCCGGTGAGCTCGACCCACACCTCGGGGGCGATGCCGGCGACGAGCGAGCCGGCGAGCAGGATGAGCCAGCCGGCGCCGAACAGCTTGCGTGCGCCGAACAGGTCCGAGAGCCGGCCGCCGAGCAGCAGGAGCCCGCCGAAGGCGACGACGTAGGCGTTGAAGACCCACGACAGGTTCTCCTGCGAGAAGCCGAGGTCTTCCTGGATGCGGGGGAGGGCCACGCCGATGATCGACGTGTCCATGATGACGATGAACTGGGCCGTGGCGATCAGGGCCAGGGCGGTCCATCGCCGGGGGGATGGTGCGGACATGAGCATTCTCCAGCGCTACGCCGTACCCCGGTGGGGATGCGGGCGGGTCTTTTGGGTTCCTCGGAAATACCGGTAGGGGGTATCTGGCGATGAACATACATACACCGGGGGGGTATCTGTCAAGTCCGCGCGCCGGAGACCGTCCGGGCGGCACTGCCTGACGGCGGGCCCACGTGCGCCGGCGATGCGGAAGGGCGACCGCGCGACGACGACATTCCCGCAGCTCCGGCGGCCTATGGCGGGGCGTCGGGGGGTGATGTGTCACGGGGCAGGGACGCGCAAGTGACACATGCGCGGGGCTGGGTGTGCGGGACGTGTCGGGGGCGAGGGCGTGCGGGGTGCGTCGGAGGGCGGGGGTGGGGGGCCGGGAGATGTGCCGGGCGGGGGTATGCGGCACGCGCAGGGGACCGGGTGCGCGGGTCAGGCGGCGATATGCGGGATGGGTGGGGGGCTGGGGTATGGGGATGGGGCGCGCGGTATGCGGGGCGAGGGTATGCGCCACGCGTAAGAGGACTGGGTATGCGGGCCGGGCCGCGCCTCCATACCTCACCCCCGCAGCCCTATACCCCCTGCACTCCGGCTCCCGCACCCCGGCCGGCCCCCGCATCCCGGCCCCTGCACTCCGGCCCACAGGCCGCGGCCCCCGCATGCCGGGGTTATGCGGAGCGCGCCAGGGGCTGCGGAGGGCGGGGGTGGGGTATGCGGAACGGGTCAGCGGGCCGGGGTGTGCAGAGGAGGGAATGCGGAGCGCGTCAGGGGGCCGGGGTGTGCGGGGAGGGGGTATGCGGGGTGCGTCAGGGGGCCTGGGGTGTGCGGGCTTGGCGTGCCCGGGGTGGGTGGGTGTGCGGGTTGACGCGTCGCGGGAGGCGTCGCGTCGGGGGATCGCAGCGCGCTCTTGGCTCGACGTCGGGGGCGGCCCGTGGCGACGCCAGGAGATGCCCGCTCATGGCGGCGAGCCGAGGGACACGCCGAGGTGGCCGTGCCCTCCTGGCTCGGCGTTGGATGGGCCTGCGATGGCGTCAGGGAGGGGAATGCCCGGTCGTGGCGGTGAGCTGGGCGTCGTGTCGGGGTTGCCGCGATCTCCGGGTTCGGCGTCGGGGTCGGCCTGTGTGGGGGCCGGCCTGTGTGGGGGTCAGGAGGGCCGGTCATGGGGGCGGGGCGGGTGTCTGTGAGCGGGCCCGCCTCTCGTCCGGGATCCGTCGGCGATCGCGGACGGATCCCGGACGGGTCGGCTCGTGTCGTGCCTGGGGTGGTGTCCCTGTCAGTGGCCCTGGTGGCCGTGATGGCCATCGTGTCCCTGATGGCCCCCGTGGTCGTCGTGACCTTGGTGGCCGCCGTGGCCCTGGTGGTACTGGTGGATCACGGCGTGACCCTTGCCGCGGGAGATCAGCCACTTGTTCACCGGCGTCGTCAGCAGGAACGCCACCAGCAGCGACCCGGCCAGCGCCACCCAGAACAGCCAGTTGCCCAGCCCGGCGTCCATGGCGCCCGGCACGGTCACCATCACGGTGTTGTCCAGCACCTCCATCACCGCGATCGAGATGGTGTCGGCCGCCAGCGCCACCTTCAGCGCCGACTTGAAGTCCACCCCGGCACGCAGGACGCCGCGCATGGTCAGCGCGTAACCGAACACGAAGGCCAGCGCCACCGAGATGATCACGGTGGTGAGGTTGGACAGGCCGAGCGCGGTGCCGATCACCATGCCGAGCACTTCGCCGATCGCGCATCCGGTCAGGCAGTGCAGGGTCGCCTGGGCGGCCATGGCCCACGTGGCGGCGGGCGGAGCGGCGGGCGGAGCGGCGTGCTGGTGCTCCGACGAGGAGGAGGGAGAGTGATGTCCACTATGGTCCATGGTGATACTCCTTAGGTGGGGTGACCGATTTTAGGGGTATGGGGTATGCCGGTAAAGAGGGAGGTGAGCCTCCTGTCGGCGGCATGGGAGCGAAGAGGGAGGTCGGGGACCGGCTCGGCGCGGACGGCCAGCCTACTATCCTGAATAGTAGAACGGGCAGTCTGACGCCATCCGGACGCCTCGGGAATAGCCCGGCCGCCGCCCCCGTTCGGGCGGGCATGAACAGGCGGGAACACGGCGGCGCGGTGTGGCTGCGCCGGACCGTGCCCTGCCGCTCCACGGAGATCCGGCCCGGCCCCGCGCGCTGACCGCGGGGAACCCCTCCGTACCCGTGGAGCAGGTCATGTCGCTGTTCGTGCAGGCTTTCGTCACGCTGCTGGTCATCTTCGACCCGCTGGCGGCCATCCCGATCTTCCTCACCCTCACCAGGAGCCAGGACCCGGCGGGCCGCCGCCGTACGGCCAGGGTCTCCGTGCTGGTGGCGGCCGGCATCGTCGCCGTGTTCGCGGTGCTCGGCAACGGGCTGCTCGACGCGCTCGGCATCTCCTTGCAGGCGCTGCAGGTGGCCGGCGGCGTGCTGCTCGCGCTCATCGCGCTCGACCTGCTCAAGGCCGACTGCGCCCGCAACCGGGCGAACGCCGGGAGCGGAGCGGTGGCCTTCGTCCCGCTCGGCACGCCGCTGCTGGCCGGGCCGGGGGCCATCGCGGCGACGATGCTCTACATGGAGAAGGCGGCCACCGCCGCGGCCGTGACGGCGGTCGGCCTGGCGCTGGCCGCGGCGCTGCTCCTGACGTGGCTCACGCTGCGCTTCTCCTCCGTGATCGGGCGGCTGCTCAAGGACAACGGGCTCAACCTGGTCACCCGGGTGATGGGACTGCTGGCCGCGGCCATGGCGGTGCAACTGGTCGCGGCGGCCGTGCAGCACTGGACTCGCTGGGGCGTCGCCTGACCCCGTCCGGCCACCTGGCTACTAAGGGCAGTAGTACGTCAGAGCGACAGCAGCGAGTGGCAGTGGTGGGCCAGGAACGAGCCGACCCCCGGCGCCAGCGCCACCGTCGCCGGCCCGCCGAGCAGCGCGCTGACCGCCAGCAGCCCGGTCAGCCGTTCGCGGCGGCCGAGCGGTTGCTCGGGGCCGAGCAGCCGGCGTACGCGGCTGAGCGCCGTCTCCCCGCCCGCCCCGAGCGTGAACGCGGGCGCGCGCCCGGTGGCCAGGCTGACCAGCGCCGCGGCGATCTGGGCGCGCGGGTGGCGGCGGGCCGCGACGTCGTCGGCGAGCAGCTCGACCAGCCGCGCGATCTCCGTCCTGGCCCGCTCGAACAGCGGCACCCTGGGAAACGCCCGGACCAGGGCCTCGGCCCCGGCCAGCACCAGATGATGACGGCCGCGCAGGTGCGCCCGCTCGTGCGCCAGCACGGCGGCGATCTGCTCCGGCGTCAGGGCCCGCAGCGCGCTCGTGGTGATGACCGTCTGAGCGCGCCGGCCCGGCACGCAGTACGCCAGCCGCTCGTCGTAGTCGATCACCACCACGCCCAGCTCGGCGTCGCGCCGCCCGAGCAGCCGCAACATGGCGGCGTGCCGGCGACGTTCCACGGCGGCCCGCACCAGCACCGTCACGCCGCACCAGAGCACCCTGGACAGCACCGCGCCGGCCGCCAGCATGGCCGCGAACCCCACCCGGGACACGCTGGAGCCGTCGCCGAGCATGTCGGCGCACGCCTCGAACAACCCCGCCAGCCCGTGGCCCACGATCTCGGCCGGCACGGCGAAGGCCAGCGCGGCGAGCACGGCCGAGGCCACCACGGACGCCGCCCCTGCCTGCCACAGCGCGATGGCCAGCCGCGGCGCCCGGTCGGACCACTTGGCGGCCCGCTGCCCCAGCACGGGCAGCCAGACGGCCGCCGCCACCGTGTAACAGGCCAGGACGACGGCGGCGATCATGCGGGACGGCCCCGGTGCGGGTAGACCTGAAGGGCCGCCTCCAGCGCCGCGGCCTCCTCGGGGGTGAGCCGTTCGAGGAAGTGCACGAGGGTGGCGGCCTGGTTGCCGCTGCCCGCGAGCGCGCGGCGCATCAGGTCGGCGGTGTACGCCTCCTTGGAGGCGACCGGTTCGTAGACGTAGGCGCGGCCGACGGCCTCGCGCCGGAGCATGCCCTTGGTGTGCAGCTTGTCCATCACGGTCATCACCGTGGTGTAGGCGATGGTCCGCCGCTGCTTGAGGTCTTCGAAGACGTCGCGGACCGAGGCGGGACGCCGCCTGGCCCACATCCAGTCCATGATCGTGGATTCGAGCTCGCCAAGGCCACGCATCATGCCGGTCATGCTACCCGCGGTCGTAGTCAGATCGCCTCGCCCGCGGCGATGGACCGCTTGAGCCTGATCAGGTCCTTCGGCGCGTTGACGGCGACCGCGCCGACCAGCACGCCGTCGCGGGCGAAGGCCACGGCGAAGCGGTCCTCCTCCGGGTCGCCGGCGACGACGCGCGCCTCGTCGGCCAGGTGGGGCAGGCCGGCCGTCTGGATGCGGGCGCCGTGCACGTGGGTGGCGAAGTTGGGCACGTCCGCGAACGGCTGCGCCTCGTCGGGCCCGGCCAGCAGGTTGCGGGCGGCCACCGCGCCCTGCTCGTTGGCGTTGGACCAGTGCTCGACGCGGATCAGGGCGTCGCCGTACAGGCGGTGCGGCCAGCGGGCCACGTCGCCCGCCGCGACGACGTTCACCGAGCTGGTGGCGTACAGCGTCGGCTCGCACAGCACGCCGTCGTCCACGGCCAGGCCGCTGCCGTCCAGCCATTCGGTGTTGGGCGTCACGCCCATGCCGCCCACGACCAGGTCGGCGGACAGTACGCGGCCGTCGCCGAGCCGCACCTGGCCGCCGGTCACCTCGGTGACGCGGACACCGGTGACGAGTTCGACGCCGTTGCGCTCGTGGTGCCCGGCCAGCCAGCGCGCCGCCTGCGCGCCGAGGCCCGCGTGCATGGGGTGCGGGCCGGAGTCGACCAGGGTGACCTTGCGGCCGAGCTGCCTGGCCGTGGTCGCCACCTCGCCGCCGATGAACCCGCCGCCGATGACCAGCACGTGCTCGTGGCCGGTGTCCAGCTCGGCGCGCAGGGCCAGGGCGTCCTCAAGGGTGCGCAGGGTGTGCACGCCGTCGAGCCGCCTGGGACGGGCGCCGCTCGCGACGACCAGGCCGTCGTAGCCGAGCTCGGCGCCGTCGTCGAGGACGACCGTGCGGTTGGCGGCGTCCAGGCGCACCGCCTGCCTGCCGCGCAGCCAGTCGTCGCCGAGCTCTTCGGCGCCGGGGAGCGTGACGTCCTCGTCGCCGCGCAGGACGCTCTTGGACAGCGGCGGCCGGTTGTACGGCACGTGCGCCTCGGCGCCGACCAGCGTGAGCTCGCCGTCGAAGCCCTCCCGGCGCAGGGTCTGGACGGCACGCAGCCCCGCCAGTGAGGCGCCGATCACAACGATCTTGTCAAGGGTTCTCATGCGAGGCAACGATACCGGGTGGGGGTATAGGCGAGGCAATGTGACGCGCGTCTCACATACCCCTCCGCCGTATGGCTTGCCTTTACGCAAGATCGGGCGTACGTTCTCTTCCGACATACCCGGCCGGGGTATCACGGGAGGAGCGAGGCGATGAGCACGAAGACCTACACGGTGTCCGGAATGACCTGCGGCGGCTGCGCGGGCACCGTCAAGACCGAGATCGGCAAGGTCGCCGGGGTCTCCTCGGTCGACGTCGAGCTGGCCACGGGGCAGGTGACCGTCACCTCGACCGATGCCCTCGACGACACGAAGATCAGGGACGTCGTCGAAGAGGCGGGCTACGAGCTGGTGGCCGGCTGAGCCGTCGAGACCACCGAAGCGGCGCCGGGCCGACCCCGGCGCCGCTTCGGCATGCCCGGCGCTGACCCCAGCGCCGGTTCGGCTGGTCGGTGCTGATCCCGCCGCCGGTTCGGCCTGGTCGGCGGGAGCGGCGCCGGGCCGGTTCAGGGCCGGTTCATGGCTCCTGGGTCAGCGCCTGGTGCAGGCCACGGCACGCGCGGGTGAGCGCGGTCGAGCCGCGTCTGCCCGCGTGGGCGGCCACCTCCGGGATCTCGCCGCGCGCCCCGGCCCACATGGCGACGTCCGTGGCCAGCACGACGGCGTCGGTGTGCGCACGCCGGGCCCGCTCGCCCCCGCGCGGGAGGAAGACGGCCAGGAAGTGGCGCAGGATCGTCCACACCTCGGCGTGCGCGCCCTGCCGGGCGGCCAGTTCCAGTGACGGCAGGGCGAGGTCGGGCCGCACGCCGCCGCGGCGGCTCAGCATGCCCAGCGCACGGCCCGTCCCGGCGGCGGGCAGCGCGCCCTTGGCCGCCAGTTCGAGCAGCGGGGGCACCGCGTCGTCGCCTTCCGCGGTGAGCACGAAGGCCAGGACCAGGGCCGTGGCCGGACCGGACTCCCCGCCGGCCAGCGCCAGGCCGCGCAGGTCGTCGACGCCGGGCGGGACCGAGTAGTCGAGCAGGCAGAGCGCCAGATGGGCCGCCGCGAGCTCCCGGTGGTGCGGCGTCATGCGCGGCCAGAAGTCACGTGACCCGCGCCAGAAGCCTCTCCGGGAAGGCGCGGCCAGCAGGGCGTCGACGGCGGCGAGGCCGGTGGGCTCGGCGGGCGGCCAGCTCACGGCGGCGATCCCGCGCCGGTCGGGGACCTGCTCGTGGGGCGCCGAGCCGAGGCCGGGGGTCCAGGTCACCTCGACCCGCGGCGGCGGGGGCGCGCCGCGCCCGAGCCGGCGGGCCACCGCGGCGGCGGCCTCCGAGCCGATGCCCCGCGCCCGTTCGGCCAGGTCGGGGGCCGGATCGGGGGGCAGCCGCAGCAGGGCCTGCGCCAGGTCGAACGGCAGCGGTTCGCGGCCGGAGCGCGCGCACCCGGCCAGGCGGGTGAGCAGGGTCTCGGGGGCGAGGTGGCCGTCGGCGCGGGTGGGCGTGGCCAGCAGGACCGGGGGCAGGGCGCCGGCCTTCGCGGCGCGCAGCAGCTCGTCGAGGCGGGACAGCAGGAAGGCGTGGGGGCCGGCGCTTTCCTCCAGGCGGGGGAGGCGGTTCCACTCGGCGGGCGCCGGTCGGGCGCCGGGGTCGTAGAGATCGGTCTCGACGTCGTCCGTCCGCAGCAGCTGCTCCTGCACGTCGTCGGGCAGGTCGTGCAGCGGGAGCATCGTGCGCAGGCCGGGGAGCAGCCGGAAGGCCGTGGCCGCGAGGCTCACCATGCCGTCGTACAGGGCCTGCCCGACGTCGCCGGGCGTGCTCCGGTACGGCGGCCACTCCCGCGGCGGACGCGAGCCGGGCGGCCCCGGATCCTCGCCCGGGTTGACCAGCTCCCTGGCCAGCGCGGTGCACCAGTCGCGTGGCGACTCCCACACCGGCATGTCGTAGAGCACCGGCCTCAGCTCCTCGCCGAACCTCAGGGCCAGCGTCTCGCGCAGGGAGCCGGGGTTCGCGTGGGCCTCCCGCACGACCGCCGCCAGCCACGCCTCGACGGCGATCCAGCCTGCCTCCGCCGGCGGGCCGGCCTCCGGGCCGCGGACCGGGAACGGGCCGGGCACGGTGGCCTCGGGCAGCCGGCCAGGGGTGAAGTCGCCGGTCCGGCCCACGCCGAAGCGCTCGTGGAGCCGCCGGGCCGAGGCCGGGGGCAGCAGTCCGGCCCCCTCCAGGAGCGCTGTGGGGTCGGTGACGTGACCGGCGTGCTTGAGTGTGAGGGCGACCGCGCGGTCGCGCACCTCGTGGGAGGCGTGCCCGTACGCGTTGGTCAGCGCCCTGACGTGGTCGTTCACCCGTTCCGGGTGAGGGCCGAGGGCACGGTCGAGCCAGGTCAGGCCCTTCACCGCGAGCCCGGCCTCCGGGCGGAAGGTCATCGACTCGACGGCCTCGGCGACGTCCGCCGGGTCGAGCCGGGCCGCGCGCGCCTGCCGCCAGGCCAGCTCGGCCACCGGGCCCGGCGCGGTGGCCAGCAGCCGCAGGTAGTCGCGCAGCCGCCCGGCCGACTCCGCCGGAGTGGGCGCCACCAGCGTGTGCAGCCGGACGAAGAAGCGCAGGTCACGCGCGTCGCCGCCGAGCAGGAAACGGCGCACGCAGCCCGCGATGACCTGCTCGCGCGGCAGCGCGCGGCCGGTCAGGGCCAGCCAGTGGGACGGCTCGGGGGTGAGCTGCTCGTCGGCCAGCGCCCGGCCCGCGCCGGCCGCCTCGAAGATCCGCGGAAGCAGGTGGGGCGTCAGCGGGTCGTCGGCCACGGTCGCCGCCGACAACCAGGCCGCCACCAGCGGCTCGTGGTCGGGCGGGGGAACCGGGCCGTCGCGCAGCAGCGCCAGCACCAGCGGCACGACCCGGTCGTCGGGACGGCGGACGCGGCGCGCGAGCCGGACCGCCAGATCGGCCCGCCAGGCCGCCGGGCGGCCGGAGACCGCCCTGACCAGCCGGTGCGGGCTCGGCGCGCAGGACGTTCCCGGGTCGAGGTCGCGCTTCATCAGCCAGGTGGCCGCGCCGGCCGGGCCGGGAACGGTCGCCGCGCCCACCATCATCAGCGCCTCGGCGGGACTGGTGAGCTGGTCGAAGGCGTTCCAGCGGGCGGCCAGCAGTCGCGGGCGCAGCTCGGCGAGCAGGCCCGGCAGTTCGGCGGCGACGGCGGCCCGCTCGGCGCCGGTGAGGTCCGGCAACCGGGAGGCCAGCCGCTCGGTGTCGCGGGCGAGCACGAGGCGCCTGATCTCGGCGCGGACGTCGTCGGCGGTCATGACGTGGCTCCGGTGAGCTGGGCGTGCAGGCGGCGGCAGGCGTGGGCGAAGCGGGTCGTCCGGCGGCCGCCCGCGAACTCGGCGACGACCGGGATCTCCCCGCGCGCGCCGGTCCAGAGGGCCACGTCGGTGGCGAGGGCGACGAGCCGGGTGTGGCTCACGGTGACGCGCCGCCCCTCGCCGGGCGACATCACGGGCAGCAGGGCCCGCATGACGCGCCACACCTCGTGGTGGCCGCCGGCCTCGGCCAGCCGGGTCAGGGCCGCGATGGCGGGGGTGGTCTCCTGCCAGGTGCGGCGCAGCACCAGCGCGAGCTGACGGCCCATCTCCTCGGCGGGCAGTTCACCTCTGGCGGCCATGCGCAGGACCAGCGGGATCAGGTCGGGCACGCCGTCGGCCAGGAGGAAGGCGAGGATCAGCGCCGTGGACTCGCCCATCGGCCCCTGGGCGAGCTCCAGGCCGATGATCTCCGCCGGAGCGCGCCAGACGCCCCAGTGGCCCTGCAGCAGGTAGGGCAGGAAGTTGACGGCCACGACCTCGCGGTGGGAGGGCAGAACGGCGGGCCACGCCCCCAGAATGTGGCCGGACTCGCTGCCCGCCCGGTCGGACGGCTCCCGCAGCACCACCTCGTCGATCAGCCGATGGCCGGTCGGGGCCGTCACCCGCAGCACGGGCCGCAGCCTGACCTCGGTGAAGTGCTCCGGGTCGCCGTCGCCGAACTCGACCATGGACGCGTCGACCATGTGCCGCCACCCGTGGCCGCACTCGGGGTCGGCCATGCCGTCACCGGCGAGCCAGCGGGCGGCCGACCGCGCCGCCTCCGACTCGACCTTGGCGGCCCGCTCGGCCGCCGCCGGATGGCGGCCCCGCGGCAGCCGCAGCAGCGCCTGCGCCAGGTCGGCGGGGAGCGGTTCCACCCCGGCGGCGGCGCACGTCTCCAGCCGCCCGACCAGCACGTCGGGGTCGAGGTGGCCGCTCGTCCAGGTCGGGGTGGCCAGCAGCACCGGCGGGAGGGCGTCCTCGCGGAGGGCCGCGGCGAGCTCGGCGTAGCGGTGCAGCAGGAAGTCGTGGAGCGGGGCGACCCGACCGGTGCGGGGCAGGCGGTTGCGCCGCCGCCATTCGTCCTGCTCGGACAGCGCCTCGGGCAGGTACGAACGCCGCCGCGGCGGGACGAACACGACGGTCACCCGCGCGAGCGGCTCGTCCGTGCCCGGCGGGGGCACCGGTTCCCCCAGTCGCATCGCCGCGATCCGGGCGGGGTCCACGCCGAGCGCGGCCATCTCGTCGTAGGCGCGGTCGAGGAGGTGGTACGGCATGGCCTCCACGGAGTCGTCGTACCGGACGCCGGGCCTCTCGCGCACCGGGCGATCATCGGGTTCGTTCAGCCGGATCCGGCCACTGGCGAAGGGGATCTCCTGGTCGCCCTCGCGGACCACCGCCTTGGCGGGACCTTCGTCGCTGGTCCAGGTGATGGAGAAGGCCCGCAGTGGGGCGTCATCGTCGAGGAAGCGGCCGGGCCGGCGGCCGCCGCCCACCATGATCCGCCCGGTCGGCGGGTCCTGGCCGGGCTCCTGCGCGCGGGGGACGACGCGCACTCCCACGGAGTGGGCGGCGCGCTCCCAGAACCTCTCCGGCTGGATCGGCGGGAGCTCCGGCACGCTGCCGGGCGTGACGAGCTCCGCGGCCAGCGCCGCCCGCCATTCGCCGGGATCGAGGCACACGTCCTTGAGCCGCCGGCGGCCGTGTGCCTGCTCGACGTGTGCCTGCTCGACGTGGGGGGCGAGCCTGCGGCGCAGCTCCGCCCGGTCGTCGGCGACGCCGGTGACGAAGGCCGCCAGCCAGCGCTCCTCGTCGATCCAGGGCTCGTGCCCGCCGGGGAAGATCGACGGCTCGGGGAAGGGCAGCGCCTGCGCGGGCTCGGGCAGCGGCGGGAACTCCTTGGGCTCCAGCAGCTCCTCGACCGGGGTCTCCCCGCCGAACCGCCCGGCCAGCTTCGCGCCCAGGTCGGCGGGCAGGTCGCGGACGGCGTCGAGGATCGCCTCGGCGTGGCCGGTGAGCAGGCCGGCGTGTTTGAGGGTCAGCTCGACCGCGCGGTTGCGCACCTCGAAGGACGTGTGCGCGTACGCCGTGGTCAGCGCGGCGACGAAGTCGGCGGCGGTCTCCGGCGTGGCCCGGATCGCCTGGTCGAGCCAGCGCAGCCCGGTGGCGGCGAGCTTGGCCTCGGCCCGGAAGGTGAGCGCGTCGACCGCCTCGACCAGGTCGGCGTGGTCGAGCGGCATCGCGGCGCGCACCCGCGCGGCGGCCGACTCGGCGACCGTGCCCGGCGCGGACGGCAACAATCGCAGGTAGTCGCGCAGGCGGGCAGCCGACTCCGCGGGCGTGGGGTCGAGCAGCGTGTGCAGCCGGACGAAGAACCGCAGGTCCTGCTGCTCGCCGCCGCGCAGGAACCGGCTCACGCAACCGTCGAGGGCCTGCTCCCTGGGGATCTCGCGGGCGACGGCGGCCAGCCAGCGGGAGGGCCGGGGCTGCAGCGACTCCTCCCGCAGGACGCGGCCGGCGCCGTCGGCGTCGAAGACCCGGGGCAGCAGCACGGGGGCCAGCGGGTCGTCGGGCACGGTCGGCTGGAACAGCCAGGCGGCCACCAGCGGGTCGTGGTCGGGCGGCACCGCGCCGGACTGGCGCAGCAGCTCCAGGGCCAGCGGCGCGATGCGGTCGGCGGGACGGCGCACCCGCCGGGCCAGCCGGACCGCGACGTCCCGGCGCCATTCCGGCGGACGGGCGGCCGCCACCCGGCACACCTGGTCGACCCTGATGGCAGGCCCCCAGCGGCGGTTGACGTCGCGGCCGGTCATCCACGTCACCGCGGCGGCCGGGCCGGTGATGAGCCCGACGCCGGCCACCAGCAGCGCCCTGGCGATGCCGGTGAGCAGCTTCTCGACCTCCCAGGAGACCATCTCCCCGAAGTCGTCGGGGTGCTCGGCGCGCACCTGCTCGGTGCGGACCTGGCGCAGCTCCTTGACCAGGCCGGGCAGCTGCCCGGCCAGCTCGGCGCGCTCCTGCTCGGTGAGCGTGACCAGCCGGTCGGCCAGGCGGCCGGACTCGTTGCGGACGACGAGGTCGCGGACCTCCGTCCAGGTGGTCATCGGGAGACCTCCACGGCGGCGCGGGCGGCGATCCGGGCGGCCAGCACGTGCTTGCACGGGCCGCGGGAGCCGCGGTGGTCCCACCACCACTCGCAGGTGCAGGAGCCGTCGGCCAGCGAGACCTGACGCGTGCCGCCCGAGGTGCGGACGGTGGCCGACTCGCCGTCGAGCCGCACGGCGCCCGCCTCGACGAGCCTGCGCGCCTTGGCCAGCCGCGGGTTGAGCACGGTCACGTTGTCCTTGTCGTAGGGCAGCTCGCGGTGGAAGTGGGCGGCCTCGGCCAGGTCGTAGCCGACCCGGCCGGCGACGCCGAGCTGCGTCAGCGCGGCCCGCACCCGGTCGGCGGGGATGCCGGCGCGGTCGGCCAGCAGGCCGATCTCGACCTCGGGCTCGAAGTTGAGCAGCATGCCGACCACGTCGGCGTCGTTCTCGGCCTCGTCGGTGGCCAGGTCGTCGAGCACCGCGCCCTCGCCGGAGAAGCCGCGCCAGCGCTCGGGCGAGAGGGTGAGCGTGTAGCGCATGCCCGGCAGCTCCAGCTCCCAGGCGCTGGAGGCGGCGTCCGACGGGCCGTACACCCGCAGGGCCTTGGCGAAGCGGAGCAACGGCAGCAGGGTGGCGAGCCGGTTGGGGCCGGCGAGCTGGACGGATCCGGCGACCGGGTGATCGGAGACCTTCAGGTCGCGCCCCACCTGGGCCACCCACACCGTGCCCTTCCTGGGCAGCCCGCGCAGGAAGCGCACCGCCGCCATGCCGGCCAGCTCGCCGCGCTGGTCCATGCCCGAGGCGATGACCTGCACCTCGGCGAACCCGCGCAGCCAGCGCTCGGGCAGCGGCACCTTCTTCTCCACCACCGCGCCGTCCGTCGTGGTCACGACCAGCTCGTCGAGGCCCACTCCCAGGTGCAGCGGGTCGCGCGCGCCGATGCGCGCCAGCGCCTCCCGCAGCGGGGCGTTCACGTCGACGTTGGTGGTGCCCCGGTCGAAGACCTCGCCGTCGAGCGCGCCCTGCAGCAGGTCGAGCCGGGCGTACACGCCGCCGCAGGCGGAGAACGACTCGAAGCGCAGGCGGTCGCCGTTGCACGTCACCACCGGGTCGCGCACCCAGCCGGGTCGCTCCTGCGGCTGGTGGTAGCGGGCCAGCGCCACGTCGGCGACGCCGAGCAGGGCCGCCGCGGCGGGGGCGGCCTGGGTCACCACGCCGCTGAAGAAGCGGGGGGCCACGGCGGGGCCGGACAGGGCACGGCCGCCGGAGGTCGCGAGCCCGAGGCGACCGTCGATGAGCGAGGAGGGCGCGGCGTACGTGTACGCCTGCGTCGCTGAAGTCATGGCCGGGACGATAGATCGCGCCACCGACAAGATCTCCGTGCCGCCTTCCGCCGGTTTTGAGGCCAGATCATCTTTGATTCCGGATGCTCTACTCATTTCGGACAAGCCGGTTTATGCTCTGGGCATCCTGAAGTGGATCACCCCCCTGGGAGGCGCCCATGAAGAAGATGACCATCCGCCGCAAGAGCACGCAGCGCCTGATGGCCGGGGCCCGCCGGCTCTGGATCGAGTGGTGCTGGTAGGTGCCGAGACGGCGGGCGCTCTCGGGTGCCCGCCCCTGCGGTTCCCGGTGCGGCCGTGAACCGCTACGACTGCCATCGCGGCCACGGGCCCTACGCCGGGGTCGCCGGATTCCTCGCCACGATCGCCGCCGACCGTCCCCGCCTGGCCGCCCGCCATCGGGTCGAGCTGTACGCGATCGCCCCATGGCTCGACCGCACGGCGCGGCCGGCCGCCGAGGAGGAGCCGATCAGGTTCCACCCCGCCCGCCGCACCGCCTGCCTGGCGTACGGCGCCGCCGAGTTCGCCGCCGCCTGGGCCGGCGCCCTCCGCCGCCCGGTCACCGTCACCTTCGACCACGTCGCGAACGCCGACGAGACCACCGCCGAGCTGCTGGACGTCCTGGTTCGGCGGACCGCCGCCACCCCGCTGCGCCTGGACCTGCGCGCCGACGGTCCCGCTGAGCCGCCGCCGCTCCCCACGGCCTCGGACGCCGTCCGCGCCGCCCTCGGCGACGGCCTGGCCCGCGGCTTCTACCACCACGCGGCCCGCGTCGCCGCCCACGGACGCGCCCTCGTCACCCCGGACGGCGACCTGCGGCAATGGTGGGCCTGCAGCACCGGCCTGGCCACCGCGCTGGCGGCGCTGGAGCGCGCCGAGGAGGCACTCGATCTCTACGACGAGGCCCGCGCCGCCACCGGCGACCCGAAGATCAACATGTCCGCCGCGTACGCCACCGCCATGTTGTACGCCCGCCACCTCCCGGCCGCCCGCCAGGACCCCGCGCAGGCCCGGCACTGGCTGGAACAGGCGCTCGACCTGGCGCAGAGCCTGGACGACCCGCGTCACCAGGTGATCTCCACCGTCTTCTACGAGCAGGGCCTGGCGTTGCTGGAGGCCAAGGCGGGCGCGCCCGACCGGGCGCTGCGGCTGGTCGACGACGGGCTGGCCAGGCTGACCGCGGTGCTCGCGCCGGGCGAGCACCCGCAGCACCTGGCCCGCCTGCGGCACAACCGCGCCCAGGTGCACCTGGCGCTCGGCGACCCGGAGCGGGCCCTGGCCGACCTGGACAGCGTGATCGCCCACGACCCGGACAACAGCGAGTACTACGTGGACCGGGCCGCCCTGCACCGGGCGGCCGGTCGCGTCCAAGCCGCGATCAAGGACTACGGCACCGCCATCAGCCTGGGGCCGCACCTGCCCGAGGCCTACTACAACCGCGCCGTGCTGCACCTGGAACGCGGCCGCGACGACCGGGCCCGCGAGGACCTGGAGCACGCGCTCGCCATCGACCCCGGCCACCTGGACGCCCGGATCGCCCTGGTCAACGCCCACCTGGAGCGCGGCGCGCTCGACGCCGCCGAACGGGACGCGCTGGCCGGCCTCGAACTGGCCCCCAAGGACCCCGCGCTGCTGTGCACGCTCGGCCTGATCCGCTCCGAGCGCGGCGAACCGGCCGAGGACCTGTTCACCCAGGCTCTGGAGGGCGACGAGACGCTGGTCGAGGCGTGGACCAATCGCGCCGCCGTCCGCTTCGAACGCGGTGAGGTGACCGCCGCCGTGGCCGACCTGGACCGGGCGGTGGCCCTGTCGCCCGCGCCCGAGCCGCGCTACAACCGGGGCACCGCGCTGGCCCGGCTCGGCCGCTGGGAGGAGGCGGCCCGCGACTTCACCGACGCGCTCGCCCAGCCCGGCCTGGACCGGGCGCTCCGCCGCGACCTGCGCGCCGAGCTCGACCGCTGCTGGCGCGCCCGCTCCGGCTGACCTCCGGCGGGGTCAGCCCGCCGATCGATCCGCGGCCGGGTTCCCCCGGCCGGTCCCGCCTGTCGATCCGCGGCCGGGCTCACCCCCGGCCGGTCCCGTCGCAGGTGGTGTCCTCAGCGGGCAGGACGCCGTCCACCAGGTACCGGTTGACGGTGGCGTTCACGCAGGCGTCGCCCGCGGCGAGGTAGGCGCCGTGGCGGTAGGCGCCGCGCAGGGTGATCATGCGTGAGCCGGTCAGCGCCCGGTGCATGGACCGCTGGCCGGGGAAGGGGGTGACGGGGTCGCCCTCGGCCCCGACGACCAGCAGCGGGACGTCGTTGCCGAGCGCGGTGGGCGCCTCCACCGGCGCGACCGGCCAGAAGGAGCAAGGGCCGAGGTTGCGGGTCATCGGCCCGAACAGCGGCTCGTCCGCGCGGTGGGCCTGGATGTCGCGGTAGTAGGACTCCAGGTCGCGGGAGGCGGCCCGGTCGGCGCAGAGGATCGGGGTGCCCGCCCGGTCCTCGGCCGATCCCGACCCGGTGAACAGGCCGCCGAGCGTCTCCTTCAACGACGCCGGGACGGTGACCGCGTCGCCGCGGGCGGCGCGGGCCAGCGTCCGCACCTCCGCGGCGAAGCTCGCGTACGCCTTGGCGCTGTCGTCGTAGAGGCGGATGAACAGCAGGTAGGGGACGTGGTGGGCGTCGATCCGGTACCCGCCGACGCGCAGCGGACGACGGGCAGCGGCCCGGTTCACCCGCTCCACGGTGGCCAGGACGTCGGCCTCGGTGGCGCCCAGGCCGTACTCGGAGTCGCGGGCGGCGGCCCAGGAGGCCCAGTGCCTCAGCGCGGCGTCGATCGCCGGGCCGGTCGCGGACAGCAGGTCGGGGCCGTAGACGTCCGGGTCCACCGCGCTGTCCAGGACGAACCGGTCGGCGCGGCCGCCGAACAGCTGCGCGTAGACGGCGCCCAGGTAGGTGCCGTAGGAGTAGCCGAGGTAGGACAGTCTGGGCTCGCCGAGCGCGGCGCGGATGACGTCCATGTCACGGGCGGTGTTGCGGGTGGAGGCGTGCGGCAGCAGGTCACGGTTGCCCCGGACGCATCCGGCGGCCAGCTCCTGCATGAGCATGGCGCTCTCGTCGAACGTGCGACGGGTCGGGCCGGCCGACCGGGTGGGGGTGTCGGTCGTCCACCGGCAGCGGATCGGCGTGCTGCGGCCGACGAAGCGCGGATCCATCCCGATCAGGTCGTAACGGGCCGCGACGGCGGGCATGAGCCTGCCGAGCAGCGGCTGTCGCAGCCCGCTCCCGCCCGGACCGCCGGGATTGATCAGCAGGACGCCCCGGCGCGCGCCGGGATCGGCCGCCTTGATCCGTGAGATCGCCACCGACACGGTCCGCCCCCGGGGCCTGCGGTAGTCCAGCGGAACGGTCACCTCGGCGCACTGGGCGCCCGCCGCGTCCAGAGCCGCGCCGGCGTCGTCGGCCGGACCGGTCGCGCAGCGGTGCCAGGCGAGCGCCTGGCGGTGGAACCCCGCCAGGGCGTCGGTTCCGTTGTCACGCCTGACGTCCGCCGACGCCTGGCCGGTGACCGCCATCCCCGCCATCAGGGTCGCGCTCGCGGCGACGGCTGTGACGATCTTTCGTGCACGCACAGAAAGCCCCCTTTTCTGATGATGTCGGCACCGACGCTAGGGGGCCGCGCGATTGACCTTGATCAGCCGAACGGCCGACCAAGATCGGCCGTACGGCCATTCCGACGTTCTGATCCGGACGGCCTGACCCGCACGCGGACATGAGCGGCCGGGGCTGGTTCAGTGGCCGTCGCAGCAGGCGGTGCGGGCTTCGGCGAGGTGGGCGGGGTCGTTCCACCAGTGGCCCGCCGTGCTCGGATGGGCGGGGACGCGGGCCTTGACCCGCCCGGCGGGCGCGGCCGCCCCCTGGTCGGTGGCGGCGGTGGTGGTGGCGGACGGGTATGGAGCGAGAAGCTGCTCGACGGTGTGGTGCCTGCCGCCGACGACGACGGCGGTGACGTTGGCCGCGTCCTCGATGCGGGACAGCGGGTCGCCGTCGACGATGGCCAGGTCGGCGTACATGCCCGTGGCGATCCGGCCCAGCGGGAGGCCCAGGTAGGCCCCGGACGTGCTGGTCGCGGCGGTGAGCGTCTCGCGCGGGGTCAGGCCGTACCGGACCATGGCCCGCAGGTTCATGTGCAGGCTGAGCCCGAGGTGGTCGATCGGCGCGTCGGTGCCGGCGGTGACCACGCCGCCGCCGCGGATCATCGCCGTGAGCTGCGCGACCTGGTTGGCGAGGTTCGTCCGGACCACCTGGAGCGCCGCCGGGTCGGCGGTCTGCGCCGCGGTGACCGTCGCCCGGAGCGCGGCCGTCCGCCAGTTCGGGTAGAGCCGGCGCACCCGTTCGTCGGTGACCAGCGAGGTGTCCTCCCGGTACAGGGTCGAGGAGGCGAACAGGGTGGGGGTCCTGGCCATCTTCGAGGCGTTGAACATGGAGATGACGTCGGAGTAGGCCGAGCCGACGTTCGTGACGGTGCGCGAGTAGCCGAACCGGTTGGTGGCGCCGACGTGCTCGGTCTGGTCGCCGCCCATGGCGATCGCCGGGTAGTGGTAGTGCGAGCTGACCGGCTTGCCCTGGCGGTGGGCCCAGTCGATGACCTCCCGGTGCCAGACGACCGGCAGCCGCACGTAACACTTCAGCAGGTCGTAGTCGAGGGCGGCGGCCCGCCGCAGTTCGAGCCGCAGCTGCTCGTGCGAGTACGTCGGGCGCATGAAGTTGTAGTAGACGCGCGCCCCGTCGATGGCCTCGCCGGTGCCCAGGTAGCGCGGCGCGAGCCGGGCGCCCGACTGCACCGACTCGCGTTCCTCCACCATGTGGTACGCGGGCGAGCCCGGCGAGCGGGTGGTGGTGACGCCCAGGGCGAGCCACAGCGGACCCTGCCGCGACCCGTAGGCGTAGCCCTGCATCTCGCGGTGGTGGTGGATGTCGATCAGGCCGGGCATGACGAACCTGTCGCGGGCGTCGATCAGGTCGCCCGGCCGTCCGTCCCGGTGCGGCTCGATCGCGGCGATGCGCTGGCCACGTACGACGATGTCGACGTCACGGACGACGCGGCCGGAGACGCCGTCCCACATGCGGCCCGCGTGAATGACGACCTGGTCGGGGCCGGGGTCGTTGCGCCAGGTCAGCCGCACAGGGACCGGCCGGGCGGGTCTCCCGTCGAGGCTCGCCCGCTTGAGACGTCCCTCGTTCAGGTAGAGGAGGGTGGCCGAGTCGCCGGCCCAGACGGGGGCGTCGGAGACCTCACGGGTGACCTGACGGGCCGTGCCGGTGGGCCGGCCGGTCCGGTCGACGGGCAGCACCCACAGGACCGACTCCATGGCGAAGGCGAGCATCGTGCCGTCGGGCGACCAGACGGGGCCGTCGTCGCCGCGGGTCTGCAGGGACCGGTGGGGCGCGGGGTCGACGTACGTGCCGGCGCCGGTGGCCCGGTCCACGAGCAGGATCTTGGACAGCCCCTCCCGGTAGCGCCGCGAGTACGGCACCACCGCGGCCATCGCCAGCGTCCTGCCGTCGGGGGACCAGGTCGGGCGGCCCGGCTCGAAGGTCGCGTCGTAGATCTTCTGGCGGTCGCCGGTGGAGACCTCCACGACCCACAGGGCGCCGTCCTGGTCCAGGTAGGCGATCTCGCTGCCGTCCGGCGACCAGCGGACCGACATGGCGGCGGAGTCGGTCAGCCGGGTCACCTGCCGGTCGGCGCCGGTGTCCAGCTCGCGGACCCAGACGTTGAGCGTGCCGGTGCGGTCGGTGACGAATGCCAGCCGCCGCCCGTCGGGGGAGAAATCCGGGTCGGCTTTCCACCAGCGGTCCCGGAAAAGCGGTTCCGGGGTGCCGCCGGCGCGCATGAGATAGATGTCGTTGAGCGCGCGGAAGGCGATGAGGGAGCCGTCCGGCGAAACGGCCGGGCTGCCGATTCCGACGACCGGGAATGAGCCTGGCTGGTCGAATACCCGGACCTTTTTCCGGTACTTCGGAGTGGTCGTCGTCAGCGCGGCGGTGAAGCCGACCGTGCCGGCGGTGGGGGAGCCGAGGCGGCGGACCTTGATGGTGCCGGCGGAGGTGTAGTAATAGCGTCCGTCCGGGGCGAACCGGGCGCGGAACGGGAACACCTCCTCGCCGGTGACGAGCGCGCCCGCGGTGCCGGCCAGGTCGTTGGCGCCCGAGTGGAAGTGGTGGTAGGCGAGGTCGGCGCCGTTCGGCAGCCAGGACGGCTGGTGGACGACCTGCCCGGCGGGCACCGTGACCGCGGTGGCGCGCGTGCCGGTGGCGACCTCGACGACGTCGATCCTGGTGTCGGCGACGACGAAGGCGATCTTGCTTCCGTCGGGCGACCAGGCCGGCTCGTACTCCTCTGCGGAGCCGTCGGTCAGGACGCGGCTCGCTCCGGTGGCGACGTCGAGCAGGTGGATGCCGTAGCTGCCGCCCGCGTCGGAGGAGTAGGCGATGGTGCGGCCGTCGGGGCTGTAGCGGGGCTCGCGGTGGTCGTACGGGCCGGTGGTGAGCTTCCTGATCGCGGATCCGTCGGGCCGGATCGTCCACAGGTCGAAGACGCCGTCGCGGTACGACTGGAACACGATCGTCTCGCCGTCGGGAGACCAGTCGGGCTGGGCGATGTCGTACAGGTCGCTGGTGAGCCTGCGGGCGGCGCCGCCGGAGGCCGAGCAGACCCACAGGACGCCGAGCAGGTCGAGGGCGAGCAGGCGGCCGTCGGGCGAGGGCGCGACGGCGAAGTCGGTGCCGGAGGTGACGGCCGTCCGGCCGTCGTCCCGCGCCACGCGGGCCCGCGCCGGTGCGGCCGGGGCCAGCGCGGCGGCGAGCGCGGCGCCGCCACCGGCCAGGACGGCCCGCCGGGACGGCCCTGACATCGATCCGGACGTGGCGGCGGAGACGTCGGAGGGAACCGGTGCGTGAGACATCGCGAATTTCCATTCCACTGTTCAGATGGTCGGCGAAAGGCTGAACACGACGACGCGCGATTCATGGTCCCAGACGAATTGCCTAATCGCCTCGGAGTTCATCTGATCGGCCAATGTTGCGTGGCTGGAAAATGCCTTCAGGAAAGTAGATATGTCGGTCAAAAGAATAAGTCAAGAGGGACGGGCGGGACGGGATCGCCGGCAGAAGTGGGGCCAGCCCCACCCACCCGTACGGCCAACCCCATGTTCCGGCCCGGCGGGTGCTTCCTAGGCTCGCTGCCACAACGACACGGAGGAGACAGATCATGACGAACACCGGCGACCTCCCGACCGCGGCGACGGCCCTCGGCGACGCCCGTGCCCAGGAGGCCCTCGCCACGGTGAAGAAGTGCGTCACGCTCTTCGGGGCCGTCGGTGTCATCGTCCTCGGCGTGGTCGCGGTGATGGCGTTCACCGGCGGCGAGGCGTCCGGTTTCATGTGGGTCCGGGGGGTCGTGCTGGTCGCGATGGCTGCGCTGATCCACCGGATGACCGTCCGCGCCGCGGAGGGGTCGTACAAGGCGTTCGACCGGGTGCGCACCCTGTCCACCGTCATGCCGATCGCGATCATCGGCGTGGACCTGATCCCCGGCCTCTGCCCCGCCTGGTACGCCGTGCTCCAGGGCCTGTCGGCGCTCGCCCTGGCCGGCGTCGCCGTCGTCACCCGCGGCGCCGCGCTGCGCGCCGCCTTCGCCGGCGGGAAGTGAGGGCCGGGCCCCGCGGGTCAGGCGGGCGGCTGGAGCATGGGCACCAGGAAGCGCCTGGCCACCTCGGCGAGTTGCCCGTCGTCGTCGAGATCGATGACGGCGCTGGGGATCGCCAGGAAGGAGGTGGAGATGCGCACCATCATCTCCGCCACGAGGTCGGCGTCGAGGCCGTCGGACACGTTGCCCGCGCGTTGCTCCCGGCGGAGCTGGCCGGCGACGAACTGCCGCACCGTGGCGAGGGTCTGGCCGCCGTCGGTCATCAGGGACGGCACCAGCAGATCGGGCTCGGTGGCGATGAGACCGCCGATCAGCGGGTTGCCGCGGATGGCCCGCAACGAGCTGACGAAGCCGAGGACCACCCGGTCGGCCGGCGTGTGCGCCTGCTCGATGTCGATGAGGAACCGGTCGAAGTAGCGGCGGAACTCCCGGCGCACCACGTGCTCGACCAGCGTGTCCTTGGTGTCGAAGCGCCGGTAGACGGTGATCCGTGACACCTTGGCCAGGCGTGCGACGTCCTCCATGGTGGAGCGCCTGATGCCCATCCGGCAGAACTGCTCGTAGGCCGCGTCGAGGATGCGCGTCCGCAGCTCGTCGGGGTCGCCGACGCGTTCGACGGCGTCGACGAAGGCGCGCTCCAGCAACGACTCCGAGCCCGACGGCGCCATGAAGCCGGACAGCACGGATTCCACGATCACCTCCTGCATCGATTCTGCCTCAGGGGCGGGTCTTGTGATGTCCATCACAACGTGCTCTCATGATGATACACAGACTCATGGTTTGTTTCTCAGTATCACCCACTTCTCGGCCCCGGGCGAGAAGGAGGAAGCGGCGTGGGAGAACTCAGCAGGCGTGATTCCGGCGACGGCGCCGACACGCGCTCCCTGTTCGGTGGATCTCCGGCGAACCGATCGAGACTGCCCTGAGCGGGACCCCCCATCTCGAAGGAGTGCAGAGCATGGCAGAGCTGAGCAGGCGCGAGATACTGATCTCGGGCACCGCCCTGGGAGCCCTCGGCGCGCTGGGGATCACCTCCCCGGCCCAGGCCAAGGCCCTCGCCGACGGCTGGGAGTGGCCGGCCGCCGGCTCGGTCGCGGGCTCCGGCACCGGCGCCGACCCTCGCTGGGTGTGGGACGACGTCGCCGACCCGCTCCTCGCCTCGCTGTTCGACCGCGGGGTCATCCCCGAGGTCAACCGGCTGCTCCTCGACTGGAACCGCAACGACCAGCCGCTGCCCGCCGGGCTGCCGGCCGACCTGCGGGCCTTCATCGAGCAGGCGCGTCAGCTCCCGTCCTGGGCCGACCAGGGCAAGCTGGAGGCCGCGTCGCGGTTCCACGCGCTCAAGGGCAACTACATCGTCGTGCTCACCATCGTCGGGGCCGGCATGCTGGCCACCGCCATCCCCAAGGAGGCCCGCGCGGTCTACTACTCCGCGGGCGGCGCCGACCTGAAGGACCGGGTCGCCAAGACGAACGTCCTGGCGTACGCCGTCAGGCCCCAGAACGCCTGGGGGCCCGGCGGGACGGCCGTGGTCGAGGCCGTCAAGACCCGGCTGGTGCACGCGGCCGTGCGGCACCTGCTCAAGTCGTCCCCCCACTGGCCGGGGCCCATCCCGATCAGCCAGGAGGACATGCTGGTCACGTGGCACACCCTGGCGACCTACTCCATGCGCGGGATGCGCGAGTGGAAGGTGCGCATCTCCGCCGCCGAGTCCGCGGCGTACCTGCACTCGTTGCAGCTGCTGGCGCACATGCTCGGCATCAGGGACGAGTTCATCCCCGCCACCTGGGACACCTCCTACGCCCAGTCGGACATCGTCCTGCCCAGGAACATGGGGCCGACGCCGGAGGGCGTGGAGCTGAACGACATCCTGCGCGACATGCTCGCGGAGCTGACCAGCCCGGGCAGCATCGACAAGCCGCTGGTCAACGCGTTCTCCAGGTACCTCACCGGCAACCAGGCGGCCGACTGGAACGGCATCCCGCGCGAGCCGCTGTGGGACCCGGTCGTCAAGACCGCCTGGCCGCTGCTGGTGGCGTTCAGGGAAGGGGTGATCGGGCTGCCGCTGGTGCCGGCCGCGGCCTGGCTGCTCGACGAGATGATCAAGAAGTGGACCACGTTCTACCTGACCAAGGGCGCGCAAACCAAGATCGTGATCCCGACCGGCAACCGCCCCGGCTGACCCCGGCGGCTCCGCCCCAGGAACGCGTACCGGACGCGGGCGACACCCGTGGGGCAGGCGCAACCTGCCCCACGGGCGCGCCGCGGGCCTTCGATAATCGGGTCGACACGCGGGCTCGCGGTGCACTGTGATGGTCCGGCCGCCCGCCGCAGGGAGCGGGCCCGTCGCTGGAGTCGTCCTTGGCAGTCCCGGGAACCGCGCCCGCCCGCCCCACGATCGACGCCGCCCTGGTCAGGAGGCTGGTCGACACGCAGTTCCCGCAGTGGGCCGCGTTGCCGCTGCGGCTGCTCGACCCGGCGGGCTCCGACCACGTGATCTACCGGCTGGGCGACGAATTGTCCGTCCGGCTGCCCCGCCACGCCGACGCCGTCGGGCAGGCCGACAAGGAACACGAGTGGCTGCCCAGGCTCGCGCCATGGCTGCCGCTGGCCGTACCGGTGCCGGTGGAAGTGGGCGAGCCCGGCTTCGGCTACCCGTGGCGGTGGGCGGTGTCCCGCTGGCTGGCGGGCGAGGTGGCCACCGTCGAGGCGCTGGCCGGCTCGACCGTGGCCGCCGAGGGGCTGGCGGAGTTCCTGGTCGCGCTGCAGCGGTTCGCGCCCGAGTCCGTCCCGTCCCTGAAGAGCCGTCCCGACCTCGCCCAGCAGCCGCTGGCGGGCCGGGATCGCGCGACGCGGGCCGCCATCGCGGCGCTCGGCGGCGTGTTCGACCGCGCCGCCATGACCGGGCTGTGGGACGCGGCCATGAGCGCCCCCGGCTGGGACCGCGCGCCGGTCTGGTTCCACGGCGACTTCCACACCGGCAACGTGCTGACCGTCGGCGGCCGCGTCAGCGCGGTCATCGACTTCGGCGGGCTCGGCATCGGCGACCCGGCCGCCGACCTGATGATCGCCTTCACCCTGATGTCGGCCGGCAGCCGGGCCGCCTTCCGCGCCGCGCTCGGCGTGGACGAGGCCACCTGGACCCGGGGCCGCGGCTGGGCCCTGGCCACCGGCCTGAACGCGTACACCGCCTACGCCGCCGTCAGCCCGAGGGTCGCCGCGCAGACCACCCGGCAGATCACCCAGGCCCTCGCCGGCTAGCCCGGTTCGCCGGAAATACGAACCGGGATGTAAGAAAACCGTCCTTCGGACCACATGTTCTACGAACGACTCATCCGCGACCGAAGGAAGACCCTGATCACGCCCCACCGAGACGCCGGTCCGGCCAGGTCCGGGCCGGGCCGGTCGTCGGATTCGGCGGGATCGGCGGGAAGGGCGCGTCAGCGGTGGGGGCGGAAGGTGCGGCGGAGGTCTGCGACCCATTCGTCGGGGATCTCCCATGGGATGAAGTGCCCGCCGCGAGCGTGGCAGGTGATGCCGGCGTGGTTGTACCAGGCGGCCCGGTCGCCGTCGAGGAAGCCGCGGATCCGCTGGTCGCCGGTCGTCACGCCGGGCGGGTTCTCGAAGTCGACGAACGTGATGCCCGTGGGCGCCTCGACGACCGGCCACCGGTCGTGCGACGGCGTCCAGGGGTAGCGGTTGTTGTTGGCGTAGGTGCGGATCGAGCTGTCGATCGTGTTGCCCGCCCAGAAGATCGTCGCGTGGGTGAGCAGGTCGTCCTTGGTGAAGACGTTCTCGACGTCGCCATGGTTGTCGGACCACTTCGTCCAGCGTTCCAGGATCCAGGCCAGCATGCCGGCGGGGGAGTCGGCCAGGCCGTGGCCGAGCGTGGACGGCGCGAGCATGTGCGCCGCCAGATGCACCGCGAACCGCCGGTCCAGCTCGACGAACCGGGCGTGCACGTCGGCGGGCAGGCCGTCCGGGATGGGCATGCCGCCGCTCAGGTCCCAGGCGCGGTCGCCGTTGAAGAAGGTGAGCTTCTGCGCCGAGCCGATGTGGATCGCGTACAGCTCGTCGGCGTACTTGTGGCCGAGTTGCCCGGTGACCAGCGCCCCGACGTCGCATCCGGCGGCGGCGTACCGGTCATGGCCGAGGACGCCGGTCATCAGCTCGTGCCACACGTCGGCGATCTTCCAGAAGTTCATGTCCGGCCGGCCGTCCAGCGGGGCCGAGAACCCGAAACCCGGCAGTGAGGGCACGATCACGTCGAACGCCTCCGCCGGGTCCCCGCCGTGGGCGCCGGGGTCGGCGAGCGGGTCGATGACCTTCGACCAGTGCCAGAACGTCCAGGGCCAGCCGTGGCTGAGGATCAGCGGCACGGGGGCGGAGCCGACGCCGGGCTTGCGCATGAAGTGCACCGGCACGCCGCCGACGTCCACCCGGTAGTGCTCGTAGGCGTTGATCGCCCGTTCCGCCGCCCGCCAGTCGAAGCCGTCGGCCCAGTAGGCGACCAGCTCGCGCAGGTACTCGCCGCGCACGCCGTAGAAGCCGTCGTCGTTCCCGGCGGACGGCGCCCATCGGGTCATGATGAGCCTGCGGCGCAGGTCG
This sequence comes from Nonomuraea sp. NPDC050227, assembly GCF_044459705.1. Taxonomy (NCBI): domain Bacteria; kingdom Bacillati; phylum Actinomycetota; class Actinomycetes; order Streptosporangiales; family Streptosporangiaceae; genus Nonomuraea; species Nonomuraea sp. NPDC050227. Next base: position 254,852 of record NZ_JBITJF010000007.1, on the reverse strand, counting down.
TCGAGCACCTCGTCCGGTACGTGCAGCGGCTCGGGGCGCAACGGGAAGGGAGTCGAGCGAGTCAAGGGAACCGTCCTCCTAGTCTTCGACACGCACGGCGATCTCGGTCAGGCGGCCGAGGACGCCCGCGTACCGGGCCAGCTCTGCGCGCTCGTCCTCGCTCAGGTGCGCCACCAGGCGGGCGACCCGCGCCACCCGGTCGGCGCGCCGGGAGCGGACGATGTCCCTGCCCTCCTCGGTGAGGCTCAGCAGGACGGCGCGGCCGTCGCGCGGGTCGGGGCGGCGCGCGACCAGCCCGTCCCGTTCGAGCCTGGCGACCAGGCTGGTGAGCGCGGGCTGCTTGAGCTGTTCCGTCGCCGTCAGATCGGTGAGCCGCATCGGACCCTTGCCCGCCAGCGTGTGCAGCACGGACAGGGTCGAGAAGCTGAGCCGCCGCACCGAGGGCAGCCGGATGAAGTACGCGTTGAAGTCCTCGATCGCGCCGACGAGCGCGTCGAGGTCGAGATCGGGGCCGGGGTCCGCCTGAGAGGATGCCACGCGCCCATTTATATCGAAGTTCGATGTAAATGGGCTACATTCGGTGAGCTACACCATTAATGACGACGGAGGCGCGGCGACCGACAGGTCGATCTCCGGGTCGAAGAGCACCTTGGCCAGATGCTCGACGCCGTGGCACACGGCCCCGATGGCCACGCACTCGTCGCCGAGCACGGAGGCCCGCAGCTCGGGCGTGCGCAGGCACATCGTCTCCAGCTCGATCCGCAGCGGCTCCATGAGCACGTCGGCCGAGCGCGAGAACCCCCCGCCGAGCACCACCAGGTCGGGATCCACGGTGAGGGCCATCGCGGTGGTGGCCAGCGCGAGCACCTTGACGTAGCGCAGGACGGCCCGGCGCGCCTCGACGTCACCCTGCCTGGCCGCCTCGAACACCGCCCCCGCGACCGCCTCCGGCGGCGTGCCGGGCTCGACCGACGGGACGGCCTGCAGCAGCTCGCCCACGTGACCGAGGTTGAACAGCGGATGCACGCCGATCTCCCCGGCGGCGCCGCCGCTGCCGCGCAGGGGGACCCCGTCGAGCACGACGGCGGCGCCGGCCCGGCGTCCGACGTGCAGGAAGATCAGGTTCCGCGCGTCGCGGGCGATGCCCCTGCGGCACTCGGCCAGCGCGGCGAGCCTGCTGTCGTTCTCCACCAGGACGGGGCAGCGCAGCCGGTCGCCGAGGTGGTCGGCCAGCGGAACGTCCGACCAGTCCTGGATGGCCCGCGAGAGCACGACGCGCCCCTGCAGGTCGACGTAGCCCGTGCTGCCCGCGACCGCGAGCCAGACGTCGGCGGCGGCGGTGCCCGAGCCGGTCAGGCAGCCGTCGATGGCCCGGTCGACGGCGGCCAGCCGCTCGCCGCGCGGCTGCTCGGGAGTGACCGGCTTGCGCGTGGTGTGCAGGACGTTGCCGTCGAGGTCGGCCACCACCGCGAGCACCTTGTGCGCTCCTATGTCGAGCCCGAGCACCCGGCCCGCCTCCGCGTGGAACCGGTAGCGGCGCGCGGGCCTGCCCTTCTCGCCGCCGCTCGGATCCAGCTGGACCACCCAGCCCAGCTCCATGAGGTCCTTGACCACCACCTTGATGGTGGCCCTGGCCAGGTCGGCGCGCTCGGCGAGCTGGGTCAGCGTCGCCGGCCCGCCGGCGCGCAGGGCCGAGAGCGCGGCGAGCGCGTTGAGCCGCCGGAGCCGCTGGAGGTCGCCGCCGGTCACGGAGAGCGTCACTGATGACCCTTCTTGACGAATCTTAATGGTGAGCTCCATCATAAATCCTGATCGAGGCGCTCACCCAGAAAAAAGAGGCCAGATCACGGGCATGGCCGCGGGCGGCTCGCGGCGACCGGAAGCCGAGCGCCATGCTACGACCCGCCGCCCGCCCTGTCACCGACCGACGATCCCGCCCCCGAACCCCCCCAGGGACCTGTCTTGCTGCTGCCACGACCCGTCCATGTGACCCCAGACGGCGGGGAACCCTTCGCCCTCACCGCGACCACAGTGATCGCCGCCCCTCCCGGCCTGTCGCGGGTGGAGGGCTGGCTGCGGGCCGCGTTGTCGCCCGCGACCGGCCTGCCGCTGCCCGCCGGACCGCCGGGGCCGGGGGCGATCGAGTTCGCCCTGACCGCCGGGCTCGGCCCGGAGGGTTACCGCCTGACCGTGCGTACCGACGGGGTGCGCGTCGAGGCGGGCGACGCGGCCGGGGCGTTCTACGGCGCGCAGACCCTGCGCCAGCTCCTCCCGCCCGCGGCCTTCCGCAGGGGCGCGGTCGGCGAGCAGGACTGGCTGCTCGCCCCGGTCACCGTCGCCGACCGGCCGCGCTTCCGGTGGCGCGGCTGCCTGATCGACGTGGCCAGGCACTTCCTGCCGAAGCCCGACCTGCTGCGGTACATCGACCTGCTGGCCGCCCACAAGCTCAACGTGCTGCATCTGCACCTCACCGACGACCAGGGCTGGCGGCTGGAGGTCAAGGGCTATCCGAAGCTCACCGAGGTCGGCGCCTGGCGCAGGGAGAGCCCGCTCGGCGACCGCCGGCACGGCGTGTTCGACGGCCGCCCGCACGGCGGCTTCTACACCCAGGACGACCTGCGCGAGATCGTCTCGTACGCGGCCGACCGGTTCGTCACCGTGGTGCCGGAGATCGAGCTGCCCGGCCACTCGCAGGCGGCCATCGCGGCCTATCCGGAGCTGGGCAACCTCGACGAACGGCTGGAGGTCGCCACCGGGTGGGGCGTCTCGCCCAACGTGCTCAACGTCGAGGACGCCACGCTCGCCTTCTACCGGGACGTGCTCGACCAGGTCATGGAGATCTTCCCCGGCGAGTACGTCTGCGTGGGCGGCGACGAGTGCCCCAAGGAGCAGTGGCGGCAGAGCCCGTCGGCCCAGCGCCGCATCGCCGAGCTCGGCCTGCGCGACGAGGAGGAGCTGCAGAGCTGGTTCATCGGCCAGTTCTCCGACCACCTGGCGGCGCGCGGCCGTCGCCTGCTCGGCTGGGACGAGATCATCGAGGGCGGCCTGCCGCCCGGGGCGACCGTGGCGTCCTGGCGCGGGACGTACGGCGCGGTCGCGGCGGCGCGGGCCGGGCACGACGTGGTCACCTGCCCCTTCACCGAGCTCTACCTGGACTTCCGGCAGTCCGACCGGCCCGACGAGCCGGTCCCGATCGGCAACGTGATCTCGCTGCGCGACGTCCACGGCTTCGAGCCGGTGCCGCCGGAGCTGACCGAGGCCGAGGCCGCCCGGGTCCTCGGCGCGCAGGCCAACCTCTGGACCGAGCACATCGACTCGCCCCGCGGGCTCGACTACATGGCCTTCCCGCGGCTGTCGGCCTTCGCCGAGGTCGTGTGGAGCCCCGCCGGCGGCGACTTCGACGACTTCCTGGCGCGGCTGCGCCACCACGAGCGCCGGCTCGCCGCGCTGGGCGTGGAGTACCGCAAGGAGACCGGTCCCGAGCCGTGGCAGACCCGGCCGGACGTCCGCGGCCGGCCCAAGGAGCGGGCGGAGACCGAGGCCGAGGTGGCGGCCTGGACCCGCGGCCTGCGGCGCAACCTCAGCGAAGGGAAGCGAGCATGATCAAGCCTCTGTCCGTCGTCCTCGTCGGCCTGTCCTGCTTGCTCGGCCTGGTCACCCCGGCCCAGGCGGCGGCTCCGGAGCTGTCGGCGTACTTCAGCAGGCCGAGCGTGGACGGCACGCTCGCCGACCCCCTGCCCGCGAAGGTGCTGGAGCTGATCAGGCTGGCCGCCCCGGACTCCACGCTGCGCGTGGCGACCTTCGTGCTGGAGCTCAAGACCGTCAAGGACGCCCTGGTGGCGGCGCACGACCGGCAGGTGGACGTACGGGTGGTGTCCGAGGGATCGGGGCACAACGCGCTCCTGGACGAGCTGGCCGCGGCCGGCGTGCCCGTCACGCTCTGCGACAGGGGCTGCAACGGGCCGGACACCGACATCAGCCACCACAAGTTCCTCGTCTTCAGCCGGCTCACGGATGGCAGGACCGACGTGGTCGTGCAGAGCTCGCAGAACCTCGCCCCCGACACCGGCCTGCACCAGAACATGCTGATCAGCTCGGGCGACGCCGCGCTGGCCGACGGCTACCGGCAGGTGTTCGACACGCTGGCCTCCCAGGTGCGGACCTCCTGGCGGGCGCCGTTCACCGCCACCAGCGGCAAGGTCACGGTCTGGATGGAGCCCCGCGACACCGCCTACGACCAGAGCGCCTACGGCAGCGCCGACCTGGTCGCGGCCATGATCCGGGACGTGGGCTGCCCCGGCTCGATCCGCGTGGTGCAGTCGCAGTTCGCCACGGACCGGCCGCTGGTCATCGCCGAGCTCAAGGCCAAGAAGCAGCAGGGCTGCGACGTCCAGGTGCTCGTGGCCGAGGGCAACCAGACGGCCGCGACCGCCGCCGAGCTCGCCAAGGGCGGGATCGTGGTGCACACCTTCCGGCCCGGCGGCTGCCACTACCCGATCGGCGACACCTGCGCGCCGGACAGCGTCCACTCCAAGATCATCCTGGTGGACGGGCCGTCGGCGGCGGCGGGCGGCGCGCGGCGCAGCTACGTCTACACCGGCTCCCACAATCTCAACGGCGGCTCCCTGACCGCCTCGGACGACTCCTTCGTCCGCGTCGACGACCCGGCCGTCTACGCGGCGTACGACGCCGACTTCGCCTCGATGAAGGACGAGGTCGTCAAGATCGTCCCCAGGGCCTTCCCCGGGGCCGGACTCCAGATGACCGCCAACGGCCCCGACGACCAGCGCGCGCCCAGGGCCGCCGCCATGCGGTCCGGCTACACGGCCGTGGCCTGGGAGGACGACCGCGACCGCGCCTCGGTGGAGGGCACCGAGGTCTACGCGCGCATCTACCGCGACGGGCAGCCGGTGACCGGCCCCGTCAAGGTCTCGATGGGCGGCGTCGGCTGCGCCGCCGGCTGGAACCACGTGCAGCCGTCGGCCGGCGTCGACGACGCGGGCAACGCCTACGTCGCCTGGGCCGAGGACGGCGACTGCCGGGGCGAGCACAACATCGCGGTGCGCAGGCTGTCGCCGTCGGGCACGCTGAGCGCGACGATCTGGGCCAACGACCCGCAGTGGAGCGGCGACCAGACCCGGCCGAGGATCGCGGTCCGCGGCGCCGGCGGGTTTACCGTGGCCTGGGAGGACGGCCCGACCGGGACCGTCCGCGCGGCCGGCTACGCCTCGCTGACCGCCCGTACCTTCGCGCCGCTCCAGGTGGGCACGGGGGACCGGCCCGACGTGGCCGTCGACGGCGCGGGCACCGCGACCGTGGTCTGGCAGCAGGCGCCCGACGTGTACGGCAGGCGGATCTCGGCGACCGGCGCGACCGTCGCCGCCGCCACCCGGATCAACACCAACGCCGCCACCCAGCACCTGGCCCCCGCCGTGGCGACGACCCCCGGCGGCGACAGCGTCGTGGCCTGGAGCGACAACGTGGCGGTCACCGGCGGCGACGTGACGACCGTCTGGCGGGTGCGGACGCGCGGCCTGACGCCCACCCTGGGCCAGAGGTTCGCGGAGATCCCCGTCGCGTTCGGCAGGTACGCGCCCAACACCCCCTCCGACGGCGGCAAGGAGTACCCGCCGCTCTGCGGAAAGATGGACCAGACCTACCGGTGCGCCGTCCAGGGGTCGCCGTCCGTGGCCGTCGACGACACCGGGCGGTTCGTGGTCGGCTGGACCGAGTCCGACCTGTGGAACGCCGGCCGCTCCCACGAGGTGTACGCCCGCGGGTTCAACGCCGACGGGACGACGACCGGCCGCTTCCCCTGCGAGCGCATGAACCCGAACACCGCCGGCGACCAGTCGGGCACCGCCGTCGCCGCCGACGGCAGCGGGTTCCACCTCTTCTACGTCGAGGACTTCGACGCCAACGGATACGGCGACGTCGTGGCCAGGACCGGCTTCACCAACACCGGACTCTGAGCCCGCCGCCCGCCGCGATCGAGACCCTGATCACCATCCCCCGACGCCTTCTAGAGAAAAGGAACTGCCCGTGCGCCTGCGTATGGCACTCGCCGCCGCCCTGGCGATGACACTGGCCGGTTGTGGCTCCGGCTCCGACACCACCGCCACCAAGCCAGGAAAAGTCACGATCAGCTACGCGATCTGGGAGAAGAACGACCAGCCCAGCACCCAGAAGATTATCGACGCCTTCCAGAAGCAGCACCCCGACGTCACCGTCAAGCTTGAGATCACCCCGTGGGACCAGTACTGGACCAAGCTCCAGACCGCGGCCACCGGCGGGGCGGCCCCCGACGTCTTCTGGATGAACAGCCTCAACGTGCGCATGTACGCCAAGGGCGGCGTCATCGCCCCCTTCGAGAACGCCGACGTCAGCGCCTTCCCGCAGGCCATCGTGGACGGCTACCGCTACGACGGCAAGCTGTACGGCATGCCGCGCGACGTCGGCGTCCCCGTGCTCTGGTACGACAAGGAGCTGTTCGACAAGGGCGGCGTCGCGTACCCGACCGCCGACTGGACCTGGGACGACCTCAAGGCCGCCGCCAAGAAGCTGACCGACCCGGCCAAGAAGCAGTACGGCCTGCTGGCCCCCCTGTGGGACCAGGGCGGCTTCTACCCCACGATGATCCAGGCCGGCGGCCACGTCATCTCCGCCGACGGCAAGAAGTCGGGCTTCGACGAGCCCGGCTCCATCCAGGGCCTGGAGTTCTGGACCGACATGATCAACAAGGACAAGGTGGCCCCGCCCGCCCAGGCGACCACCGACACCAGCCCCGTGCAGCTGTTCATGACCGGCAAGTACGCCATGTACTACGGCGGCTCGTGGCTGGCCAGCACGTTCAAGACCAACACCGAGCGCGGCGGCAAGGTCGACGTGGCGCCCCTGCCCAAGGGGCCGGCGCAGGAGGCCGTCATCCTGCTCGGCCTGGCCAACTCCGTCTCGGCCAAGAGCGAGCACCCGGCCGAGGCCGCGCAGTTCGCCACGTTCCTGTCCTCCGACGAGGCCGAGAAGATCCTCAGCGACTCCGGCGGCGCCTCGGTCTCCTCGCGGGCCGGCACCCAGGACGGCTGGTTCGCCGCCTTCCCGGACTACCACCTGAAGGAGACCTTCGACGCCTCGATCCCGAACGGCGTGCCGTACCCCGTCTCGCTCAACACCGCCAAGTGGCAGGACGTGCAGAACAAGCTCCTGGCCGAGGCGTGGGCGGGCAAGCGGCCGACCGCGGAGGCGGCCAAGGAGATCGCCGCGCAGATGAACGAGATCCTGGCCAAGGAGTAGCCGATGGTGCTGACCGAGGAACGGGCCGCCGCCGTCAAGGCGGCGGCCCCGCCGGGGCGGCGGTCGCGACGCGACTGGCTGTGGGGTTACGGGCTGATCGCGCCCATGGCCCTCGGGCTGGCCGTGTTCTACCTGTGGCCGATCGTCCAGACGCTCTACCTCAGCTTCACCGAGTCGGGCGTGTTCGGCGGGCAGACGTGGGTGGGCCTGGACAACTTCATCGCCCTCCTCGGCGACGAGGAGATGGCCGGCGCGCTGCGCAACACGCTGCTCTACTCCGTGCTCGTGCTGGTCGGGGTGCCGCTGTCGATCGTGATCGCGGCGCTGCTGAACGTGCCGGGGCTGCGCGGGCTGGGCTTCTACCGCACGCTGTACTTCCTGCCGGTGGTCACCATGCCCGCGGCGGTCGGCCTGACCTGGCGCTACCTGTACAACGGCGACTTCGGGCCGATCAACTACCTGCTCGGCCTGGTCGGGATCGACGGGCCGTACTGGGTGTCCGACCCCGAGTTCGCGATCTACGCGGTCGCGGTGGTCGGGATCTGGACCTCGCTCGGGTACAACGCGGTGTTGTTCCTGGCCGGGTTGCAGGGCATCCCCAAGCACTACTACGAGGCCGCCTCGATCGACGGCGCGGGCCGGGTGCGGCAGTTCTTCCGCATCACGCTGCCGCTGCTCACGCCCACCACGTTCTTCGTCGTGGTGATCACGCTGATCAACACGCTGCAGGTCTTCGACCTGGTCTACCTCATGATCGACACCAAGAGCCCGGCGCTGGCGGGCAGCCGCACGATCGTCTACCTCTTCTACGAGCAGGGCTTCGTGCAGAACAGCCGCGGCTACGCCGCCGCGATCGCGGTCGTGCTGCTGGCCCTGATCCTCATGCTGACCGCCGTCCAGTTCCGGCTGCAGAGGCGGTGGGTGCACTATGAGTAGGCGCTGGATCGTGCACGCGGTCCTGCTCATCGGCGGTCTGATCATGGTCATGCCGTTCGTCTGGCAGCTCGTGGTCTCGCTGCAGACCATGACCGAGTCGATGCGGGTGCCGCCCACGGCGGTCCCCTCCTGGCAGTGGCACAACTTCGCCGACGTGTTCCGGACCGTGCCGCTGGGGCGGCAGTTCCTCAACACGGTGGTCGTGACGGCCGCGGTGACGGCCGGGCAGCTGCTGCTGTGCTCGCTGGCGGCCTTCGCCTTCGCGCGGCTGGACTTCCCCGGGCGCGGGCCGGTCTTCATGCTGTTCCTGGCCGTGCTGATGGTGCCGGGGGAGCTGTTCCTGCTGCCCCGGTACGAGATCATGCAGGGCCTCGGGTGGCTCAACACCCTCCAGGCGCTCATCGCCCCCGGCGTCTTCGGCGCCTTCGGCACGTTCCTGCTGCGGCAGTTCTTCAAGACCCTGCCCAGGGAGCTGGACGAGGCGGCGCGGCTGGACGGCGCCAACCCGCTGCAGATCTACTGGTGGATCATGTTGCCGCTGGTCCGGCCCGGCCTGCTGGCGCTCGGGCTGCTGACCGTCATGTGGTCCTGGAGCAGCCTGCTGTGGCCGCTGGTGGTCAACACCGATCCGGAGATGATGACGCTCTCCGCCGGGCTGGCCTCGCTGCGCGGCCAGTACCTGACGAACTACCCCATCCTCTTCGCCGGGTCCGTCGTGGCCTCGCTGCCGGTGATCGTTCTCTTCGTGGTCATGCAACGGCAGCTGATCGCCGGGATCGCGTTCACCGGCTCGAAGGGCTGATCCGCAAGTCTTTTCTCCCGCTATATCCCCTTATTTAGGAGTCTGCGTGTCTTCGTTCCGTAAGTGGATCATTGTCGCCTTAGGCGTCACTCTGGCCTCGTCCGCCTCACCGGCACTGGCCGCGCCCAAGCCCGTGGACGTGCAGTTGCTGTCGCTCACCGACTTCCACGGCTACATCACCCCGCAGAGCAACGCCGCCGACGGCACGATCAAGGATCCGCAGGGGAACACGCTGGTGGTGGGCGGCGCGCCGTACCTGGCCGCGCATCTCGACCGGCTCCGGCAGGGGCACGAGAACACGGTCACCTTCTCCAGCGGCGACAACTTCAGCGGCTGGCCCACCGAGGTGTCGTACCACGCCGACGAGCCCACGATCGAGTTCCTGAACAAGATCAAGGTGGAGTTCACCACGGTCGGGAACCACGAGCTGGACCGGTCCCTGGAGTTCCTGCGCGACCACATGGGCAAGGGGGAGTGCTTCGGCGAGGTCGGGCTCGACAGCTGCTTCACCGACTCCGACGGGCAGCCCTTCCATGGCGCCGACTTCGACATCTCCACGGCCAACATCACCATGAAGGGCGACACCCGCCCGGTGCTCCCGCCGTACGTGATCAAGCGGTTCCAGGGCATCCCCGTCGGGTTCATCAACCTGACCACGCCCACCACCGTGGACGGCTCCACCTCCTACCAGCCGTCGCTGGACAACCTGCCGCTGGTGGAGACGGCCAACAAGTACGCCGAGATCCTCAAGCGCCGCGGCGTCAAGGCCATCGTCGCCAACGTGCACGAGGGCGGCAAGGCCGGCGAGGACTACAGCGGCTGCGGCGACCAGAAGGCCGGACCCATCTGGGACTTCGCCAAGAACGCCTCGCCCGACATCGACGCCATCGTCACGGGCCACTGGCACTGGTACTTCAACTGCTCGATCCCCGACCCCGCGGGCAACCCCCGCCCGGTCGTCGAGGCCGCCAACCACGGCCGCCTCATCAGCGAGATCAACCTCAAGCTCGACCGCCGCACCCGCGACGTCATCAGGACCGCGACCACCGCGGCCAACCACCCGGTGACCCGCGACATCGCGCCCGACCCCGCCATGGTGAAGCTGGTCGACCACTGGAACGCCATGCAGAAGGAGACCTACGCCAAGCCGTACGGGACCATCACCGGCGACCTCACCAGGACCCGCGACGTGACCGGGCAGAGCACGCTCGGCAACACCGTGGCCGACGTGGAGTACTTCGACTCCCAGCAGACCGAGGGCGGCAAGGCCGACCTGGCCATGGTGGCCGTGGCGCCGACCAAGGGCTCGAACTCGCTGCGCGGCGACCTGAGGTTCGCCAAGGGCGCCAACGCCGCCGACGCCGACGGCAAGGTGCTCATGGGCGAGTCGTGGGCCGCCTGGGGCTACGCCAACCCGGTGGTCACGGTGTCGGTCAAGGGCTCGCAGCTTGAGCAGGCCCTGGAGCAGCAGTGGCAGACGCAGGCCGACGGCACCGTGAAGTTCGCCCCGCTGGCCGTGTCGAAGAACGTGCGCTTCTCCTACTCCCCGAACCGGCCCGTGGGCGACCGGATCAACCCCGCCGACGTGGTCATCAACGGCCAGCCGCTCGACACCGGCCGGACCTACCGGCTCGCGGCGCTGGCGTACACGCTGCTCGGCGCCGACGGCTACACCGCCTTCGCCGGGTACACCGACGCGGTGCGCGGCAGCCGCGACTACGAGGCCATGCGGGCCTACCTGCGACAGGGCCCGCTGACCCCGCCCGCCCTGGACCGCGCGGTGGCCCTGCCGTAGTGCTCTGGGCGCGGGGGGCCGCGCGGCCCCCCGCGCCCCGGAGTTGCGGCATGCTCCGATCATCCGGCGAGCGGGTGCGGCTGCGGGCCGGCACCCTCTACGCCGCCCTCGACCGGCTCCACGCCGAAGGGCTGGTGGCGGCCGACCGGGAGGAGGTCGTCGACGGGCGGGCGCGGCGCTACTACCGGCTGACGTCCGACGGCGAGCTCCGGGCCGGGTCGACGTCGCCGCCCTCCTCGTGCCCGTCGCGCTGCTGCTCGGCGCGCTCGCGCGAGCCGCCACGTTCGGAGCGGCGGCCTGGCAGCCGCCCCTCCCGGGCCCGGTCCGCTGGGCGGCCGGCGGCTGCTGTGGTGGATGGCCGTGTTCGTCGGCGGCGGGGTCGCCGGTGTTGCTGGGGGTGCTGGCGGCCGTGGTGCTGGGCGTGACGGCCTGGATGGCCAGGGTCGCCGGAAAAGCCCCGGCGCCGTCTCGCGTGGGACAAACCGGTCAGTGAATGACTGGTAACGTCTGCGCGATGACGATTTCTTATGACGTGGCAGGCGACGGACCGGCCCTGCTCCTCCTGCACGCGGGGGTCTGCGACCGGCGCATGTGGGACCCCCAGTGGGAGGCCCTGGTCGCCGCCGGCTTCCGGGTGGTCCGATGCGACCTGCGCGGCTTCGGGCAGAGCCCGCTGCCCACCGAGCCGTACAGCAACTCCGGCGACGTGCTGGGCCTCCTCGACAGCCTGGGCATCGACCGGTTCTTCCTGGTCGGCTGCTCCTACGGCGGGAAGGTGGCGCTGGAGGTCGCCGCGAGCAGCCCCGAGCGGGTGGCGGCGCTGATCCTGCTCTCCGCCGCCCTGCCATGGCGGGAGCCGAGCGCCGAGCTGCGCGCGGTCGGCGAGCGCGAGGACGCGCTGGTCGAGGCGGGCGACCTGGCGGGCGCGGCGCAGCTGATGGTCGACCGCTGGCTGGGCCCCGAAGCCGACGAGAAGGCCGGGCGGGCCGTGCACGAGATGCAGCTGCGCGCCTACGAGCTCCAGCTCGCCGAGGGGGTCGTCGGCCCGGTCAAGGTCCAGGTGGACCCGGCGGCCGTGACGATGCCGTGCCTGGCCGTGTCGGGCGCGCACGACGTCGCCGACTTCCGGCACACCGAGGCCGACCTGCCCGCCGCCCGCAACGTCGAGCTGCCCTGGGCGGCCCACCTGGCGAGCATGGAACGGCCGGACGAGGTCACCGAGCTGATCGTCGGGTTCCTGCGCGAGCAGACCCGCGCCTGACGCGCCAGGTCACGAGGAGGAGCAGTGAGCCCGCACGTCGACCGCGAACTCGTCCAGGCCGCCACGGAGGTCGCCCGCACTCGCTGCCGGGGTGACAACCACACCATGGCGGCCGCCGCGCGCGCCCGCGACGGCCGGATCGTCACGGCGGTGAACGCCTACCACTTCACCGGCGGGCCGTGCGCCGAGCTGGTCCTCATCGGCACGGCGGCCGCCCAGGGCGCGTACGAGCTGGACACGATCGTCGCGGTGGGGGACCGGGAGCGCGGGGTCGTCCCGCCGTGCGGCCGTTGCCGTCAGGTGCTGCTGGACTACTTCCCGGCCCTCCAGGTCATCGTGGGCGACGGCGACCGTCTCCGTACGGTCCCCGTCACCGACCTGCTGCCCGAGACCTACGTCTGGGCCGACCACCAGCTGCCTCCCGGCGCCCCTGCCTGACCTCTCGCGCATGCCGCGCCGGGAGGGCAGGCGGGGGCGGAAGGGCAGGCCGGGGCGCCGGCGCGGTCAGATGAGGCCCAGCGCGAGCATGGCGTCGGCGACCCGGCGGAAGCCGTCGATGTTGGCGCCGGCCACGTAGTTGCCCGGCATGCCGTACTCGTCGGCGGTCTGCAGACAGCGGCCGTGGATGTCCTGCATGATCTCCTGGAGGCGGCGCTCGGAGAACTCGAACGTCCAGGAGTCGCGGCTGGCGTTCTGCTGCATCTCCAGCGCGCTGGTGGCCACCCCGCCAGCGTTGGCCGCCTTGCCCGGCCCGAACGCGACGCCCGCCTCCAGGAACACCTTGATGCCCTCCGGCGTGGTCGGCATGTTGGCCCCCTCGCCGACCGCGACCAAGCCGTTGTCCACCAGGAACGCGGCGTCCCGGCCGGTGATCTCGTTCTGCGTGGCGGACGGCATCGCCACCTCGCAGGGCACCTCCCACACGCTGCGGTCCGGGACGAAGACGGCCTGCTCGCCCCGGCGCTCGGCGTACGTCTCCAGACGGCCCCGCTCGACCTGCTTGACCTGCTTGAGCAGGTCGAGGTCGATGCCCTTCTCGTCGAGCACGTAGCCGGAGGAGTCGGAGCAGGCCACCACGACGCCGCCGAGCTGCTCGATCTTCTCGATCGTGTAGACGGCCACGTTGCCGGAGCCCGACACGACGACCCGCTTGCCGTCGAACGACGTGCCGCGGGCCTTGAGCATCTCCTCGACGAAGAACGTGCAGCCGTAGCCGGTGGCCTCGGTGCGTACCTGGGCGCCGCCGTAGACCAGGCCCTTGCCGGTGATCACGCCGGATTCGTAGCGGTTGGTGATGCGCTTGTACTGGCCGAACAGGTAGCCGATCTCGCGCCCGCCGACGCCGATGTCACCGGCCGGGACGTCGGTGTACTCGCCGATGTGCCGGTAGAGCTCGGTCATGAAGCTCTGGCAGAAGCTCATCACCTCGCGGTCGGAGCGGCCCTTGGGGTCGAAGTCCGAGCCGCCCTTGCCGCCGCCGATGGGCAGGCCGGTCAGGCCGTTCTTGAAGATCTGCTCGAACCCGAGGAACTTCACGATGCCCAGGTAGACCGACGGGTGGAAGCGCAGCCCGCCCTTGTACGGCCCGAGCGCGCTGTTGAACTCCACCCGGAAGCCGCGGTTGATCTGCACCTCGCCCCGGTCGTCCAGCCACGGCACGCGGAAGATGATCTGCCGCTCGGGCTCGCAGATCCGCTCGATGATCTTCGATTCGGCGTACTCGGGATGCTTGCCGAGAACTGGGCCGATGCTTTCGAGCACCTCGCGCACGGCCTGGTGGAACTCGACCTCGCCGGGGTTCCGGCGCAGGACGTTGTCGTAGGTCGACGACAGTTTCTCGTGCAACAAGGGCTCCCTACATCACTGGTGCGATCCTGCTCACTTTACGATTCGGCCACGCGTGAGCAGCAGCCGCCCCGCCCCGAGGACGCCGTCGCCGGACCCGGGACGGCGCCGGTAAAGGAAGGTTTGCCCGCCTGGCCGAGTGCGGGAGGGCGGTGGGGTAGCGCGGATCCTATGACCGGCAAGCGCAAGGACGATCCGTCCGTGGGTGACGAGGTCTCCTGGAAGAGCCACGGATCCACGGCCCGCGGCAAGGTGGAGAAGAAGATCACCAAGAGGACGAAGGAGGCCGGCCGTACGGTGGCGGCCTCGCCGGACGACCCGCAGTACGTCGTGCGCAGCGACAAGAGCGGGCGCGAGGCCGTGCACAAGCCGTCCGCCCTGCGCAAGGACAAGGGCAAGGGCGCGAAGTGAGCGACGACCGGGACGTGGCGGCCGAGTTCGGCCAGGCCGTCAACATGACCGCGCACGAGCTGGAACGCTGGCTGGACACCGAGGAGTCGAAGGAGGTCGGCCAGAAGCAGGACGGCGGCGGCGAGTCGACCGGCCACGCCTCCGGCCGCGAGATCGTCCGGCTCCTGCGCAAGGGCAGGTCCGCCTGGACCGGCCACGACTACGAGCACATGACCAAGGTGATCGGCTACATCCACCGGCACCTGGCGCAGCGCCCGTCCGGTGACGTCCGGGAGACCCGGTGGCGCTACTCGCTGATGAACTGGGGGCACGACCCGCTCAAGTGAGCGGCGCTCGCTGCTCAGTCGTCGTGGGCGATGAGCATGAGCTGCCGCCACAGCAGCACCACGAACACCGCCGAACCGGCGAAGGCGAACCAGAAGGGCGCCGCGACGCCGAACCGGGTGGCCAGCACGCCGCCGATCAGCGAGCCGACCACCAGGCCGGCGTAGACGCAGACGGTGTTGACGCTGCCCACCCGTCCCTGCAGCTCCTGCGGCACCGCGCGCTGGCGGACGGTGCCCGAGGTGGTGCCCCAGATGAAGGCGTGCGCGCCGAAGACCAGGAAGATGGCTCCGGCGACCCACGGCGAACGGGTCAGGGCCAGGCCCAGGTGGGTGAACGTCTCGATGATGAGCCCGATCCGCATCAGGGCGCCGAGGCTGACCCTGCGGGTGATGGTCCCGTACAGGCCGGTGCCGACCAGGCCGCCGATCCCGCCGATGGTGGTCATCAGGCCGAACCCCATCGCGCCGAGGCCGAGCTGCTCCTGGGTGTAGAGGACGAGCACCGACCAGGCCGCGCCGAAGGTGAAGTTGAAGATCAGGATGGTGAGCGCCAGCGTGCGGACCGCCGGGTGCCGCACGGTCCAGCTGAACCCGGCGACGAGCTCGCGCACGGTGTTCGGACGCGGCGCGTCGTCCGGCCGGACCCGCGCCGGCAGCGCGATGCGGGAGACCAGGATCATCCCCGCCAGCACCAGGAGCAGCTGGCTCGCGAACGGCCAGGTCAGGCCCAGTCCGAACAGCGCCGCGCCGATCGGCGGCCCGGCGAGCTGGTTGAGCGTGATGAACCCGGTGCCGAGGCGGGCGTTGGCGACGATCAGGTCGTCCCTGGAGACCATCATCGGCGTCAGCGTGGACGTCGCGTTGTCGGCGAACACCTCGGCGATGGACCGGAGCGTGAGCGCCGCCAGCGCCGTCGCCACGGTCACGGTGCCGGTCGCCATGAGCACGACGAGCGCCGCCAGCACCACGGCCCGCACGGCGTTCGCGACCAGCACGATCCTGCGGCGGTCGTACCGGTCGGACAGGACGCCGGCGTACAGGCTGAACGCCAGCGGCGGCGCCCAGCTCACCAGGGCGGACAGCGAGATCATCAGGGGGTCGCGGGTCAGCGTCGCGATCAGCAGCGGGCCGGCGGCGGCCGCGATCCCGTCACCGAGATTCGTCAGCCAGCTCGACGCCAGCAACCATCGGAACCCTGTCCCCAACCGGGCCGGCAGGACCCGTTCCACGACTGTGACCACGAGCGCAAAACCATACGTTTCACCGAGCGTCCGAGGCAACGCGTTTTCCACCAGGACCGCATCGCCCACCCGGGGCCGCCCCGAGCCGCCCCGAGCCGCCCGAGCCGCCCCGAGCCGTCACGGGGTGCCCGATCCGGGGCCGTCACGGCATGGCCGCCCCGGGGCCGGCGCGGGGGGCGGGAACCGGGGGCGTCGCCGGAGCCGTCAGGGGGTGCGGAAGCCTCGGAAGGTCACGGTTCGGCGGGTTCGGAAGCCGAGCCGCTCGTAGAGGGCGATCGCGCCGGTGTTGGCCTCGGCCACGTGCAGGAACGGGCGTTCGCCGCGGGCCACGATCCGCGAGACGAGCGCGCCGACCAGGCGGCCCGCGTGGCCTCGGCCGCGCGCCTCGGGCGCGGTGCACACGGCGCTGATCTCGGTCCAGCCCGGCGGCCGCAGCCGCTCGCCCGCCATCGCGACCAGCCTCCCGCCGTCGAAGACGCCGAGGTAGGCGCCCATCTCGCGGGTACGCGCCCAGAACGGCCCCGGTCGCGTCCTGGCGACGAGGTCGAGCATGTGCGGGACGTCGTCCGCGCCCAGCTCGGTGACGTCGCCGGGCGCGGCGGGGACGCGGTCGCCGCCGTCCCAGATCAGCTGGCGGCCGTCGAGGGCGAACACCGGCTCCCAGTCAGGCGGCGGGGACGCCGGGGAGCTGAACAGGTCGGCGAGCTGGCCCGGCCCGAGCAGCCGGGCCAGGTCGGCCCACGCCCGCTCGTCCGGCTCGGCAGGGACCGAGGAGAAGGTCGCCACCTCCGCCTGGTACGTGACCGCCGCGCCCAGCCGCCGGGCGAGGTGCGCGTGACGGCCGCGCAGTGACGCGCCTACCGGGTCGTCGAGCGGGGTGGCGTCGCGGTCCGCCATCGTGGTGTGCGCCTCTCGGGTGGTACGGGGGAGCCGGCTGGAGGGACGGGGGGTCATCCGGCGCCGGTCATCCTAATGACCTGGCCACGATGCTCTATGCCGGGCCCCGTGCAGGCCCCTTGTGCCCGCCCCTGTGCTGGGCCCCTTGTGCTGGGCCGTGTGCCGGGCGCGGCACAGGGTTCTGAGGCAGCTCCTGTGCCGGGCCTTTGCGGCGGCGCAGCGGTGGGTCGGCGATGGGTCGGTGGCGGGTGGGGGGTGGGTCAGTGGCGGGACGTGGTTTCGATCGTCTGTTTCATCTCCGCCGCGCCGTATCGCATCCGCAGGCCGACCTCGGCGGCTCGCGCGTCGGGCAGCACGTCGGTGATCCAGATCAGCCGGCCGGCCCCCTCGCCCTCCGGACGGACCTCGAAGGAGGCGTGATGGTGGGCCAGCGGCGGCCTCGCGCCCTCCACGACCGCGTAGGCCAGACGGCGGGCGTCGTCGTCGATCGCCACGATCAGCTCGCGGATCACGTGCCCGTCGGGGAACGTCAGGAACCGCTGGTCGCCGTCCAGCCTGGTGTCCTCGACGCGGCCCGGGAGCAGCCGTTCGTGCACGGCTCCGACGTCACGCAGGACGTCCCAGATGTGGTCGGGGGAGGCGTCGATGACGACTTCGTGCCGGATGGAGGCCATGGGGATCCTTTGCTTACGTACTTCATTATGAAGTACTTCGCTATGTTAGCGAACGTCCCAGTCCTCCCTTCGTGGCGGGTAGGCGAAGGTCTGGTGGTGGGCCCAATCGCCGCGCACGACGCGGTAGTCGTGCGCCGCCTCGCTGGCGGGGTGGTCGGGACCCACGTCGACCCGGTCGGCGACCGACCAGACGCCGTTGATCCGGTGCTCCACGGTGTAGAGGAACTCGTTGAACCCCGTCTCGGACACGCACGTGTTGACGACGGTGAGCGCCCGCCGGCCCGCCGTCAGCCCCGGCGGGAGATCGACGATCTGGTTCCGCCACTTGTGGACGGCGTCCTCCAGCAGCGGCCGCCACCTCGCCGCGGGCACGCCGTCCAGGGTGATGGTCGCGTCCTGCAGGCCGACGCCGGCGTCGAGCCGGCGGATCAGCCGTACGCCGGTGTTGGCCGGGCTGACGCTCACGGTGAACCGGCTCGACCCGCCGCGGGGGAACGCGCGGCCGTCGTCGGTGACGATCTGGCCGGAGTCCACGGTCTGCCCGGACGCGCCCTCGGACCGCGGCTCGGGCCGTCCCGTCAGCCGCAGGGCGACGACGACGGCCAGGACCAGCGCGGCGGCCACCGGCACGGCGATCCCGGCGAACAGGACGGCCCGCCGCAGCCCGCCACCGCCCCCGACCGACACCGCCCCGCCCGGCGGCACCGGCCCCGCCGAGCCGATCGCGGCCGACAGCATGCCACTGGACGCCTGCGGGCTGCCGGCCGTCTGCGGGCCGTCGGACGCCTGCAGGCCGTCGGACGCCGGCGAGCCGCGGTCGTCCCAGGAACCGGCGGGCAGCCGGCTGATCCGCACCCGGTCCCACGCCCGCTCCCACGCGGGCAGTTGGTGCTCGGGCACGCGGCACCCTCGCAGGAACGCCACCATGACCGCCTTCTTGGGGAAACGCCGACCGGCCAGCATGTCCGCGCACGTGCTGCGCGGCAACCGGGCGCCGCCCGATCTGTCGGCCCGCGCCTGCAACTCCCGCAGCGACACGTCGGCCCGGGCGAACTGCTCGGCCAGCAGCCTCACCAGATCCTCGTGACAGGTCACCGACTCCGGCCCGGCGGCCTCCGCGGCGCCCGGCGGCGGCCCGCCGCCGTGGACCTCGCTCATCGCTCCCCACCCCGCCCTCTCTTGACCGGGCCGTAAGGCCCCGCAGACCAGCGACAGAAAGTGTACGGACGGTCGCGCCACGTGTCCGGGTTCTCGCGGCCCAGCCGTTGCTACGCTCCTGTGCCGTGCGGGAGACGCGGCTCGACACTGCTCGGATCCGGGCGGCACGCCCGGTGATCGACTCCATGTTCCTCGACACGCCGCTGTTCCCCTGCCCGGCGCTGGAGCCCAACCTCGGGTGCGCGGTGAGCGTCAAGCTGGAGACGGCGAACCCGGTGCGCAGCTTCAAGGCCCGCGGCACGGAGCTGGTCGCGAGCCTGCTCGCCGACGGCGGCGCGCGGGCCGTGGTGTGCGCCAGCGCGGGCAACCTCGGCCAGGCCCTCGCCTGGTCCGGCCGCCGGCGGGGCCTCGACGTCACCGTCGTGGCCCCCCGCTCCGCGCCCGCCGCCAAGCTCGACCGCATCCGCGCCCTGGACGCCGGGCTGGAGCTCGTGGACGGCGACTTCGACCTGGCCCGGGAGCGGGCGGCGGCCATGGCCCGGCACCACGGCATCCGGCTGGTCGAGGACAGCCTCGACATCGAGACCTGCGAGGGCGCCGCGACCATCGGCCTGGAACTGGCCGGAGCCGTGCCGCCGTATGACGCTGTGCCGTCGTACGACGCTGTGTTGATCGCCCTCGGCGGCGGGGCGCTGGCCACCGGCGTGGGGCACGTGCTGAAGGAGCTCGCGCCCGGCGTCGAGGTGATCTGCGTCCAGCCGCTGGGCGCGCCCGCGATGACCCTCTCCTGGCGACGGCGGCGCGTCGTCGCCACCGGCCCGACCCGCACCATCGCCGACGGCGTCGCGGGCCGGCGTCCGATCCCGGCCGTCCTGGACGACCTCCTCGTGGTCGCCGACGACGCCGTCCTGGTGCGGGAGGAGTCGATCGTGGCCGGCATGCGGCTGCTCCTCGACCACGCCGGCCTGGTGGTGGAGCCGTCGGCCGCGCTGGGCGTCGCGGCGATCCTCGAAGACCGCGACCGCTTCGCCGGCCGGCACGTGGTCACCATCGTCTGCGGCGCCAACGTCGACATGGACGCCTACCGCCGCTGGATCGGCGCACCCCCGCCGTAGACCGCGACGCTCAGCGTTTCTCCTGGGGTTCGCCGGCCAGCCAGTCCCAGCTGGTGATGGTGGTGCGCATCAGGCGGGCGGCGGTGGACAGGTGGCTGTCGGCGCCCCAGAACAGGGTGAGCGTGCGGCGGCAGTCGGGGTCGTCGACGTCCACCCAGGCCAGCGGGGCGCGGGTGGTGGAGCGGCGGGCGAGGGACGGGACGAGCCCGATGCCGAGCCCCGTGCTGATCAGGTCGGCGATGGCGCTGGGCTCGTCGCCCTCGCAGACGATCCGCGGCGTGCGGCCCCTGGCGGCGAAGAGCCGGTCGAGCAGCCGGCGCTGCCAGTGTCCCTTGCGGGCGGTGACGAAGGGCTGGTCGGCGAGGTCGTCGATGGTCACCGACGTACGGGCGGCCAGCGGGTGGTCGAGCGCGGTGGCCAGCCCGACCGGCTCGTCCAGCAGCTCGGCGGCCTCCAGCCCGTCGGCGTGGATCGGCTGGGAGGCGACGCACAGGTCGAACTCCTGGGCGCGCAGGCGGCGGGTCATGTCGTCGGCGGGGGCCCAGTGGAGCTCGATCTCGGCGGCGGGATGGGCGCGCTTGTAAGCCGCGAGCGGCCCGGTGAGGGTCAGGAAGGTCTCCGAGGCCAGGCGTACGGTGCCGAACCCCTCGGCGGCCTCGGCGACGGCTCGCCGTCCGGCGTCGAGCTCGCCGAGCGCCCGTTCGACGAAGCCGCGGAACAGCGTGCCCGCGCCGTTCAGGCGGAGCCGGCCGCCGCGGTCGAACAGCGGCGTGCCCAGCTCGCCCTCCAGGCGGGCGATCGTCCGGCTCAGGGACGGCTGCGCGACGCGCAGCTCCTCTGCGGCGGCGCTGAGGTGTTCGAGCCGGGCCACCACCAGGAACTGGCGGAGGGCGTTCAGATCCATCATGCCTCCCAACGCATAACACCATAGCAATATAGATCTTGGACAAGATAACTCAGGAGCCATAGCGTCGGAGGCGTTCCACCAGGACGGACATGAGGAGGACCCCCGATGCTCAGCGTGGTCGACGGACCGCGAGCCGATGCCACGCGCCGCACGGCACCCGTGGGCTGGACGTTGCGGGCGACGGTCAGCGCCCACATGGCGGCGATCGGCGGACAGCCGGTGTTCGCCGGCGTCTACCTGACCGGCGACTACGACAGCCTGCGCTGGCACTCCCTCGGCGCCGACGTGGTCACCTCCATCGGCTACCTGCAGCTGATCGTGACGATCGTGGTGTGGGCGCGCCTGCGCCGCAGCGGGCCGTTCCTGGCCACGGCGGCGGTGGTGGCGGCCGAGACGGCGCAGTACTTCGCCGGGCTCGACGGCGCTTTGTGGTTGCACATCCCGCTGGGGGTGGCGACCGTCGCCGCGCTCACGGTGCAGTTCATCGACGTCTGGCGGCGCCCCTTCCCGCGTCGGGCGGCCCGCGATGCCTGAGCTCGACCGGCCGGCGCGCGGCGTGACCAGGCGGCAGGCGCTCGGCATCGGCGGCGCGCTCGGGCTGATGGCGGCCACCGGGCTGGGCGCCTCGGCCGCGATGGCCCGGCGGCCCTCGATCACCGGCGCCGAGCTGCGCAGCGACCTGCCGCTGCCGCCGCCGTTCCAGGTGCCGCTGCCGATCCCCGCCGTGCTGGCGCCGTCCGGCACCGCGGGCGGCGCCGACCGTTACGAGATCGTCCAGCGCGAGACGACCCTGGAGATCCTGCCCGGCGTGCGGACCCGGGCCTGGACGTACGGGGGCACCTTCCCCGGGCCGACCATCGAGGCCCGCCGGGGCCGGCCGATCACCGTGACGCACCGCAACGATCTGCCCGTGCCGACCGTCGTCCACCTGCACGGCGGGCGCACCCCGGCCGCCTCCGACGGCTACCCGACCGACCTCGTGCTGCCCGAGGGCTGGACGGAGCCCACCATGCACATGGCGCACGGCTCCGGCATGGGGAACATGCGCGACCCCCGGGCCGTGCTGAGCAGGCGGACCAGGGACTACACCTTCCCGCTTGACCAGCGGCCGACGTTGCTGTGGTACCACGACCACCGGATGGACTTCACCGCCCCCGCGATCTGGCGCGGCCTGGCCGGGCTGCAGATCGTCCGCGACGACGCCGAGCAGGCGCTCGGCCTGCCCGCGGGGCCGCGCGAGCTGCCGCTCATGATCGCCGACCGGGCGTTCACCGCCGAGGGCGAGCTCGCCTACCCCGCCCTCGACCCCACCCTGCGGGAACGGCCGGGCGTGCTCGAACCGTACCTGGCCGGGGTGCTCGGGGACGTGATCCTGGTCAACGGCGCCCCCTGGCCCGTCCACGAGGTGGACGCGGCCCGCTACCGCCTGCGCCTGCTGAACGCCTCCAACGCCCGCCACTACGAGCTCGAAGCCGTGCTCGACGACGGGCGGCGGCTCGACCTCGTGCAGATCGGCGCCGACCAGGGGCTGCTCGCGGCCCCCGTCACCCACCAGGTCCTGCCGATCGCGCCCGCCGAGCGCTACGACGTGGTCGTGGACTTCGCCCGCGTCCCGGTCGGCGGGCGGGTCCGGATCGTCAACCGGCTCGGCTCGGGCCGCACCCGGGACGTGATGGCCTTCCGGGTCGCGCGCGCCGCGGCCGACGACAGCCGGGTCCCGCGCGTGTTGTCCACCGACCTGCCGGAGTGGCGGCGGGCGGACGCCGTCCGGGTGCGCGAGCTGTCCTTCCGCGCCGGCCGGATGCACGACGGCCGCGGCTGGCTGATCGGCGGGCTGCCGTTCGACCCCGCCCGCTCCGACGTCACCGTGGGCCTCGGCGACGTCGAGGTGTGGCGGATGGTCGCCGACGTCCACCACCCCGTCCACCTGCACCTGGTCGGCTTCCGGGTGCTCGCGCGCAGCGGCCGGCCGCCGTTGCCCCATGACGCGGGGCTGAAGGACACCGTCTCCCTGCGTCCGGGCGAGTCGGTGGAGATCATCACCCGGTTCGACGGCTACCGCGGCCGCTACCTCTTCCACTGCCACAACGCCGAGCACGAGGACATGGCCATGATGGCCAACCTCCAGGTCGTCTGACATCCCCGCGCCGGCCTCCAGGTCGCCTGACCCCGCGCGCCACCCCGGTCCCGTTCACAAGGAGCGTCCCCATGCCCGCCGATCCCGGCATCGTCATCATCGGCGCGAGCCTCGCCGGCGCCCAGGCCGCGCGGGCCCTGCGGCTCGACCACGGCTACGACGGGCCGCTCACGCTCGTCGGCGACGAGCACCACCTGCCCTACCAGCGTCCCGCGCTGTCGAAGGGCTACCTGCTGGGCACCACCGAGGCCGCCGAGCTCGACGTCCTGGACCCGCGGTTCTACGCCGCCCAGGACGTCGCCCTCGCCCTCGGCGCCCCCGCCACCCTGCTCGACCTCGACGGCCGGCGGGTGAAGCTGGGGCGCAACGTGGAACTGCCGTTCGGGCAGGTGCTGATCGCCACCGGCGCCCGCCCGCGCCGCCTCCGGGTGCCGGGCGCCGACCTCGACGGCGTCCACCACCTGCGCGACCGCGAGGACAGCGAACGCCTCGGCGCGGCCCTGCGCGCGGCCTCCGCCGTGGTCGTGGTCGGGGCCGGCTGGCTCGGCTGCGAGGTCGCCGCCGCCGCCCGCGCGCTCGGCGTGCGCACGACCGTCGTCGACCCGCTGCCCACGCCGCTCTACCACGTGCTGGGCGACCGGATCGGCGGCGCCGTCGCCCGCCGGCACCTCGACCA
Organism: Nonomuraea sp. NPDC050227; assembly: GCF_044459705.1. NCBI lineage: Bacteria > Bacillati > Actinomycetota > Actinomycetes > Streptosporangiales > Streptosporangiaceae > Nonomuraea > Nonomuraea sp. NPDC050227. Next base: position 231,381 of record NZ_JBITJF010000007.1, on the reverse strand, counting down.
CGGCGTCGAGCTGCTCACCGGCGACGGCGTCGAGGCCGTGCTCGGGACGCGCTCGGTCGAGGCGGTGCGCACGGTCGCCGGGCGGCGCGTCCCGGCCGACCTCGTCGTGGTCGCCGTGGGCGCCGTCCCCCGCACCGAGCTGGCCGAGGCGGCGGGGCTGCGCGTCGACGGCGGCATCGTCACCGACGGCCATCTGCGCACTTCGCACCCGGCCGCGCTGGCCGCCGGCGACGTCGCCCGCCACCGGCACCCGCGCTACCTCAAACCGGTCCGGATCGAGCACTGGGACAACGCCGTCGTCCACGGGACCGCCGCCGCGGCCACGCTGGTGGGCGAGCCGGTCACCATCGACCACGTCCCGTACTTCTTCTCCACGCAGTACGGGTCCACCCTCGAATACGTCGGCCTGCCCACCACCTCCGACCGGGTCGTCACCAGGGGCGAGCCGGGGGAACCCGGGTTCACCGCCTTCTGGCTCGACCGCGGAGTCCCGGTGGCCGCCCTGACCATGGACGGCCAGATGGACGGCCAGGACGCCGCCGGCCACCTCCGGGCCCTGGTCGCCGCCGGGCACACCGCCGATCCGCGCCGACTGGCCGACCCCGGCGTCCCGATGGCGGAGCTTCTGCCGCACGCCCCCACCGGCGTCTCCTGAACGGCGGCGCCCCGGCTCAGACGCGCAGGACCGCCTGACGGGTGTGCCCGCGGCTGCCGCCGACCTCGACCTTGACCGCCCGCTTGGACCGGCGCACCCCCCGGTCGCCCTCCTTGACCGACCGGACCGGCCACGGCAGCTTGATCCGCACCTCGTCGGCGGTCCTGGACGGGTCCGAGACGGCCAGCCGGACCCGGTGACGGTCGTGGCGCAGCAGCATGGCGCACGGCCCGTCGGCGGCCAGCGGCCCGTGCGGGGTCTCGACGGTTCCCGCGCGCCAGAACACGGCGGCGATCAGGTCGTCCCGGCTGACGGCCTGCGCCGTGCGGGAGTTGGCCAGGATCTCGACCCGCCCGCGGTAGGCCGCGGTCTGCTCGGCGGTGGCGTCGGGCAGCACGGCGTAGGCGTAGCGGGCCCGGCGCGGATCGACGCCGTGGTCCACCAGGATCGTCGTGTAGTGCCTGGTGACGGGGGTCCGGTCGCCGCCGGTGGTGGCGCCGGTGTCGATGTCGCGCCAGCGCCCGGTGCGCCGCTCGCGGATCACCTTGGCCTCGGCGCCGTCGAGCAGCGCGTACCCGGCCACGCCGGACAGGTGGAGCCAGCCGTCGCCGCGGGTCAGCGGGGGATGGGCGCCGTGGGTGTTGCGGTTCTCCACGACGGTCTCGACGCGGCGGCCGTCGGAGGCGGTGATGCCGGCCCCGAGGGCGATCACGCCGTCGTCGAGCAGGAACCACGCCTTCCTGGCCCGCAGCGAGGAGCCGTCGGCGATCAGCCTCATCGCCGCCACGCCGTACTCGCCGTCGAGCGCCGCGCCGCCCGCCCACGGGGTGGGCGGCAGGCGGCGCGCGCCGTGCGGGAGGTCGGCGCGCCCGCGGGTGTCGACCGTGGTGCCCGGCAGCCGGTACGGGTCGATCGTCGGCCACAAGTCGTCGTTCCAGTGGGTCAGGTCGGCGGTGTAGAGGTACGTCATGCCGTCGCCGGTGTACCAGCCGTGCAGGTTCTCCTGGTTCATGCCCTCAGCCGCGCCGATGCGCTGCGAGCTCATCGCGATCGCGTACGCCCAGGTGGGACGCCGGTGCACGACCCGGTCCATGTCGGCGAAGACGTACGTGCCGGTGGTGCGGGGGCCGACCGGCACGGACGCGTCCGCCAGCAGCGCCTCCGCCCGCGCGACGCTCGCCAGCGGGGCGACCGCGGCGTACGGGACGGCCTGGTTGCGGGTGAGCCAGCCCTTCACCATCGGCCGCCAGCGCCGGGCGTGGCGCTCGGGCGCCGTCTCCAGCAGCGTCAGGATGGCCTCGACCGCCTTCTGCCCGGAGTGGTGGTCGCGGTGGCCCTGCACCGAGATCTGCCGGCCGCGCACGCAGTCCATCATCAGCCCGTCGAAGATGAACGGCGTGAACGAGCGGTCGACGATGTCGTAGACGTTCCCGACGTCGCGGATCTCCCACGGTGACCTGGCCAGCATGGCGATCAGCTTGGCCACGCTCTCCAGGTAGTCCACGCCGTAGCTGCCGTTGTAGGGGAACACGCCGTGCTGGATGAAGGAGCCGTCGCGGTAGAAGCCGTCGCCCGGCCCGCCGGTGCGGCGCAGCAGGTCGGAGACGGCCTTCCTGGCCCGCTTGAGCAGGCGGGCGTCGTGGGTGAGCAGCCCGCGCATCGCCACCGCCATGGCCTTGCTCGCCCGGTTGGCGCCGGTCTCGACCACGCCGGGGTGGCTGACGCGGCGCTCGGGGTCGGGGCACCAGTGGCGCAGCGGGCGCAGCCAGCGGCGCAGGTCGTCCTTGGGCAGGCCGTCGTAGAGCAGGGCGCAGGTGTCGGTCAGCGCGCGCGGGACGCCGATCTCCCACCAGTACCAGTTGCTGCCGCGGCGGTCGAGGCCCTCGCGGTAGGCGTGCTCGTACAGGAAGTCCAGGGCTCTGGCCGCGGTCTCGGCGACCCGCTGGTCCCGGTGCATGTCGGTGCCCGGCGTGGCCCAGCCGAGCGCCAGCGTGCGCATGCGGTTGTAGGCGCGGTTGAAGTTGCCCGTACGGGGGTCGTCGAGCGGCAGGTCGGGCCACAGGCTCGGCCGGCCGGGAGCGGGGTCCATCTTGCGCAGCACCGCGTTGGCCGAACCCTCGACGGCCTGCGTCTTGTCCAGGTACGCCGGGTCGTACGTGGCGCCGGCCAGCAGGCTCACCCATCGCTCCCGGGCCGCGTCGAACGCGGCGGCGCCGGTCGCCTCGGCCGGCTTCTCCCACAGGGCGATGCCGGCCACGGCCGCGGCCCCCAGCAGGGCGGACCGGCGGCTGAGGGGGTGGGTCATGGAAGCCTTTCGACAATCGGCCATCTACCAGATGAAAAGAGATCCTATGTCGGTGACAGGGGCGATCATTTCGCCTTCGCGACGGGTACCCGGCATCAGGTGCATTGAACTGTGATGAACCGTATTGAACTGTTCGCTCCGGCGATCGATCATCAGGGGCAGTAGCGCTTCCTCGCGTCAGAGAGGATCTCCATGATTCGTCGCGCATCGCTCGCCGTCCTGCTCGCCCTCGGCACGCTCACCGTCGTCGGCTCCCCCGCCCAGGCCCGCGCCTGCCAGATCGACTACCACTGCGAGACGTACTACTACAGCGACTCCACCCGGACCACGGTGGTCGGCGTCAAGTACGAGAACTGCGTGGGCGACGTGACGTGGGTGGGCACCCGCGGCTCGTACCCGGAGTTCCACGAGACCCCCTGCTAAGGGGGGGCCGGCTCGGCGAGGTGTTCCGCGGGCACGCCTCGCCCGCCCCGTCCGGCCGGCGCCCGGGGCCGACCGGCTCACACGGTGATCACGACCTTGCCGAACGGCCCGCCCGACGTGTAGTGGCGGTAGGCGTCGGGCGCCTGGTCGAAGGGGAAGACGCGGTCGATGACCGGGCGCAGCCGGTGGGCCTCGATGAGCCGGTTCATGGCCAGGAACTGCGCGCGGCTGCCGACGGCGATGCCCCGCAGCGTGGCTCCCGCGCTGAAGACCGCCCGCGCGTCGAGGGGCGGCGGGTCGCCGAGGACGAACCCGACACTGGCCACCTGGCCCCCGATCGCGGTGGCCGCCAGCGACCGCCCGAGGTCGCCGGCGACGTCGATGACGTGTTCCGCGCCCTCGCCGTCGGTCAGCTCGCGCACCCTGACCGGCCAGTCGGGGGTGGCCCGGTAGTCGACGACCTCGTCGGCGCCCAGCGCGTACAGGCGTTCGGCCTTGGCCGGGCTGCTGGTCGTGGCGATCACCCGGGCGCCCAGCGCCTTGGCGAACTGCAGCGCGAACAGCGACACCCCGCCGGTGCCCTGGGTGACGACGGTCCGGCCGGGCAGCGGGCCGGTGCCGTCGCCGGTCAGGGCGTTCCACGCGGTGACCGCGGCGCAGGGGAGCGTCGCGGCCTCCTCGTAGGACAGGTGGGCCGGGATCGGCACGAGCGCGTGCTCGTCGAGCAGCGCGTACTCGGTGAGCATGCCGTCCAGCGAGCCGCCGAGCTGCGGCAGGTGCCGCAGCGCGAACGGGCCGTCCTGCCAGCTCGGGAACAGGGTGGCGGTGACCCGGTCGCCGACGCCGACCGACTCGACTCCGGGGCCGGTCGCGACGACCTCGCCGGCGCCGTCGGAGACCGGCACCACGTCCGGTTTGACCGGGAGCACGTAGTCGCCGCGCAGGATCATCAGCTCGCGGAAGCTGAGGGAGGTGGCCCGTACCGCGACCACCACCTGCCCGGGGCCGGGAGCAGGGACGGGGTGTTCCTTGATCGACAGGCCGTCGATGCCGGCTCCGCTGTCGACGTGGTAGCTGCGCATGACGTTCATCAGGCGGTCGCCAGGGGAACTTCGCCGGCGGTCTTGCTGAAGCCGAGCGCCTCGACGATCCGCCCGTCGCGGACGCGCATGAGGTTGACGCCGCTGACCCAGTCGGACGGGCCGGTGCCGTAGCGGTAGTGCCAGTGGATGGTGGCGCGGTCACCGGCGACGATGACCTCCTGCGGCTCGAACGCGCTGGTCAGGTCGTCCACGAGCGCGCCCCACCAGTCCAGGCACGCCTGGCGGCCGGTGACGCGTTCGCCGGTGGGGGCCGGCTGCACGGACTCCATCACGCAGTCCTCGGCGACCAGGTCGTCGAGCAGGTGGCGGTCACGCTCGACGAAGGCCCGGTTGAAGCGCTCCATGACGTCGGCGGTGGATGGGAAGGACACGGTTCCTCCAGAAGGAAGCGGGTAGATCGATCGGTCTATCTATGTATATCGACCGGTTGATCTACTCGTCAACCCGTGGCAACCTGAATCCATGACTGTTCGTACGGGGCCGGGCCCCCGGGAGCGCCTGCTGACCGCCGCCGACCAGCTGATCTACAGCCAGGGCGTCAATGTCGGCGTCGACGCGCTGCTCAAGGCGGCCAACGTGGCCCGGCGCTCGTTGTACGAGCACTTCGGCGGCAAGGACGGCCTGATCGTCGAGGTGCTCAGGTCAGCCGCCGACGCCGACGCCGCCGACTACCACCGCACCATGGACGCCGCCGGCCAGGACCCGCGCGAGCGCCTGCTGGCCGTCTTCGACCGCATCGGCGAGATCGTCGCCATGCCCGGCTTCCACGGCTGCCGCTACCTGGCCGCCGACCTCGGCCTGACCGACCCCGCCCATCCCGCGCACGAGATCACCCGCGACTACCGCCGGCAGGTGCACGAGCTGCTGGCGCGCGAGCTGACCGCGCTCGGCCACCCGCGCCCCGGCCACGCCGCCGACCAGCTCCTCATCCTCATCGACGGCACCCTCGCCGTCGGCGCGACCCGCCCCGGCACGAACCCGGCCGCCGCCGCCCGCGAGCTGGCCGAACACGTCATCACCCCCTGACGGGTCCGCGCGGGCCGGCGCCCGGGGGATCGGGGGCAGCGCCTATCGGGCTGTCACGGTCAGGGTGGTGTGCGGGCCGGTCGTCGCGCCTTCGGGGCCGGTCAGGTCGAGCGCGAAGCCGTCCGCCGTCCTGCGGCCGAGCAGCCGGGCCCGCTGTCCGCAGAACAGCGGCCGGTTGTTGCGATGCGCGATGCGCGTCACCCGCTCGGGACGCCCCTCCAGCCGCAGCGTCTCGGCCAGGGCGAGGGTCATCAGCGGCCCGTGCACCACCAGGCCGGGATAGCCCTCCACGCGGGTGGCGTACGGCCAGTCGTAGTGGATGCGATGGGCGTTTGCGGTGGCCGCCGAGAAACGCATGAGCAGGGTCGGATCGGTGTCGAAGTGCCATTCCCAGACGCCCGCCCTGCGGAACGGGGAACCGGCGGCGCGCGCCGCCACGGCCTCCTCGGCCGCCGCCGCCGGGCCGGTGGAGGCCACGGCCTCCCGGTAGATCAGGTCCTGCCGCTCCTCCAGCCCGGAGCTGCCGTCCTGGCCGGTCAGCCGGGTGCGCACGACCACCACGACCAGCCGTCCCGACCGCCCGGACTTCTCGGTGACCGACTCCACCGCGCTCTGCCTGCGTACGGTCTCGCCGACCCGCAGCGGCCCGTGGAACACGACCTCGCCCCCGGCGAACATCCGCCGCGGCAGGCCGACGGGCGGCAGGAACGAGCCGCGTACGGGATGCCCGTCGCCCCCCAGCACGGACGAGACGGGCCAGCGCGCCAGCGCCGCCCAGTGCCACAGCGGCGGCAGCTCCGCGCCCGGCCCCGGCACCGGCACGCCGTCGTCGAACAGGGCCGCGAGCGCGGCGACCGGCGTCGGGTCGACCAGTTCGTCACTGACGACAGTGGACGGCTCCCACCCCTGCACGTTGCTCCCGCCCTCCGCCGTGACCGCCGCGAACCACGGTACGCCCCGGCCGGGCCCGCAGGGCAGTGCGCGGTCGCCCCGGGGGGAGGGCGAGCGTCAGCGGGCGGAGATGATGCCGCCGGGCAGCAGGGCGCCGAGGGTGGACGTGTCGTTGACCATGTTGAACACGTCCAGCACCGGCTGGAGCAGCGCGCCGACAGGCCCGCCGGCGGCCAGCGAGTCGGCCGCGGCCGGAGTGGTGAGCGCGACGGTCAGCAGCGCGCCACCGGCCACGGCGCAGGTGATACGGCCCATGAGCTTCATGGACACCTCCATGGGAGTTACCGAGAGTGATCATCCAGCACTCTACGTGACAGGAGGGTTCCCGGCCGGTAAGGCGCACGGTCAGGGCTGGACAGGGAACATGACCTCCACCGTGGTGCCCGTCCCCGGCGCGCCGCCGACCAGGCAGATGCCGCCCAGTTCGGCCGTGCGCTCGCGCATCGAGGTCAGGCCGACGCCGGAACGGTGCTCGGGCGGCAGGCCGCGGCCGTCGTCGGCGACCAGCAGGCGCAGCGCGCCGGGCTCGCGGCACAGCTCGACCCGGACCCGGGTGGCCCGCGCGTGCCGCCGCACGTTCGTCAGCGCCTCCTGCGCGATCCGGTAGACGGCCACCTCGACGGCGGCGGGCAGGCCGGTCAGGTCGCCCTCGGTGATCACCTCCGCGGCGGGACCGTCCGGCGCGGCCAGCGCCCGCACGGCGGCGGCCAGGCCCAGGTCGTCCAGGGCGGGCGGGCGCAGGCCGTAGACGAGCTGCCGCAGGTCGCCGGTGACGGCGTCCATGCCGGTGCGCAGCTCGCGCAGCAGCCCGTCGGCCGCCTCCGGCGAGCTCTTCAGGCTGAGACGGGCCATGTTGACGGTCATTGCCAGCCCGCTGAGCGTCTGGCCGAGGCCGTCGTGCAGGTCCCGGCGCAGCCGGCGGCGCTCCTCCTCGCGGGCGGCCAGCATGCGTTCGCGAGAACGTTGCAGGTCGGCGGCCAGGCGGACCGCGTGGGCCACGTCGGCCGCGTACGGGACCAGCGTGTCCAGCACCCGCTCGTCGTGCGCGGCGGGGAAGCGGCGCGCGGCGGGCGGGCCGACCAGCAGCCGGCCCACCCATTCGCCGTGCCAGATCAGGGGCACCTCGCGCGGGGAGTCGCCGACCTGCCCGCGGTCCGTGCTCGCCACGCTGACCGGATGGCCCGGCTCGCCGCTGGTCACCTCCACGGCGACGCCGCGTACCGCCAGGCCCTCGCGCAGCACGCCGATCACCGCCGCCAGCGCCTGCGCCGGATCGCCCCGGCGCACCTCCTGCGCCAGCCGCTCGGCCAGCACGCGCGGATCGCCCACCGGTCCGTAGAGCAGGCGGTCGACCGCGCGTTGCAGCGCCCGCCGCAACGGCTGGAAGAACGCGCCCGTGAGCAGCGCGGAGGCGAGCCCGGCGACCTGGTGGTACCCCGACACCAGCAGGCTCGACAGCGTGGCCACCCCGAAGTAGACCCCGCCGACCACGGCCAGCAGCCCGGCGGCGACGAACGTCCGGCTGACGACGGTGTCGATGCCGTAGAGCCGGTAGCGGGTCACCGAGATCACCATCGACACGGGGATGACCGCCGCCCACCCGATCGACAACCAGTACAGCTCCGGCACGACGACGCCGGCGAGCATGAAGACGATGTACCCGCCGAAGGAGAACAGCGGCCAGCCGATCTGCCGCCGCACGACCGGGTCGGCGCGGCGGAAGCGCAGCACCATCGACCACGCCGCCAGCGGCAGCGTCGAGAGGATCCCGGTCCAGGCCACCACCGTGACCACCGGCCAGATCGGCGCCAGCTCCGGGACCTGTAACGGGTTGGGGATGACCGCGGGCAGCGGATAGCCCTCGGCCGGCGGGTCGGGACGCAGGAACATGTGGGCCAGCTCCACCGCGGTCGACACCGCGCCGAGCAGCACCACCAGACGCCAGCGCCGCGACGGCAGCCTGCCGTCGGGGGAGTACAGCGGCAGCAACATCTCCAGCAGCAGCCCGGACACCGCCCAGCCGACCTGCGCGGGGAACCTCAGCAACCCCGCCAGCGGGAGATCCCCGCCCGCCGCGGCGGCCAGCATCGCCGACTGGCAGAACGTGTTGACCGCACCGCCGAGACCGCCCGCGCACATCAGCCACGCCAGCCTGAGCCGCGGCCGGTGCACGATGAGGAACGCGCTGAAGGCCGGAAACGTGACCCCAGCCGCGGCCAGCGGGCTGAAGATCTCCGGCAGCCGCCACTCCGGCGGCAGCGCCGCATACATCAGGACCGCCGCGAGCACCAGCACCGGCGAGACCACGGCCAGGACGACGGCGACCACCCGGGCTGCCCACGCCATCCGTCCCCGCCTTCCGGCTGCCGTTCCCGCCCGACCCTAGCGTGCCCGCGGAACGGTCCGCCATGAGCGGGCCGGCCGGCCGGATCGACCGGCGGGTCAGCGCAGCGACCGCAGCAGGGCTTCGCGGTCGAGGGCGTCCACGGGCCACGTGCGGGAGCGCAGGGTGCCCCGGTCGCGGTAGGCGCGCATGATGGCGACGTGTTCCGGCAACCGGACGAACCCCCGCAGGTCCTCCTCGCTCCGCCACACCGACAGCGAGCCGACCCGGCGGCCGGTGAGGTCCGCCCAGAGCCACATGCCCACCGCGCCCGGCAGGCCGGGCCAGTGGCGGCTCAGGGACCGGCCGTGCCGGGCGATGCCGGGCAGGTCGAGCAGCCGCCGCGGGCGGAAGTCCGTCAGGGCGGCGACCAGCGGCCCCGGCCGGTCGTTCTCGGGGCCGGGGATCCAGCGTGAGGTCAGCATGCGGCGCACCGGCCGGACTCGGAGGTCATGCCGTCAAACTATATTAACGACCGATCGTTTGCATATCTGAGGGGTGGCGGTCAGTCGCGGCCGGGCGAGAGAGCGGCGGCCAGCTCGCGCCAGTGGGGCATCGCCGTCCGGCCCGGCTCGATCCCGATCACCTGCACGGCGACGTGGTCGGCGCCGGCGTCCACGTGGGCGCGCAGCTTGCCGACGACGGTGTCCAGATCGCCCCAGAAGACGAAGTCGTCCACCAGGCGGTCGCTGCCGCCGCCGGTGATCTCGTCCTCCGCGTACCCGAGCCGCCGGAACTTCGCCACGTTGTACGGCGTGCTCAGGTAGGGGCGCAGGTGCTCGCGGGCGGCGGCGCGGGCCTTGGCGGGGTCGGTCTCGAACAGCACCGGATGCTCGACGGCCAGGAACGCGTCCGGGCCGAGGAGCTGCCGTGACTCGGCGGTGTGCGCGACGTTGACGTGGTAGGTCTGGGCGCCCGCCGCGCGGTCGCGGGCCAGTTCGAGCATCTTGGGCCCGTACGCGGCCAGCAGGCGGCGCACGCCTGACTTCGGAGCCGGGTTGACGGTCTCCAGCTCGTCCAGCTCGTCAAGGTAGGCCCGCATGGCGGTCAGCGGGGTCGTGCCGGGGCGGGGGGCGCCGCCGAAACCCAGGCCGAGGACGTGCCGGTCGGGGTAGGCGTCGGCCAGCAGCAGGGCGGCGCCGTACGTCCACCTGGCCTCGCGGGCCCAGATCTGGGCGATGCCGTTCACGATGTGCATCCGCCGCGTGCACGACAGCAGGAAGCCGGCGTGCGTGAGCGCCTCGCGCCCGAGCAGCTCGGGCATCCAGAACGCCCGCCACCCCTGCTCCTCCAGCTCCTGGATCGACTCGCGCATCTGCGCGGCCGGCACGTGCTCGAAGTCGAAGGTGTAGATCCCGAACGTGCCGAGATCCAGGCCGTCGATGCTGCCCATGGGACGTCCCCTCATCGTGTGTCGATCCTCAGGAACATAGACATATCGCAAAATGTCGATATATGGAAACCGGTCGACCTCTCGCGGGAGGTGCCGCCTCTGCGGCGTGCTGTCTCTACAGCGTGCGGCCGAGGGTGGCGACGAGCTGGGCGATGCGCCGCTCGTCGCGCTTGTAGTGCGTCCACTTGCCCACGCGCGTGGCGCGTACCAGCCCCGCGCGCTGCAGCTCGCTCAGGTACGCCGACACCGTGGACTGCGCCAGCCCGACCCTGGCCTGGATGTGCGTCACGCACACCCCCACCTCCACCGGGTCGGCGATCGCCCCCTCCAGCGAGAAGTGGCGCTCCGGCTCCCGCAACCAGGTCAGCAGTTGCAGCCGGGTCGGGTTCGCCAGCGCCCGCAACGCGTCGGACAGCTCGGAATCGGTCATCAGTGGAGCTTCCGCCATGGATGCCAGCATAGTGAGCCATCGTCGTATCCGGGTATTTCGATGCGTGCCAGCTCGGCGCCCGCGCGGGTCCCCAAGGGGAGGCAACGCCTCGGTAGATTTCTCCCACTCGAAGTAATCCATCCAGTCAAGACGATTGCCTCAAATAAGTCGATCGCCTTATATTCCGAAGTGTCGGGCTTTCAAGCTGGAGGACGCATGACCGCTGACGCGATCCCCGATTTCCCCTTCGACCGCCCCACGGCGCTGGAACCGCCGCCACAACTCGCCGACCTGCGGGAGAAATGCCCCGTGGCCCACGTGCGCCTGCCCAGCGGCGACGTGGCGGCCCTGGTGACCAGGTACGACGACGCCCGCGCCGTCATGGCCGACCCCCGCTTCAGCCGCAACCTCGCCCGCGAGGGCGCCGCCCGGCTGTCCACCACCGAGGACGGCGGCCTGTTCAACCGCCGCAAGGACGGCGCCGGCGACATCGGCGAGGGCGAGGGCCACATGCGGTGGCGACGCCTGCTGAGCCGCTGGTTCACGGCCCGCAAGATGGAGGTCTGGCGCCCCCGCGTCCAGGCCATGGCCGAGGAGCTCCTCGACTCCATGCTGGCCAAGGGCTCCCCGGGCAACCTGTCGTCCGGCCTGGCCCTGCCGCTGCCGGTACGGGTCATCTGCGCGCTGGTCGGCGCGCCGAGCTCGGACCAGGACAAGTTCGCGCACTGGTCGCGCACGATGCTGACCCTGACGCGCAACACGCAGGAGGAGGTGGACACGGCCTACCGGGAGTTCAACGCGTACGTGTCGGACCTGATCGACCGCAACCGCGCCGACCCCGGCGACGACCTGCTCAGCGAGCTGACCCAGATCACCGACGCCGAGGACGGCAGGCTCAGCCAGGACGAGCTCATCGCCACCGTGCGCGGGCTGCTGCTGGCCGGCCACGAGACCACGTCCAACATGATCGCCATTATGACGGCGATGCTGCTGTCCGACCGCCAGCGCTACGAGGCCGTGATCGACGACCCCGACCTGATCCCGGGCACCGTGGAGGAGGTCCTGCGGCTGGACAGCACGTTGTCGGCCATCGGCGGCGTGCCCCGGTTCATCACCGAGGACGTCGAGCTGAGCGAGATCACCGTGCCCGCCGGCAGCACGCTGATCCCCAACATCCCGGCGGCCAACCGCGACCCGGCCAAGTTCGCCGACCCCGACCGGTTCGACCCGCGCCGGGAGAACAGCGGCCAGCACCTCACCTTCGGCGCCGGCCGCCACTACTGCCTCGGCCAGCCGCTGGCCAGGGTGGAGCTGCAGGTCGTCCTGGGCCTGCTGGCACGGCGGCTGCCCGGCCTGCGGCTCCGCGACGACCCCCGCGAGCTGCGGCTGCGCACGGGCGGCCTGTCCGGCGGCCTCCAGGACGTGTGGGTCACCTGGTGACCCGCTGACCTCAGCCGGCGGCATGGGATAGCGTTCGGGGACGGTGGTGGAAACGAGATCGAGGACCGGTCATGGACGTCAGTACGGCGGTCGCCGCGCCGTCTCCCCGCTCGATCCGGGCCAAGGACAGGATCATGCAGACCGCGGAGCGGCTCTACGCCGAGCACGGCTTCGCGCACGTGTCGATCAGGATGATCCGCGAGGCCGCGGGCCAGCGGAACAAGTCCGCCGTCCAATACCACTTCAGCACCCGTGACGAGCTGATCCACGCGATCCTGTCCCGTCACGCGGCCGCCATCGACCGGCACCGCCTGCCGATGGTGGCCGCGCTGGAGACCTCGGGCGAGGTGTCGCTGCGCGACTGGATCACGTGCGCGATCGCGCCGAGCATCGAGCACCACATCGAGCTGGGCACCCCGTCCTGGTACGGGCGGTTCCTGGCCCAGGCCGTCGTGGAGCCGTCCCTGCGCGAGTACGCGGCGCGGGCGACGTTGAGCACGCCCTCGTTCCGCCGGCTGGAGCTGCTGCGCCCGCCGTCGATGCGCGACCGGGAGCACGAGCTGTCCGAGCGGCAGGCGGCGATGGTCCGGCTGCTCGTCGTGCACATGAGCGCCGAGCTGGAGGCCGACCTGGCGGCCGGCCACGCCGCCGCCGGTTCAGTCGAAGAATCCTGGCGGGCTCTGGGCGAACATCTTGTCACCGCCGTCTGCGGACTCAGCGGCGCCCTGCTGTCTTAGAGAGTCCCTGTCCGGTACGCGCACGATCTCCCCGCCGGTGCCGCGAGGGGCGCCGTAGTGGCGGACCGCCTGGTAGTACAGCTTGGCCAGCGCGTTGCAGCTCGGCTGACGGAAGAGCGAGTACTGGGTGCACACCTGCTTGAGGTCGAAGAAGAACGCCTTGTCGATGCGCTCCTTGTTCGCCGGGAAGTCGCCGACGGCCTGGTAGTTCCGGTAGCCGAAGTCGTGCCGCCGGCACGGGATCGAGAAGTCGAAGCCGAGCGGCTGGTCGGGGCTGCTCGTACAGCCGTCGCTCGACCAGTCGAAGTCGAAGTCGGACCACGACCCCCGGTCGGCCCAGGCGTCCCGCCAGGCCGCGGCGCTGGACGCGGTGGGTTGCGTGAACCCCGAGAGCGTGGCGAGCTTCTCCTCCAGCGTCACCGCCTGGGCCGGCGGCGCGACCGCGAGAACGGCGACCAGCGAGAGAGCGAGCGGGACCGGCGCCCCGAGAGCCCGTCTGACCATGGGAACCTGCCTGTTTCGACCGGGACGGGAACATGTCATGGTCAGGTTCGCCCGCCGGCCCGCCGCGACCTGGGAATTCCGGGAAAACCCGTGGCAAAGGTCGTGTCCGGTTTCCGACGGGAGACGCCGCCGGCGGCCCGTCCGGCGCTCAGGCGCGGGCGTCAGCCCAGGCCGTCGGCGTGGTTCATCTCCTCGGCCTGGGCCAGCGCCTCGGCCAGGGGCGGGACGTCCCAGACCGTGCGTTCGGCGTCCGTGGTGACGGGGTCGACGCGGTAGAGGGACCAGCGGCCGCCGATGTCGACGTACTGGGTGCCGTACCGCTGGGGCAGGCCCATCTGCAGCAGCCACCGGTCGAGGGCCGAGGCCGCCAGCCTGCGGGCGGGCCGGCAACCGGCGTCGGCCGCCCGCCGCGCCAGCTCGAAGGCCAGGTGGTAGTGCTCGGCCAGCCCGCCGTGCTGCATCACCGCGGCCAGGTGGTAGTAGTCGCCCGGCGAGCGCACCTCTCCGGCCGCGAACTTCTCCATGCAGCGCGCCCGCCGGGCCAGGCCGCGCTCGCCGCCGTCGCCGCGCTCGCCGCCGTCGCCGGGCACGCCGTCGCGCCGGTCGTCCTGGTCGCGGTCGAACAAGTCACGCAGCTCCGGATCGCCGGGCGCCTCGCGGTCGGGGTCGGCGAGCTTGGCGAGGATTTCCGGAAGGCTGAACATTTGGCTGCGCGGCGCGGCCGACCATCTGCGCGCCGCTCGCGCGCGGCCCTTTCCAGTACGGTTATCCGCCACGTCTGCCAGCGTGCCGGGACAACCCGGGGCGCGCAAGACGGCGCCACGCCGCAATATAGGGAAAATGTAGGGCCGCCGCCCGTTGACGCTTTATTGGGCCGGGGCGATGATGGCCGCGAAAGGGGCGCCCGCGCCTCCGCCGGAAATGAGGGAATGCGTGACCCTGCTTAAGGATGCGAATACTCGACACCCCGGGGCGCCTGCCGGCGTGCCCGCGGAGCGCCGGAACGCGGCCTTGAGCTGCGGGTTCTTGGCGGGTGATGGCAGGGGCTGAGCAGATGGAGCCCGCACCCGGCGCCATGGCGCTCCTGTGCGCCGGCCGGCCCGAGTTCGCCGCCGATTTCCGGGCGCATGAATTCATGCCCTTCGGCCCGGAGGTCCGGTCCATTGACTCGGGGTGGTGCAGAATTCTAGAACGGTCATCGCCGGGAAGCGTTTCCGACGCGGCCGGTGATAACGCGCGGCGGATGCGGATCGCGATATTACGCACAAGCCCCGAGTGCAAATGGCCCGGCCGCGCCGAGTGGGCGTACGAGGAAGCGCGTGGCATTCCGGGCCCGCCGCTCATCGGCGGCGCGGCATGAGCGATCTCGTCGCCTCCGCCGCGGACGCCCTGCGCGCGCTCGACGAGGCGCTGCTCGGCCTGCTGAAGGCGCTCCCGCCCGAGGACCCCGGCGCGCGGGCGGAGCTCCGGGCCGAACTCGAACGGGCGGGCGTCACGGACGAGGTCGCCGGCCGCTGCCTGCGCGTCCTGCGGATGGTGTTGTCCGGCGAGCACGCGCGCCCGAGCGACTGGATCGGGGTGACGGCGGTGTTCCAGTGCGGTTTCTGCGGCTCGGCGCCCGACCCCGCCGATCTCGTCGTCGGCAAGTCGGTCTCGATCTGCCTGGGATGCGCGCTGCTGGCGACGGCCGGGGCGGTGCGGGGCGAGCGGGAGCCGGTGGAGCGGCCGTGCGCGTTCTGCGGCGCGCGGGCCGTGCCCGCCCACCTGGGCGCCGACGGCGACAGGACGGTCTGCCGCGCCTGCGGCGAGCTGGTGCTCTACATCATCGCCAGCAAGAAGCGCGCCGATTGACGCCCGGGGCCGGCGGGACGGGCGTCAGCCGCCCTGGGTGTAGATCGTCCGCCACCGCGAGCACCGGCCGACGGGCCGCGCGCCGTTGCCGCGGCACACCTGCGCCCGGATCTGCAGCGCGCCGCCGACGTTCTTGCGGAAGGAGCCGGTGCCCGGCAGGCAGTTGTAGACGCCGTGCGTGCGCCAGCGGCCGTTGCTCGCGCTCTGGTACCTGATCAGGAGCCACGAGCAGCCCTTGCCGCGGTCGTCGTCGAGGGTGCCGGTCACGGCCAGCCCCGACTGGCCGGCCACGACCTTGCCGCGGGCGGTCGCCAGGCCGTCGGTCGAGTGCAGGGCGCCCCACCTCCAGCTCGCCGGGTCGGCGGCGGTGTCGGCGGCGGCCGCCGTGCTCAGCGCGGTCAGCGTGAGGACGGCGGCGCCCAGGGCGGTCAGGACGCGGGTCGGAAGATGGTTCGTCACCGGTCCAGGACTACCGGCCGGTACTTGTGGCCGACTTGGAAGCGGGCTGCGGCGTCAGAGTGCGGGGCAGCGGGCGGGGGCGGCGCCGTAGGCGTACCGGAGGAAGTCGACCAGGTAGGCCGACCAGGCGTTCCAGTCGTGGCCGCCCCTGCTGTAGCAGTAGCGGTGGCCGACGCCGAGGCCGGTCAGCGTGGCGTCGAACTCGCTCGCGTACGCCCCGAGGATCGGCTCGCTGACGCTCGCGGTGTCGTCGCTCGCCCTGGTGTCGTAGCCGCACGCGGCGGGGGCGGGCCCGGCGCCGTCCGGGACGCTCGGGAGGCTCGCGCAGCCGCCGGCGTACAGCGCCAGCCGTCCGTCATAGGGGGCGTACCTGCCCTGGGTGACCAGGTCGGCGGGGTTGGCGGCGGGCCAGTCGTCGACGGTGCGGCCGTGGAAGACCGTGGTGGTGTGCGGGCCGAACAGGGTGTCCAGGCGGTAGCGGCGCTGCACCTCCTGGTCGAGGACGGGCAGCGGGCTGCCGCTGTCGTACTTGTTGACCCGGAACTCGCCCAGATCGGTCAGCTCGATCGCCGCGCCCGACTGCCACATGGAGTCGGAGATCGTGCGCTGGGCGGGCCTGGCGCGCAGGTCGATGCCGGGCGAGAACGCGCCGATCACCGAGAAGACGCCGGGGTGCGCGGCCGCGTACCGCAGGGTGCCGTAGCCGCCCATGGACAGGCCCGCCAGACCGCGTCCTGACCGGTCGGCGACGGTGTTGAAGTTGCTGTCGATCCACGGGATGAGCTGCTCGATGTGGTACGTCTCCCACTTCGGTGCGAAATATCCGTCCGTACGGCCGGCCCAGTCCGCGTACCAGCCGGTCATCCCGCCGGTCGGCATCACCACGATGCCGTCGAAGGAGCCCGCGGTTCGGACGAGGGAGACGAGGTCGGCCTTGACGGTCCACGAGTCGTAGTTGTCGCCGCCGCCGTTGAGCAGGTAGAGCGCCCGATAGGGGGTGGCCCGCGAGGGGTCGTAGTCCTTCGGCAGGTAGACGCGGACGGTGATCGGGCGCGTCAGCGGGTCGATGACCGGGGCGCCGCCGGACGCCTGGAAGATCGCCGTCGAGGTCATCGTGACGTCCCGCAGCTCCGAGCCGTCGCTCTGCGGACGACGTCGTACGTCGACGCAGGTGATGCCATGACCGTCGGGGCGGGGCAGCACGGCCGCGCACCCGGACTCCTGTGTGGGCGCCGCCTGCGCCACCCCCGGGCCTGCGAACGTGCCTGCGACCATCAGTAATCCGGCAAGGGCTGAGGTGAACCGCATCGCTCTCCTTCGGTTCGGGCTCCCGACCGCCCCAACTTACGGGGGGACCGGCGGCCGGCGCGTCAACCGCCGGACCGAAGGAGGTCAACTTCTGCCGTACGCCTCGGCTTCTGCCGTATGCCTCCGCTTCTTCCGTACGAGTCAGTGCAGGTGCGCGGCCGTCCAGCAGTCGGGCGCGCCGGGCTTTCCGCACGTCGTCAGCTCGCGCAGCACCCCGGCCAGGGACGCCGTCCGGGCGTTGCCGGGGTCGTTGGACTCCTGGCGGGGGTCGGTGACGGTGTTGTAGTACTCGGGCTTCGGGTCGTTCTCGTACTCGACGTACAGCTCTCCCGCGGTCCGCACGGCGTTGTAGGTGGGCGGCTGCGCGTTGCCCTGCCTCAGCCGGTCGGCGTCGGGGTCGGGCCTGCCGGGCGTCCGCGGGTCGGGCTTGACGTGCTCGACCAGCGCCGCCTGCCGCCAGTCCGCGACCTGCCGGCCCTGGACGAGGGGGAGCAGGCTGCGGCCGTCCCGGCTGTCGCGGATCGCCGGGGCGACGCCGGCCATGTCGAGGAAGGTCGCGAACAGGTCCACGTTCTGGGCGATGGCGCCGGTCACCAGCCGGTCGCGCTCTCCGGTGACCGGCCGCCTGACCAGCAGCGGAACCCGGACGTCGTGGTCGTAGGCAGTGGACTTGCCGCGGACCAGGCGGTGCTGGCCGAGGTGGAAGCCGTTGTCGCTGGCGAACACCACGTAGGTGTTGCGGCGCTCCGGCTCGGTGAGCGTGGACAGCACCCGTCCCACCATGTCGTCGACCGACTGGACCATGCGGATCCGGTCACGGAAGTCCTCGCGCAGCTCCTCGGCGCGCTTCGCCTCGATCGGGGCCCGGCGCACCCAGGACGGCTTGTCGGCGGTGTCCTCGTCGTAGGAGGGCAGGGTGGTCACGTCGATGCCGGTGCAGTCGGGGCCGCCGCAGTCGCCGTGCGGGAACTCGCCGTCCGGGAAGCGGTCCTTCGGACGGTCGCGCGGCGCGGGCGGGAAACGCGGCTCGGTGTCGCCGGGCCGGACGTCCACCCGGTTGTGCGGGGAGAAGGGCGAGACCTGGAGGAAGAACGGCCGGCCGGGGGCGTGCTCGCGGGAGCGCTCGATGAAGCCGGTCGCCCGCTGGGCCAGCTCGTCCACCAGGTAGTCGCCCTTGGAGGGGGCGATCGGTCGCCGGTCGCCCGACTCCTCCCTGATGTAGCGGGTGAGCTGGTACCTGAACTCGTTGTAGCCGCCGCCCGCTGAGACGTGCCATTCGTCCCAGCCGTCCGGCACCTGGTAGCCGGGGCGGGCGGGGTACTCGTTGATGTATTTGCCCAGGTAGCCCGTGCGGTATCCGGCCTGGTGGAGCGGGACGGCGTAGGTGCGGCCCTCGTGCCGGGCGAACGCCTCGTAGCCGCCGCGGTCGTAGCCCTGGTTGGTCCGTACGCCGGTGTTGTGGGGGAACTGGCCGGTGAACATCGAGGCGCGGGAGGGGCAGCAGAGCGAGTCGGACACGTAGTAGTCGGTGAACGTGGTGCCGCCCTCGGCGAGCCCGCGGACCGTGTCCATGTAGGGCAGCAGGTCGGCGGACAGGTCGTCCACCAGGAAGAAGATGATGTTCGGCCGGGTGGGGGTGGCGGCGGACGCCGGGGGCGCGGGGGAGGCGATGAGCAGAGCGAGGATCGCGGCCACCGCCGCAGCCAAGCTTCTCCTGATATTTCGGGACAACGACATGACTGCCTCGTAAGCGGTGGTAGGGGAGCAACGGCGCTGCCCACTAATACCAGACAAACTACCCACAAAGCACAAAACCTCCCACACCCACCCCACCCATCACCGCAGCTCAGCAGCCTCGGGCCCGGAGAGCGAAGGGGTGGAGAGCGCCAAGGGCGCGAAGGGGTGAAGAGAGGAAGGCCCGAAGGGTGCGGAGGGCGGGAAGGGGCGAAAAGGGGAAGGCCGCAATGTGCGGGGAGGGTACGGAAGCCGAGGGTCGTCGAAAGCGAAGGGGCGCGTCTGTGGTCGCCGTTCCGGGGGTGGGGTGGGTCAGGGGGTGAGGACGCGGGTCAGGGTTTCCTGGACGGTGGCGCGGACGGTGGCCGGGTCGTCCAGGTCGAAGCCCACCACCAGGCCGTCCCTGATCAGGAGGAGGATGTCGGCGGTGCGTTCGGCGTCGGCGTGGCCGTCGGCGGCCAGCAGGTCGCGGTACAGGTCGCGGTGCCAGCGCCGGTGCTCGGCGATGGCCTGCCGTACGGGATGCGCCGGATCCGGGTACTCGGCCGCCGTGTTGACGAACGGGCAACCGCGGTAACCGGAGCCGGACCCGAACTCGCACATGAACGCGAAGACGGCCGCCAGCGTCTGCCGGGGTGAGTCCGCGCGCAGCGTGTCCACCATGGCCCGCTGCGCCGCGCCCTGCTCGGCGATGTACGCCCGGACCAGCTCGTCCTTGCTCGGGAAGTGGTGGTAGAAGGTCGCCTTCGCGACGCCCGCCGCCGTGATGATCCGGTCGATCCCCACCGAGTGCACGCCCTCGGCGTAGAACAGCCGCGCCGCCGTCTCCAGGATCCGGGTGCGGGCCGGGCTCGGGCGGGGCTCCTTCACCGTCTCTGCGCTCACCCCTTGACGCTACCAGACAGACCTGTCTAGTCTCAGGCTCAACGAACCAGACAGACAGGTCTGTCTGGTGAAGACGAACGAAGGGCAACCGGTCATGAGCATGTACACCGCCATCGCCACCTCGGCCGGCCGCGACGGGCGCGCGGTCTCCTCCGACGGCAGGCTGGACGTCAAGCTGGCCCTGCAGAAGGAGCTGGGCGGCGACGGCGAGGGCACCAACCCCGAGCAGCTCTTCGCCGCCGGCTACGCGGCCTGCTTCGCCTCGGCCATGCGGCTGGTGGCCGGGCAGAAGCAGATCGACGTCTCCGACGCCTCCGTCACGGCGGAGATCGGCCTGTCGCCCAATGGCGCGGGCGGCTTCCGGCTCGACGCCACGCTCCGCGTCGAGCTGCCCGACGAGATCGCCCCCGAGGTCGCCCGCGAGCTGGTCGAGGCCACCCACCAGGTCTGCCCCTACTCCAACGCCACCCGCGGCAACATCCCGGTCAACCTGATCGTCGAGTGACGGGATCCGCGTCCCGGAAGATCGGCCGGAGGTAGAGACGGGAGACTTGGAGTGTGACATGTTACATGCCATGCGAATCACTCTCTCCGCGGCGGCCGCCCTCCTGGCGATCGCCGCGCTCGGCGTCCCTTCCGTCTCCGCCGCGGCGGCGGAGACCGCGGCGCCGCCCGCGAAGAAGGTGAGCAGGGAGATCTCCCCGCTCAGCCCGCAGCAACGCGAGCAGGCGGCGCTGCGCAGGCAGGCCGTCGAAGGCGTCTTATCCCCGGACGCGGCGGCGGCCAAGGCGCGGCCCGGCCGCTCGGTCAAGGTCGGCCACCGCTACGTCGAGCTCGCCCAGGAGCGCAAGGACCAGGTCTTCGTCGTCCTGGCCGAGTTCGGCGACAAGGTGGACAACGAGACGAAGATCGACGGCCAGATCAAGTACGGCGGCCAGCCGGGCCCCCGCCACAACGCCATCCCCGACCCGCGCGGCACCGACGACAACCACACCCTCTGGCGCCCCGACTTCGACCGCGCCTCCTACGCGAAGTCCTACTTCGCGACCGGCGGCAACTCCCTGCGCGACTACTACCGCCTCCAGTCCTCCGGCCGCTACGACCTCGACGGCTACGTCAGCGACTGGGTACGCGTGCCGTACAACGAGGCCCGCTACGGCAGCGACCGGTGCGCCCCCGAGGAGGGCGGCATCTGCTGGAACAACTGGGACCTGGTGCGCGACTCGGCCAACGCCTGGTACGAGGCCGAGAAGGCCAAGGGCAGGACGGTGGAGCAGATCCGCGCCGAACTGGCCAAGTACGACGTCTGGGACCGCTACGACCACGACAACGACGGCGACTTCGACGAGCCCGACGGCTACCTGGACCACTACCAGGTCGTGCACGCCGGCGTGGACGAGACCTGGGGCGGCGGCGCGCAGGGCGCGGACGCCGTCTGGGCCCACCGCTACTTCGCCTACTGGCCCGAGCGCGGCCAGGCCGGTCCCGAGGGCAACCGCAACGGCGGCACCCAGATCGGCGACACCGGCATCTGGGTCAGCGACTACCTGACGGTCGGCGAGAACAGCGGCGTCGGCCTGACCGCCCACGAGTTCGGCCACGACCTCGGCCTGCCGGACCTGTACGCGGGCGGCGGGGACAACTCGGTCAACTTCTGGTCGCTGATGTCGTCCGGCTCCTACCTGAGCTCGCGGACCGGCCCGCTCGGCGAGTACGCCGGCGACCTGGACGCCTGGAGCAAGCTCCAGCTCGGCTGGCTGGCCTACGACCGGGCCCGCGCGGCCACCCCCTCCACGCACACCCTCGGCGTCGGCTCCTACAACACCCGCGATCCGCAGGCGCTCGTGGTGGATCTGCCGGCGCGCGAGATCAGCACTCCGCTGGGCAGGCCGTACCAGGGGGAGTGGCAGTGGTGGAGCGGCAAGGGCGACAACCTTGAGCAGACGCTCACCCGGCAGATCGACCTCTCCCGGGCCGCGGAGCCGACGCTCAAGGCGCACGCGGCCTACGCGATCGAGCAGGGCTACGACTTCCTGTACGCCGAGGTCTCCCGCGACGGCGCGGCCTGGACGCCGGTCGGGCAGCCGCTCACCGGAAGCTCGGACTGGCGGGAGATCGCCTACGACCTGAGCCCGTACGCGGGCGGCAGGATCTGGTTCCGCTTCCGCTACTCGACCGACTCCAACACCTCCGAGCCCGGCTTCCGGCTGGACGACGTCCAGGTGCCCGGCGTGTTCGCCGACGACGTCGAGCAGGGCGAGGGCGAGTGGACGGCGGTGGGCTTCGCCCGCAGCGGCGAGGTGGGCGTGCAGCGCTTCTCCCGGGCCTACCTCGCCGAGAACCGGCGCTACACCGGGTACAACGCCTACCTGCGGACCGGGCCGTACAACTTCGGGTGGACCGGCAGCCAGCGGGTCGAGCACTACCCGTACCAGCAGGGCGTGCTCATCTGGCTCTGGGACGCCTGGTACGGCGACAACACCACCCGCGACCACCCCGGCGAGGGCATGATCCTGCCCGTCGACGCCCGGCCCGAGCCGCTGCGCTGGGCCAGTGGGGCGGCGGCCGGGGCACGGCTGCAGGTGTTCGACGCGCCGTTCGGCAACGCGCGCACGGACCGGCTGCGGCTGCACTCGGCGGGCGTGCCCGCCGTGTTCCCGGCGCGTCCGGGCGTTCCGGTGTTCGACGACCACCGTGGCGTCTACTGGCACCCCGATCTGCCGCAGCTCGGCGTGAAGGTGCCGGACACCGGCACCCGGATCGCCGTCCTGCGTGACGGGGACCGCGCGCTGGTTCGCGTCTCCGCCTCCTAACGGCGGCTGCGGCCCGCGCGCGGGAGCGCGGGCCGCAGGTCGATGGGCGTTTACGACCGTTTTAGGTGGTTCTGGGCAGGGTTGTGGTGTTGTCTCCCATGGAGAGGAAAGATCATGACCTCTGGGCCTGACGGATTCGGCAAGGCGGAGACCCTGGAGAACGAACCGCCCAGGCGCCGATTCCCCCGCTCCGTACTGCTCGCCGCGACCACCGCGGTCGTCCTGGCCACCGGCGCCGGCGTGGCCGCCGCCTCGGCGCTCTCGCCGGCGCCGTCGCCCACCGGGACGCCCCCGTCCGCCGCGAGCCCGTCGGCCGTCCCGTCGGGCTCGCCGTCCGGCAAGCCGTCCGACAAGGGACGCGGCTGGGGGCGCGGGTTCGGTGGCCCGCCCGTCCACGGCGAGTTCGTCGTCCCCGACGGGCAGGGCGCGTACGTGACGGTGGCCACCCAGTACGGCGAGGTCACCGCCGTCGGCCAGGACTCCGTCACGGTCAAGAGCGAGGACGGCTACACCAAGCAGTACGCCGTCAACGCCGACACCCGGGTCAACCGCGACCAGGGCATCGACGCCATCAAGACCGGCCAGAAGGTCATGGTCAGCGCCAAGGTCACCGGCGGCACGGCCACCGCCGTCACCGTCCACGACGTGACCGCCCGCGACGGCCGCGGGCGGCACCCCCACGGCGACGACCACTGGGGCGACAGGAACGGCGACATGGGCGGCCCCCGACACGGGGGCCACCAGCCGACGCCGTCACCCAGCGCCACCTCCTGAGGGACGCCGGCCCAATTCACGCGGTTATGCCCCCCGTATATACCCTCGGTATATAGTGCGGGGGCATGAGCGTTCCTCTTGCGCTGCTCGGCCTCCTTGAGCGGGAGCCGAGCCACGGCTACGACCTGAAGCGCGACTACGACACCTACTTCGGCCGCGGCAAGTCGCTGCCCTTCGGCCAGGTGTACTCCACCCTCGGCCGGCTGGCCAGGGACGGCAAGGTCACCGCCGGGGAGAGCGAGCCCGGCGACGGCCCCGAGCGCAAGCGCTACGCCATCACCCCCGTCGGCGCGCGTGAGGTCGAGGCGTGGCTGAGCGAGCCGGTCGCGGCCGAGCCGTACCTGCAGACCGTGCTGTTCACCAAGGTCGTGCTGGCGCTGATGCTGGGCCGCGACGCGGCGGCCTACCTCGACCTCCAGCGCGCCACCCACCTGCGGCGCATGCGCGAGTTCGCGCAGATCAAGCGCGGGGACTCGCTGGCCGACGCGCTGCTGGCCGACCACGGCATGTTCCACCTGGAAGCCGACCTGCGCTGGATCGACGTCACCCAGGCGCGGCTGGACGCGCTGGCCGAGCTGGTGCGGGGGTCGTCGTGATCCTGGAGGCCCGCGGGGTCAGCCGCTCCTTCGGCCGCACCCCGGCGCTGCGCGAGGCGAGCCTGGAGGTGGCGGCCGGGGAGATCGTGGCGGTCATGGGCCCCAGCGGCTCGGGCAAGTCGACGCTGCTGCACTGCCTGGCCGGGATCTTCACCCCCGACAGCGGCGAGGTGTGGTTCGACGGCAGCCGCCTGGACACCATGAGCGACGACCGGCGCACCCGGCTGCGGCGCACCGCGTTCGGCTTCGTGTTCCAGTTCGGGCAGCTCGTGCCGGAGCTCACCGTCGCCGACAACGTCGCCCTGCCGCTGCTGCTCGCGCGTACCGGGCGCAAGGAGGCGTACCGGCGGGCGGCGGGCTGGCTGGAGCGGCTGGAGCTGGCCGAGCTGGGCGGGCGGCGCATCGGCGAGCTGTCCGGCGGGCAGGCGCAGCGGGTGGCGATCGCCAGGGCGCTGGTGACCGGGCCGCGGGTGCTGTTCGCCGACGAGCCGACCGGCTCGCTCGACTCGCTGACCGGCGAGCACGTCATGGAACTGCTGGTCGGCCTGGCGCGCGAGGAGGGCACGACCGTGCTCGTGGTGACCCACGACGCCCGCGTCGCCTCCTGCGCCGACCGGGAGGTCATCGTCCGCGACGGGCGGCTCACCGACCCCTTCGCCGGTCAGGTCGCCCGGTGATCGCCCTCGGCCTGCGGCTGTCGCTGGCCGGAGGCAGGGAGGCGGCCGCCCGGCTCGCGCTGATCGTCGCCGGCGTGGCGGTCGGCGTGGCGGTGCTGTTGGCCACGCTCTCCCTGTTCAACGCCTTCCAGACGGCCGGCGAGCGCACCTGCTGGGAGTGCACCCGCGGCACCGCCCCCAGCGGCTGGGCCCTCGACGCCACCGCCACCGCCACCGGCGCCCTGTGGAACTACCACGAGGACTACTACGCCGGACGCCCGATCAGGCGGCTCGACGCCGCCGCGCTCGGCGGCCGGGCTCCCGTCGTCCCCGGGCTGTCCCGCATGCCCGCGCCCGGCCAGTACTACGTCTCCCCGGCGCTGGCCGAACTGCTGGACTCGGCGCCGCGCGCGCAGCTCGCCGACCGTTTCCCCGGCACGAGGGCCGGGACGATCGGCCGCGCCGCGCTCACCGGCCCCGACGACCTGACCATCGTGATCGGCCGCACGCCCGAGCAGGTCGCCGCACTGCTCGGCACCCGGCAGGTCGACACGACGGCCGACGAGCCCGCCGTCGACGGCGACGCCGACATCTACCACTTCGGGTTCGCGATCGCGGCCGTCGGGCTGCTGCTGCCGCTGCTGGTGCTGGTCAACACCGCCACCCGGCTGGCCGCCGCCCGCCGCGAGGCCCGCTTCGCCGCGATCCGGCTGGTGGGCGGCACGTCCCGGCAGGTCAACCTGTTCGCCGCGGTGGACTCCGCGCTCGGCGCGCTGACCGGCACGCTCGCCGGGACCGTGCTCTTCCTCCTGGTACGTCCGGCCGTCGCCGCCGTCCGCGTCACCGGCTCCCGGTTCTTCCCCGACACGGTGACCCCGGCCGCCTGGCAGTACGCGGCCGTGCTCGCCGGCGTCCCGCTGCTGGCCGGGGCGAGCGCGCTGTGGTCGCTGCGCCGGGTCCGGATCTCGCCGCTGGGCGCGCTCAGGAAGGGCGCCCCACGGCCGCCGCGGGTCTGGCGGGCGATCCCGCTGCTGGCCGGGCTGGCGCTGTTCGCGGTGCCGATGTTCCAGACCGACGACCGCAAACCGAACGCCGGGCCGGCCTCGGCGGGCCTGGCGCTGATCATGATCGGGCTGATCCTGGCCGGCCCCTGGCTGACGATGCTGGCCGCCCGCCTGGCCGCCCGGCTGACCGGCGGAGCGGCGACGCTGCTGGCCGCCCGGCGGCTGGCCGCCGACCCGAAGGCCGCCTTCAGGTCGGTGAGCGGGCTCGTCCTCGCGGTGTTCATCGGGACGGCGATCGCCGGGATCGTGCCCGCCGTGGTGGACGGCCAGCGGGCGGTGGCCGGCGGCACGCTGTCCGGCGTGCTGCGCGCCCCGCTCGGCGACCTCGGCGGCGGCGGGTTGTCGCCGAGGGCCGGGGCCGAGCTGGTGGCCCGGCTGCGCGCCTACCCGGGCGTCGGCGTGCTGCCGATCCACGCCGCGAAGGAGGAGGAGAACCGGGTGATCGACCCCGAGCGGCCGCCGCCGCCCCGGGCGGTCGTCGAGTGCGCCGACCTGGCCCGCTTCCCGGCGCTCGGACAGTGCCCGCCGGGCGCGCGGGCGGTCGCCGGACGGTTCGACCGGGTGGTGGAGGCCGACAATCCGCTCACCATCGACAAGCTGATCCCCCTCGCCGGGCCGGACAGCGAACCCGTCTCCGCCGACGGGCTCAACCTGTCCTCCGTGCTGGTCACCATGGCCGACCCGGCGACCCTGGAGGAGATCCGCACCCTGCTGGCCGGACAGAGCACCGGCCCGCCGATGACGTTCGACGAGGTCGCCCAGGTCCGGGCGGCGCTCTACACGCAGGCCGAGAACATCGCGCTGGCCATGGTCGCGCTGACCCTGCTCGCCGGCGGCTGCAGCCTGCTGGTGGCGGTCGGCGGCGGGCTGGTGGAACGCCGGCAGCCGTTCACGCTGCTGCGGCTGGCCGGCACGCCCGGCCGCACCCTGGGCGCGGTCGTGCTGCTGGAGTCGGCGTTGCCGCTCGTCCTGGCGGCCGTCGTGGCGGCCGGGGCCGGGTTCGGGGTGGCGGCGCCGTTCATCGACGCCCTCGCCATGAAGGGGGCCTCCCTGGCGATGCCGGGGCCCGCCTGGTTCGCCGGCGTCGGTGGCGGGCTGGTCGCCTCCCTGCTGGTGATCTCGACCGTCCTGCCGCTGCTGCGGCGCATGACCTCGCCCGACAACGCGCGTTTCGAATAGGAGCCACATGAAGCTGCGAAAGCCCTGCGCGGCGATCGTGCTCGCGCTGGTCGCCGGCCTGCTCACGGCCCCGCCGGCCGTGGCCGCCGACGGCCGCTACTCGGCCGAGATCCGGCGCACCGAGTACGGCATCCCGCACGTGTCCGCCAAGGACCACGGCGGCCTCGGCTTCGGCTACGGGTACGCCTTCGCCCAGGACAACCTGTGCGTGCTGGCCTCGTGGGTGGTGACGTTGCGCGGCGAACGATCCCGCCACTTCGGCCCGCAGGCCCGGTCCGACGACCCGGTGCGCCCGGTCGCCAACCTCACCAGCGACCTCTACCACCGCAGCGTCGCCGACTCCGGCGTCGTCCGGCGGCTGCTGGCCCGGCCTGCCCCCATCGGGCCGAGCGCCGAGCTGCGCGAGCTGGTCGACGGGTACGTGGCCGGCTACAACCGCTACCTCGACGACACCGGCGTGGCCAACCTGCCCGACCCCACCTGCCGCGGCAAGTCGTGGGTCGGCCCGATCACCGCCGAGGACGTCTGGGCCAACCTCCTCGACCTCGGCCGCATGTCGGGCAGCTCCGCGCTCAAGGAGGCCATCGTCGGCGGCGACGACGGGGACGACGGCCCGCGCCGCGCCCCCGGCAGCAACGGCTGGGCGCTGGGCCGCGAGGCCACCCGCGACGGCCACGGCATGCTGCTGGCCGACCCACACTTCCCGTGGAACGGCGTCCGCCGCTTCTACCAGGTGCAGCTCACCATCCCCGGCGTGCTGGACGTCGCCGGCGGCAGCCTGTACGGCACCCCCGTCGTGCAGATCGGCCACAACAGGACCGTCGCCTGGACCCACACCGTCTCCCACGCCCAGCGGTTCACCCTCTACCGGCTCGAACTGGCCCAGGGGGACCCCACCACCTACCTGGTGGACGGCCAGCCCGAGCCGATGGGCCGCCAGGAGGTCGTGGTACCGCTCCAGGACGGCACCCTCGTCTCGCGCACCCTGTTCACCTCCCGCTACGGCCCGGTGCTGGCCGCCGGGCGCGGCGACGGGTACGCGTACGCGCTGGCCGACGTCAACGCCGCCAACCTGCGGGCGGCCGACGAGTGGCTGGCGATGGCCAAGGCCGGCGACCTGCGCGGGCTGCGCGCCGCCCAGGACGCCCACCAGGGCCTGCCGTTCGTCTACACGCTGGCCACGGACGTCGGAGGGACGGCGTCCTTCGCCGACGCCTCCGTCGTCCCGCACGTCACCGACGCCCAGGCCCGCCGGTGCGCCAAGCCGTCGCCCGACCCGTCGATCGACGCGTTCGTCCTGGACGGCTCGACCTCGGCGTGCCTGTGGGGCAAGGACGCCGACGCGGTCGTGCCGGGCATCTTCGGCCCCCGCAACCAGCCCCGCCTGACCCGCGCCGACTACGTCGCCAACTCCAACAACAGCCCGTGGATGACGAACCCGGCCGTGCCGCTGACCGGCTACGACCAGGTCTGGGGCGCCGTACGGACCGACGTGGAGCTGCGGCCCCGGGTCGGCCTGGACATGATCGACCGGCGGCTCAAGGGCGCCGACGGGCTCGGCGCACCCGGCTTCACCCTGGACACGCTCCAGGCCACCGCGCGGAGCAAGCGCAATCACGGCTTCGAGCTCATGCGTCCGGACCTGAAGGCGTTGTGCCGGGAGCATCGCGAGCTGCGGGCCTCCTCGGGGGAGCGGGTCGACGTACGGGACGCCTGCCGGACCCTGACCCGCTGGGACGGGCGCGCCACCCTGGACGGCGAGGGGGCCGTGCTGTGGCGGCGGTTCTTCGACGGGCTCCAGGCCCCGGTCAAGCCCGGGGAGCCGCCGCAGAGCTGGTGGCGGGTGCCGTTCGACCCGGCTCAGCCCCTCACCACGCCGCGCGGCCTCAGGCGGGACGACCCCGGCGTGCGGCGCGCCCTGGCCGACGCCGTGCTGTTCTTCCGCGACAACCGCCTGCCCCTGACCCTGACCACCGGCCAGGCCCAGCACTACGCGTCGGTCCCGATCCCCGGCTGTACCGAGGGGGAGGGCTGCTTCGACCGCGTCCGCAACTCCGGCCCGCTCGGCAAGGACGGGCGCTACCCCGACGTGAACACCGGCTCCAGCTTCATGATGGCCGTCGAGCTCACCCCGGACGGGCCGCGCACCCGCACCGTCCTGACCTACTCCCTGTCCGCCAACCCGAACTCCCCCCACCACACCGACCAGACCGCCCTGTTCTCCCGGGGAGGCTGGGTCACGGAACGCTTCACCGACGCCGAGATCCGCAGCGCCCCGCAACCGGACGTCACCACCGTGAGCGGCTGACGCCCAGCCCGCCGAGGCGCGTTGAGCCGTCTCCCGCAGTGCCCGTGACCAGGTGTCATGCCGGTGGCCCGGGGCATGACCTGGGCGAGGGCATCTCGGGGGGTGGGGTGGGCGGACAGCGGTCGGAGGGCGGCGCGTACGGCGGGGACCTGGGGCCGTTCGGCGCCGAGAAGCTCCGGCGGCTGCAGGCGAGCCTGACGCAGATCGAGGATCTGCACGGCCGGATGGCGCGCCTGCTGGAGGCGGTCCTCGCGATCAGTTCCGAGCTGGAGCTGAACGCCGCCCTCCGCACGATCGTGGAGGTCTCGGCCGACCTGGTGGACGCCCAGTACGGCGCCCTCGGCGTGCTCAACGACGAGGGCGAGTTCGCCGACCTGTTCACCTACGGCGTCTCGGAAGACGTGCACGAGGCCATCGGCCGACTGCCGACCAGCCACGGCCTGCTCCAGGAGCTGATGGCCCAGCCGAGGCCGCTGCGCGTGGACGACGTGCTCGCCCACCCCAGCTTCCGCGAATATCCTGCCGGCCATCCGGTGATGCGCACCCTGCTGGGCACGCCGATCCTGGTCCGCGGCACCGTGTACGGCAACCTGTACTTCGCCGACAAACGGTCGGGCCTGCCGTTCACCGGCGACGACGAGCGGATCGTCGCGGCGCTGGCCAGCGCGGCCGGCGTCGCCATCGAGAACGCCCGCCTCTACGAGCGCATCCGCCGCAACACCGAGGAGTTCCAGCGCAGCCTGCTCCCGTCGCTGCCCGACCTGAACGGCCTGTGGGCCTGCGCCCGCTACCTGCCCTCCAGCACCGTCCCGCGCATCGGCGGCGACTGGTACGACGCGATCGTCCTGCCCGACGGCGTGCCCTGCCTGATGGTCGGCGACGTGATGGGCCACGACCTGCGCTCGGCCACCGTCATGAGCCAGATCAGCAACATGCTGCGGGTGCTCGCCTACGAGCACTGCGAGCCGCCGTCCCGCATCCTGCGCCGCCTCGACGAGATCCTGCACGCCCTGCACGGCGGCCCGATGGCGACGGTGCTGCTGGCCCGCCTGGAGGAGTACGGCGGCACCGACTGGCGGCTGAGGTGGGCCACCGCCGGGCACCTGCCCCCGCTGCTGCTCCCCGTCGACGGCCCCGCCCGCTACCTGCGGGCCGAGGGCGGCCACCCGCTCGGCGTCACCCCCGACCTGCCCCGGCCCGACCACGAGCAGGTCATCCCGGCCGGGTCCACGCTGCTGCTCTACACCGACGGGCTCGTCGAGGACCCCGCGCACGGCCTCGACCGGGGCATGGAGAGCCTGATCCGCACCGCCTCCCGGCTGCGCCACCTGCCCCTGGAGGAGATGTGCGAGCTGCTGCTCGTCCACCGGGGGGACCGCTTCACCGACGACGTCGCGCTGCTGGCCCTGCGGCTCGGCGAACCGGCCGGCCTGCACGCCGGCTGACCGGCCCCGTCGCCTGCTCGATGGCCAGATGTGCCAGATAACTGTCGTTGCGGACATTCCGCCAGGTCGGTGAGAATCGGGTCATGCCCGCTGCCCACCGCGTCGTCATCGCGCTCTTCCCGGACGTCGACCTGCTCGACGTCACCGGCCCGGCCGAGGTGTTCGCCCTGGCCAACCGGGTCGCCGGTCGCGCCCTGTACGACGTGCGGCTGGCCGGGCCCCAGGGCGGCCAGGTCACCACGTCCGCCGGGGTGCGGCTGGTCGCCGATCTCACGTTCGACCAGGTCGGCGACCAGGTGGACACCCTGGTGGTGCCCGGCGCGGTGACCGTCACGCCCGACGGGCCCCGCGCCCTGACGGACGCCGAGGTGGTCGCCTGGGTACGGCGGACCGCTCCGGGCGCCCGCCGGGTGGCCTCGGTGTGCGTCGGCGCGCACATCCTGGCCGAGGCCGGCCTCCTGGACGGCCTGACCGCCACCACCCACTGGTCCACGGCCGGGCAACTGGCCGCAGACCACCCCAGGGTCACCGTCGACCCCGACCCGATCTTCCTGCGCTCCAGCGGCCGGATCTGGACGGGCGCGGGCATCAGCGCCTGCCTCGACCTGACCCTCGCGCTGGTGGCCGAGGACCACGGCGAGGAGACCGCCCTCGCGGTGGCCCGCGAACTGGTCGTCTACCTCAAGCGTCAGGGCGGCCAGAGCCAGTTCAGCGTCCCGCTGACCCGGGCCGCCTCGGGCCGCCGCGACATCGACGACCTGCGCCTGTGGATCGCCGAGCACCTCGCCGAGGAGCTGACCGCGGTCGAGCTGGCGGCGCGGATGGGGCTGAGTCAGCGTCAGTTCACCCGGGTGTTCCGGCAGCAGACCGGCTTCACCCCGGCCGCGTACGTCGAGTCGGCGCGCGTCGAGGTGGCGCGCCGGCTGCTGGAGACCACCGACCTGCCGCTGCCCCGGGTGGCCGCCGACAGCGGGCTCGGCTCGGTGGAGACCCTGCACCGGGCCTTCCGCCGCCGTCTGGGCACCGGCCCCGGCACCTACCGCCGCCGTTTCCGCACGGTGGCCTGATCCCCTCTCTCCGCGCGTACGCCGTCCGAGCCGGGCGGCGGCGCGAGCCTGCCCGAAAGGAAACCCCTGCCATGAGCAGCACCGTCTCGCCCACCCTGCGCCAGGTCGTCGGCCTGCCGGCCGAGCCCGCCCGGCTGGCCGACTCGACCCTCGTGCTGATCGACTACCAGAACACCTACAGCACCGGCGTCATGGCACTGCCGGACGCCGGACAGGCCCTCGCGGCCGGCGCCCGCCTGCTGGAGCGCGCCCGCGCCGCCGGGGCCCGCGTCGTGCACGTCGTCAACGACGGCGGCCCCGGCAGCCCGTACGACGTCCGCGCCGAGATCGGGGCGATCAGCGCGCCGGTCGCGCCGCGCGAGGGGGAGCCGGTGGTGGTCAAGACGTTCCCCGACGCCTTCCACCAGACCGAGCTCCAGGACGTCCTGGCGGGCATGGAGGCCGGGCCCGACCTGGTCCTGGCGGGGTTCATGACCCACATGTGCGTCACCTTCACCGCCCAGGGGGCCTTCCGGCTGGGCTACCGGCCCACGGTCGTCGCCGACGCCTGCGCCACCCGCGCACTGGCCGGCCCCGGCGGCGCGCCGCTGCCCGCCGACGTGCTGCACGAGGCCGCCCTGACGACCATCGGCGACCTGTTCGGCCTGGTGGTCCCCACGACCGACGCCCTGCCCGCCTGACCTGAGTCCAGCCGTCCGGGGCCGGGGGTCAGCCGGTGGCCGGGCGGCGGCGGCCGGCGACCAGGCGGTCGGCCGGCGTCCGGTGCCGCGCGGCGGGGGCGTCGGGCTGCCGGTCGGCGGTGCGCCCGGTGGCCACCAGACGGTCGGCGGGCCGGTCCGCCGTGCGGCGCTCGTCCTGGTCGGTGGTGGGCTGGTCGGTGGCGGGCTGGTCGTCGGTGCGCCCGGCCAGCAGGCGGCGCAGCTCGCGGCGGCGGGCCAGCCTGCGGCCCGTCCCGGCGGCGATCAGGAAGGCGCCGAAGATGAACGCGGCCGCGGTGGCGGCTCCCGCGGCGAACAGCTCCAGGTCACCCACCCGGAAGGTGACGCCCATCAGCGTCAGCGCGGCGGTGGCGGTGGTCGTCGTCTGGGTGAACAGGACGACCACGGCGGCCGACCCGGCGACCATGAGCAGCAGGCCGAGCAGGACCATGGTTCTCACTCTCCTCGAACGTCGGCGATCACGTTTCATTGCCGCTGCCCAGCATTTCTTTACTTATGTACGGGCATGCGCCCGGCGTCGAGGAAATGGCCGCGCATTCGCATCGGGAATGGCCGCGCTGAGCACCGCTAATTGCTTCGCGAAAAAATCCGCATTGAGCAGCGGCGCTGCGTCCGGCGGGCAGGTCACGGGGTTTGTCGGCCGATGACCAGGGGAGAGCGGAGCAAGGAGGGAAGTGATAGCAGTGAAAGTGGACACTTTCCGGCTCCTGGCCAACTCCGCAGGAGAAACGGTCGTGCTGCATCCGGCCGGGGACCTTGACCTGCACACCGCCGGCGCCATCGAGGATTGGGCGACCGGCTATCTCGACGGCACGCCGGCCGCCGTCACCTTGATCGACCTGTCCGACGTCGGCTTCATGGATTCGGCCGGACTCGGCGCGCTGATCGGCGCGTGGAAACGCATCACCGCCACGGGACGGACGGTGATGGTCGCCGCGCCGACCCCGCAACCGGCCAGACTGATGCGCATCACCGGCCTGGAAGGACGTCTCGGCGTACGCGCCACCGTCGCCGAGGCGCTGGAGGAGATCATTCCCAGACGGACGCACGCGCCCGCCTAGCGGCGCCCGTCCGGAGCGCGCGCGGCGTCAGCCGTTCCTCGCCTTGGCGTAGTCGGCGGCGCCGCCCGCGAAGTCGTACAGGACGACCTGTTCGTCCCCGACCACCCAGGCGTCGTGTCCGGGCGGGCAGACGAAGACCTCGCCCGGCCCCGCCTCGGCCTCGGTGCCGTCGTCCATGCGCAGGCGCATCCGGCCCGAGACCACGAACCCGTTGTGATGCACCTGGCAGGACGACGTGCCGGCGATCGGCCTGACGGACTCCGACCAACGCCATCCCGGCTCGAACGTGGCGACCCCGAAGGTCAGGCCGCTCAGCTCGCAGATCTCCAGGTGGCCCTTGGGAAAGTCGCGCCGTTCGTCGGGCTTGTCGATGCTCTTGACCTCAATCATGGCTCACCCCCTCGTCAGCTACCTTCTTACGCTGAATTGTCCATACCGAGGGGTTGGCCAGGGCAAATATCCCTTTGTGGGGACGGGTACGGCCCGCGGTGGGGCCGTACCCGTGCCGTGCGGACTATCCGGCCCAGGGCAGCGAGTCGGACGGCCACGCCCGCTTCGTCTGCTTCTTGAGCGTCTCCTCAGGCGTGCCCACCGCGCAGCGGGTGCCCTGCGGCGGCACCTTCAGGTCGATGAGGTACTGGTCGATGATGTCGGTCTGGCACTTGTCCTTGCCGTAGATGCGGTGACCCCAGCCCTCGTACGTGAGCAGCACGGCCTTCGGGCCGAGCTGACGGGTGGCGTTGGCCGCCCAGATCCACGGCGTGGCCGGGTCGTGGATCGAGTTGCCGAGCAGCAGCGGGGCCTGGCCGGTGTACCGCAGCGAGTGCGGCGGGTTGGCGGGGGCGCCCGAGTTGAGGCAGATGGGCAGGTCGTCGGTCGGGTACGGGTGGTACTTCGTGTCCGGCGCCAGGAGGCCGGCGGTACGCATGAGGTCGGCGTACTCGGCGTAGCTGTTCACCTTGAGGTTGTAGTCCTGGCAGAGGATCCGGGTCGGCAGTTCGGCGACGTCGCCCTCCACCGGGCCCCGGCCGGGCAGCGGCGGCACCCACTCGGGGGCCGGGCCGCCGTTCAGCCAGTTGATCACTTCGCTCAGCGTGCGCCAGTCGGGTCCCTCGTTGCCCAGCGCGGCGTTGTAGATGACCTGCAGCTCGGTCATCCGCTGACCGGTGCTGGGGTAGACCAGCTCGCCGCGGCGGGCCTTGTCCAGCAGGCTCTTCCAGATCGCGCGGATGTCGCGGCCGTTCAGCACGCAACTGGTGTCCTGCTCGCACCAGCCGACGAACTGGTCGAAGCCGTCCTCGACGGCCAGGGCCTCGGTGGCGAAGAAGCCCTTCACGCCGAGGCTGTGGTCCATGTTGCTGTCGAGGGCGAGCGCCCGGATGCGGCCGGGGAACAGCTCGGCGTACATCTGGCCGATCAGGGTGCCGTACGAGATGCCGTAGTAGGTGAGCTTCTCCTCGCCGAGGGCGGCGCGGAGGGCGTCCATGTCACGGGCCACGGAGACGGAGTCCACGTGGTCGTAGAGCGGGCCGGTACGAGCCCGGCAGTCCGGGTGCAGCTTCTTGGTGAAGGCGTTCCAGGCGTCGAAGTCGGCCTGGCTGCGCATGACGGTCGGCGGCATCTGGTTGTAGACCGACGCCGAGCAGATGACCGGGTGGCTGCGGCCCACGCCGCGCGGGTCGAAACCGACGATGTCGAACCGCTGCTGCAGTTCCTCGGTGTAGGACCCGGGAGCGCCGTAGACGGCCTCCACGCCGGACCCGCCCGGACCGCCGGGGTTGATCACCAGCGAGCCGACCCTGGCGGCCGGGTCGGTGGCCTTGCGCCGCGCGACCGCGAGGTCGATCGAGGGCCCGCTCGGCTGCGCCCAGTCGATGGGCACGGTCAGCTTGCCGCACTCGGCGCTGGGCTCCTCCTCGCAGGGCGCCCAGGTGATGGCGTTCGTCGTGGTGGTGGCGGGTGTCGCGGTCGTCGCCGCGTTCGCCGCCGGAACCGGGATCAACGCCGCCAGCGCCACGAAGGCGGTGGCGAACAGTGGGAGTCTTCTCCGCAAAATGGGGCTCCAATCAACGGCCGGTGCGCCCCCCGTGGGCATCCGGCCGACCTAGATCATCGCGGTTTGGGGTTGGAAATGACGGCAAAATCGGAAATTTCCCCAGAGTCACCCAAGCGCTCCACGCGCCCCGCGCCCTTCACCGGCCGGCGGGTCACCCGATCCGGTAGGCGCGGATCACCGTCTGCTCCACGGTGTTGCCTCCGGTGTCGGCGGCGCGGGCGCGCAGGGAGACGAAGCCCGCCCCGGCCGGATGGCGCAGCCGTACGGCGCCGCCCGCGACCTTCGCCGCCCGCCAGGTGCGGCCGTCGTCGTAGGAGACCTCCACGGCCGGCTCCCGCGCCGCCCCCGCCTGCCCGCGCACGGACACCGGCACCGCGAACGCCCGGCCGGCGGGCGCGCCGCTCGCCGGGTCCAGCGGGGGCGAGAAGACCACGACCGGCAGCGGCAGCGCGCCGTCCCGGCCACCGGCCGAGCGGAACGTCCAGGCGACCGCCGTACGGGTGGAGAGCAGCTCCGGGCCGCGCTCGGCCGTCACCTCCAGCCGGTAGGCCGCCTCCCCGGCCGGCACGCCGAACCGCGCCCCCGGAGCGGGCTCCTCCGCCACCAGCTCGCCGTCCCGGTAGAGGGCGATCCGCGCCCCGGACACGCTCGACATCCCCGGATGACCGGCCCCGTCGGCGTACAGCAAGGGGAACGCGGAGATCACGTCGCCCGCGCGGGAGACGGGAGGAGCGCCCTCCTCGGTGACCGGCGCGGGACCGAAGACGCCGCGGTTCCAGGTCTCGTCGTAGGCGTGTCCCGCCTCGTACCTGCGGGCGGTCGAGATCAGGTCGGCTCCCCAGGTCGGGCCCGTCTCCGTGTACATGTTCCGCCAGCGGAGACCGCCGCCGGTGTTGACGTACTCGGTGTGCGTGAAGGGGGGCCGGAAGTCGGTCACGAACATGACGCTGAAGAACCGTCCCTCCGCGGGCCAGGCGGCGCTCGCGGCGCTCGCGTCCGCGCCGGCCGCCGGCGCGCCGTAGTCCCTGCGGATCGTGGCCAGGTCCGCGCGCCCGACCCGGCGGCTGAAGCCGGTCGGCACCTGGCCCTGGACGAACCACGCCAGCCGGTACGCCTGAGCGCTGCCCGCCAGGTCGCCGTCCGGGCCCGGCACCGCCCACTGGCCGGCGACCTTGGTCAGCAGGTCGTACCGGCCGGCCCCGACCTGCGCGGTGCGGATGCCCGGCGCGGCGTCAAACATGGTGGCCTCCGCGCCCAGGTAGTAGGGGGAACCGTCCCGCGTGCGCCCGCTGTAGGTCACCTCGGTCATCAGGTGCCTGGCCGCCGGGTCGGGCGGCGCGATGGACACCGGCCGCGCCTGAGCCGGGTCCAGCCGCAGGGACTGATCCCGGTCCAGGCGCAGGCCGGGATGGACGAGCATGGTCAGACCCTCGCCGTCCGTGGACCGGCTGTCGACGACGTAGGTGCCCTTGGCCAGCCGCAGCGTGACCCTGCCGCCAGGCTGGACGGTGACCGGGTTCCAGTCCTTCCGGTCGACGTCGGTCCGGTAGAGGGTGGTCAGCGCGTCCGCGGCGCCCGGCCGGTCGAGGGTCAGGTCGTAGCTCTCGACCTCCTTGACCACGGCGAGCGGCGTGCTCACGGTCGTGCCGTCCTCGGCGGTGGCCTCCAGGTAGCCGCCGAGCGGCCCGTCGGCCACGTCGCCCCGGGTGTCGGCGGTGACGGTCGCCTCCGCCCGGCCGCCCGCGGGGACGGTCAGCGTGCCGGGCGACACCTCGAACACGTCCGCGCCGGCCCGCGCCGACAGGCGCAGCGTCACCGGCTCAGGACCGTCGTTGCGGTAGGCCAGCTTCCTGGTGACCGGCTCGTCGTCGTCGTGCGGCCAGGCGAGCACGCCGAAGCTGACCGACGCGGGGGAGGCGGTCACCGTCTGGCCGATCGCGCGGCCCACGTCGAGGCGGCCCGCGCCCTGGGCGTAGATCCCCGTGCCGGGCTGCGGCCGGGCAGTGGCCATGAGGGCGGCCTTGAGCTGCTCGGGCGTCCAGTCCGGGCGCAGCCCGGCCAGGATCGCGGCCGACCCGGCGGCGTGCGGGGCCGCCATGGAGGTGCCCGACATCTCGACGTACGGGCCGTCGCCGGGGGAGTCCTTGCCACGCGCGGCGCGGATGGCGACGCCCGGCGCGGTGATGTCGGGCTTCAACGCCGAGTCGCCCACGCGGGGACCGGCGCTGGAGAAGACGGCCAGGCGGTCGGCACGGTCCACCGCGCCGACCGACAGGGCCGCGTCCGCGGTGGAGGGCGAGGCGACGGTGCCCGGCTTGCCGTAGTTGCCGGCGGCCACGACGAACAGCACGCCGTACCGCTCGGTCAGCGTCCGGACGGCCTCCTCCAGCGGGTCCAGGCCGGGGGCGTCCGGCGAGCCGAGGCTGAGGTTGGCCACCTTGGCCCCCTGCTCGGCGGCCCACTGCATGCCGGCCAGGATCGCCGACTCCGCGCACCAGCGGTCGGCGCACACCTTGGCGTCCAGCAGGGCGGCGCCCGGCGCGACACCGCGGTAACGCTCGCCGGTCCCGGCGATGGTCGAGGCCACATGGGTGCCGTGCCCGGTGAGGTCGGCCGCGGTGTCCGTGCCGGTGAAGTTCCGGCGGGCCGCCACCTTGCCGGCCAGGTCGGGGTGGGTGTCGTCGATGCCGGAGTCCAGGACGGCGACCTTCACCCCGGCGCCCGTGTAGCCCTTCTCCCAGGCGGAGGGGGCGCCGATCTGCTTGGCGCTGGCGTCCAGCGACAGGGTCGCCCGGCCGTCGAGCCAGATCTTTCCCGTGCCGGAGGCGAGCGAGGCCCTGAGGTCCGGCCAGGAGCCGGCGGCGGCGTCGAACCGTACGGCGGCGCCGTTCACGGCGGGCAGGTCGCGGGTCACCGCCATGCCATGGGCGGCCAGGCCTGGCCGGCGGGCGGCGTCCGGGCCCGCGACGATGAGGGGCAGGGCGCCGGGGGCGTACTCCAGCAGGGTCGTCACGTCGAACAGGCGGGGGTCGAGCCGACCGGCGGCCAGCAGGGGGACGGCGTCGCCGGGCACGACGCGGAGCCGGTCGCCGATCTTCTCCGTGCTGAAGACGACGCCCGTACGGCCCTTGCCCGGCGCGACGCGCACGCCGTCGGCGACGAGACTCACCCGGTCTCCCGTGATCAGCGTCACGGTACGGGCGGGGCCGCCCGGCGGGGCCGGCAGGCCGGAAGGGACGGCTCCGAGGAGCGCGATGGTCACTGAGACCGCTGTCGTTCTGAGGATCACATGTCTTCTTGGCGGAATGCCCGCCCCCTCTTCACGGGCTGAGGGGGCGTGAAGAAGGACGGGCGCTCCCGCCAAGTAGGGGTGTGACACAAACCATGACGGTCGAGGACGAGCAGGCGATCGCCGAGTCCCTGCGCCTCCCCGAGCGGTTCGGGGTGCTCTACGACCGCTACTTTCCCGAGATCCACCGGTACGTCGCCGGCCGCCTCGGCACCCAGGCCGCCGACGACCTCACCGCGGAGATCTTCCTGGCCGCCTTCCACGGCCGGGCCGGTTTCGACTCCGGCCGTGGCGTGGTCCGCGGCTGGTTGTACGGCATCGCCACCAACGTCGTCGCCCAGCACCGCCGGAGCGAGCTGCGCCGGTTGCAGGCGATGCAACGGGCGCCGGAAGGGACGCTCACCGGCGAACAGGCCGAGGACGGGCACGAGGACCTGGTCGCCGGGCGGCTGGCGGCGGCGGGCGTCAAGGACGACCTGGTGGCGGCCCTGCAGGCGATGCCGGACGCCGACCGCGACGTCCTGCTGCTCCTGGCGCTGGCCGACCTCAGCTACCAGGAGATCGGCCAGGCCCTCGACATCCCGTCGGGAACGGTCGGTTCCCGGCTGAACCGCATCAGAAGGAAGCTTCGCGCCGCCCTGGGCGGCGTCAATCCCCTGCTTGGAGACTCTCGTGGATGACCTGAACCAGGACCTGACCCTGATCCGCGACCTTTACGCGGCCCCGCCCCCCACCCCCGAGGTGCTGGCCGACGGCCGCGCCCGCCTCGCCGACGCCTACGCCTCCCCCATGGACGCCGGCGTCCGCGGGGAGGAGCGGCGTCCGGCGCTGCGGGCGCTGCCGGACGGCGGGAGGGGCCGGCGGCGCTGGCCGCTCGTGGGGGCGAGCCTGGCCGGGGCGGCCGCCGTCACCGTGGCCGCCACCTTCCTCACCGCCCCCTCGACGCCTTCGACACCCGCGGCATCCGCGGCATCCGCGGCGCCCGCCCGGCTCTCGGCCGGTGACATCCTGCTGGCCGCCGCCGGCTCGGTCACCCCCGTCGCGGGCGACGGCGCGTACTGGAGGCGCGACGGCGTCGTCGGCCGGTACGAACGCGCGCCCGGCGGCCACTACACCCTCAAGACCACCCGCTCGATCGAGCTCTGGCTCCCCAAGGCGGCCGACCGCCCCACCTGGGTGATCCGCCAGGACCTCGGCGCCGAGCCGGCGACGCCCGAGGACGAGACGGCCTGGCGCGCCGCCGGCTCCCCCCGGACCTGGACCCTGAGCGGGGGCACGCCCCCGGTGAAGCTGCAGACCGGCCCCGGCGAGCGCGACGCCGTACGCGACGACAGCGGCAAGACGCTCACCCTGCTGGGCACACCCATGACGCCCGCCACCCTGAACGCCCTGCCGACCACCCCGGAAGGGCTGCGCGACACCCTCGAACGCGTCGTGTCCAAGGGGTACGGCAAGGAGCGGGTGGACATGAACGCCCAGCTCTTCGAGACCGGCGTGCGGCTCGTCATGAACTTCCCGACCTCGCCGGAGGTGCGGGCGGCGACGTACCGCATGCTGGCCGCGCTCCCGGGGGCGAGCGCGGAGAGCGAGGCCACCGACCCGCTCGGCCGCAAGGGCCAGGCGGTCAGCCGGCCGGCCGGGCCGGGTGAGCGATACCGGTTCGTCGTGGACACCGCCACCGGCCTGCCGCTGGCCCTGGAGTCGACGATCGGCCAGGACCGCTCGTACGAGGCGATCAGGACGGCCGCCTGGACCGACGACGAGC
This sequence comes from Nonomuraea sp. NPDC050227, assembly GCF_044459705.1. Classification (NCBI taxonomy): domain Bacteria; kingdom Bacillati; phylum Actinomycetota; class Actinomycetes; order Streptosporangiales; family Streptosporangiaceae; genus Nonomuraea; species Nonomuraea sp. NPDC050227. The sequence continues at coordinate 191,002 of NZ_JBITJF010000007.1, read as the reverse complement.
CCCGGCTCCCGGCCCTGCGCCGCGACATGAACCGCTGACCCACGTCGCGACGGGGGCGGCGGCACGTTCCCGAAGGGGGCGGGCTACCGTGGGCCCGGCTGGTCGCCGATCCAGTGCTGAGCCGGCGGTCCGCCTAGCCGGCGCGCGGGGCCGGTCAGCGGGTGCACAGGGCGGTGTCGAAGGCGGCGATCAGGAGATCGCGGGCCTTGCCGCCGTTGGCCGAGCCCGTGGCGTAGACGGTGACCGTGCGGCCGTCGCGGTCGCGGCCGCTGAAGGTGGACACGCCCGGGACGTCGCCGCCGTGCCCCCACAACTTGCCGCCGCAGCTCAGCGGGATCTCCATGACGCCGTAGCCGTAGCGGGCGCCCTTGGGCCAGCCGGGCCGGTCGACGTCGACGTACGAACCGGATTTGACGGACTGCGCCCGCCAGAACGCGCTCAGGTCGCGCGGCGTCGAGACCAGCCCGCCGCTGGCGCCGAACGCGTGGCCGGGCAGCCGGGTCACGTCGACGACGCCGTCCTTCGGGTGCAGCGGGTGCACGCCGTAGGTGTGCGCGTGCGGGCCGCGGATGCCGGTCTCGCCCTCGGCCGGCCAGTACGTGTCCCGCATGCCCAGCGGCTTCAGCACCAGGTCGCGGCTGACCACGCGGAAGTCGCGCCCGGTCACCGCCTGCGCGACCAGGCCGAGGACCATGTAGTTGGTGTTGGAGTAGGCGAACCGGCCGCGCGGCGTCGGTTCGAGGGAGAGGGCCAGCTTGAGCAGGTCCTGCTTGCCGATCTTCGACCAGTCGGCGACGGGGGTGAAGTCCGGCAGGCCGCTGGTCTGCTGCAGGAGCATCTTCACGGTGATGTCCCGTCCGTCGATGCCCTTGCCGCGGATGACCCCCGGCAGGTACGTCTCGACCGGCTCGTCCAGGTTCACCTTGCCCTGGTCGGCCAGCTTCAGCACAGTGGCCGCGATGATCGACTTGCTCACGCTGGCGATCCTGAACCGGCCGTCGGCGCCGGGCATGGGCTGCTTCGTGCCGCGCCGCGCGGTGCCGGAGACGACCGTCGTGGTCCGGCCGTCCGGGTGGCGGATGTAGGCCACGGCGCCGGGCACGTCGGGGGAGGCGGTGAGGGCGTCCAGCCGCGACTGCACCGACGGCGCCCGCTCGGCGGCGAACGCCGGAGCCATCGGTGCGAGCGCCAGCGGGACGATCACGAGCAGGGCGAGTGCGCGCCGGGCGGCGGAGGAAGGCATCGGGACTCCTTGTCGCGTCGATCAAGCCATGTCCCGACTGTGGCGAATCGGCGGCTTCGCCACAGTCACGGCACCACCCACCCTCATGCGGGGGCTGTCCCTACCGCCCGGCGCGCCGCCTTCTACCCGCCGGGGCGGGCGATGGCCAGGACGTGGCCGACGAGGGCGGCGTTGTCCTCGGCCGGGCCGCCGTCCGGGTCGAGCAGCGTGTCCTCCAGGCCGATCCGGGTGGCGAGGCCCCGCCGTACGGCCTCCGCCACGAGCGGCCACGTCGCCGGCCCCTCGCCGTGCAGCAGGCGGGGGGCGGGCGACCCGTCCAGGCGGTCCAGAATGGCCGCAGCCCGGGGGACGGCCTCCTCGGACGGCGCGTCGATCACCTCGACGAGGATGCGCGTCATGCGTCCGGCCAGGCCCGAGGCGGTCAGCGTCGCGGCGTCGGCCGGCGTCCACACCCCCGCCTCGACCCCGATCCCGGCCGCCAGCAACGTCCGCGCCAGCTCGCCGAACCCCGGCTCCGACAGGTTCACCGAGGCGAAGTCCGGACGGGCGCCGGCGGGCAGCTGCGCCCAGGCGGTCACCGCGTCCAGGCGGGCCGCGGCGTCGCCGCCCGTGATCCACAGGCCGGTGGACACGCCCACGGGCAGCCCAGGCGTCGCCGCCCTGACGGCCGACGTCGCCGCCCCGACGTCGGCGGCGGCCAGCGACTCGTGCCCCGCCGCGTCCCGCGGATGGACGTGCACCGCCCCCGCCCCCGCCCGCCGCACGGCCACGGCGTCGGCGGCCAGCTCGGCGGGCGTCAGGGGCAGCCGGGGGTGCTCGCCCGCCGCCCGGCTTCCGTTCAGACACGCTTTGATGAACATGAGCCCCATCCTTACCCGGGCGAATCGGGCTCAGGCGCGGCGTCCCGGCCGCTGCCCCGAGCCCTCCGCGGCATCGGGCGGGCGGGGTTTCAGTGGGCGGCGTCCAGGCGGGCGCGCTGGTCGTCGGTCAGCTCCAGGTCCACGGCGGCCAGGCTCTCCTCAAGCTGGGCCACCGACGACGCCCCGACCAGCGGGATCACCGGGAACGCCGAGCCGATCTGCCAGGCCAGCACCACCTGGTTCAGGCTCGCCCCGCACTCCTTCGCGACCTCGCGCAGCACCGCCATGCGGGCCGGGGTGCCGGGGTGGTCGTAGTCCGGCGGCACCTGCTTGTCCTGCCGGGTGTAGGCCCCGCCGAGCAGCGGCGAGTAGGCGACCAGGGTGAGGGCGGGCTCGGCGCGCAGGTAGCTCAGCAGCTCGGCTCCGGCGTGGCCGAGGCTGCCGTCCTGGAAGATCGACTCCGGCACGTCGAAGCGCGGGCGCAGCAGGCTGTGCTGGTACTGCAGCACCTCGTACCCGGCCACCCCCGAGGCGGCGGCCAGGGCGCGGGCCCGCTCCACCCGCCAGATCGCGTGGTTGCTCGCCCCGAGCAGGCCGACCGTGCCCTCGGCCACCAGGGCGCCGAAGCCCTCGACGGTCTCGGCCACCTCCACCGTGCGGTCCTCGATGTGGGCGTAGAGCAGGTCGATGCGGTCCACGCCGAGACGTTCGCGGCTGCGCTCGGCCGACTCCCTGATGATCCTGGCGGACAGACCCTCGGCGTTGTCGACGTAGCTGGTGCCCGGCGCGAGCGGCCGCGCACCCAGCTTGGTGGCGATCACGATCTCGTCCCCGGCGCCGCTGCTGCGCCGCCAGCGGCCGAGCAGCTCCTCGCTCTGCCCGCCCTGGCCGCCGTCCACCCAGAAGGCGTAGTTGTCGGACGTGTCGATGAACGTCCCGCCGGCCTCGGCGTAGCGGTCGAGGATGGCGAACGACGTCTTCTCGTCGGTCACCGAGCCGAACAACATCGCCCCGAGGGCGAGCGCGCTCACCTCGCGGCGGGTGTCCGGGTTCGTGCCGATCGTCCGGTACTTCATGCTGTCTCCCCAGTTCGTCACGTTCTGTACGAGGCCCCGGAACGGGAGTCTGGGGGCTGGAGCGAACTCCAGGTCAAGCCGGACCGGCCATCTTCTTGAAATTAGATCATTTCTCTAGAAAAATGCTCTGATATGTCGATCATGGTGGTGACCGGCGGCAACCGGGGCATCGGGTACGCGGTGTGCGAACGGCTGGCCGGCGACGGGCACACGGTGCTGCTGGTCGCGCGGGACGCGGATCGGGGCCGGCAGGCCGCCGCGCGGATCGGGGGCGACGTCCAGGCCGTGGCGGGCGACCTCACCACGGCCGAGTCGGTCCGGCGGCTGGCCGGCGACCTGCTGGACCGCTGCCCGCGCATTGACGTGCTCGTCCACAACGCCGGCCTCTGGCCCGCCCGCCGCGTCCTGACCGAGGACGGGCTGGAGGAGTCGTTCGCGGTCAACCACCTGGCGCCGTTCCTGCTCAACCACCTGCTGGAGGACCGGCTCGGACGCGTGGTGCAGGTCACCGCCGGCCTGTACGTCAAGGGCTGGGCCGAACCCGGACGCACGGCCGTGGGCGCCGCCTTCTCGCCGATGCGCACGTACGCCGACACCAAGCTGTGCAACCTGCTGACCGTGCCACTGTTCGCCGAACGCTGGCGGACGGCCGGGATCACGATCGACGCCGTGCACCCCGGCGTCATCCGCACCGGGCTCGGCGACCGCCGCGGCCCGCTCGGCTGGCTGCTCAAGGCCGCCAAGCGCAGCTGGGCCGCGCCCGAGGAAGGCGCGCGGCACGTCGTCTCCCTGGCCGAGGCCGCCGGCACCGGCCGGTACTTCGACCAGGACCGCCAGGTCCCGTTGCAGGGCCCGGCGCTGGACGCCGACCTGGCCCGGCGCGTCTGGGACGAGGCCGAGGCGCTGGCCGCGGTGCGATGACCCGGCACCGGCGCAGCGAGGAGACCGTGCGCAGGCTCCTGGACACCGCCCTGGAGGTCTACCCATCCGACTTCACCCTCCGGGCGGTGACCACGCGCAGCGGCGTCAGCATGGGCAGCGTCTACCACCACTTCGGCAGCCTGGAAGGGCTGGCCGCCGCGCTGTACAGCCGGTGCATGGACGAGCTGCTCGACACGCTGGTCGCCGTCACCGAGCAGACCGCCGACGCCCGTGACGGCGTGCGCCGCGCCGTGACGGCCTACCTCGGCTTCACCGCTTCGCACCCGGACAAGGCCCGCTTCATCCATGCGGCGCCGTACGCGCTGGACCTCGGCCCGTACGCCGAGCGCATCGCCGCGGCCAAGGCGTCCCGGCTGGGCAGGCTGAACGCCTGGATCGGCGCGCGCATGGCGGAGGGGACGGTGGCGCGGCTGCCGGCGGCGCAGGTGGAGATGCTGCTGATCGGGCCGGTGGCCGAGGTGAGCAGACGGTGGCTGGCGGGCGCGCCGGACATCGACCTGGACGAGGCGGCCCGCGTCCTGCCCGACCGCGTCTGGTTGTCGCTCAGCGGTTGACGCCGGGGGCGGGTTGCCCGTGGGGGACACCTCTCGGCGGTGGGGTGTGGGGTGGTCGCCGGTATGATGGGGGCGGCTTCCCGCGCCGGGAGCCGCGGCGGTGGGGCCCGCCGCCTCCCGCCCGTCCGGGGGTAACCGCGGTGTCGCCGCCAACGGTCCCTGCCAGAGATGTGCCACGCTCATGTGCTGGTAGGAGATGCCTCATGACCCAAGCTCGTCCCCCCGAACCCGAACCCGGCCGCGCGCACGCCGCCGCCGAAGGGGCCGAGACCGGATCCCCGCACGCCGCCGAAGGGGTGGAGGTCGGTGGCGCGCATGCCGCCGGAGGCGCCGGCGCGCAGGTCGATCCGCGGGCCGCGGTCGATCCCGACGTCGACCTCCACGTGCCCGCCCAGCGCGGCGAGCTGGCCCGCGCCCCGGTCGCCACGCTGGCCGTCATCGCGGCCGGCGGCGTGCTGGGCGCGCTCGCCCGCTACGCCGTCCTGACCGCCTTCCCGGTGCCGCCCGGCGGGTTCGCCTGGCCGACGCTGGCCGTCAACGTCACCGGCTGCCTGCTGATCGGGCTGCTGATGGTGGCCATCACCGAGGTCTGGCAGGCTCACCCGCTGACCCGGCCGTTCCTGGGGGTGGGGGTGCTGGGCGGGTTCACCACGTTCTCCACCTCCATCGCCGACGCCCACGGGGCGCTGGCCGCGGGGCAGCCGCGCACGGCGCTCGCCTACCTGGCGGTCACGCTGGTCATGGCGCTGGCCGCGGTCTTCCTGGGCCAGGTGCTCGGCCGCGGGCTGTTCGGCCGGTTCGCCACTCCCGCCGAGACCGGTCCCGTGGAAACCATTCCCGCCGAGACCGTGCCCGACCGGGCCGCGCGGGCTCCGCGCGGCGGGAGGCGTCCGTGACGTCGTTGCTGCTGGTGGTGCTGGGGGCCGCCGTGGGCGCGCCCGCCCGCTACCTGATCGACCGCGCCGTCCAGGCCCGGCACGACAGCCTGTTCCCGTGGGGCACCTTCACCGTGAACGTGACGGGCTCGGCGCTGCTCGGCTTCCTGCTGGCGCTGCCCGCCACCGGCGCGGCGCAGGCCCTGCTGGGCACGGGCCTGTGCGGGGCGCTGACCACGTACTCCACCTTCGGTTACGAGACCCTGCGGCTGCTGCAGAACGGCGCCCGCACCTACGCCGCGCTCAACGCCGTGGCCGGCATCGCGGCCGGCCTGGGAGCGGCCTGGTGCGGCATCGCCCTCGCCCAGGCCGTCATCCCGTGAGCCGTCCCGGGAGCTCGACGGCGAGCGGCCGGCGCGTTTGACGATCGCTCGACGGGAAAGCTGAAAGGGGCCGGCGTACCCCTTCCCGACCTCCGACAGACGAGACGATCATGCTTGTGGAGTTCGAGCTGCGCTGTCCCATCAGCGCCGATCTGGCGTTCATCCGCGACCTGGTGCGCATCCACGGCCACCACAGCGGACTGTCCGGCGAGCGGCTGGAGGACCTGGTGCTCGCGGTGAACGAGGCCGTCACCAACGTCCTCGACCACGGCGGCTCGGCCGGCCTGGTCACCGCGACCCGGGACCCGATCGGCGTCTGCGTGGAGATCCTGGACACCGCGGGCCGCCTGACCGCCGACCACCTCGACACCGCGGGCGTCGACCCGACCGCGTCCCACGGCTTCGGCCTGTGGGTGATCCAGCAGCTGTGCGACTCGGTCGCGCTGGAGCGGACCGGCCTCGGCTCGCGGCTGCGGCTGCGCATGCTGGTGCCCTCGGAGACCCCCGGCGCCGCCGATCGCCGCCTCAGCAGCACCATGGCCGGCGGCGCCTTCCCCTGGTCCTAGCCCGGCCGGCACCGGCCCGGCACGTTCCGGGGTACACGAGGTCGGCATGTCAGTAATCATCCGATAACGTAGTGTGATGATGGCTGATGGGGGCGACGCCGAACACCGGCCGGACGGCTCCGGTTCCGGCGCCCAGCCGGCGGAGTGGCTGCTGCGGGCGGCCTTCGACGGCACGGGCATGGGCATCTACCTCACCGATCTCGCCGGCCGCATCACGTGGGTCAACCCGGGGGCGACGGCCCTGCTCGGCTTTCCCGCCGACGAGCTGCGCGGCGCCGACGCGCACCAGAAGCTGCACCGCCGCCTCGACGGCAGCCTCCCGCCCCGCTCCGGCTGCGAGCTGGTGACGGTGTGCCGGCAGGACCGGTCCGTACGCAGCGAGTTCGCCACCTTCGCCACCGCCGGCGGCCGGCTGCTCCCGGTCGCCTGGCTGGCCTCGCCCATCCATCACGACGGCGAGCCGGCCGGCGTCGTCGTGGTCTTCATCGACGTCGTCGAACGCCTCGACGCGGCCGGCCGGCAGGCCGAAGAGCTCGTCCGCGCCCAGAAGCTGACCGAGCAGTTCCGCCTGCTGACCGAGATCAGCACCGTCCTCACCCAGACGCTGGACGTGCGCGAGGCGATGACGCGGCTCGGCCGGCTGCTGGTGCCGCGCCTGGCCGACTGGGCGGCGGTGGACATGTTCCTCGGGCCGCGCGAGCTGCGCCGCCTGGCCATGGCCTGCGCCGGGGTCACGCCGGTGGACCCCTCGTGGTTCGCCGAGCTGCCGTCGTTGCCGAAGGGCCCCTCGCGGTCGGCGCTGGTTCGGGTGCTGCGCGGGGAGCAGGCCCTGCTGCTGGGGCCCGAGCAGATCGCCGCGCCGCCCGACGGGCCGCTGGCCGCCGCCCACGACTCCCTGTTCAACGTGCTGGGCGGCTCGTCGGCGATCGTGGCGCCGCTGCGCACGCCGCGCCGCGTGCTGGGCGCGCTGACGGTGGCGCGCACCGACCCGGCGCGGCCGTACACGGAGGCCGACGTGGAGCTGGTGGCCGACATCGCCCGCACCGCGGCGCTGGCCGCCGACAACGCCTGCCTGTTCGGCCAGCAGCGCGACATCGTCGACACCATGCAGCGCCACCTGCTGACCGCGCTGCCCCAGGTCGATCACCTGCAGCTCGCCGCCCGCTACCTGGCGGCCCCGGCCGGCTCCCAGGTGGGCGGCGACTGGTACGACGCGTTCGTGCTCCCCGACGGCGTCACCGCGCTGGCCATCGGCGACGTCGCCGGCCACGACCTGGAGGCCGCCGGGCAGATGGCCCAGCTCCGCAACATGCTGCGCGCCCTGGCCTGCGACCACAAGGAGTCGCCCAGCCTGATCCTCGACCGGCTCAACAAGGTCATGGCCGTGGCCAGCGACGCCCACACGGCCTCGGCCATCCTGGCCAGGATCGAGCCGCCCCAGCCGGAGAGCGACCCCGACACGCGGATCCTGCGCTGGACCAGCGCCGGCCACCTGCCGCCGCTGCTGGTCACCGCGCACGGGCAGGCCCGCTACCTGGAGGAGGGCCAGTCGCTGCTGCTGGGCGTGCATCTCGACGACGTGACCCGCCACGACGCCCTGGCGCCGCTGCCGCCGGGCAGCACGCTGCTGCTCTACACCGACGGGCTGGTCGAGGTGCCCGGCGTCAACCTGGACAACAGCCTGGCCCGGCTGCGCCGGCACGCCGCGACGCTGGCCCGGCGCCCGCTCCAGGACTTCTGCGAGCAGGTGCTCGCGCTGGCGCCGTCGCCGCGTACCGACGACATCGCGCTGCTCGCCCTGCGCCTGCCGCCGCCCGGGCAGTAGGCGGACGCCGCCTCCGGGGCAGGGGCGGTCAGGGGGCGGTGAGCGCGGCGTCGATCGCCGGGCCGTGGCGCTCCAGCCACGCCTCGCGCCGCTTGATCAGGTCGCCGACGCCCTCCTCCCACATCCGGGCCCAGCCGCCGCCCTGCTCCTCGGCGATCTGCCGCATCGAGAACCACGACCGCCGGGTACGCAGCACGGCCACCTCGACCAGGCGCGAACGGTCGACGCCGGACATCCCGTACGCGTCGGCGAGCAGGCGGCAGCGGCGCGGCACGTCCAGCCCGCGCAGGGGCGGGTCGGCGTCGGCCGGGTCGGCCAGCGGCGCCCAGTACAACATCGCGCTCATCAGCTCCTCGACCCGGGTGGCCGGCCTGGCGATGTCGAAGTCGATCAGCCCGGCCGCCACGCCGTCGCGGAACACGATGTTGTCCGGCGTGTAGTCCAGGTGCCCGACCAGCTCCGTCGGGTACGGCGGTGCGGGCGGCATGCCCGGCGGCTCGGTGAACCCGAAGTCCGCCCGCACGCCGTCGGGCGGGACGAACCCCGCCACCGCCTCGTGGTAGGCCCGGATCAGCCGGCCCACGGAGGCCAGCCGCTCCTCGTCGGCCAGCCACGCGGGCCGCGGCTGGCCGGCGACCTCACCGGGCACGAAGGTCAGCACCTCGCGGCCGGCGGCGTCGATGCCGAGGAACCGCGGCGCGCCCGCGAACCCGGCCTCCTCCAGGTGCCCCAGCAGCGCGTGGACCAGCGGGGAGTTGGGCCCGACGGGGCGGCGTACGGTGTCGCCGACGCGTACGACGCCTTCGGTGACGTCGCCGCCGACGAGCGGGATCTCGGGTTGGGGCTCGGCGGGCTCGGTGTAGGTGACGGAGCTCATGATTCCCTGAGGTGGTGAGGAAGTGGGCCGGTCATGGTCTCAGGCGTGGACGGCGGAGGGCAATCGTCCACGACAGGCCGGAGGAGGACCTGGCGCACGATCTCCGCGACGGCGGCCGGGTGGGTGAGGTGCGGGTGGTGCCCGGCCCCCGGGATGACCGTCACTGGGACGGGGCTGTCGGTCAGCGGGTCCAGCTCGCCGGCCACGAGATGCACGGGGACGGGGCCGCCGAGCAGCCTGCGGAGGTCGGCGCGTTCGGCGGGGCGGTGCGCGGCGCGCAGTGCGCGGGCAGTGCGCCCGGCGACCCCGGGACGGCGGAGCCCCGCCGCGGCGCTGGTGACCGCCCGCCGCGCGTCCTCGGACGGGGACGCCGGGCCGAGGAGGGTGGACGCGAGCCGGTCGGGGCCCATCCTGCCGAGGGCAGGGGCCGCGAGCAGCAGGGTGAGCGCGGACGGCCGGCGCTGGAGGAAGTACGGCGACAGCAGGATCAGGGCGGCGATCCGGCCAGGATGGGCGGCGGCGTACCGGAGCGCCGGGGCGGCGGCGGCCGAGTGCGCGACGATCACCGGACGGGTGCGCACGGGCTCCAGCAACTCGGCCAGCCAGTCCGCCGCCGCGCCCCCGGCCGGCGAGGAACGCCCCAGCCCCGGCAGATCGGCGACAAGCGCGGGAAACCGGCCTGGAGCGGGGGAGTCGGTGGCAAGCGCGGGAAACCGGCCCGGAGCAGGGGAGTCGGTGGCAAGCGCGGGAAACCGGCCCGGAGCGGGGGAGTCGGTGGCAAGCGGGGCAAACCGGTCCGCGGCGGTTTCGGGGCGGGTCGCGGACGGGGTGCTGTCGAGATCGTCGAGCACGCCGTGCCAGGAGTCGCCGTCGAGCGGAAGCCCGTGCAGCAGGACCAGCCGCGGCGACGTACGCTCACCCGCCACGTACGTACGCGACCCCGCCACGCTGTGGAAACCACCGGGACGTGCGGCCGGAGCGGCCCCGAAGCGGTCGGCGACCAGCCGGTCGGCCCAGCGGCGCAACGCGTCCTCCACGGGTGGCCGCCGGAGCCCCGCGGACGCGGCGACCCGGTCGGCCGAGCCCGTGTCGTACCGGTCCTCGGTCAGGAAGCCCAGCGTCTCGGGCTCGGCGCCGGTCAGCGCGGACGGCAGGCGGCGGATCACGCCCGCCGGCACGCGAATGCGCGGCGCGGGTACGCCGAGGTGGTCCGCGAGCAGCCGGATCAGGTCGGGCAGGTCGGGCGTGGCGGGATCGAGCAACCAGTGCAGGCCGCCGGGCTCGGGGTCGTGCTCGGGCACGGCGGCCATGAACCGGGCGAAATGGTCCACCGTCACCACCGGGACGAACGTACGGGCGCCGCCCGGCAGTGCGGGCAGCCGCCCCGCCCACAGGTCGCGGACCAGCGAGGCCAGCCCGAGGTACTGGCCGGCCTCGCCGGTCAGCGAATGGCCGATGACGCTGCTCGGGTTCACCACGGTCAGCGGCACGCCGAGCCGCGCCGCGGCGACCCGTACGGCGGCGTCCCCCTCGGCCTTGGAGCCCTCGTACGCCCCTTTGTCCCGGTACAGAGCCGCCAGCTCGGCCTCGGGGAGCGGATGGCGCGGCCGCGGGTCCAGCCCGACGCGGTAGCCCGACACGTGCACCAGCCGGCGCAGCGCGGGACGGGCAGCGGCCCAGTTCAGCACGTTGAGCGCGCCTTCGACGTTGACCGCCCTGGCCTCCTCGCGTCCCATGCCGAAGCGGTAGACGCCGGCGGCGTTGAACACGTCCCGCACGCCCGCCGCCCCTTCGACGGCCGCGCTCAGCCCCAGGCCGGGCCCGGCGGTGACGTCGCCCTCGACGACCGTGAGCCGCGTGCCGGGCACGCCGCGCTCGCGCAGCCAGCGGCCCAGCCCGTCGTCCGCGCGGCGGACGACGGCCGTCACGGCGCGGCCCTGTTCCAGCAGGTGCAGGACCGTCCATCTGCCGATGAAGCCGGTCGCGCCGAACACCACGGCGTCTTCCATGACAATTCCTCTCTAGACCGATCTGCATATTTTGTGGGCACGAAAAACCGCCGGCTCAGGCCAGCAGCCTGACCACCTGGCGGCGGACCCGTTCGACCGGCAGCCGGGAACGGCTGGCGCGGGCCAGCAGCAGCGCGCCCTCGATCATCGCGAGCACGGTCGCCGCCAGCTCGTCGGCTGTGTCGTTGCCCGTGTCGTCGGCCGCGTCGTGGTTCTCTGCGTGCAGGACGTCGGCCGCGGCATGCCCGTCGGCGCGCAGGGCGTCGGCCAGCCTGCGCTGCCAGCCTTCGTAGATGCCGGCGCAGACGCGCCGCAGTTGCTCGTTGGAGGAGGCGACCTCCAGGGCCACGGTCGCCACCGGGCAGCCCTTGGCGTACCCGGCCGCCACCATCCTGTCGGCCAGCGCGTCGAGGACGGCCGGCACGAGGTCCCGGGCGGCCGGCAGCGTGCCGGCCAGATCGTCGATCATGGCGTCGACCTCGCGCCCGGCGGCGGCGAGCGCCTCGCCCACCAGTTGGTCCTTGCCGCCGGGGAAGTGGTGGTACAGCGACCCGCGAGGCGCGCCGGCCACCGCCAGCACCTCGTTGAGGCCGGTGCCGTGACTGCCCTGCGCCTCCACCAGCGCGCGGGCCGCCGCGATGATGCGCGCCCGCGTCTCGTCCCCCTTGACCGCCATGCGGCACACACTAGACCGGTCTGCATATTCCTGTCCACACGGCCGCCGGCGGTGGACCGGCCGCCCGACGTCGTGAGGGGCGGCCGGTCCCGGAGGTCAGGCGGCTTCGTGCTGGCGCTGGCAGTTGATGCAGAATCGGGCCAGCGGCCGGATCTTGAGCCGTTCGAACGGGATGCCCGCCTCGCAGTGCGCGCAGCGGCCGTACGAGCCGGCCGTCAGCCGGTCGCGGGCCTGGGTGAGCTCGGCGATGGCCCGGTCGGCGGTGGCGAGAGAGGCCAGCAGCTCCTGCCAGGTGTCGTCCGCGCCGTTGCCGTCCTGGGCCGCGGCCTGCAGGCCCAGCAGGTGGCGGCTGCGCCGCTCCAGCTGCTCGTCGATGTCCTGGCGCAGGGACTGGAGCTGCACGGTGCTGAGATGGTCGGTCATGATGGTTTCCTTTCCGCTGTGATTGCGGGGGTTCAGAGGGCGATGACGGGCGTCGCGGGGCGCAGGCACAGGCGCAGCAGGCCGCGGACGGTGGCGTGCTGCGGCTCCGGTGCGGCGTTGATCCGCGCGCGAAGGGCGGTGTGCAGGCGGTCCAGCAGCCGCGTCTGGAGCGCGCCCCCGCCGGTGACGGTCAGGCCGTTGTCGCGGACGGCCGGACGGAGGTGGGCCGGCTGGCGGCGCAGCAGGCCGGCGGTCATCTCCACGACGCCGTCCAGCGCGTCCGGCAGCAGGCCCGTGCTCGTCGTGGCGCTGAGCTGGAGCGCCGCCGCGTCGCTGACCGCGCCGCCGCTGACGACGACGGCCTCGACGATGCCCGCCCCCACGTCCAGCAGCAGGTACGGTCCCGGCCCCGCGACGTCCAGACCGGCGCCCGCGGCGGCGGCCAGCGGCGCCTCGACCAGCGTCACCTGGCAGCCGGCCGCCTCGGCGACGGCCGCGCGCACCGCCTGACGGTCGCTGCCCGTCGCGGCCCTCGGCACCGCGGCCATCACGTGCTCCAGCGGCCGGCCGCCGGCCAGCCAGGCGTCCTGCAGCACGAGATGCACCAGCCGCAGGCAGGCGCCCGGGTCGACGACCATGCCCCGGCGGATCGGGCGGACCGGGATCCCGGCCGCGCTCTCCGGCGACGGGACGACGACCGCCGAGGGACGGTCGGCGATGGCGAACCCGTCCAGGGACAGCGAACGGGTGCGTGAGGTGCCCAGGTCGAGCACCACGTGGGCGCGGTGCACCGCGGATGTTCGCGGTGAGTGTTGGTGGACTGATCCGGCGTCGGACATGACGATGATCGGCTCCTTGCTCTGACGCGGAGAACTCGTACGCGAAAGACGAGAGAAAAGGGCGCGTCCCGCACGCGGGCACGCCACGACGGCGACCTCCGGCCGTACGGAACGCGCGGAACCCGCGGGCGACCGGGCAACGCGTGGACCCGGCCGTGCGAAGGCCGGGCGCGACGACCGGCCCCGCGGCGCGCTCGGCGGGCCGGGAGGCGGCGACTCGTGAAGAGGGAGGGAGCTAGATCAGCGGCGGGCTGCGCGAGCCCGCGGTGCGGTGCCCGACCTGCTGCGGGTCGCGGATCGCGGCCGCGTCGGAACCGGGCGCCGGGAGCAGCGCGAGGTGGGCGGCCTCGGCGTGCCGCGCGCCGCGCAGCGGCGGCCACAACGACAGCACGTGGTGCTCACGGCCGCTGGACGCCTGGGGCGGCAGGCTGGGCATCCGGTCGCCGCTCTTGTCCGGGGTCCATTCGTGGCCGGCGGACAGGGGGCGCGGGGTCGTCTGGTCGTCGGCGTAGGAAGGGCCGGCGACCAGCAGGGACAGCAGAACCAGGCCCACCACGCAACACAGCGCGATGGGGCCTCGTGGCGCTCTGCACGGTCCCGTCATAAGGCCGACCATAGCCCAGCCGGTGAGAAAAGGCATTACCGTCCGGTTTCCCGTTCCGGCGGTATGGCGCGCGGTCGGCGGGGAGGCGGGGCAGGGGCGTCCGGAGGGGCTTCCGGTGCTGGTGGGGGCGGGGGCAGCAGGGCGGGGTTCGCCGGGACATGGGCGCGTGGCCGGTCGCCGGACCGGGAGCCGGTCTACGTCCGGACGGCCGGTGTGCGCATGTCGCCGGGAACCCCGCCGTTCAGCGTGCTGGTGTGTCAGCGGGAACTTCGCCGCGGGTCATTTAGAACCCGTCGAAGTTCTCGCCCCACTCGCCCCAGTCGTCGTCCTCGTTGTGGTCGTCGTCGTGGCCATGGTCCTCGCGGCCGTGGTCGTCGTCGTCGTGGCGGTCCGGCTTGTGGACCGACCGGCCGGGAAGGCCTTCCGGACCACGCGGGCCCTGGGGACCACGCGGGCCTACGCGGTGGTGGTGGTCATGGTCGTGGTCGTGGTGGTGACCGCCGCCCCACCAGCCGCCCCAGCGCGGGCCCCACCAGCGAGGACCGCAGTGACGCCAGCCGCAGCCGCCCCGGAGGACCGGCTTCTCATCGGCTGGGCTCTGATACGACGCCGTGCCGGCCGTGCTGGCCTGGGCGGCCGGCATCTGGCCGCCACCCAGCAGCAGGCACGCGCTCGTGGCGAGCACGGCCGCCGGCTTCTTCATCATTGATTTCATCGCGCTTTCCGTTCAGAAGTTTCCAGAACCGCCGCGGGACTTCTCGACTGCCGTCGGTCTCCGGCATGAGCAGTCTTACCCGCGCATTGAGTTCGGAGTTCTGACAAGACAGGCATGAGCTCCTAAAGGTTGACCAGATTTACCAGGCCCTTACAGCCGACTTGTCCAGTTTTATTGCGACAAGGAGCGGTGGTGTCGCTTTACTGTGACTCGATCATTCCCTAGCACTGTCGCCCCGAAAATGCGGCCCTGCCGGGAACATGCGCTCCGGGCGGCCGGCGCCGCGGGCGCGGGGGTGCCGGTTTGGCCGGACGTCCGCTATCGTCACTGTCGTACCACGACTAGACAGTGAGGTTGAGGGTGACGGAACGTACCGACGTCCGGCTGGAACTGCTCACCGGCGAGCAGGCGCTCGCGTGCCGGGCGGAGCTGATCGACCTCTATCGCGAGGTGTTCACCGGGCCGCCGTGGAACGAGGGGGAGGGCGAGGTCGCCGAGTTCGGCGTCCGGTTCGCCGCCGACGCGGCCCGGCCCGGCTTCCGCGTGGTGCTGGCCGTCGATGACGCGGGTCCGTGCGGGTTCGGGACGGCCTGGCCGACCGCGACCCCGCTGCCGCGCACCCGCAGCTACGGCAAGGTGCTCGCGGCGCTCGGCCCGGACGGGGTGTCCCGGATGCTGGCCGGCGCGCTCCAGGTGGACGAACTGGCGGTCGCTCCGCGCGCCCGCGGCCGGGGTCTGGCCGGGCGCATTCTGAACCTTCTGCGCGGCGAAAACCGAAGCTGGCTGCTGACCTCCGTGAACGCCCCCGACGCCATTCGCCTGTACGAACGCCTGGGGTGGCGACGCGCGGGCGAGAACGAGGGAATTGTAGTATTCATCAACCCCGAATAACCACGAACTTTCACGCAATCTCTAGACTAGTACCGATATCCAGAACAAAGCCCCACGAATATCGAATAAGCCAGACATTACCCCCAAGAAACCCCAGACAACTCCCCCAAACCAAAGACATAACCCCCAAACACCCCCGCGCCGCCGCCCCCGCGCTGCGTTTCCCGCGCTACGCCCAGCGTGCTGCACCCTGACCCCACGCCTCCGTCGCGCCGCCCCTTCCGTGTCCTCCGCGCCACGCTCTCGCGCTGCTCTCTCCGCGCCGCGCTGCGCCCCAGCGGGCTGGGCCCCCGCGCTGCGCTCCCGTGCTGCCCCTCATCGCGCTGCGCGCCCGCCCCTCGCTGCCCCGCCGTCGCGTCCGTCGGGGCGCGCGTCTCGTCGTCGCTGTGAGGGGGATTTGCGTTTGAGTGCGCTCGAAGTTCTACCGTTTCGGACATGACGAACATTGCTGAAGGATCCGACCGTGAACAGCGCTACGAGCATGGCCTGGAGGTGCTGCGGAAGGTCGACGGCGAGGCCGGGCAGCGGGTTGTGGACGCCCTTGCCGACATCTCGCCCGAACTGGCCCACCAGGTGGTCGCCTGGGCCTTCGGTGAGATCTACGACCGTCCCGGCCTGGCCCCCCGCGACCGCCAGTTGGTGACCCTGGGCGCGCTCACCGCGCTCGGCGGCTGCGAACCCCAGCTCGACGTGCACATCAACGCCGCCCTGAATGTCGGCCTGACGCCCGATGAGATCACGGAGTCCCTGTTGCACTCGGCCGTCTATTGCGGCATGCCACGTGCGCTCAACGCGACGTTCGTCGCCAAGAAGGTCTTCGCCGAACGCGGCCTGCTCCCCGTGCCGGACGGCACGGTCTGACCCCAGGCTCCCGCTCGCTCGGTCCGGCCCGATCCGGCCGTGGTAGGGGCTGCCTCCCGAGCGCTCGGTCTGTCATGATCGACGGGGATGAGCGTGCAGGCGTTACAGGCGACGGACCCACCCGAGATCGGCGGCCACCGGCTGCTCGGGCGCCTCGGCGCGGGCGGCATGGGCGTGGTGTACCTGGCCAGGAGCCGCCGCCTGGGCCTGGTGGCCATCAAGGTCATCAAGCACGACCCGGCCGACCCCGAGGCCATGGAACGCTTCCGCCGTGAGGCGGCCACCCTGCGCGGCCTGCGCACCCCGTACGTGGCGCCGCTGGTGGACGCCCGGGTGACGGCGCCGCCGTACTGGCTGGCGACGGCGTACGTGCGGGGACCGACGCTGTTGCGGGCGGTGGCGGAACGGGGGCAGTTGCCGCCGGAGCTGTGCCGGCGGCTGCTCGCCGGGCTGGCCGCCGCCCTGGCCGACGTGCACCGGCACGGCGTCCAGCACCGCGACCTCAAGCCGCACAACGTCATCCTGTCGCCGCAGGGCCCGCGGCTGATCGACTTCGGCATCGCGCGGGCCCCCGGCCAGAGCACGATCACGACGTCGGGGGAGATCGTCGGCACCCCCGGCTACATCGCCCCAGAAGCCGTACGTCAGGAGCCGGTCACGGCGGCGGCGGACGTCTTCGCGCTGGCCGGCACGATCGCCTACGCCGCCACCGGCCGTCCGCCGTTCGGGCGCGGCGAGCCGATGGCGGTGCTCTACAGCAGCCTGAACGCCGACATCGACGTGGACGGCGTCGAGCCCGCGCTCGCCGAGCTGATCCGCTCGTGCGCCGCGCGCGACCCGGCGGAGCGGATCACGTCCGACCGCGCGGCGGCCCTCGCCGAGAGCGCCGCCGGCCCGCTGTCCTGGGCCTCGGACGCGGAGTACCAGGCACTCATCGCCGAGACCGGCCCCACCGAGGGCGACCCGGTCGAAGGCAACCCCGCCGAGGGTGTCCCCGCCAAGGACGACCCAGCCGACGACGGTCCCACCGGGACGACCCGGCCCGCGCGGACGTCCTGGCCGGGCCGGGCGCTGGCGGCCGGAGCCGTCCTGCTGGCCCTGGGCGCGACGGCCGCCGTCCTGTTCCCCCGGCTCACCACGCCCACGACGGGCCCCGCGACGGGCCCCACGACGGGCCCCGCGACGGGCCCCACGACGGGCGGCCCGGTGGCCGTCCGGGCGACCGTGGCGGACGATCCCGGGATCGTGGTGGTCACCCAGCCGCCGCCCGGCCCCGCCCCCACGGGCCCCGTCCGGTGGCAGGCCGTGCACGGCCCCCGGTGCGCGGCCGAGTGGTTCTACGCCGACCCCGCCTGGCGTCCCATCACCGGCGGGGGCGGGTGGAAGGACGACGGCTGCGCGGGCGCGGCGCTGGCGCTGCGCGTCGGCAACGAGCCGGCCCACTTCAACCAGGCGGTCAACTGGTACTTCGACACCCGCGGCGGCGCACGCTGCACGATCGACGTGCACATCCCCGACGACCCCCGCTCGACCGGCCTCGCCTTCTACTACCTGGACGACAACGACACGAACCCGCCGCACCTCGGCCCGCCGGTGACCGTGGACCAGCGCGCCTTCCGGGGACGCTGGGCCCCGCTCGGCACCTGGCGGGTGCCCGCCCCGGGCCGGCTCACCGTCCTGGTCGGCAACCAGCCCGTCACGGCCGACGACACCCACGAGGTGACGGTCTCCGCCGCCCGCGCCCGTTGCCGCTGGTGACCCGGCGGCGCGGCCTGAGGGGTCAGCGCAGGGTTCTGCCCAGGGTGCCCTGCTCGGGGTAGGAGTACCGGACGCGCAGCACGAGCTTGGCCTTGCGCGGCTGGCTGCCGGCGTAGGCCAGCAGGCCCGAGAAGAAGTCGAGGCCGTCGGCGTTCACCCCGACCTCGACGCAGCCGTGGCTGTACCCCTTGTGCGAGTTGTGCAGGTAGAAGCCGCCACGCCCGTACATGTTCCCCTGGATCGGGGTGAGCCGGACGCGGAAGGTGCCCCAGTCGGGGAAGACCGGGCCGTTGCCGCCCACGGGGAGGAACTGGATGCCCTCCCCGGGGTTGGAGACGGCCTTGTCGCCCCGCTGGTTCGCCGCCTCGACGGAGTTCTGCCGGGGGTCGACGTGGGTGAGGAACGTGTACAGGCCCTCCGGCAGCGGGCCGTGGTCCTTGCTGTTCTGCATGGCGCCGATCTGGTGTCCCACCAGGCCGGACGTGGCCGCGTACAGCAGCGTGCCGGAGCCCTGGAGTGAGGCGGGCATGGATCTGCGCCAGTACAGGAACTTGCCGGTGTAGACCAGGTCGGCCTGGTCGTCGGTGGCGTCGCGGACGTCGAGGTCGAACCGGCCGAGCGTGCGCAGGGCGCCCGTCCGGGGTACCTCTATGGCCTCGAACCGGCCCGATCCGGGCGTCCTGCCGGTCAGCGCGAACACCCGGTAGGAGCCCTGCGGGCCGTAGGAGGCCCGGGTCTCCTCCAGGAACACCAGGCCGGCGGTGTGGTGGAAGAGCACGGCGTGCACGTTGTCGTCGGGCTGCTCGCCCTTCCACATCATCGGCTGGGTCTCCTCGCCGACGGTGAGGGAGATCCGGGAGACCCGGTCGTTCTGGCTTCTCTGGAAGCAGAAGTACGTCATCGGGCCGTCCGCCGCCTTACGAGATCGTCGCGAGGTTGGACGTGAGCGCGATGTCGGTGCCGGACGACGGCGTGTACTCGTGCCACTCGGCGATGAGCGCCCCCTTCTCGCCCGGTTGCAGGATCGGCACGGGAGCCTGCGTGCCGCGGTGGGCGAAGCTCAGGCGCTCGACCGTGAGGTGGGTGGCGTCCGGGACGGCGACGACGAGCTGGGCCTCCTGGACGCGGCGGTCGTCCTCGGCGTCCAGCACGACCGGCAGCCCGACGACGAACGCCGAGCTGTTGCCGACCTTGATGTTCACCGGGTTCGGGCTCGGCGCCAGGTCCGACGAGGACGTGGTGAAGGCGGCGTCCTGGAGCCGGGCGGCCGCCCGTTCGGGGTTGGCGGGCGGGATGCCGGGATAGTTGCGGTCGTCGTAGGCCGCGATCTCCTGCGCGATCGTCAGGTACGGCGCCGGGATCGGCGCGCCGACCGCGCCTCCCTCGGCGAAGCGCATCCACTCCTCCTCCCAGCCCTTGCGCACGGTCAGGACGATCCGCGCGCTGCCGGCCCGCAGGAACGCCTGCCTGGTCGGGTCCGGGTGCCGCAACTGCCGGATGAACGGCCAGCTCGGCGGGACGTCCCAGAAGTAGGAGTAGAGGAACGTCACCACGTTCTCCCACTCGATCGCCTGGTTGATGAAACGCACCAGGTCCTCGTGCCGGCGCAGCAGCGTCCACTGCTCGGCGCTGAGCCCGAGGCTGGGCCCGTCGAAGCCGATGCCGTGCTGGAGGTCGACGCGCGCGGCCAGGAAGGCGGCCAGGACGTCGGCGGGCATGAAGTCGAAGTCGGTGCCGAGGACGAACCGCAGGACGCACTTCATGATCTCGTCGCTCTCCTCCCGCCTCAGCGTCAGGGTGTCGACGTTCGCCAGCTTGTCCTCGATGGCCGCGATGCGCGCGGCGATGTCCTCCTGCTCGGCGAAGTACCTGGTCTGGGCGGCGTTGTACAGCGTGTTCCAGACGTCGGTGCGCCACTGCTCGACGGCCTCGTCCGTGAGGTCGAGCCGCACGCCGAGCCCGACGAACACCCGCTCGGAGTGGTGGAAGAAGAACGTGATCTTGTGGCGGCCGGTGAAGCCGCGCATGTAGGGCGTGGCGCCGTCGAAGGACATGATCCGGTGGTCGCGGATGATGAGCGCGTCCGACAGGTTGCGCCACGTCGGCTCCGAACGGGCCCCGATGACGTCGAAGTTCATCTTGTCGTCGGAGTCGTCCTTGCCGACCTGGGCGTCCAGCAAGATCTCCCGGATGTGCGTGCCGCCGGGCACGTCGAACTCCAGGTCCAGGAACCACCAGTTCCCGTCGGTGTTGACGTGCGAGCTGACGGTCAGCGGCGTCGGCTCCTCGGGGTGCGGCCGGACGGTCACGCCGTGCCGGTCGGCCAGCCACTGGTACTTCGGGACGCCGGTCGGCGACGGGTGGCCGTCCTGGTCGACCAGTTCCGTGGTGATGTCGGCGTGCTTGACCGGGAACTCGAAGGGGCCCTGCTGCGAGCGCAGCAGTTCCAGCTCCGCGTACGCCCGCCGCATCGACGCCCCCGGCTCGGGCACCGCGATGTCGTACGTCAGGCGCAGCCCGTACCGGTAGAGCCGGACCCGCCACTTGCGCATCAGGCTGAAGTAGTCGATCCGGACGGGGTCGTTGCCGGCGTTCCTCAGCACCCGGGTCGAGGTCTCCTCCGACCCGGTCACGGTGGTGGTGGAGATGGTCACCTTGTGCTCGCGGCGGGAGCGCGAGGACGCCTTCTGCGTGGTGGCGCGGGCGTGCTTGATGCTCTCGGCGGCCGAGGCCGACTCCGAGCCCTGCGCGGTGAACCCGGTCGTGCTCGAACCGGAGATGATCGGGATGCCGCCCTGGACCGTCCCGGTGATGTTGAACTGGTTGGAGTGCTGGCTCTGCGACGCCGTCGACTGCGACAGGTCGGTGTTGTCGGTCACGCCCGTCTCGCTGACCTCCTCCAGCGAGTCGGTGACGATGGTGGTGAACTCCTTCGAGGTGACCGACCACTCCTTGTGCGTGACCGCGGTCACCTCGCCGGGCGCGAGCGGGATGGTCGAGACGAGCTCGCCGCGCTGGATCCCGACCGGCACCATCTCGATGCGTTCCAGGTTCAGCATGCCGATGGGCGGCGCCGCGGTGTTGACCGCCAGGCCGCGCAGGGCCACCGCGGCGGTGTTGAGCGCCTGCGCGGCCCGGCCGGCCGCCTCCCGGGCGCCCGCGCCCTCCGCCTCGCGCAGCCGTTCGGCGCGCAGCTCGACGAGCGTCCCGGCGAACAGCGCCAGCTCGGCGGCCGGCACCCGCGCCAGCGCGGCGGGGTCGGGGCGCAGCGCCGCGACGGGCTGCTCCTCGAAGCGCCTGAGCAGGTCGAACGCCTCGCCGGAGACGCCTTCCGGGGCGTTCCCGGCCCGGAGGCGGTCACGGACCGCGTCGGTGTCGCCGGGGGCCAGCGCGAGCTGCCGGACCGCCCCCAGCTTGACGATGCCGCCGCCCGCGCCGTCGGGTGCGTCGTCGTGCGCGCTGGGCACCCGCAGCGGAACGAGCGTGCCCTTCAGCACCTCCCGCGCCGAGTTGTCCAGCACCGGCGCGGCCGGCGGGGACGGCGGCCCCGCGGCCGCCGCGCTGTGGATGTCTGCCATGGTCGTCCCCCCTCGTGGATGAGCAGCTGTGCCGCCATGGTGCGGGCGGGCGGTGGGGGAGGGCATGAGTAGGGGCTACTCAGAAAAAGGCGGCCCGCGCCTCCGCCGAGATGGCCGTCGGAGGCGCGGGCCGTGCACCGGATCTTGTCAGGTGCGGCGCGCGCGCAGCAGGCGAATGGTGATCGCCGCGCCGAGCAGGACCACGGCGCCCACGACCCAGGGCAAGGGGGTGCTCCCCGGGCCGGGGACGCCGTAGCCGCCCGCGTAGCCGTCCCTGGCGTAGGAGCTGCCGGGGAGCTTGGCGGCGTAGCGCTGTTGCGCCAGCCGCCGGTAGTCGGCCACGGGGACGCCCGCCCGGCCCACCGACTGCGCCGCCTCGTCGTTGAGCGGCACGACCGTGCCGTCGCGCAGGGCGTACCAGGCGTTGAGCTGCGGCTCGCGGAACACGGTGCCGGTCTGGCCCGCGTACCGCTGTTCGTCGCCGCCGCTGGCGATGTTGCTGACCACCCACGTCCCCCGGCGGTCGCGGGTGGTCCAGACGGAGGCGGTCTGCCCGTCCGGCGCGGTGGCGCCGGTGGCGAGGAAGGCGAAGCGGGCGATCTCCGCCGACCGTCCGGCGACGAAGTCGGGGTTCAGGTCGTTGACGGCGACCGTGGGGCCGTCGACCCGCGCCGCCACCGGCGCCAGGCTGGTCTTCCTGCCCTGGCCGGCGAAGAAGCGGCCGACCGTGTCGCCGGCGCCCGCGGCGGCGGCCCTGGCGGCGTCGACGTCGGCCTGGGTGGGCGCGCCGGGGTCGGCCAGCGCCGGGCTCGGGACCCACAGGAACAGCGCGGTCAGGGCCGCGACCGCTGCGAAGAGCTTCATGTCGATGGCCTCCTTCACGCGCCGATGTAGTCGAGCGAGTGGGTCCAGAAGAACGAGGAGTTCGAGACGTAGTAGTTGTAGGTGGACCAGTTGTAGCGGGTGCTGGACGGCCACGGGTTGCTCCAGTACACGTACGACGAGCTCTGGTCGTAGCCGTAGATGACCTCCATGTGGCCGCCGCCGCTGGTCCACTGGATGCGGGCCATGATCGGGCGGTTGGCGTCGATCTCGCGGACGATGGCGGCGTAGGTCAGGTAGTCGTAGACGTACACGCCGGGGTTGATGCCGATCTGGCGGAAGGCGGTCTGGTCGTTGCCGAGGGTGGCCTGGTTGTTCGGGCAGCTGGTGTTGACGCCGCGGTTGAAGGCCAGGTTGCAGAACTGGTTCTGGCTGTAGGAGTACCCGTAGTAGGCGGCGACGGAGTTGCCCGTCGCGGCCCAGCACCAGTTGGAGTACTGCTGCGACTGCTGGGTGAAGTTCAGCTTGTACCAGGTCGCGGCCTCGGCCGGGGGGCTGCTCGCGATCCAGGTGGCCGCCGCTAGGGCGAGGGCCACGGCCAGGCGGAACATAGGCGCTCCTTCTGCTGGGGGGTGCTGCGAAGGATGTTCGACCTGCGGAGATGGCCGTACAAGGGGGAGCGGATTTCCCTGACAGATCACTGTGGAAGGTGACATTTCATGACGTTCATGAAGTGATGACGAATCTGTGGAAATCTGTGAACATTCACAACGTGGCGGATGAGCTCCAGGCCGCGCTGCGCGCCGGCCCCTTTCACGTCGCCCTGCGGGCCGCGGTCGGAGCGCGGGGGCTGACCCTCGAACGGCTGCGCCACCGCCTGGCGCAGCGCGGCCTGCACGTCGGGGTGAGCACGCTGAGCTACTGGCAGCAGGGCCTGCGCCGGCCGGAGCGCGAGGAGTCGTTGCGGGCCGTGGGAGCCCTGGAGGAGATCCTCGACCTGCCGCCGCGCTCGCTGATCGGGCTGCTCGGGCCGCCGAGGCCGCGTGGCCGCGCGCCCGGGGTGGCGTACTCGACCCTGTTCCGGCCCGCCCAGGTGGTCTCCGCCATGCTGGACGAGCTGGACGCGGTGGCCGACGACCGCCGCCTGCACATCGCCGTGATGTACGAGTCGCTGCGCATCGGCCCCGACCGCAGCCTCACCAGCCGCGAGACCACGCAGGTGGTGCAGGCCCACGAGGAGGGCGCCGACCGCTACATCATGATCTACCGCGGCGACGCCGGCTGCGACGTGGACCGGGTCACCGTCGCCGCCCTGGAGGACTGCCGCGTCGGCCGCGTCACCAGGGACGGCGAGACCGCCACGGTGGTCGCCGAGCTGCTGTTCGACCGGTCGCTGCGGGTCGGCGACACCCACGTGCTGCGGTACGAGATCGCCGACCTCAGCGGCGCCGAGTCCTGCTTCTACGAGCGCGGCTTCCGCTTCCCGGCCGGCCAGTACGTGCTGCGCGTCGCCTTCGACCCGGTCGAGCTGCCGGTGCGCATCCACCGCTTCGCCCGCCGGGGTCCGGGCGGCGGCGAGCTGACCGCCTCGGAGCTGACGCTGAACGCCCAGCACGCCGTCCACCTGATGGCCGCCGCCCTCCAGCCGGGCCTGGTCGGCATCCGGTGGGCCTGGCCCTGACCGGCGCGTCGCTGTCACACTCCGGGCCGCCGTCCCGTCCTGTCGCCGACAATGACGATGAACGGAGAGGCGATGACCATGAGAGCGATACGCGTCCACCGGCCCGGCGGCGACCTGGTCCTGGAGGAGGTGCCCGTGCCGCGCCCGGCCACCGGCGACGTGGTGGTGCGCGTGCACGCGGCCGGTTTCGTCCCCGACGAGCTGGACTGGCCGGGCACCTGGACCGACCGGGCCGGACGGGACCGGGCGCCGTCCGTGCCCGCCCACGAGGTGGCCGGCGTGGTGTCCGAGGTCGCCTACGGCACCACCGGCCTGTCCGTGGGCGACCGCGTCTTCGGCCTGACCGACTGGCACCGCGACGGCGGCGCGGCGGAGTACGTCGCGGTCGAGGCGCGCGACCTGGCCCCGATCCCCGCGAACGTCACCTTCACCGAGGCGGCGGCGCTGCCCCTCGCCGGGCTGACCGCCTGGCAGGGGCTGTTCACGCACGGCGGCCTGGAGGCGGGCCGGACGGTCGTGATCCACGGCGCGGGCGGCGGCACGGGCACGCTCGCCGTCCAGCTCGCCCGCCGGGCCGGCGCGCACGTCATCGCCACCGGGCGGGGACGGGTCGCGGGCCTGGCGGTGGAGCTGGGGGCGCACGAGTTCGTCGACCTGGAGCGGCAGCCGTTCGAGGAGGCGGTCGAGCCGGTGGACCTGATCTTCGACACGATCGGCGGCGACCTGCTCGCCCGCTCGGCGGCCAAGGTCAGGCCGGGCGGCTCGCTGGTCTCGATCACCGCGCCGCCGCCGGTCGTGCCGGAGGGCGGGCGGGCGGTGTTCTTCATCGTCGAGCCCGACCGCGGCCAGCTCGCCGAGCTGGCCGCGCGGGCCGGGGCGGGGCTGCTGCGCGCCCACGTCGGCGCGGTGTACCCGCTGGCCGAGACCGGTCGGGCGTTCCGTGACAAGCGCGGCGGCGTGCCGGGGAAGGCCGTGATCGAGATCTGACGACCGGCGGCACATGTATGGATATTTCGGCCTATTGAGGAAAGCTTGACCGGCCTGCCGTATGACCGTCCGGGCCACGGGCACGCGCAGTTACGGAGCCAAGCGACCCGCTGACTCCGCGTATCGAAGAAAGGAACCGTCATGGCGCAGAGCAAGGCCCGCAAGACGAAGACGGGCGACAAGGACAAGGACAAGAGCCGGAGCTCCTCGACCCAGAGCCGCACCGGCGCCGACAAGAAGTCCTCCGGCAACAAGCCCCAGGACGGAAAGAACCTCCCGGGGCACCAGAGCTGAGCCTGACCGGCACGACGGCGTGACACCCGGCCTTCGGGCCGCGGGTCACGCCGTCTCTCTTGTCGGGGTTGTTCCTGTCTGTGGACAGATGACCAGAATGAGGAGACAGTTCCCCGCCCCTTCAGCCTCTCCATGCACAACGTTCACCCGTGCGCTCCAACGTGTCCGCTCGAAGGGCACGCCGCCTCATCGGCTGCCCCGTGAACGTCATGGAAGGACCCGATGCAGCCGATGGCAGCACGACAGTTATCAGGCGGTTCGAGGAGCAAGGGACGGCTCGCCGTCACCACCGCGCTCGCGGCGGTGCTGGTGGGCGGCTTCGTGACGGCGGCGTACGCCGACCCGGGTGAGCAGGGCCGCGGACGGCCGACCCCCACCCCCACGAGCACCCCCGTCCCGCCCGCCCTCACCCCCGCCACCGGCTCCTACCTGGAGGGCACCGCGAAGGTCGCCGCCGTCCCGGTCACGGCCGGCGACAGCGTCACGAAGCTCGACCTCGACGGCAACCCCGTCACCGCCACCGCGACGGTGGGCGTCTCCAAGCTGGCCTTCGACGTCGGCTCGAACTCCACCGAGGCGCAGTACCACAGCTACGTGCAGGTCAACGGCGCTTACAAGGCCGAGATCGGCAACTTCGCCAGCCAGCGGGCCATCATCGAGATCCCGAACGAGCACCTGGTCAAGGGCGAGAACACGGTCCAGATCGTGGTCGGCACGATCCAGTCGTCCTGCGGGCAGAACTACGACGACTTCGTGCTCTCGGACGTGGGCCTCGAACTGCTCGGCGAGGTGGCCGACGGCGAGGACAACCCGTACACGCTCAACTTCGGCGACGGCAACTGCGGCAGCAACAGCACGCTGCTCAAGCGCGCCACGCTCAAGTTCTTCACCCAGTCCGACCCGCGCGGCACGACCGGCCTCGCCGCCGACCTGGACACCACCGGGCTGGCCAACGGCGAGCACGTCCTCAGCGCCGCCACCGCGGCGGGGGCGACCGTCCGGAACACCGTGACGGTGAACAACGCCCCGGCCGGCGCGCCGCGGCTGCTGCCCACCGACGGCACCCTCGTGGCCGGCGTCAAGACGGTGAACGCGACCGTCCCGGAGGCCGGCGCGGGCGGCGTCGAGTCGCTGACCGTGGACGGCGGCAAGCCGGTCACCAGGGCCACGCTCGGCAACGGCGCCGCCATGCTCGCCTTCGACGTCGGCGCGGACTCGATCGACGACAAGTACGACGACTTCCTGCTGGTCAACGGCAAGCGCATCGACCTGGGCGGCACCTATGCGAGCCGGCGCGTGACCGTCGCGGTCCCGGCCAGGTTCCTGACGCCGGGCGAGAACACGATCAAGGTCGTCACCGGCGACTACAAGGACGCCTGCGGCGTCAACCGCGACGACTTCACGATCGCGAACCTCGCCCTGACCCTCGACGGCGCCACGGTGACCGGGACGGACGTCAAGCCCTCGTACGCGCTGGGCGACGGCGACTGCGGCAGCGACCAGGCCCTCCCGCGCGAGGCCGAGCTGCGCTACACGATCGACGCCCCCGCCGTGCACGTCGTCGAGACGCTCGGCGCGGGCCAGGCGACGCTCGGGTTCACCGTGGGCAGCAACTCGATCGAGGCCCGCTACCAGAACTTCGTGCTGGTCAACGGCCAGAAGGTGGTGCTCGACGGCGACTTCGCAAGCCGCCGGGTGGACCTGCCCATCCCGAACGAGTACCTCGTGCCCGGCTGGAACACGATCGACTTCGTGGCCGGCACGTATCCCACGTCCTGCGGCGCCAACCGGGACGACTTCGCGATCTCGAACATCGTCCTCACCCCGGCGCAGGGCACCGCGGCCGGTCAGATGATCAAGCCGTCCTACGGCATGGGCGACGGCAACTGCGGCGACACGGCGAACCCGCTGACCGAGATCGACCTGGAGTTCCTGGTGGACGCCCCGGCTCGCGGCCTGCGCGCCGACCTGGACACCACCGCGATCAAGGACGGCCGGCACACCCTGGCGGCCAGGTCCACCTCCGGCCAGACCGCCGAACGCGTCCTGATCACCGACAACTCCGCGCCGAAGGTCGCCCGGAGCGTGCCCGCCGCGGACGAGAAGATCACCGCGACGGTCGTCCTGGACGTCAAGCTCGAAGACGCCTCCGGCGTGGTGTCCGGGCCGGACGTCAAGCTCGACGGCCAGGCCGTGGAGCTGGGCGCCCGGATCGGCCCCGGGCTCAAGGCGGGCCGGCACACGCTGTCGGTCACCGGCGCCGACGGGCTCGGCAACACCGCGGCCCGGGAGATCGTCTTCGAGTCGGCCGGCATCCCGGACGCCCCCGCCGAGCTCACCCCGGCCTCCGGGACGGCCGACGTGACCGACCCCGTCACGCTGTCGGCCAAGGTCGGCGAGCCCGGCGGCGGCCCGGTGACGGCCACGTTCTCAGAGGCCAGGATCCTCACCCCGGACGAGGCGTACCAGGGCACGGCCACGACGCTGCCCACGACGCTCAAGGTGCGGGGCGAGCAGCGGATCACGGCTGACGGGCTCGAACCCGGCGACGGCCGCACGCTCGACGCCCCCACCGGCCGCGACCTCGTCTACCAGCGCTTCGACGTCAAGGTGCAGGGCCACGTGGACGCGCCCGTGCTGCGCTGGGAGGGCGTCGTCGACCCCGAGCGGCTGGCCTCGCTGCGGGCCTGGAACACCGAGGCCAAGGCGTGGGACCTGCTGACCAGCGCCCGCGGCGGGGCCGACGGCAGGACCGTCCTGACCGCCGTCGTCGGCCCCGAGTACGTGGACCGGCAGCAGGTGCACGTCATGGTGACCGGCGAGGACCCGTTCGCCGACGACATCGACCCCGGCGACCCGAACGGCTTCGCCGACCCCGCCACGTACGACTTCTCGATCGTGCACTTCACCGACACCCAGTACATCTCCGAGGGCGCGGTGGAGCAGGAGACCCCGCAGGAGCGCGCGGTGTGGGAGTCGGCCTACGCCGGCATCGTCAACTGGATCACCGCCAACAAGGACCAGCGCAAGATCTCCTACGTCGCCCACACCGGCGACATCATCGAGAACAACATCCGCAAGCCCGCCGACGAGGCCACGCAGCGCGAGGTCGTCGGCGAGTTCGAGGTGTCGTCGAAGCAGCAGCGCGTGCTGGACCAGGCGAACATCCCGAACGGCGTCATCGCCGGCAACCACGACAACCAGTCGGGCACCGAGGAGGGCCCCGGCGCGATCTACAACAAGTACTACGGCCCGTCCCGCTACCAGGACGCCTCCCAGGGCTGGCGGCACGCGAAGTACGGCGGCCCGTGGAAGGAGGGCGACAACCAGAACCACTACGACCTGTTCTCCGCGGGCGGCCTGGACTTCGTGGTCGTCGGTCTGTCGTACGGCGTGACCAGGGAGGAGGCCGAGTGGGCCGACTCGGTCTTCAAGAAGTTCCCGGGCCGCAACGGCATCCTGCTCTCGCACGACTACCTCGTGCCGAGCGCCAACCCCGACGGCCGCGGCGCCGCCTTCTCCGCCCCCGACGGCTCGATGCTCTACAAGACGGTGGTGGAGAAGAACCCGAACGTCTTCCTCATCCTGGCCGGTCACGAGCACGGCGTGGGCACCAACGTGAAGCCGAAGGTCGGCCAGGTCGGCAACGGCGTGGTCGAGCTGCTGGCCGACTACCAGTTCTACACGGTCTCGGCCGACCGGCTCGGGCTCACCGAGGTCGGCGGCTACAAGCCGGAGGACCAGCTCCAGTTCGGGGCCAGCTACTTCCGGCTGCTGCAGTTCGACGTCAAGCGGGCCGAGCTGAGCGTGGACACCTACTCGCCGCTGCTCGGCGACTTCGGCGCCGGCGAGTTCGACCCGCTGCGCCGCTACGACGGGCGCGAGGACAACATGGTCCTGCCCGTCGACCTCACCACCCGCACGACGAGCTTCAGGACCGACTCCCTGGCGCTCTACAAGCCGACGAAGATCATCGGCACGAGCACCGCGGCCTCCGGCCAGGTCGCCTCGGTGACGTGGCAGCACCTCAAGGACGACACGGCCTACGCCTGGTTCGTCACGGCCCGTTCCGCGGGCGGCGGCGTCACCGCGTCCGAGCCCAGTGTCTTCGTCACCAAGGACGAGCACGGCCGTCCCGGCAAGTGGGACAAGGACTCGCCCATGTACCGCTGGTTCACCCGCTGATCCGCCCCCCTCGCCGCCCCGGGCCCGCGCCCGGGGCGGCGCCCTTCCCCCTGACATGGAGACCCGAGACATGCCTCGCTGGCGCTGGCCGTACGCCGTCGTCCTGGCCGTCATCCTCTGCGCGGCGCTGGCCGACCTGCTGCATCCCGCCCCCGCGGCGGCGCACGACGCGACCACGAAGGCCCACGCCGAGGTGACCGGCACGGCCACCGACGTCAGGGTCGTGCTCGACCTGGAGTACGACCTGCTGATGAAGTCCGCCTGGCTCTACGCCGAGGCGTACGAGGCCAAGGAGCGGGCCGAGCAGTTGCGGCAGCTCGCGGTCAACCGCGACGCCGTGTTCGGCTACGTCACCCGCCGCTTCGCCGTCGCCCGCGCCGGCCGGCCGTGCGTCCCCCGGCAGGTGGGCGGGGCGGACGTGCACCCGCGCGGCAAGGCCGCCTTCGCGACGCTGACCCTCGCCTACGCCTGCCCGGCGGTGGACGGGGGCGAGCACACGATCTCCAGCGCCCTGTTCCCCGACGCCGAGACGTTCGTCCACAGCACCCAGACGCTCCTGCGCTACGACCTCGCCGGCGAGCGGGGCTCGGCCGTCCTGACCGCCGCGAGCCCGACCCTGCGCCTGGCCGAACGCGCGGCGGCCGGCCAGATCGGGGAGTTCTTCCTGCTCGGCGTCGAGCACCTCGTGCTCGGGCTGGACCACGTCTTCTTCCTGCTCACCCTGATCATCGGCGCCCGCGGCGCGCGTGACGTCGTGGTCACCGCCTCGGCCTTCACGGTCGCCCACAGCATCACGTTCCTGCTGGCCGCCATGGGCGTGGTGGCGGTGCCGGCGGCGGTGGTCGAGCCGGTGATCGCCGCCTCGATCGTCGTCGTCGCGCTGGCGAACCTGCTGGGCCGCGACCGGCCGGGCGCCTGGCGGCTGCCCGTCGTCTTCGCCTTCGGCCTGATGCACGGGCTGGGGTTCGCGGGCGCGCTCGACATCCGCGAGAGCGGGTCGTGGGAGCTGCTGCTGTCGCTGCTGAGCTTCAACGTCGGGATCGAGGTGACCCAGCTCGCGATCATCGCCGTGCTCTTCCCGCTGCTGGTGCTGCTGCGGCGGACGGCCGCGGCCCGCTGGACGGTGGCCGCGGTGTCGCTGTCCATCGTGGCGGTCAGCCTTTACTGGTTCCTCGACCGGATCCCGCTCCCGCTCTGAGCGCCCACAGGCGGCCGGCTCCCCAGGCGAGCAGGGCCAGCACGCCGACCAGCAGGTATTCGATGGCCGGGATCCTGATCGCCTCGTTCGTGCCGGCCAGGTCGCCGCGCAGGGCGTACACGGCGAGCAGGGCCGCCGCGTAGCAGCCGGTCAGCGCCCAGCGGGCGGCGCGGGACAGGCCCAGGCCGTGCATCTGGGTGATCACGAAGACGCCGAGGAAGCCGAACAGGAACATCGGCCACAATCCGTCCGGGCCCGAGGTCATGACGGCCACCAGGGTGCCGTGGACCACGACGGCCAGCTCCAGCGTCACCGTCCAGTAGCGGTTGGTGTGCGCCCTGGTGAGGAAGAGGCTGCCCTGGAGCAGCAGCAGGAACATGTAGAAGAAGCCGATCAGGTGGCCGGGCGTGGACTCGGCCGGGTGGTACCAGAAGGTGTAGACCGCCGCCCAGCTGAACAGGTAGCCGTGGTACCGGCGGGCGAAGTCGACGATCTCCCGCCTGATGGGCGCGGGCCGGCCGAGGAACAGGCCGCGCCGCCGGTTCTCCATGATCAGGACGACCACCAGCAGGAGGACGACCGAGCCCTGGGAGCTGTAGATCGACACGTCCTGGGCCAGGCCGTCGTAGAACAGGTGGGTCTGCACGGTGTGCAGGGCGACGAACCCGGCGTTCACCGCCAGCGCGACGACGTTGACCGGGTGGAGGCCGGCGGAGTAGCGGCGGACCCGGGTCTGGGCGTGGTGGATGAGCCACCAGAACACGAGCTGGTGGGCGGCGTATCCGGCCCAGGCCGACAGCCTGGTCCACGCGGTGGGCTCGGGCAGCTTCCAGTAGTACCAGGACGCGCCCTGGTCGGGCAGCAGCACGACGTCGTCCAGCCACCGGCCCAGGAACCAGATCAGCCCGGTCAGGACGGCGCTCGCGACCACCCCGGCGACGAGTACCGTCTCAGGACGGATCGCGGCTAACGTTTTCTTTCCACGATGGAATACTTCCACGATAGAAATATAAGGGGTGACATGACGGCCTATGACCTGATGGTCCTCATCCGCCGGCTCAACGTGGAGAGCGACCGGTTCGTGGAGGGCTTCGCGGTCGGGCACCGGCTGCACAGGACCGACATGAACGCCCTGGTGGTCATCCTCGACGCCCACCTCGCCGGCCGGCCGCTCTCGCCCGGCGGGCTGGGGGCCGCGCTGAACCTCTCCGCCCCCGCCACGACCGCCCTCCTCGGCCGGCTGGAGCAGGCCGGCCACGTCGTGCGGCGGCGCGACGAGGGCGACCGCCGCAAGGTCGAGGTCGTTCTGAACGAGCAGGCCGTCGAGCTGGCGGGCGCCTTCTTCGCGCCGCTGGTCCGGCGGCTCACCGCGGCGATCGACGCGTTCACGCCTGCGGAGCGCGAGGTCGTCGGCAGGTTCCTCGCGGACGCGATCGAGGCGACCGTGGCGGCCAGGAAGGAGCACGAGGCGTGAGCGCGTCCCGGTCGATCGTGATCACCGGCGGCACCCGCGGCCTCGGGTTCGGCCTCGCCCGCTCGCTGACGGCCCGCGGCCACCGGGTCACCGTGTGCGGCACCGACCCGGACCGCGTGGCCGCGGCGGGGGCCGAGCTCGGCGTGCCGGCCGTCGTGGCCGACGTCGCCGACCGCGCCCGCCTCCAGGAGCTGTGGGACGAGGCCGTGCGGCGGCACGGCCGGGTGGACATCTGGGTCAACAACGCCGGGATCTCCCATGACCGCCTCCCGCTGTGGCGGCTGCCGGCCGCCGAGGCCCGCGCGGTGACCGAGGTCAACCTGCTGGGCACGGTCAACGGCTGCGCGGTGGCCGTGGCGGGCATGGCGGCGCAGGACGGCGGCGGCCACGTCTGGAACATGGAGGGGCTGGGCGGCGACGGCCGGACGGTGCCCGGACTCGCCGTCTACGGCGCCACCAAGCGGGCTGTGACGTACCTGACCAGGGCGCTGGCCAAGGAGGCCCCCGGCGGGGTGACGGCGGGCCTGCTCAGCCCCGGCATGGTGGTCACCGACCTGCTGACGCACGGCTACTCGGCGGCCGAGCGGGAACGGTCGGCCCGCGTCTTCGCGATCCTGGCCGACCCGGTGGAGACGGTGGCGCCGTGGCTGGCCGAGCGGCTGGTCAGCCGGGCGCGGAACGGCGCCCACGTACGCTGGCTGACCCCCGCCAAGATCGCCTACCGCTTCGCCACCCGCCGCCCCTGACGCGGCCTCGGTTCAGCCGTCCTGCCTGCGGACGAGGAAGCCGCCGCGGCCGTCGAACTCCACCGCGTACACCGCGTCGAAGCCGTCGGAGGCGCGTGGCCGGCGCAGCCGTCTGAGGGTGGCGAAGACACCCACCTCGGGGACCCGGGCCCGGCCCGTGCGTTCGGCGTTGCGCTGGAGGGAGGCCTTGACGTTGGGCGGGAACCAGTAGGCCACCACCCGCGCGCCGTGCTCGCGGCCGGCCACGATGAGCGGCTGCCACTCCTCGGGCGAGGCGTTGGTGTCGTCCACGGCCACGTTCCGGTCCTCCTCCAGCGCCTCGCGGATCAGCCGGAGCTGGCGGTGCTGACGGCGGCGCGCGTTGGGGAAGTCGTCCTTGCTCACGTGCGCGTGCGTGGTGGCCAGGCAGCGCCGGTAGAAGGTGGACTTGCCGGAGGCCTGCAGGCCGATGAGCACGGCCACCTCCCGATCGATCATGGTTCCACCCTATTTGCTCCTGGACAGGCTAACGTCGTTAGCCTAGAGTTCTGGCTAACAGCGTTAGCTTCTGAGGAGGACATCATGACCGCGGTGACCGTCAGGCGGGTGGCCGGCCGTTCCGGGTGGGCCGTGCTCGCCGCCTTCTGCCTGGCGTTCCTCGTCTTCGAGGTGGTCAAGCACGGGGGCGCCACGCCGGTCAGCGCGGCGTTGTTCGTGCTGGCGCCCTATGCGACCAGGTTCGGCGGGCCTGCGGTGGTGCACGACCTCGCCCACCGTCCGTGGATCCCGCTGGCCGTGCTGGTCGGTTACTCGGTCTCGCCGCTGGGCTGGGTGCCGGTCTTCACGGCGGGGCTGGCCTGGCTGACGTACGTCGCCGTCGCCCGTCTCCTGGGCCACGGTCCGAGGAGCGCGCGTGGCTGAGCTGTCGCCGCGCGCGGGGCAGATCGTCGCGGCGGCGCGGGAGCTGGTCGAGGCGGGCGGGGCGGACGCGCTGACCATGCGCGCGCTGGCCGCGCGGCTGGGGATCCGCGCGCCGTCGCTCTACAAGCACTTTCCCGAC
This sequence comes from Nonomuraea sp. NPDC050227, assembly GCF_044459705.1. NCBI lineage: Bacteria > Bacillati > Actinomycetota > Actinomycetes > Streptosporangiales > Streptosporangiaceae > Nonomuraea > Nonomuraea sp. NPDC050227. Next base: position 157,021 of record NZ_JBITJF010000007.1, on the reverse strand, counting down.
AAGTCCGCCGTGGAGGCCGAACTCATCGCCATCGCCCTCGCCGAACTGGCCGCCGTCCTGGAACGCGCCGAGCACGACGGCGGCGGGGAGGGGCTGGCGGCGCTCGGGCGGGCCTACCGGGCGTACGCGCTGGGCCATCCGCATCTGTACCGGCTGATGAGCGCGGGGCCGCTGCCGCGTGACCTGCTGCCCGCCGGGGTGGAGGAGCGGGCGGCGCTGCCGCTGGTCCGGATCGTGCGGGGCGAGGCCGCCGCCCGCGCGGTCTGGGGGCTGGCCCACGGCCTGGTCATGCTCGAACTCGACGGCCGTTTCCCGCCCGGCGCCGACATCGAGGCCGCCTGGACCGCCGGGATGTCGGCGTTCACGACGGCGGCCCGCTGAGGGTCCGCATGGGGTTCAGGGGCGGGGGCGGAGGCCGTCCAGGGTGAGGGTGAGGAGGCGGTCGGCGCGGGCCGGGTCGGGGGTGGCCTGGGCGATGCCCGCCGCCAGCTCGACCAGGTCGGCGACCTCGACGTCCGCGCGCACGGCCCCCGCCTCCTGGGCGGGCAGCAGCAGCCGGGTGGCGGCGGCGCGCAACATCGCCCAGCAGTCGACCCCGGCCCCGTCCTGCGTGAGCATCATCCGCGCCCCGAGCCCCCGGTCGGTCATGGCGTGCGCGACCAGCGACCGCAGCCAGGCCACCAGGGCCTCGCCGGGCGGCAGCGTCTCGCCTGCCTCCTCCGCCCGCGCGCACAGCCGGGTCAGCCGCCCCTCGAACACGGCCGCGAGCAGCGCCTCGCGGGTGGGGAAGTGCCGGTAGAGCGTGCCCGCCCCGACGCCGGCCCGTCTGGCGATCTCGTTGAGCGAGGCGTCAGGCCCCTCCTCGGCGACCACGGCGATGGCCGACGCCACCAGTTGCTCGTAGTTGCGGCGCGCGTCGGCGCGCATGGCCCGTGCCGGCACTGGACACTCCCGCGGGTTGAATCGGAGAACGTCTCCGATTATAGTCCCCGACGTAACCGGAGAAGCTCTCCGCATAGATGGGACGGTGACCCATGACCGACGACGGACCCCGCCTGGGCAAGGTGGGCCTGTGGACGTTCGCCCTCGAGGCCCACCCCGCCGGGGTGGCGCAAGAGGCCGCCGCCGAGATCGAGGAGCTGGGGTACGGCGCCCTGTGGTTCGGCGAGGGGTTCGGCCGCGACTCGGTGAGCCAGTCGTGGCTGCTGCTCTCGGCGACCAGGCGGATCACGGTGGCCGCCGGCATCGCCAACATCGCCCTGCGCGACCCGATCGCCATGGCCGCCGCCGAACGGGCGCTCAACGAGGCCCACCCCGGCCGGTACCTCCTCGGCCTCGGCGGCCACCGCATCAGCGACGAGCCGATCCAGATGGACGGCTACAAGATCCCCAGCCTGGGCCGGGCGGTGACCACGATGGGCGGCTACCTCGACGCCATGGACGCCGTCCCGCTGGAATCGGCGGCCCCTGCGCACGCGCCGCGCCGCATGCTGGCCGCGCTCGGCCCGAAGATGCTGGGCCTGGCGGCCCGGCGTACGCTCGGCGCCCACACGTACTTCGTGCCCGTCGAGCACACCGCGCGGGCCAGGGAGGCGATGGGGCCCGGCGCGTTGCTGGCCGTCGAGCAGGCCGTCGTGCTGCACCGCGACCCGGCCAGGGCCCGCGAGGTGGCCGCGGAGCACGTCTCCTTCTACCGGACGGCGGCGCCCCACCAGGCCGCCAGCCTGCGCAGGCTCGGCTTCGGCGAGGACGAGATCGAGCACGGCAGCGACAGGCTGGTGGACGCGATCGTGGCCCACGGCGACGCGGCGGCGATCGAGAAGCGCGTACGGGCCCACCTCGACGCGGGCGCCGACCACGTGTGCCTCCAGGTCCTCACCGACCGCCCCGGCGACGTGCCCCTCCCGGAGTGGCGCGAACTCGCCGCCCTGACCTCCCTGTGACGACGTGACGACCATGCCCCGGCACGGGCGGCGGCCCGCCGTCGGTGCGGCGGGGACGGGTGCGTGGGCTGCGGCGAGCGCCGCGGGCCTCCGGCACGCATGACGGCGGCGGCCCGAGGGGGTTCCCGAAAAGACCGGACGGCGGGAGAGCCTGTTCAGACGGGGGCGGGCCGTGAGGTGATCAACGGGAAGTGATCGGACATCAAGCCGTGGATCGGTAGCGGATCCAGATGTCGCCTTGGCTGTGGCCGGAGAGGCGGAGCACGACCGCGTCGGCGGCGGGCGGTTCGACCGGTTTGTTGTGGACCCGGCCGAGCCCCGGGGAGACCACCTCGTCGGCGCGCACCCGCCAGCCGTGCGGCACCTTCAGATGCAGGTCGCCGAACCACGAGGTGATCGTCACCTGGACCAGCACCTCGGGGTGGGGACACTCGGCGGCGAGGAAGTCGAGCTTCGCGGTCCCCCAGACCCCCAGCCGGACGTCGATCCGCGGCGGCACCACCCACCGCCCGGCCCGGCTCACCCGCCAGTGCGCGGTGTGCATCCTCAGCACGTCGGAGGGAGAGGCGGGGACGGGGGAGAGGGCGGGCAGGTCGGCGACGAGGGCACTGAGCTCGCCTACGGTCCTCGCGGCGTACGTGCGGTCGATGCGTTCGCGTAACTCGTCGAGGCTGATGCGGCCTTCGGCGACCGCCTGCCGCAGCCTGTCGGCCACCTGGTCGCGGTCGTGGTCGCCGGCCCGGATGTCGGCGTCGTCCGTCATGGCGACCACTCTAAGGATCATCGGGCGCGCGGGCCATGCGCGGGCTCGGTCAGTCTGCGGCGGCCCGGTAGCCGGTGGCGCGGAACAGGAACGACGCCCACGACCGGTAGGGCCGCCACGACTCGGCGAGCTTGCGGTAGGCGCCCGCGGGGGCGTCCTCGGGCAGCCCGTACGCCTCGCGCAGGATGCCGAACAGCCGGGGTTCGTCGCCGGGGAACGCGTCGGGCGCGCCGGCTCCGCGGATCAGGATCAGCCCGGCCGAGAACGGCCCCACGCCGGGCAGCGCGCGCAGTTCGGCCAGGGCGTCCTCGGGGGTGAGCGAGCGCAGGTGCTCGGTGGTGAGCACGCCGTCGAGCGCCGCCCGCGCCAGGCCGCGCAGCCACTCCTCCTTCTGCGCGGGCAGGCCGAGACCGCCCGCGTCCACCAGGCTCACGGGCGGCGGGAACGCCTGGTACGCCTGCCCGTCCACGGTGACGTCGGCGCCGTACCGGTCGGCGATGCGCTGCTTGACGCGCGAGGCAATCAGCATCGACGAGCGCTGCACGATCACCGCCCAGCAGGCCGCCTCCCACGGGCTCCAGAAGCACACCGGGCGCAGCCCCGGGCGGTCCCGCTGCACGTCGCCGAGGACCGGGTCGGCCGCGCCGAGCTCGGCGAAGCCGGTGGCGTCCACGTCGAGGGAGAGGATGCGCGCGATCTCGCCGCGGATCGCCGGGCCGGGGGCGCGGGTGGTGGTGACGGCGACGCCGCCGGGGGCGGCGGTGACGCTCACCCCGATCGGCAGCCAGTCGGACTCGGCGCAGTAGGCGAAGCGCAGCGTCCGGCCGTCGGAGGGCAGCGCGCTGGTGGCCGGCCAGTCCTCGACGAAGCGCAGCGCGGCGCCGAAGTCGAACGGGCCCCTCGCGGTGAGCGTGAATCCGTGCGTGGTCATGGGCCGTATGGTAGGCGCCGCGGCGGCATGGTCCCTGGTGGGGCCGGGCCTGCGCATCACGGGGCCCGGCGCGGGCAGCGGGCGGGCATGAGGAAGTTCATGAAGATCTTCGTGGCGCGCTGGCTGGCCCGTACCCCCTGGGGGCTGGCGATCATGGCCGCCGCCTACCTGCTCGGCCGGCGGAGGAGGCAGGCAGGGCGGCCCGCCGGACGGCCGACCGGCCGCCGGCGGGCGCGCCGCGGGCCCGCCCACCACCGCCGCTAGTCCCGCACGGAGGCGGGACGCCGGCGGTCGCCCTCCGCGGCCGCCGGCCGTCTGTCCCAGGTGCGGTAGAGGACGGACCGCGCGGCCACCACCACGCAGAACACTCCGAGCAGCAGCCCCCACGTCACGTCCGAGAAGAAGTGCATGCCGCGGTAGAGCCGGGAGAAGGCGACGATCAGCGGGGCGGCGATCCCGATCGTCCAGATCACCACCTGCAGCGCCCGGTTGCGCACGTGCGTCGTCAGCACCAGCGCCAGCCCGCAGTAGAACGCGACGGCGGCGCTGACGTGCCCCGAGGGGAAGCTGGAGGTGGGCGGCGCGGGGTCGAGGTGGGGCACCGGCGGACGGCTGCGGCCGACGGGCTCGGTGGTGGCCAGGAAGACCAGCGACTGGCCCCAGACCGCCGCGATCATGAAGATCGACTCCCGCCAGCGCTTGTAGACCAGCCGGAACAGGATCACCGCCACCGCCGTGAACGCCACGACGTAGGGCGTGTCCGACAGGCTGGTGCCGTAGTCGGTGAGCGTGTTCCACAGCGACGTGCGGATGGAGGCGAAGTCCTTGCTCACCGCCACGTCGCCGGGCTGGGGGACGCCGACGATGAGCAGCCCCATGCCGTACGTGACGGCGCCCATCAGCACCAGAGGTAACACCAGCGACAGCGCGTAGTACCGGACATGCTCAGCTCTGCTCATCGGGCACCTTCACCGGTTCGGGTTCCATACCTTCGGTCAGCGGCGCGGTGGGCCGTCGGCCCGTGTCGCGCCGCCACGTCTCGAACGCCGCCGCGGTCGCGGCGATCACCGCCACGCCCAGCACGACCCCCGCCACGACGTCGCTCACCCAGTGCACGCCGAGGGCGATCCTGGTGAAGCCCACCGAGACCACCACGAAACAGGCCAGCACCCAGGCGAGCCGGCGCCCCCACCGGGGCAGCATCGGCAGCAGGAGCAGGGTGACGACCCCGGCCCCGAGCGTCACGTTGACCGCGTGGCCGGAGGGAAAGGAGTCGCCGGGCGCCAGCGCGACGGGGTCGGGCAGGTGCGGCCGCACCCGCGCGACGAGGATCTTCAGGCCGAGCCCGATCAGGCCGCCCGCGGTCACGGTCGTGATCGCCCACAGGGCCAGCCGGCGCCTGCCGTGCACCAGCAGCCAGACGGTGAACGCCGCCACCGCGACGCGCCACGGCCACGGCCCGAACAGGTCGGTCCAGACGATGAGCACCCGGGTCACGCCGGGATGGGCGAGCGCGTACTCGTGCAGTTCATGGGCCACCCCGGCGTCCAGCCGGTTGAGCGGCATCTTGGCCACGACGAGCAGCAGGGAGAACGGGATCATGATGAGCGCGACGGCGAACGCCGCGACCGTCATCCGTGGTCCCAGCCTGTCGAGCAGGAATGTCTTCATCAGAACCTCCGCGATCTCCGCAGCTCCGGCGGCCGGCCGTCGGGGTCGACGGCGAACCGGTAGAGCGGCATGGCCATCGCCCTGCGCACCCGGGACAGCGTGGGGGCCGGGTGCGGGCGTAACCGGCCGGCCGGGCGCGGGCCCCGGCAGCCGGCCGAGTGCCAACCCTCCAGCCGGGCCGCCGACTCGGCGAACGCGTCGAACGCGGCGACCGGATCGCACAGCTCGTCCCGGCCGGACTCCGACTCCTCGTCCAGGTGCTCGGCCATGAGCGCCAGCCGCAGGTCGCGGGCGAACCGCAGGGCGCCGTGCGGCGGCCTCGGGTCCTCCCGCTCGTCCAGGACGGCGCAGCTCAGCTCCGAGTCGTAGGTCCACGAGCGCAGGTTGACGTTGTCCGACCCGACCGACGCCCACACGTCGTCCACCACGCACACCTTGGCGTGCACGTAGACGGGGGTGCCCTGGTGGTTCTCCAGGTCGTAGATCGCGACCCGGTCGCCGCCGGCCCGCATCAGCCGGTCCAGCGCCTCGACCCGGCCGATCAGGCTCGCCGGGCCGGCCAGCCAGCCGTCCTGGTCGGGGTGGCGCGGCACCACGATGATCATGCGCAGCTCCGGCTCGCGCTCCAGCGCCTGGGCGAACGGCTCGATCACATCCGTGGACCACAGGTACTGGTCCTCCAGGTACACCAGCGACCGGGCCCTGCCGAGCACCTTGTGGTAGGCGTGCGCGATGCTGCGCTCGCCGTCCGGCGCGAACGGGTACGCGCTGTGCCGGGCGGGGTAGGTGCGCAGGAGCTGGACGTGGTGCGTGCCCGCGGGCGGGGGCGGCGGGCCCGGGTCGGGCAGCGGGGGAGCGTCGTCCAGCCTGCTGAAGTGGTCGCGCAGGCGGCGCAGCGGGTCCCTGGTCTCGGGGGCCGGGTCCTCCCAGCGTTCGCAGAAGGTCTTCTCCACCTCGGCGACCGCCGGTCCGTGGATGGCGAGCTGGATGTCGTGCCAGGGCGGGCGGGGGCCGTACACGTCGGGCATCGGGCAGGACTGCGGGTCGCCCAGGTGTTCGGCGTCGTCGCGGCGGCTGTGGCACAGGTCGATGCCGCCGACGAAGGCCACGTCCGCCGAGGGGTCGCGGTCGTGGCGGAGGATGACGAACTTCTGGTGGTGCGAGCCGCCCGGCTTGGTCCGGGTGTCCAGCAGCGCCTGCCCGTGCGCGTTCTCGATCTTCTCGCCCAGGTGGCGGTTCTCGGCCGCGCTGAACCGCAGGCGGTCCAGGTGGGAGCGCCAGATGAGGCCCCTGACGACGGCGCCGCGCTCGGCCGCTGCCCCGAGGGCGGCGCTCACCGTGGGGCCGTCGTCGGTCAGCCGCTCGTCGGGGTCGCCCCGCCAGTCGGCGAACAGCAGCAGGTCGTCCTTGCGCAGCGCTTCCAGACAGCTCTTCAGCTCGGCGAAGTACGTGGCGCCGTGGATCAGCGGCCGTACGTAGTTGCCGCTGGACCACGCGTCGAGGCCGGTCGCCCGGTTGTCGCGTTCCTCCTCGGTGAGGAACCAGTCCTGGATGCGCATTCGGCCACCGCTACCCGCACAAAAGCCATTAATAACCCGGCAAAGCCCGGGTAGTGCGGGAGGAGTGTCCCCCACTATCGCGGTTGTCGCACATCAGAAGAAGATCCTCGGGGCCGGCCTGGACCGGCTGCGCGTGCTGCTCACCGAGCGGGACGTCGGCGAGCTGATCTGGCACGAGGTGCCCAAGAGCAAGAAGGCGCCCAAGAAGGTGCGCAAGGCGCTCAAGGCGGGCGCGGAGCTGGTGTTCGTCTGGGGCGGTGACGGCATGGTGCAACGCTGCGCCGACGCCATGGCCGGCTCCGGCGTGCCGATGGCGATCCTGCCCGCCGGGACGGCCAACCTGTTCGCCGGCAACCTGGGCATCCCCACCGACCTGGAGGAGTCCGTACGGATCGGCTTCGAGGGCCGCCGTGCCGAGCTGGACCTCGGGGTGCTCAACGGCGAGCACTTCGCGGTCATGGCCGGGGCCGGGTTCGAGGCCGAGATGATCGCCGAGGCCGACGGCAAGGCCAAGCGGAAGTTCGGCAAGCTGAGCTACGTCAAGGCCGCCGTCCGGCACGTCGGCGGGCCCCTGGTGCCGATGACGGTCAAGGTCGACGGGTCCACCTGGTTCGAGGGGGAGGCGAGCTGCCTGCTGCTCGGCAACGTGGGCACGATCGCCGGCGGGGTCGAGGCGTTCGACGACGCCCGGCCCGACGACGGCTGGCTGGAGGTCGGGCTGTCCACGGCCAAGGGGCCGATCCAGTGGGCCCGGGTGATGGGCAAGATGGCCGCCGGACGGTCGGAGGACTCGCCGTTCGTGCGCATCACCCGGGCGCGCAAGGTGTCGGCCCGGTTCGGCTCGCCGATGACGTACGAGCTGGACGGCGGCGACCGCGAGGCCACCACCAAGATCAAGGCGAAGGTGGCCCCGGGCGCGCTGACCGTCTGCCTGCCGTCCTAGCCGGCGCGGGCGGCGTCCATGACCCGGCCGGCGTCGCGCTCGAAGGAGGCGCGGGCGCCGAGCGTCAGGAGGCCGCCCACGATCATGGGGACGACCAGCAGGTACATGCCGCCGATCAGCGAGCCGAACCGGTCGGAGGCGATGCCGACGACGAGCGAGCCGAACGCCCCGGCCGCCGTGATGAGCAGCTGCAGGACGGCGAAGCCGAGACCGCGCGCGGCGGCCGGGACGACGTCGGCCAGGCAGGCCGTCATGTTCGGGATCGCGATCGACATGAGCGAGCAGGCGAGCAGGACCAGCGCGGTCATCGGGCCGATCGAGTCCATGGCCAGCGCGCCGGCCAGGACGGCCGCGCCCGCCGTGATGCCGCCGCCGCCGGCCAGCAGCCTGCCGCCCTTGCGGGTGCCGTGCCACCTGCGGCCCAGCCAGGAGCCGACCAGCGTGCCGGCCAGCGTCCCGGCGATGGTGATCAGGCCGCTCAGCGAGCCGGCGGCGCCGACGCCGACGCCGTACTCGCGGACCATGAGCGTGGGCAGCCAGTAGAAGATCCCGGCCAGGCCGAGGGTCAGCAGGCCCAGCCCGACGCAGACGAACAGCAGCGTCGGGATGCGGATGACCTGCCCGAACTGCTGCCAGAAAGGCGCCTTGGGCGACGCGGTGCTCTCAGGCGATCCTGCGGTTTCCGCGGGGGCTCCGGCGACCATCCGGTCCAGGTCGCCGCGGCCCGGCTCGCGCAGGAACCACACGAGCACCGCCGTGAGCACGCCGGGCACCACCATCACCAGGAACGCGGTGCGCCAGGAGAACACCTCGGCCAGCACGCCGCCCAGCAGCGTGCCGATGCCGCCGAGGTAGGTCGTGACGCGGGTCAGCCCGTACGCCTTGGCCCGGCTGACCGGCGGGTAGTAGTCGGCGAGCAGGCTGCCGGCCGCCGGGTTGTCGATGTTCTCGGCCGCCGCCAGCAGCACCCGCATCAGGTAGAACATCACGAAGCCGGTGGCCAGGCCCGAGCCGAGCGTGGCGACGGCCCACAGCAGCACGACCACCGCGATGATCCGCGTCCGGCTGAACCGGTCGGCCAGGAAGCCCGCGGGCAGGGAGACGATCGCGGCGGCCAGCGCCGCGGCGGTCGGGATCGAGCCCGCGGCGGTGTCGCTGAAGCCCCACTCCTTCTGGACGAGCGGCAGCACCCCCGACAGCAGGTTGTACTCCATGCGGTCCACGAGCCCGACGATGAAGAGCACGACCAGCGGCGCCCAGCCGAACGGCGCCCTGGTCCGCGCGTCGATGACGCCGGCACGCGGCGAACCCAACGTCCTGACCATGCCCACCCTTCCCGTAGGAAAATCTAGAATGCTGTTCTAGGCGAACGTTCTAGCCAGAGTGGCAGAAGTCACACGATTCGTAAATGGGCGATTTCTGGGAAATTTCGCAGTTTGGGGCTCATGTACGGTGATCGCATGAATCCTGGGCAGGTCACGGGCGCGATGCTGGTCGCCGGCACCACCTCCGACGCGGGCAAGAGCGTGGTCACCGCCGGGATCTGCCGCTGGCTGGCCCGCCAGGGCGTGCGCGTGGCGCCCTTCAAGGCCCAGAACATGTCGCTCAACTCCTACGTCACCGCCGGCGGCGCCGAGATCGGCCGCGCCCAGGCCATGCAGGCCCAGGCCGCCGGGCTGGAACCGGTCGCCGACATGAACCCCGTCCTGCTCAAACCGGGCAGCGACCGCCGCAGCCAGGTCGTGCTCCTGGGCGAGCCCGTCGCGGACGTGGACGCCATGGAGTACGGCGCGCTCAAGGACCTCCTGCGGACCACCGCCCTGGCCTCCCTGGACCGGCTGCGCGCCCAGTACGACGTGGTGATCTGCGAGGGCGCCGGCAGCCCCGCGGAGATCAACCTGCGCCGCGGCGACATCGCGAACATGGGCCTGGCCAGGGCCGCCGGGCTGCCCGTCGTCGTGGTCGGCGACATCGACAGGGGCGGCGTGTTCGCCGCCTTCCACGGCACGGTCGCGCTCCTGGACGCGGCCGACCAGGCCCTCGTCTCAGGGTTCGTGGTGAACAAGTTCCGGGGCGCCCGCGAGCTGCTCGAACCCGGCCTCGACATGATCAGGAAGCTCACCGGCCGATCGGTGTACGGCGTGCTGCCCTGGCTCGACGGCCTCTGGCTGGACGTCGAGGACTCCCTCGCGCTGGACAACCGCCGGGTCGCGACCGGCCGGCCGCTGGGCAGGCAGACGTTGCGCGTGGCGGTCGTCCGGCTGCCCCGGATCTCCAACTTCACCGACCTGGACGCCCTGGCCGCCGAGCCCGGCGTGCTGGTGCGCTTCGTGACCGACCCGGTCGAGCTGGACGACGCCGACCTGGTGGTGCTGCCGGGCTCGCGGGCCACGGTCGAGGACCTGGCCTGGCTGCGGCGCACCGGCCTGGCCGACGCCCTGCTCGCCCGGCGCGGGCCCGTCCTCGGGATCTGCGGCGGGTTCCAGATGCTCGGCCGGGAGATCGTGGACGAGGTCGAGTCGCGGGCGGGCCTGGTGGACGGGCTCGGACTGCTGCCGGTGCGCGTCGAGTTCGCACCGGACAAGCGGCTCGCCCGGCCGGTCGGGCAGGCCTACGGGCAGCCGGTCAGCGCGTACGAGATCCACCACGGGCGGGCGACCGTCGAGGGCGGCGAGCCCTTCCTGGACGGCTGCCGCGCCGGCGACGTTTGGGGCACCACCTGGCACGGCGCCCTGGAGAACGACGCCTTCCGCCGGGCCTTCCTGGCCGACGTGGCCGAACGGGCCGGGCGCGCCTTCGTCCCCGCCCCGGACACCGACTTCGGCCGCCTGCGCGAGGCCCGCCTGGACGCCCTGGGCGACCTCGTCGAGCAGCACCTGGACACCGACGCCCTGCTCGGCCTGCTGCGCGACGGCCCGGCCCCCGTGCCCTACCTGCCGCCAGGCGCCCCCTCGGCCTGATCCCGCCGGGAACGCTCGCCCTGGGCGGTGATCCAGGCGTCGATCTCCTCCCAGTGGGAGTACAGCCAGCGGACCTGGCTCTCCCGGTCGTCCCTGGGCACCTCGGCCGCCGGCACCCGCCACCACCTGGCCGTGATCCGCGCCGCGTACGGCAGCCTGCGCCACACGTCGCCGATGGTGACGAGGTCGTCCAGGCCGGTGTGCGCGACGAAGACCACGTCGGCCTCCGGGCAGGCGGTGATCGCGGCGATGGCCCCGTTCGGCCGGGGCGGCAGCAGGTGGGTCATGCCGCGTGCCCGCTCCGCCTCCTCGGCCAGCCCCTTGTCCTCCAGCCGGCGGATCGCCAGCCGCCGCCGGCGCGGAGTGAAGTTGCCGCCCTCGGGGAAGATCACCAGGGCGTCGCGGTCGTCCATGGTCGCCGACAGCCGCCGGATCTCCTCGATCACCCGCTCGCGTCCGGACCGCCGCGGCACGAAGGCGTTCGGCAGGCGGTTGACCACGACGTCGAGCGACGGGTCGTACTGGAGTGCGGCCTTCATGACGATCCGCGGGTGCCGCCCGTACACCGCCAGCAGGTGATAGATCAGCAGAAAGGAGTCGCCCGGCCCGGCGTGCCGGGAGAGCACCACGACCGGGCGGCTCAGCCGGGCGGCGCGCTCCTGCGCGGTCGGCGCGGGCTCCTCGACGTCCACGGTCAGCCGGAAGATCCGCACCGCCGCCGCGTACACCTTGGCCAGGAACCAGCGGATCAGCGCGTAGTGCCGCTCCTGGCGCCGGGCCCGCCCGAACGCCCCCGACAGCCACAGCCCGAGGCACGCGATGAGCACCGCCGACTCCAGCGTCAGCCAGGCCGCGCCGAACCAGACGAACCGCAACCCCCTGCGCTGCGGCGGCGGCAGCCGCAAGGACGCCCCGAACGTGACCAGCAGCCACAGCGGCAACGTCACCAGCACCACCACGGTGACCACGATGACGAGCGGAGCCAGCACGATCCGGCGGACGATACGCGGTGGGATCAACGGCGCCTCCCTGAGGTCTGCCTGCCCTGAGGCCCTACCTTCATCCTCCTCTTGTCCGCAGATAGTGCGAAGAAGCCTGGTACGCCCGCTCGATGTAGGTGGAGATCTGGGACAGGTCGCGGTAGCGCAGGGTGGACAGCGGCGCGGCGACCCCGGCGGGCAGCACGTGCACCTCCACCCCCGGCGGCAACGAGGCCATCTCCTCGGCGAACCGGTAGCGCCGCGCGATCTCGAACGCCACCATCCCCACCTCCCAGAACCGCCGGGGCGCGGTCAGCGGGCGCTCGATCCGGCCGACGTGCAGCACGTAGACCCGCCTGGCCCCGAGCTGCACGGCCCGCCCGACGGGGATGCTGTGCACCAGCCCGCCGTCGAAGAAGTGCTCCCCGCCGATCTTCACAGGCGGCAGCAGCCCCGGCACCGCGCACGACGCCAGCACCGCCTCCACCAGCGGCCCGCTGGCGAACCAGTGGGCCGCGGCCCGCTCCACCGAGGCCGCCACGCACTGGAACGGCACCGCCAGCTCCTCGATCAGCTCCGTGCGCACCGTCCCGGCCAGCACCTCCCGGAGGGGACCGTTGGGATGCAGGTGGGTGCCGGTCCTGGCCAGCGTGGACAGCCGCGTCACCCACGACCCGGCGAACGCCGTGCGCACGACGTCGGACCGCCACAACGAGGTCAGCCGGTCGACCGCCCGCGCGGGGTCGGCGGCGATGAGCGCGCCGTTGAGCGCGCCCACCGACGTGCCGACGACCACGTCGGGCCGGATGCCGAAGTCGTCGAGCGCCTGGAGCATGCCCACCTCGTGAGCCCCCAGCACGCCACCGCCACCGAGCACGAACGCCGTCTCCACGCTCTTCACCCTGCCCATTCTTGTTGCCGTGTCCCGGAAGGGAACCGGCCGGGACGCTGCCGACTTCGGCCAGTGACCCCACCGCCGCCCCGGCGGGACGATTCCGGCATGACAGCAGTGGTACAGGCCGAAGGGCTGACCAAGTACTACGGCGGGCGGCGCGGCCTCGAAGACCTCACGCTGGAGATCCGGCCCGGCGAGATCTTCGGCTACCTCGGGCCCAACGGCGCCGGCAAGACCACCACGATCAGGTTGCTGCTCGACGTGATCAGGCCCACCCGCGGCACGGTCCGCGTGTTCGGCCACGACCCGCGCGCCGCCGCCACCCGCGCCCGCATCGGCTACCTGCCCGGCGAGCTGGCGCTCGAAGGCCGCGACCGGGCCCGCGACTACCTCGGCTTCCTCGGCCGCGTGCGCGGCGGGGTGCCGGGCAGCCGCATCGAGGAGCTGGCCGAACGGTTCGACGCCGACCTGTCGGTGCCGATGCGCAAGCTCTCCAAGGGCAACAGGCAGAAGGTCGGGCTGATCCAGGCGTTCATGCACGAGCCGGAGTTCCTCATCCTCGACGAGCCGACCAGCGGGCTGGACCCGCTCGTCCAGCAGGAGTTCCTGGCCATGGTCCGGGAGGTGCGGGCGGCCGGCCGGACCGTGCTCATGTCCTCGCACGTGCTGGCCGAGGTGGAGAGCGTCTCCGACCGGGTCGGCATCGTCCGCGCGGGCCGCCTGGTGACCGTGGAGAACGTGGCCGCGCTGCGCGAGAAGGCCGTCCGCCGGATGGAGCTGCACTTCGACGCCCCGGTGCCGGCGTCGGCGTTCGAGGGCCTGCCGGGGGTGCGCGACCTGCGGGTGGAGGGCGCCAGCGTCCGGTGCACGATCGACGGCCGCCCGGACGCCCTGGTCAAGGCCGCCGCCCGGTTCACCGTCGTCCACCTGGTCAGCGCCGAGCCCGACCTGGAAGAGATCTTCCTGACCTACTACAGCGAGGAGGACCGGCACCATGATCGCCAAGAGTCTGCGTGACCACCGCCGGGCCCTGATCTGGTGGACCGTCGGCATCAGCGCGTTCATGGCCCTCTACATCAGCATCTTCCGCAGCGTCAGCCAGGACCCGAGAACGTTCAACCAGCAGGCCCTGGCCAAGTACCCCGGCCCGCTCAGGGACCTCATGGGCGGCATGCCCGACCTGGCGCTCGGCGTCAACTTCCTGCAGACGGTCGTCTACCAGCTCTTCGTCCCGATGTTGTTCGTCGTGCTCGCCACCATGCTGGCCAACCGGGCGATCGCCCAGCCGGAGGAGGCCGGGACGCTGGAGCTCGTCGTCACGCTGCCGGTGGACCGCAAGCGGCTGGTGCTCCAGCGGTTCTGCGCGCTGGCGCTGGCGCTGCTGGCGGTGTTCGCCGTGACGCTGGCCGTGGCGTGGGCGGCCGGGGACGCCGCGGAGCTCGGGGTGCCGTTCGACCGCGTCCTGGCCGCGCACGTCGGGGTGCTGCTGCTCGCGCTGTTCTTCGGCACCGTGGCCCTGACCGTGGGCGCGGTGACCGGCCGCAGGATGATCGCCTCGTCCGTCGTCGGCGTGTGGGTGGCGGCCGGGTACATCGTCGTCACGCTCGGCCGCGGCGTGGCGGCCATCGCCTGGCTGAAGTGGCTCTCGCCGTTCCACTACTACGCCGAGGGCCGGCCGCTCTATGAGGGCCTGCCGGTCGGGGACTACCTTGTGCTGGCGGGAGCGACGGCAGTGCTCGCGCTCACCGCGATCCTGTCCTTCGACAGGCGTGACGTAGGAGTGTGATGGTGCTCTCCAGGATGCCCGCCGACCTGCTCGGCGGGCATCGCCAGGTGCTGGCCGGGGCGGCCGCCGGGCGTCCGCCCTCGCGGGCGGCGCTCGACGCCTGCCGCGCCGACGGCACGCGCGCCGCCGAGCAGGGCGTCCCGCTGCGGACGCTGGTCGACGGCGCGCTCGCCGCCGCCGAGGGGCTGCCGGACGTGCTGCCCGCGCTGCGCAGGGCCGTCTCGGCGCTCATGGAGGGGTACGAGCTGGCCCAGCTCGCCGCCCTCAGAGGCGAGGAGACGGCCCGCAGGGAGTTCGTGGACGACCTGCTCCAGGGACGGGCCGAGCGGCTGGCCGAGCGGGCCGAGCACTTCGGCCTCCGGCTGGCCGAGTCGTACGTGGTGGCCGCCGCCCGCGGGCTGCGCGACGGGGACCAGGACCGCATCGAGCGCGACCTGATCGCCCGGTTCGGCTCGCACAACGTGCTGGTGGCGGTGCGCGAAGGGCTGCTGGTGTGCGTCGTGCCCGCCACGCTGCCCGCCGCCGTGGGGGAGTTCACCCATCACGTACGCGCCCGCTTCCCGGCCGGATGGCGGGTCGGCGTCGGACGGCCGCACCGCGGGCCGGGCGGCGTCGTGACCTCCTTCAGGGAGGCGGCCGGGGCGCTGGAGCTGGCCGACGCGCTGCGGCTCACGCTCGACGTGGTCAAGGCCGCCGACCTGCTGGTCTTCCCCGTGCTGCTGCGCGACCGCGGCGCGATCGAGGACCTGGTGACCAGCGTGCTGAGCCCGCTGCTGCACGCCAGGGGCGGGCACGAGCCGCTGGTCGAGACGCTGGAGGCGGTCTTCGCCGCGCACGGCAACCAGGCGGCGGCCGCCCGCAGGCTGCGGATCAGTCCGCGGGCGGTGACGTACCGGCTGGAACGCATCCGCCGGCTGACCGGCTTCTCGCCCGACGACCCCACCCAGCGCTTCACCCTGGAGACCGCGGTCCTGGGCGCGCGGCTGCTGGACTGGCCGTGGGATCAGTCGTGAAGGGCGAGCCGGAGCCCGAACCCGACGATGACCACGCCGGTCACCCGGTCGAGGATCCGCCGTACGCGGGCCGACCGCAGGACGTCGCTCATCAGCGAGGCGAACCCGATCAGCACCGCGCTCCACGCCAGCCCCTCGGCCACGTGCACCCCGGCCAGCAGCAGCCCCATCGCCGCGTGCGGCGCGCCGGCCGGGATGAAGTGCGGCAACATCGCCACGTAGAACGCCCCCACCTTGGGGTTGAGCAGGTTCGTGAGCAGGCCGCGCCGGAACCCCTTGCCGAACCCGAACGCCCGCTGCCCGTCCTCCTCCTCGCCCGCCCGCGCCTTGGCGAGGAGCATGCGCACCCCCATCCACACCAGGTACGCCGCCCCCGCCCAGCGCAGGACGTCGTAGGCGAACCGCGAGGCCGCCAGCAGCGCCGACAGCCCCGCCGCGGTGAGCACGCCCCAGACCAGCGTGCCGAGCTGGATGCCCAGCACCACCCCCCAGGCCGCCCGCCTGCCGGTGAGCAGCGACGTGCGCAGGGTGAGAGCCGTGTCGAGCCCCGGCGTGATCGTCAGGAGCGCGACGACGGCAGCGAACGACCAGACTGCCGCATTGATGTCCACAAGGGGCGAGCGTAGCGCTAGGGAATCAACAGCAACTTTCCGGTCGTACGCCGGGCGGCCAGGTCCTCGTGGGCCCGTCGTGCCTCGGCCAGCGGGTAGCGCTCGGACACGTTGATCCTGAGCTGCCCCGAGGCGATCCAGCCGAACAGGTCGGCGGCCCGCCAGAGCAGCTCCTCGCGCTCGGCGACGTAATGGACGAGTGTGGGCCTGGTCAGGAAGAGCGAGCCGGCGCGGTTGAGCACCTGCGGATCGAGCGGCGGGACCGGGCCGCTGGCCGCGCCGTAGAGGGCCATGAGCCCGCGCGGGCGCAGCGCCTCCAGGCCGCCGTCGAACGTCGTCCTGCCGACGCCGTCGTAGACGACGTGGATCCGGCCGCGCAACGCGTCGGCGAACTCGTCGTAGCCCAGCACCTCGTCGGCCCCGGCCGCGCGGGCCAGCTTCTCCTTCTCCGGCGTGGAGACCGTGCTGTAGACCTTGGCGCCGCGCAGCTTGGCGACCTGGATCAGCAGCTGGCCCATGCCGCCGGCGCCGGCGTGCACCAGCACCTGGTCGCCCTCCTTGACGTCGTACGTCGAGTGGGTGAGGTAGTGGGCCGTCATGCCCTGGAGCATCGCCGCCGCGGCCAGCTCGGCGGACACGCCGTCGGGCACCGGCACCAGCCGGTCGGCCGGCACCACGGCCTTCTCCGCGTAGCTGCCCAGCACGCCGGCCCAGGCCACGGTGTCGCCGACGGCCGGCCCGTCGACCCCCGGCCCGACGGCCGAGACCACGCCGGCCCCCTCGGACCCGATCGGGGTCGGCACCGGGAGCGGGTAGGCGCCGGAACGGTGGTAGATGTCGATGAAGTTGACCCCGCTGGCCGCGACGTCGACCACGACCTCCCCGTCACCCGGCGCCGGATCGGGACGCTCGACGTATTCGAGAACCTCTGGACCGCCCTGGGCGGAGACGATGATGGCATGCATCCCCCCAGTCAACTCCGCCCCAGCCCCCCACCGCCACCCCAGCCCCAGCGCGCCGCCAAGGGGATCCGGAGGATTGTCAGCACCCGCCACGGTCGTCTGGGCCACGCCCCCCGCGGCTCACCGGTCGGGCGCAACCGTCACTGGTCGGGGGTGGGGGAGGGGGGCAGGATGCGGGCCAGGGCGCCGGCTTCCAGGGCTACCCAGATCGCTCCGTCGGCACCGACCGTCAGCCCGTGCGGCTCGCCGCTGCCGGCGGCGCCCGGCTCGCCCTGCCCGGCGGTCGCGGACGGCGGCACCGGCACCGTGGGCAGCGGGTGCTCCTCGATCGCGCCGTCGACCGTGATGCGGCCGAGACGCCCGGCGGCCCACTCGGTGAACCAGAGCGCGCCGTCGGGACCGGCCACGATGGCGTGCGGACGGCAGGCCCGATCGGGCAGCGGGAACTCGGTGATCTTCCCGGCCGGATCGATCCGGCCGACCTGCCCCGCGCCGATCTCCACGAACCACACGGCCCCGTCGGGCCCGAGCGTGATACCCACGGGGGCGGCGCCCTCGGTGGGCAGCGCATGCACGGTGACCTCCCCGGACAGCGAGATCCGGCCGACGGCGTGGCCCTGGTTGATCGAGAACCAGAGCGCGTCGTCGCCGCCCACCGTGATGAAGGCGGGCATGCCGCCCTCCACCGGCACGTCGAAGTCGGAGCGCTCGCCGTCGGCGCCGATGCGCCCGATGCGCCCGCTGCCCATCTGGGTGAACCACATCGCCCCGTCGGGCCCGGCGACGATCCCGTACGGCGAGTCGGCCGGGTATGCGGTGACCTGGCCGTCGCCGGTGATCCGGCAGACCCGGCCGCCCTTGCCCTCGGTGAACCACATCGCGCCGTCGTGGCCGGGCACGATCACGCCGGGCTGCCCGTCGGCCGGGTCGAGCTGATGGATCACCGGCTCGTGGCCCGGCACCAGCCTGCCGACACAGCCCTGGTGGACGAGCGTGAACCAGAGCGCGCCGTCGGCGGCGGTGGCCACGCCGTAGGGCGAGCCCGCGGAAATCATGGTCAACATATGTGTCCCCCTGTCAGTCGGATCTCGGTGCCCGTGAAACGGCGCCTCAGCGCCCGGTCGTGCGTGACCATGACCACCGCCCCCGGGTAGGCGGCGAGCGCGTGGTCGAGCTCGTCGGCCAGGACGGGCGACAGATGGTTGGTCGGTTCGTCGAGCAGCAGCAGGTCGTGCTCCCTGATGAGCAGCCTGGCCAGCGACAGCCGGCGCCGCTGGCCGACCGAGAGCTCGCCCACCCGCCGGTCGAGGGCGTGCGCGGGGAGGAGGCCGGTGTCCAGCAGGGCCGCGCGCCGCTCGTCGGCGTAGCCGTCGTGCCCGAACGCGGCGAGCACGGCCAGGCCGGGGTCGAGGTCGTCGTCCTGGGGGAGGTGGCCGGCCCGGCACCCGGCGCGCTCGGCCAGGACTCGCAGCAACGTGGACTTGCCCGCCCCGTTGGGCCCGCTCACCAGCACCCGCTCGCCCGGCCGGACGGTCAGCGACCCGACGTGGAGCCGGTCACCGACGTGCACGTCACGCAGCTCCACCAGGGGCGCGGCCGCGGCCGGACCCTTGCTCACCGGACCGTTGCCCGCCGGACCGTTGCCCGCCGGACCGTCGCTCACCGGAGCGTTGCCCGCTGGGGCGGGAGCGCGGAAGGCGGCCCGGAAGCGGAGCGGGGCCGGCGGGCGGGGGACCGGGTCGTCCTCCAGGCGGCGCAGCCGCTCGTGGGCGTTGCGCACGCGGGTGGCCACCGAGCTCTGGACGCGGCCCGCGTTGCGGTCGTAGGCCATTTTGTTGTTGTCCCTCATGGCCCGCCCGGCCGCCACGCGGTGGGCGGTGGTGGCGGCGTGTTCGCGCACCTGCCGGACCTCCTCGCACCAGGCCGCGTACGCCTGCTCCCACCGCGCCCGCGCCGCCGCCTTGGCCGCCAGGTAGCCGCTGTAGCCGCCGCCGAACCGGGTGACGGCCCCCTCCTCGACCTCCAGGACGGCGGTGGCCACCCGGTCGAGGAAGACCCGGTCGTGGGAGACCACGACCACGGGCCCCCGGTGACCGCGCAGCCGCTCTTCGAGCCAGGTCAGCGCCGGCTCGTCGAGGTGGTTGGTCGGCTCGTCGAGCAGCAGCGTGGCGGGGTCGGCGGCCAGCACGCAGGCCAGGCCCAGCCGGGCGCGCTCGCCGCCCGACAGGCTCGACAGCACCCGGTCACGGGCGACGTGCGCCAGGCCGAGGCCGTGGAGGGCCTTGTCGATGCGCGCGTCGGCCGTGTAGCCGCCGCGGGCCTCGTAGGCGGTCAGCAGCTCGCCGTACTCGTCCATGACGTCGTCGGTGAGCGCCGACTCCAGCTCGCGCAGCCTCCGCTCCATGGCCCGCAGACCGGCGAGCGCGTGGTCGACCGCCTGCTGGACGGTGTGACCGGGCGGCAGGCCGAGCGTCTGGCCGAGATGGCCGACATCGCCGGTGACTCCCGTGACGCCGGTGATGGTGATCTCGCCGTCGTCGGGCTGTTCGACGCCGGCCAGCAGCCGGAGCAGGGTGGACTTGCCTGAGCCGTTCTCGCCGACGACGGCCAGGCGCTCGCCGGGGCCCACGGACAGGGACACATCGGCGAGCACGACGCGGTCGCCGTACGACTTGCCGAGCCTTCGGACGTTGATCAGGATGGAACTCCAATCGCAACTGTTGTAGCTTTAGTTTGGCACAGGCGAAGCCGCAAACGCAACTGGAGTAGGTTTTGGAACCGAGCAGACGTCCTGGAGGGCGCAGCGCGCGAGTTCGCGACGCCGTGCGCCAGGCGACCCTGGCCGAGCTGGCGGCCCATGGCTTCCGCGGCCTGACGGTCGAGAACGTGGCCGAGCGGTCGGGCGTGCACAAGACCACCGTCTACCGGCGGTGGGGCAACGTGGAGGGCCTGATCTCCGACGCCCTGGAGCTGGCCAAGGACGAGCCGTGGCCGATCCCCGACACCGGCTGCGTCGAGGGCGACCTGCGGGCGGTCGTCCAGCTCGTCCGCGGCGGGTTCGCCGACCCGGAGCTGGGGCCGGTGTCGTCGGCGTTCGTGGCGGCGGCCGTCCAGAGCCCGGAGGCGGCGCGGGCCCTGCACGCGTTCTTCGCCGCCCGGCACGACCAGTCGGCCGAGGTGGTGCGGCGCGCGATCGCCCGTGGCGAGCTGCCCGACGTCGTCGACGTCCGGGAGGTGATCAGGGTGGCCGTCGCCCCGGTCTACTACCGGCTGTTCGTCGCGCACGAGCCGGTGAGCGAGCGGGACGCCGACCGCGCCGCCGACGCCGCCCTGGCCGCCGCCCGCGCCGGGATCCTCTGAGAACCCCGATCAGAGCGGCAGCCGCAAGAAGCGACCGACGGAAGCGACCGACGGAAGCGGCACCGCGAAGAGGCCGCCGCGAAGAGGCCGCCGCGAACAGGCAGCCGACGCAAGCGGCCGCGGAGAGGCCGCCCGTGCGGGCGGCCGCCCGGGAGAGGCGGCCGCGGGCTGGTCAGTGGCGGCGGGGGCGGAGCCGGTCGAGGAAACGCCGGGCCTTCTCCTGGTTCTGCGGGTCTCGGGCCATGCGCTTGGCCTTCTCGACGGTCTGCCTGCCTTCAGGGCTGCGCAGGTACGCGCGCACCCGGTCCATGAGCTTCGCCATGCACACCCCCTACCCCGATGGCCGCCGGGAACGCGGGCCGCCCGTCTAGGGCTCCTCCTTCTGCCCCCGCAGCTCGAAGTCGTCGAACGTCATCTTCAGCGACGACTCGCTGTCCTTGGGCGTACGCGCGAAGAGCCCGACGTACCCGTTGCCGAGCCCGTTGGGGTCGTCGGCCTGCTGCACCCGTTTGTCGTTCACCCACATCGTCAGCCGCACCCCGGTGCCGCGCTGCTCGCACGAGGCCACGATGCGCACCCGGCCCTCCGGCTTGGCCACCTTGGCGGGCTGGGTCAGCGTGCCGCCCGCGCCGTCGTACACGCGGCGGATCCGCGCGTTCCCCTCGGTGTCGAGGCCGAACTCGTAGTAGGTGTCGTCGTCGTCGGAGTTGTGGCAGTAGATGCCGTACTCGCCGCTGCCGGCGTACTCCCGGATCTCGGCGGTGACGCCGACGACCACCGACGACGGCAACATCGGCGTGGGCGTGGCGGAGGGGTCGGGGGTGTTCGTGGGCGTGGCGACGAGGAAGGGGATCGGGGCCTTCGCCCACTGCTCCTCGCGGCCGTCCTCCACGTCGAGGCCGTACGTGCCGTCCGTGCGGTAGCCCTTGCTGCCCGTGGTGTCGGGGTCGTAGGTGCCGAGCCAGCCGCCGGAGGTCTGCGTGAAGTCCTCGCGGTACAGGACGCCCAGGTCGTCGGGCGGCCCGCTCGGAGTGAGCACCGCCCAGGCCGTCGCCGCGGCGGCCACCAGCACCGCCGCGGCGGCCGCGCCGATCCCGAGCAGCCTGCCGCGCCGCTTCGCCGCCGTGTTGGCCGCCGTGTCGGCAGCAGTGGGCGCGGCCTCGGTGAACGGGGTGGTGGCGTGCTGCCAGGCCACCTGCACG
This sequence comes from Nonomuraea sp. NPDC050227, assembly GCF_044459705.1. Taxonomy (NCBI): domain Bacteria; kingdom Bacillati; phylum Actinomycetota; class Actinomycetes; order Streptosporangiales; family Streptosporangiaceae; genus Nonomuraea; species Nonomuraea sp. NPDC050227. Next base: position 135,442 of record NZ_JBITJF010000007.1, on the reverse strand, counting down.
GTGTGCGCCGCCTGCTCGGGCGCCGCCGAGCGGCCCACGAGGTGGTCGAGGAGCTGCTGCGCGGTGGGCCGCACGGCGGGGTCCTTGCGCAGCGCGGCCCCGACCAGCTCGCGCAGGCCGGGATCGACGTCGTCGAGGCGGGGCTCGGTGTTGAGCACCTGGTAGACGATGGAGGGCAGCGTGTCGCCGCCGAACGGCGCCCGTCCGCTCGCCGCGTACGCGATCAGGCAGCCCCACGAGAACACGTCGCAGGCGGGCGAGACCGGCTCGCCGCGCAGCACCTCGGGGGCCATGTACCGGGGCGTGCCGACCAGCTCGCCGGTGCCGGTGACGCCGCCCAGCGTGTCGAGCGCCCGCGCGATGCCGAAGTCGATCACGCGCGGCCCGACGGGGGACAGCAGCACGTTCGACGGCTTGAGGTCACGGTGGACCACCCCGGCGCCGTGGATGGCGGTCAGCGCCGTGGCCACGCTGACGGCCAGCGCGTCGAGGCTGGAGCCGCGCAGCGGCCCCGACTGGCGTACGGCCTCCTCCAGATTGGGGCCCGGCACGTACTCGGTGACCACGTAGAGCAGGTCGCCGTCGAGCGCGGCCTCGATCACCGCGGCGGTGCAGAACCTGCGGACGCGGCGAGCGGCGTCCGCCTCCCGGCGGAAGCGCATCCGGAACTGCTCGTGCTGACTGAGCTCCGGATTGATCACCTTGATGGCGACCCGCTGCCCAGTGGGATCCTCGGCGAGGTGGACCGTGCCCATGCCGCCCCGCCCGAGCACGCTCAGCAGCCGGTAGCGCCCGATCTGGGATATATCACCGCTCACGGCGGCCCAGCTTACCGATCGCGGCTATCCGCCGCAGGACGCGCACGCGATGCGCGTACGCCGCGCGTACGACCAGGCCGCCACGGCCATCCCGGCGCCCCACACCACGTACCCGGGCACGGCCACCCAGAAGAACGCCTCGGGCAGATCGCCCCCGGAGAACGGCACGCCCCCGCTGAGCCGTTCGGCGGCCATCTGCCCCAGCGCCACCCCGAAGTAGGCCAGCAGCCCGCCGGACACCCCCACCCCCGGCCACAACACCAGCCGGCGCGGCACCGGGCGCCCGGCCAGCCACGGCACCCATCCCGGCCACACCCGCCCGAACCGGTGGACGAGCGCCAGCGGCAGCAGCGTCCCGGCGAGCAGGAACTCGATCTCGAACGCCACCGCTCCGGCACGGTACGGCACGACGTCGAACCCGACGGCCGCCTGCGCCGCGATCCGCGCCAGGCAGCCGGCCACGGAGACGTAGGCCGCCGCGAAGGCCCACCCCGGCGTACGCGCGAGCACCCGGGACGAACGCCGCCCGCACGCCGCGCAGGCCCCCGCGGCCCGCCGCCGGTAGGCCGCGGCGGACCGCCAGAGCAGCACCCCCGAGCCCACGCAGCCCGCCTTGCTGAGCGCCCCCGCCCACGAGAACGGCATGCCGAGCCCCGGGACGACCACCGACACCACGTCGAGCAGCAGCAGCGCCCCCGACACGATGAGCGCGCCGCCCACCGCCCAGGCCAGCGCCGGCGGCGCCCATCCCAGCGGGCCGTCCGGGCGCGCGGCCATCAGGACGACCAGCGCCGCCGCGGCCGCCGCGCACAGGCCCACCGCGGCCCAGCCGGTGAACACGATCAGGTCGGACCCGATCGGCGACATCCGCTCCGGCATGTGGCCGAGCTCCCAGTAGACGCGCAGGCCGCCGTAGAGGACGACCAGCGCCAGCGCGACGGCGGGCGTCCTGACAATTCTCACCTCGGGGCTCATGCACGAGATCCTGCCGACGCCCGCGGGCCCGTCCCTCCCCTGCGGGAGGCGGGTTCATCCCCCGTGCGGGGGAGCGCCGCGCAGCCCGGCCCGCACCTGGGCCAGCCCGCGCGCGGGGTCCACCACCAGCACGCGGCAGCCCGCGGCGGTGGCCGCGGCCACGCCCGCCGGGCTGTCCTCGACGGCCACGCACCGCGCCGGGGCCACCCGCAGCCTGCGGGCCGCCTCCAGGTACGGGTCCGGGTGCGGCTTGCCCCGGGCGGTGTCCTCGTCGGCGATCACCAGGTCGAACGCGTGCCCGAGCCGGGGCAGCACCAGCTCCACGATGCTGCGGGGGGAGGCGGTCACCAGTGCGGTCGGGACGTCCGCCGCGGCCAGCTCGGCCAGCAGCTCCGGCGCCCCCGGCACGACCGTCAGCCCGGTCCTGACGCGCTCGGCGAACGCCTCGGTGAGCGCGCCCGCGACCCCCTCCACGCTCGCCCCGCCGCTCATCCCGCCGACCCCGGCCACCAGGTACGCGGCCGTGTCGCCCACCGTGCGGCCCGTCACGTGCGGCGCGTCGGCGGCCGTCAGCGCCCGGCCGAGCGACCGGGCCACCGACGCCGCGGCCTGCCACCAGAGCCCTTCGGTGTCCACCAGCGTGCCGTCCATGTCGAACAGGACCGCGTCCGGCATGCCGTCCAAGGAGGACGGGACCGCGTCCGGCATGCCGTCCGAAGAGGACGGGACCGCGCCGGACACGATCGCGTCGGCCGGCCTGTCAGGCATCGGCCGACAACACCGGCGCGGGCGCCGTCACCGTACGGGCGGCCACCAGCACCGGACGCTCCACCAGCCGGACCGTGACGCGGGCCCCCGCCCCCAGCCGGGCCGCCTCGTGCCCCGGCACGTCGGCCAGCACCTCGCCGCCCTCCAGCGACAGCCGCAGCCGCACCGAGGCCCCCCGGAAGGACGCGGCCAGCACCTCGGCGCGGCCGTCCGGGTCGGGCGTGACCCGGACGGCCTCGGGCCGGATCAGCACGTCCACGTCGGGCTCGGCGGGCGCCGGGCCGTCCACGGGAAGGAGCTGGCCGAGCACGGTGACGCCGTCCCCGGACAGCCGCCCGGCCAGGTGGTTCATGGCCCCGACGAACTCGGCGACGAACGGCGTGGCGGGCCGGTCGTAGACCTCGGCGGGCGGCCCGCACTGCTCCAGCCGTCCCTCGCGCAGCACCGCGACCCGGTCGGCGATCGACAGGGCCTCCTCCTGGTCGTGGGTGACGAAGACGGTGGTGATGCCGAGGTCGAGCTGCAACCGGCGGATCTCCTCGCGCAACGTCACCCGCACCTTGGCGTCGAGCGCCGACAGCGGCTCGTCGAGCAGCAGCACGCGCGGTTCGAGCGCGAGCGCGCGGGCCAGGGCGACGCGCTGCTGCTGGCCGCCGGAGAGCTGGTGCGGGAAACGGTCGGCGTGCGCGGGGAGACCGACGAGTTCGAGCAGCTCGGCGGCCCTGGCGTGCCGGACGGCCGCGGGCGCCTTGCGCACGCGCAGGCCGAAGGCCACGTTGTCGCGGGCGTTGAGGTTGGGGAAGAGCGAGTAGGACTGGAAGACCATCCCGGCGTCGCGCTTGTTGGCGGGCACGTTCGTGATGTCCTTGCCGTCCAGCAGCACCGCGCCGGAGTCGGGCCGCTCGAACCCGGCCACGCAGCGCAGCGCCGTCGTCTTGCCGCAGCCCGACGGCCCCAGCAGGGCGACGAACTCGCCGGGGGCGATGGTCAGGTCGAACCCGTCGAGCGCGACCGTCCTGCCGAACACCCGGCGCAGCCCGCGGAACTCCACCGCAGCGGTCATGATTTCTTCCTTCCACTGAAGACGGTGGAGACGGCGAGCAGCAACGCCCAGATCAGCAGCAGGCTGAGGATGGAGACCGCGACGGACAGCTGACCCTTGGAGCCGGAGACGGTCACGATCCAGACCGCGAACGGCTCGTAGCCGAGCAGGCTGGCCACCGTGTACTCGCCCAGCACCAGCGCGAGCGTCAGGAACGACGCGCTGGCCAGGGCCGAGCGCAGGTTCGGCACCACGACCCGCAGCAGCACGTGCGGCCAGGACGCGCCCAGGTTCCGGGCGGCCTCGACCAGCGTGCGCACGTCCATGGTGCGCAGCCCGGCGTCCAGCGAGCGGTAGACGAACGGCAGCACCAGCACGACGTAGGCGAGCACGAGCACGACGGGGAACCCCGGGTCCTGGATCGCGATCAGCGTGCCCCAGAACGGCGTCGGCGCCAGGATGTCGGCCCCGTCACGCAACGACGTCGTCAGCCCGGCCACGAACGTGATCGGCGGCACCACCAGCGGCAGCGTGCACAGCACCTCCATCACCGGCCGCAGCCGCGGCGCGAACAGCCGTACGGCCAGCATCGCGGGCAGCGCCAGCAGCAGGACCAGCACGATCGTCGCGGCGGCCAGCGACAGCGACAGCAGCAGCGAGCGCGCGAAGCCCTCGGCCGTCAGCAGCTCGCCGTAGGCGGAGAACGACACCCCGGTGGCCGGGTTGTGCACCGTGTACCAGAGCGAGGCGCCGAGCGGGATCAGGAAGTAGGCCGCGGCCAGGGCGAACACCAGGCCGCGCCACCAGCGGGGCCGGGCGGGCGGTTTCGCCGCCGCCGCGGCGACGGGCTCCAGCCCGGTCAGCGCAGCCATCGGGAGCTCCTCCTCTGCAGCGGCAGGTAGATCGCCATCACCAGCCCGGCCACCACGATCATGTCCAGGCTGAGCGCCAGCGCGATGTTCTCGTAGCCGACCAGCACGTCACCGGTCAGCGCGCTGGCGATCTTCAGGGTGACCAGCGGCACGACGGTGCCCACCATGGCGTTGGCGGTCGCGTACGCCGAGAACGCCGACCCGAACAGCAGCACCACCCCGCCCAGCATCGCGGGCGCGAGCACCGGCAGCGCGACGAAGCGCCAGTAGTGCCAGGCGGTCGCGCCGCTGCTGGCGGCGGCCTCGCGCCACTGGGGCTTCAGCCCGTCCAGCGCGGGCGCCATGACCAGCACCATCAGCGGGATCGCGAAGTACAGGTAGACGATCACCAGCCCCCAGAACGTGTACAACGACCCCGAGGGCAGCCCCACCAGGCCGCTGATCACGCCCGAGTTGCCCAGCGTGGCGATCCAGAAGAACGCCAGCGGCACCCCGCCGAAGTTGGCCAGCACGCCCGAAGCGGTCAGCACGGCCTCGCGCAGCAGCGTGAAGCGCGAGGTCACCACGGCGTAGGCGAGGAACGTGCCGAGGACGGCCCCGGCCAGCGCCACCACGGCCGACAGCTTGACGCTCCCGGCCATGGCGACGAGGTAACCGCCCTGCAGGCTCTGCGCGAGGTTGGCCAGGCTCGGCCGTCCCTGGACGGTGAAGGCCCCCGCGACCAGCGCGACCGCCGGGACCCCGAAGACGAGGGCGAAGAAGGCCAGCAGGGGCAGGGCGCCGGCCCAGCCCCTGGAACGCGGGCGGGTCATCCCGAGATCGCGGCGTCCCAGCCGCTGGCCAGCTTGGCCTTGGCCGCGTCGACCTGCTCGGGCGTGGGGAACTCGGGCGTGCCCTCGACCTGGGGCAGCTTCGCGGCCAGCGCCTTGTCCACCGTGCCGTCGGAGGTCATGGACGGCAGCAGCACCGGACGGGCGAAGCCCTTGAGGTAGAGGTTCTGGCCCTCGGCGCTGTAGAGGTACTCCTGCCACAGCCTGGCCGCCGCCGGGTGCGGGGCGTCCTTGTTGACGGCCTGGGCGTACATCTGGAAGTACTTGCCGTCGGTCGGCACGTTCACCTTCCAGTCGAGGCCCTTGGCGGCCATCTGGGGGGCGTAGGCGGCGTTGTTGTAGTCCCAGTCGATGCTGATCTGGGTCTCGCCCTTCTCGATGGTCGCCGGGGTCGTCTCGACCGGGTTGTAGTTGCCGGCGTCCTTGAGCTTCTTGAAGAAGTCGATGCCGGGCTGGATGTCGTCGAAGGAGCCGCCGCTGGCGATCGCGGCGGCGTACACGCCGGCGAAGGCCGAGCCGGACTTGGTCGGGTTGCCGTTCATCGCGACCTTGCCCTTGTACTCGGGCTTGAGCAGGTCGGCGTAGCTGGTCGGGCAGTTGGCGATCTTCTTGGCGTCGCAGCCGATCGAGACGTAGCCGCCGTAGTCGTTGGTCCAGAGCCCGGTCGGCTCCTTCTGACCCTCGGGGATCTTGTCGAACGACTGCACCTTGTACGGCGCGAACAGCCCTTCCTTGGCGCCGCTGATCGCGAACGACTGGCCGAGGTCGAGCACGTCGGGGGCGCGGTCCTGGCCCTTGCGGGTCTTGACGGCGTTGATCTCGTCCGCGCTGGCCGCGTCGGGCGTCTCGCTCTCGATCTTGATGCCGTACTTGGCCTCGAACGACTTGATGATCTCGCCGTAGTTGGCCCAGTCGGGCGGGAGCGCGATGACGTGGAGGTTGCCCTCCTTCTTGGCGGCCTCGACGAGCTTGTCGAAGCCGCCGAAGTCGGCGGCGGAGGCGGCGGTCGCCGCGTTCGCCCCGCCTTCGGCCGTCTTGGTGGTCTGCTGGCTGCTCGGGGCGGCGCCACACGCCGCGGTGACAACGGTAAGGGCCGCGATGACGCCGGCCGTACGGGCGCGAGGTGTGAACACGTCGCCTCCACTCTCCGGGGGGTGTGGAAAGAACCTAAGGGAACTTGTACAAACAAGCGAGCACCAGTAAGTCGCATAAACATTGCTCTTTCGTGAATGGAGAAGGTCGCGAATGGTTGCGCGCTATGAACGGATAGCCGCTGAGCTGCGAGATGACATCCTGGCGGGCGCGTACCCGGTCGGCTCCCAGCTCCCGAGCGAGGCCGAGCTGGCCACCCGGCACCGGGCGGCGCGCGGGACCGTGCGGCAGGCGGTGGCCGTGCTGGTCGCCGAGGGGCTGGTGGGGTCGAGGCAGGGCGCCAGGCGGATCGTGCTCGGCAACGCGCGCAGCCAGAGCTTCGCCGAGCTGCACAGCTTCGCCCAGTGGGCCAGGGCCAACGGCTACCGCATCGGCGGCCAGGTGATCTCCCAGCGCCGCCGGGCCGCCACCGCGCCCGAGTCCGCCAGGTTCGGCGGGGGCGAGGTGCTGGAGGTGCTGCGCCTGCGCTCGCTGGAGGGCGAGCCCGTCCTGGTCGAGCGGACCGTCTACGCCGAGTGGGTGGCCCCCGCCGTCGAGGCGCTGGCCGCCGACTGCGCGTCCGTCACCGAGGCCCTGTACGAGTCCGTCGGCCTGATCTTCGCCTACGGCGAGCACCTCATCGACGCCGTGCCCGCCGGCGCCGGGGACGCCCGGCTGCTGGGCGTGCGGCGTGGCAGCCCGCTCCTGCGCCAGCGCCGCGTCACCACCACGCACGAGGGCCGCCCGGTGGAGTCCTCCGACGACCGCTACCGGGCGGGCAGCGTCACCTTCAGCATCCGCAACTCGATCGGCGCCAACCCCCTGACGCGGCGGGCGGGCGACTTGCGCTTCGGGCCGTAAGAACATATGTTCGATACATAAGCGCCCGTCTTCCCCCGGGTGGCTCAGCAAAGGAACCAGAGCCGCGGGGAGAAGCGTCTTGAGCAGACTCTATGGCGATCCGATAGAGGTGTGGACCAGAGACGGCGAGCCGACCCAGTTCGTCTGGCGCGACCGGCTCTACCTCGTCCGCAACGTGCTCGACCACTGGGTCGTGGCGCGCGAGTGGTGGAAGACCGGCGAGGGCGACCCCGGCGAGCGCCGCTTCTGGCGGGTGGAGGCGAGCCCGGGGCGCGAGGTCGGCTCGTACGAGCTGCGCTACGACACCGCCGGCGACGGCTGGCTGCTGCTGCGGGCGTGGGACTGATGGCGCCCCCGTTCCCGCACCTCGACGTGGCCTCGGCCTACTCCATGAGGTACGGCACCGCCTTCCCGCACGCCCTGGTGGAACGGGCCGTCGAACACGGCATGGACATCCTCGCGCTGACCGACCGCGACGGGCTCTACGGCGTGGTCAAGCACGTCCAGGCGTGCGCGGACGCCGGGATCGCCCCCGTGGTCGGCGTGAACCTGGCGCTCGACGTCCCGGCGCGCACGCCCGCGCCGGGCCTGCGCGCGCCGCGGCCCGCGACCGGGCCCGGCGCGGAGGACCGGGTCACCGTGCTGGCCCGCTCCGGCGGCTGGTCGCGGCTGTGCCGCCTGGTCACCGCCGCGCACGCCGCCGGCGAGCGCGGCGCGCCCAAGGTGACCCGCGAGCTGGTCGGCGCCTGGGCCGGGCCGGCGGGCGGCGACCACGGGTTCGGCGCCGAGGACGGGCTCGTGGTGCTGCTCGGGCCGCGCTCCGACGTCGGCCGGGCGATCGCCGAACGCCGCGACGAGCAGGCCAGGACGCTGCTCGGCCGGTGGCGCGCCGCCGTCCCCGGCGTGGTGATCGAACTGGTCGACCAGTACGGCTTCCGCGACGCCATCACGGCCGTCCGCATGCTCGGCCTGGCCGAGTCCGCCGGCGTGCCGGCCGTGCTGACCAACGCCGCCCGCTACCTCGACCCGGCCGACCACCAGGTCGGCGACGTGCTCGACGCGGCCCGCCGGCTCGTCCCGCTGCACCCGCGGCACCTGGAGAGCACCACCTCGCACGCCTACCTCAAGAGCACCAAGGAGATGTGGCAGGTGGCGGCCAAGGTCTGCGGCGCCGACCGGGAGCGGGTGGCCCGGCTGCTGTCCACCACCAGGCGCCTGGCCGAGGCGTGCTCGATGGACCCGCTGCGGCTGCTCGCGCTCAGGAACGACCCGCCCGACCTCAACCTGCCCGAGGTCGGCCGCGACCCGGTGCCGCTGCTGCGCAACCGCGTCGAGGACGGCCTGGTCAGGCGCGGCCTCGACCGTTCGGGGGAGGCCAGGGAACGCCTGCGGGCCGAGCTGGACGTCATCGAGCGCAAGCGCCTGTCGGGGTACTTCATCGCCGTGGCCGGCATCACCGACATGATCCGCGGCATGGACATCCGCTGCGCCATCCGCGGCTCGGGCGCCGGCAGCCTGGTCAACTACCTCATCGGCATCGGCGAGGTGAACCCGCTCGAACACGGCCTGCTCATGGAGCGTTTCCTGTCGGAGGGCCGCGTCGGCCTGCCCGACATCGACGTGGACGTGGAGTCGGCCCGCCGGCTCGACTGCTACAAGGCCATCTTCGAACGCTACGGCGAGGCCCGCGTGGCCTGCGTGTCCATGATGGAGACCTACCGCGCGCGCAGCGCCATCAGGGACGTCGCCGGCGCGATGGGCCTGCCGCCGCACGAGATCGACGCCATCGCCAAGGCGTTCCCGCACATCAGGGCCAGGCAGATCACCGCGTCCCTGGCCGACCTGCCCGAGCTGCGCGAGAGCCGGCTCGGCGAGGCCGGGCTCGACCGGGTGTTCCGGCTGGCCGAGAAGCTCGACGGCCTGCCCAGGCACATCGCGCTGCACCCGTGCGGCGTGCTGGTCGGCAACTCGGGCCTGCGCGACAGGACGCCGGTGGAACGCAGCCTGCTGGAGTTCCCGATGTCCCAGTTCGACAAGGACGACGTGGAGGAGGCCGGCCTGCTCAAGCTGGACGTGCTGGGCGTGCGGATGCAGTCGGCCATGGCGTACACGCTGAGCGAGATCAAACGCGTGGACGACATCGAGGTCAGGCTGGACGAGCAGGCCGGCGACGACCCCGGCGTCGAGTACGTCCCGCACGACGACCAGGAGACCTACGACATGATCTGCGCCAGCCGCACGCTCGGCTGCTTCCAGATCGAGTCGCCGGGCCAGCGGGAGCTGGTGGCCAAGCTGGAGCCGCGCCGGATGCACGACCTGATCGTGGACATCTCCCTGTTCCGGCCGGGGCCGGTCAACTCCGACATGGTCACCCCCTACCTGGAGGCCAGGCACGGGTGGCGGCAGCCGTACTACCCGCACGCCCGGCTGCGCGAGGCGCTGAAGGAGACGCACGGCGTGGTCGTCTTCCACGAGCAGGTACTGAAGATCATCTCGGTGATGACGGGACGCGACCTGTCCTTCGCCGAGACCCTGCGGCGCACCCTCGGCACGCCGGAGGGCCGGGAGCGGGTGCGCAAGGCGTTCGTGCCGCTGGCCAGGGCCAACGGGTTCGGCGACGCGGCGGTGGAGCGGGCCTGGAAGGTGCTCGACGCGTTCGGCGCCTTCGGGTTCTGCAAGGCGCACGCGGCGGCGTTCGCGCTGCCCACCTACCAGTCGGCCTGGCTCAAGCGGCACCACGCGGCGGCGTTCTTCGCCGGGGTGCTCACCCACGAGCCCGGCATGTACCCGCCGCGCGTCATCATCGACGAGGCCCGGCAGTGCGGGGTCGAGATCCTGCCGCTCGACGTCAACGGGTCCGGCAAGGACTGGCGGGTGGAACGGCTCGGCCCGCGCCCGCCGCTGCGGCTCAGGGTGAGCCCGTCGGAGCTGGGGGAGGAGCGGCGTCCGGTGCGGCAGGAGTTCAGGATCGGGGAGATCGGCCGCGGTTACGCGCTGCGGGTGCCGTTCTCGGCGATCAAGGGGGTGAGCGAGGCCGAGGTCGAACGCATGGTGGCCGGGCAGCCGTACACGTCGCTGGCCGACTTCTGGGACCGGGCCAGGCCCTCGCGCCCGACCATCGAGCGCATCGTCCAGGTCGGCGGCCTCGACGCGCTGCACGGCCTGCGTCCAGGCGGCCCCCGCTGGCGTCCGGGCGAGCTGACCCGGCGCGACCTGATCGCCCAGGTGGGGGCGCTGGAGCGGGCGTCGTCGATCGGCGTGCGCTCGGCCGCGCCCCGGTCCAGGCGCTACACCGCGGCGCCGCCGCGCCCCCGGGCCGAGCCGCCGTCCACACAGCTGCCGCTCGGCTTCGGCGAGCACCTGCCGCCCGGCGAGCTGCCCGAGATGACGGAGACGGAGATGGTCGAGGCCGAGCTGGAGATCCTCGGCATCGACGTCAGCCGGCACGTCATCAGCTTCCACGACGAGCTGCTCGACGCGCTCGGGGTGGTGCGCTCCAAGGACCTGCTCGCCCAGCGCAACGGCGCGGAGGTGCTGGTCGCGGGGGTGAAGGTGGCCACCCAGACGCCCGCCGTGCGCTCGGGGCAGCGGGTCATCTTCACCACCCTCGACGACTCGACGGGGCCGGTCGACCTGACCTTCTTCGAGTCGGTGCAGGGCAGGTGTGCGGCGACGGTGTTCGGCTCGTGGCTCATGCTGGCCAGGGGGGTGGTCCGCCGTACGGGGGCCCGCGCGGTCTCCATGCGCGCCGTCGACTGCTGGAACCTGGCCGACCTGGACGCGCTGTGGCGGGCGGAGGGCGTGGAGGCCGTCCGCGCGCTGCTCGACCGGGCCCCCGAAGAGCGGCCCGGCGTCGGCGGACGCAGGATCGAGTACGCCAACGGCTTCCGGCTCTCGCCCTACTCCGACCTCGGCCCCGCCATCGCCGCCCCGCCCCGGCAGCTCTGGCACGCCAGCCCCGGCAGCTCCGGCCCGACGGCGGCCTGACCCCGTACCGGGCCGGCGGTCGTCAGCCGGTGTGGCCGAACGGGGCCGAGCCGTGGGCGGGCCGGGTGGTCAGCCGGGTCACGACCTCGGGGCCGGGCGCGGACTCGGCGACCGCATCGCGCAGCCGTCCGGCCACGTCGAGCCGCTGGACGCGGGTGACCTCGCGGACGGTGGCGGCGCACAGCAGGGCCGCCACCACCGCGCCGCCCAGCTCCAGCAACCCCACCCCGGTCAGCCCGTCGGAGGCGGACTCCAGCGGGAGGCGGACCGTGACCAGCGTCAGCATGCCCAGCCAGCTCAGCCACCACGCCGTCAGCAGCACCAGCCACCGCCCGCGCCGCCCGGACGGCGGCTTGGCCCGCCGCCAGATGTCGTCGACCAGCAACGCGGGCGCGACCAGGTTGACGACGGGGATCAGCCACGCGGCCGCGACCGGCCCGGTGGGGCTGGAACGGTCCTTCACCTGACGGGCGCGCACCAGCCAGGTCACGTAGGCGGCCCCGGCGGCGACGGAGGTGCCCGCGACCAGCATCATCAGCACCGCGAACGTCGTCACCGCCCCCACGACCGCCTCCGCCTGCGCCCCGTGGGGACGGCCGCCGAACGCGGCGAGCTGGACGGCGAGATGACGGCCGCGGGACCGCTCGAAGACCACGAGGGCGCCCAGGGAGAGGACCTGCGCGGCAAGCGTCACATATACGGCGGAAGCAGCTTTGGTTGGCGGTGCCTGGGCGTAGCGCACGATGTTCTCCCCCCGGGCCATGCGCTGAGGTTCTGACTCACTTGTATCCCGTGAGCACCGCTGTTAATCAGCTCACCACGCCGGATTCCCACGCCCAAGCTGCGATTCCCACCCGATTGCGGACACCGAGTTTCGCCTGGATGCTGCCCAGGTGCGTCTTCACCGTCGACAGCGACACGAACAGCTCGGCGGCCACCTCCTGGTTGGTGCGTCCCCTGGCCACCAGGCGCACGACGTCGAGCTCGCGCTCGGTCAGCGGGCCGTTCGGCGGCTCGGCCGCCCGCCTGGGCTGGGTCAGGTGCTGCAGCAGCCGTACGGTGACCGACGGCGACACCAGCGCGTCGCCTCCGGCGGCGGCCCTGACCGCCTCGATGAGCAGCGTGGGGCCGCTGTCCTTGAGCAGGAAGCCGGTGGCCCCGGCGCGCAGCGCGCCGTAGACGTACTCGTCGAGGTCGAAGGTGGTGACGATGACCACCCGCATCGGGTTCTCCACGCCCGGCCCGGCCAGCACGCGGGTCACCTCCAGCCCGTCGAGCTTGGGCATCCTGATGTCGAGCAGGCACACGTCCGGCCGCAGCCGCCTGGCCTCGGCCACGGCCTCGGCGCCGTCGGCCACGGCGGCCACGACCTCCATGTCCGGTTGAGCGTCCAAGATCATTTGGAAGCCGGTGCGCACCAGCTGCTGGTCGTCGGCGATGAGAACCCGAATAGTCACGCCTCAACTCTAAGGATCAGCCGTTCGGCCGAGGCCGAAATGGACGCACGGCCGATCCGCCGCCACCGCCCGCCACGGAAGGGTTGGGGCCATGAACGACGTGCTTGTTGGACGAGCCCTGGCCAAGCGGTTCGGGCAGACGGTCGCCCTGGGCGGCGTGGACATCACGGTACGGGCGGGAGAGGCCGTGGCCATCATGGGCCCGAGCGGTTCCGGCAAGTCGACCCTCCTCCACTGCCTGGCCGGGATCATGAAGCCGGACGACGGCGAGGTCCACCTGCTGGGCCAGCGCATCGACGCCATGGGCGAGCGCCAGCGCAGCGCCCTGCGCCGCACCCGCTTCGGCTTCGTCTTCCAGTTCGGCCAGCTCCTGCCGGAGCTGCCCGCCGAGGAGAACGTGGCGCTCCCGCTCATGCTGGGCGGCGTGCCGCGCGCCCAGGCCGTACGGCAGGCCCGCGAGTGGTTCCCGCTGCTCGGCCTGCACCAGATGGAGACCCGGCGGCCCGGCGAGCTGTCCGGCGGCCAGGCCCAGCGCGTGGCCATCGCCAGGGCGCTGGTGAGCAAGCCCGCCGTGGTCTTCGCCGACGAGCCGACCGGCGCGCTCGACCAGCAGACCGGCCAGGACACCATGCGCCTGCTCACCGAGGCGACCAGGCACAACGGGGCCTGCCTGATCGTCGTCACGCACGACCCCAACGTGGCCGCCTGGTGCGACCGCACGGTCGAGGTCCGCGACGGCCGCCTGCTCGCCCACGGGGTGACCGCGTGAACCTCGACCTGACCTGGCGGCTGCTCAAGGGCGGCGGCCGCAGGGGCATGCTGGGCACCTGGCTCACCTTCGGCGCGGTCGCGGTGGCCACGGCGCTGCTGCTGTTCGCCGTCGCCGCGAACGTCGCCTTCGGCGCCAGGGCCGACCGCAGCGCCTGGCGCAACCCCGTGGCGGCGGCCCAGAAGGACGCGGTGGCCGTCGAGGCCTCCCGCTTCGACTACGTGGACGGCAGGACGATCACCGTCGTCGACCTGGCCGCGCTCAAGCCGGGGGCGCCCGCCCCGCCCGGCATGCCGCGCTTCCCGGCCCCCGGCGAGGTGTGGCTGTCGCCCGCCCTGTCCGAGCTGGCCGCCGAGTTGCCCGCCGACCGGCTGGCCAAGCGCTACCCGGCGCCGAAGGGCGTGCTCGGCGACGAGGCGCTGGTCCAGCCCGAGGAGCTGGTCGCGGTGGTCGGCCACGCGCCGGACGCGCCCGCGATGACCGCCGAGCGCAGCGACGACTGGATCCTCGGCAAGCCGCCGGTCAAGGTCGCGACCCTGGCGGGCACGCCCAGCGAGGACGCCGAGGCGTACCAGGTGCTGGCGCTGATCGCCAGCGTGCTCATGGTGGTGCCGCTGCTGGTGTTCGGCGGCGCGGCGGCCAGGCTCACCGTCGCCCGGCGCGACCAGCGGCTGGCCGCGCTCAGGCTGATCGGCGCGACGCCGGGCCAGGTGGTCGGCATGACCGTGGCCGAGGCCGTGCTGGTCGCCTTCGCCGGGGCCCTGGCCGGGGCCGTCGCGTTCGGGGCGGCCGTGCCGCTGCTGGCGCGCATCCCGATCCAGGGCGGCACCTGGTTCGTCGCCGACCTGTTCCCGAACCTGCTGATCCTGGCCGGCGTGCTGGTCGCGGTGCCGCTGCTGGTGGGGCTGTCGGCGGTGGTCGGGCTGCGCCGGGTCGTGGTCAGCCCGCTCGGCGTGGCCAAGCGGGAGACGCCGCCCGGCATGCGGTTCGTCCGCGTGCTCGCGCTGCTCGCGGTGCTGGCCGTCTTCCCGCTGCTCACCAGGGGGACCAGCGTGGCGCTCGTGGCCGTGGCGCTCGGGCTGGCGTTCCTGTGCCTGAACCTGGCCGGACCGTGGGTGGTCGGCCTCATCGGCAAGGTCGCGGCCGGGACCGCGCGCCGGCCCGCGCGGCTGCTGGCGGCCCGCAGGCTGGTGGACGATCCGCGCTCGGCCTGGCGGACCGTCAGCGGCGTGGCCCTGACCGGCTTCGTGGCCGGGTTCCTCGGCCTGCTCAGCCCGGGCGCGTTCGGCGGGGACGCCGGGCCCGCCCAGCTCAGCGTCGTGGCGCCTGTGGGGGAGACGGCGAAGGTGGCCGACCAGGCCCGCGACCGGCTCGCGCGGGCGGGCATCACGGCCACGGTGAAGACCGTCAAGCACACCGTGGTCGCGGCGCTCGGCAGCGGCGCCGACGACGTCGTGGTGGACCGGGCGCGCACCGCGCTGAGCGACCTCGTGCCGGGGCGCACCCCGACGACGAAGGCCGACGACCAGCGCTTCGGCCTGCAGATCCTGGCCGACGTGCGGGTGGGCACGATCGTGGTGCTGTCGGTGTCGTTCCTGGTGGCGATCGCCAGCGCGGGCATCACCGCGGCCTCGTCGGTGCTGGACCGGCGGCAGACGTACGCGCTGCTGCGGCTGGCGGGCACGCCCCTGGAGGTCCTGGACCGGGCCCGGCGGGCCGAGACGCTGATCCCGATGGCCGTGATGGGCGGCGGCGCGATCCTGGTGGGCGCGTTCTGCGCGATGCCGTTCATGATCGGCGCAGTGAGCACGAGCGGCGTGGTCACGCTGCTGGCCTGCGTGGGCGCCGGCTTCGCGGGGGTGATCGGCGCGGGCGCGCTGAGCAGGCCGCTGCTGCGCTCGGTGACCGAAGACCCGGCGCCCCGGCCGGACTGACTCCCTGGCCCGGCGCGGATCAGCCGAGCACGAGGTCGCGGACCGTGCGCAGCGACTGCTCGTCGCGCGGTCCCATCACCAGCAGGCTGGTGACCGGGCTCTTGTGCCACAGTTCGAGCCGTTCCCTGATCCGGCCGGGCGGGCCGACGAGCGAGATGCCGTCGGCCAGCTCGTCGGGGATCGCCCGGAACGCCTCGTCCTTGCGGCCGGCCAGGTAGAGCGCCTGGATGTGCTCGGCCGCCGCGGCGAAGCCCATGCGGCCGATGATGTCGGCGTGGAAGTTGCGCTGCTTGGCACCCATGCCGCCGATGTAGAGCGTGAGCATCATCTTGACGCCGTCGAGGGCGGCCCTGACGTCGTCGGAGATGACGACCATCACCATGGCGGCGATCTCGAAGCCGGGGTCGCGGCCCGCCAGCGCGTCGCCGTACATCTCCTCGATCTTGCCGGGGAAGGCGAACAGCGGCAGCCAGCCCTGCGCGACCTCGGCGGCCAGGGCGACGTTCTTCGGGCCCTCCGCGCCGAGGTAGACGGGGATGTCGCGGCGCAGCGGGTGGGTGATGAGCTTGAGCGGCTTGCCCAGGCCGCCCGGCAGGGGCAGCGGGTAGTGGGCGCCGTCGCTGGTCACGGGCTCCTCGCGGCGCCACACGCGGCGCATGATCTCGACGTACTCGCGGGTCCTGGCCAGGGGCCTGGCGAACGGCTGCCCGTACCAGCCCTCCACGACCTGCGGGCCGGAGGCGCCGATGCCGAGCAGCAGCCGGCCGCCGGTCAGGTGGTCGAGCGTCATCGCGGTCATCGCGGTCGTGACCGGCGGGCGGGCCGAGATCTGCGCCACCGACGTGCCCAGCTTGATCCGGCTCGTACGCGCCCCGTACCAGGCCAGCGGGGTGAACACGTCGCTGCCGTACGCCTCGGCGGTCCACACCGAGTCGTAGCCGAGTCGTTCGGCGGCGAGGACGGTCTCCGTGGCGTCGTCGGCGTCGCGCTGCCAGTAACCGAGGTTCAGGCCGAGCTTCATACGCACCTCCGGAATAAAGTTCCATTACCGAGGCCGCAGTGTCAATGCGTGATCTCCCGGGGAGATCAGACATTGTGCTCAAGAGTCTCTGCCGTCTCTTCTGCCTGCTGCTCCTGCTGTCGCCGGCGGCCGAGCCGACGATGGCCGTGAGCGCCTCGCGGCCGAACATCGTGTTCGTGATGGCCGACGACCTGGAGAGCGGCACGCTGCCCTACTTCCCTGCCATCAACTCGGAGCTGGTGGCGAAGGGCACCTCCTTCAGCCGGTTCTTCGTGACGAACTCCTGGTGCTGCCCATCGCGCACGTCAATCCTGCGCTCCCAGTACGTCCACAGCCATGGCGTCCTGACCAACACCGCCCCCGAAGGGGGGTTCGACCGCTTCCACTCCCTCGATCTGGAACGTTCCACGATCGGCACCTGGATGCAGCAGGCCGGCTACCGCACCGCGTTGATGGGCAAGTTCCTCAACCACTATCCCGGCGCCACCGCCGACGCCGCCTACGTCCCGCCCGGCTGGGACGAATGGGACGTCCCGGTCCGTAAGCTCTACGAGGAGTACGGCTACCGCCTCAACGAGAACGGCGACCTGTACGACTACGGCTGGTCGGAGGAGGACTACCTGTCCGACGTGCTGGCCGACAAGGCCCGCGACTTCATCACCGGCGCCGACGAGCCGTTCTTCCTCTACCTGACGCCCATCGGCCCGCACAACCCGGCCAACCCGGCGGTCCGGCACGTCGCCGACCTCCCCGAGGTCACGGCGCCGCGCACGCCGTCGTTCAACCAGGCCGACGTGAGCAAGGAGCCGCTGTGGCTGCGCTCCCTGCCCTCGCTGACGCAGGAGGACATCGACCGGGTCGACGAGCGCCACCGCAGGCGGCTGCGGTCGATGCTCGGCGTCGACGACCTGGTCCGCTCGGTGATCGAGGCGCTGCAGGCGTCCGGCAAGCTCGACAACACCTACATCATCTTCACCTCCGACAACGGCTTCCATCTCGGCACACATCGGCTTCCCCAGGGCAAGACGACGCCGTTCGAGGAGGCGATCAAGGTTCCGTTCGTGGTGCGCGGGCCGGGGATCCGGGCGGGGGCCACGATCGGGCAGCTCGGCGCGACCGTCGACATCGCGCCGACGATCGCCGAGCTGGGCGGGGCCGCCGTGCCGGCGTTCAGCGAGGGGCGCTCGCTGGTGCCGCTGCTGCGCGGCAGTCCGCCCGCCCAGTGGCGCAAGAACGTGCTGGTCGAGTTCAACAGGCCGGTCAACCGGTCGTCGGCGGCCCAGACCCCGGTGCCCTCCTACCAGGCGCTGCGCACCGAGCGTTACACTTACGTCAGGTACGACACGGGGGAGCGGCAGCTCTACGACCTGGCCGCCGACCCGTACCAGCTCGACAACCTCGCGGCCACCGCCGAGCCGGCGCTGCTGGCCGGCCTCGACGCCCGGCTCCAGGCGATGCGGGCCTGCTCGGGGGCGGGGTGCCGGGAGGCCGACGCGCGTCAGTGACCGGGGAACAGGGCGGGGTAGGCGTGCGCCAGGTGATCGGTCACCGCCCGCTGGGCCTCCTCCGGGTCGCCCGCCGCGATGGCCGCGCGGATGCGCTCGTGGTCGGCGCGCAGCACGGACGGGTCGCCGAGGCGTTCGACCGCTTCGATGGCGTTCCTGCGCATCGCGTCCCGGAGTGAGCGCATGATGGCGGCGATGAGCCGGTTGCCCGAGGCGTCCGCGATCGCGCAGTGGAAGGCGGTGTCGTGCTCCACGAACTCCTCGGCCGTGGCCGCCCGGTCCATGCCCTCGATCGCGGTGGCCAGCTCCGCCGTGCCGGCTCGGGTCGCCGCCGCGTGCGCGGCCGACCAGCGTTCGATCATCAGCCGGGCGTCCACGACCTCGCGCTGCTCCAGGGTGGCCAGGCCGAGGTTGAGCCGGAGCAGGTCGGTGAGCGCCGTGTCGGGCCGCGAGGTCAGCACGGCTCCCGCGTCCGGGCCCCGTCCCACCTGCGAGGACACCACGCCCAGGGTCTCCAGGACGCGCAGCGCCTCCCGCACGGACGAGCGGCCGACGCCCAGTTGCTCGGCGAGCTGGCGTTCGCCGGGCAGTCGGTCGCCCACGGTCAGGCCGTCCTCGGCGATGCGTCGTTCGATCTGGGCGAGCACGTCCTCGAACGCCCGTGTGCGTTTCACCGATGCCTCCCCGGTGCTGGCCCGGAACTGTGGGGTTAGGTATGGTCTGACCATACAGTGGTCGGACCATTCGTTGGGAGAGTCGTGCGAGTCGCCCTGTTCATCACGTGCGTGAACGACACGCTCTTCCCGGGCACCGGCAAGGCCGTCGTGTCGCTGCTGCGCAGGCTGGGCTGCGACGTGGACTTCCCCGTCGCCCAGACGTGCTGCGGCCAGATGCACGTCAACACCGGTTACCGGGCGGAGGGCGTGCGGCTGGTCAGGAAGTTCACCGAGGTGTTCGCCGGGTACGACGCCGTGGTGGCGCCGTCCGGGTCGTGCGCGGCCATGGTGCGCGAGCAGTACCCGAAGCTGGTGCGGCCGGGCAGCAGGGGCGCGGCGGCCGTGGCCGAGGTCGTGCCCAAGGTGTACGAGCTGAGCGAGTTCCTGCTGGACGTCCTGAAAGTAGACGACGTTGGAGCATATTTCCCGCACCGGGTGACATATCACCCGACGTGCCATTCGCTGCGCGGGCTGCACCTGGGCGACCGGCCCACCCGGCTGCTGCGGAAGGTCCGAGGTCTGGAGCTCGTGCCGCTGCCCGGCGCGGAGGAGTGCTGCGGCTTCGGCGGCACGTTCGCGGTCAAGAACCCGGCGGTGTCGGCCGCCATGGGGGCCGACAAGGTGCGCGGCATCCTCGACACGGGCGCCGAGGTCATCTGCGCGGCCGACAACTCGTGCCTGATGCACATCGGCGGCACCCTGAGCCGTCAGAAGACGGGGGTCAGGACGATGCACCTGGCGGAGATCCTCGCAGCCACGGAGGAGACCCGATGAGCGCGACATTCCTCGGCATGCCCGGAAATTTCCCGAAAAATGCGGCGAAAGCCGTGGAGGACTCGCAACTGCGGTTCAACCTCCGGAAAGCCACTCACACCATTCGCGGCAAGCGCGCCGGCGTCGTCGGCGAGCTGCCCGACTGGGCCGAGCTGCGCGCGGCCGGCAAGGCCGTCAAGGACCACACGCTCCGCCACCTCGACCGCTACCTGCTCCAGCTGGAGGAGGCCGTCCGGCGGGCGGGCGGCACCGTCCACTGGGCCAGGGACGCCGAGGAGGCCAACCGCATCGTCGGCGACCTGGTCGCGGCCACCGGCGAGACCGAGGTGGTCAAGGTCAAGTCGATGGCCACCCAGGAGATCGGGCTCAACGAGGCGCTGGCCCGGCGCGGCATCACCGCGTACGAGACGGACCTGGCCGAGCTGATCGTGCAGCTCGGGGACGACTTCCCCAGCCACATCCTGGTCCCCGCGATCCACCGCAACCGCTCGGAGATCCGCGAGATCTTCCTCGACCGCATGCCCGGCGTGCCCGACGGCCTCACCGACGAGCCGCCCGCCCTGGCCGAGGCCGCCCGGCTCCACCTGCGCGAACGTTTCCTCCGGAGCAAGGTCGCCGTCTCCGGGGCGAACTTCATGATCGCCGAGACCGGCACGCTGGTCGTGCTGGAGTCGGAGGGCAACGGCCGCATGTGCCTGACCCTCCCCGAGACGCTCATCAGCGTCGTCGGCATCGAGAAGCTGCTGCCGACCTGGCGGGATCTGGAGGTCTTCCTCCAGCTTCTTCCGCGCAGCTCCACAGGTGAGCGGATGAATCCGTACACCAGCACGTGGACCGGCGCCACCGAGGGCCAGGACTTCCACCTGGTGCTGCTCGACAACGGCCGCACCGACGTGCTCGCCGACGAGGTGGGCCGCCAGGCGCTGCGCTGCATCCGCTGCTCGGCCTGCCTGAACGTGTGCCCGGTCTACGAACGCGCGGGCGGCCACGCGTACGGCTCGGTCTACCCCGGGCCGATCGGGGCCATCCTCACCCCGCAGCTCAGGGGCATGTCCTCGGACCTGGACGCCTCGCTGCCGTTCGCCTCCAGCCTGTGCGGAGCCTGCCTGGAGGTCTGCCCGGTGGCCATCGACATCCCCGAGGTGCTGGTGGACCTGCGGGCCAGGGCGCCGCACGCGGCGGCCGAGCGCGCGGGCATGAAGGCCGCCGGCTGGGTGCTGGACGACCAGACCCGGCTGGCCAGGGCGCAGCGGCTGGCCGCCCGGCTGCGCAAGCTGGTGCCCAAGCGGCGGCTGCCCGGCCCGCTGGCGGCCTGGACCGACACCCGGGACGTGCCCGACATCCCGGAAGAATCCTTCAGAGACTGGTGGGAGCGGAACGATGGGCGCGCGTGAGGAGATCCTGGCCAAAGTCAGGAAGGCGGTCGCGGACGCGCCCGAGACGGAGGTCGCCCGGCACTACCGCACCCGCCCGGACGTGGACGACGTGGTGGGCCTGTTCGCCGAGCGGGTGCGCGACTACCGGGCCGTCGTGCACGTGTTGCCCGACGCGGACGTGCCCGGCAAGCTGGCCGAGCTGGCCGCCGGCCGCCGCATGATCGTCCCGGACGGCTTCGCCTGGGCGGCCCCGAGCAGCCCGGACGCCGGGACCGACCGGCGCTGGGACACCCTCGACGCCGCCGACGGCGTGATCACCGGCTGCGCGGTGGCCATAGCCGAGACCGGGACCATCGTCCTGGACCACGGGCCCGGCCAGGGCGCCAGGGCGCAGACGCTGATCCCCGACCACCACGTCTGCGTGGTGCGCGCCGACCAGATCGTGGCGGGCGTGCCCGAGGCGGTGGCCAGGCTCGACCCGGCCCGCCCGCTCACCTGGATCAGCGGCCCGTCGGCGACCAGCGACATCGAGCTGAACCGGGTCGAGGGCGTGCACGGCCCCCGGACCCTCGAAGTGATCATCAGCACCTGAGCGCCGGCGCCGCGCGGCGGATCGTCGGCACCTGACACCGCGGCGACGGCGCGGGCCGTCAGCACCTCTCACCGCGGCGACGGCGCGGGCCGTCAGTACCTGAGCACGGCGGCCACGTCCTGCACGTCGTCGGTGAACCACAGTTCGGCGTCCGTCATGGCGGCGGCCCTGACCACGGCCGAGTCCGCGCGCTCCTCGACCGGCTGCTCGACGCCCCAGCGCCGCAGCTCGCCCTGGTCGGTGGAGAGCTGGGTGCCGCCCTCGCCGGTCCACACGGTCCGGTCGAGCTGGGCGGGCATGAGCACCGCGTGCACCCTGCCCTCGCGCAGGGCGTGCGCCACCTGGGACAGACCGGCCGGGCCCGAGGACTCGCGGTGGCGGTCGAGCAGCTCGGCGCGGCGGCGTTCGAGCCAGTCGTCCAGCGCGCGCTCGACGTCGGCCTCGAACTGGCCGTGGTCGGAGCGGCTGCCGTGCTCGACCATCATCACCCGGTCGGCGGACTTGGTGCTGAGGTGTTGCAGCAGGTAGGAGCGTGACTTCGGCTCGCCGGCCACGATGATCAGCTCGGCGCCGATCCTGCGCACCTGCTCGTCGATCTCGCGGGCGACGGCGACCGCGTTCTTCTCCCACGTCTCCTCGGCGCCCCGTTCGTACCGCTTCTGCGACCAGCCGCCCTGGGCGGTCTTCTGCAGCGGCCAGTCGGCCGCCTCCACGGTGGTCGTGCGCGGCGCGCCGCCGCCGAACACCGACAGCTCGGCCCCGGCGTGGTCCACGATGACGCGCAGGTGCGGCACGTTCTCGCCGCGCTGCCTCAGCATCGGCGTGACGTGCGGCAGCGGCGACACGGTCGCCATCTCGTACGGCGCCCGCGCCAGCGGCTCGGCCAGCACCACCGCGCCGTGCGTGGCGAACAGCGCCTGGCCGGGTGACGGCCGGTTGGCGGCCACCTCCAGGGCGTCGATGGTCTCGGGGTCGGTCCCGTCGAGCTGGTCACGGACGCTGTGCCAGTGCGTCTCCCGCTGCGGCTCGGTGAGCGCGCCCAGATAGACCGACGCGTACGGGCCCCGCCGCTCGTACAGCGGCCTGATGAAGTCGAGACGCACAGGTCACCACCTCCGCTCTTCGATGCCGAGGCCGAGCGCCTTGGCCACGTCGGCGATGTTCACAAAACGGCGGTCGGGAAGGGATCGCACCATGTCGGCCACCTGGTCGGGGGCGTCCACGTTCTCGGCGTGCTGGAGCAGGTCGTCCTTGGAGGCGGGCCAACGGGTGTCGCTGAGCCATCTGGCCAGGTCGCTGCGGATGTCGGCGCCGCGCCGGGTGATGCCTTGGGGGGTGCCGGGCTCGTGTCCCGGGGGGTACGACTGCCCTGACTCCTCGCCGGGCCCGGGCATGGACTCGGTCTCCTTCCACTCCTCGGCGTGCGTGCTGCCGCCGCCGCGGACCATGCCCTCGGTCTCGTGCTTCTGCTGATCGTCCAGGCGCGGACCGTGTTTGTCGCTCCCACGTTCCATAGTTCCCTCACTCCTCTCGAATCGGCCCCTACCCCCGCTTTCGTGGGCAAACATCGTGAGTGTGTAGGGTGCGCACGTGTTCGATCCCGATGCGCGCATCGCCGCCGGACGGCTCGTGCTCCGGCCGTTCGACCCCCGTGACGCCGCCCGCGTGCGGTCGGTGGTGGAGACGGTGGATCCCGGCGACCGCTTCCTCCCGCCGGGCGCGCCCGTCCACGCCTCCGGCGTCGGCCAGTGGCTCGCGCACGGCGTGCACGAGCTGTACCGCTCGCAGCAGGGCCTGCACCTGGCCATGACCGAGGCCGACGACCGCATCGTGGGCGCCATCAGCCTGTTCAGGACGTCGTGGACGGCGGGCACCACCGAGGTCGGCTACGGCGTCCACCCGACGTACCGGGGCCGCGGCTACGCCACCGAGGCCGTGCGCGCCCTGACCGCCTGGGTGTTCGCCACCACCGCCCTGCGCAGGGTGGACCTCACCGCGAACCTGGACAACCCGGCCTCCCTGCGCGTCGCGCTGAAAGCCGGCTTCACCTGGGAAGGCGTGCTGCGCGCCGCCGTGCTGGAGGAGGACGGCCCGCACGACTTGGTCGTCCTCGGCCTGCTGCGCGAGGACTCCGGCGAGCCCGCGCCCGCCCTGCCGAAGACCGAGCTGCGCACGCCCCGGCTGCTGCTGCGGCAGCCCGTCCTCGCCGACGTGCCCGGCCTGGCCGCCACCGGCGCCGACCCGCTCACCCAGGCCAGGACCGGCGTCCCCCGCGACTACAGCGAGGAGCACGCCCGCGCGTTCGTCGACGTCTGCGAACGGATGCGGATGAGGGGCGCGGGCATCGCGTTCACCGTGGAGGAGTTCACCACCACCCGTTTCGTGGCCAACGTGGACCTCAGGGACCTCGACTGGCGCAACCGTACGGCCGAGGTCGGCTACATGACCGCGCCCTGGGCCCGCGGCCGGGGCTACGCGGGCGAGGCCGTGACCGCGATCGCCCGCTGGCTGTTCGAGCGCCACGGCTTCCGCCGGCTGCAACTGCGGGCCGCGTTGTCGAACCCGGCCTCCCAACGCGTGGCGGAGAAGGCCGGCTTCACCCGCGAGGGCGTGGCCCGCGCCGCGCTCGACGGCGAGGACCTGGTCGTCTACAGCCTGGTCCCGTCCGACCTGGCCTGAGGGCACAGCGGACTGGCCTGGCCGGCCCATGGTGAAACCCGGCCGGAACCGTCACCCTGGGGATGAGGACGGTGAGGCTGAATGATCACGGTTGTCGGCTGGGACGGGATCGAGCTGCCGGCCGGGGCCGCGGGCAGGCTGCGTGAGGCGGAGCTCGTCGTGGGCCCCGCCGACATTCTCGGCCGGCTCGGGGTCGACGGACGCGCCGCGGACGACGGCGACGTGCTCCAGGCCCTCGACGGCCATCTCGGGCAGGACCGAGGCCCGGCCGTCGTGGTCGCCGAGGGCGATCCCGGCTTCTTCGGAGTCGTCCGCACCCTACGGGCGCACGGCCTGCGGCCGGACGTCCTGCCGGCCACCTCGCTGATCAGCCGCGCCTTCGCCTGCGCCGGGCTCAACTGGGAGGACGCCCTCGTCGTCGCCCCCTCCGGCCCCGGCCGGCTGGCCCGCGTGGTGAACGCCTGCCGCGCCCATCCCAAGGTCGCGCTGCTCGTCGCGCCCGGCGTCGGCCCCGCCGAGATCGCCAGGGAGCTGGCGCCGACCACGCCGCGCGCCCTGATCGTCTGCGAGGACCTGGGCGGCCCGGGACAGCGCGTCACGCACAGCCGCATGGGGGAGGCCACCACCCGGCCGTGGAAGGACCCCGACGTGGTCCTCGTCATCGACCCGCTGCACCGGCCCGGGCAGCCGGGCTGGGTGGCCGGGGCGCAACCCGGCCCGGCGGAGTGGGCGCTGCCGTGGGAGAGCGGGCTGCCCGCCGAGGCGCGGGCGTTCGTCCTGGCCAAGCTGGGTCCCCGGCTCGGCGACCTGGTCTGGGACGTCGGCGCGGGCGAGGGCGAGCTCGCCGTCGAGTGCGCCAGGCTGGGCGCGGCCGTCGTGGCGGTCGAACGCGACCAGTCCGCCTGCGCGCGGCTGCGTGCCAACGTGCTGGCCCACGGCGTCAAGGTCGCCCTGACCAGGGGGCACGCGCCCGCCGCGCTCGAACCGCTGCCCGACCCCGACGCCGTCTTCGTCGGCGGGGGCGGCGACGACGTGGTCGCGGCGTGCGCCGCCCGCGGCCCCCGCGCGCTGGTGTGCGCGCTCGGCACGGCCGAGCGGGCGGTGGCCGTGCTGGAGCTGCTGCGCGAGCTCGGCTACCGTGGCGAGGGCACGCGGATCCAGGCGTCCGCGCTGACGCCCGGCGCCGGCGGTTCCCACCGTCTGACCGCGGCGGATGCCGTCTTCGTCGTGCACGCCAGGCCCGCGCACGCAGCGTGACCTGTCCCCCACGGGCACGTATCGGTTATCCTCGCGTGACTTTGTCTACGCACCGGAGATCCCTCAATGAAGCCGCCGCTCCTGCTGATCGGGCAGGGCTCGAACGATGACGCCTACGCCGCGGAGTTCGGCAGGTTCGTCCACCGGCTGCGCTGCCGCCTCGACCACACGGCCGTCGACGTCTCCGGCGGCTATCTGGAACGCGCCACGCCGCGCCTGAGCGACTCCGTGGCGTCCCTGATGGCGCGCGGCCACCACCGTCTCGTCGCGCTGCCGCTCAGTCTCAGCAAGGTGGATGCGGAGTTCCCCGCCGCGATGGCGCTCGAACAGCAGCGCCACCCCACCCTCATGTACGACTACGGCCGCCCCCTCGGCCCCGACCCGCGCGTGCTGGCGCTGCTGGCCGACCGGCTCGGCGAGGCCGCCGCCGAGATGGCCAGGCCGCGCCCCCTGGAGCTGGTCGGCGCCCGGCCCCGGCTGCGCGCCGTCGACACCCCGGCCCTCGACGACGTCCCCGGCCAGGTCGAGCCGGGTGAGACGGCGGTCGTGCTGGTCGGCGAGGGCTCGACCGACGCCGCCGCCAACGCCGAGGTCCACCGGGTGTCGCGGCTGTTCTGGGAGACGCACGCCTACGACTACATGACCGTCGAGACCGCGTTCGTCTCGGTGACGCCGCCCGGCGTGCCCGGCGGGCTCGAACGCTGCCGCCGGCTGGGCGCCAAGCGGGTGATCGTGGTGCCGTACCTGCTGTTCGCGGGCGGCCTGCTGGAGCGCGTGTGGGCGCAGGCCCTGGCGTACGGCGCGGGCCACCCCGACCTCGACATCCGCTGCGCCGAGGTGATCGGCGACTGCGAGACGCTGGCCGACGTCGTGATCGACCGGTACGAGGAAGCGCTCCAGCTCGTCCACTGACGCTCCACCTCGTCCGCCAACGCTCCAGCTCGTTCACTAACTGTCACTACGTGGAGGTGTCCGTGCTCGCCGAGACCCTGGCGGCCATCCGTCCCGCCGACCCCGAGGCGCTCGCCGAGGCCCGCGCCCACCAGGACCGGCTCACCAAGCCGCGCGGCGCGCTCGGGGCTCTGGAGGAGGTGGCCGTACGGCTGGCGGGCGCGTCCGGCGTCTGCCCGCCGCCCATGCCCGAGCCGGCCGCCCTGGCCATCTTCGCGGCCGACCACGGCGTGCACGCGCGCGGCGTCAGCCCGTGGCCGCAGGAGGTCACGACGCAGATGGTCGCCAACTTCCTGGCCGGCGGCGCGGTCGCCAACGCCTTCGCCGCCCAGGTGGGCGCGTCCGTGACGGTGGTGGACGTCGGCGTCGCCACCGACCTGCCCGACGCCCCCGACCTGGTCAAGCGCAAGGTCGCGTACGGCACCGCCGACCTGTCGCGCGGCCCCGCCATGAGCGTCGACCAGGCCGTCAGGGCGCTGGAGGCGGGCATCGCCGTGGCGCAGGAGCTGATCGACGGGGGCGCCCGCTGCCTGATCACCGGCGACATGGGCATCGCCAACACCACCGCCTCGGCCGCGCTGATCTCCGCGTTCACCGGCAAGGACCCGGCCGAGGTGACCGGCAGGGGCACCGGGATCGACGACGCGACCTACGACCACAAGGTGGAGATCGTCCGGGCGGCGCTGCGGGTGAACGGCCTGCCCGGCGGCACCGGGCCGAGCGACGCCCTGCGCGCGCTGGCCGCCGTGGGCGGCTTCGAGCACGCGGCCATCGCGGGCTTCGTGCTGTGCGGCGCGGCGAACCGGGTGCCGGTGATCCTCGACGGCGTCATCGCCGGCTCGGCCGCCCTGGTCGCCGCCGCCCTCGACCCCCACGTCAGCGGTCACTGCGTGGCCGGCCACCGCTCGGCCGAGCCCGGCCACGCCGCCGCGCTCGACCATCTCGGGCTGCGCCCGCTGGTGGACCTGGAGCTGCGGCTCGGCGAGGGCACCGGCGGCCTGCTCGCGCACCCGCTGGTGTGCGCGGCCGTACGGGTGATGCACGAGGTGGCGACGTTCGACTCGGCGGGGGTCACGGAAAAGCCCGTGTGATGATGGGGGACACTCGAAACAGCACGTGAGGTGAGCAGTGTCCCGGTACGGTCCCATGTTCGGCCCTGACATCACGTTCCTCGGCGTGGACCGCTGCGACGTCGCGGACCCGGCCAGCTACGCCGGAGCCGACGTGGTGATCATCGGTGCGCCCTTCGACGGGGGCACCTCCAACCGGCCGGGCGCCAGGTTCGGGCCGATGGCGCTGCGCCAGACCTGCTACCTGCCGCACAACGGGTCCCGTCCGAGCCTGGCCCTGCGCGTCGACGCCCTCCGCGACCTGCGGGTGCTCGACGCGGGCGACGTCGAGTGCTACTCCGGCGACGTCGAGGGCTCGCTGGCCGCCATCGAGGACGCGGTGCACCGGATCGCCTCCTCCGGGGCGGTGCCGGTGGTGCTCGGCGGCGACCACACCGTCGCGCTGCCGGACGCGCGGGGCACCGCCAGGGCGTACGAGCCGGGCCGCACCTCGATGATCCACTTCGACGCGCACGCCGACACCGGCGACATCGAGTTCGGCCACCTGCACGGGCACGGCCAGCCGATGCGGCGGCTCATCGAGTCCGGCGCCATCCGGGGCGACCGGTTCCTGCAGATCGGGCTGCGCGGCTACTGGCCCGAGCCCGAGACGCTCGACTGGATGGCGGCGCAGCGCATGCGCTCGTACGAGATGACCGAGATCGTGACGCGCGGGCTGGAGGAGTGCCTGACGGAGTCGTTCGGGATCGCGCTCGACGAGTGCGACCAGGTCTTCCTGTCGGTGGACATCGACGTCTGCGACCCCGGGCACGCCCCCGGCACCGGCACGCCCGAGCCCGGCGGCCTGTCGGCCAGGCAGCTCCTCGACGCCGTGCGCCGGATCTGCTACGAACTGCCCGTGGCCGGGATGGAGGTGGTCGAGGTCTCGCCGCCGTACGACCACGCCGACATCACCGCGTTCCTCGGGAACCGCGTTATTCTTGAGGCACTCTCGGCCATGGCCAGACGCCGCAAAGACGCTCAGGGCGGGCCACGCTGGGACCCGTCGCAGCCTCTTCTTGACGGCCGTTGAGCCATGCGCAGCGAACGACGCACGGTGAGCCGGTAGGTTTACCTCCAAACACAACCTTCGCGAACGGGAGAATCCCCCCATGGGTCCCTACCTCCTCGGCCTGCGGCTTTCCGGCCGCCGGGTGCTCGTCGTGGGCGGCGGCCGCGTCGCGCAGCGGCGCGTTCCCGCGCTGCTCGAGGCCGGTGCGGAGGTCACCGTGGTGTCCCCGGCCGTCACCCCGGCCCTCGACGACCTGATCGCGACGGGCCGGGTCACCTGGCACGCGCGGCCGTACGAGGTGGGCGACTGCGACGGCGCCTGGCTCGTGCAGGCGTGCACCGACGTCAGGTCCGTCAACGCCGCGGTCGCGGCCGAGGCCGAGGCCAAGCGGGTGTGGTGCGTGCGCGCCGACGACCGCGACGCCTCCGCCGCCTGGACCCCGGCCGCCGGCCGGGTCGACGAGATCAGCGTGGCCGTCACCGCGGGCGGCGACCCGCGCCGGGCCGCGGGCATCCGCGACGCGGTCGTCGGCGCGCTGCGCGACGGCACGGTCGACGCCCGCCGCAACCGCACCAAGCCCGTCGGCGTGGCCCTGGTCGGCGGCGGCCCCGGCGACCCCGGCCTGATCACCGTGCGCGGGCGGCAGCTCCTCGCCCAGGCCGACGTCGTGGTGGCCGACCGGCTCGCGCCCCGGGCGCTGCTCGACGAGCTCGCCCCCGACGTCGAGCTGATCGACGCCGCCAAGGTGCCCTACGGCAGGTCGCTGTCCCAGGAGAAGATCAACGAGCTGCTGGTCGACCGGGCCAGGCAGGGCAAGTTCGTCGTCCGGCTCAAGGGCGGCGACCCGTTCGTGTTCGGGCGCGGCGGCGAGGAGATGATCGCCTGCGCCCAGGCCGGCATCCCCGTGCTCGTCGTCCCCGGCATCACCAGCGCCGTCGCGGTCCCGGCCGCGGCCGGGGTGCCGGTGACGCATCGCGGGGTGAGCCAGGAGTTCCACGTCGTCTCCGTGCACGTCGCGCCCGACCATCCGGCCTCCACGGTCGACTGGCCCGCCCTGGCCCGATCCCAGGGCACGCTGGTGCTCATGATGGCCGTGGAACGGCTGCCGAAGGTGGCCGAGGCGCTGCTTCGAGACGGACGTGCGCCGGAGACTCCCGTAATGGTGGTACAGGACGGTACCCTTCCGACCCAGCGGGCGGTAATCGCACCGCTTTCCACCGTGGCCGACCGCGTGTCCGCGGCTGGGATACGGCCTCCGGCGATCGTCATCGTCGGCGACGTCGTGCGGGTCGGCCAGGAGGTCGAGATGGTTCGAGCGGAGCGCTTGCCGTGAACACCGCCATGGATGACGGGCGGCACGAGTCGCTGGGGGAGCAGACGTTGAGCTTCCGCCCGGTGACGGACGACGACCTGCCCGATTCCCGGCCACCCGCGCCTTCGCCACCCGCCGCTCCCTCAGGCCCGCCGTCCGCCTCTCCTGCGGGCCCGTCGTCTGCGGCTGCCGCGGGCTCGCCGCCTTCGGCTTCCGGGGGGCCGTCGGCCTCGGGGGAGCCGTCGTCCTCCGCTGCCCGGCCGTCGCTCTTCCAGCCGTCGGCGCGCGCCGACGAGCCCGTCCTCCCTCGGCGGCCCACCGCCCCGCGGCTCCCGGCCGCTTCGCAGGAGCCCTCCGCCGGTACGGACGAGCCCGGCCCGTCCACGGGGCCCAGCCTCTTCACGCCGTCCCGTCCGGCCGACCGTCCGAGCCTGTTCACCCCGGCCCGTGCCGCCGACCCGCGTGAGGGGAACGAGACGCGTCCGAGGCCCGCCGCCTTCTGGGAACGAGCCCCCCAGGAACCGGACACCGCCCCGTCCCCGGAGACCGAGCCGACGCCCGCGACCCCGAACGCCACCGCCACCGACAGCGAAGAGGCGTCTTCCGACGCCGAACAGGCGCCGCCCCCGGCGGCCGCCGCCCCTGACGCCGACGCCGACGCCGGGAACTCTGCTCATGCCGATGGCGGCTCGGAGGGCGACGACGTTCCCCGGCCCGATGACGATCCCGCTTCTGAAGCCGAAGCGGCGCCCTCTGCGGAAGGCGACGGCGACCCCAGCGAGGCGATGGACGCTGACGACAGCCGCGCCGACGCCGTCGCCGTCGCCGACCCCAGCGACGCCGCCACCTCCGTGGCCACAGAAGACGCCACCGGCTTCGACGCCTTCTCTCCGGCCTCCGATGTCCTCGCCGGCGCTGACTACCCCACCGACCCGGGAGACCCGGCGGAGGAGGAACCCGGATCCGAGGCCGACGCCGAGGAGGTCGCGTCCACCGTAGAGACCGATGACGCCGAAGCGGCCGCCGACGACCGCTCCGACGCCGTAGGCAACAGCGGCGAGACCGTCCCCAACGCCGACCCGAACACCGAGGCGGACACCGACACGGGTGCCACCCCCCAGATCGACGCCGAATCCAGCGACCCCACCGACACCACCCCGGACACCGACGCTGGCCCGGACACCGACGCGGATGCCCTCGTCCGGGCGAACGCCGAAACCGACGCCAACGCCGATGCTGACACCGACGACCACTCCGACGCGAACGCCGACACCGACGGCGACGCCGACGCCGACGCGGAGACCGACGCGGATGGCGACGCCGTAGCGGAGCCGGAAAGCGCGCCCGAGGAGGGGCCGCGGGTCGAGGAGTTGCCGGCCGAGGTCGTCGAGGCGATGACGTCGGCGCTGAGCGCGTTGCGCGAAAGCGTGTCCGACCTGCGCTTCAGCCTCGACCTGCCGGGAGCCGAGGAGGCCAGGCAGGCGCGGGCCGACCTGCTGGCCCAGCTGGAGAACTACGTCCTGCCCAGGGTGCGCACCAACACGGCCCCCGCGCTGATCGTGATCGCGGGCTCCACCGGGGCGGGCAAGTCCACCCTGGTCAACTCCCTGGCCGAGCGGAACGTCTCCCGCACCGGAGTGCGCCGCCCGACCACCGGCACGCCCATCCTGGCCTGTCACCCCGACGACAGGAAGTGGTTCGCGGAGGGCGAGCTGCTCAGCGGCCTCGAACGGCTGGACCGGCCCTCGCCCGACAGCGAGACGAGCGGCCTGGTCGTCGTGACGACCGAGAAGCTTCCGCAGGGCGTCGCGCTGCTGGACACCCCCGACATCGACTCGGTCGTCGAGGAGCACCACGAGATCGCTCACCGCATGCTCGACGCCGCCGACCTGTGGATCTTCGTGACCACCGCCGCCCGCTACGCCGACGCGCCCGCCTGGAGCCTCCTGCGCCTGGCCAAGGAGCGCGGCGCCCGCCTGGCCATCGTGTTGTCGCGGGTGCAGCCCCGCTCGGCCGACGTCGTGCTCAAGCATTTCGTCCGCATGCTGACCGAATACGGCCTGGGTGACATCGACCGGTTCGTGATCCACGAGGCGACGGTGACCGACGGCAGGCTGCCCGACAGCGAGGTCACCGACCTGCGCATGTGGCTGGCCGAGCTCTCGGTCGACGAGGCGCGCCGGGCGCAGGCCGTGCAGGAGACCCTGAACGGGGTGCTCAACAGCTTCCGCACCCGCGTGCCCGCGCTGGCCAGGCATCTGGAGGGCCAGGCGGCGTTCCGCGCCGAGCTGCGCAGCGACGTCGAGGCCGCCTACCTGGGCGCGCTGGCCGAGATCGACAAGGCGTCCAAGAACGGCTCGCTGCTGCACGGCGAGGTGCTGGCCCGCTGGCAGGACTTCGCGGGCTCCGGCGACCTGATGCGCTCGTTGCAGTTCGGCAAGAGCGGCAAGGCGGGCAGGCAGACGCCCGAGCGGGTGACGGCGTTCAAGGCGGCGATCCGGGCCGGGCTGGAGTCGGTGATCGTCGCCGCGGCCAACCGCGCCGCCGAGGAGGTGGTCGCGCGCTGGCGGCACCGTTCGGAGCTGGGCGCCAAGCTCGCCGACGGGCTCGACCGCCCGTCGGACAACCTGCTGCGGCACGCCGGGCGCGCCATCGCGTCCTGGCAGGACCACCTGAACGAGCTCGTACGCACCGAGGGCGTGACCAAGCGCTCGGTGTCCAAGCTCGTCTCGTTCGATCCCGACGCGCTCTCCCTGATCTTCACGGTCGCCATGTTCAGCGGCGGCGACGGGTCGGGCGTGCCGCACCGGCTCGTCAACGCGCTGCTCGGCGCGGAGTCGCTGCGCGGCATCGGCGCCAAGGCGCTCAGTGACCTGCGAGCCAGGATCGGCATGCTGTTCGACGAGGAATCCATGCGTTACGTACACGCTCTCGACTCGGCGGGCATCCCGGACGAGTCCGTCGCAACCCGCCTCTACCAGGCGACGTACAACCTTGAGGTCGCCCGATGACGACGACCACGCCCCCGAGGGCGGGCCTCGCGCCGAGGTTGTCCGCGCTCAACAAGGTGGTGGAGCTCGGTCCGGGGCGGCTCGACCAGAAACTGCTCACCGAGGCCGGCGCGCTGCTGACGCGGGCCGGCGACCGGCTCAAGCTGTCGTCCGAGCACACCGTGGTCGCCCTCGCGGGCGGCACCGGCAGCGGCAAGTCGTCCCTGTTCAACGCCATTTCGGGGCTTGAGCTGTCGCCCACCGGCGTACGCCGTCCGACGACCGCCCGTACCCACGCCTGCGTGTGGGGGCTGGAGGGCTCGGCGCCGCTGCTCGACTGGCTGCAGATCCAGCCGCGCCACCGCTTCTCCCGGACCAGCGCGCTCGACAAGGGCGACAGTCAGCTCCACGGGCTGATCCTGCTCGACCTGCCCGACCACGACTCGATCCGGGCGCTCAGCGACAACGAGGCCGACCGGCTCATCGGGCTGGCCGACCTGGTGGTGTGGGTGCTCGACCCGCAGAAGTACGCCGACGCCTCCACCCACCGGCGCTACGTGACCGAGTTGGCCGGGCACGACGCGGTGACCGTGTTCGCGCTCAACCAGGCCGACAGGCTCTCCGCGGCGGAGCTGGCCGAGCTGGTCATCGACCTCAACGACCTGCTGCGCCGGGAAGGCGTCGAGCATCCCAGCGTCGTACCGACCTCGGCCGTCACCGGGCGCGGCGTCGAGAGCCTCAAGAGCGTGATCGCGACCGCCGTCGGCCGCCGCCGCGCCGCCGTCCAGAAGCTGGAGGCCGACCTCCAGCGGATGGAGCAGCGGCTCGCCGAGGCCATGCCGCTCGGCGACGCGCTGCTCGTGCCGTCGTCGGTCGACGAGGCGCGCAGGATGGGGCTCACCGATGCGCTCTGCGACGCGATCGGCGTCCCCGCCGTCGGCGAGGCCATGGAGAACGTCTACGCCGAGCGTTCCAGCCAGTGGGTCGGCTGGCCGTATCCGCGGTGGTTCGCCAAGTTCCGTCCGGATCCGTTGAAGAGCCTGCGTCTCGAAGACGTCGGCGACGAGATCCGGGGTATCACGACCGGCTCGGTGAGCGCGCATTCCGCCGAGGTGGCCAACGCCGTGCAGGCGCTCACCGACGGGCTGTCGGCCGGGATGGACCCGGTGTGGCGGACCGCGGTGCAACAGGCCGCGCGCTCGCACGCGTCCCGGCTGCCGAAGGCGCTGACCGAGGAGCTCACCGAGGTGGCGCCGCGCCTCGACCGGGTGCCCGGCTGGTGGCGGCTGCTCAAGGTCTGGCAGTACCTGCTGGTGGTGGCGTTCGTGGCCGGGGTGGTGTGGCTGGTGGCCGGGCTGACCGTGCCCGCGCAACTGCCCGCGACCCTGCAACTGGTCGGCGACGGCGCGGCGCTGCCGTGGGTGGCGCTCATGATGGCCTCCGTCCTGGGGCTGGGCGCGTTGTCGGGCATCGCCTCGCGCAACTTCGTGGAGCTGGGGGCCTCGCGGGAGCGGGAACGTCTGGAGCGGGAGATGCGCCGCAGGGTGTCGACGGTGTCGGCGAAGATGGTGGTGGAGCCGGTCGAACGCGAGCTCGGCCGCCACCACGCCTTCTACACGGCCCTGCGCGACCTCTCGGGCTGATCCCCCTCTTCTCGTACGCTTCCTGCACGACCGGCCTTCATCCACAGCCCTCCTCCGTCGCCGTCCCCTCATCCACAGAACGGCGTTCGCCCCCGCCCCACCCGGCCTGCTTCAGGCACCGTGTTCCCAGGTCGCGGGCAGTCCGCCCGCCGCATGGGAGGCACGGATGAACGACATCTACATCACGCTCACCGGAAACGTCGCAGCAGAGCCACGGCAGTACAGCTTCGACGACGGCACCAGGGTCACGTCGCTGAAGGTGTTCACCTCGCACCGCTACTTCGACAGGAAGACCGGGCAATGGACCGACGGTGAGCGCGTCTGCTTCACGGTCCGCTGCTGGCGTGCGCTGGGCGACAACGTCGCCGACTGCGTACGGGCGGGGCAGCCCGTCGTCGTGTCCGGCAAGCTCCGCATCCGCGAGTTCGGCGCGGAAGGCGACCGCCGGTTCATGCCGGAGATCGAGGCCAGCGCGGTCGGGCACGACCTGCGCTGGGGCACCGGCGTCTTCACCAAGCCGGAGCGCGGGGGCGGCCTGGGCTCGATGACCAAGGAGATGCGCGAACGCCTCGACGAGGAGACCCAGGACTGGGCGATGGGCACCAAGCCCGTCCGTCCGTCTTCCCTCCACCCGACCGCCGACCCGTCGGTCCCCGCTACCGCCGACGCCCTCCGAAGCGCACCCGCGCAGCCTCACGACGACGACGCCGGGCCGGACGCCGACCTCACGACGCTGGCCATAGCCGCCACCGACCCCGACGCCGCCACCCCGCAACCCAGCGCACGTCCCGAGCCCCGGCCTGACACCGCCGTGGATGACGACACCACTCCTGGCACGGTCACACCAGAGCAGCCGGGCCGCGGTTCGTCAGCCAAGGCCGCCACGGTCCGCGTCCTGGGCGCGTCCAGCAAGCCCCGGACGAAGACACAGACACCGGAGAAAGCCGCAGCCTGACACCATCGCCACCTGACGGCTGAGCACCTGCACCAGTGGATGCTTCCGCCGCGACGGACACGTGGCCGCTGCCCACGAGGGCGGGTGTCTTCATGCCGACCTACGCAACCCGCCATGAAGACACCTGCCCAAACCCGCCCAGCCCGCTCGCCTCGCCCCCCCACAACCACACCGCCAGGTGCGCCCACAATGAGGACGCAGTGGGCGGCCGATCAAGCGAAAGCGCGCCCCCGGCACAGCGCCCAACCCGCCGACTGCGCACCCACCTGCACGGACCACTCGCGGGCTGCGCAACGTACCCACCTGTCTGGACGGGGTTGCCCGTTGTCTGTATGGGCTCCTTAACCGCCTGACCGGGGCACCCACGCAACTGTCAATCCACCCAAGGGGGCGCATGCATGCGGAGGCGCACTGGCCCGGTTCGTCTCACGGTGATCCCCCACAGGGGTAACTACGCCCGGAGGCACGCTGCCCAGGTGAGGGTTGGTGCCGCTTGCCTCCTGGCGGTGCTCGGGTTCGGGGACGCGCAGGCGTCGAGGCGGACGGCATCGCGTGAAGGACATTCAGCGTCCTCAGGCGGTGACGCGACGCGCGTGCGGGCAACGGCGGGCAAGCGCGACGTGACGGAGTCGTTTGTGTGATGCACTCCTTGATTGCGTAGGCCCAGACGCGCTGGTCATCGAGTTCCTCGACGGACCGGATGAAGGAGTGGTACGACCGATGGTTCACCGGCCATCGGTCAGGGGGAAAGCGATCGGGGCGGAGGGCAGCAGCCGATGGGCCGGCGCCCCGCGCAGGGGACGGCCAAGGGGAGGGGGAGGGGCATCGGCTGATGGCCCCGATGTCACCCCGAAGGGGGGCCGATGGGGTGTTTGTCCGTGTCAGATACCTAGAGCATGGGTCATGTCCAGGTCACGCCCCGCACCATGGTTGCTCCTTTCCGGCACTGCCCGCTCGCGGAGTGAGCGGGCGTGGTCGTTTCAACGTAGCGGTTCCCATCGCATAACGCACACTCCGCAATTATTGTGTTACACATCGTTAGTCAGGGAGGAGACGAGATGGCGGCGACCAGTCACGCCACGATCAAGTCTCGCGACGGTGTGTCAAGAATGGCCGGTCGTTGGCCATTGCTCGGGCAACGGCGCCCGCTTGTGGCGTATCTGTGCGCCATTGTCGCCCTAGATGCCGTCGCGATCACCTTGTTCACGAGGTCTACCGAGTTCCACTGGCCGGATTTGCTGACCTTTGCCGCTCTCATGGCGTGCGGCGCGGTCTGCATCGAGGCCAGCAGGCGTCTGGGCATGCCCGCCGGAGTCTCGCGTGACCTGTTGTCGGCCTGGTGGCTGCCGGTCGCCCTGCTCCTGCCGCCGGTCTACGCCCTCTTTGCGCCGATCGTGCTGCAGATCCTTCTCCAGGTGCGCGTGCGCGCCACAGTTCTCTACCGTCGGGTGTTCAGCTCGGCGGCCATCGGTCTGGCCGGCTGCACGGCATCGGTCGCCTTCCACTGGGTCGTCCCCGACCCCTGGGTGCTGACGCGGGGGAGTGGGCCGCCGATCGCTTACGCGGTTGCGGCCGCTGTGCTGTTCTCCCTGCTCAACATTGGTCTCATCGCGGTCGCGGCGCACACGTCCGATCCTGAGGGGTCGTGGCAGGAGGTGTTGTGGAACCGGGAGAGCGTCCTGCTGGACGTCGTCGAGCTGTGTCTCGGGGTCACGGTCTCGATCGGGTGCGGGCTCAACCTGGCTCTGCTGGTGCTCGCGTTGCCGCCGGTCGTCCTGCTGCAACGCAGTCTGTTGCATGCGCAGTTGCAGGCCGCCGCCCGTACCGACTCGAAGACCGGGCTGCTCAACGCGGCCGCCTGGCAGCGGGAGGCCGACACCGAGATCCTGCGGGCGCGTCGCAGCGGTGACACGCTGGCGCTGCTGATCATCGACATCGACCACTTCAAGCGGGTGAACGACGCCCACGGACATCTGGTCGGCGACGAGGTGCTGGCCGGGGTGGCGGCCATGTTGCGCAGGGAACTGCGGGAGTCCGACGTGGTGGGGCGGTTCGGGGGCGAGGAGTTCGTCGTCCTGCTGCCGGGGGCGGACGTCGACGAGGCGCGGCAGGTCGCCGAGCGACTTCGTACGCACATCGGGCACATGGCCATCCCGGTGGACGACGCTCTGATCCGGATCACGATCTCGGTCGGGGTCGCGTTGATGTGCGTGCACGGTGACGATCTGATCGACCTGCTGGCCGCCGCCGACCTGGCTCTCTATCGGGCCAAGGAACTGGGCCGGGACCGCGTCTGCATCCCCGTCGTCCAGCCGCCGCAACCGCCGTCGCCCGAGGAGCAAGCCGTGTGACGTGCCTTCGCGCACGCCGTGTGGTGCGCGGTGGGATGTGCGGCGAATGCGGGCAGGCGCCTGAGGGACGGATGGGTCAGGGGCCTGCCCTCGGGTTGTGGCCTGACAGTCAGGGCGTGGTGACGCCGTCGCAGGTGACGAGGCGGACGGCGGGAGCCGAGACGATCTGGATGTGGGGTACGCCGGGGACCTCGACGTTGAGATACCCGCCCTCGATGGCGAACCGCACTCCTTCCACGGCCGACACCCGGCGGCCCTCGGAGTTCGTCAGCGTGTAGCCGTCGAGGAGTTCGACGGTGCCGTTTCTCCAGGTG
The DNA here is from genome assembly GCF_044459705.1 of Nonomuraea sp. NPDC050227. NCBI lineage: Bacteria > Bacillati > Actinomycetota > Actinomycetes > Streptosporangiales > Streptosporangiaceae > Nonomuraea > Nonomuraea sp. NPDC050227. Next base: position 97,441 of record NZ_JBITJF010000007.1, on the reverse strand, counting down.
GGGTTCATGCCTGCACCTCCGGGAAGTCCAGCTCGGGCTGGGCGAGGTGGTTGAAGTAGTTGGACAAGGTGTTCAGGGCGATGTGGCCCACGATCTCGGCGAGTTCCGCGTCCGAGACGCCGGCGGCCCGTGCGGCGTCCAGGTCCGCGTCGCTCACCGCGCCGCCCGTGTGCATGATCGCCTGAGTGATCGCCAGGACGGCGGCCGCGTGCGGCTCGTCGTCCGCGCCCTGCCGGGTCTGGAGAAGTTCCTCGTCGGACATGCCCATACGGCGTCCGCGCATGGTGTGGGCGCTCACGCAGTACGTGCAGTGGTTCTCCTGGGCGACCAGCAGGGCGATCTGCTCCCGCAGTCTCGGGGTGAGGGCGCCCGAGCCGAGGTGTTCGCGCATCGCGAGGTAGCCGGCCAGGGCGGCTGGGCCGTTGGCGAGGGCGGCGTACAGGTTGGGGACCTTGCCGAGCTGGCGGCGGGTCTGGTCGAGCAGACCGTCATTGTCTTCTGTCAGTTGTGGAAGGCGGGGCATGAGGTCTCCAAAACGGTACTGGTCGGTTCCATCTGAGCAAGACGATACCGAACGGTTCCGTTTTAGGGAAGTTCGGGATAGCTTGGCGGTATGCCCACACGTGCACGTGAACGACTGCTCGACGCCGCCGAGGACCTTTTCTACGCGGAGGGGATCAGAGCGGTGGGCGTCGAGCGGATCCTGAGTGTCTCGGGGGTGGGCCGCGCCTCCTTCTACCGGCATTTCCCGAGCAAGGACGACCTGGTCGTGGCCGTACTGCGGCGACGGGACGAGCGGTGGAGGGCCTGGCTGGCCGAACGCGTGGAGGCTCTGGGCGGCCATTCGCTGGACGTCTTCGACGCCCTGGCCGAACGGTTCGCGCGGGCGGATTTCCGTGGGTGCGCCTTCATCAACACCATGATCGAGACGGCGGATCCGGACAGTGCGGCACATCGGGTGGCGGCCGAGCACAAGGAGCGCGTGCGGGCGTACGTCTCGGGGTTGATCGAGCGCGACGGTCGCGCCGATGCCGCCGAGCTGGCGCACCTGTTCGTCCTGCTGGTGGACGGGGCCATCGTCACGGCGGTACGTGAGCGCTCGACCCACCCGGCGCAACGGGCACGAGCCGCAGCCGCCGCCCTCCTCGCCCCGGCGCGGACCACCACGGGGACCACCGCAGGGGCCGAGACTTCAGGGGCCGCGACCTAGGAAGCCGTGGCGGACGCGGCCGTGGCGGAGGGGGCCATGGTGAGGGGGGCCGTGGCTGAGGGCGGGCGGTGAACGGTGTCCCTGCCCGAGGTGGGTTCGGGGCCTGGGGTGTCATGGGTGATTCAGCGTGCGAGGGCGGCAAGGGAGGCGGCCCCGGGACGTCACGGCGTTCGGGGGAGGTGGGGTTGGAGGGGTGGGGGTGCAGGGGCGAGCGGGGACGGGCGGAGGTGAAAGGGGCTGGGCGGCGGAAGCCTGCGTGTGCAGCCTCTAAGCTAGGGAGCATGCCGGAGTACATCTACACGCTGCAGCGCGTGCGCAAGGCGCACGGCGACAAGGTTGTCCTTGACGACGTCACGCTGTCGTTCCTGCCCGGAGCCAAGATCGGTGTCCTGGGGCCGAACGGCACCGGGAAGTCGACGCTGCTCCGGATGATGGCCGGCCTGGAGCAGCCGTCCAATGGCGACGCCAAGCTGATGCCGGGCTTCACGGTCGGCATGCTCCAGCAGGAGCCGCCGCTCAACGAGGAAAAGACCGTTCTGGGCAACGTGCAGGAGGGTGTCGCCGAGACGATGGCGATGCTCGAGCGCTACAACCAGATCGCCGAGCAGATGGCCACCGACTACAGCGACGAGCTGCTGGAGGAGATGGGCAAGCTCCAGGACCAGCTGGAGCACCGCAACGCTTGGGACCTCGACAGCCAGCTGGAGCAGGCGATGGACGCCCTGCGCTGCCCGCCGCCCGACGCCGAGGTGAGCAAGCTGTCCGGTGGTGAGCGCCGCCGCGTGGCGCTGTGCAAGCTGCTGCTTGAGGCCCCCGACCTGCTGCTGCTCGACGAGCCCACCAACCACCTCGACGCCGAGAGCGTGCAGTGGCTGGAGTCGCACCTGGAGAAGTACGCCGGCACGGTGCTGGCCGTCACCCACGACCGGTACTTCCTGGACAACGTGGCCAACTGGATCCTGGAGCTCGACCGCGGTCGCTGCTACCCCTACGAGGGCAACTACTCCACCTACCTCGACATGAAGGCCCAGCGCCTCAAGGTCGAGGGCCAGAAGGACGCCAAGCGCAAGAAGCGCCTGGAGGACGAGCTGGAGTGGGTGCGCTCCAACCCCAAGGCCCGCCAGACCAAGAGCAAGGCCCGTCTCCAGCGGTACGAGGAGATGGCCGCCGAGGCCGACAAGTTCCGCAAGCTGGACTTCGAGGAGATCCAGATCCCGCCGGGCCCGCGTCTGGGCACCACGGTGATCAAGTCCGACCAGCTCACCAAGGGCTTCGGCGACCGCCTGCTGATGGAGAGCCTGACGTTCGACCTGCCGCGTAACGGCATCGTCGGCGTCATCGGCCCCAACGGCGTCGGCAAGACCACGCTGTTCCGCATGATCACGGGTGGGGAGACGCCGGACGCGGGGTCGATCACGGTCGGCGACACCGTGAAGATCTCCTACGCCGACCAGAGCCGGGGCGGCATCGACCCGAACAAGAACGTCTGGGAGGTCGTCTCCGACGGGCTCGACCACATCAAGGTCGGCAACGTCGAGATGCCGTCGCGGGCCTACATCGCGGCGTTCGGGTTCAAGGGGCCCGACCAGCAGAAGAAGGCGGGGGTGCTGTCGGGCGGCGAGCGTAACCGGCTCAACCTGGCGCTCACCCTCAAGCAGGGCGGCAACGTGCTGCTGCTCGACGAGCCGACCAACGACCTCGACACCGAGACGCTGTCGTCGCTGGAGAACGCGCTGCTCGACTTCCCGGGCTGCGCCGTGATCACCTCGCACGACCGGTGGTTCCTCGACCGCATCGCCACCCACATCCTCGCGTGGGAGGAAGGCTCGAACTGGTTCTGGTTCGAGGGCAACTTCGCCGACTACGAGAAGAACAAGATCGAGCGTCTCGGCGCCGACGCGGCCCGTCCCCACCGGGTGACGTACCGGAAGCTGCACCGGGACTGACATCTCATCCCGGCACCGGGACTGACGAACACGTCTTGTCTTGGCACTGGGACGGACGGACACGTCTCGTCCCGGCATCGGGACGAGCGTCTCATTCCTGCGACGAGCGGCGGGCCCCTTCGGGGGCGCGCCGCTTTCGCGTGTTCCGGCAGGGCCGATCAGTGTTCGGGCTCGGTTGGGACGGTTCAGTGTGTGGGCTCGGGTGGGATGGGTCAGCTTTCGGCCTCGGTGAGGGCGACCTGGACGGGGGTGGGGGCGGGGCGTCGCCATGGACCGTTGAACAGCAGGATCGCGGGGACGAACAGCACGAGGCAGCCCAGGGCCACGAACAGCCACGTCTGCCAGCTCGTGGCCGCCACGACGTGCGGGATGACCAGCAGTCCGACCACCGCGATCGCCTTGCTCAGGAAGCCGAACAGCCCCCAGGCCGTGCCCTGCAGGCGCGGGTCGGCGTCCTCGGCGTCCTCGGAGTAGTTGGCCATCCAGGGGGCGTAGGCGACGCCGAGTGAGCCGCCGAGCAGGGCGCCGACCACCATGAGCGTGCCGGTGGAGACGCCTTCCTGGCCGAGCGCGACGGCGAGGTAGGCGGTGACCAGCACCGCGGCGATCGTCCCGGCGAGCGAGAACGGCTTGCGCAGTTGCAGGCGGTCCGACAGGCGGCCGGTGACGATCAGCGTGACCAGGTTCAGGCTCCAGAACGCGGCCATGATCGTGGACGCCTGCGCGCTGCTGATGCCGAGCGCGCCCACCAGCATCGTCTGGCCGAACAGCGACAGCGTGATGTAGAGGACCAGCCAGAGCGAGATGCCGACGACGTGGGCCCAGATGTTGCGCCGGGCGAACAACGACCGGACGGTGGGCGGACGCCGCAGGTCGACGACCTCCTCGGCGGCCCGTTCGGTGTGCTGGATCCTGGCCCGCAGCTCGGGGGACAGGTCGGCGATGTTGAACGCGATGACCACGGAGATCACCAGCGAGAAGCAGCCCATGATGACGAACTGCGACCGCCACGACTCGTCGAAGATCGGCAGCGTCCAGCCGGCGACGGCGGCGGCCAGGAAGTTCGCGCCCACCGGGCCCCACGTCCAGAACCCGAACGCCTGCGCCCGTCCGAGCCGTGGCGAGAAGTCGCGGATCAGCGGCGCGGTGGAGGCCATGGCGACGCCGTCCACGAAGGCCAGCAGGATGCGGGCGATCAGCAGGTCGCGCGGGCTGTGCACGAGCGTCATGGCGAAGCAGCACACGGCGGTGAGGGCCATGAGCGGGATGAGCAGGCGGACCCGGCCGACCCGGTCGGTGAGCCGCCCGCCCAGGATGGAGGCCACGGCGCCGGCCACCGCGGCCGCCCCCGACACCGCGCCGTACGTGGCCAGGGACATGTTCAGGTCTTTGAGCAGCAGGGGTACGACGGGCGCGATCTGCCCTTCGTAGGAGCCGATGAGGATGGCCAGGACGGCCATGGTGAGGATCTTCATCCGGCGGGCGCCGGTCGGGTACTCGTCGAGCTCGCGGACGTAGGACAGCCTCATGACAAGCCTTTCTGTCGAGCCTAGGCCCCCCGTCATGAATTCTAGAAGCTAGCTCTAGAATCCATTTCTGAGATGCTGCTCCTCGCATCGGCCGGCGTCAAGAGTGCGTACCCGGTATCAGATGATTAGAATCAAATTCTAGGATTCGTTCGTAGTGAGGAGCCGGGCGTGGACCTGGAACTTGACGGCCTCGACGTGACCTTCGACCACACGGCCGTGGCCGCTCCCCGGATCAGGGACCTGCTGCCGATCTATCGCGACCTGCTCGGCGGTCGCCATCTGGGCGGCGGCGGGGACAACCGGATCAGCGGGTACCGCACGCTGCAGCTCACCTACTCCAACGGGAGCAAGGTCGAGCTCATGGAGCCGCTGACCGGGTCCACGTTCTTCGACAGCTTCTTCGAGCTGACGCGGGGGCGGGGCGGCGTCCATCATCTGAACTTCCACGTCGGGGACATGGACGCGGCGGTCGCCCGGCTCACCGGGCGCGGCTACCGGCTGCACGGGCTCAACCGGGCCGACGTGCGCTGGCAGGAGGTGTTCCTGCACCCCAAGGAGGCGCACGGCGTGCTCATCCAGCTCGCCTGCCCGGGGTTCCGTGACCCGGGCGAGGCCCGCCCGACGCTGGAGGAGGTGCTGGCGGGACGCGGCCGCAACGGCGACGGCATCCCCAGCCCCTGAGTCGCGGAGGCTTCCCCGGAACCGAACCTAGCTCTAGAGTGCAATTCTAGAACTAGAGTGGGGAGGCCCATGAAACCGGCACCGAAGCCAACGCCCGAGACCCAGCCGTTCTGGGACGGCACGGCCGCGGGGGAGCTCAGGATCCAGCGCTGCCAGACGTGCGCGCGGCACTACTTCTACCCCCGGCCGAGCTGCCCCCACTGCGGTGGCGGAGACGTGGAGTGGGTGCGCGCGACGGGCCGCGCGACCCTGTACTCGTACGTGATCAACCATCGTCCCGCGCCCGGTTTCGAGGCCGGCGGGCCCTACGCCATCGCCGTCGTGGAGCTGGAGGAGGGCGTGCGGATGATGACCAACATCGTCGGCGTGCCCAACACCCCCGAGAACCTGCCGCTGGACATGGAGCTGCGGGTGGTGTTCGAGCGGCGTGGCGACGTGCACGTGCCGCTCTTCGAGCCCGCGGAGGGCGCCCGATGAACATCGTGATCGCCGGGGCGGCCGAGACCGACGAGATCGGCCGCCTGCCGGACCGCTCCACCTTCCAGCTCCACCTGGAGGCCGCGCGCAACGCCCTCGCCGACGCGGGCATGACGAAACACGACATCGACGGCATCGCCACGGTCGGCACGCCCGGCCCGATCCAGGTCGCCCACGCCCTCGGCATCACGCCCTCCTGGCTCGACGGCACGGGCGTGGGCGGGTCGTCGTTCCTGTTCCACGTACGGCACGCGGCCGCCGCCATCCGGGCCGGGCTGTGCCGTACCGTGCTGATCACGCACGGCGAGTCGGGACGGTCGCGCGTCGGCGCCGGCCGGTGGGGGCTGGGCGCGGACTCGCTGCTCGGGCAGTTCGAGCTGCCGTACGGGGTGGTCGGGCCGCCGACGTCGTTCACCGTCACGGCGCTGCGCCACATGAAGGAGACCGGCCTCACCCACGAGCAGCTGGCCGAGGTGGCGGTCGCGCAGCGCCGCTGGGCCTCCAGGAACCCGCGCGCCATGTACCGCGACCTGATCACGGTCGAGGACGTGCTCGCGTCCAAGCTCGTCGCCTACCCCTTCCACCTGCTGGAATGCTGCCTGGTGACGGACGGCGGCGGCGCGCTGGTCGTCACCTCCGAGGAGCTGTCGCGCCGCCCGCCGGTGTACCTGCTCGGCTCCGGCGAGGCCATGGACGCGCCGATGGTCTCGCAGATGGAGGACTTCACCACCTCCAAGGGCTTCCGCCTGTCCGGCCGGGCCGCCTTCGCCGAGGCCGGGATCTCCCACGACGACGTCGACCACCTGATGGTGTACGACGCCTTCGCCCACGTGCCCGTCTACGGCCTGGAAGACCTGGGCTTCGTCGGCCGGGGCGAGGCTGGGGCGTTCATCGCCGAGGGGCACACCTCGCCCGGCGGCCGGCTGCCGATGAACACCAACGGCGGCGGCCTGTCCTACACGCACACCGGCATGTACGGCATGTTCGCCATCCAGGAGTCGGTGCGGCAGCTCCGGGGCGAGGCCGCGGCCCAGGTGCCGGACGTGGAGGTGAGCGTGGTGCTGGGCAACGGCGGCATGTTCGCCTCCGCCGCCACCCTCGTCCTGGCTTCCCGGTTGCCCTAGGTTCCGCGCACGGCCCTCCGGGCAGGCGAGCCCGGACGGGCCGATGGAACGGGATGGAACGGAATGGAACGCCTCTCCATCGGAAGCGGAAGATCCTGAGAAGAGGAGACGGCGATGCCGAAGTTCATGGACGTGCACAGTGGTTTCGTCGGCGTCACCGAGGAGCAGTTGCGCGAGGCCCACGAGCGGGACCTGGCGGTCGAGGGGGCCGAGGGTGTGCACTTCGAGCGGGCCTGGCTCGATCCGGACTCGGGCAAGGTGTTCTGCCTGTCGTCGGGGCCGTCGAAGGAGGCGGTGATGCGGGTGCACGAGAAGGCCGGCCATCCCACGACGGAGATCTACGAGCTGCCCATCGAGGTCGAGTAGCCACGACCCGGCCACCGGACCGGTGACGGCCGCCCGCGCTGCTGCGGACGCGGGCGGCCGCCACCGAGACGCCCCGACCCACGAGGCCCCGGGCGCGCGAGGTCGCGAAAACTGCCCAGACGGGCGAGGTCGCAAAAGACCGCCCAGGCGGGCGAGGGCGGGAAAAACCGTCCGGGCGGGCGCGTCGGGCGTCGGGCCGCGCGCGAGGGCCGTACTAGATTCGTCGGGTGAGCACGGGAGCCGCGCGCGGGGTGGGGCGGTTCGTCAACGGCGAGTCGGTCTACGGGACCATCCTGACGGCCGGCGTCGTCTCCGGGCTCTCGCACTGGATCGCCGACCCGGCCGAGCTGCTGGCCACCGCGATCGGCACGGTCATCGTGTTCTGGATCGCGCACGCGTTCGCCGAGATCGTCGGCGACCGGTCGCCGGACGTGCGCAAGGCGGTGCGGGGCGCGGTGACGCGGTCCACGGGCATGTTGTGGGGGCTGGTCCCGCTCACGGTGATCCTGTGCGTGGCGATGACCGGCGTGATGTCCGTGGACGCGTCGGTGTACCTGGAGATCGGCGTGTCGGTCGTCCTGCTCACCGTGCTCGGCTTCTTCGCGGCGGCGCCCAAGACCGACCGGCTCTGGATCCGGCTGCTCTGCGGAGCCGGCTCGGGCGCCCTGGGAGCCGTGATGATCCTGCTGAAGAGCCTTGACCATTGAGCAAGGGCGTCCGAGCCGACAGGTCAGGAGGGCGGCGGGCGCCAGGTGATCAGCGCGTCCAGGGCCTCGACGCGGGAGCCGGTGACCAGGAGCGGGTTGATCTCCAGGGACTCCAGGTCGTCGCCCAGGCTCTCGGCGAACGCGGCGATCCCGGCCACCACGTCGGCCACCGCGTCCAGGTCGGCGGGCTCGGTGCCCCTGGCGCCGTCCAGCAGGGCCGCGCCGCGCAGCTCGGACAGGGCCCGGCGGACCTCGCCGGCGTCCACCGGCAGTACGCGCAGGGCCGCGTCCCGCAGCACCTCCACCCAGACGCCGCCGAGCCCGACCGCCAGGGTGAGCCCCCAGGCCGGGTCGCGCACCACGCCCGCCAGCAGCTCGATCCCGCCGCCGCGCTGCGGCTGGACCAGGACGCCCGCGTCGGGGGCGTGCGCCCGCGCCGCGGCCACCACCTCCCGGTACGCCTGCCGCACCTCCTCCGGGCCGGACAACCCGAGCCGCACCCCGCCGATGTCGCTCTTGTGCCCGAGCCCTTCGGCGGCGGCCTTGAGCACCACCGGGTAGCCGAACCGCTCGGCCGCGGCCACCGCCGCCGCCTCGTCCGCCGCGGTCTCGGACGGCACCACAGGCAGCCCCGCGGCGGCGAGCAGGGCGGCTGCCCGGTGCTCGGCCCACACGCCGTGCGCCCCCTCGGGCGCGCCCCCCGATGCGCCCCCGGATGCGCCGGTGACCGCCGCCCGCCCGGCCGGGCCGCCGCCGGTCAGGGCCCTGCGGTGGGCCTCCGACCAGCGCACCGCCGCGCCGAGCGCGGTCAGGCCGTGCTCGATCCCGCCCATGACGTACGGGAAGCCGGTCTCCCGCTGCACCTGGCGTCCGAACTCCGTGACGTCGGTCAGCACGTTGCTCACCACCACGACCGGCACCGGCGACTCGGCGATGCGCCGCGCGCTGGCCTGGTACATGGCCAGGACGGGCGCGGGGTCCGCAGGGGCGATCCTGGGCGGTTCGGACAGCAGCATGACCAGGTCGATGCCGGGATCGGCGGTCACCGTCTCCAGCGCGCGGCCGAGCAGGGTGCGGTCGACGAGGACGTAGCCGGTGACGTCGAGCGGGTTCTGCACGGTGCCGAACGACGGCACGATCCCGGCCAGCTTCTCGACCGTCGCCGCGGCGAAGGGCGGCAGCTCCAGGCCCTCGTCCTCGGCCCGGTCCGCGATGATCTCGGACGCGCCGCCGGACGGGGTGACGACGCCCACCCGGCGGCCGGGCAGCGGTCCGGTGGCGGCCAGCAGCCCGGAGGTGATGATGAGGTCCTCCAGCGAGCGCACCCTGATCACGCCGAGCTGGCGCATGGCGGCGTCGATGACGTCGTCGTCGCCCACGAGCGCGCCCGTGTGGGCCTGCGCGGTGTGCGAGGCGAGCCGGCTGCGGCCGATCTTGAGCGCGACGATCGGCTTGCCCGCCGCCAGTGCCCGGCGGGCGACCCGGGAGAACTCGGCCGGGTTCCTGATCGTCTCCAGGAACAGGGCGATGACCCGGGTCGCCGGGTCGTCCACGAGGTAGTCGACGACGTCGGTGACCGTGACGACCGACTCGTTGCCCATCGAGGTCAGCAGGCTGACGCCGACGTTGCGGGCCTGGGCGAAGCCGAGCACCGAGCTGGCCAGCGCGCCGCTCTGCAGCACCACGCCGACCGACCCGCGCAGCAGCGGCTCGGGGATGGGCAGCCCGTACGGGGTCACGTCGGCGGCGGCGTTGATGTAGCCGTTGCCGTTCGGCCCGAGGATGGTCAGGCCGTTCTCGCGGGCGAACCCGGCGATCTCCGCCTCCAGCCGCGCGCCCTCCGCGCCGGCCTCCCCGAACCCCGCCGTGAGGACGACGTAACAGCCGATGCCCAGCTTGGCGCCCTCCTTCAGCACGCCGAGCACGGCGGCCGTCGGCACCATGACGTAGGCCAGGTCGACGGGGGAGGGGATCTCGGTCAGGCTGCGGAAGGCCGGCGACCCGTGCACCACCCCGCCCCTGGGGTTGACCAGGTGGACGGGCCCGGAGAAGCCGTGGGTGCGCAGGTTCAGCAGCGTGCTGACCGACCAGCCCGACTTGTCCGTGGCCCCCACCAGGGCGATCGAGCGCGGGTTGAACAGTGCCTCGACCGACATGGACTACTCTCCGATCAGGCCGAGCCTGGCGTGGCCCTTGATGAGGTTGCGGGCGATCGTGCGGCGCTGGATCTCGTCGGTGCCCTCGAAGATGCGCAGCAGGCGCAGCTCCCGGTACCACCGCTCGACCGGCAGCTCCTTGGTGTATCCCATGCCGCCGTGGATCTGCAGCACCCGGTCCACGACCTGGTTGGCCATCACGGCGCCGTTGAGCTTGGCGATGGAGGAGGCGTGCCGGGCGTCCATGCCCTGCTGCACCTGCCAGGCCGCGTGGAGGGTGAGCCACTTGGCCGCCTCGATCTCCACCTGGGAGTCGGCGATCATCCACTGGATGGCCTGGTACTCCGAGATCGTCCGGCCCATCGACTTGCGGATCTTGGCGTAGTCGATGGCTATCTGGAGCATGCGCTCGGCGGAGCCGATGGCACGGGCCGGGATCATGTACCGTCCTTGCCCGATCCACTGCATGGCAAGCTCGAAGCCCTTGCCGAGCTCGCCCAGGATGTTCTCCTCGGGCACCCGCACGTCCTGGAACACCAGCGCGGCCGGCCCCCACTCGCCCATGGTCGGGATGGGCTCGGACGTCCAGCCCATGTCCCGGTCGACCAGGAAGCACGTCACGCCGTGGCCCTCGGCCACCGCGAACACCATGACGAAGTCGGCCTCGCTGCCGCCGGTGATGAACGTCTTCTCGCCGTTGATCACCCACTCGGCGCCGTCGCGGGTGGCGCGGGTGCGGATGTTGCGGGCGTCGGAGCCGGCGCCCGGCTCGGTGATCGCGAAGCAGGACCGCCGTTCGCCCTCGATGGTGGGGACGAGGTAGCGCTGCTTCTGCTCGTCGGTGCCGGCGTAGAGGATGTTGTCGGCGCTGCCGCCGAAGGAGAAGGGCACGAACGTGCGGCCCATCTCCATGGCGATGATCGCCGACATGATCGGGCCGAGCGCCGCGCCGCCGTACTCCTCGGGGGTGTTGATGCCCCAGAAGCCCGACTTCCTGGCCTTGGCGCGCAGGTCGCGCACGACCTCCGGGTCGAGCCCCGGACGCCCTTCGCGCTCGTTGCGCAGGACCTCCGGCTCCAGCGGCATGATCTCTTTCTCGATGAAGGCACGCACGGTGTCGCGGATCTGCCGTTCCTCCGGGCTGAGCGAGAAGTCCACGGCCGCCTCCTGAATTTCTAGAATCATTCTCTAGTACGCGATTCTAACCCCCGCGCGGCACTGGTCAAGAATCAGATTCTAGAATTCGGCGGGATAGAATGCCTGGCATGGCACGCAAGTCCTCGTGGGAGTGGAGCCGTACGGCTCAGACGCGCAAGAGCATGTTGCAGGCGGCCCGTGAGGTCTTCAGCGAGCACGGCTTCGCCGACTCCAACGTCTCGGAGGTCGTGGCCCGCGCCGGCTCCAGCGTCGGCAGCCTCTACCACCACTTCGGCGGCAAGACCGAGCTGTTCCTCGCCCTCTACGAGGACCACCAGGCGGCCCACGAGCAGGCGTCGGCCGCCAGCGTCGCCAAGGCCAAGAAGGAGGGCGTCAGCGACCCCGTCGAGCTGCTGATCGCCGGGGCCCGCGCCTACCTCGACGGCGCCTGGGACCGGCGCGACCTGGTCCGGCTCTTCATCGACGGCGACGGCCCGCCCGGCTTCGAGCTGATCCGCCGCACCCGCGGGCGCGAGTGGGTGCGCCAGAACGCCGTCCTGCTCGGCGCCGGGGGAGACCCCCTCGACCGGTTCACGGTCGCGGTGCTGACCAGCATCATCGGCGAGGCCGCCCGCGAGGTCGCCACCTCCGACACCGAGGAGGAGGCCAGGGAGATCATCGAGGCGGCGATGAAGCTCATCCACCGCCTCGATCCCCTCAGGGGGCTCAGCGACGACTGATCGTCGCCCGGCCGCGGTCGATCACCACCGTCCCGTCGTCCTTGGCGGTGCGGAACAGCACGTCGTCGCCGTCGGCCCAGATGGAGACGGTCAGCGGCTCGCCGGGGAACACCGGGCTGCTGAACCGGCCGGACATCGCCCGGAACCGCGACGGGTCCGACCCGGCGAGCGTGTGCAGCAACGCCCGCCCGGTCACCCCGTACGTGCACAGCCCGTGCAGGATCGGCCGGTCGAACCCGGCCCTGGCGGCGAACTCCGGATCGCTGTGCAGCGGGTTGCGGTCGCCGGACAGCCGGTAGAGCAGCGCCTGGTCCGGCCGGGTCGGGTAGGTCACCTTGTGGTCGGGCGCCCGGTCCGGGACCGCCCACTCGTCGCGGGGCCCCCGGTCGCCGCCGAAGCCGCCCTCGCCCCGGATGAACACCGAGCTGCGCGAGGAGATCACCAGCTCGCCGGTCTCCAGGTCCACGGCCCTGGCCTCGGTGGTCACCAGCGCGCCCGAGCCCTTGTCGTAGATGCCGGTCACCTTCGACGTCGTCCGTACGCCGCCCGCCGGCGGCAGCTCGCGGTGCAGCTCGAAGCCCTGCTCGGCGTGGACCAGCAGGGCCGGGTCGAAGTCGCCCAGCCGCCGCCCCGGCGACTGCGCCGCCAGCACCGCGAACGTCGGCAGCACCCGCTGCCCCTTCTCGGTGGCGAACTCCAGCTCGTCGAGGCCCGAGCCGACGCCGAGCGCGTACAGCATGGTGTCCTGGGCGGTCCAGGCGCGCTCGCGGGCCGGGCCCTCGACGCCGATCAGCGAGTGGTCGAGCGGCATGTCAGTCCTCCCGCCCGGGGACGCGGCCGTTGGTCAGGGCGTTGGGGGCGGCCTTGTCCACCAGGGCGGGGATGACCGCGCCCAGCTCGGCCGGGTCCCAGCGGCCGCCCTTGTCCACCCCGGGGCCGGCGTGCCAGCCCTCGGCCACGCTGATCATGCCGCCGCGCACGTTGAACACCCGTCCGGTGACCCCGCGCGCCTCGGCGCCGGCCAGCCAGACCACCAGCGGCGCGATGTCGTCGGGGTCGGCGCCCGTCGCCCCGGCCGGGATCAGGTTCTCCGTCATGCGGGTGAGCGCGGCGGGCGCGATGGCGTTGACCGTCACGCCGTAGCGCTCCAGCTCCCTGGCGGCGATCACGGTCAGCCCGGCGATGCCCGCCTTGGCCGCGCCGTAGTTCCCCTGGCCCGGATTGCCGTAGATGCCGGAGGACGACGTCGTGTTGATGATCCGGGCGTCGACCCGCTCGCCTGACTTGGCCCTGGACCGCCAGTAGGCGGCGGCGTGCCGCAGGGGCGCGAACGTGCCGCGCAGGTGCACCCTGATCACCGCGTCCCACTCGTCGGCGGTCATGTTGACCAGCATCCGGTCGCGCAGGATCCCGGCGTTGTTGACCAGCACGTGCAGGTCGCCGAAACGCTCGACGGCCGCCCCGATCAGGCGCTCGGCGCCGTCGAAGTCGGAGACGTCCTCGCCGTTGACGATCGCCTGGCCGCCCATGGCCTCGATCTCGGCCACCACCTCGGCGGCGGCCCCGGACGAGCCGGTGCCGTCCACCTCCGCGCCCAGGTCGTTGACCACCACCTTCGCGCCCTGTCTGGCGAACTCCAGGGCGTGCCCGCGCCCGATGCCCCTGGCCGCACCCGTGACGATCACCACGCGACCTTCGACGATCCCGCTCATCCGACACCTCGATCCTTGACCGGCCGATGACTTGAACTGGATTCTAGTATCAAAATCTAGAAAGGACAGGCCCTTGGTGACGACGACCACCGCTCCCGTCGGCCACGCCTGGCGCACGCTCTCGGTCGTGAGCCTGGCCAGCGTGCTGACCGGGCTGGGCGGCAGCGCGATCAACGTCGCGCTGCCCGAGATCGCCCGGCACACCGGGGCCGACGCCACGGCCGCGGGCTGGATCCTGCTGGGCTTCCAGTTGACCACGACCGTCCTCATGGTGGTGTTCGGCCGGTTGGCGGACATGTTCGGCAGGCGCAGGATGTACCTGATCGGGTTGGCCGTCTACACCGGGGCCGCCCTGCTCGCCGGACTGGCTCCCGGCGCGTGGGTCATCGTGGCCATGCGGGTCGTGCAGGCCGCCGGCGCCGCGATGTTGCTCACCAACAGCGCCGCCCTGGTCAGCGACGCCTTCCCGCGCGAGCGGCTGGGCGAGGGCATGGGCGTCTACGTGGCCTCCTTCTCCATCGCCGGGCTGATCGGCCCGACGCTCGGCGGCGTGCTCGCCTCGAACCTGGGCTGGCGCTGGGTGTTCTGGTTCAACGTGCCCATCGGGGTGGTCTGCCTGGTGTGGGGCGCGCTCACGTTGCGGCGGGTCGAACCGGCCGGGCGCGAACGCGGGCTCGACCTGCCGGGCAGCGTGCTCGTGCTGGTCACGCTCGGCGGGCTGCTGCTGGCGTTGTCGGAGTTCGGCAGGCTGGGGTGGGGGCATCCGGTGGTGGCCGCCGGGCTCGCCGCGTTCGCCGTGGGGTTGCCGCTGTTCGCAGCCAGGGAGCGGCGGGCCGCCCATCCCGTGGTGGACCTGCGGCTGTTCCACGACCGGGCCTTCGCCTTCGGCACGCTCGCCTCCTTCCTCAACGCCGTCGCGCGGATGGGCATGGTCTTCCTCGTCGCGCTCTACTTCCAGGCCGTGCGGGGGGACGATCCCGTACAGGCCGGGCTCAAGGTGCTGCCGCTGGCGGTGGCGGCCATGGTCGCGTCGGTGACGTCGGGCTTCCTCCAGCGGCTGACCAGCGCGCGCACCCTCGCGGTGGCCGGGGCCGCCACCACGACCTGCGGCCTGCTGGCGCTGCTCGGCACGATGTCGGCGACCACCCCGTACCCGGCGGTGGCCGCCGGGCTCGTGCTCATCGGGCTCGGCTCGGGCGTCTTCCTGCCCTCCAACACCACCGCCATCCTGGACGGCCTGCCGTCCGAACGTCTCGGCATCGTCAACGCCATGCGCCTCATGCTCCAGAACACCGGCAACGTGGTCGGCACCGGCCTGGTGCTGTCGATCATCACCGCGCCGCTGCCCGCCGCGCTGCACCGGCGCGTCTTCGCCGGGACGCTGTCGCAGCTCTCCGGCGACGCGGTCGGCCTGCTCGTGACCGGTTACCGCTGGGCGCTCACCTGCATGGCCGCGATCTCGGTGCTGACCGTGCTGGCCTGCCTGGCCCGCCGCAAGGCCCGGTGACCAGCGGGCCGGACGGTACGGGTACCGTGGCGGACGTGGCAGAACCCTCCGCGGCGCACCGGCACGTCTTCCTCCGCATGGTCAGATTCGCCGACATCGACTCCCAGGGGCATGTGAACAACGTGCGCTTCCTCGACTACCTGGAGGACGCCCGCTTCGGCATGTTCGCGATCGATCCGGTCAGAGCGGGCGAGGCGCCCTTCGGAGGGCTCGTGGTCACCCGCCACGAGATCGACTACCGCCGCCCGCTGGGCCTGCGCCCCGAGCCGGTCAGGGTCGAGACCTGGGTCACCCAGCTCAGGCCGGTCCGCTTCACCCTGGCCTACGAGATCCGCGACGACGACGAGGTCTACGCGACCGCCACCTCGGTGATCGTGGCCTACGACGTCGAGCGGGCCGCGCCGCGCCGGCTCAGCGAGGACGAGCTCGTCCTGCTCAAGCGTTACGCGGCCCAGGGCTGACCGCCCTGGAACCGCAGCCGCCCTCCGGTCCGGGCAGGAAGCGCTGGCTGATGCTCGCACTGGGGGTCAACGCCCATGCGAGCGTCACCTTAGGACTGTTCGGCCTGCCTCTCGTCATGCCGGAAATTGAGCGACATTTCGGTGTTCCGCTGGCAGTGGCCGGAGTCATTGGAAATGCCCCGGGAATCGGCGTTCTGGTGGCGCTCGTCGCCTGGGGCGCGCTGGCCGACCGGCACGGCGAGCGCCTGGTGCTCGGCATCGGCGTGAGCCTGGCGGCCGTGCTGCTCGCCGCCGTCGCCTTCGCCGGGCCAGCCTGGGCGGTCATCGCGCTGCTCGCGCTGGCGGGCGCGGCCGGGTCGGCGGCCATGGTCGGCGGCGGCCGGATCGTCCTGCGCTGGTTCCAGCCGCCCGAGCGCGGGGTCGCCATGGGCCTGCGCCAGGTGTCCTACACCCTCGGCATGGCCGTCGCGGCGTTCGTGCTGCCGCCGGTCGCGCGGGCGCACGGGCTGCCCGGCGTGCTGCTGGTCTGCTCCGCCGTGAGCCTGCTGGCCGCCGTCCTGGCGGCGCTGTTCCTGGCCGAGCCGCCGCACTCGATCGCCGGGGGGAGCGCGGGGCCGGCGCGGTCGCCGTACCGGCAGCCGGCGCTGTGGCGGGTGCACGCGACCAGCGGGCTGCACGCGGTGCCGCAGATCGTGGTCAGCACGTACGGCGTCACCTGCCTGGTCGGCCTGTACGGCTGGGACGCCGTGGCCGCCGGCCAGCTCTTCGGCCTGTCGGCCGTCGCCGGGGCCGTGGTCCGGGTTGCCGTCGGACGCTGGTCCGACCGGGTCGGCCTGCGGATGCGTCCCCTGCTGCTGCTCACCTGCGCCTGCCTGGCCGTGCTCGCCCTGCTGGTCGTGGGCACGGCGACGGACAGCCTGCTCGGCCCGGTGGCGCTGGCCACGGCCTCGGTGCTGACCGTGTCCGGCAACGGGCTGGCCTACCTGAGGGCGGGCGAGCTGGCCGGCCCCGCCTGGGCGGGCAAGGTGCTCGGCACCCACAACACCGTCCAGAACGTCGTCGCCCTGGGCGTGACGCCGCTGGCCGGGGCGCTGATCACCGGGGCGGGGTACTGGGCGGCGTACGCGGCCGGCCTGGCCTGCGCGCTGGTGTCGCTGCCCGTCATCCCCGTCCGCGGCGAGCAGCGGGCCGGTTCTCGGTCATGACTCCCGGCGCAGCCACACGGCGGTGTCCGGCGGCAGCGTCCCGGCCTGGACGGGGCCGCTGGACAGCAGCACCGCGTCGTGCGCCGGCAGCCGTACGGGCTCCATCCCGCAGTTGATCGCGCAGATCAGCGGACCCCGGGAGAAGAAAAGCGCTCCTTCGGGGGAGTCCAGCCACTCCAGGGTGTAAGGAATCGCACCCGCCACCTCGCGGCGGCAGGCCAGGGCCCGGCGGTAGAACTCCAGCGTCGAGTCCGCGTCGCCCTCCTGCTTCTCGGCCGTCAGCTCGGCGAAGGCGGCCGGCTGCGGCAGCCAGGGCCGCACGCCGGGCGGCGAGAACCCGTAGGAGGGCGACTCCGCCGACCACGGCAGCGGCACCCGGCAGCCGTCGCGGCCCGGCAGCTTGCCCTCCGACTGGAAGAACACCGGGTCCTGCCTGGCCTCGGCCGGCAGGTCGGTCACCTCCGGCAGGCCCAGCTCCTCGCCCTGGTAGAGGTAGGCCGAGCCGGGCAGCGCCAGCATCGTGAGCAGCGCCGCCCTGGCCCGCGCCAGGCCCGTGCCGGGATCGGCGGTCTCGTAGCGGGTGCGATGGCGTACGACGTCGTGGTTGGACAGCACCCAGGTCGCGTACGGGACCGAGGCCAGGGTGTCGTCGATCACCTTCTTGAACGCGGTCGGCGACCACGGCGCCTGCAGCCAGGCGAAGTTGAAGCTCTGGTGCAGCTCGTCCGGGCGTACGTAGAGGGCGAGGTCCTCGGCGCTGTCGGTCCAGACCTCGCCGACGGCCATGCGCTCACCGGGGTAGGCGTCCAGCACCTTGCGCCAGTCGCGGTAGACGCCGTGCACCTCCGGCTGCCCCCAGACCGGCGAGACCGACGTGAACGACTGGTCGCCGACGTCGGGCAGCCCCTCGGCCTTGTACAGGCCCATCGCCACGTCGATGCGGAACCCGTCCACGCCCTTGTCCAGCCAGAAGCGCAGGACGTCGAGGAACTCCGCGTGCACCTCGGGGTTGCGCCAGTTGAAGTCGGGCTGTTCGGGGGCGAACAGGTGCAGGTACCACTGCCCGTCGGGGACCTGGGTCCACGCCGGGCCGCTGAACGTGGACTGCCAGTTGTTGGTCGTGTCGCGGAAGATGTACCGGTCGCGTTTCTCGCCCCGCAGCGCGGCCTGGAACCAGGGGTGCTGGGCGGAGCTGTGGTTGGGGACGATGTCCACCAGCACCTTCAGCCCGTGCCCGTGGGCCTCGGCCACCAGCGCGTCGAAGTCGGCCAGCGTGCCGAACAGCGGGTCGACGCCGCGGTAGTCCGCCACGTCGTAACCGCCGTCGGCCATCGGAGAGGGGTAGAACGGCGTCAGCCAGATGGCGTCGACCCCCAGCCTCCTCAGGTACGGAATCCGCTCCCGCACCCCGGCCAGGTCGCCGACGCCGTCTCCGGAGGCGTCGGCGAAGCTGCGAACGTAGATCTCGTAGACGACGGCATCACGCCACCAGGGGATATCCATGTGGGCGTCATGCCCGTTATGTCGGCGAGTTCACCAAGCTGTGGGCCGCGTAGACCAGATAGTCCCAGAGCCTGCTCGCCTGATCGTCGGGCAGGCCGAGCGAGTCGACCGCGTCACGCATGTGCCGCAGCCAGGCGTCGCGCTCGGCCTCCCCGATCACGAACGGCACGTGCCGCATGCGCAGCCGGGGATGGCCGCGCTCCTGGCTGTAGGTGTTGGGGCCGCCCCAGTACTGGATCAGGAATCCGCGCAGCCGGTCCTCGGCGCCCGTCAGGTCGGGCTCGGGGTAGAGCGGCCGCAGCAGGGGGTCTTCCGCGACACCTTCGTAGAAACGGTGGACGAGGCGGCGGAAGGTCTCCTCGCCGCCTACGGCGTCGTAGAAGGAGGTCTCTGTCACGTTCTCACCTTATGCAATGGCGACCATGGGGATTCCGGCGGAGTCCAGGGCGGCCTTCACCCTGAGCCGGATCTCCCGGGCGACCTCGGCCTGGCGGGAGGGCAGCGTCTTGGCGGTGATGCGGAACACCAGCGCGCTGTCGGACAGCTGCTCCACGCCGTACACCTGGGGCTCCTCCACGATCACGCTCTCGCGGAACTCGGGATCGGCCCAGATCTCCTCGGCCACGATCTCCAGCGCCGCGCGTACGGCGGTGATGTCGGCGTCGTAGGCCACCGGGACGTCGAAGTAGGCCCGCGACCAGCCCTGCGACTCGTTGCCGACGCGGGTGATCGTGCCGTTGCGCACGTACCAGACGCGGCCGTCGGCGTCGCGCAGCCGGGTGACCCGCAGGGTGACCGCCTCGACGGTGCCGACGGCGGCGCCCGCGTCGATCACGTCGCCCACGCCGTACTGGTCCTCCAGCAGCATGAACATGCCGGCGATGAAGTCCTTCACCAGCTCCTGCGCGCCGAAGCCGATCGCCACGCCCAGGATGCCGACGCTGGTCAGCAGGGGGGCGATGGGGATCGTCAGCCGGTCGAGCACGGTGAGGATCGCGGTGCCGAGGACGACGATGGAGGCGATGTGCTTGAGCACCGATCCCATGGTCTCGGCCCGCTGCTTGCGGCGCTCGTGCAGCAGCGCGTCGATGCCGTCGGTGGCCGCGTTGCGGCGGAACCTGTTGGCGAGCGAGCCGCCGGTGGCCGCCCGGTTCACCACCTTGGTGATCACCCGGTGCGAGATGTTCCGCACGACGAACCCGAGCACCAGGATCAGGACGATGGTGATGAAGCTGGCCAGCAACGGCGCCCAGGAGGCGTTGTCGAGCCAGTCGACCAGGGGACCACAGAACACCGTGTCACCTTGACAGGCTTGCGCCATCTGCGAGCTCACTTTGTCCAAGTCCTGCACGAGCGACGAATCTGCCGGCGTGGGCGTAGGCGATGGCCCTGGTGTCACCAACAGGAACACTGGGTGGATTCCCCCTCAGGAAGCGGTTCGGTCAGCGGCAAATCAGTCCAATTGGATCTAAAAATACCGCTGACCGAACCGGCCGCCGTCACATCACGCCGGGGAAGACGGGGTCGCCCGGTCTCTGGGCCGCGGAGGGAGAGACCGGACGCTCCGATGACGGTCGGCTCGGACGGGCCACACACCCGGAAGCATGGCCCGTGCCGGTTCCAAGGGGGGAGGTGATCCCCCCGGCACCCGGCGGGCGCACCCGCCGGGCTGATCTGCGCGCACGGGCGTACGCCCGCGCGAAGGGGCCGGAACCGGCGGGACGATCAGGGGCCCGGCAACCCGGACGCCCTCCGCACCGATCGTCCCGCCGGCCCCGCGGGGCCGCCGTGGGGGCGGTGACCCGTGGTGGCTGCGCTCCACCCGGATCACCGCGTGGTCACTCTCCCACCGCGGCGAGCACGCGTGCGACCTTGGTCGCGGCACCGGCCGGGTCGTCGGCCGTGTGCATGGGTTCGCCCCAGGACCAGCAGTACCACCAGTCGGGAAGGTCCGAGGCGTTCGCCGGGCGGCAGGTGACGTTCTCGGACAGGCTCGTCGCCTTCGGGTTGATGACGCGTACGAACTGCCGGCCGCTCTGGGTCTGCACCACTCGTGCGAGCAGACCGCGAGCGCCGAGCTCGGATACGAGGCGCTGCAGATGTCCGATCTTGTCGTCCGTCACCTTCTCGTCCTCCTTGGGAATCGTTGCTGGTGGGCCAAACATGGCTCAAGTCAACAGCACACGCAACGCCACTCTGCTGATCACAGGGAGTGGCTATTCCCTCATGGGTTGTAAGAAACAGTCCCTCGGAGGACGATCCTTAACCGTAGGCTTGATGAGCACGTTTCCAAACAGCTCTCACTGCTTCATAGTCATCTCTAGGCGAAGAGCTACCTGAGGGCTACGCTGAGTCACCAGTCTTGACGGGTCGAGACATCGGGAGAGGGGCCGGGATGTCCGGCAGGCAGCACAGGGAAACGGAGATCGCCCGGCGGATCAGGGCCAAGGGCCTTGCCACCGGGCGCACCTCCGCCCAGATAGCTGAAGAGATCCACGAGGCGTGCTCGCCGCAGTTCAGCACGACCCGCATCAAAGCGCACCGCCTGTCCTACGGCATCGCGCTGGCGGACGTGATCGAGCAGGTGCGCGCGTTGTTCGAGCGCGACGCCAAGGCGCCGCCGGGCATCGGCGAGACGTTGCTGTCGGCGTACGAGAGCGGGCTCAAGCGGCCGGGCCCCGAATACCTCCACTACCTGTGCTCGGTCTACCGGGTCGAGCCCATCGAGCTCGGCTTCGACGGGCCCTGCATCTGCGGCCACGGCCACCGGATGCCCGGCGTGCTCAGCGAGCCCGTCGGTCGTGTGCCGGGGTCGGCGTCGCTCCCGCGCGACCTGGTGATCCATCCGATGACCGTCGAGGCCGACGCCCAGGAGGACGAGAACATCCTGCGGCGCACGTTGTTAAACCTGCTCGACACCGACGTCTCGTTCAAGCAGCAGTTCGACGGGCCGGTGCTGGGGGCGTGCGAGGGCATCCGGCGGCGGATGGACGAGACGCTGGTCTCGGCCACCGTGTCGGGCGGCATGCTCGACCAGTGGGAGGAGGCGACGCTGGCCTTCGGCCGCCAGTACACCACGACGCCCCCGCTGCGGCTGTTGTGCGACGTGCTGCTGGAGCTGAGCGCGGTCCGCACGGCGTTGTCCAGGCGTCAGCCGATCGACCTCCAGGACCGGTTGTGCCGCATGGCCGCGCAGCTGGCCGGCCTGAGCGGCATGGTGATGATCAACCTGGGCGACCACCGGCTGGCGCGGTCGTTCTTCCGCACCGGCCGCATCGCCGCCGACGAGACCGGCGACCGCGCGCTGCGGGCCTGGATCACGGCCAGGGAGTCGCTCGTCCCCCTCTACTACGGCGACGCCCGTGAGGCGCTCAACCTGGCCAAGAAGAGCCGCGACCTGGCGGGCGCCACGCCGTGCGTGGCCCAGGCCATGGCGCCGGTCGTCGAGGCGCGGGCCCTGGCCATGCTCTCGGGCACCGACAGCAAGAAGGAGGTCGTCGACCAGGCCAAGCGCGCGCTGGCCCGGGCCAGGAGCGCCTTCTCGCACATGAAGAGCGAGGAGCAGGAGGACATGGCCTTCGGCTACACCGAGAAGCAGCTCTACTTCTACCAGGGCGACGTGCTCACCAAGCTCGGCCAGACCATCGAGGCCGAGGTGGTGCTCGACCAGGCGCTCGGCAAGTACGAGGACCACGTCCTCGATCAGACCCTGATCAGGCTCGACCAGGCCCAGTGCCGCCTCCTGGAGGGTGACATCGACGAAGCCCTACAAATTGGTACGAACGCCTTGCGCAATCTGGGGGATGAATACCTTACGGACCTCATCATCCGCCCAGCGCTCGCGTTGGAGCAGCAGATCATGAAGAAGGACGACAAACATCAGATGCTGGCTGAATTCAGCGCCCAGCTGCGGCGTCGGAAGTTGGCCCAGAAGGAAGGGAGCGGTGGATGACGTTGAAGATCCGGCGGTACCGCTGGTCCGATCTCGACACCATCCTCGCGCTGCACCGGATCTGCCTCGCCGAGGTGGGTCTCCAACCCGGCGACGGCGTCTACTACGACGACGACTTCCCCCGCATCCAGGAGATCTACCTGGCCTGCGGCGGTGACTTCATCGTGGGCGAGACCGGCTCGCGGGTGGTCGCCATGGGCGGCCTGAAGCCCGTCGACCGGGAGACCGCCGAGGTGTGCAGGCTCAGGGTCCATCCCGAGTTCCAGCGGCGCGGCTACGGCGGCGTCATGCTCTCGGCCCTCGAAGACCGCGCCCTGGAGCTCGGCTTCAGCAGCCTGCGCGGCGACACCACGCTCAACCAGGGCGCGGCCCTCGCGCTGTACGCCCGTCAGGGCTGGCGTGAGCTGTCGCGCCGCCAGGTGGGCGACCTCGTCGTCATCTACGGCGAGAAACGGCTGGCGCGCACGCCGGCCATGGAGCTCTAGCTCCGGCGACGACGCCGCGGTCCGACGCTTCCGGATCCGGCGGCCACGCCCCATCCCCTCCTGGGGCCATGGCTTGTTTCCCCTTTCCGCCCCCGCGGCGTTCCTGCGACCTCTACGCTCAGGCGTGACCACACCGCCGCGCGATGATCGCAGAGAGTGACGGTCTCCGGGGCGAGGCATCGGCCCGTTCGCACGGTACGCGCACGCGTCCGTACGCAGTGCGAATGTGGAGAGCTCGGCCGTACCGGGCAGTAACCGCAGGAAAGAGCTGTTTTCGCCGCCGCCGGTATGGATGTTTCGGGCCTGGAGTGAGGGTCTTAACTCCGAGTGGAACAGTAACCTCACCGGCTTCGCCGCGTGCTCTGGCGAATGCATTTAGTAGTGGCATGCTCTGCTCCATGGCAGGCATGCCCGCTCCCCGACCCCTCCTGGGAGCCGTGCTTCTGTTGTTCGTCAGCGCCGCTTGGGGGTCGGCGTTCCCGCTGATGAAGGATCTCATTCTCCGGTTACCGGTCGAGGATCTGCTCGCCGAGCGGTATCTCATCGCCGCGGTGACGCTGCTCGTCATCCGGCCGGGCTCGCTGCGGGGGCTGTCGCGCCGGACGTGGGTCAACGGGCTCGTGCTGGGGCTGCTGTTCGGCGTCGGGCAGACCGCCCAGGCGCTGGCGCTGCACAGCCTGCCCTCGGCGGTGTCGGGGTTCGCCGTCGGGTGCAGCGTGGTGATCACTCCGGTCCTGGCCCTGGTGATGTTCAGGAGCCGGGCGCCGCGGCGGGTGTGGGCCGGGGTGGTGCTCGCCATGGCGGGGATGACCGTGTTCACGCTGCTGCGCGGGATCGAGGACCACGAGGTCTCGCTGCTCGCGCTCGGCGTCACGCTCACGGCCGCGGCGCTCTACTCGGCCCACACGCTCATGCTCGCCGAGCTGTCCAAGAAGGGCGAACGCTTCCACGCGTACGCGCTGACCACGATCCAGCTGTTCACGATCGGCATCCTCACCGGGGGCTTCGCGCTGCGCGGCGGGATCACGCTGCCGTCCAGCCTGCCCGACTGGGCGATCCTGGCGCACCTGGCCGTGGTGTCGTGCGCGCTGGGGTTCCTGGCCCGCTCGTACGGGCAGAAACATGTGCCGGCCGTGCCCAGCGCGATCATGATGTCCTCGCAGCCCCTCTGGGTGGCCGCCATCGCGGTGATCTGGTTCCACGAGCAGGTGGGCTGGAGCATGGTGATGGGCGGCGGGCTGATGGCCGCGGCGATGCTGCTGGCCCTGCCCGAACGGGCGGCCGGGGGAAAGGAGAGCCGGCCGGGCAGGCGCGACCTGCTGGAGGTCTCCCGCCGTGCCGCGCTGGTGCTGGCCGACCTGCGGATCAAGCGTGAGGACCGGCTGCGGTTCGAGCCGGGGCCGGCGCCGTTCATCGCCAAGAGCGCGTGCAAGGACGTCGAGGCGTGCCCGTGGAACGCCCACGCGCTCAAGGGCGGCGGTGAGCCGAGCCTGGAGCGGCTGATCGAGCGGGCGACCGCGATCGTGCGCGCCAAGAAACTGCCCGGGCCGGGCTGCTGCCAGTCCGTCACGCTGGTCGGTCGGTGCCTGTGCACGTTGATGGAGGAATCGGAACAGGCGCGGGTCGCGGCGGTCGATCATTGGTTTCGGTCTCAATAGGCTGCGGGACGCACCCAAATGCCAGGTGCTTCTTATTCGTTAAACCGCCACTTATTCACCATAAATCTTGATATCCGGTTGGGTGTCCGAATAATGGATAGTCACACCCATCGGAGAGGCACGTCATGAAGCGCATCGTCGTCCGTAAGCCAGGCACCGCGAGGCTCGCAGGGACCGCAGGCGTCATTCACAAGGGGTGACCGAGGACAGGTCCCACCTCAGCGTCCAGGGCGGCCCACCCGCCCGATGGGGGGCCGTGCGGCTGCTGATGCCGGTCATCGACGCGCATCGCCGGCCGCGCGGCCCCTACACCGTGGGCGCCGCGCTGCTGCGGCGCCTGGTGCCGGACGCACCGCGCGAGCTGGTCGCGGCGCACGACATCGAGATCCGGGCGGTCGCGCCCGAGCTGGCCGGGCAGGTGCCCGTCCGGCGGACGACCATCGACGCCGGGCTGCCGGACGAGGAGCGCATCCTGGTGCCGGCGCCGCGCCGTACGCTGAGGCTGGCCAACGGGATCGCCGAGTTCGTCGGCGCAGCCGTGCGGCCGGGCGCGAGGCTCGCGGTGTGCAACGGCGCGCACGCCGACCCCACCGACACCGAGCTTCTCGACGTCCTGACCCGGCGGGTCCCGGCCGGCACGCTGGCCGTCACGGTCTACGCCGAGGGCCCCGAGCCGCCTGCCGACGAGCGCGGCGCCGACGAGCTGTGGGCCCTGGTGGACCGCTGCATGCGCGAGGGCTTCCTGCACGCCGCGGCCGAGCTGGGGCAGCTCGGCCTGGCCCGGACTGAACCGGGGGAGCCTGCGTGGTGGCGCTTCGCCCAGCGCACCGCCACCGCGCTCGGCGGGCTCGGCCGCGTCCAGGAGGCGCGGGAGCTGTGGGACCGGGCCCGCGCGGCCAGCCAGGACCCGGTCGTGCACGCCGCCGCCGCGTACGGGACGGCCATGCTCGACGCCCGCCACCCCGACCCGGCGCAGCGCGACCTGGGCCGGGCCCGCCGCTGGCTCAACGAGGCCATCGCCATCTCCGGGCTGCTGCCCGACCCCCTGGAACGGGCCTTCAAACTCGGCTTCGACCGCAACGGCCTGGCCCTGGTCGAGCTGCGGCACGGACGGCTGGAAGCCGCGCTGTCGCTGGTGGAGTCGGCCGTCGAGCTGGCCGGCGAGCTGGGCGACCGGCACCCGCTGCACCGGATGGTGCTGCTGACCAACCGCGCCCAGCTGCTCGGCGCGCTCGGCCACACCAAGGAGGCCCTGGAGGACTACACCGCCGCCATCTCCCTCGACCCCGGCTTCCCCGACACCTACCTGGAACGCGGCAACCTGCTGTTCCGCCTGGGGCGGCCGGAGGAGGCGCTGGCCGACTACGAACGGGCCATGGAGGCCGGGCCGCCGCTGCCCGAGGCGTACTACAACCGGGCGGAGCTGCGTACCGTGCGGGGCGACGTGGAGGGGGCGCTCGCCGACCTCGGCACGGTGATCGAGCTGGACCCCGGCTACCTGGACGCCTACGTCAACCGCGCCGGGCTGCTGGCGGCGGCGGAGCGGGACGAGGAGGCCAGGGCCGACGTCACGGCCGGGCTCGCCCGCGCGCCGGAGAACCCGCACCTGCTCACCGTGCTCGGCCAGCTGGAGACGGCGGCGGGCCGCTTCGACGAGGCCGCGGCGGCCCTCGACCTGGCCCTGGAGCACGCCCCCGAGCTGGCCGCCGCCTGGGGCAACCGGGGCGTGCTGCGTTACGCCACGGGCGACGCCGAAGGCGCGCTCGCCGACCTGACCCGGGCCGTCGAGCTGGACCGGCAGCCCGACCTGTACGCCAACCGCGCCGTCGCCCTGCGCGCCCTGGGCAGGACCGCCGAGGCGGAGGCCGACGAGCTCCGCGCGGTCGCCTCCTCCTGACAGTGGGACGATTAATGCATGACGGGGCGTATTGGGCGAGCCGCGGGGGTGTGCGGGGCACTGGGGGTCTTGTGGTGGGCCACCGCCCGGCTGGCGTGGGCGGGTGTCGGCTGCGCCGACTGGGACTGCCTGGCCCCGGCCCTCGGCACGCTCCTGGCGATCAGCCTGGTCATGCTCGCCGGAGCCGCGTACGTGCTGGAGCGCGTGGACGTGCGGCCCGCGCGGGGCGCCGCCCTGGTGGCCGCCGGGGCGGCGGTGGCGTTCTGGGCGGCCGGGAAGCTGCTGCCGTCGATGCCGTACACCGCCGCGCAGGCCGTGGGCGCCGCGGTCGTGTTCGCCGGGGCGGGGGCCGTCGCGGCGTTCGTGACCGGGCCGGGGCTCGCGTTGCGGTGGCGGGTGCTGATCGCGCTGGCGCTGGCCGGCGTGCCGTGCGGGGTGTTCGCCGTGCTCTGGTTCGGGCTCGGCGGCTGACGCCCCGGGACCGGCGGCCCCGGGCCGGGTCAGGCGGGGAACACCTGGACGTGGTCGGCGGCGACCCGCAGGCGCACCTCGTCTCCTGGCGACAGGCCGGCGGCGGCCCTGGACGGCACGTCGGCGAAGATCACCGAGGGGCCCGCCTGGGCGTACACGCGGGTGGTGGCGCCGAGGAACACCGTCACGTCGACGACCGCCCGCGCGCCGGGGCCGTCCGCGGCCAGCTCGACGTCCTCGGGGCGGAACATGCACAGGACGCGCGGCGCGGGCGCCTTGACGTCGAACGCGCCGCCCGCGGTGACCCGGCCGCCGACCGCGTCGAGTTCGAGGGTGTTGCGGTTGCCGACGAAGCCGGCGGCGAAGCGGGTGGAGGGCGAGGTGTAGATCTCCGCGGGCGGCCCGCACTGCTCGATGTCGCCGGCGTTCATCACCGCGACCCGGTCGGAGATGGCCAGGGCCTCGGCCTGGTCGTGGGTGACGAAGACGGTGGTGATGCCGACCTGGTGCTGGATGCGGCGCACCTCGTCGCGCAGGCGGTGGCGTACCTGGGCGTCCAGGGCGGACAGGGGCTCGTCCAGCAGCAGCACCTCGGGGCGGGGGGAGAGCGCGCGGGCCAGCGCGACGCGCTGCTGCTGGCCGCCGGAGAGCTGGTTCGGCAGGCGGTCGGCGAGGTGGTCGAGGCCGACGAGGTCGAGCATCTCGGCCACGCGGTCCCTGACCTCCTCCTTCGGCCGCTTCCTGACGGTCAGCGGGAAGGCGACGTTGCCGCCCACGGTGAGGTTCGGGAACAGCGCGTAGGACTGGAAGACCATGCCGATGGGCCGCTTGCGCACCGGCACGCCGGCCATGTCGGCTCCGCCGATCGTCAGCCGCCCGCCGTCGAACCCGGTCAGGCCCGCGATGCAGCGCAGCAGCGTGGTCTTGCCGCAGCCCGACGGGCCGAGCAGGGCCAGCAGCTCACCCTGCTCGACGCTGACGCTCACGCCGTTCAGCGCGGTGTGCCCGGCGTAGCGCTTGGTGATGCGGTCGAGTACGACGTGGCTCATGGAGTGGTGCCCTTCTGGACCGGAGCGGTGGCCATGGACGCGCTCACCCGGCCGCGGCCGAGCCAGACGACCAGCGCGGACAGCGCGAACAGCAGGCCGAAGGTGAAGATGGTGACGACGGCCAGCGCGTTGGGGTCGCCGAGCGTCCGGGAGACGAACTGCCTGGCCGACCAGAGCGGCAGCGTCTCGTAGCTGACGCCGGTGAGGATCTTGGCGAGCGCGAACTCGTTCATGGCGGTCGCGATGACCAGCAGCGCGCCGGAGACGACGCCGCCGCGGATCGCCGGCAGGATCACGCCGACCAGCGTGCGGGCGGGCCCGGCGCCGCACGTGGCGGCGGCCTCGCTGAGCTGGACGGCCCCCGCCGCCAGCAGCGAGCTCTCCACCGCCCGGTACATGAACGGGAACGCGATCGCCGCGGTGGCCGCGGCCAGCAGCCAGAACGTGCCGAACAGCTCGGGCGCGACCGACTTGGTGACGAGCTGGAGCCCCGCCCCGACGACCACCCACGGGACGGCGAACGGGATCACCGCGATCGTCTGGACGATCGACCCGATGCGCGGGTTGTGCACGACCGACCAGTACGCGGCCGGCACCACCAGCACGATCTCGATCACCACGACGACCGCCGAGAGCACGAGCGAGCGGCCGAGCGCGGCCATGACGTCCGGCTCGGCGAACACGCCGGCCCAGTGGGCCAGGGTGTAGCCGTCGGGCAGCGGGGTGTCGGTCCAGCGGGTGGCCACCGAGTACAGCAGGGCGGCCAGCAGCGGCAGCCCGAAGTAGACCGCCAGCAGGCCGAGGAAGACGCGCCGTCTCACAGCCACCTCGCAGCGCGCCTGAGCGAGAGCCGGTAGAGCAGCGTCGCCCCGATGGCCAGGATCATCAGCAGCACCGACAGCACGGCGGCCCGGCCGAGGCCGAACACCGAGGACTCCAGCGTGCTGCCGATCTGCAGGGTGATGAGCTTGGTCGCGCTGGGGGAGGAGCCGATGGCGTACGCGACGGCGTAGACGCCGATCGTCCAGGTGAAGACCAGCAGCCAGCCCGCGATGACGAACGGCGCGAGCACCGGCAGGCCGACGTACCGCCAGAACTGCCACCGGGTGGCGTGGCAGACCGCGGCGGCCTCCTGCCAGTCGTCCTTGAGCACGCTGAGCGCGGGCAGCGTGAGCAGCACGAACATCGGGACGTTGAAGTACAGGTAGACGACGTTCATGCCGTTGAAGGAGCCGAGCGAGGGGAACGGGTTGTCCTCGATCCCGAACAGGCCCTTGAGCACGAGCGTCAGCATGCCGGTCGAGCCGATCAGCGCGACGAAGCCGAACGCCAGGCCGATGCCGGCGAAGTTCGAGGCGACGTTCATCAGCGACAGCCAGAAGGCCCGGCCGCCGAGGCGCATCCGGGTGATCAGCCAGGCGGCGGGCGCGCCGAGCGCGGTGGCCAGGGTGGCCTGGGTCAGGCCGAGCGCGAGCGAGCCGCCGATCGCCTGGCGGTCCACCGGGTTCCGCGCCACCTTGACGATGTGGTCGAAGCCGTAGCCGCCGTCCGGCAGGGCGAAGGTGTCGTGCAGCAGCCGCAGCGCCGGCAGCACCAGCGTGGCCAGCGTGAACAGCAGCAGCGGCAGGGCCGGGCCCCAGGCGGTGAACAGCCTGCCCGGGGCCCTGCGGCGCGCGGCGGCCGGGGGAGCCGCCACGGACTCCGTGATGTGGGACGTCACGCGAGGACCTTCGCCTCCCAGTCGGCGACGATCTGCTCGGGATTGACCTTCGTGATCTCGATCTCCTTGACCGGCGCGTACGACTCCTCGGGCAGCCAGTTGGCCTTGGCGTCGGCCGGGAGCTGCAGGTCGCCGTTGAGCGCGCGGACCGGCCGGGCGCCGAACTTGGCGAACAGCGTCTGGGCCTCGTCGGAGAGCACGTAGTCGAGCAGGCCCTTGAGGAAGTCGCCCTTGGCCGTGTTGTACTTGTTGATCATCATTCCGGACGGCGACCAGACCGAGCCGTCGGAGGGGATGATCACCTCCACGTTGACGTTCTTGGCCTTCAGCGCGGCCTTCTGGGCCAGGCCGTTGAAGTCGTAGTTGATCTGGATCGGGGCCTCGCCCTTCTCCAGGGTCTCCTCGCTCATCTTGACGTCGCTGAGGTTGCCGGCGTCCTTGAGCTTCTTGAAGTAGGTGTAGGCGGGGGTCAGGTCGTCCACCGAGCCGCCGCCCGCGACCGCGGCGGCGACGACCATGGCCTGGCCGGTGCCGGAGGAGGCCGGGTTCTTGATGGCGATCTGGCCCTTGTACTCGGGCTTGAGCAGGTCCTGCCAGCTCTTGGGCGGGTTGCTCACCTTGTCGGTGTTGACGACGAACGCGGGCGCGCCGACGAACGTGGCGACCCAGCCGCCCTTGCCCTTCTGCCAGTCCTTCAGCTTGGCCGCCGACGGCGGCAGGTACGCCGGCACCACGCCCTTGGCCTCGGCCACCGGCCCCCACATGAGGCCGATGTCGCTGGCCGTGCCGATCGGGTTGTCCTTCTCGGCGTCGAACTTGACGATCTCCTCCGAGGAGGACATGTCGGTGTCCTTGTGGGCGCAGGTGCCCTGGTACTTGGCGCAGAACGTCTTGACGACCTCGCCGTAGTTGGCCCAGTCGGGGGCCAGGCCGTAGGTCGGCAGGTCCTTGCCCTGGGCGGCGATCTTGCCGGTGTCCGGGGCGGCGGACCAGTCGTATTCACCGGCGCCGGCCGAACTGCCGCACGCGGTGAGGGCGAAAAGGGATGAGGCGGCAATTACCGCCCATGTGCGATGCTTCATATGGACCCTCGGTTAATTCCGGGTGAATTCAACAAGTGCCGTGAGCAGGTCTTTTCCCCGGCATGTCTAGTGCAGCGGAACGGTCCGGCCAATGCGTGATTTGCCTATCGCCGCTATAGGCGGAGGCATATAACGGCTGCCTATCGGGGGCATCGGTCTAATCCCCCTTGTCCGGAACATCCCAGGCCGTGAGGCTTTGCGGTATCAGAAGTTGACCGGAAAGGAACCCGATGGCGACGATCCCGAGTCGCTACCTGCTCAACCACATCGGCGGCGAATGGCGTGCCCCCGAGAGCGGGCAGACCCGGCCGAACATCAACCCCGGCGACCTCTCCGACCACATCGGGGACTTCGCCGAGTCCGGTGGCGCGGACGTCGAGCTGGCCGTGGAGGCCGCCGCGGCGGCGATGCCGGAGTGGAAGGGACTCGGGCCGATCAAGCGCGCCGAGTACCTGCGCGCCGCCGAGCGCCTGATCGAGGAGCGGGCCGAGGACTTCGCCCAGGCGATCACGCGTGAGCAGGGCAAGCTCATCAAGGAGGCGCGCGGCGAGGTCAGGCGGGCCCTGGCCATCCTCGACTTCACCGCGGGCGAGGGGCGCAGGCTGAAGGGCGAGACGCTGCCCGCCGAGGAGCCGCGCACGTTCTCCTACACCTTCCGCGCGCCCATCGGCGTGGTCGGCCTGGTGACGCCGTGGAACTTCCCGCTCGCCATCCCCATGTGGAAGGTCGCCCCGGCGCTGCTGGCCGGGTGCGGGGCGGTGCTCAAGCCGTCGCCGTTCACGCCGCTGACCTCCGCGCTGCTGGTGGAGGCGTTCGTGGACGCGGGCGTCCCGGCCGGGGTGCTCAACCTCGTGCAGGGCGACATCGCGGCGGGCGAGGCACTGGTGACGCACCCGCGCGTGGCCGGGATCAGCTTCACCGGCTCGCTGCCCGTGGGCCTGGCCATCCACCAGGCCGGCGCGCCGCGGCTGCTGCGCACCCAGCTCGAACTGGGCGGCAAGAACGCGGTCCTGGTGCTCGCGGACGCCGACCTGGACAAGGCGGTCAAGGCCACCGTGTTCGGCGCGTTCGGGCAGTCGGGGCAGCGGTGCAGCGCCACCTCCCGGGTGATCGTCGACCGGGCCGTCAAGGAGGAGTTCCTGTCGCGGCTGGTCGCCGAGGTGGCCCGGCTCAAGGTGGGGCCGGGCCTGTCGGAGGAGGCCACGATCGGCCCGGTCGTGAACGAGACCCGCATGCGCGCCTGCCTGGACGCGGTCAAGGCCGCGCAGGAGGCGGGGGCCAAGATCGCCGTCGGCGGCGAGCGGCACACCGACGGCGTGCCCGAGGGCTGCTACGTGCAGCCGACCGTGCTGCGCGACGTGCCCTGGGACAGCGAGATCGCCCAGGAGGAGATCTTCGGCCCGGTGTTGTCCGTGGTGGACTGCGACGGCTTCGACGACGCCATGCGCATCTCCAACTCGGTCAAGTACGGCATGAGCGGCACGATCTTCACCCAGGACCCGGCGACCATCTTCGAGGCCCTGGACCGCTTCGAGGCGGGCATGCTGCACGTCAACCGGCCCGGCGTCGGCGCGTACGCGCACCTGCCGCACATGGGCGCCAAGCTCTCGCAGTTCGGCCCGCCCGAGTGCTCGCCGCAGGTCTGGGACTTCTACACCGAGTGGCGGTCGGCGTGCATAAGTTACTGACGGCCGCCGAGGCCGTCGCCCGGCACGTCCCCGCCGGGGCCGTTGTCGGGATGGGCGGCCAGAACATCAACCGGTGCCCGATGGCGCTGGTGCACGAGGTGATCAGGCAGGGGATCGGCGGGCTGACCGTGGTCGGCTGCAACCTGTCGCTGCCGCTCGACATGCTGGTGGCCGCGGGCCTGGTGGCCCGCACCGAGCAGGGCACCGGCAACCTGGAACGTTACGGCACGCTGTTCGCCTGGCGCCGGGCCGTCGAGCGCGGCGAGGTCGGTGTCGGCGACCACTCGCACCTGGCGATGGCCACCCGCTTCGCGGCCGGGGCCGTCGGGGTGCCCTTCCTGCCGACGCGCAGCCTGCTCGGCACCGACCTGCTGGCCGACCTGGTCTCGGACGGGGTGGCGGTGGAGTCGGCCGATCCGTGGACGGGGCAGCCGGTCGTGCTGCTGCGGGCGATGACGCCGGACGTGGCCATCGTCCACGCGAACCGCGCCGACCTGGCCGGGAACGTCGTGATCGAGGGGGTCACCTCCCACGAGGTGGACATGGTCAGGGCCGCCCGCGCCACGATCGTGTCGGCCGAGGAGGTGCTGCCCGCCGGGGCGTTCGCCGACCGGCCCGAGCGGGTCACCATCCCGGAGGCGTACGTGACGGCGGTCGTCCACCAGCCCTTCGGCGCCTTCCCGACCTCCGTCTACCGCGCGTACGACTTCGCCGAGCCGGAGATCAAGGAGTACCAGGCGCTGGGCCGGGCCGGGGACGACGAACTGCGCGAGTGGATCGGGGCCAACCTGGGCGCGTCCTTCGACGACCACCTCAGGGCCCGCGACCCGGCGGGCACGCTCAGAGCCGGGCTGACCGAGCAGATGGGGAGGCTGGTGTGAGCGCGGAGCGGACCGCCCTGCCGAGGGAACTGCTGGTCGTCGAGGGCGCCCGGCAGATCCGCGACGGCGACCTGGTGATCGTCGGCACCGGCCTGCCGCTGCTGGCCGCCACGCTCGCCCAGCGCACCCACGCGCCGGAGGCCAAGCTCGTCATCGAGTCGGGGGTGATGTTCCCGAAGGTCGTGCCGACGCCGGTGTCGGTGGTCGATCCGCGGCTGATGCGCGGCGCCGCGCGGCACGGGTCGCTGTTCGAGGCGCTGGGCGGGCTGGTGCAGCGCGGGCTGGTCCGTACGGGGTTCCTCGGCGGGGCCCAGGTGGACGAGTACGCCAACATCAACTCCACCTGGGTCCCCAGACCGGACGGCTCGCGGGTGCGGCTGCCCGGCAGCGGCGGCGCCAACGACATCGCCAGCCACTGCCGGCAGGTGGTGATCCTGACCGACCACGAGAAGCGGCGCTTCCCCGCCCGCTGTGACTACGTCACCAGCCCGGGGTTCCTGGGCGGGCCGGGGGAGCGGGCCAAGGCCGGGCTCGGGCCGTTGCGCGTCAAGGTCGTCACCGACCTGTGCGTGATGGAGGCCGAGGACTCGGCGCTGACCGTGACGGCGCTCATGCCGGGGGCGAGCGTCACGGACGTACTGGACAACACCGGCTTTACCCCGAAATTTCGGGATTCGTTGGAAATTGTGGTGCCGCCGGACCCCGAGGACCTCCGCCTGCTGCGCGAGGAGATCGACCCGGCGTGCGTGTACTTCCCTGAAAGGAAAGCCCGTTGACCGACAAGAAGCCGTTCGCCTGGGAGACGGCGATCGCCTGGAAGAACAAGGACCGGATCGTCGTACGCGGGTACGACGTGAACGAGCTGACCGGCAACATCTCCTTCGCCGAGCACTTCCACCTGGTGCTGCGCGGCGAGCTGCCGACCCCCGAGGTGGGCCGGATGACCGAGGCGATCCTGGTGAACATGGCCGAGCACGCCATGTCGCCCTCCTCGGCCACCGTGCGCTTCGCCACCTCCGGCGGCGCCGAGCTGAACGCGGCCGTCGCGGCGGGCGTCGCCGGCATCGGCCGCCTGCACGGCACCGCCGACCGGCCCGCCGAGATGTTCCTCGCGGTCGGTGAGCGGGCCGAGCGCGACGGGCTGAGCGACGAGGAGGCCGCCGCCAAGGTCGTGGCCGAGATGCGCGAACGCCGCGAGCGCATGCCCGGGTTCCACCACGCCCAGCACATCCGCGACCCGCGCACCGCCCGCCTGCTGGAGCTCTCGGACGAGCTGGGCGTCACCGGCCGGTACGTCCGCATCGCCCGCGCGATGGAGGACGCCACCGAGGGCGTCTTCGGCCGCCGCATCTGGCTCAACGGCCCCGGTTCGATGGGCTGCGTCGGACTCGACATGGGGTACGAGCCGCTCCAGCTCAAGGCCATGTTCATCGTGTGCCGGTCGTTGTCGCTGTGCGCGCACTCGATCGAGGAGATGACCAGGGAGAAGGGCTGGCGGGCCTCCGCCAACTCCGACATGGTCCAGCCGCTGGACCTGTCGATGCAGGGGCCGGACCACTACGACGGCCCGGCCGACCGCACCCTGACCTGACCCGACCGACCGCACCCTGACCTGACCCGGCCTGGGCCGCCACTGGCCGACCGGGTCGGCGACGGCGCATCCGTGCCGCCCCTTGACACCCGCGTCCCCACTGGAGGAGCGTGGGTGCCCCAAGGTGTTCCATATACGGAACGATGCATGGAGGTGCGGTCATGCGGCCCAATTCCCGGTTCGCGCAGGTGCAGCCGTTCGACATCGACAAGGTGGCCGCGGCCGCCGGGGCGGACGCCGACGTCCTGCGCCTGGAGAACCTCGACACCGACGTCCCGCCGCCGCCGTCCGCCGTGGCCGCGACCAGGCGGTCACTGGAGGAGGGGACGGGCAACAGCTGGCTGCCGTTCACCGGGCTGCCGGTGTTGTGCCAGGCGGTCGCCGCCGAGCTGCGGGCGCGTACCGGGCTCGACTACGACCCCCTGCGGCAGGTGTGCATCACCTCCGGCGGGACGTCGGCGGTGATGCCCGTGCTGCTGGCCACGACCGAGCCGGGCGAGCCCGTGCTGCTCACCGACCCCACCTACGCCGGCCTGCTGCAGCGGGTGCGGCTGTCGGGCGCGCGTCCGCACCTGGTGCCGCTGCTGGTGCAGGACGGGCGCTGGCGGCTGGACCGCGAGGCGCTCGCCCGGGTGCCCGCCGCGGCGGCGCTGCTGCTGATGAGCCCGTCGATGCCGTCGGGCGTGGTCTTCGACCGGGAGGACTGGCAGGCGGTCGCGCGGGTGTGCGAGCGCACGGGCGCGTACCTGATCTACGACGCCGCCATGGAGCGCATCGTCTTCGACGGCCACCCGCGGATCAACCCCTGCCAGGTGGACGGCCTGGCCGAGCGCACGATCATCATCGGGTCGATGTCCAAGGAGTACCGGATGATCGGCTGGCGGATCGGCTGGGTCGCCGGCCCGGCCGACATCATGTCCCGGATCATGGTCGCGACCATCTACAACACCACCGTGGCCAGCGGATACCACCAGTACGGCGCCGCCGCCGCGCTCACCGACCCGGCGGGCGCGGGGGTGGCGGAGGCGGCGGCCGAGTACCAGGCCCGCCACGACACCGTGCTCGCCCAGCTCGACGGGCTGCCGGTGGTCCGGGCCGGCGGCGGCTGGTCCGTCCTGGTGGACGCCGAAGCCATGGGGCTGACCGCCGAGGACCTGTCGGCCCGCCTGCTGGACCGCGGACGCGTGGCGGCCACCCCCATGACGGCCTGGGGCGAGAGCGTGGCCCCCCGGTACGTCCGCCTCGTCTACAGCGCCGAGCCGGTCGGCCGCCTGGCGGAGCTGCGGGCCCGCTTCGAGGCGGCGCTGTCCTGACCCGGGGTCAGCGGGGAAGCCGGTCGCGCAGGAAGGACTCGAACGTGCGCAGGCCGGGGTGGCGGGCGCGGAGCGCGGCGATGTCGGCCTGGTAGCCGCTCTCCAGGAACCACTCGTACATGCGCTCCCCGCCGGGCGCGGTCTGCTCGAACCGGGTGGGCGTGCCGGTGACCCGCTGGTAGACCTCGGCGATCTCGGCGCCGGTGAGCTCCTCGCTCGCGATCTCCAGCGCCCGGCCCGCGTACTCCGCCGGACGCTCGAACGCCTCCGCCGCGAAGTGGGCGATGTCCTCGGGCGCGACGAGCTGCATGCGCCGGAACGGCAGCGCGATGACCCGCTCGTCCCCGGCGGGCTCGGCGTAGTACAGCAGGTTCGTCATGAAGAACGCCGGGCGCAGCACCGTCGCCCGCAGGCCCAGCCCGGCGACGTGCCGCTCGATCGCCCACTTGCTCGCGAAGTGCTCGATGCCGGTGTCGCGCTCGGCGCCGCCGACCGAGCTGTAGACCAGGTGCGCCAGGCCCAGCCCGGCGGCCAGGTCGGCGACCGCGACGCCCTGGCGCACCTCGCGGGCCAGCTCCTCCTCCGTCACGGCCAGGGCCTGCACGCTGAACACGCCGTGCACGCCGGTCATGGCCGTCCGGAGCGAGGCGGGGTCGTCCAGGTCGCCCTTGGCCAGGGTGGCGCCGAGCGCGGCCAGGGCCTGGGCGGCGTCCGAGGCGGGGTCCCTGACCAGGGCGCGGACCGTCCAGCCGCGGGCCAGCAGGGTCCGGGCCACCGCGCCGCCCTGGTTGCCGGTGGCGCCGGTGACCAGGACCGTCCTGGCCCGCGCGGGCAGCAGCAGGGTCTTCCCGGTGACCGCGCGGGCCTCGACGGCGGCGTGCGCCTCGGCCGCCGACTCCAGGGGGAGCACGTTGCCGACCGTGGGACTCAGGCGGCCGGCCGCAGCCAGCTCCAGGGCCTCGCGGGCCAGCTCGCGCGGGTCGGCCGCGGGCCAGGCAACGGCGGTCACCCGGGGCTCGGGGGTGGTCATGGGGCCGCCGGCCATGCCGTACGCGCTGAGCCGGCCGCCGTCCTTCAGCAGGTCCTGCGCCTGGGCGCCGATGTCGCCGCCCACGCCGTCGAAGACGACGTCCAGGCCGCCGGTCGCGGCGCGCACCTCCTCGGCCCAGCCCGGGGCGGTGTAGTCGACCGTCAGCTCGGCGCCGAGGCGCGCGGCCAGGTCGCGCTTGGCGGCGCTGCCGGCCGCGCCGACCACCCGCGCCTCCGCGGCGCGGGCGAGCTGCACCAGCAGGCTGCCCACCCCGCCGCCGGCCGCCTCCACCAGCACCCACTCGCCGGGCCGCGGCGCGGCGGCGCGGACCAGCCCCACGGCGGTGCGCCCGTCGGCCAGCAACGCCACGGCCTCGCGCGGCGACAGCCCGGCGGGCACCGGGATCAGGTCCTCGGCGGCGGCCACCGCCAGCTCGGCGTAGCCGCCGTACCCGCCGAGCGTGGTGACCACCAGGGAGCCGGTCAGCGCCGCGGGCACGCCCTCGCCCACCGCCAGGACGGTGCCTGCCACCCCGTTGCCCAGGACTGCGGGCAGCTCGGCTGTGCGCGGCCCGCGTCCGGCGCGCACCTGCGTCTCGACGAACGTGACGCCCGCGACGGCCACCTCGACCAGCACCTGACCCGGCCCCGGGACGGGGTCGGGCACCTCCTCCACCACGAGCGATCCCGGGCCGCCGAGCTCCCGCAACACCACCGCACGCATGACAGACCTCCTCAATCGGAGCGATCCGCTCCGGAAAGAACCGTATATCGGAGCGCAACGCTCCGCAATATCCTGTACGGCATGGCAGGACGCGGCAGGCAGGCCGAGGCGGCGCGGAACGATCTGCGGCTGCTCCAGGCGGCCCACGAGGTGTTCACGACCCAGGGGTTCGACGCGCCGGTCTCGGCCATCGCCAGGCAGGCGGGCGTCGGCATGGGCAGCCTCTACCGGCGCTACCGCACCAAGGAGGAGCTGCTCCAGCGGCTGTGCCTGATCGCCATGGAACGCGTGGTCGACAACCTGGAGTCGGCCCTGGCCGAGCCCGACCCATGGACCGGTCTGGAGGCGTACGTGCGCGCCTGCGTCGCCGGCCGCTCCGGCGCGCTGGCCCCGGTGGCGGGCACGATCGAGGTCACCGACGAGATGTGGCGCACCTCCCGCCGGGCCACCGAGCTGGCCGGCACCCTCGTCGCCAGGGCCCGCGAGGCCGGCGCGCTGCGGCCCGACGTGACCACGCTCGACGTCTCGCTGCTCATCGAGCAGTTCAGCAGGCCCGCCCCCGGCCCGCCCAGCGAGGAGCACCAGCGGGTCAAGGAGCGCCTGCTGGCCATCGCGCTCGACGGCCTGCGCGCCCCCGGCGCGACCCCGCTGCCCGGCGAGCCACCGAGCGCCGAGTGGTACGAAGGACGCTGGCGGACCTCCCCGTAGGTCTACGGTGGGACGGTGGCCTTCAATGACCTGCTGAAAGACCTCCAAGACAGCGCCGGAGCACAGGCCGCGGGCATCAGGCGCGGCTACGGCGGCCCGCCCGCCCGGACGATGAGCGTGCGCTCCGGCCCGGCCCGGTTGCGCTGCGCCTCGCTGCTCAAGCCGCTCTACGCCTGGGTGGCCGCCGACCACATCGACGACGCCGACCGCTGGCGCCGCCACGCCGAGCCCGCCGTGGTCGTCTCCTCCAACGCCGACACGCTCAGCCTCTGGCTGTCCATCGGCCCCCGCGTGCTGCTGGACGACCTCTACCGGCGCACCGGCGTCCGGTGGGCCCAGCCCGGCGGCGACCCGTCGCGCTTCGGCTCGGTGGAGGTCTCGGCCGAGGAGGTCGCCGCCGCCTACGCCGTGTTCGCGCAGGCCGCGGCGGCGGGCGACCCGGTGGCGGCCACCGTCCTGGCGTGGATGCGGCAGGTGGCGGGCGAGCAGACGTTCGGCGCCCGCGAGGCGCTCGGCTCGCCCGAGGCCGGCGTCAAGTGCGGCTGGTACGGCGCCCCCGACGAGACCTGCCTGCGCACCCACGCCGTCGCCGTCCTGCCGCGCGGCGGCACCCGGGCCACCGTGGTCGTGGCGATGACCGCGCTGCCCTACACCGGCGAGCGCGACCGCGAGTCCTACCACGCCCGCATCGCCCAGGGGCTGCCGGTCGAGTCCGTGCACGAGGGCCTGGCCGGGCCGCTGCTGCGGGGTCTGATGTCCACCACGCTGGCCGAGCTGGGGCACAAGCCCCGATAAGGTCGTGATCGTGCTGATCACAGTGCTGGGCGGATGCGGGGCTTGGCCGGCGGCGGGCCAGGCGTGCAGCGGTTATCTCATCGAGCACGACGGGTTCCGCGTGCTCGTCGATCCCGGCTACGCCACGCTGCCGCGGCTGCTCGAAACGACGCCGGCCGAGCGGATCGACGCCGTCCTGGTCAGCCACGGCCATCCCGACCACTGCTCCGACCTCAACCCGCTGCTGCGCGCCCGCGCCCTGGGCGACGCCCCGCCGGCCGCGCTGCCCGTGCACGCGCCGCCCGGCGCGCTCGACGCCGTGCTCGCGCTCGACCGGCGCGGCATGCTGGCCGGCAGCTTCGAGCTGCACGACCTGGAGCCGGGCGCGCCGCGCGAGATCGGCCCCTTCCGGCTCGACGCCTTCTCGCTGCCGCACCACGTGCCCAACGCCGGGCTGCGGCTGAGCGCGGGCGGCCGGGTGATCGCCTACACCGGCGACACCGGCCCGTCCGCCGACCTCGTCACGCTGGCCGCGGGCGCCGACCTGCTGGTGGCCGAGGCGACCTATCCCGAGCAGGTGCCCGGCGAGGACGCCCCCTACCTGTCCAGCGCCGCCGACGCGGGCCGCACCGCCGCGGCGGCCGGGGCCGCCCGGCTGCTGCTCACCCACCTGTGGCCCGGCACCCGGCCCGAGCCGGCGCTGGCGGCGGCGGCCAGGTCCTACCCGGGCGACCTCGCGGTGGCCACGGCGGGCCGCACGATCGAGGTGTAGCGGCGGGTTCAGCGGCGCGCGGCGGCGGTTCAGCGGCGGTTCAGCGGCGGGCGGCGGCGCGCAGGGCGGCCACCACGTCGGCCAGTTCCGGCGGCTCGACGCCGTACGGCATCTCCTCGGCCCAGGTGTGACCGCGGTAGACGCCGAGCTCCTCCTCGGTGAGCGCGGCGGGGGTCACCCGCGGGCGCGCCTCGTCGAAGGTGGCCAGGAAGAACGGCTCGGTCTTCACGTAACGCACGCCCAGCCAGGAGAAGTCGCGCTCGACGTCGACCCGGTGCTGGCCGACGGCCGAGCCGGGCAGCCCGGTCTCCTCGGCCAGCTCGCGCCGGGCG
Source organism: Nonomuraea sp. NPDC050227 (assembly GCF_044459705.1). NCBI lineage: Bacteria > Bacillati > Actinomycetota > Actinomycetes > Streptosporangiales > Streptosporangiaceae > Nonomuraea > Nonomuraea sp. NPDC050227. The sequence goes on along the minus strand of NZ_JBITJF010000007.1, from coordinate 56,854 downwards.
GCCTCCAGCGGCGTCTCGCCCGGGTCGAGGCCGCCGCCCGGGGGTTCCCACACGTCCGTGCCGCTGACCGGGTCGTACCAGTGCATGAGCAGGACGCGCCCGTCGCGGTCGAGGCAGACGACGCGGGCGGCGGGACGTTGGCTACTGCCCATTTGGGCCCCCTTTTCCCTCTATGGCGTCCATCGGAAAGACGCTATTCACGCACCCGCCTGACGCTGGAGATCCTTCAGCCGGATCACCCCAGCACTCAGCGAGGAGTACGTCCATGCAACGATGGCGCATCCTGCCCGCTCTCGTGGCCGCGGCCGTGTCGGTCCCCGCGCCGCCAGCCCTGGCGCATCAGGCGGCCGATCCCGCACCCGCTCCCGAGGGCAAGGTCCTCAACGGCGCGACCGCCCTGGCCGCGCCCGTGCCCGTGCCCGACGTCCCGAACGGCATCAGCAGCGACAAGGTCCTGGTCATCGGCCTCGACGGGTTACGCCACGACCGCATCGCCCCCGCCGACGCCCCCAACCTCGACGCCCTGATCAGCGGCGGCACGTTCGGCACGAGCCTGCTCTACACCAGCCCGATGGCCGCCACCTCCAGCGGCCCCGGCTGGTCCACGATCGCCACCGGCGTCTGGCCCGACCTGCACGGCGTCAAGGACAACACCTTCGCCGGCAAGCACTACGACCGCTATCCCGACTTCCTGACCCGGCTGGAGAACACCGGCGCCGGCCACTCCACCTACGCCGCCCTCGACTGGAAGCCGCTCGCCGACCAGGGCACCTTCGGCCCCCGGATCGACGCCAGGGTGGTCCTGGACGGCGACGCCGACGGCTACCCGGCCGAGGACGAGCGCCTCACCCAGGTCAGCGAGACCGTCCTGCGCACGAAGAACCCGGACGCCGCCTTCGTCTACCTGGGCGCGATCGACATCGCCGGGCACGGCAGCGGCGCCGCCTCGGCCGCCTACCTGGCCGCCATCCACGACGCCGACGCCCGGATCGGCCGGCTGCTGGCCGCGGTCAGGGCCAGACCGACGTACGCGAGCGAGCGCTGGACGGTGATCGTGGCCACCGACCACGGGCACACCGACGCGGGCGGGCACGGCGGGTCCTCGATCGAGGAGCGCCGCACGTTCGTCCTGGCGTCCGGGCCGGGCATCGCCGCCGGGGCGCGGCCGGCCGACACGCGCCTGGTGGACGTGACGGCCGCGGTCTTCACCGGGCTGGGGCTGGCCGTGCCGGGCGGGATCGACGGCCGGCGGGTCGACACCAGGACCGGCGACCCGTTCGAGGGCGTCGCGCTGTCCGGCAGGACCGACGAGACCGGCATCCCGGCCGGCGTGCTCGGCTACTCGCACACGCCGCCCGCGGGCTGGTCGGCGGACGCGTCCAGGATGCCGTCAGGGGGCGTTCAGGAGTGGCGCGGCTGGGCGTTCACCACGGACGAGTTCTGGTCGCGGGCGGCCCGTGACCAGCAGCGGGAGCTGAACGTCCGGTCCAGGGGCACCTTCGCGGTGGCCGACTCCGACGAGTGGGACGACAAGGCGCACGGGACCGGGACGTTCGACTCGACGCTCGTCTCGCCCGCCTACACCGTGACCGGCCGGACGTCCGTCACCCTCGCCTACGCCACCCACTACCGCGTGGACGGCGCGCAGAAGGCGCAGGTGCTCGTGTCGTTCGACGGCGGCGCGGACACGCTGGTGAAGAACTACACGGCCGACGCGGTCGCCAGGAACGAGTCGCTCGCGGTGGCCGTGCCGGCCGGGGCCAGGTCGATGAGGGTCAAGTTCCACTACTTCGACGCGACCAACAACTGGTACTGGGCGGTGGACGACCTGCGCGTCTCCTGACCGCGCGGGCGGAACCCCGCCTTCGGGCGGGGTTCCGGTCAGGGGTTGCGGGCGGCGATGGAGGCGTTGAGCGCGGTGGCGAAGGCCGTCCAGCCGACGTAGGGCAGCAGGGCCAGCCCGGCGCGGCGGTCGGCGCGCAGGAAGCGGCGCAGCAGCACGAGGTTGGCCGCGTCGAGCGCGACGATGTCGGCCAGCGCCAGGCGCGGGGAGCGGGCGCCGAAGAACAGCGGGGTCCAGGCGGCGTTGAGCGCGAGGTTGGCGCCCAGGGCGCGGGCCAGGCCGGCCCGGTCGTCGCCGCTGGTCAGGGCGCGCGCGCCGGCGTAGGCGATGAGGGCGTAGACCGGCGTCCAGACCAGGCCGAACGCCTGGCTGGGCGGCTGCCAGCGGGGCTTGCGCAGCCGGCGGTACCAGGCCGAGCCGGAGGAGGTGGCCAGGCTGCCGAGCGTGGCCGTGACGGTGACCGCGGCCGTGGTGGCGAGGAGGTTACGGGCGAACGGGCGCATCTGCATGGGCCTGCCTCTACCCGCCCGGGCCGCCGCATGCCCTAGGCGCCCTCCGGCTCCTCGACGACGAGGGCGAGCAGGCCGGGGAAACGTTCGTCGAACTCCGCGCGGCGCAGCCGGTTGAGCCGGCGGGCGCCTTCGTCGCGCTGCTCCAGCAGGCCGACCTGGCGCAGCACCCCGAAGTGGTGGCTGAGCGTGGACTTGGCCACCGGCAGGTGGGCGAACGTGCCGCAGGCGCGCGCCCAGTCGGGCTCCCCGGCCAGCTCGCGGACGATGCGGCGGCGGACCGGGTCGCCGAGCGCGTCGAGGGCGGCCTGCAGCGACACCTCGACGGGCGAGGTGTGGGTCAGGCCGCGCGCTCTGTTCGATGGCGGTCGAACATTGGTGTAGTGTTCCATCTCGATCGAACATTCTAGTCGAGGGAGCGGCCATGGAGACCGGGCACTTCGGGGTGTGGCATCCGCTGATCGGCAAGGCCCCCGCCGAGCAGGCGCGGCGCGCGGCGGCCGAGATCGAGCGGCTGGGCTACGGCTCCGTGTGGATCAACGAGGGCCGGCAGAGCAAGGAGCCGCTCACCACCGCGGCCGTCCTGCTGGCGGCCACCACCCGCGTCGCGGTCGCGACCGGCATCGCCAGCATCTGGGGCCGCGACGCGACGGGCATGACGGCGGGCGCGAAGACGCTGGCCGACGCCTTCCCCGGCCGTTTCGTGCTGGGCATCGGGGTCAGCCACGGCCCGCTGGTCGGCAGCCGCGGCCACGCCTACGACAAGCCGCTGAGCGCGATGCGCGCCTACCTCGACGGCATGGACGCCGCCGAGGAGGGCCTGCCCGCGGCGCGGGCGCCCCGGCTGCTGGCGGCGCTGCGGCCCCGGATGCTGGAGCTGTCCAGAGACCGGGCCGACGGCGCCCACACCTACTTCGTGCCGCCCGAGCACACCGAGCAGGCCCGCCGCGTCCTCGGCGCGAACCGGCTGCTGGTGCCCGAGCAGGCCGTGGTGCTGGAGACCGACCCGGCAAGGGCCCGTGAGATCGCCCGCGCCCACCTGGCCTACTACCTGACCCTGCCCAACTACCTGGGCAACCTGCGCGCCCTGGGCTTCACCGACGCCGACTTCGCGGGCGGCGGCAGCGACCGGCTGGCCGACGCCATCGTGGCCTGGGGCGACGAAGGGCAGGTCGCCGCGCGGTTGCGGGCCCACCTCGACGCCGGGGCCGACCACGTGGCCGTCCAGCCGCTGTCGCCGGGCGTCCCCGACCTCGACGACGCCCTGAGTCAGCTCCAGCGCCTGGCCCCGGCCCTCGGCCTCTGATCCGGGCGGGCGGCCCGGCGGGTCGGTTTGACTTAGAGCGCACTTCAATTCGTAACGTCGGTCCCATGACAACGCCTCAGCACAGGATCGGTTCGGGTTTCGGCGCGAGAAGCACCGCGGACGAGGTGCTCAAGGGCATCGACCTCACCGGCAGGGTCGCGCTCGTCACCGGCGGCTACTCCGGCCTCGGCCTGCAGACCACCCGCGCGCTCAGCGACGCCGGAGCCCAGGTCGTCGTCCCGGCCCGGCGTCGCGGCGCGGCCGAGGAGGCCCTGGCCGGCATCGACCGCGTCGAGGTGGGCGAGCTCGACCTGGGCGACCTCGACAGCGTGCGGCGCTTCGCCGAGGAGTTCCTGGCCTCCGGCCGCGACCTGCACCTCCTGATCAACAACGCCGGCATCATGGCCTGTCCCGAGACGCGGGTCGGCCCCGGCTGGGAGGCCCAGTTCGCCACCAACCACCTCGGCCACTACGCGCTGGTCAACCGCCTGTGGCCGGCCGTCGAGCGCGGCGGCGGCCGGGTCGTGGCCGTCTCCTCCGCCGGCCACCGGCGCTCCGGCATGCGCTGGGACGACGTGATGTTCGAACGCGGCTACGACAAGTGGCAGGCCTACGGCCAGGCGAAGACGGCCAACGTGCTGTTCGCCGTGCACCTCGACGCCCTGGCCAAGGACGCGGGGGTGCGGGCGTTCGCGGTGCACCCCGGCGGCATCCTGACCCCGCTCCAGCGCCACCTGACCAAGCAGGAGATGGTCGAGGCGGGCTGGATCGACGAGCAGGGCAACCTGCTCAATCCCGGCTTCAAGAGCCCTGAGCAGGGCGCGGCCACCCAGCTGTGGGCGGCCACCTCGCCGCAGCTCGACGGCATGGGCGGCGTCTACTGCGAAGACTGCGACATCGCCGAGCCGGCCGACGGCTCCGGCGGCGGGGTGCATCCCCATGCCACCGACCCCGAGCAGGCCGCCCGCCTGTGGCGGTTGTCGGCCGAGCTGACCGGCGTCGACGCCTTCGCCGGGCGGGCGGCCTGACGGTCAGCGTTTCATGGCGCCGTCGGCGATGGCGTCCGCCGCCTCGCCGATGGCCATGCCCACGATCTCCAGGCGGCGCACCAGCTCGCGCTGCTTGAGCGCGTCCGAGGTGACCTCGCCGGAGAAGATCCGGGAGATCTCGTACTGGTACATGCGCCGGATCGCGCCGCCGGCCTTCTTGGCCTCCAGGGCGTCCTGCACCACCGCCGAGGGCCGGGCGGCCAGGCCGCGCACGGCGCTCTCCAGGGCGTCGATGCCCACGATGACCTGGTCGAGCAGCGGCGTGAAGCGGATCTGGTCGGGCACCCGGTACAGGTGCGACTCGCGCACGAAGTCCCGCAGCGAGTCCAGCACGTCGTCGATCGAGCGCGACAGGCGGAACAGGTCCTCGGGGTCGATGGGCGTGACCAGCGCGGTCTTGAGCTCCTCGACCAGGCGGGCGCGCTCCTCGTCGCCGAGGTGCTCGATCGCGCGCATCCGCTCGTGCGCGCCGGTCCTGCCGACCTCGCCGCCGATCATGGCCATCGCCAGCCACGCGCCCTGCTTGGTGGCCTTGAGCTGGCCGAGCAGGGCGCCGGTGAGCGCGCCGTCCATGCGGCCGGTCATGAGGTCACGGATCCGGCGCCATCGCTTCACCACGTCCCCCTCAGCCCCTTCAGGACGAACGCCGCCGTCGCGGCCAGCAGGCCGCTCAGCGGGAGCGTCAGCAGCCAGGCCACGACGATCTTGACGGCGGCGTACCAGCGGACCCGGCCGCCGCCCTGCGCGACCCCGGCGCCGACCAGCCCGCCGGCCACGGCCTGCGTCATGCTCACGGGCATACCCAGCCCGGCGCAGGCGAGCACGGCGGTGCCCGCGGCCAGTTCGGCTGCGACGCCGTGCGCGGGCCGGGAGACGATGATCTCGCGGCTCAGCGTACGGCCCGCCCTGGGCAGCCCGTAGAGCGCGCCGAGCCCGAACAGCACCGCCACCAGCGAGGTGCAGGCCAGGGGCGCGCCCTGGAAGCCGAGCGCGATCATGAAGACGGCCAGCATCTTCTGCCCGTCGTTGGCCGCGTAGGCGAGCGTCTGGAGCAGGAACCCGGCCCAGTGCCAGCGGGTCAGGCCGGGCGCGTCGGTCACCCGGACGAGCAGCCGGATGAGCAGCCACGACAGCAGCGCCCCCACGAACGGCGCCGCCAGCCCGAAGACCAGCACGAGCGCCACCGAGCCGCCCGACACCGGCAGCCCCCACCCCAGCCCGGCCCCGGTGAGCCCGCCCACCACGGCCAGCGTGAGGCTGGTCGGCCGGCCCTTCGCGCTGAGCGTGAACACCACCGCCAGCGCGCAGAGCACGCCCACGGTCATCGCGGCCTGGCCGCCGGGGGCGTGGAAGCCCGCCAGCCGGTTCACGAACGTCAGCGCCACCTGGTGGGTGACCAGCGGGACCACCGTGACGAGCAGCACGAGCGCGAGGATGCCGACGGCCGGCCTGATCACCGGCAGCTTGAGCCCGGTCGCCAGCAGCGTCCCGCCGTCGTTGATCCCGGACACGACGGCGAACAGCCCCGCGACCCCGATCAGTACGACGGTCTCCAACGGCACGTGTCCCATCCCAGTCGGCGCTGCTCGGCACGGACAAGCCCGATTCCCTTATGGCCCTCATAGGTGAAAGGCGGCTGTCCCGTGCGGCGCCACCCCGGATAGCGTCCGTAATGCCGGATAACTACCCAAGATCGAGTGGATTGATGGACGAAGAACTCATTCTGTTGAATCCCGGGCCCGCATGTACGTCGAAGCGGGTCAAGGACGCCCTGCTTCGCGGCGACCTCTGCCACCGCGAGCCCGAGTTCACGGAGTTGCTGTTCAGGATCCGCGAGGCCCTGCCCCGGTGCCTGAACCTCGGCGGCACGCACGAGGCGCTGCTGGTCACCGGGTCGGGAACCGCGGCCATGGAGATGGCGGTCATCAGCTCCGTCCGCGCGGGACGCGGCGTGCTCGTCGTGAACAACGGCGTCTACGGCGACCGGATGATCAAGATCGCGAAGGCGCACGGCATCCCGTTCCACGAGGTCAGGAGCGACTGGACGGTCCCGGCCGACCCCGAGGCCGTCCGGGCGGCGCTGGCCGGGCGCGACGACGTGGACGCCGTGGTCTGCGTGCACCACGAGACCACGACCGGCCTGATCAACCCGATCAAGGAGATCGGCGAGGTCGTGGCCGAGCACGGCGCGCTGTTCGTGATCGACGCGATCAGCGGCACCGCGATCGAGGACCAGGACCTGGCGCAGGTCAGGGCGGACGTCGTCTGCGGCACCGCCAACAAGGGCCTGCACGGGCTGCCCGGCATGTCGTTCATCCTGTGCAGCGAGGCCGCGATCGAGCGGATCCAGGAGGCGCCCGCGCGCAGCCTCTACCTCAACGCCGCCAGCTACCTGGCCGGTCAGCGCAAGGGCGACGTGCCGTTCACCCCGGCCGTGCAGGTCTGCTACTCCCTCGACGAGGCGATCAAGGAGTACGAGGAGGCGGGCGGCTTCGCGGCGCGGACCCGGCTGTACCGCGAGCGGGCGGCCCTCGTCCGCGGCCAGTTCGCGCGGCTCGGCCTGGAAATCCTCGTTGATGAACAATTCAGGTCAAACACCGTAACAATGCTTCATCTCCCCGAAAACGTAACTTATGCGGCGCTTCATGATGAGCTCAAAAAGCGCGGTTACGTTATCTACGCCGGTCAGGGGCAACTTTCCGCGGACTTCTTCAGGATCTGCACGATGGGTGAGATCCCCTGGCACCGGCTGGAACAGCTTGAGGACGCGCTCCGAGAGTCGATCGAGGCAGCTAGGGGTTAACGACGACATGCAGCTCAACCTGCACCGGCTCTGGATCTTCATGACGGTCGTGGAGTGCGGCGGCTTCTCGGCCGCCGCGCAGAAGCTCTACCTCAGCCAGCCGTCCGTGTCACACCAGGTCAGGCAGCTTGAGCAGGCGCTGCGCGCCACACTGATCGACCGCAGCGGCGCCCGCATCAGGCTCACCCCCGAGGGCGAGGTGATGCTGGAGTACGCCAGGCGGGTGTTCCTGCTGGCCGACGAGGCCGTGGCCGCCATCCGGCAGGTCTCCGGGCTGCAGACCGGCAAGCTGGTCGCGGGAGGCACCACCACCGTCGGCACGTACCTCCTGCCGCCGTTGCTGGCCGCCTTCCGCGACCGTCATCCGGGCATCGAGCTCGGCATCCAGGTCGGCAACGGCCAGCGGGTCGAGCGCGGCCTGGTGGACGGCGAGATCGGCGTCGCGGTGCTGGCCGGCGAGCCCGGCGCGGCGCAGCTCGTCAGCGAGCCGATCCTGGAGGACCGGCTCGTCGTCATCACCCAGCCGGGCCACCGGCTGTCCAGCAAGGGCCGCGCCGAGCCCGCCGACCTGACGGGCGAGTTCTTCCTCATCCGCGAGCCCGGCTCCTCCACCCGCGAGCTGCAGGAGCAGGCGCTGGAGGCGTGGGGGCTCGAAGAGGCCGGCCGCAGCGAGATCTGGGGCCCGGAGACGATCAAGCAGGCGGTCGCCGCGGGGCTCGGCGTCTCGCTGGTGTCCGAGCACTGCGTCGAGCAGGAGCTCGCCGACGGGCGGCTGGCGGCCCTGGAGGTGCTGCCCGCGCCCAAGCCCCGCCCCATCGTGCTGGCCCACCGCCGCGACCGGCTGCTGGGGCCCGCCGAGCAGGCGTTCATCGCCATGCTGCGCAACGTCCGCAGCTGGCCGGGGATCAATCGCTTGAGGAGCATCTCTTGACATCCCTGCCCTCCCGGGCACAGGTCGTGATCATCGGCGGCGGCATCGCGGGCTGCAGCGTGGCCTACCACCTGGCCCAGCTGGGCTGGACCGACGTCGTGCTGCTCGAACAGGGGCAGCTCTCCTGCGGCACCACCTGGCACGCCGCCGGGCTCGTCGGCCAGCTCCGCAGCACCGAGAGCATGACCAGGCTGATCAAGTACAGCACCGACCTGTACGCCCGCCTGGAGGCCGAGACCGGCTTCGGCACCGGCTGGAAGCAGTGCGGCAGCGTCAGCGTGGCCCGCACCCCCGAGCGCATGACCCAGTTGCGGCGCACCGCGGCCGCCGCCCGGAACTACGGCATCCAGGCCGAGGTCGTCAGCGCGCGCGAGGCGGGCGAGCTGTGGCCGGTCATGCGCACCGACGACCTGGTGGGCGGCGTCTGGCTGCCCGGCGACGGCAAGGCCAACCCGGCGGACCTCACGCAGGCGCTGGCCAGGGGAGCCCAGCGGCACGGCGTCCAGGTGATCGAGCGGGTCCGGGTCACCGGCGTCACCGTGCGCGACGGCGCCGTGCGCGGCGTGCACACCTCCGAGGGGCACATCGAGACCGAGGTGCTGGTCAACTGCGCCGGACAGTGGGCCAAGGAGGTCGGCAGGATGGCCGGCGCGACCGTCCCGCTGCACTCGGCCGAGCATTACTACGTGGTCACCGAACGCATCCCCGGCGTGCGCCCCGACCTGCCCGTGCTGCGCGACCCCGACGGCTACGCCTACCTGAAGGAGGAGGTCGGCGGCCTGGTCGTGGGCGGCTTCGAGCCGGACGCCAAGCCCTGGGGCATGGACGGCATCCCCCACCCCTTCGAGTTCCAGCTCCTGGAGGCGGACTGGGACCAGTTCGCGATCATCATGGAGAACGCGATCCAGCGCGTCCCGGCGCTGGAGAGCGCCGGGATCAGGATGTTCTACAACGGGCCGGAGAGCTTCACGCCCGACAACATGTTCCTGCTCGGCGAGACCCCCGAGGTGCGCGGCCTGTTCGTCGGCGCGGGGTTCAACTCGGCCGGCATCGCCTCGGCGGGCGGCGCCGGCCGCGCGCTGGCCGAGTGGATCGTGAACGGCGAGCCGACCGGCGACCTGTGGCCCGCCGACATCCGGCGCTTCGCCCGCTGGGCCGGCAACGACACCTGGCTGCGCGACCGGGTCACCGAGACGCTGGGGCTGCACTACGCGATGTCCTGGCCGGACCGGGAGCCGGAGACCGCCCGGCCGCTGCGCCGCTCGCCGGTCCACCACCTGCTGGCGCAGGCCGGGGCGCGCTTCGGGTCGAAGATGGGCTGGGAGCGGGTCAACTACTTCGGGCCCGCCACGCCGTCCACGTTCGGGCGGCCGGGATGGCAGCCGTACGTGGACGCCGAGGTGGCGGCCTGCCGGAACGCGGCGGCGCTGTTCGACCAGACGGCCTTCTCCAAGTTCGTCCTCAAGGGCCCCGAGGCCATGGAGGCGTTGCAGTGGCTGTGCACCGCCGACGTGGACGTCGAGCCCGGCCGGGTCGTCTACACCGGCCTGCTCAACGACCGGGGCGGCTACGAGTCGGACGTGACGGTGACGCGCGTGGCCCGCGACGAGTACCTGATCGTGACCGGCTCGGCCCAGACCACCAGGGACTTCGACCACATCTCCAAGGGCCTCGGCGACCGGCGGGCGGTCCTGGTGGACGTCACCGGCGCGTACGCGGTCTTCGGCGTGATGGGCCCCTCGTCCAGGACGATCCTGCAGTCGGTGTCGAAGTCCGACTTCTCCGCCTTCGACTTCGGCACGTCCCGGCTGGTCGACCTCGGTCACGCCACCGTGCGCGCCACCCGCGTCACGTACGTGGGCGAGCTGGGCTGGGAGTTGTACGTGCCCGCCGAGTTCGCCGTCACCGTGCACGAGACGCTCATGGGCGCCGGCGGGCTGACCCAGGCCGGTCACTACGCCATCGAGGCCATGCGCATCGAGAAGGGCTACCGCGCCTGGGGCCGCGAGCTGGGCCCCGAGATCACCCCCGCCGCCGCCGGGTTGCGTTTCACCTGCAAGAAGAGCGGCGGCTACCGGGGAGCGCGGCACGCTCTGGAGACGCCGTCGCGCAGGGTAGTCTCGATCGTGCTGGACGACCCCGCCGCACACCTGTGGGGCGGCGAGTCCCTGCTGTCCGACGGCGTCCCGGTGGGCTACGTCACCTCGGCGGCCCACAGCCCCACGCTCGGCAGGTCCGTGGCGCTGGGCTTCGTCACCGAGGTCTCTCAGGAAGGCGGCGTCACGCTGGAGAAGGTGGAGGTCGACGTGGCCGGCGACCTGTACTCTGCCCAGATCAGCCTCAAGGCGCCCTACGATCCCACGTCCGCGAGAGTGAAGGCATGAGCAGCCACGCCGAGTACATCCTGACCCTGTCCTGCCCCGACCGCCCCGGCGTGGTGGCCGCCGTCTCCGGCCTGCTGGCGGCGCACGGGTGCAACATCATCGAGAGCCAGCAGTTCGGCGACCGGGTCGCCCAGCGGTTCTTCATGCGCGTGCAGTTCTCCGGCCCGCTCGGCGAGGACGAGCTGGGCGCCGCCTTCGCCGCCCTGGCCCCCGACTTCGCCATGGAGTTCAGGCTGCGCGACGTGGCCAGGAAGCCGCGCGTGCTGATCATGGTCAGCCGGTTCGACCACTGCCTCAACGACCTGCTCTACCGGGTCAGGTCGAAGACGCTCGGCATCGAGGTCGTCGCGGTCGCCTCCAACCACCCCGACCTGCGCCCGCTCACCCAGTCGTACGGCATCGACTACCACCACCTGCCGATCACGCCCGAGACCAAGCCGAGGCAGGAGGCCGAGGTGCTGGCGCTGGTCGAGCACTACCAGGTCGACCTGGTGGTGCTGGCCCGCTACATGCAGGTGCTGTCGGAGGACCTGTGCGAGAAGCTGGCCGGGCGGGCGATCAACATCCACCACTCGTTCCTGCCGTCGTTCAAGGGCGCCAAGCCCTACCACCAGGCCCACAACCGGGGCGTCAAGCTCATCGGCGCCACGGCCCACTACGTGACCTCCGACCTTGACGAGGGGCCGATCATCGAGCAGGAGGTCGCCCGGGTCAACCACAGCCACTCGCCGGACGACCTCGTGCGCATCGGGCGCGACGTGGAGTGCGTGGCGCTGGCCCGCGCGGTCCAGTGGCACGCCGAGCAGCGCGTCCTGCTCGACGGACACAAGACCGTCGTCTTCCCCCGCTGACCCCTTTCCGAGGGGGTTACGGGCGGTACGTCCCGAAGAACCAGGAGTTGCCTTCGGGGTCCTCGCAGGCGTACTCGCGCGAGCCGTACGGCTGGTCGGTGAGCTCCATGGTGATCACGGCCCCCGCGGCCCTGGCGTGGTCGTGGTGGGCGTCGACGTCGTCGACCGCGATGTAGACGCCGGGCCCGCCCGGCTTCCCCCGGCCGATCATGATCAGGTCGTCCTCGACGAACAGTTCGGCGTGCTGGACGACCCCGGACTCGTCCTTCGACGACTCGTGCACCCGGAACCCGAACGCCGCGGTCAGGAAGTCGAGCGCCGCCTGCGGGTGCTGGTAGCGGGCCAGTGCGTAGACAGTGCGTTTCATGGCTCCAGCATGTCCGCCGGCCCGCCCGCGGGTCTTGGACGAATCTGACCGGGCGTGGTGCCGCCGAGCGCCCGGAACTCCCGGTTGAGATGGGCCTGGTCGTAGAAGCCGCACTCGGCCGCGACCGCGGCGATCGGCCTGCCGGAGCGCAGCAGCCGCGCCGCCCGGCCGAACCTGATCACCCGGGCCGCCGTCTTGGGGGCCAGCCCGACCTGGTCGTGGAAGCGGGCCACCAGATGCCGATGACTCCAGCCCAGCGACGCGGCCAGCGACGACACGCCGAGCCGCCCGCCCGACTCCAGCAGCCGCGCCCACGCCCACGGCAGTTCGGGGCCCACCTGCGGCCCGGCCAGGATGCGCGCGGTCAGCAGCCGGTCGGTCAGGGCCAGCCGCTCCCGCCACGACGGCGTCGCGGCCAGCCGGTCGAGCAGCTCCCCGGCCCACGGCCCGAGCACCGCCTCCACCGGGACCACCCGGCTCGTCAGGTGACGCATCGGCAGCCCGTACAGCCGCCGCGCCCCGAACGGCGTGAGCACCACCTCCACGCCCTCGCACGGCCCCTCGACGCGGGTGACCGCGAACCGGTCGGCGAGCCCGCCCGCGAACGCCCTGACCCGCTCCCCGTACGCCTCCATCGGCGCGCCGACGCCCAGGATGAGCACCGCCCCGGGAAGGGCGGCCTCGGCGCGCGTGACGGGCGCGGGATAGTGCTCGCTGTAGGCGCAGAGCCGGGTGACGTACGGCCGCAGCGCAGCGCTGGGGACGGCCTCGACGACGGCCGGCCCCAGGCTGCTCATGCCTGCGACACTACAGACCGGTGTGCTGGGCGAGGAAGGTCAGCGTGTCGGCCGACAGGTCGACCGTCCGGCTCACCGAGCGGGCGCCGTGGCCCACCTCGGCCTCGTTGCGCAGCAGCACCGGCCGCCCGGCCGTGGAGGCGTGCTGCAACGCCGCGCACATCTTCCAGGCGTGCAGCGGGTGCACCCGCGTGTCGGACTGGAAGACGGTGAACAACGTCGCCGGGTAGGCCACCGACTCCTCGACCCGGTGGTAGGGCGAATACCCCCACAACCAGCCGAACTGCTCGGGGTCGTCGGCACTGCCGTACTCGACGTTCCAGGTCGCGCCGAGGCCGAACTTCTCGTACCTGATCATGTCGAGCAGCGGAGCCGAGCAGACCACGGCCGCGTACAGGTCGGGACGCTGCGTCAGCGCGGCGCCCACCAGCAGGCCGCCGTTGGAGCCGCCGGAGATGCCGAGCTGCTCGCGGGTGGTGACGCCGGTCTCGATGAGGTGCTCGGCCGCGGCGTGGAAGTCGTCGAACACGTTCTGCTTGTTGGCCAGCATGCCCGCGCGGTGCCAGTCCTCGCCCTCCTCGCCGCCGCCGCGCAGGTTGGCGATGGCGTAGACGCCGCCCGCCTCGACCCAGGCCAGGATCGAGGCCGAGTAGCCGGGGGTCATGGACAGGCCGAAGCCGCCGTAGCCGTACAGGATCGTGGGCCGGGGGCCGGGCCGCTCGTCGGCGGGGGAGATGATCAGCATCCGGACGGCGGTGCCGTCCTTGGACCGGTACACCACCTGCGACGTGCGCACCGGCGGCACCTCGACCGCGCCCGGCGAGGCGGCCCACAGCGTGGTCTCGCCCGTGCGGGCGTCGTAGCGCTGGATCGTCGGCGGCGTGGTGTTGTCGGTGTAGCCGAACCACGCCTCGAAGCCGCCCTCGGGACGCTCGGAGATGCCGCCGATCGTGCCCAGCCCCGGCGTCGGCACCGAGCCGACCCGCTCGCCGGTCGCCAGGTCGTGGACGGTGATCTCGCTGATCGCGTGGCGGGTCCAGCCCACCAGCATGACCGGGCGCTCCAGGTCGTCGAGGATGGCGAAGTCGGACAGCACCGCCTCGGGGTCCTCGGGGATCAGGTCGCGCCAGGTCTCGTAGCCGGGGTCGGCCGGGTCGGTCACGCACACCCGGCCGCGGGAGGCGTCCCTGTCGGTGTGGACGTAGAGCCGGCCGTCGCGGCCGAACACCAGGGCGGTCTGCGCGTCGACGCCCTCCTGCACGACCTTCAGGTCGGGGGAGTCGGCGGGCGAGGCGGTCAGGTCGGCCACCCACAGGTCGTTGCGCGGCGCGGTGCCCTCGTGCGCCGAGACCTGGAGCCAGTGGCCGTCGCGCGAGACGGAGACGCCGTAGTAGTTGGTCATCTTCAGCCCCTGGCCGAAGATCATCACGTCGTCCTCGGTCGAGGTGCCGACGCGGTGGAGGTAGACGCGGCGGTGGAACTGCGCCTCGTTCTCCGGCACCTCGGTGCGCGGCAGCCTGCGCACGTAGTAGAACGCCTCGCCGCCGGGCAGCCAGGCGATGGGGGAGTAGCGGCAGCGGTCGATCGGGCCCTCGACGCGCATCCCGGTCGCGACGTCCATGACGTAGAGGACCGACTCCTCGTCGCCGCCCACCGAGATCTGGTACGCCAGCAGCCGCCCTTCCTTGTCGGGCTGCACGGCGTCGAGCGTGGTGAGACCGGACGGGTCGATCTCCATCGGGTCGATCAGCGCCCGCTCGGTGCCGTCGGCCTCGACCACGTAGTAGACCGCGTGCTCCTGGTCGGGCGTGCGGCGGGAGAAGAACCGGCGCTCCCCGCGCCAGGCCGGAACCCCCACCGAGCCGGACCGCAGCAGCTCGGCGATGCGGTCCTTGAACCGCTGCTCGCCCCGGCTGGCGTTGAACAGCTCGGCCTGCGCGAGCAGCCACTCCTTGGTGTCCGGGCTGTCAGGGTCCTCCAGCCACCGGTACGGGTCGGGGACGGGCGTTTCGTGCAGGATGTCGACGACGTCTTCGCGGCGTGCCGTCGGATAAGGCTCTCGCGTCATGCCAGGAACCCTACTGCCAAGGTGGGGGCGTAAAGCGCTGGTGAAGCGGGCATAAAACGTAACGTGTGTCCCTCTGGTCATTCCGGCTTGAAGATTATGGGGTGGCGGGGACGCTACGGCTAACGCCAGACTTGGTGACAGGACGGTGCCGTGGTGACCATCCGCTGGACCGTCCGGCGGAGGTCCATGTGACGGAAGCACCAGTGCCCCAGGAGGGGCCGACAGGCGGGACATGCCACGGCATGTCCCCTTTGATACGCGCGCGGCAGGGAGAGGCCCGATGACGCGCCAGGTCCTGCTGCTCAACGCCACCTACGAGCCGCTCACCACGCTCTCGCTCCACCGGGCCATCGTCCTGGTGCTGCGGGAGAAGGCCGACGTCGTGCACCGCGACGGGCGGGGCGCCCAGCTCCGCTCGGCGAGCTGCACCCTCGACGTGCCTTCGGTGATCAGGCTCCGCAGATACGTCCGCATCCCCTACCGGTCCCGAATCCCGCTGACCAGGGCCGCCCTCATGCGGCGCGACGACTACCGCTGCGCCTACTGCGGGCAGCGGGCCGAGACCATCGACCACGTGATCCCGAGATCGCGCGGCGGCACCCACACGTGGGAGAACTGCGTCGCCTCGTGCACGACCTGCAACCACCGCAAGGCCGACAAATACCTGGAGGAGCTGGGATGGACGCTGCGCGTCCTCCCGGCGGTGCCGAGGGGCGCCCACTGGCGGCTCATCGGCGCCTCGCTCGTCGGCGATCCACAATGGGCGCCCTACCTGGAGGCGGCGGCCTAGCAATCCCTTTGAAGCCGGAGGCCACCGCCTGCCACCATGACGGGCATGTGGACCTTCACCTCCGATCCGGAGGAATTCGCCGCGGTCGCCGAGCCGTTCCTGCTCGGCGACCCGGTCGGCAACACGGTTCCGCTGACCGTCCTGGCCAACCTGCGCGCCGGCCATCCCGCCGACGCCGCCTTCTTCGCCTGGTGGACCGCCGGGGGCCAGGTGCGCGCCGCCGCCTTCCGCACGCCGCCCGCCCCCCTGAGCCTCACGCGCATGCCCGCCGAGGCCGTCGCCCCGCTGGTCGAGGCGCTCGGCGGCGACGTGCCCATGGTCGTGGGGCCGGTCGAGGTGACGGCCGAGGTGGTCCGGCTGCTCGGCGAGCCCGACCGGACGGTGTCCGAACGGCTCTACCGGCTCGGCGCGCTCGCCGTCCCGTCCGTGCCCGGCCGCGGCCGGCTCGCCGGGCCCGGCGACTTCCCGCTGATGGTGAGCTGGTACCAGGCGTTCGGCGCCGAGGTCGGGCTCGGGGAGGCGCACGACGTCGCCGAGCGCGTCGCCCAGCGGGTGGCCGGGCGCGAGCTGTTCGTGTGGGAGGCCGAGGGCGTGCCGGTCTCGGTGGCCGGGCTCGGCCGGGCGGCCGGCGGCGTGTGCCGCGTCGGACCGGTCTACACGCCGCCGTCGTGCCGCAGGAGGGGCTACGGGGCCGCGGTCACCGCGTACGCCAGCGAAGTGGCGCTGGCCGAACGGTGCGAGCAGGTCGTGCTCTTCACCGACCTGGACAACCCGACCAGCAACGCGATCTACCGGTCGATCGGCTACGAGCCCGTCTCCGACCATGCGCACCTGACCTACGCCGGCTCCCGCTCACCGGCCACAGCGGGTTAGGCTTACCGCATGCCGCGTTACGACTTCCGCTGCCGCGCCTGCGGCTCCACGTTCGAGGTCTCCCGTCCCATGTCGGCCTCAGACGAGCCGGCGACCTGCCCGGAGGGCCACGGCGACACGGTCAAGCTGCTGTCCACCGTGTCCATGACCGGTGGCGCGGCCGCTCCCCGTCCGGCCGGCGGTGGCGGCGGCTGCTGCGGCGGAGGTTGCTGCTCCTCCTGAGCGGCGGGCCCGGGTGAACGCCTCCACGGCCAGCCGGGCCGCCCGCTCCACGGTCGCCACGCCCGTCGCCATGTCCGGGCTGCGCTCCGACAGCACGGCGATGAGTAGTTCGTGCCCGTTCAGCACGATCCGGCCCACGCTGTTGACCGTCCACCGCCCGTCGTGCGCGTCCACCGGCAGCCAGCCGTTCTTGAGCGCCACCTCGCCGCCGGCGGCGCTGACGCCCCACGCCTGCGACCGGTCCACCGACGACATGAGCCCCAGCGCCCAGCGGCGGCTCGCGGCCGGCACCGGCCCGGCGGGGTCGGTGAGCTGCTCCAGCACCCGCACCTGGTCCGACGGGTGGCTGAGGGTCATGCCCCACGACAGGCCCGCGCCCGGCCTGGTGTCGCGCACCTCCAGCGCCCCCAGGACCCGGCTGAGCCCCTCCTGGCCGCCGACCGTCATGTACAGCTCGTGCGCGCTCTCGTTGTGGCTCTGGCGGATCATCCGGGAGGCGAGCCTGCGTTCGTACGCGCCGAGCCGCCGGTGCTCGCTCTGCCTGAGCAGCAGCAGGGCGAGCAGGATGTCCACTTTGGCCACGCTGGCCAGCACGAACGGCCTGCCCTCGGCGTAGGAGTACCGCACGCCAGTCGCGCGGTCGTACACCGACAGCGCCACCCGCCCCGGACGGCCCCGCAGCTGACGTTCCAGCGCCCGGTCGAGCGCCCGCCGCGTGGCCGGCGGCAGCAGGCGCTCCACGGCCACCGCCTGGCGGTGCGCCACGATCGGGAGCGGGGCCGGACGCGGGCCCGCCGCGCAGGCGGACACGGCGACGGGCACGACGACGGGCAGCAGGGCGGCGATGAGCGAGATCCCCCGGACGCGCATGTGCGCGAGCCTGTCACGCCCCGCACCAACGCCCGGGGGCCCGAGGGTCAAGCTTGCGGCAGGTTACGCCGCGATGATCTGCTTGCGGCAGGTCATGCCGCGGTGGTGCGCCGGCGGCGGCGCTGGAAGGGCAGGAACCGGTCGGCCAGGTGCGGCCGCGACGGGGTCAGGGTGGGCTCGACCGCGATGATGCGGTCGAACCGGAACGCCCTGATGGCCCGCCGCATCCGGCACACGCCGACCAGGTACCAGTATTCGCGGTGGACCAGGCAGGTCACCGGCTCGACGTCGCGGGAGGTGACGGCCCCCGAGGCGTCGCGGTAGTGGAGGCGGATCATGAGGCGGCTGGTGATGGCGTCGGCGATGAGCCTGGCCCGGGAGGCGGTCTCCACGGGCAGCGGCTCGGTCAGGGTCGCGAGCGTGGTCGCGATGACGTCGTCGTCGAGCTCCAGGTGTTCGAGCGCGTGTTGCAGGCCGCGTCGTGCGGCGACGGCCTGCGGGCCCGCTCCGAGGTGAGCGAGGGAGAGGGCGATGGCGGCGATCTCGGCGGTCGTCAGCGGGCGAGTCTCGTCCTTCACGACTGTCGTCATACCCCAAGAATAGGGACGACCACCGACAATTTTCGAAAATCTGTGCGGTGGACCGGGGGTCCACCGCACCCTAACTATCGGGACAGCTGCGACAGATCACGCGAGGCGCCGGTCGAGGCGGACGTGGTCATCGCCGCGTACGCCTGCAGCGCCACGCTCACCGGACGGTTGCGGTCGCGCGGCCGGTAGCCGCCCAGGTCGGCCAGCAGCCGCTCGCGCCGCGCGGCCAGCTCGGCCTCGGGCACCCGCAGCTCCATCGACCGGCCGGGGATGTCGATGTCGATGATGTCGCCGTCCTCGACCAGCGCGATCGCGCCGCCCTCGGCCGCCTCCGGCGAGGCGTGCCCGATCGACAGCCCGGACGTGCCGCCGGAGAAGCGGCCGTCGGTGACCAGCGCGCACGCCTTGCCCAGGCCCTTGCCCTTGAGGAAGGAGGTCGGGTAGAGCATCTCCTGCATGCCGGGGCCGCCCTTGGGGCCCTCGTAGCGGATGACCACCACGTCGCCCTCCTTGACCCGCCCGCCGAGGATGCCCTCGACGGCCTGCTCCTGCGACTCGAACACCACCGCGGGCCCGCTGAACTTCCAGATCGACTCGTCGACCCCCGCGGTCTTCACCACCGCGCCGTCGAGCGAGATGTTGCCGTAGAGCACGGCCAGGCCGCCGTCGGCGCTGTAGGCGTGCTCCAAGTCGCGGATGCACCCCTGCGCCCGGTCGAGGTCGAGGGAGTCCCAGCGGTTGTCCTGCGAGTATGCCTTCACCGTGCGCACGTTGCCCGGCGCCGCGTGCCACAGCTCGACGGCCTCGGGCAGCACGGTCGGCGACTTGACGTCCCAGGCGGCCAGCGTGTCGCCCAGCGTGCCCCCGTTGACCGTGGGCACGTCGCTGTGCAGCAGCCCCGCCCGGTCGAGCTCGCCCAGGATGGCCGGGATGCCGCCGGCGCGGTGGACGTCCTCGACGTGGTACTTGCTGGTGGCCGGGGCGACCTTGCACAGGCACGGCACCCGCAGCGAGATCTCGTTGATCTCCTTGAGGCCGAAGTCGACCTCGGCCTCGCGGGCCGCGGCCAGGATGTGCAGGATCGTGTTGGTGGAGCCGCCCATCGCCACGTCGAGCGCCATGGCGTTCTCGAACGCCGCGCGGCTGGCGACCGAGCGCGGCAGCACCGACTCGTCGCCGTCCTCGTAGTAGCGGCGGGTGATCTCGACGAGCTGGCGGCCGGCGTCCTCGAAGAGCTGCTTGCGCCGCTTGTGGGTGGCCAGGATCGTGCCGTTGCCGGGCAGGGCCAGGCCCATGGCCTCGGTCAGGCAGTTCATGGAGTTGGCGGTGAACATGCCCGAGCAGGAGCCGCAGGTGGGACAGGCGTTCTCCTCCATCTCCAGCAGCTCGGCGTCGGTCACCGACTCGTCGGCGGCGGCGACCATCGGGTCGACGAGGTCGAGCTTGCGGCCCGGCGTCTTGCCGGCCTCCATGGGGCCGCCGGAGACGAAGATCGTGGGGATGTTCAGCCGGAACGCGGCCAGCAGCATGCCCGGCGTGATCTTGTCGCAGTTGGAGACGCAGATCAGCGCGTCGGCGCAGTGGGCGTTGACCATGTACTCGACGGCGTCGGCGATCAGCTCGCGGGACGGCAGCGAGTAGAGCATGCCGCCGTGGCCCATCGCGATGCCGTCGTCGACGGCGATCGTGTTGAACTCGCGCGGGATCGCCCCCGCCTCGCGGATCGCGGCCGAGACGACGTCGCCGACCTCGCGCAGGTGCACGTGGCCCGGGACGAACTGGGTGAAGCTGTTGGCCACCGCGATGATGGGTTTGCCGAAGTCGCTCCCGGCTACGCCGGTCGCCCGGAGCAGGGCCCGGGCGCCGACCATGTTCCTGCCGTGGGTGACCGTACGTGACCTGAGGGCCGGCATTGTGCTTCTCCCATCATGAGGCGAGTCTTCACATGTTACGGCCACCCGCCCGGCACCTGAGACGCGTGTCCACTACCCGGACGGCTCAGTCCGGCAACCGTACGGCCGCGAGCTGGGTCGCCTGGGCCACCAGCCGGCCCTTGGAGTCCCACACGTGGGCCACCTCGTCCATGCGGTCGCCGCCGACGTCCGTGGCCGACAGGCGGACCCTGATCGGGCCGGGGGCGGGCAGCCGGCGGATGTAGGCCGAGAGCTGAATCGTCGGCACCCAGCCGGACAGCCCGAGGTCGAACGAGACCGGCGGCACCGGGTCGAGCGCCACCAGCAGGCTGAGCGGGTCCCAGTCGGAGCCGTCGGCCAGGCGCTGCCAGCTCGCGATCTCGCCCTTCCTGGTCGGCGTCCCGAACGCGAACGCCAGATGCGCCGGATCGACGCGCTCCTCGACCACGGCCATCAGCGGCACGGCGAAGTCCGCGCCGGGCGGGTCGGTGGGCGCGAGGAAGCAGTCCTCCTCGGCCGGCAGCTCGACCGGGGGGAGCGAGGTCCACCAGGGGTCGCCGTCGTCCAGGACGCCGAGCGTGACGTGCGACTCGACGCGCACCCTGCCCTCCTGGGCCAGCGAGACCCGGACCTGGGCCAGGCTCCGGCCGATCCGCAGCGGCTCCACGCGCACGTCCGCCGGGCCGGGCGCGGGCGGCTCGACGAAGGCGCCGCTCACGGCGGTCACGTGCGGGTGCCGCTCGCCGGCGCCGCTCTGGCAGGCGGCGCGGGCCAGCACCGCCAGCAGGTAGCCGCCGTGCAGCTTGGTGCCCACGCTCCACTGGGCGTCCAGCGTGGCGCCGAACTCGTCCGCGCCGCGGGCGACCAGCGCGGTCGCCTTCCCGAAAGTCCCCATTTTTCGCGATATCCCTTCAGATATCCGTTCAGCAGAAGGTCAGATTGACACCGTCAACCTGACGGCGTCAATCTGAGATCCATGACCGCTGCGAGACGTGTGCGCGCCCGGCGCGGAGAAGGCGGCCTGCTGCGGGAGGAGATCCTGCGCGCGGCCGAGGACCTGCTGACCGAGTCCGGCAGCGAGGACGCCCTCACCCTGCGCGCCGTCGCCCAGCGCGCCGGGGTGTCCACGCCCTCGGTCTACCTGCACTTCGCCGACAGGGAGGCGCTGCTGGAGGCCGTCTGCCTGCGCGTGTGGGACGAGTTCGGCCGGATGTTCAGCGAGAACCTGACGGGCGACCCGTTCCTCGCGCTCGGCCGCTGCGGACGGGCCTACGCGCGCTTCGCCCTCGACCATCCCGTGCAGTACCGGGTGCTGATGATGCGGCCCTCGGCCGTGCAGGGCGTGCCGCCGGCCGCCGCCGCGTGCTTCCGCCACATGGTGGACGCCGTCGCCGCCTGCGTGGCGGCCCGCGTGCTCGAAGGCGATCCCGAGGAGCTGGCGCTCGGCCTCTGGTCGGCCGTGCACGGCTGCGTCTCGCTGCTCATCGCCCAGCCGTCCTTCCCCTGGCCCGAGGACCGGGAGGCACTGATCGACCACATCGTCCGCATCGCCGGGGTGGGCACGGCCCTGCTGTCCCGCCTGCCGGACGCGCTGCCGCCCAGCGGCGTGCTGGCCGCCGAGCTGGACGACTTCGGCGCCCGGCTGTCGGCGGGCACGTCGGCGGGCGTGAAAAAACCCCGCGGAGGGTGACTCCGCGGGGTCGGCCGGCCTGTCCTAGCCCTCGCCGTACCGGGCGGGCAGGACCTGGGCGGCGATGTCGTAGAGCCGGTCGATCTCGGCCGGGGTCAGCGCCCGCTCGCGCTTGGTGATCCACTTGCGCGCCCGGTCGCCCTGGTAGACGTCCACGCCGCGGATGGTCATGATCTTCCACGGCACGGGCGGCCCGTAGATGGCCAGGGACGGCACGACGACGACCTCGCGGCCGAACGCCTTGCTGATCAGCTCGCTGGCCTGGGACGCCTCCCATTTGGCCTCGGTCAGCCTCGGCTTCATGTCGAAGGGGCCGTGGAAGAGCTTCTTGCCCGACTGGACGCGGACGGGAAGCCGTTTGTCCCACTTCTCGGAGTCCACGGCGTAGACGCCGGTCGGACCCACCACGAGGTGGTCGATCTGGGCCTCGCTGCCGGGGATCGCCCTGGCGTGCAGGGTGCGGTAGCCGCTGCGCTCCAGCCTGCGGAGCTGCCCCTCGGTACGCCGCTCGGCCACGGACGCGCGCCGCCACGCCGGCACCGTGGAGTGGGACCGCGCGCGGTAGACCGCTTCGAAAATGGCCGCGACCACCCCGGCGGTAACGCCCAGACGCCAGTCGCGCAGCAGGAAACCCACCACGATCGCCACGCCGATCGCCACGAGCGCGCGATTGCGCATGCGGCGGAACCGCGGCTCCTGGAGCAGGTCACGCACGGACGCGCGTTCCACGGGCGCGTAGGTGGTGGTGGGCGCCGATGGTGTCGCGGCGGCGGTGCGCTCGCCCTCTGGCCGGTCGCTCACCCAGATGGGTGACGCGTTGTGACCGTCTTCTCGCTGGTTGTCGGAGTCCACGTAACTCACCGTAGCTCGGAGATCGGAATGATTCCTAGTGTTGACCTGTCCATAGTTTTATGGCCCAGCTCATCGTGTTCCACTCATGTTTTCGGGGTATGTCTTACGTTCTTCTCTAGAGATGCCTAGTGTGCCGATCGTGCGAGAAATACACGAGCTATCCGCGCTCGAGCAGGCCCGGGCCGTCCGCGACCGTGACGTCTCACCGGTCGAGCTCGCCCAGCACTATCTCGACCGGATCGAGCGGATCGATCCCTCGGTCGGCGCGTACGTCACCGTGACCGCCGAACAGGCGCTCGACCAGGCGCGCCGCCTGGAGAAGGACCTGCCTGACGGGCCGCTGGCCGGGGTGCCGATCCCGGTCAAGGACCTCAATCTGGTCAAGGACGTGCCGATCACTTTCGGCTCGGCGGTCTACCGGGGGTTCGTCGCGCCGGTGGACGACACCGTCGTGACGCGGCTGCGCGAGGCCGGCACGGTCATGCTGGGCAAGACCGCCACCCCCGAGTTCGGGCTGCCCTGCTACACCGAGACCGACGTCTCGCCGCCCGCCCGCTCGCCCTGGGACCTCGGCACGTCGGCCGGCGGGTCCAGCGGGGGAGCGGCCGCCGCCGTGGCCGCCGGGCTGGCGCCGGCCGCCCAGGGCAGCGACGGCGCGGGCTCGATCCGCATCCCGGCCTCCGCATGCGGCCTGTACGGCATCAAGCCCACCCGCGGCCGGATCAGCTTCGCCCCGATCATCCCCGACCTGGCCGGCATGTCCACGAACGGCCCGATCGCCCGTACCGTCGCCGACGCCGCGGCCCTGCTCGACGTCATGGCGCACAACGAGCCCGGCGACCTCTACCTCGCGCCCCGGCACGAGGGCACGTACCTCGCCTGCGCCGGCCGCGACCCCGGACGGCTGCGCATCGCCCGCTACGCCGACCCCGTCGTGCCGGGGGCCGAGGTCGATCCCGAGGTGCTGGCCGCGTACGAGGGCGCCGCCGCGATCCTCGCCGGCCTCGGGCACGAGGTCGTGGAGATCCCCAGGCCGTTCGGCGCGGACCTCGTGCCGCAGTTCGTCACCCTCTGGTACACCTTCGCCTGCATGCACCCGGTCGCCGACGACCAGGGGCACCTGCTCAGGCCGCTCACCCGGTGGCTGCGCGAGCGCGGCCTGGCCACCACCGCCCCCGCCTTCCTCCAGGCCCAGGCCGCCCTCCAGCTCGCCACCCGGGGCGCGCTCACGATCACGAACGCCTACGACGCGGTGCTCACCCCGACCCTCACCCAGCCGCCCAGGCCGGTCGGCTGGTTCGAGGACGTGGACGACGTCGAGGAGACCTTCGAACGCATGAAGCGCTTCGCCGCCTTCCCGGCGATCTACAACGTCAGCGGCCAGCCCGCGGTCAACCTGCCGCTGCACTGGAACGCCGAGGGCCTGCCGATCGGCGTCATGCTGGCCGGGCGGATCGGCGGCGAGGGCACCCTGATCTCGCTGTCGGCCCAGGTCGAGGCGGCTGTGGGCGGGTTCTGGGGCGAGCGGCGGCCGTCCGTCTGGTAGGAGGGTCCCGTACGGGTCTGGCCGGGCACCCGCCGGAGGATTACGTTCGTCGTGTGAACAGCGCGGCGGAAAGTCTGCTCTTTCTCATCGGGGTGTCCTTGGGGCTGTTCGTACTGATCAGCCTGCTGGTCATGGTGCCGGGGCGGGGCTCGTCCCGGGTGGCGGAGCCGGGCCCGGTGTGGCTGGGCGGGCCGTCCGGGAGCGAGCACGGCGTGAGCACGTCGACCCGGGTGCTGGCCGACGGCGCCGCCCCCTGGGCACGGACCCCCGAACCCAACTGGGCGGCCGCGGCCATGGCCGTCGAGCCGGACGAACACCTCGGCGGCGCCTCGGCAGGCTGGTGACACAGCGATGCACCCCTCAGAACACCCCTCGAACCAGCCCTCTGAGCAGCCCTGCGAGCAGGCACCGACACAGGCTTCGGCGCAGACACCGATGCGCACGCGCACCCGTGCGCCCAGGCGGGCACTGACGACGGCTCAGGTCGACGATCTCAGGAGGGCCGTCCAGAGGGCCGAGCGGCGCAGCGGGTTGCGCTTCGGCGTGTTCCTGGGCGAGCCGGTCGGCGCGCGACGGCACTTCGCCGAGCGCCTGCACACCGCCCTGGGCGCCGAGTCGGCCGACGCCGTGGTCGTGTTCGTCGATCCGGCGGGACACGCCCTGGAGATCGTCACCGGCGCGAACGCGAGGCGGCGGCTGAGCGACGGCGCCTGCCGGCTCACCGCCCTGTCGATGGCCACCGCCTTCAGCGCGGGCGACCTGATCGGCGGCCTCCTGTACGGCATCACCGCCCTCGCCGACCAAGCCACCCCCTACCACTGACCCGCCCTCCCACCCCGGCGTGCCGACCTGGCGGGCGCGGCCACGCAGGTGCCCTCCATGTGCAGGCACGGCACCCATGGCTCCAAGGAGCACCGCATCTTCGGCTCAATCACGCCTCGCACGGGCACCCCGCGGCCCGAAGGCACCGCACCCTACGGCCCAGCCACGCTGCCGCGGCACTCTTCCGCCCAGCCACGCTGCCGCGAGTCACCCTTCGGGCCAGTCACGCTGTCGCGAGGCACCTTTCGGGTCGGCCACGCTCTCACGCGGCCCCCTTCCGCGCCGGGCACACCACCGCCGCCGTCGGGTCAGGTGTGCTGTGTCTGCGTCAGCTCAGGCGTGCGGCCCATTTCGGGACTGGATGTGCCTCGGCCCGGATGCGTTGCGCTTGGCGGCGGGCAGGCGTGCCGTCCCCCCGCACCCGAGGGGGACGTGCCCGTCGGCTCAGGTGTGTTCGGGGGTGTGTGGTCAGGCGCGTTGCAGCAGGGTGACGACGTGGTCGCTGACACCGGCGAGCAGCCTGGACGGTTCGATCGGCGCTCCGGCCACGGCCGAGAACAGGGCGGGCAGCCCCGTCAGCGGAAAACCGTCGTCCTTGGCGGCCGCGGCGCCCACCGCGTTCTTGTCCAGCGCCGTCCGGCTGCGCTCCCAGGCGTCGAGCACCTCCTCCGGCGACGGCACCCCGAACCCGTGCCCGACGGGCGCGGCGTGCCGCAGCCGGACGAGCGGCGTCTCGGCGAAGGTCAGCGCGGTACGGGCGCGTACTTGCAGGTCGGCGCGGGGCTCGGGGTCGATCCAGTCCATGGCCGTGCAGGGGTTGCGGCAGGTCGCGACGCAGACCGCGAGCGCGCCCGCCAGCTGGCTGTGCTGCCGGTCGAAGTAGGCCCGCCAGCCCTCGCCGGGTTCGACCGACACCCGCAGCGTGCGGTTCGTGGCCGACTGCTCGGACTTGGTGTGGTCGCACTCACGGTCGCCGATCACGCCGAACCTGCTCCCGGGCGCGCTCAGCCCGGCGGGCCAGCGGGCCGGATCGCCGGCGTGACCGAGCTGCGGCTCGAACGCCAGCAGCGGCAGGTATTCGCTGGCGATGTGCACGGCCGCGATCATGGGGCTCAGCTCCCGCCGGTGCCAGCGGACGGCGATCACCTCGAGCAGCAGGCCGTAGGCGGGCTTGAGCGACTCCAGGGCTCCGCGCGGCTGCTCCCGCGGCGTCTGCGGCATGTGGCAGGCGCGGGCGAGCCGGCGCAGGTCTGCCGGTACGGACCTGGCCTCGGCGGCGAAGTCCTCGGCGTCGAGCGAGAGCAGCCGCTGCCCGAACTCGCACACGTCGGAGATCTCGGCCGTGGGGGCGAGCGCTCCCAGATCGGCGAAGGCGTACCGGCGGGCGAGGGCGATCAGCAGCTCACGAGTCGAATCCACGCGAAGACTTTCTCACGATCTTGCAGCAGTCACGGACATGGGGCACGCACGCACCAGACGTCCCGAAGCGGTGAGACGTAGGGCGCGTTCACGCACCGGACGGCCCGGGGTGGTTACGGGCATGGGGCGCGTACGCATTGCACGTCTTCCGGCGGGCTGGTGACCGTGGGCTCGTCCGTGGGCTCCTCAGGGGGCTGGGTGGGCTCCTGTGTCGGCTCGGGCTCGGAGGTGGTCACGGTCGGCGTGGGCTTCGGCGAGACGGTGGGCGTGGCGCTCGGGGTGGTGGGGGCCACGGTCGGGCCGGGGGTAGCGCTGGTGGTGCCGCTCGGCTTGGCGCTCGGCACGGCCTTGGTCGGCGGCGCGGGCTCCTTGGTGGTGTGCTCGGGGCTGCTCGGGCTGTGGACCTGCGTGGTCTCGTCGGCGGGCGGCAGCACCTGGCCCGTGCTGGCGGGCTCGGCCGGACGCAGCCACACCGACCCCGCCACCGCGGCCGACACCACGACGGCGGCCGCCATCGTGGCCAGGGCCGTCAGCGTGCGACGACGGCGGGAGCTGCCGCCGGCGGGGGTCGACGGCATGGTGAGCGGCGAGCCGGGGTCGGCCACGGGCATGACGCCCGTCGGCTGAAGGCCCGGGTGGGACCCCGTGGGAAGGCCCGGGTGGGACCCCGTGGGAAGACCTGTGTAGGAGCCGGTGGGGAGACCCGTGTGGGAGCCCGTCGTGGGCGGGGTCGCCGGAGCGGCGGTGAGCGGCGGGCCGGGCAGGGCCGCGCCGGTGACCGACGCGCGGGCCGCCCGCGCCATGTCGGACGCCGACGACCAGCGCTGCGCCGGATCCTTCTGCAGCGCCCGCGTCACCACCTGGCGCACGGCCGGCGGCAGGTCGGCCGGCGGCTCGGGCACGGGCGCGTTGAGATGCTTGAAGATGATCTGCACAGGGGTGTCCCCCTGGTACGGCAGCCGCCCGGTCAGGCATTCGTAGGCCACCACGCCCAGCGCGTAGACGTCGACCGCCGGGGTGACCTCGTTGCCCGCGGCCATCTCCGGCGCGCAGTAGGCGGCCGAGCCGAGCATGGTGCCCGTGGCCGTGAGGTGGCCGGCCGAGGCGGAGTGGGCGACCCCGAAGTCGGTCAGCGCGACCTGCCCGTCGGGCCGGACCATGAGGTTGGCCGGCTTGACGTCGCGGTGGACGATGCCCTGGGCGTGGGCCGCGGCCAGCGCGTCGCCCACCTCGGCGACCAGGCGCATGGCCTCCTCCGCGCCGAGCGGGCCGCGTCGCAGGACCCGGTCGAGCGACTCGCCCCGGACGTATTCCATCACCAGGTAGCTGACCCGGCGCCCGTCGGCCTCGTGGACGCCGTAGTCGTAGACGCCGACCACGCCGCGGTGCCTGAGCGTGGCCATGGCTCTGGCCTCGTTCTGGAAGCGCTGGGTGAAGGTGGGGTTCTCCGACAGGGCGGGCATCATCACCTTGACCGCGACGGCCCGGCCCAGCACGAGGTCGTCGGCACGCCAGACCTCGCCCATGCCGCCACCGCCGAGGCGGTCGGCCAGCATGTAGCGGTCGTTGAGCGTGGTACCGGCGCCTAGCACGTACTTGAGGCTAACACCCGGTCTCCGTGCTCAGGCCGTATTCGCCGCAGCGCGAAGCCGGGTCCCCGCCGGGTGTGGCGGGGACCCGGACGGATCAGGCCGACGCGGCGTCGGTCTCGCGGTTGCGCAGGGCGCGGCTGACGCCGTCGGCGCCCTCCAGGATCAGCCTGCGCAGGGCCTGCGGCGGCTGCTCGGCGGCCAGGAAGTCCTGGGCCGCCTTGACCGTGGCGGGCTCGATGAGCAGCGCGGGGAAGCAGTTCATGGCGAACGTCGAGGCCTTCTCGAACGTCCACTCGCGGTAGACGCGTCCGACCTCGGCGAAGTACTTCTCCCGGTACGGCTCCAGCAGCTCGGCGTGGTGGGCGTCCTGGAAGCCGGCGATGGTGTTGCGGGCGATGTGGTTGGCCAGGTCGCCGCCCACGATCCGGTCCCAGGCCGCCGCCTTGGCCTCGGCCGTCGGGATCGCGGCCCGGCACAGCGCGGCCGACCGCTCACCCGTCGCCGTAGGGTCGCGCTCCAGCTCGGCGGCGATGTCGGGCTCGCCCAGGCGGCCGCCGGAGACCAGCGCGGCCACCAGCGTCCAGCGCAGGTCGGCGTCGACGGTCAGGCCCTCGGGCACGCCGGTGCCGTCGAGGATGGCCTGCAGCAGGTCGAGGTCGGCGCCGGCGACCGCCACCGGGGCGAACGCCTGGAGGAAGGCGAGCTGGTGGTCGGAGCCGGGCGCGGCCGAGCCGAGCAGCGAGCGCAGCTCGGCGGCCAGCAGCGCCTCGCCCTCGGCCCGCCAGGCCGGGGCGGCGTACTGCTGGACGGCCTGGCGCGCCTGGCGCAGCACCGCCTGCAGGACCGTGATGTCGGAGACCGTGCCCGCGCCGGAGATGACCAGCCTGACGTAGTCGCGGGTGGACATCTCGCCGTCGCGGGTCATGTCCCAGGCCGCCGACCAGCACAGGGCGCGCGGCAGCGACTCGGTGAAGGCCGCGATGCCGCCCTCGACGAGCGTGCGCAGGGAACGCTCGTCCAGCCTGATCTTGGCGTAGGTCAGGTCGTCGTCGTTGAGCAGCACCAGGTCGGGCTGCTCGGCGCCGACCAGCTCGGCCACGCTGGTACGGGCGCCCACCACGTCGAGCTCGACCCGCTTGGTGCGGGTGAGCACGCCGTCGGCCAGCGAGTACAGGCCGATGGCGATGCGGTGCGAGCGCAGCGTCGGGTAGTCGGCCGGGGCCTCCTGGAGCACCTCGAAGGAGGTGAAGCGGCCGTCGGACACCTCGAAGGAGGGCCGCAGCGTGTTGACCCACGCGGTCTCCAGCCACTCCTTCGACCACGACGACAGGTCGCGGCCCGAGGTGCGCTCAAGGGCGGCGAGCAGGTCCTTCAGCTCGGTGTTGCCCCAGGCGTGCTCGGCGAAGTAGTCGCGCACGCCGGCCAGGAAGTTGTCCAGGCCGACGTAGGCGACGAGCTGCTTGAGCACCGAGGCGCCCTTGGCGTACGTGATGCCGTCGAAGTTGACCTCGACCGCCTGCATGTCGGGGATGTCGGCGGCGATCGGGTGGGTGGAGGGAAGCTGGTCCTGGCGGTAGGCCCAGGACTTCTCCACGTTGGCGAACGTGGTCCAGGCGCCGTTGCCCCAGCGGGTGGCCTCGGCCTGGGCCAGCACGGACACGTACGTGGCGAAGGACTCGTTCAGCCACAGGTCGTCCCACCAGCGCATGGTGACCAGGTCGCCGAACCACATGTGGGCCATCTCGTGCAGGATCGTCTCGGCGCGCCGCTCGACGACCGCGTCGGTCACGCGGGAGCGGAAGACGTAGTCCTCCAGGAACGTCACGCAACCGGCGTTCTCCATCGCCCCGGCGTTGAACTCGGGCACGAAGAGCTGGTCGTACTTGGTGAAGGGGTAGCGGACGCCGAACACCCGGTGGAAGAAGTCGAAGCCCTGCCTGGTGACCTCGAAGAGGTTGTCGGCGTCGAGGTGCTCGCCGAGCGAGGCGCGGCAGTAGAGCCCGAGGGGGATGCCGTCGTGCTCGGAGGTGACCTTGTGGTACGGCCCGGCCACCAGCGCGGTGATGTACGTCGAGATCACCGGCGTCGGCTCGAACTCCCAGCGCCTGGCCGCCTGGACGCCGCCGTGGCGCCCCGACTGGCCTTCGAGGTCCTCGACCTTGGCCGCGGCGCCGTTGGAGACGACCTCCCAGTCGGCGGGGGCCAGCACGGTGAGCTGGAAGACGGCCTTGAGGTCGGGCTGGTCGAAGCAGGCGTACATGCGGTGGGCGTCGGCCGTCTCGAACTGGCTGTGCAGGTAGACCTTCTGGTCGACCGGGTCCACGAAGCGGTGGAGACCCTCGCCCGTGCGCATGTAGCTGCAGTCGGCGTCGACCAGCAGCTCGTTGGACTCCGCCAGCGAGGGGAGCGGGAAGCGGCCCTTTTCGGCGTCGTAGGAGGAGACGTCGAGGTCGGCGCCGTTGAGGGTGACCTTGCGCACGTTGGCGCCGTGCAGGTCGATGAAGGTGGAGGCGCCCGGGCTGGTGCTGGTGAAGCGCACAGTCGTGACGCTCTCGAAGCGCTCGTCCCCCTCCGTCAGGTCGAGTGCGACCTCGTACGACTCGACCTTCAACAGCCGGGCGCGCTCGCGAGCCTCGTCCCGGGTCAGGTTGCCTGCCAAGTTGCGCTCCTTTTCACCACTTCGTTGTAGTTTGTCGGTATCCTGCCACGCCGGGAATAGGACCTCGACACCCTCAGGTTATGGCCCCACGTGACTGAGAAGATTCCCGTGGACCTGTGGTTCGATCCTTTCTGCCCTTTTGCCTGGGCGACGTCACGATGGCTTCTCGAAGTGGAGAAGGTACGCGCCATCGAGCCGCGCTGGCACGTCATGAGCCTCAACGTCCTCAACGAGGGCAAGGACGTGCCCGACTCCTACCGTGAGGCCATCGTCAGGGCCATCGAACCCGTCCGCGTGGTGGCCGCCGCGCGGGCCGCGCACGGCGACGAGGTCGTCGGCCCGCTCTACACCGAGCTCGGCACGCGCCTGCACAACGAGCGCGGGATGAAGGACCTCAGCCGCCTCGGCGAGCTGATCGAGGACTCCCTGGAGGCGATCGGCCTCAGCCGCGACCTCGCCGCCGCCGCCCACTCCACCGAATGGGACGACGCCGTACGCGCCTCCCACCAGGAGGGCATCACGCTGGTCGGCCAGGACGTCGGCACCCCGGTCATCCGCGTCGGCGCCAACGCCTTCTTCGGCCCCGTGATCACGTCCATCCCGAAGGGCGAGGACGCGGGCAGGCTGTGGGACGGCGTGCTTCTCGTCACCGAGTTCGAGGACTTCTTCGAGCTCAAGCGCACTCGTACCAGACAGCCCACCTTCGACTAGATATGTCGCCACCGCCGGGGTAAGACTCATATCCCGGCGGTAGGTTCTCGGGCGCGCGGAGGATGAGGAATCCCCCTCTGCTCGATCCGTGGTCTCGCCAGCCCCACGACGTGCACGCGAGGATGGCCCCATGCGCCAGCTGTATATCGGCGGTTCCTGGAACGCCTCTACGTCAGACGAGTCCATCGAGGTCGCCAACCCGGCCACGGAGGAGATCATCGACCGGGTGCCCGCGGGCACCCCCGACGACGTCGAGGCGGCGGTGACGGCGGCGCGGGAGGCGTTCCCCGCCTGGTCCGACACCTCGGCGGCCCAGCGCGGGAAGCTCCTCGGCCACGCGGCCGAGCTGCTCAAACAGCGCGCCGAGAGCGTCGCGGCGACGATCGCCACCGACATGGGCGCGCCCCTCGGCTTCGCGCTCAAGGTGCAGACGCTGATGCCCGCCGCCGTCCTGTCCTCCTACGCGCAGCTGGCCGAGAGCTACCCGCGCGAGTCCCGCATCGGCAACTCGCTGCTGGTCAAGGAGCCGGTCGGGGTCGTCGCGGCGATCACGCCCTGGAACTACCCGCTGCACCAGATCATCTGCAAGGTCGGCCCCGCACTGGCCGCCGGCTGCACGGTGGTGCTCAAGCCCAGCGAGGTGGCGCCGCTGGCGGCGTACGCGCTGGCCGAGATCCTCGACGAGGTGGGCCTGCCGCCCGGGGTGTTCAACCTGGTCAGCGGGCGCGGCCCGGTCGTCGGCGAGGCGATGGCCGCCCATCCCGACGTGGACATGGTCTCCTTCACCGGCTCCACCGTGGCCGGCCGCCGGGTCGCCGCGCTCGCCGCCGAGACCGTCAAGCGGGTGGCGCTGGAGCTCGGCGGCAAGTCGGCCAACATCATCCTGCCCGACGCCGACCTGGCCACGGCCGTCAAGGTCGGCGTGGCCAACTGCTTCATCAACGCCGGCCAGACCTGCTCGGCCTGGACCCGCATGATCGTCCACCGCGACCAGTACGACGACGCCGTCCGCCTGGCCGTCGAGGCGACCCGCAAGTACACCGTCGGCGATCCCTTCGACGAGGCCACCAGGGTCGGGCCCCTGGTGTCGGCGGCCCAGCGCGACCGGGTGGTCCGCTACATCAACCGGGGCCAGGAGGAGGGCGCCAGGCTCGTCGCCGGCGGCACCGAGCGCCCGCGCGAGCGCGGCTTCTACGTCGAGCCCACGGTCTTCGCCGCGGTCGAGCCGGGCATGACGATCGAGCAGGAGGAGATCTTCGGGCCCGTGCTGGCGCTGATCCCGTACACGAGCGAGGGCCAGGCCGTGGAGATCGCCAACGCCACCAGGTACGGCCTGGCCGGCGCGGTCTGGTCGGGCAGCCAGGAGCGCGCGGTCGCCGTCGCCCGCAGGCTGCGCACCGGCCAGGTCGTCGTCAACGGCGGCCAGTTCAACCCGCTGGCCCCCTTCGGCGGCTACAAGCAGTCGGGCGTGGGCCGCGAGATGGGCGAGTTCGGCCTGGAGGAGTACCTGGAGATCAAGTCGCTGCAGCTGTAGACCCCGGCCCGCCGCGGCCTACGCGCGCAGCATGATCCTGCGGGCCTCGTCCTTCGGCAGGCGGTCGACGTACAGCCTGCCGTCGAGGTGCTCGGTCTCGTGCTGGAAGCAGCGCGCCAGCGAGCCGCGGGCCTTGATGCGCACGGGCCGCTGGAGCCGGTCGACGCCCTCGACGGTGACGCCCGCGGCCCGCGCGACGGGGGCGTAGATCGGCGTGCGGGTGCGGCGGTCGGGCACCGACAGGCAGCCCTCCTCGTCGGAGACCTCCTCGGCGTCGTCGACGGTCAGCACGGGGTTGGCGACATGGCCCTTGCGCCCGGCGATGTCGTAGACGAACAGCCGCCGCGACACGCCGATCTGCGGACCGGCCAGGCCCACGCCGTTGACCGCGTACATCGCCTGGAACATCTCCTCGATCAGGCGGCGCAGCTCGCGGTCGAAGTCGGTGACGGGCTCGGCGGGCGTGCGCAGCACCGGATCGCCGATGACGCGGATCTCACGCATGCGTCTCCACTTTCGTAAGGACTGGGGAACGGTAGGGGTCCTTACTCTAGCCAGCGAGTGGGATCGGCGGGGCTGTGGAAGACTGGACGGGTGCGTGTCTACATCGGTGCCGACCATGCCGGCTATGAGCTCAAGAACCACCTCGTGTCCTGGCTCAAGGACCACGGCCACGAGGTGACCGACTGCGGTCCCTTCGTCTACGACGCCGAGGACGACTATCCGGCGTTCGTCCTGCGCGCCGCCGAGGGCGTCGGCGGCGACCCCGGCAGCCTGGGGGTGGTGATCGGCGGCTCGGGCAACGGCGAGCAGATCGCGGCCAACAAGGTGCGCGGCATCCGCGCGGCCCTGGCCTGGAGCGAGGAGACCGCCTCGCTGGCCCGCGAGCACAACAACGCGAACGTCGTCAGCATCGGCGCGCGCATGCACACGACCGAGGAGGCGACCAGGTTCGTCGAGGTCTTCCTGACCACCTCCTTCTCCGGCAGCGAGCGCCACAGCAGGCGCATCGCGCAGCTGACCACCTACGAGACGATCGGCCAGCTGCCCTCGCTGCCCTAGGTCTTGCGCCTGGCCTCGCGCCGGGGCGTCTCGTCGCGCAGGGGCCGCCGGTCGGCGGCCTCCTGCTGCTCCTTCGACGGCCTGGACACGTCGCGGGCCCGCATGGCGATGGTCGCGGTGATCTGCAGACTTTGCAGGGCCATGCTCAAGAGCCTACGTCGTGCGTCTCAGAACACCAGCCCGGCCAGCGGCTTGGGGCTCCACGCCATGGCCGCGGCCAGCGCCCGCACCGCGCCCGGCGTGTGCTCGCGCAGCAGGCCCGCGTCGAGCTGCGCGCCGAGCAGGCCGTCGCCCATGTACGCCGAGCCGAGCGCGGACACCGGCACCGTCAGGTGCGGCTCGTCGTCCACCGGCTTGCACTCCGCGCCGGTGGTGTCGGCGGTGAGCCGCCGGCGGCCGGCGTTCCACGGGCACACGTCGTCCTCGATCTCGATCACCAGGTCCACGGGGGCCGCGTAGGCGCGGGCGGTCAGGGCCCGGTCGACGTCCACCAGGCGTACCCACAGCTCGTCGGACCAGGTCGCGCGCAGCTGGCGGGAGTCGGCGAGCAGCGCGATCAGGGCGTCGTCCACCGGCCGGGCGTACGCCTCCAGCCTGGTGATCAGGTCACGGTCCAGCATGTCGCGCCACAGCAGGGCGTAGGCCGCCGGATCGGTCGCCTCCAGCTCGAACACCCGCAGCTCGCCGCTGGGCACGCCGTTGGCGTCCCATGCCGACTTGGTGCGGAACAGCGCGTAACCGCGCACCTCCTGGTCGTCCTCGGCGAGCACCGCGCGCAGCGAGCCCCAGCCGCCCCTGTCATGCTCCTCGTCGGCCAGGAAGGCGTCCCAGACGTGCCGGGTGCGCTCGTACCGGCCCGGACGCCGGGTCACGACCGCGGCGAACACCTTCTCGAAATCGGCCCTGGCCTCGGTGGGGGAGACCACCCTGAGCCGGAGCGCCGGGTCGGTGGGGGCGTCCCGCACGAAGGCCGAGCGGTGCTTGTCAATCTTGTACGACAGTTCGCTGGCCGCCCGTCCGTACCCGAACCTGCCGTAGATCAGCGACTCGGAGGCGTAGAGGGCGGCCACCGACTCGCCGCGGTCGCGGATGTCGGACAGCTGCCGGCGCATCAGCGCGGACAGCACGCCGCGGCGGCGGTGCGAGGGAAGCACGCTGACCGCGGTCACCCCGCCCACGGGGATCTGGCGTCCGCCGGGGACGGTCATCGTGAGGCTGAAGACGGACGTGACGCCCGCCATGGTGGTGCCGTCGAAGGCGACCAGGGTGCGGTCGAACTCCGTGGCGGCCTTGTACCGCTCGTCCTGGGTGGGATGCGGCGTCCAGCCGAACCCCTCTGCGAGCACGCCGGCGAAGCCCGGCCACTCGGATTCGTCAATGGGACGGATCGGATAGGTCATCCGTCCACGGTAGGAGCGGGCAAAGGGGGACGGCCACCCAATATCCGTGCTTAATGATCAAGGCCTTGGTCAAGTGGGCTGCCCAAACAGGGGTCAGACCGATACAGTCACACGCATCATGAGTTCCCGTCCGGCGCCGTTGATTCCGCCACGGGTCCGTGCGGTCCTGGTGCGGGTGCCGTTCCTGGTGTCCGCCGTCCGGTTCGTCCGGAGAGGGCCGCTGGCCCGTGACCGCAACCTGCTCATCACCTTGACCGTGCTCTCGCTCGTCATCGGGCTGCTGGCGGCGAAGGTGTCCACCGAGTGGTTCTCGCCGTCGCTGCTCATCCTGGTCACCCTGATCGGCGGGCTGCAGCTGCGGCTGCGCAGCCTGGTCAAGCTGCTGGTGGCGGTGGGCGTCGCGCTGACCTACGTCGCGGCCACGCTCGGGGTGGCGCGGGTGGGGCTGGGGCTCACGGTGACGATCGTGTTCACCACCGTGCTCGCCGTGCTCATGGCCCGTACCCGGGGCAAGCTCGGCGTGCAGGGGCTGCGCGGCGACGCGATGCTGCTGGAGCTGCGCGACCGGCTCAGGAGCCAGGGCGAGCTGCCCCCGCTGCCGAAGGACTGGGGCGGCAAGGTGGTGCTCAAGCAGGCCGGGGGCTCCTCGTTCGGCGGCGACTTCCTGGTCTCCATGCGCGACGGCGACTCCGTGGAGATCGCCCTGGTCGACGTCTCCGGCAAGGGCGTCGACGCCGGCACCCGCGCGCTGCTGCTGTCGGGCACCTTCGGCGGGCTGCTCGGCTCGGTCGACGACTTCCTGCCCGCGTGCAACGCCTACCTCCACCGCCAGCGCGGCGACGAGGGCTTCGTGACGGCCGTGCACGTACGCCTCGACCTCGCCACCGGCGACTACACGATCACCTCGGCCGGCCATCCGCCGGTGGTGAAGCTCGACTCGGGCACCGGCAACTGGCAGGTCGCCTCGGCCAAGGGCGTGGTGCTCGGCGTGGTGCCCGACCTCCACTGCGAGCCCGACAGCGGCACCCTGCGCAAGGGCGACGCGCTGCTGCTCTACACCGACGGCCTGATCGAGCAGCCGGGGCGCGACATCGACGCCGGCCTCGACCGGCTGCTCGGCGAGGCCGAACGGCTGCTGCCCTCCGGCTTCCGCGACGGCGCCAGGGCGCTGGTCAACGCGATGTCCTCAGGCCACAACGACGACTGCGCGCTGGTGTTGATCTGGCGTCCGTAGTGACGTTTCACATGGGTCAGGTCGTGATGGCGGTCACTGGCAACGGGTTCGGCGGGCTGAGATCATTCGACTGTTCGGGTCCCGGCGGAGCGGCGCGGCTCCACCGGGCCCGTCATCTCGTCCGGTCCCCGCACAACGAGCCGCTACAACCAGCCGCTGTCGCTGGCGATGCGCACGGCGTCCAGCCGGTTGCGGGCGCCCGTCTTGCACATGATCCGCGACAGATGGTTGCGCACGGTGCCGACCGACAGGAACAACTGGTCGGCGATCTCGGTCGATCTCGCCCCGCCCGCCGCGATGCGCAGCACGTCGAGCTCGCGCCGGGTGAGCGGGTTGGCGGCCGACTGCAGGGCCGCAACCGCCAGCTCCGCCTCCACCGCCCGCCCGCCCGCGGCGACCTGGCGCACCCCCTCGGCCAGCCGCTCGGGCGCCACCCGCAGGCTCATGAACCCCAGCACGCTGCCGTTGAACGCCCTGCGCACCTGGCCGGGGCTCGGCCGGGCGGAGAGGATCAGCACCGAGCAGCGGGGGACCTGCTCGGTCAGCTGCGTGGCGACCGGCAGGCCCGGCAGGTCGAGATCGACGATCGCGACGTCGGGCGCGCTCGACCGCGCGGCCGGCAGCACACCGTCGGGGCTGCCCGTCTCGGCGACCACCCGCAGGTCGGGCTCGGCTTCGAGCGTGGCCTGCAGACCGCGTCGCACCAAGGGCAGGTGTTCGGCGATGAGTATGCGGATCAAGACGTCCCCCTCCATCGTCTCCCAGGGTGATCGGCTGATCGCTCACTGTCAATGCGGTCCGTTGATTCACCAAAGTGCGGGCAAGCCCGAGGGATGTGCTGAGTTCGACTAGTCTGGGAACGTCGAGACCGTCTGTCTGCCTGGAGCGCGCGTAGATGAACTGGCTCTTTGTCGCCGGGATCCTTCTGTTCCTGGTGGGGTTGATGGTCTCCGTCGGCCTGCACGAGGTGGGCCATCTCGTGCCGGCCAAGATCTTCGGCGTCAGGGTCACCCAGTACATGGTCGGCTTCGGCTCGACGGCCTGGTCCATCCGCAGGGGCGAGACCGAGTACGGCATCAAGTGGCTGCCGCTCGGGGGCTACATCCGCATGATCGGCATGCTGCCGCCGCGTCCCGGCGACGCCCCCGGCAGGCTGCGCAGCGCGTCGACCGGGCCGTGGCAGGGCCTGATCGAGACCGCCCGCGAGGCCGCCATGGAGGAGGTGCGGCCCGGCGACGAGGACCGCGTCTTCTACCGCAAGAAGTGGTGGCAGAAGATCATCATCATGTCGGGCGGCCCGGCGATGAACTTCGTGCTCGCCTTCATCTTCTTCAGCATTCTGCTGGTCGGCATCGGCCTGCCCAAGACCGCCCCGATCGTGTCGCCCGACACCAACACGTGCGTGATCCCCACCACCGAGGTGCGCAAGACGTGCGCCCCCACCGACGAGCGCACCCCGGCCGCCAAGGCGGGCGTCAAGGTCGGCGACCACATCGTCTCCCTCGACGGCCAGAAGATCGCGACCTGGCAGGACGCCACCCGCCTGATCCGCGGCCACGGCGCCGGCCCCGTCAAGCTGGGCATCGTCCGCGACGGCAGGCCGATGACGCTCGACGTCACCCTCATCGCCCGCGACATGGCGAACCCGACCGACGAGACCAAGATCGACAAGGGCGTCGGGTTCCTCGGCGTCGTGCCCTCCCAGGTCTTCGAGCAGCAGAGCATCGGGCAGGTTCCGGGCTACATGAGCGACCTGACCGGCCGCGTCGTGGGCTCGATGGTCAACCTGCCGGCGAAGATGGTCGGCGTCTGGAACGCCGCCTTCTCCGGCGACAAGCGCGACCCCGAGGGCCCGGTCGGCGTGGTGGGCGCGGGCCGGCTCGGCGGCGAGATCCTGGCCTCCGACATGTCCAACAAGAGCAAGCTGTTCACCTTCGTCAGCCTGCTGGCCGGGTTCAACCTGGCGATCGGCCTGTTCAACCTGATCCCGCTGCTGCCCCTCGACGGCGGCCACATCGCGGGCGGCCTGTGGGAGGGGATCAAGCGCGGCTACGCCAAGATCCTGCGCCGCCCCGAGCCCCGCTACGTCGACATCGCCAAGGTGCTGCCGCTCACGTACGCGATGGCGTTCGTGCTGATCATCATGGCCGGTCTGCTGGTCTACGCCGACCTGGTCAACCCCCTCACGCTCGGCTGACCCGGCCGGCGCGTCACGGGCCGGGGCTACCGCGCCTGGCGCACCCCGCGACGCCAGACCTCGGCGATGTCGCTGACGGCGGTGACGTCGCGGGTGGCGTCGCCCTCGACCAG
Organism: Nonomuraea sp. NPDC050227; assembly: GCF_044459705.1. Lineage (NCBI taxonomy): Bacteria > Bacillati > Actinomycetota > Actinomycetes > Streptosporangiales > Streptosporangiaceae > Nonomuraea > Nonomuraea sp. NPDC050227. The sequence continues at coordinate 17,857 of NZ_JBITJF010000007.1, read as the reverse complement.
CACCAGATCCGCGCGCAGACCAGGGGCGATCCGGCCGCGGTCGGCGGTCTCGACGTGCTGAGCCGTGATCGCCTCGAAGTAGGCCAGCGTGGTCACCACGAAGACCCCCTGGTCGCGCACCCGTCCGGCCAGGCGCGGCGAGGCCGGGTCGTCCGGCGTCAGGTCGGTCCACACGTGAGCCAGGCCGTCGACGCCGGCGTCGAGCGCGATCCCCACCTCGGCGGCGGTGATCGCGTGCGCGATGACCAGCAGGTCCGCCTCGTGCGCCGCCGCGGCCAGGGCGGCGGCGACCTCCGCCGTCATGACGGGGAGGTCGGCCCCGTGCACGGCGCCGTCGTCAATGACGATCTTGAGGTAGTCGGCCCCCTCGGCCAGCCTGGCCCGGACGAACGCCGGCGCCTGCGCCGGGTCGGAGACGAAGTCGATCGCCGTGACGTCGAGCCCGTCCAGGACGGTGCCCGCCAGGGCCGTCAGCAACTGGGTCGGGTGCCCGCCCGGAGCGGTGGCCAGCGTGCCGGCGCTGCGCAGGTCTGCCACGTCGTCGTTCTCGGCGGCCAGCCGCCGCTGCCGGGCGAGGATCCGCGGCAGGCAGAACATGTCGAGCTCGGTGGTGACCCCATACCGCAGGGCCTGGGCCAGGCTGCCGTCGAACACGTGGGTGTGCGCGTCGATCAGGCCGGGCAGCAGCGTCCTGCCCGTGCCGTCCACCTCGGCGTCGGCCGGGTGGCCGGCGCCGCTGCCGACAGCGGCGATCAGGCCGTCCTCGATCACCACGTCGGCCGTCGCGATGGTCTGCTCGCCGTCGAACACCCTGACGTCGCGGATCAATGTACGCATCGAAGCTCTCCCTTGTGAGTCGTGACGCCACCACAGAGGGGCAACCGGCCGGGAACTGTGACATGAGTGGCATAGATCACGCTTGATGTCTTCATGTCACAATCGCCACGCGTCGGGACTCTTCGGTTGCGACAGACGAGGAGGCGCGCCATGACACCGACCCCGCGGCACCCCGCCGACGCCGCCACCGAGCAGTTCCTCGGCTACCGGGAACTGCTGTTCTCCGTGGTCTACAACATGCTCGGCAGCGTCGCCGACACCGAGGACGTGCTGCAGGAGGCATGGCTGGCCTGGTCCGCCCGGCACCGCAGGCCGGACGCCGGACCGGTGGAGAACGTCCGGGCCTACCTGGTGCGGATCGCGGTGAACCAGGCGCTCGCCCGGCGGGCGGACCTGAGCCGCCGCCAGGAGACCTACGTCGGCCCCTGGCTGCCGGAACCGCTGGTCACGGCCCCGGACGCCGAGGTGACCGAGCGGTTCGCCGCGGCCGCCGCTCGGCGGTGACCTGCGGGCCCTGCTGGAGGTGCTGGCGCCGGAGGTGACCCTGTGGACCGACGGCGGCGGCAAGGGACCGGCCACCAGCCTGCACCCGGTCCACGGCCGGGACCAGGTGGCGGCGCTGTTCATGTCCGTCGCCGCGACGCTGACCCCGGGCGCGGTGGACCTGCGCTACCGGCGGGTGGCCGGCGACCCGTGCGCGCTCGTCTTCTCCGGTGACGGGCCGCTGGCCGTGGTCGTCGTCGATCTCACGCCCGAGGGCGACCGAATCGCCGCCGTCTACTCCGTCACCAACCCCGACAAGCTCACCGGCATCCGCTGAGCCGCCGGTCCGTGGCTAGTTCATCGAGATGTGCACGTGGTCGTAGTGGTTCTCGGTGATGCTGCCGCGGTCGGACATCGAGCGCCAGCCCGAGCCCTGGTTGATGCGCTGCTTCCAGATCACGTACTTGACGCCCAGCTTGGCCTTGTTCTTCAGCGCCCAGTCGGCCAGCCGGTCGCCGAGGGCGTTGTTGACGGCGCTCGGCATGGTGCCGCCCGTGCTCATCATGAAGTCGCAGGCCCGGCCGAGCGGGTGCTCGCCGCTGGAGCCGGACCGGAAGCAGCCCACCTCGTACGGCAGCGAGAAGTTCTTCTGCACCTGCGCGCGCATCAGCCGGGTGCGCGGCGTGATGTTGTCCGAGCCGGCCGGCAGCTCGGGCGCCCAGCTCCCGTCGGACTTCTTGCCCGGCCCGAACGGCACCAGGTCCTGGAGCTTCTTCTTGATGTCGTCGATGACGTCCTGGGCGTCGTCGCGCTGCTCGGCCACCTCCGCCGTGCCCGCCTTCAGCTCCGTCGCGAGCGCGGCGGCGGCCGTGGCGGCCTTCTTCTGGTCGTCGCGGGCCTTGGCCACGCTGTCCACGACCGCCTGCTGCTCGGCGGTGAGCTGTTCGAGCACGGCCGCGCCGCCGCCGTCCGGGGTCATCATGAACGCCGGCAGGGAGGTGTCGCCGTTCTGGTAGCGCAGCCGGGCGATCTCGGCGACCCGCTGCTCGGCCGTGGCCAGCGCCTGCTCGGCGGCGGTGAGCCGCTGCTGGGCCGCGGTGGCGGCCTGCTGGGCCTTGGCCAGCTCGACCCGCTTGAGGTTGTACGTCTCGATGAGCTTGTCGACCTTGCGGTTGAGCTCCTTGAGCTGGGCCCGCAGCTGCGCCTCGGACGGCTTGGGCGCGGCCGCCACGGCGGCTGCCCCAGAGACCGAGGCGGCGGCCGGATGCACGAGCAGGGCGGTGGCGGTGATGAGACCGACGGCAAGACTCGCGGGGGACGAAGCCGCCACGTGGTTGTTCCTCTCCCTCTGCCGGCCGGGTTAGCTGACGGGTTCGGGCACGGGAGCAGTCCCTACCACTGGCGCGGATTCACCCCGGATGCGATGGGTCCCCGGCTCCCGGGCAACACGCCCGGGATTAGGCGTACAACGACCGTTATGGCCGATGTCTAACGGGATATTAGTGGTAGATCACGAGTCATGCGACTTTAATGAGAAACCAATTAGTGATCAATTCGTGATCGCAACATGCGTGCCGCCTCCTCCGGCAGCACGTCGTTGACGAAGGCCCCCATGGCCGACTCCGAGCCCGCCAGGTACTTCAGCTTCCCGGGCGCCCGCCTGATGCTGAACAGCTCCAGGTGCAGGTAGGCCAGCTCGCGGCCGTACCGCACCGGCGCCTGGTGCCAGGCCGAGATGTACGGCATCGCGACCCCGAACAGCGCGTCGAGCGCCCGCAGCACCGAGGTGTACAGCGGCGCGAACGCGGCCCGCTCCTCCTCCGACAGCGCCGCCAGGTCGGGCACCTGCCGGTGCGGATACACGTGCACCTCGAACGGCCAGCGCGCGGCGGCCGGCACGAACGCCGTCCAGAGCTCGTTGGCGGCCACCACCCGCGTGCCGGCGGCCTGCTCGGCGGCCAGCACGTCGGCGAACAGGTTGCCGCCCGTGTGCCGCGAGGCGGCCCCCAGCTGGAGCTTGGTGCGCGGGGTCACGTAGGGATAGGCGTAGATCTGCCCGTGCGGGTGGGGGAGCGTGATGCCGATCTCCTCGCCCCGGTTCTCGAAGCAGAACACCTGCTCGACGCCCTCGATGCCGGACAGCTCGGCGGTGCGGTCGGCCCACGCCTCCATGACCAGCCTGACCTGGGCGTTGGAGAGCCTGGAGAAGGAGGAGGAGTGGTCGGAGGTGAAGCACACCACCTCACAACGCCCGACACCCGGCCGCACCTCACTCAGGCCGCCGACATCCCCGTAAGTCCCAAAATTTCCGGAGAAAGAGGGGAAGCGGTTCTCGAACACCACCACGTCATAGTCATGGGCCGGGATCTCCGACGCCCGCGTGGCGGACGACGGGCACAACGGGCACTCGTCGGCCGGCGGCAGGAACGTCCGCGTCTGCCGGTGGCCGGCGATCGCGATCCACTCCTCGGTCAGCGGGTCGTAGCGCAGCTCGGAGGCCACCGGCCGCGGATCGAGCGGCCGCCGGTCGATCGCGCTCCGGTCGGCGTCGTCGCGCCGGTCGAAGTAGATCAGCTCTCGGCCGTCTGCCAGGTGGGTGATGGTGCGCTTCAAGGCGTGCCCTCCGCGATGATCAGTTCTCCGGCCCGTTCGGCCAGCTCGGTGCGTGCTTCCTCGGGCAGCCCCGCGTCGCTGATGACCACGTCGGCCTCGGTCAGCTCGGCGATCGTGCTGATGCCGACCGTGTTCCACTTGGTGTGGTCGGCGGGGACCACCAGGCGGTGCGCCGCGGCCACCAGCTCCCTGTCGGTCTCGGACTCCAGCAGGTTGGGCGTGGTGAACCCGGCGCGCAGGCTCATGCCGTGCACCCCGAGGAAGAGCGTGTCCACGTGCAGGCGGCGGATGGCCGCCACCGCCACGGGGCCGACGAGCGCGTCGGAGGGCGTGCGCACGCCGCCGGTCAGCACGACCGTGCGGTCGGCGCGCGGGTTGCGGTGGAAGACCTCGGCGACGGGGATCGAGTTGGTGATCACGGTCAGCTCGGGCACCGCGACGAGGTGGTGGGCCAGCGCCCACGTGGTGGTGCCGGCGGAGAGGGCCACGGCGGTTCCCGGCCGTACGAGGGTGGCCGCGTGCCGCGCGATGGCCTCCTTCTCCTGCTGCTGGCGGGCGGACTTGGCGGTGAAGCCGGGCTCCTCGGTCGAGCCGGGGCCGAGGGCCGTCGCGCCGCCGTGGACCTTCTCCAGCAGCCCGCGCTCGGCCAGCACCTCAAGGTCGCGGCGTATCGTCATGTCGGAGACGCCGAGCTCGCGCACGAGGTCGGCCACCCGGACGCCGCCGCTGCTGCGTACGCGTTCGAGGATCGTCTGCTGACGCTGCTGTGCGAGCACGCCCACCCCTTCCAACAGATTCCACCAAATTATGACACGAGTTTGTTGAGGAATGTTAGGTCACGGCGTATCGCTTGTGCGGCCCGCGGGCAGGGGAGACCTTGAAGGTCACGATCCCGACCGCTGGAGGTGAGCCCATGGCGAAGCGTGCACGCAAGGGCAGGGGGCGCAAGAAGAAGAAGGCGAACCACAGGAAGCGCCCGAACGCGAACTGAACACGGGTGGCCGCGGGTCTCGCGGCCACCCGTGTCATCTCAGCCGGGCAACTCGGTGAGCGCCTGGTCGAGACGCTCCTGCGGAAGCGAGTAGTCCTCCAGTTCGCCGGCCAGGTGGCGGTCGTAGGCGGCCAGGTCGAAGTGGCCGTGCCCGCACAGCGCGGTGAGGATCACCTTCTCCTCGCCGCTCTCCTTGCAGCGCAGGGCCTCGGCGATGGTCTCGGCCAGCGCGTGCGTGGGCTCGGGGGCCGGGACGATGCCCTCGGTCCGCGCGAAGCGCACACCCGCCTCGAAGCACTCGCTTTGGGTACGGGTCACCGCCTCGAACAGCCCCAGCTCGTACATGTGGGACAGCAGCGGCGCCATGCCGTGATAGCGCAGCCCGCCGGCGTGGATCGGGTCGGGGACGAAGGAGTGCCCGAGGGTGTGCATCTTCAGCAGCGGCGTCAGCCCGGCGGTGTCGCCGAAGTCGTAGGCGTACACGCCCCGGGTGAACGACGGGCAGGCGGCCGGCTCGACCGCCCTGAATCGGGTGCCGATGCGTCCGGCCAGCTTCTCCCGCAGGAAGGGGAAGGCGAGACCGGCGAAGTTGGAGCCGCCGCCGGTGCAGCCGATGACCAGGTCCGGCAGCTCGGGCAGCTGAGCCAGGGCCTCCTCGCCGATCACCGTCTGGTGCATGAGGACGTGGTTGAGCACCGAGCCGAGCGCGTACCGGGCCTCGGGGTTCGCGGCGGCCACCTCGACCGCCTCGCTGATCGCCAGCCCCAGGCTGCCGGGGGAGGCGGGGTCGTCGGCCAGCGCCTTGCTGCCCGCGCCGGTGAGGGGGGAGGGGCTGGGGTGGACGGTGGCGCCGTACACGCGCATGAGCGAGCGCCGGTACGGCTTCTGGTCGTAGGACGCCCGAACCATCCAGATCCGGCATTCGACGTCGAACTGGGCGCAGGCGAACGCCAGGGCCGACCCCCACTGTCCCGCGCCGGTCTCCGTGGTCAGCAGCCGCACGCCCTCCTTGGCGTTGTAGTACGCCTGCGGCACGGCGGTGTTCGCCTTGTGCGACCCGGCCGGTGAGACGCCCTCGTACTTGTAGTAGATGCGGGCCGGCGTGTCGAGGGCCTTCTCCAGCCGGTGCGCCCTGATCAGCGGCGTGGGCCGCCACAGCCGGTAGACGTCGATGACCTCCTTGGGGATGGGCACGTAGCGGTCGCCGCTGACCTCCTGCGCGATGAGCTCCATGGGGAACAGCGGCGCGAGGTCGTCCGGCCCGACGGGGCGGCGGGTGCCGGGATGCAGCGGCGGCGGAGGCGGCACGGGAAGATCGGGAACGATGTTGTACCAGTTGCCAGGGATCACCGTTTCAGTTTGAGCCGCCCCTGTGGGTCGTCAAGAGTCTGGACACGGACACGTTCCTTCTTTACCTTGGTTGAATGAGTTCACAGGAGGAGCATATGAAAATCGATGCGGTCGTGTTCGACATCGGCGGGGTGCTGGAGCTGACGCCGGCCCTGGGCGTGACGGCCAGGTGGGAGGAGAAGCTCGGCCTGCCCGCCGGGCACATCGACGCCCAGCTGGAGCCGACCTGGCTGGCCGGGGCGGTCGGCGAGATGACGGAGGAGCAGGCCGGCGCCGAGGTGGCCAAGGTGCTCGGCGCGCACGCCGGGGCGTTCATGGCCGACGTCTGGACGGAGTACCTCGGCACGCCCAACACCGAGCTCATGGCGTACCTGGGCGCCCTGCGTCCGCGCTACCGCACGGGCCTGGTGAGCAACAGCTTCGTCGGCGCCAGGGAACGCGAGCAGGCCGCGTACGGCTACGCCGGCCTGGTGGACCACATCGTCTACTCGCACGAGGCGGGAGTGGGGAAACCGGATCCGCGCATCTACCTGACGGCCTGCGACGCCCTCGGCGCCGACCCCGCCGCCACGGTGTTCCTCGACGACCACGAGCCGTACGTCGAGGGCGCCCGCGCGGCCGGCCTGCACGCCGTGCGCTTCACCTCGAACGCCCAGGCGATCGCCGAGCTGGACGCGCTGCTCGGGCTCAGCCGTCCGTCAGCACCGCCGGCCGGTCCGGATGGTCGGCCCTGACCACCACGTCGGCGGCCCGCTGCGGGCGCGCCTCGCGTTCGTACCGCTCGTAGGCCGGCAGCCGCCACCGCTCGTCCTGCGGCGTGCGCCGCGCCAGCGCCCCCGCCGACAGCCACACGTGCACGCTCACCTCGAACGGCAGCCCCCGCCCCAGCAGCAGCGTGCCGTCCACGAGCACCACCCCGCCCGGCGCCAGCTCCCGGTACGGCAGCCGGTACGCGCGATCGATCCCGCTGTCCCACAACGCCGGCAGCACCCGCCCCGAGCCGCCCGGCTCCAAGGGTTCGAGCACCTCGCGCAGCAGGCCCTTGACGTCGAGCCAGTCCTCGTAGAAGACGTCGGGATCGGTCCGGCCGTGCTCCAGCCGGAGCGAGGCCGGCCGCAGGAAGTCGCCGGCCGACACCCGCAGCACGGGCCGGCCGCGCAACCGCAGCGGCGCGACCAGCTCGTCGGCCAGCGCGTCGGGCCCCGCCGCGGGCGCCCCGTCGACCGCCACCCGCACCCAGGCGTCCTTGGGCCGCGCGGCGACGAGCTCGGCCAGCTCCTCGACGAGCGCCTCGCGGGAGATCGGACGTGCACGCATCGACGCCAGCCTACGCCCCCGAAGATCACAAAAGGCCAGGCCCCCCGAACCGGGGATGACCTGGCCTTTCGCCTGCGAGAGCGGACGACGGGAATCGAACCCGCGTAGCTAGTTTGGAAGACTAGGGCTCTACCATTGAGCTACGTCCGCGCGAACCGGTCGAACTCTGGTCTAGACTTCATCCGGTCGTCAGGGCGTAAGCGTACCGGAGTCACGGACCGCATGCGCACCCGGCGAGGCGGGGCGTGGCGCAGCTTGGCAGCGCGCTTGCTTTGGGAGCAAGAAGTCGCAGGTTCAAATCCTGTCGCCCCGACCAGGTCATCGGCCCCCTCCGACGCGGAGGGGGCTTCTTGGTTCGCGGACCCGGACGAAGCGCCCATTAAGGTCGAGGCGTGACAGACAATCGTGTGCCCCCACCCCTCACCGGCGACGAACGGACCGTGCTCGGCAACTGGCTCGAATGGCATCGCGGCACGCTGGCCGTCAAATGCGCCGGCCTGACCGACGAGCAGCTCAGGCTCCGCTCCGCCGAGCCGTCCGCCATGTCGCTGCTCGGCCTGGTCCGGCACCTGGCGCACGTGGAGCGCGTCTGGTTCCGCCGCGTGCTGAACGGCGAGGACATCCCCCGCCTGTGGAACAAGGACGTCGACAACGACGCCGACTTCAACGACGTGGACGACGCCTCGGTGGAGGAGGCGTTCGCCACCTGGCAGGACGAGATCGAGCGCGCCCGCGCCATCTCGGCCGCCAAGCCCCTCGACGCCGTGGGCGACCGGAACGGCCAGGACTGCACCCACCGCTGGATCCTCGTCCACATGATCGAGGAGTACGCGCGCCACAACGGCCACGCCGACCTGCTGCGCGAGCGCATCGACGGCGCCACCGGCGAGTAGCGGCCAGGTCGAGGGGTCAGCCCTCTTCGGAAGCCTCTTCGGCGCGGAACAACGCCCACACGGCCTTGCCGCCGCGGTCGAGCGGGTCCCAGCCCCAGCACTGGCTGTAGGTCTCGACGATGTAGAGGCCGCGCCCGTTCTCGGAGATGAAGTCCGGCTCCTTGCGGCGCGGCACCTCGTCGCTCGGGTCCGCCACCGCCAGCAGCACGTGCGGCGACACGCGCATCAGCAAGAGCTCGATCTCCCGCCGGCCGGCCGCGTACATCGCGTACCGCACGGCGTTCGTCACCAGCTCGGACACCACGAGCGCGGCGTCGTCGCTCAGCTCGTGCAGGCCCCATCCCCGCAGCGTGGAGCGGGTCACGTCCCTGGCGGTCTTCACCGAGTCGGCCTGGAAGGGCAGCGGGCACGCGGTCGTGTTCGGCTTCCCGCCCTTGAGCAGGTGGTCGAACCCCACCTCACGGGTGATCTGCAGGCAATCGGCAGTGGCCAGAGGATCCTCCACCATGCCGCCGATACCTCCCCGTAGCCCTCGGTTTAGTGCATGTTTGGCCCACAATGCACTAAGCCATCATGGGTCACGAACGCGGCGGCTGCAAGACCCAAATGCACGTGCAGCTGCAATGTGCAACAGCATGCGCCTTTTGGGGCAAATCTCTCCTAATCGGACACGAGGTTGAGACCTTGTCATACCCGGCAATGTGGTGTCACTGTGTGTGCGGACCTTGATAGGAGGCAAAGTGACGCAGAACCAGCCGGGTTCCGGGCCGACGGCGCTGCGCATCCTCCTGGGCTCCCAGCTGCGAAAGCTCAGGGAGGCGAAGAACGTCACCCGCGAGGAGGCGGGGCACCTCATCAGGGGCTCCGAATCCAAGATCAGCCGCATGGAGCTGGGCCGGGTGGGGTTCAAGGAACGTGACGTCTCCGACCTGCTCACCCTGTACGGCGTCGTGGACCCGCAGGCGCGAGCCGCCGTCCTCGACCTGGTGGCCACCGCGAACGAACCCGGCTGGTGGCACCGGTTCAACGACGTCCTGCCCACGTGGTTCCAGGCGTACGTCGGCCTTGAGGAGGCCGCCGCCCGGATCAGGACCTACGAGGTCCAGTTCGTGCCGGGACTGCTGCAGACCAAGGAGTACGCCCGGGCGGTCGTCACCGCCGGAGCGGCGGGCATCGCGGCGGAGGAGATCGCCAGGAGGGTCGACCTCAGGCTCGAACGCCAGCGCATCTTCGACCGGCCGGACGGTCCGATCTTCTGGGCCGTGATCGACGAGGCGGCGCTGCGCCGGCCCATCGGCGGCGTGGAGGTCATGCGCGCCCAGCTCGAACACCTCATCGACCTCATGCGGCAGCCCAGCATCACCATCCAGATCATGCCGTTCAGCTTCGGCGGCCACAGCGCCGAGGGCGGCGCCTTCAGCATCCTGCGCTTCCCCGACCGCGACCTGCCCGACGTCGTCTACGTCGAGCAACTGGCCAGCGCCCTGTACCTGGACAAGCGTGAGGACGTGGACCGATACACGGAGGTCATGGAGCGGCTGTGCGCCGTGAGCACCACTCCTGATGAGACGATCGATCTGCTGCGGACGATCGCCGAGGAGTTCTGACGGCGACGGCGTCGTTGTTCGGTACGCATCTGCCCTAGACTGGCCATCGGCGTTGGATCCCGCCGTGGCGGAGCATGCCCAACGCCGCTCATGTGGGCGCGGCGCGTGAGCCGTACCGAATGGACGCGCCCGCGATCACTCGTAGCTTGATCAAGGAGACCATTCCGTGAAGACCGCTGTCGAGGAGCTCAGCCCGACCCGGGTCAAGCTCACCGTCGAGGTGCCGTTCGAAGAGCTGCGCCCGAGCATGGATGCGGCGTACAAGAAGGTCGCGCAGCAGGTGCGCGTCCCCGGGTTCCGGCCTGGCAAGGTTCCGGCCCGCATCATCGAGCAGCGCTTCGGCCGGGCGGTAGTGCTGGAGGAGACCCTCAACGACGCGGTGCCCAAGCTCTACGGCCAGGCCGTCGACGAGGTCGACGTGTTCCCGGTGAGCCAGCCCGACATCGAGGTCACGAAGATCGACGACGGTGAGCAGATCGAGTTCACCGCCGAGGTCGACATCCGGCCCAACTTCGAGGTGCCCGACTACCAGGGCGCCGAGATCACCGTCGACTCCGCCGAGGTCTCCGACGAAGACGTCGACGCCCAGCTCGACTCGCTGCGCCAGCGCTTCGCGACGCTGACCGGCGTCGAGCGCGCGGCCGCCAACGGCGACTTCGTGGTGATGGACCTGCGCGCCGAGATCAACGGCGAGAACATCGAGGAGCAGCAGGCCAGCGAGGTCTCCTACGAGGTCGGCGCCGGCTCGGTGCTCCAGGGCCTCGACGACGCCCTCGTGGGCATGTCCGCGGGCGAGGAGAAGAGCTTCAAGACCGAGCTCGTCGGCGGCGAGAACGCCGGCGAGGAGGCCGACGTGATCATCAACGTCAAGTCGGTCAAGGAGAAGGTCCTGCCCGAGCTCGACGACGAGTTCGCCCAGCTCGCCAGCGAGTTCGACACGCTCGACGAGCTCAAGGCCAGCATCCGCGAGCAGGCCCGCCGCAACAAGCTCATCGACCAGGTCGTCCAGGCCCGCGAGAAGGCCCTCGACGCCCTGCTCGAGAAGATCGACATCCCGCTGCCCGAGAGCGCGCTCAAGGCCGAGGTCGACGCCCGCAAGCACAACCTCGACCACCAGATCGCCGAGAGCGGCCTCAGCCGCGACGCCTTCTTCCGTCTGTACCAGACGACGGAGGAGGAGCGTTTCGCCGAGTTCGACAGCAACTCCGCCAAGGCGCTCAAGGTCGGCTTCGTGCTCGACAAGATCGTCAAGGCCGAGGAGCTGGGCGTCAACGAGCAGGAGCTGACCAACTTCGTGGTGCGCCGCGCCATGGAGATGGGCGTCCAGCCCAACGAGCTGGCCAAGCACCTGGCCGACAACGACCAGCTCACGCTGGCCATGGTCGAGATCGTCCGCGACAAGGCCAAGTCCGTGCTGGGCGACGCCGCCAAGGTCGTCGACAGCGAGGGCAACGAGGTTGACCTCAAGGCCATCTACGCCGAGATCAACGGCGCCCCGGTCGAGGAGGAGGCCGACGAGGCCGCCGAGTCCGAGGAGAAGGCCGAAGCCTGACCTTCCCTGAAGCCCCCGAACCCCATGGGTTCGGGGGCTTCGTGTTGTCCGGCCGCGGCGGCGCGCCTCGCGCGTCCGTGAGCACGGCCGAGTGCGTGTACGCGCCCACAAGGCACCTGACGATCCCGCGGGGCGCGAACGGCCCCTCAGGCGCGCGGCCCGCCCTTCGACGGCTCGACAGCCCCTCACCGCCACCGCCCGCGCGACCGCCTCCCCGCCGCCGGACGGCATCCACCGGTACGCAGCCCCACAAGCTCCACGAGCCCCACCAGCACGGCACCATCCCTGCCGAAACGCCCACAGAGCCGGACCATGAGCTGGACGTGGAGGAACGGCGTAGGCTGACAGAAGACCGGCCACCCAGACCTGCGCCGTCAGCGAACAGTACGGGGGACCGGGCATGACCTGTGGGCGTCGCGCGTTAAGGTCACAAGCAAAGCCAATCACTTACGACGCATCGGAAGGTGACGCTGTGACCAGCCCGCCGACCTTCTATCAGCCTGAGTCGCGAGGCCGTGAGAACGGCTCGTCCTTCCGGCTTGAGGACCAGCTTTACCAGCGCCTGCTGCGTGAGCGCATCATCGTGCTCGGTCAGGAGGTCAACGACGAGATCGCCAACCGGATCTGCGCCGAGCTGCTGCTGCTCGCGGCCGACGACCCCGAGCGCGACATCACGCTGTACATCAACTCGCCGGGGGGCTCGGTGAGTGCCGGTATGGCGATTTACGACATGATGGAATATGTGCCTAACGACGTGTCCACGGTGGTGATGGGCATGGCCGCCTCCATGGGGCAGTTCCTGCTCACCGCCGGCGCCCGCGGCAAGCGCTACGGCCTGCCGCACGCCCGCGTCATGATGCACCAGCCGTCCGGCGGCATCGGCGGCACCGCGGCCGACATCGCCATCCAGGCGGAGCAGATGCTCTACGTGAAGAAGACGCTCGCCGAGCGGATCGCCTTCCACACCGGGCAGCCGCTGGACCAGATCGAGTCCGACTCCGACCGTGACCGCTGGTTCACGGCCGAGGAGGCGAAGGATTACGGCTTCATCGATCACGTGGTGCGCAGCGCGCGGCAGGTGCCCTCCGTGGGCCCGGTCTCCTAGGGGGAGCTGACATGAACATCCAGAGCCGTTACGTTCTCCCCTCCTTCGTCGAGCGCACGTCCTACGGCGTGAAGGAGATGAACCCGTACAACAAGCTCTTCGAGGACCGCATCATCTTCCTCGGAGTGCAGATCGACGACGCGTCGGCCAACGACGTGATGGCCCAGCTGCTGACGCTGGAGTCGCTCGACCCCGACCGTGACATCAGCATCTACATCAACTCGCCCGGCGGCTCGTTCACGGCCATGACGGCGATCTACGACACGATGCAGTTCGTCCGGCCGGAGATCCAGACCGTCTGCCTCGGCCAGGCCGCGTCCGCCGCGGCCGTGCTGCTGGCCGGCGGCACCCCGGGCAAGCGCTTCGCGCTGCCCAACGCCCGGGTGCTGATCCACCAGCCCTCCACCGAGGGCGGTGGCCAGGGAAGCGACATCGAGATCCAGGCCCGCGAGATCCTTCGCATGCGATCCCTCCTCGAGGACATCGTGGCGAAGCACACGGGCAAGGCCTCCGCCGACATCCGCAAGGACATCGAACGCGACAAAATTCTCAACGCGGACGAGGCAAAGGCGTATGGTCTGATCGACGACATCATCCCGACCAGGAAGAAACGAGCTCAGGCCGTCGCTTCCTAGTTGAGATGTGACGCACCGGAGCGCTGCCCAATAGGGCACGTTCCGGTGCGACTCGCCGCTAGGGGGCTCACTGAGGGCCCAGAAGACGGTAACGTCGAAACCTGAGCGGTTCGGCCTAGTCCGGAGGATGTCCGGAGACACTGCTCGCGTGAGCAGGGCGGTCCCACGCAAAGGAGTATCTGGGGTGGCACGCATCGGCGACGGGGGAGACCTGCTGAAGTGCTCTTTCTGCGGGAAGAGTCAGAAGCAAGTCAAGAAGCTCATTGCCGGTCCAGGCGTCTACATCTGCGATGAGTGCATCGATCTCTGCAACGAGATCATCGAGGAGGAGCTCTCCGAGTCCTCCGAGCTCAAGTGGGACAACCTGCCCAAGCCGAGGGAAATCTACGAGTTCCTCGACGCCTACGTCATCGGACAGGACAAGGCGAAGAAGGCGCTCTCGGTGGCGGTCTACAACCACTACAAGCGGGTGCAGTCCGGTGACCGGGGTAGAGACGACGGCCTTGAGCTGGCCAAGAGCAACATCTTGCTGCTCGGGCCGACCGGGTCGGGAAAGACTCTCCTCGCACAGACTCTGGCGAAGATGCTCAACGTGCCCTTCGCCATCGCCGACGCGACGGCCCTCACCGAGGCCGGCTACGTCGGCGAGGATGTCGAGAACATCCTGCTCAAGCTCATCCAGGCCGCCGACTACGACGTCAAGAAGGCCGAGACGGGCATCATCTACATCGACGAGGTCGACAAGATCGCCCGCAAGAGCGAGAACCCGTCGATCACCCGCGACGTCTCCGGCGAGGGCGTGCAGCAGGCGCTGCTGAAGATCCTCGAAGGCACGACGGCCTCGGTGCCGCCGCAGGGCGGGCGCAAGCACCCGCACCAGGAGTTCATCCAGATCGACACCACCAACGTGCTGTTCATCTGCGGTGGCGCCTTCGCCGGCCTCGAAAAGATCATCGAGTCGCGCATCGGCAAGAAGGGCATCGGCTTCAACGCCATCATCCGCTCGAAGGAAGAGGTCGACACGGCCGACATCTTCGGCGACGTGATGCCCGAAGACCTGCTGAAGTTCGGCATGATCCCCGAGTTCGTCGGCCGCCTGCCGGTCATCACCTCGGTGCACAACCTCGACCGCGAGGCCCTCATCCAGATCCTCACCGAGCCCCGCAACGCGCTGGTCAAGCAGTACCGCAAGCTGCTGGAGCTCGACGGCGTGGAGCTGGAGTTCACCGACGGCGCCCTGGAGGCCATCGCCGACCAGGCCATCCTGCGCGGCACCGGCGCCCGCGGATTGCGCGCGATCCTGGAGGAGGTGCTCCAGTCCGTCATGTACGAGGTGCCCTCCCGCCAGGACGTCGCCCGCGTGGTCATCACCCGCGAGTCGGTGCTGGAACACGCGATCCCGACGCTCGTCCCGCGCGACCAGCTCGCCGCCAAGCAGCAGCGCACGCCGCGCGAGAAGTCGGCCTGACCGTCCTCGAAAACGCCCCCGGGATCATCCCGGGGGCGTTTCGCTTGTCCGGCTCCCTAGAATTGGTGCTTGTGACAACGCAAGAGCTGCCCACCCAATACACGCCGGCCGACGTCGAGACCCGTAGCTACGAGCGCTGGGTGTCCGAAGGCTACTTCCACGCCGACCCGGGCAGCTCGCGCGTGCCGTACAGCATCGTCCTCCCGCCGCCCAACGTGACGGGCGTCCTGCACATCGGTCACGCGCTCGACCACTCCATCCAGGACGCGCTGACCCGCCGCGCCCGCATGCAGGGCCGCGAGACGTTGTGGCTGCCCGGCATGGACCACGCCGGCATCGCCACCCAGAACGTCGTGGAGCGCGAGCTGGCCAAGCAGGGCCTGTCCCGCCACGACCTGGGCCGCGAGGCGTTCGTCGAGCGCGTCTGGGAGTGGAAGGAGGAGTCCGGCGGCCGGATCCTCGGCCAGATGCGCAAGCTCGGCGACGGCGTCGACTGGGAGCGCGAGCGTTTCACCATGGACCCGGGGCTGTCACGGGCCGTCCAGACCATCTTCAAGAAGCTCTTCGACGACGGGCTCATCTACCGCGCCGAGCGCATCATCAACTGGTGCCCGCGCTGCCTGACCGCGCTGTCCGACATCGAGGTCGAGCACAGCGAGGACGAGGGCGAGCTGGTCTCGATCCGCTACTCCGACGAGATCGTCGTGGCCACCACCCGCGCCGAGACCATGCTCGGCGACACCGCCGTGGCCGTCCATCCCTCCGACGAGCGCTACGCCCACCTGGTCGGCACGATGGTCGAGGTGCCGCTGACCGGCCGCATGATCCCCGTGGTCGCCGACGAGCACGTCGATCCCGCCTTCGGCACCGGCGCGGTCAAGGTCACCCCGGCCCACGACCCCAACGACTTCGAGATCGGCCGCCGCCATTCGCTGCCGTCCCTCACCGTCATGGACGAACGCGGCGTCATCACCGCCCACGGCCCCTTCCAGGGGCTCGACCGCTTCGAGGCGCGCCCGGCCGTGGTCGCCGCGCTGCGCGCCGAGGGCCGCATCGTCGCCGAGAAGCGTCCCTACCTGCACTCGGTCGGCCACTGCTCGCGCTGCAAGACCGTGGTGGAGCCGCGGCTGTCGCTGCAGTGGTTCGTCAACGTCTCGCCGCTGGCCAAGGCCGCCGGCGACGCCGTGCGTGACGGCCGCACCCGCATCCACCCGCCGGAGCTGGCCAAGCGCTACTTCGACTGGGTCGACGACATGCACGACTGGTGCATCTCCCGTCAGCTGTGGTGGGGCCACCGCATCCCGGTCTGGTACGGCCCGGGCGGCGAGGTCGTCTGCGTCGGCCCCGACGAGGAGCCGCCGGCCGGCTACACCCAGGACTCCGACGTCCTCGACACCTGGTTCTCCTCCGGACTGTGGCCGTTCTCCACGCTCGGCTGGCCCGACTCCACCCCGGAGCTGGAGAAGTTCTATCCGACCTCCGTGCTCGTCACCGGCTACGACATCCTGTTCTTCTGGGTGGCCAGGATGATGATGTTCGGCCTCTACGCCATGGACGGCCGTCCGCCGTTCCAGACCGTGGCCCTGCACGGCATGGTCCGCGACCAGTACGGCAAGAAGATGTCGAAGTCGTTCGGCAACGTGGTCGACCCGCTCGACTGGATCGAGCGCTTCGGCGCCGACGCCACCCGCTTCACGCTGCTGCGCGGCGCCAACCCCGGCGCCGACGTGGCGGTGAGCGAGGAATGGGCGGCCGGCTCGCGCAACTTCTGCAACAAGATCTGGAACGCCACCAGGTTCGCGCTGATGAACGGCGCGGCGGTCGGCTCGCTCGACGGGCTCGACCTCACCGCGGCCGACCGCTGGATCCTGTCCCGCCTACAGACCGTGGTGAGCGCCGCCGACGCGGCCTTCGACGAGTACGAGTTCGCCAAGGCCTCCGATCTGCTCTACCACTTCGCCTGGGACGAGGTCTGCGACTGGTACCTGGAGCTGGCCAAGATCCAGCTCGGGGAGGGGCTCGAACACACCCGGCTCGTGCTCGGGCACGTGCTCGACGCGTTGCTGCGGTTGATGCACCCGCTGGTGCCGTTCGTCACCGAGGAGTTGTGGCGGGCGGTGACGGGTGGCGAGTCGATCGTCGTGGCTCCCTGGCCGCAGACCGACGCCCGCTACGCCGACCCGGCGGCCGAGGCCGAGATCGACGCGCTGCAGGAGCTCGTCACCGAGGTCCGCAGGTTCCGTTCCGACCAGGGGCTCAAGCCCGGCCAGAAGGTGGCCGCCCGTCTGGGGTTGTCCGGAACGCCGCTGGAGGCCCAGGAGAGGGCGATCCGTGCGTTGCTGCGGCTGACCGAGCCTGCGGAGACGTTCAACGCCACAGCGCGCCTCAGCGTGGGCGCGGTGACCGTGGAGATCGACACCGCGGGCGCCATCGACGTCGTGGCCGAGCGCAAGCGCCTGGAGAAGGATCTGGCCGCAGCGCGGAAGGAAGCCGCGCAGGCGGCCGGCAAGCTGGGCAACGAGCAGTTCATGTCCAAGGCGCCCGACGACGTGGTCGCCAAGGTCCGGGGCCGGGCCGAGCAGGCCGCCGCGGACATCGCGCGCCTTGAGGCACAGCTGTCCGGGCTCGGGGTTTAGAGCATACGAACGCGGGGAAGGTCCATTCGTTACCGAAGATGGACCTTCGACGTCCTCAGGGCTGCTAGAGTTTTCAACGCGGGGCCGATCAGCCCCGACACCCCTGCTGATCAACTTCGACTTTCGGGCTGTCTGACCTGGCGGTTGGACAAAGGCCGGAAGTTAGAGTAAGTTAGCAGGGTTGCTCCGAAACGGAGCAGGTCCGGAAGCTCCCGGATCGGGCGGTTTGACAAGAATCGTCCGGATCTGGTAGACTGAAGGAAATGAAATATGAGCGCCTCTGAGCGGGGATCCGGGAACGGGTTCTGGTGAGGAAGTACGCGTCCGTTTCTTGAGAACTCAACAGTGTGTTAAAAGCCAGTGCATGAAA
>NZ_JBITJF010000006.1:0-648258 GCF_044459705.1 Nonomuraea sp. NPDC050227 | reverse complement strand
CGGTTACATTCCGAACCCGGAAGTTAAGCTTCTCTGCGCCGATGGTACTGCACTCGGGAGGGTGTGGGAGAGTAGGTCACCGCCGGACAATCTTTGGGAAGGGCTCCGACTTCGGTCGGGGCCCTTTCTGCATTTCCGGGGTGTTTCTTCCATTCCGGGTGTGGTGGCGGTGCTGGGGGCGGTGCTGGTACAGGGGCCGGCCGTGGCGGGCCCACTGGGCCCCCGGACCCCTGGGCCGCTTGGAGGTGCGCTGTTGCAAGGCGCAGATGGCGCTTTCGGTGCGAACGAGCCCGTGTCAGCCTCGACATAAATGGGCGGAATCACCTGGAATCGCCAGTGAAGAAGCCCTCATCCTCGGTCACGTCCACGGTCGTGGTGTATGAATCGATCTTCGCGTGATCCTGTCTCTGCAGGTTAAGCGGTGAGTGTCTGTGGGATCTGGTTCTGGGCGGGTGTGTCGCCCGGGATCACCCGCATCCGGGCTTTGGCCAGCACGTCCAGGCCCATGTAGCGGCGGGCTTCGGTCCATTCGTCGGTCTGCTCGGCCAAAACGGCGCCGACCAGGCGGACGATCGCGGCCCGGTCGGGGAAGATGCCGACCACGTCGGTGCGGCGGCGGATCTCCTTGTTCAGCCGCTCCTGCGGGTTGTTGGACCAGATCTGTTTCCAGACCTCGCGGGGGAAGGCGGCGAAGGCCAGCAGGTCCTCGCGGGCGCCGTCCAGATGCTCGCAGGCGGCCGGATACTTGGCCTCCAACGCGTCGATCACCCAGGCGTGCTGGGTGTGGACCTGCTCGCTGGTGGGCTGGTCGAAGATGGTACGCACCAGCGTGGCCACCCATGGCTGCGCCGATTTCGGGACGGTGGTGAGCAGGTTGCGCAGGTAGTGGGTGCGGCAGCGCTGCCAGGCCGCGCCCGGCAGGCTCGCGCCGATCGCCTCGACCAGTCCGCGGTGGGCGTCGGAGATCACCAGCTGCACGCCGGACAGGCCGCGCGCGACCAGGCCGCGCAGGAACGCCAGCCAGCCCGCGCCGTCCTCGGCCGAGGTGACCTCCAGCCCGAGGATCTCCCGCTGCCCGTTGGCGTTCACGGCGGTGGCGACCAGGGCGTGCACGTTGATCGTGCGGCCGCCCTCACGCACCTTCTGCGTCAGCGCGTCCAGCCACACGAACGTGTAGGGGCTGGCGTCCAGGGCGCGGGTGCGGAACGCCTCGACCTGCTCGTCCAGGGTCTTGGCCATCTGGCTGACCTGGCTTTTGGAGATGTGTTTGATGCCGAGCTGCTCGACCAGCTTGTCGACTCTGCGGGTGGAGACGCCGAGCAGGTAGGAGGTGGCCACGACGCTGATCAGCGCCTGCTCCGCACGGCGGCGCCGCTCCAGCAGCCAGTCGGGGTAGTAGGAGCCGCTGCGTAGCTTCGGGATCGCCAGCTCGATCGTTCCGGCGCGGGTGTCCCACTGCCGGGCCCGATAACCGTTACGGGAGTTGGTCCGCTCGTCGCTGCGCTCGCCGTACGGCGCCCCGCACAGGCCGTCGGCTTCGGCCGACATCAACGCCTCGGCCATGGTCTTCACCATGGATCGCAACAGATCCGGATCGTCGGTCTCGATCTGCTTCGCCAGCCATGCAGCGGGCGTCACACTGTTGTCTGCGGCCATCGCTTTGATCTCCTTCTTGTTTGCACTCGAAGGATCACGCGATGGCCGTGTTCATTTCACGGCCGCCACGCTTGTGACCAGGTCAAACTCGTACACCACTCTCATGGACGTGGCCCTCATCCTCCTCGCCAGGGCGCGTGGGTGCATGCTGCTTCAGCATGCCGTTCCGCAGCATCCACACCCGAAAGAACGACTCCGCTTGATCCATCAAGAAGACCTGGACGGCGGTTGGGCATCGCCAGGCGATGCTCTGGACTCGGTCAAGAACCGCGGGCAGATCACCGTGATTGAGCGTCCCGGCCCACACGCTGCATTCGGGGAACTTCCAGCCACCCCATTGCGAATCCTGGCCGGTCGTCCCGGTCTGGAACCCACATCCCGTTCCGGGCCGGTCTCGCCGCGGAGCCTCGTCCCGCAACCAGTTTCCCCCCTACGCGCGGCTCCTGGCAGCCGCGCCATAGAAGCAGACCTGCCTTCGGCGATGACCGGGACTTCGCGATGACCGGAACGAGGTGCTGTCAGCGAAGTCCTGCTCATGCCTGGGACTTTGTCCCTGTCGGCCATGCCCATCAGTGCTGTTGCCGGCCTGTCGGATGTCCCCACTCAACTGTCCGGACTGGTGGCGTAGCTGTGCACTCCAGGAGCCGGGCTTGTGTTGGCAGAGGATCTGGGCTGGGTGTCAGCGCGAGCTTGGTGAGGCTCGGCAGATTGGCCGTTCTGAGGCCATGGCAGTTGGCTGGAGGTCAGGGGTGGGCGAAGAGGGTTAGTGTGCAGCTGGAGGCGATGGCCAGGGTGCGGCCCGTGGGGGAGAAGCCGGCTGTGCGGAGCTCGCAGCCCTCTTCGCGGTGGATGTGCCACCAGGTTGATCCGGGTTCGTCGCGGTAGGGGTCACCGCCACTGGACAGCAGGACGCTTTCGATGGGCCAGTCGGGGGTGACGACATCGACGGACCATCCATTCGTGGTGGTGGTGTGCAGTCCGCCGCCCAAGAGGCCGGAGATCTTGATGGGGGTTCCTGTCAGAGGTCCTATGCCTTGGCAGGTGAGGGTGTAGTCGTCCGGCCAGGCTGGTTCTGGGTCGGGGTCGCGTGCTGTGCGCCGGCCGGTGACGCAGTTGAGGACGCCGCGTCCCTGGTGAGAGGTCACGAGGATGAGGTCCTCGCCCGATTCGGGGTGTACGGCGAAGCCGACGCCGGTCAAGCCTCCGACCGCTACTGGCGGCAGGGGGCGCCAGGGTGGGGGCGGGGGTTGGAGTTGAGCGCTTCGGAACCGGGTGCGCAGGTGTTCGTGGTGGGGGTTCATGGCGGGCGAGTCCTGTCGGGGTCGGGCGGTGGTGCGGCAAGGGCGCATCCTATGTCCGACAGGTCGGGGCGGCGTGTGTGCCTGGGGCGGCCTGGTGGCGGGGGTCGGGGGGCGACGATTGAGCCGGCAGCCGGCAGCCGGCAGCCGGCAGCCGGTAGCCGGTAGCCGGTAGCTGGTGGCCGGTAGCTGGTGGCCGGGGGGATCGGGGGCGCGATTACCTGCGGTGGTGCGGCAGGCGGTGGGGATGGTGGAGGGCGGGCAGCTCGGCGCTGGCGGTCTGGGCAAGCTCTAGAAGGCTGGTGCTCGTCGTCGGTATCGCCCAGGGGGTCCGCTGGCCTTGTGGCGGGAGAGGAGGGGAAGCGCACCTCGCTCAGGGGCACCGCATGCTAAGTGGGCTCGCCGAGGCGAGTGCGGGCTTCTTTGAGTTGCCGGCGGACGTCGGCGAGTTCGCGTTCGAGTTCCAGGATGCGGCGGATGGCGATCAGGGTCATGCCCTGGTCGGCGAGGTCGGTCACGTGCTGGACGATCAGGATGTCGCTGCGGGAGTAGCGGCGTTGGCCGCCGGACGAGCGGCTCGGGCTGATGACGTCGTGTTCGTCCAGGCGGCGGAGGTAGGCCTGGCGGACCTGGAGCATCTCGGCGACCTGGCCCAGAGAGTAGAGCGGGGCGTGTTCGTCGTCGAAGGGCAGCGCGGGCATCGTGGCCTCCTCGGGGTTCGGGGGCGGGGCCGGGATGCCCCGCCCCCGGCGCCGGGTCAGGCCCGGATGGCCTTCGTGTCGTTGCGCCGGATCTCCACCTTGCGCGGTTTGGCGCGTTCGAGGACCGGGATGCGCACGGTGAGCACGCCGTTGGCGTAGCCGGCGTCGATGCGGTCGCTGTCGAGGTGCTCCGACAGGTAGACGCGCCTGGTGAACGTGCCCATCGGGCGCTCGCGGACGAACAGCCGTTCGTTCTCCGCGATCTCTTCCTCGCGACGGGCGCTGACGGTGAGGACGCCCCGGTCGACGGTCACCTCGATGGAGTCCGGGTCGATGCCGGGCAGGTCGAAGCGCAGGACGACGTCGTCGTCGCGGCGCAGGCCGTCCATCGGCATCGTGGCGGCGCCGCCGTTGTCGAAGGTCTGGCGGGCCAGCCGGTTGAACTGGCGCTCGAACTCCTGGAAGAACGGGTCGATCGAAGTCAGCAGCATGGTTCCGAACCTCCTGCTTCTGTCGTGGTAGCTAACCTCCAACTCGATTTGTAGGTTAGACAGCCGAGTGGAGGGAAGCAAGGAGGGTAAGGAAGTTTTTACCCGGGCGTGAGGAGTGTGCCGGTGAGGATGGTCACGGCATGGCCGGCGAGGTGGACGCGGTCGCCGTCGAGGCGGGTGTGGACCAGGCCGCCTCTGGCGGACAGCTGCGCACCGGTCAGAGCCGTGCGGCCGAGCCGCGCGGACCAGTACGGCGACAGGGCGCAGTGGGCCGAACCCGTCACCGGATCCTCGGCGACGCCCACTTGGGGAGCGAAGAATCGTGAGACGAAATCCGTGCCGGTGCCGCGGGCGGTGACGATGACGCCGCGCGCCTCCACTGCCGACAGGGCCGGGATGTCGGGGCGCAGGGCGCGTACCGTCTCCTCTGAATCGACCTCGACCAGCAGGTCCAGGTCGCTTTTCCCGACCCGTACCGGGGTGGCTCCGAGCGCTTTCTCCAGGCCGTCGGGAACCGTGACGGGCGTCACCTCCTTGGCCGGGAAATCCATCGTGATGAGGTCTCCGGCGACGCGATTCACCGTTAGCGTTCCGCCGGCCGTGCGGAATTCGACGGGGCCGGTCGCGGCGCCGGTCGAATACAGAACGTGAGCGGTCGCCAGCGTGGCATGACCGCAGAGAGTGACCTCGACCACAGGGGTGAACCACCGCAGGGAATCGCCGAGCAGGAAGGCGGTCTCGGAGAGGTTCATCTCGGCGGCTACGCTCTGCATCCACCCATCAGTAACCGGAGAGTCCAGCAGGCAGACACCTGCGGGATTACCCTTGAAAGCTGTGTCGGTGAAGGCGTCTACAGTGAACAGGCGCATGTGGCCGATGCTATACGGGGGGGACGGATATCCAGATGCAAGCGGGTTGCAAGCCGTACAAAATGGAATTAGGGCTGGGCGTGTCGCGTGGCGAATGCGGAATCGTCGGTTACCGTCCAATGTGTAGGGACGTGCCGATTACGGTGAGTTCCTGAGGAAAGGACAAGCCGATGGGGGCAGTGCGCAAGGTGGTGAACTACCTTGGCCTGAGCGGGGTCGATCACTACGACGACGGCTATGACGACGACGAGCACTACGAGGACGAGTACGTTCCGGCGACGGAGCGGGCCGCCCGGCGGTGGCGCGCGAACGTCGACGCGTCGCGAATCGTCATGGTCCAGCCGCTCAAGTACAACGACGCACCGTTGATCGGTCAGCACTTCCGTGACGGGCAGACGGTGATCATGGACGTCACGGGCATGGCGATGCCCGAGGCGACGAGGATGGTCGACTTCGCCGCCGGGCTCGCGTTCGGTTGCGAGGGTCGGATCGAGCGCATCGCCGATCGCGTGTTCCTGCTCGCGCCGGCGCACGTGGAGATCGAGACGACCTGATCGGGTCTAAGCAGCGCGCGGGCCGCGACGAATCAGCCGGGTGAGCTCGGCTGCATCGTCAGCGGCCTGTTTCGCGCGCGCGTCCGCTTCTCTGGCGTAGGCGTGCAGGGCCCAGACGGCGCCCTCGGCCAGCTCCTTCAGCTCGTTGACCTGGCCGGCCACGTAACGGGCGTCGGCGACGATCGTCTTGTGGCGCTGCCAGAGCTGCCAGCCGCCCAGCCCGAGCATGGCGACCCCGGCGGCGGCCAGCAGGAGCGAGGCGCTGAACGCCGCTCCGGCCAGGCACGCGACACCCGCCACGATCAGCACGAACGCGGCCCACGGCCGGCCGCGCGGCACGACGCCCTCGGTGAGGATGGCGTGCTCCGCCGTGGCGATCGAGGTCTCGTCGGGGCCTTCGGGGCGCAGGTGGATGCGGTGGCCGAGCAGCGGGACGGTCAGCGTGGCCGGCGGCGTCAGCCGGCTGTCGGCTTCGAGCTCCTCGGCCAGGCCGCGCAGGATGGGCGCGGCGACGTGCAGGGCGATGGCGGCCAGGTGCGGGTCGGCGCCGGGACGCAGGTCGTCGAGCAGGTGGGAGATCAGCGAGGCCATCGGGCCGGCCGGGCCGCCCTGCCCGATCTGGGCGCGCAGGACCGCCAGCGGCTCGTCCTCGGCCCAGGACGCGGCCGGGCTGGCCGAGCTGTTGCTGAGCGGGGCGGCGGAGTCGTGGTCGGCCTGCCGGGCCGAGGTGATCTCGGCGCAGCGGCCGCGCAGCCTGGCCAGGCGGGCGGCCGCGACCGCCGGACGGGCCAGTTCGGGGATTTCGGCCATCTCCGGGAAGTCGGCCAGCGACGGCGGCACGACGACCGCGGGCTCGCCGGGCACCAGCGCCTGCACCCACTCCTCGACGTCGGCGTGCTCCTGCACGGCCAGCGCGTCGAGCTTGCGCAGCACGAAGATCTTGCCGGCCGGGCCGTAGGCGCCGCGGGCGGCGGCCAGCCAGAGCGAGCGCTGGCCGTGGGTGACGGGACGGTCGAGCGACAGCTCGCCGAAGGCCGTGCCGAGCCAGGAGGCGTGGATGCGGCTGCCCTGCCCGGACACCGCCAGGGCCAGGCACAGGAAGAGCGCGGTCTGCTGCTGGTCGCGGCCGGCGGCCCTGCTCAGTGGTTCGAGCGGGTCGTCGCCGGCGAGGATGGCGACCAGTGCTTCGACGGCAGGGGGCAGCCAGTGGCCGGGTATGTCGCGAAAGCCCGGAGCGGCGGGAGGAGCGGTGCCATTGGCGGCGAGGTGCGCCAGCAGCGCCTCGGCGTAGCGTTGCAACTCCGTCGCTGCTTGGGGGCTCGCAGTCAGGTCCGTGCTCAAGGCAGAGAACTCCCCCATTTCGGCCTCAGTTCATGACCGCGTAAAGCCTAGCCGTTAGGGCGCGCCAACCCGGTGGAGGCGCGCCCATGACGGAACGGGAGACTTTGAGCCAACTGCCTGTTACATACGGTCGGGGACGGGGACGCCCAGAAGGTCGAGGCCGGTTTCGAGCACGCGCAGGGTCAGCGCGCACAGGGCCAGCCGCGAGGCGCGGGTCTCGGGCTCGACGTCGGACCGCAGCACCGGGCACTGCTCGTAGAACGTGCTGAACAGGCTCGACGTCTCGAAGAGGAAGTTGCACAGCCGGTGGGGCTCGGAGCGGGCGGTGACCTCTTCGATGAGCGTGCCGAAGCCGAGCAGGTGCAGGGCCAGGGCGCGCTCGGCGGGCTCGGCCAGCAGGATCGGGGACGTGGCGGCCGCCGGCTCCATGTCCGCCTTGCGGAAGATGGACCGGATGCGGGCGGTGGCGTACTGCATGTAGGGGCCGGTGTTGCCGGTGAAGCCCAGCATGCGGTCGTAGTCGAAGACGTATTCGCTGTCGTGGCTGACCGACAGGTCGGCGTACTTGACCGCGCCCATGCCGACGGCCAGGGCGATCTCGTTGCGGGTGGCCTCGTCGTAGCCGCGTTCGGCGATGGCCGCCGAGGCCCGCTCGACGCCCTCCTGGAGCAGGTCCATCAGCTTGATGGACTCGCCCGACCTGGTCTTGAAGCGGCGGCCGTCCTTGCCGAGCATCATGCCGATCTGGACGTGTTCGGCCGAGACGGTGTCGGGCAGCCAGCCGGCCATCTGCGCGGAGGCGAACACCATGCGGAAGTGCAGCGCCTGGTCGGCGCCCACCACGTAGAGGATGCGGTCGGCCTTCAGGTCGTGGACGCGGTAGCGGATCGCCGCCATGTCGGTGGAGGCGTAGCCGTAGCCGCCGTCGCTCTTCCTGATGATGAGCGGCAGGGGCTTGTCGTCGGAGCCGGTGAAGCCGGGCGGGAACAGGCAGAGCGCGCCCTCGCTGTGGACGGCGACGCCCGACGCCTCAAGGTCGGCGCAGGTCTTCTCCAGCATGGGGTTGTACATGCTCTCGCCGGCGAGGTCGGCGTCGGTCAGCGTGACGCCGAGCAGGGAGTAGACCTTGTTGAAGTAGCGGACGGTGGCGTCCATGAAGACGTGCCACAGGCGCATGGTGGCCGGGTCGCCCGACTGGAGGGTGGTGACCCGGACCCGGGCGCGCTGCTTGAAGCCCTCGTCGGCGTCGAACTTGGCCCGCGCCGCCTGGTAGAACTCGGTGCCCATGCCCGCTTCGAGCTGGGCGACCGCGGCCGGCTCGCCGATGTCGAGCAGGTGCTCGATGAGCATGCCGAACGGGGTGCCCCAGTCGCCGAGGTGGTTCTGCCTGATCACCTTGTTGCCGAGGTGTTCGTGCAGGCGGGCGAGGGAGTCGCCGACGATGGTGGTGCGCAGGTGGCCGACGTGCATCTCCTTGGCCGCGTTGGGCGCGGAGTAGTCGATCACGATGGTCTGCGCGGGCGTGCTGGTGCCGACGCCGAGGCGCTGGTCGTCGCGCATGCCCGCGGCCTGGGACTCGATCCAGGAGTCGGCGAGCGTGATGTTGAGGAAGCCGGGGCCGCTGACCTCGACCGTGCCGGGGAAGTCGGACAGCTCGGCCTTGATCGCCTCGGCGACCTCCCGCGGGGACCGTCGCAGGCGCTTGGCCAGGCTCATCGCGACGTTCGCCTGGAAGTCGGCGAACTGGGAGGGCCGGATCAGCGGGTCTGCGTCGGCGTGCTCGGCGCCGAACGCGTTGGCCAGCGCCTGCTGGACGCGCTCGGTGAGCACTATCTGCGGGTCGGTCATGTTCTAAGGGTACCGGCGACCTTGACCGCGATGCTGATCGCCGCAGCGGCCACCAGGGAGATGCCGACGGCCGTCAGGTCGTTGCTGAGGTCGCCGGGGGCGAGGGCGAAGAAGCGCCGGACGGGCGGCAGCGACAGGGCGAGCGCGAAGAGCCCCGCCATGGACGCCAGCAGCGTGATCCGCCACCAGTTGAGCGGCCTGGTGATCAGCACGAGCACCCACCAGGTGGTGAGGAAGAGCGTGATCACCGCGGACGTCTGGTCCTCGGTCAGGGTGGAGGTGCCGCTGTGCGCGGCCCAGAACGACAGCAGCACCGCGATCGCGCACAACACCCCCGCCGGCACGGCGAAGCGCAGCACCCGCCGGACGAACCCCGGCCGCGCCCGTTCGAACGTGGGCGCGAGCGCCAGGAAGAACGCCGGGATGCCGATGGTCAGCGCGTTGGTGAGGGTGGAGTGGCGGGGCGCGAACGGGAACATCACCCCGGCCACGCCGACGGCCAGCGACAACACGATCGCGTAGAAGGTCTTGGTGAGGAAGAGGTTGGCGACGCGTTCGATGTTGGCCAGCACCCGGCGGCCCTCGCCGACGACGTGCGGCAGCGTGGCGAACTTGTCGTCCAGCAGCACCACCTGGGCCACCGCCTTGGTGGCCGGGCTGCCCGCGCCCATGGCGATGCCGAGGTCGGCGTCCTTGAGCGCGAGGACGTCGTTGACGCCGTCGCCGGTCATGGCCACGGTGTGCCCGCGGGCCTGCAGCGCGCCGACGAACTGCCGCTTCTGCTGCGGGCTGACCCGGCCGAACACGGTGTGGGAGTCGAGCAGCTCGCCGAGCTTGACGGGGTCGTCCTGGGGGAGCGTCCTGGCGTCGATGGAACGGTCGCCGCCGGGGATCTTCAGGCTCATGGCGATGGCGGAGACCGCCTCCGGGTTGTCGCCGGAGATCACCTTGACCGTGACGCCCTGCTGGGCGAAGTAGCCGAGGGTCTTGAGCGCGTCGGGCCTGATCCGCTGCCTGAGGGTGACCAGCGCGACGGGCTCGACGGGCCCGCCGTCCTGGGCGGCCCGCAGGTCGGGCGTGCGGCACAGGACGAGCACGCGGGTGCCGGTGGCGGCCAGCTCGGCGGCCCTGTCGTAGCCGTCGCCGTCGTGCAGCAGCACGTCGGGGGCGCCCAGCAGCCAGGCGCCGTGCCCGCCGAAGTCGGCGCCGCTCCACTTGCGGGCCGAGGAGAAGGGCACGGACGAGGCCGCCGCCCAGCCGTCGGCGGGGGCGGGGTAGCGGGCCCTGATGGCCTGTGCGGTGGCGTTGGGACGGGCGTCGAGGTGGGCCAGGGCGGCCAGCGCGGGCTCGACCGGCTGGCCGTCGCGCAGCGGGAGCACCTGGTCGAGGTCCATGCCGCCGGCGGTGAGGGTGCCGGTCTTGTCCAGGCAGAGCACGTCGACCCTGGCCAGGCCCTCGATCGCGGGCAGCTCCTGGACCAGGCACTTGCGCCGGCCGAGGCGGATGACGCCGACGGCGAACGCGATCGAGGTCATCAGCACCAGGCCCTCGGGGATCATGGTGACGATGCCGGCGACCGCGCCGGTGATGGCGGTGGAGAAGTCGGCGGAGTTGTGCAGCTGGCTGTAGATCAGCAGGGCGCCGATCGGCACGACCAGCCAGGTGATGTACTTGATGAAGTTCGCCACGCCCTCGCGCAGCTCGGAGTGGGCGAGGTGGAACTTGCTGGCCTCCTCCGCCAGCCGCACGGCGTAGGCGTCGGTGCCGACGCGGGTGGCGACGTACGCGCCGGCGCCGGCGACCGCGAAGCTGCCCGACAACACCTGGTCGCCGGGCTTCTTGTGCACCGGGTCGGCCTCGCCGGTCAGCAGCGACTCGTCGACCTCCAGGCCGTCGGAGTCGACGACCTCGCCGTCGACCAGCAGGCGGTCGCCGGAGCCGAGCAGGACCAGGTCGCCGAGGACGACCCGGTGCGGCTCGACCTCCTGCTCACGGCCGTCGCGGCGGACGCGGACCGGAGCCTCGTTGATCACGGCGAGCTTGTCGAGGGTGCGCTTGGCGCGCAGCTCCTGGACGATGCCGATCAGCGCGTTGGCCACGATCACCAGGCCGAACAGGCCGTCCTGCCACTCGCCGAAGATCAGGATCAGCGCCCAGAGCACGCCGATGACCAGGTTGAACAGGGTGAACACGTTCGCCCTGATGATCGCGCTGAGCGATCTGCTCGACCGCCGCGGCACCTCGTTGGTCTTCGCCCCCGCCACCTGTGCTGAGGTGAGGCCGTCCACATTTCCCCCGTTCCTGTGGATCGGTCTCACACACTACGGCGTCACCAGAGTCTGTGTGAGCGATGCGTGGCGGCGACCCGGTCGCCGATCCTGGCGACGATGCCGCCCGCGGAGAGGTCGGCGGCGACCTGGCAGGCGGCGCTGATCGCGGGCGCCCTGGAGGAGCCGTGGGCGATCACCACCGTCCCGTTCAGCCCGAGCAGGACGGCGCCGCCGTGGGCCTCGGCGTCGAGACGTCTGCGCAGCTCGCGCAGGCGGCCGCGTTGCATGAGCGCGCCGAACTTGGCGATCCTGCTCTCGCCGATGGTCTCGGCCAGCTCGCCGAAGGCGTACCGGACCGCGCCTTCCATGGTCTTGAGGGCGACGTTGCCGGTGAAGCCGTCCGTGGTGACGACGTCGACCTTGCCGGTGAGCAGGTCGTGGCCCTCGACGTTGCCGGTGAAGCGGATGCCGGGGGAGGACTGCAGCAGTTCGTGGGCGCGTTTGACGAGCTTGTTGCCCTTCTCCGCCTCGCTGCCGATGGTGAGCAGGCCGATCCGGGGCTCGGGGATGTCGTAGGCCAGCTCGGCGTAGGCCGCGCCGAGGTGGGCGAACTGCACCAGCATCTCCGGTTTGACCTCGGCGTTGGCGCCGGCGTCCACCAGGAGGGTGGGGGTGGGGAGCGTCGGGAGGGCCACGGCGATGGCCGGTCGCAGGACGCCCTGCTGGGCCTTGAGCCGGAGCCTGCCGGTGGCGACGATGCCCGCGGTCGAGCCGGCCGACACCACGGCCGAGGCGTCGCCGCGGCGGACGAGGTGGCAGGCGATGGCGATGCTGGAGCGCGGGCGGCGCAGGCTGGCCAGGGCGCCTTCGTCCATGGCCAGGGCCTCTTCCGCCCGGACGATGGGGACCTCTTTGGTGGCGTCGTGGTCGGCCAGGGCCTCGTACAGGATGCGGGGTGAGCCGACGAGCACGATGGGCAGCTTGCGCTCCCGTACGGCGTGGACCGCGCCGGCCACGATCTCGTGGGGAGCGTGGTCGCCGCCCATGGCGTCGAGCGCGACGGGCCTGCTGTCGGACAATGGTCACCTCGTGGGACAGACGAGCCCGCCGTCGCCCGGCCGGGCCGGTACGCGGGCTCGTGTATGTCCGCATCGTAGGCAGGCCGGATGTCAGGTCGACCGGCGGGTGGACCTCCCTGCTTCCCCGGCGCGGCGGTTCCAGTCGCGGGGGCCCGTCAGTGGAGGTTCCAGTCGTCGAGGCCGCGGGTCACGACGACCTTGGAGAACTTCGACGAGCCGGTGACCCGGATCAGCGGGCCGTCGCCCGCCGAGCCGCCGCTGACGTTCCGCTTGCCGAAGATCGAGCTGCCCTCGTCGATCACGTGGGCGTTCTCCGGCACCCGGACGATCATCTTGCTGAACTTCGCGTCGGTCTCGATGGTGATCTCCCTGCCGGGGAGCACGGCGTCGGACAGGTCGATGACGAGGGCGCCGAAGCGGGCCGACAGCCTGGTGCGCCGGGAGGCGACCCAGCGCCCCTTGCGCACGATCTTGCTGAACTTCGAGCTGATCACCTGGTGCTCGATGGCCTCGGGCAGGGCGGACGGGGCGGACACCGCGGGCAGGTCCCGGGTGAGGGGGACGAGCTCGCCGATCGTCTTCGCCGTGTAGGCGATCTCCAGACGGTCGGCGTGCTCGACGCTGGTGAGTCTTCCGGTGGCGAGCGCGTCGCCCAGCAGGGCCGCGACGCGGTCGCGGTCGGCGTCGGAGGCGCGCAGATCGAGATCCTCGGTCACGATGAATCAGTGTATGTCGAATCGCGATATGTCGCGAGTGTCAAACCTGCAAGGAAACTTGGAGCCCAGTGGAACCGGGGACGCGGCGCGTCGCGTCCGGATATTAAGAACCGTAGACGCGCGACTGGGTCGTGAGGTTTACACGCGATCGAACAAAAAAGATGGGAAAGGCCTAGTGATCTTGAACCAGGCAGGTACGCGACGCTTCAAGGCGTACACGTCCAAGCACCTCGACGAGCTCCTGCGACGGGCGGGGCTGGACGACGAGGAGCGGCTGAGGGTCCGCGCCGTGGCCACGGTGCTGCCCTTCCGGACGAACGCCTATGTCGTGGATGAACTCATAGATTGGTCGGCGGCGCCCGACGATCCCATCTACCGCCTCGTCTTCCCGCAGGAGGACATGCTTCCCGCCGCGGACGTGGCCAGGCTGGCCGATCTGCTCAAGGCCGAGGCGCCCAACAGCGAGGTCCAGGCCGAGGCCAACCGCGTACGCGCGCAGCTCAACCCGCATCCCGCCGGGCAGAAGGAGCTCAACGTCCCGAGGATGGGCGACGAGCCGGTGCCCGGCATGCAGCACAAATATCCAGAGACAGTGCTGATCTTCCCTAAACAGGGGCAGACCTGTCATGCCTACTGCACCTACTGCTTCCGGTGGGCGCAGTTCATCGGGGACGCGGACCTGAAGTTCGCCTCCGACGACATCGACCGGATGGTGTCCTACATCCGCCACCACCCCGAGGTCACCAGCGTCCTGATCACCGGCGGCGACGCCATGATCATGGGTGAGCCGGTCATCAGGCGCTACATCGAGCCGCTGCTCGGCCTCGACCAGCTCGAATCGATCCGCATCGGCACCAAGGCGCTGGCCTACTGGCCGCAGCGCTTCACCACCGATCCCGACGCCGACGCCACGCTCGGCCTGTTCCAGGAGGTGGTGAAGGCCGGCAAGAACCTGGCGTTCATGGCCCACTTCTCGCATCCGCGGGAGCTGGAGTCGCCGCTGGTGGAGTCGGCGGTCGAACGCATCCTCGGCAGCGGGGCCACCATCAGGACCCAGGCGCCGCTGATCAGGTCCATCAACGACGATCCCGCCGTGTGGTCGTCGATGTGGCGGCGGCAGCTGCGGATGGGGCTGATTCCCTATTACATGTTCGTCGAGCGCGACACCGGGCCGCAGGACTACTTCGCGGTCCCGCTGGCCCGCGCGTACGAGATCTTCAGGGACGCCTACTCGACCGTCTCCGGGCTCTGCCGTACGGTCCGGGGGCCGTCCATGTCGGCCACGCCGGGCAAGGTGTGCGTGGACGGCGTGACCGAGATCGCCGGTGAGCGCGTCTTCGTGCTGCATCTCATCCAGGCCCGCGACCCGGAGCTGGTCGGGCGGCCGTTCTTCGCCCGGTACGACCCGTCGGCGGTCTGGCTGACGGATCTGCGGCCGGCGTTCGCCGAGCGTTTTCCGTTCGAGCCGGCCGACGCCTTGCTGCCCATCTGAGTGGTCGCGTTCTCGCGCCACCGTCCCTGAATTGTGCGCCCCCGGCCCGCGACATTTGTTAATGCGACCACTTGTTCGCGGGCCGTGCGGGCGCACGTCGGTGTCGCGGTCCCGATGGTGATCGGGTCCGCGCGGAATCGAAATCAAAACCGGGGTATTTCCCGTTTTGTCTCTCCGCTCAACGCTCCCCCTTTACTCGGTAACCGGGCTGCAAACCCTGCTACATGGGCTTTCCGGCCGCCTGCGGGCGATCACCGTGAGTGATACAACTGCTTCCGTAGCTCAGCCGTGACAGCACGCTTCGTGTGGTGCCCATAGCGTGTGCGCCACGGCATTCGGGGGTTATCGATTCGCATTTCCACCGCATTCGAGAGCGATCGATCACGAGCCGGGAAGGCAATCATGAATCGAGTAGTCAAGGCGGCCGTTGCCGTCACAGCATTCGGCTTGGCGGCGGCTTTGGCCGTGCCAGCTCAAGCAGAAGTTCAATTCACTCACACCGCCAAGATCGTCCCGCTGGACGGCCTGGGCGGGGGCACCAGCGGAGGCCCGCTCGACCTGCTCGGCGGGCTGCTCGGCGGCGGGCTGCTCAGCAGCCTGGGCGGCGGCCTCGGCGGCCTGACGGGGGCCAACAAGGCCAAGGCGGCGGACGCCGCCGGCGAGGCCAGGGCGCGCGACATCGCCGACGAGAACCGGCGCGCCAGCCTGGCGATGACGCCGAACGCGGCCGAGGACGTCACCCAGGCGAGCGGCCCGCTGCCCGAGCTGTCGCCCATCCTCGGCAGCGGCGCGATCGGCGGCGGCGGCCGGGGCCTGGCCAAGTCGCTGCCGCTGCTCGGCGGCGCCCGCATGGCGCAGCCGCTGGTCAAGGGCGCGCCCCAGAGCAACGGCGGGCTCACCGGCACGAGCGCCCCGCTGCGCGGCGCCATGGACACGATGACCGCCCTGGCCGGGGCCTCGGTCGGCGGCGCGATGGGCAAGGTGGGCGGCGGCGCGCTGCTGCCCGGCACGGGCTCCGGCACGGCCGGCACCGCCACCACGAGCATGACGGGCGCCACCAAGGGCCTGCGCGACCTGTCCATGGAGTCCGGGATGGGCGGGCTCACCCGCGCCGCCAGGATGGCCCTGCCGCACGCGTCCGGCGGCGAGCTGGCCCCGATGGTCGGGCAGGTCGCCCCCGTCGAGGCCGCGCCGGTCGTCGAGGCGCTGCCGGGCACCACCCGGACCGCGTCCGTCGACGAGATCACCCCGCTCATGCAGGACACCGCGGGCTTCGTCTCGGCCAACGGCTCCAAGGCCGCCGGCTCCTACAGCGACATGGTCTCCGCCCTCGGCTGGAGCAGCGACGCGCTGACGAGCTCGGTGCGGGGCTCCTGGGTGCGCGACTGAGGCGAGCGCGGCGCGTCCCGGACGTGTCGCGGACGTGACCCGCGCGGGCGCGTCCCGGACATGACGTGACGACGCGCGCACGCGGCCCCGCCGAGGGCCGTGCGACGGTTCGCCGGCGTCCAAGGTGCCGACGTTCGCGAACCGGCCGTGACGGCCGTGAGGTGGCCCGCGTTCAGGTGCCAGGTTGTTCCCGCGACGGCGGGTTCCCGCTCTCCCCGGCGTCGGTGGACGCCCGCGGAACGACGGGGGCGTCGTCGCACCGACAGGACAGGCCGATGGGGTGCGCTCACAAGGTGCCGAGCGCCCCGACGGCACTGCCGCGCGTCGGTCGCGGGTCCGCCGCTCGGGCGGACGGGCCCGCCACGGGTCTGGGCGGATGCGCTCCAGCCCGGGGGTTCACGCGCGAGCCGCCGCTGACTGCAGGGCAGCGGCGCCGCGCCGAGCCCGCCGCCGGCCCCGCCACGGGGTCGGCGGCCTTCTCTTGTCCCCCCTTGTCCGGCGCGGGCCTCTAGGGCAGCCGGACGCCGGTGCGCCGGGCTATCTGGGCCTGCAACCGGGCCATCTGCCAGTGAAGCTCCAGCAGCTGCTCGGCGAGCTGCATCCTGGGGATCTCGGCCACGTCTTCGATGGCCAGGTGGTCGATCGCGGCCGAAAGCTCTCCCATCGCGCGCCCCCACTCCATCAGCGTTCCTTGGATCGAATTCGCGTTCGAATACTATCGGAACGGCAGTCACGCTGTCAGTGTTTCGGCGCGCGAGTCACCCACGTTTCGCGCAGGTGATCGAAAAGCGGGCGGGCTCAGCCCTTGTTGTAGGCGGCGATGACTTCCTTGGGGTCGCCGTCCATCCGGATCTTGCCCTTGTGCAGCCAGATGACCCGGTTGCAGGTCTCCTCGATGACCTTGAGGTCGTGGGCGACCAGGAAGACCGTGCCGGCCGACTCGCGGATCTGCCGGATGCGGGCCTCGCTCTTCTTGCGGAACTCGCGGTCGCCCGTGGCCAGGGCCTCGTCGATGAGCAGGACGTCGTGGGTCTTGGCCGAGGAGATGGCGAAGCGCAGCCGCGCGCCCATGCCCGACGAGTACGTGGACATGGGCAGCTGGACGAACTCGTCGATGCCGGAGAAGTCGACGATCTCCTGGTACTTCTCCTTGACCTCCGCCGGCGTCATGCCCATGGCGTAACAGCCGAGGACGATGTTGCGCTCACCGGTCAGCTCGCGCATGAGGGCGGCGTTGACGCCGAGCAGCGAGGGCTGGCCATCGGTGTAGACGGCGCCCTCGTGCGGCGGGAGCAGGCCGGCGATGGCGCGCAGCAACGTGGACTTGCCCGACCCGTTGCGGCCCACGATGCCGATGGCGTCGCCGTGGTAGGCCACGAAGGTCACGCCCTTGACGGCGTGGACCTCCTTCATCTGCGGACGGCCCTGGCGCTTCAGCAGGCGCGTGAGGGCGTTGACCGCGTTGCCCTTCTCGTTGTCGGTGGCCGTGCCGTAGACGCGGTAGACGATGTGCAGGTCGTCGACGATGACGGTCGGGGTGCCCGTGGGAACGTCGAGCGGACTCTTGCCCCGGGGCTCCGGGTTGGGGTGCACCCTCACGTCCTTGCCGGGGACGGCGGGCTCCTCGCCCTTCACCTGTGACAGCTCCTCGGTCAGTTCAGCCACGCCCGTACCTCTCCTCGGACCGCCAGAAGTACCAGAAGCCGAAGCCGAGTGAGAACACTGCCCAGAATACGCAAGACACCCACACCATGGTCGGCGGGTAGTGCCCGTTCTGCGGGTGGTAGCTCTTGATCAGGATGTCGCGCATCCACTCGATGTAGGAAGCCGTCGGGTTCAGGTACATCACGTCGGCGACCCACTGGGGCAGCTTCGCGGACCCGACCACCTTGTCCTGGATCGAGAAGAAGACGCCCGAGGCGTAGAGCCAGGTGCGGGTGATGAACGGCAGCAACTGGTTGAGGTCGCGCATCTGGGCGCCCATCCGGGCGATCACCAGGCTGGCCCCGATGTTGAACATCGTCTGGAGCGCCAGCACCACCGGGATCATGAGCCAGAACCAGGTGGGCCACTCGCCGGTGGCCGTCACGATGACGAGGAGCACGCCCATGGAGATGGCGAGCTGCTGCAGCTCCTGGATCGTGTACGCCAGCGGCAGCGACGCGCGCGGGAAGTGCAGGGCGCGGATCATCGACAGGTTGCCGGAGATCGACTTGGCGCCCGCCGTGACCACGCGCTGGGTGTAGGTGAAGACGAACATCCCGGTCAGCAGGAAGGCCGGGTAGTTCTCGATGCCGCCCCGGCCGCCCAGGATGACGCCGAACATCACGTAGTAGATGCCGGCGTTCAGGAGGGGGGTCAGCACCTGCCACAGCTGGCCCAGGGCCGAGCTGGAGTACTTCGAGACGTTGCGGGACGTCGCGTACGTCAGGATGAAGTGTCGCCGCTCCCAGAGCTGGCGCAGATAGACAGGGAACCTCGGCCGCGCGATGGCACGGCGAAGTCCGTATCTCTCGGCGAGCTTGGCCAGCGGCTCCTGCCCGCTTCGGCCGCCCGCCTGGGCGTCCGCGACAGCGGATTCCGGCTGGCTCATGGCTAGGACTCTATTGGATCCAGGTCGGTGGGGTGCCTGCCGCGAGGGACGCGGCAGATGCTTGGACGGAGTCTTGGGGCGCCAGGTTCCAAGGTGCCGTCAAGACTCGCTCAACCGTAGCCCAGCGAGGCGGGCCATGGCGGGAAGGGCGCGACCACGGTCCTGTAGGGGGTAATTTTCATCCGCCGTTCACGTCGAGGCTTGACCTGTTTGAGCATCCCTGGGGTGTTTGTAGAGTTATAGGAAGAATGTCTGTGACGCTGGATTGGCGCACGTGTGACCGAACTGCAACGCGCCAGAGACTCGCTGGTGGCAAGTAGTAAGGGATAGTCGCGATCGACTGGCAGGGCGTCGGCTGGTTTGACCATGTCAGCCAAATCCGGGGGATACCAGGAACCCCCCGTCAGGCTGCTTACCATCACCGCAGCTCAGCGCTGTCGCCCACCTGTAGAGGGAGGAATTTTTTCACCATGCGTGTTACTAAGGGCGCACAGATCGTCGCCGGTACCGCGCTGCTCGCCCTCGCGGTTGCCGCGTGTGGCGGCGGTGCCTCGGACGGCGGCACTGCCGCGGGCGGCGGCGAAACGCCGGTCCGCATGGAGATCGGTGAGCCTCAGGAGCTCCTCAACCCGCTGAACACCACCGAGACCGAGGGCTCCGAAGTCCTCGCCGCGGTGTTCTCGCCGCTCGTCAAGTACGACGAGAACAAGCAGCCGGTTGAAGAGGCCGCTGAGTCGATCACCACCCAGGACAGCAAGGTCTGGACGATCAAGCTCAAGTCCGGCTACACCTGGCACGACGGCAAGCCGGTCACCGCGGCTGACTACGCGCGGGCCTGGAACTATGGCGCCAACCAGGACAACGCCATGAGCTCCTCCGCCTTCTTCTCCCGCATCGACGGCTTCGCCGACGTCCACCCGGGCGAGGGCAAGACGCCGACGGCCAAGGAGATGAAGGGCCTCAAGGCTGTCGACGACAGCACCCTTGAGGTGACGCTGTCCGCACCGTTCTCGCAGTTCAAGACGATGCTCGGGTACACCGCCTTCTACCCGCTGCCGGCCTCCGCGCTCGGCGCCGACGGCAAGGTGACCCAGGCCTACGGCGAGCAGCCGATCGGCCAGGGCCTGTTCAAGGTCGACAAGCCCTACAAGAAGGGCGGCGCGCAGACCATCGACATGACGGTCTACGACAAGTTCCCCGGCGCCAAGCCGAAGAACTGGACCAAGCTGCAGTTCAAGATCTACAGCTCGGCCGAGACCGCCTTCCAGGACCTCCAGGCCGAGAACCTGGACGTGGACGACTCGCTGCCCGCCTCGGCGATCGCGACCGCCAAGTCCGTCCTCGGCGACCGTTACTTCGACGAGCCCGACGCCTCTGTCGGTTACATCGGCGTCCCGCTGAAGTACAACCCCGAGTTCAAGAACCCGGACGTGCGCAAGGCCATCTCCATGGCCATCGACCGCAAGACCATCACCGAGACGGTCTTCGCGGGCACCCGCGCCCCGGCCGACGACTTCATCAACCCGGCCATCCCTGGTTACCGTCAGGGCGCCTGCACGGCCTGCACGTACAACCCGGCCGAGGCGAAGAAGCTCTACGCCGACGCCAAGGGCCCGGCCAAGCTGGAGCTCGGCTACAACGGCGACGGCGGCCACAAGGAGTGGATCGAGGCCGTCGCCAACAACCTCCGCGCCAACCTGGGCATCGAGGTCACGCCGAAGCCGTTCGAGAACTTCAAGGCCATCCTGGACGACCTGGACGCCAAGAAGTACAAGGGCCTGTTCCGCATGGGCTGGTCGATCGACTACCCGTCGGCCGAGAACTACCTGACGCCGATCTTCGGCACCCAGGCCATCTCGACCGGCTCGAACTACGGCGGTTACGAGAACAAGGAGTTCGACGACATCGTCGCCAAGGGCGACCAGGCCGCCGACGCCGCCGAGGGCCTCAAGCTCTACCAGCAGGCCGACGACATCCTGATCAAGGACATGCCGTACATCCCGGTGTACTTCTACCGGAGCAACTTCGGACACTCCGCCAAGGTCAAGGGCGTCAAGCTGAACCTGCTCAACCAGGTTCAGTGGGCCGACATCGAGAAGGCCTGACGTCATTCGCCGGGCGGACGGCTCTTGCCGTCCGCCCATCGGAGGACTGAGCTTGGAGGCAGTCACTTTGGGGCCGGGCAAACCGCGGCTACGAGGGTGACTGCCTCCACGCATGTACCGGAGGGCTTGAATGGGCCGTTATGTCATCAGGCGACTGCTGCAGGCGATACCCGTCCTGCTCGGCGCCACGCTACTCATCTTCGCGATCGTCTTCGCCCTGCCCGGCGACCCCATCCAGGCACTGGCGGGCGAGAAGCGCCTGGACCCGGCTGTGGCCGAGGTCCTGCGCGACCAGTACCACCTGAATGATCCGCTGCTGCTGCAGTACTGGTACTACCTCAGCGGCGTGCTCCTCCACGGCGACTTCGGGACCACCTTCTCCAGGATCCCGGTCTCTCAGCTCATGGCCGGCAAGTTCCAGGTCACGCTGAACCTCGCGCTGACCGCGCTCGTCATGGAGGCCATCATCGGCGTCGGCCTCGGCCTGTGGGCGGCGCTGCGCCGCGGCAGGGCCTCCGACACCGCCATCCTCGCCTCGACGCTGCTGCTGATCTCCGTCCCCACGCTGGTGACGGGCTTCGTGCTGCAGCTCGTGCTCGGAGTCAAGCTCAAGCTGTGGACGGGAAGCGACATCTTCCCCGTGGCCGGCATCTCGGCCGGGTTCCGCAGCTACCTGCTGCCCGGTTTCGTGCTCGCCGGCACGTCGATCGCCTATCTCACCAGGTTGACGCGGACGAGCCTGGTGGAGACGCTGCGCGCGGACTACATCCGCACGGCCACCGCCAAGGGTCTGGCCAAACGCCGCGTCATCGGCAGGCACGGGCTCCGCAACGCCCTGATCCCGCTGGTCACCTACCTCGGCGCCGACCTCGGGAACCTGATGGGCGGCGCGGTCATCACGGAGACGATCTTCAACCTGCCGGGCATCGGCAACCAGCTGTTCAACTCGATCCTGCTGCGAGAACAGCCGGTCGTCGTGGGCATCGTGACCGTGCTGGTGCTGATCTACATCCTGGCCAACCTGGTCGTCGACATGTTGTACGCAGTGCTCGACCCGAGGATCCGCTATGAGTAACGAAGCAAACGTCGGGCCCATGCTGCCGGAAGCGAAGTCGCTGGTCACGGAGGCCCCGGCGCCACCGTCCCCCGACAAGCAGGGCAGGCGCGGCAAGCAGAAGCAGGAGAAGCCCGCCAGCCTGTGGACCGACGCCTGGTACGACCTGCGCCGCCGGCCGATGTTCATCATCTCCGCGGTGCTGATCGCGATCCTGCTGGTCATGGCGTTCTGGCCGTCGTTGTTCACCTCGATCGACCCGACCAACGCCCAGACCTGCGACCTGTCCACCGCCCGGCAGCTCCCCAGCGTGGGGCACCCGTTCGGCAAGGACAGCCAGGGGTGTGACGTGTTCGCCAGGACGATCTACGGCGCCCGCAACTCGATCGTGATCGGCGTGACCACCACGATCATCACCATGATCGTGGGCGGCCTGCTCGGCCTGTTCGCCGGCTTCCGCAGCGGCCTGATCGACTCGGTCTCCTCCCGGGTCACCGAGATCTTCTTCGCCATCCCGCCGATCCTGGGCGCCCTGCTGATCGCGGCGACCTTCCGCGACAGCGGCATCAACAGCATCATGCTGGTCATCGCGGCCCTGGCGGTGCTCGGCTGGCCGATGGTGTTCCGCATCATGCGGGCCTCGGTGATCACGGCCAAGAGCCAGGACTTCGTGGTCGCCGCGCGGGCGGTGGGCGCGGGCCAGTGGCGCATCATGTTCAAGCACCTGCTGCCGAACTCGCTGGCGCCGGTGATCGTGGTCAGCACGATCAACCTCGGCGGCTACATCGCGGCGGAGGCGGCGCTGTCGTTCCTCGGGGTCGGCGTGCAGTCGCCGGACATCTCGTGGGGCCTCATGATCGCCGACGCCCGGCCGCGGTTCCTCGACGCGTCGCTGCCGCTGTTCTTCCCGGCCCTGTTCCTGAGCATCACGGTGCTCGCGTTCATCATGCTGGGCGACGCCGTGCGTGACGCTCTCGATCCGAAGCTCAGGTAGAAGGGGGGATCAAGTGAAGAAGACGTCGACAGACGTGTTGCCCGCCGAGGGAGGGCTGGGCGACGAACCGCTGCTCGCGGTTGACGATCTGCACGTGGAGTTCCGTACGCGTCAGGGCGTCGTGCGCGCGGTGAACGGCGTGAGCTACACGGTCAACCCCGGTGAGACGCTGGCGGTGCTCGGCGAGTCGGGTTCGGGCAAGTCCGTGACCGCTCAGGCGATCATGGGCATCCTGGACATGCCGCCGGCCGTCATCCCCAAGGGCGAGATCCGCTTCAAGGGCACCGACCTGCTCAAGCTCTCGGAGGACGCGCGCACCCAGGTGCGCGGCCAGCGCATCGCGATGGTCTTCCAGGACGCTCTCTCGGCGCTCAACCCGGTGTTCACCGTGGGCTGGCAGATCAGCGAGATGTTCCGGGTCCACCGCGGCATGTCCAAGCGGGACGGCATGAACAAGGCCGTCGAGCTGATGGACAAGGTCCGCATCCCGGCCGCCCGGCAGCGCGTCAACGACTATCCGCACCAGTTCTCGGGCGGCATGCGGCAGCGCATCATGATCGCGATGTCGATCGCGCTCGACCCCGAGGTGCTGATCGCTGACGAGCCGACCACCGCCCTGGACGTGACCGTCCAGGCGCAGATCATGGAACTGCTGGCCGAGCTGCAGCGCGAGAGCCAGATGGGCATGATCCTGATCACCCACGACCTGGGCGTCGTGGCGGACGTGGCCGACAAGATCTCGGTCATGTACGCCGGCCGGATCGTGGAGAACGCCCCGGTGCACGACATCTACCGGTCGCCGGCGCACCCGTACACGAAGGGCCTGCTGGAGTCCATCCCCCGGGTGGACCTCAAGGGCCAGGAGCTGTACGCGATCAAGGGCCTGCCGCCCAACCTGCTCGACCTGCCGAGCGGGTGCGCGTTCAATCCCCGGTGCCCGTACCGGCAGGACAACTGCGTGACCGCCGCCCCCCAGCTCTACGAGATCAGCGGCACGCGTGGCAGCGCCTGCCACTACTGGAGGGAGGTCCTCGATGGCGAACGGCAGTGAGCGCATCCTTGAGGTTCGCGACCTGGTCAAGCACTTCCCCCTGACCCAGGGCATCGTCCTCAAGAAGCAGATCGGCGCGATCAAGGCCGTGGACGGCGTCTCGTTCGACCTCAACAGGGGCGAGACGCTGGGCATCGTGGGCGAGTCGGGCTGCGGCAAGTCCACGCTGGCCAAGGTGCTGATGGCGCTGGAGCGGCCGACCTCGGGCTCGGTGAAGATCAACGGCAAGGACATCGCCAAGGCCAGGGGCGGCGAGCTCAAGCGCATGCGCCGCAACATCCAGATGGTGATGCAGGACCCGTACACCTCGCTGAACCCCCGGATGACCGTCGGCGACATCATCGGCGAGCCGTACGAGATCCACACGGAGGTGGCGCCCAAGGGCGACCGCCGCCGCAAGGTGCAGGAGCTGCTGGAGGTCGTCGGGCTCAACCCCGACCACATCAACCGCTACCCGCACCAGTTCTCGGGCGGCCAGCGGCAGCGCATCGGCATCGCCCGCGGCCTGGCGCTGCAGCCGGAGATCATCGTCTGCGACGAGCCCGTCTCGGCGCTGGACGTGTCGATCCAGGCCCAGGTGATCAACCTGCTGGAGCGGCTGCAGAACGAGTTCAACCTGGCCTACATCTTCATCGCCCACGACCTGTCGGTGGTCCGCCACATCTCCGACCGGGTGGGCGTGATGTACCTGGGCAAGTTCGTCGAGCTCGGCAAGGACGTCGAGATCTACGACAAGCCCGCTCATCCGTACACGCAGGCGCTGCTGTCGGCGGTGCCGGTTCCCGACCCCGAGGGCCGGGAGCAGCGCGAGCGGATCATCCTGCAGGGCGACCCGCCCTCGCCCGCCAACCCGCCGTCGGGCTGCCGCTTCCGCACCCGCTGCTGGAAGGCGCAGGAGATCTGCGCGGAGGAGGAGCCGTTGCTGCAGATCCGGACGGGGACCGGGCACGAGAGCGCCTGTCACTTCGCCGAGACGCACGACGTGGTGCACGCGGGCTGACCGCGAGCGATCGTGAGGTCCTCCGGGAGACGCTCCCGGAGGGCCTTGTCACGTGGTGGCCACGATCGCCGAGCCGTGGCCGAACAGCCCCTGGTTGACTGCCAGGCCGACCCGCGCGCCCGACACCTGCCGCCCGCCCGCCGCGCCGCGCAGCTGGTACGTCAGCTCGCACAGCTGCGCGATCGCCTGGGCCGGGATCGCCTCGCCGAAGGAGGCCAGGCCGCCCGACGGGTTGACCGGCACCCGGCCGCCGAGCGCGGTCTCGCCCGCCCGCAGCAGCTTGTCCGCCTCGCCCGGCGGGCACAGGCCGACGTCCTCGACCCAGTCCAGCTCCAGGGCGGTGGACAGGTCGTACACCTCGGCGAAGGAGACGTCCTCGGGGCCCAGGCCGGCCTCTTCGTAGGCCGCGTGCGCGATCGCGGCCCTGAAGGGCCTCTCGGGCGCGGGAACGGCGGCGCAGGACTCGGTGGC
This sequence comes from Nonomuraea sp. NPDC050227, assembly GCF_044459705.1. Taxonomy (NCBI): domain Bacteria; kingdom Bacillati; phylum Actinomycetota; class Actinomycetes; order Streptosporangiales; family Streptosporangiaceae; genus Nonomuraea; species Nonomuraea sp. NPDC050227. The sequence goes on along the minus strand of NZ_JBITJF010000006.1, from coordinate 623,286 downwards.
GAAGTTCGGCAGCTCCAGGATCGTGTTGGGGAAGGTCGGGGTCACCGTGGAGACGGCGGCCAGGCGCACCGGGGCCGTCGCGCCGAGCCGCCTGGCGTACGCCTGCGAGGCCAGCACGACCGCGGCCCCGCCGTCGGAGGTGGCGCAGATGTCCATCAGGCGCAGCGGGTCGGCCACCATGGGCGAGGCGAGCACCTCCTCCGCCGTGACCGGGCGGCGGTAGCGGGCCATGGGGTTGAGCGAGCCGGCGCGCGCGTTCTTGACCTTGACGGCGGCGAAGTCGTCGGCGGTGGAGCCGTACAGGGCCATGCGCCGGCGGGCGTAGAGGCCGAAGTAGGCGGGGTTGGTCGCGCCGAGCAGGCGGAAGCGCAGCCAGTCGGGGTCGTCGTGCCGGTCGCCGCCGACCGGCTTGAAGAAGCCCTTGGGGGTGGAGTCCGCGCCCACCACGAGCGCGACGTCGCACAGCCCGGCCATGATCCTGGTCCGCGCGATGTCCACGGCCTGGGCCCCCGACGCGCAGGCCGCGTAGCAGGAGGCGATCCTGGCGCCCGTCCAGCCGAGCGCCTGGGCGTAGGTGGCGCCGGCCACGAAGCCGGGGTAGCCGTTCCTGATCGTGTCGGCCCCCACCACGTACTGGACGTCGGTCCAGGCCACGCCGGCGTCGCGGAGGGCGGCGCGGGCGGCGGCGACGCCGTACTCGGCGAAGGGACGTCCCCACTTGCCCCATGGGTGCATGCCCGCGCCGAGCACCACCACCGCGCTCACGAGGGCCGCCCCCACATCCACACCAGCGGCCCGTCGGCCAGCGGCCCGTGCACCAGCTCCAGCTCCATGCCCACCTCCAGATCGCCGGCCGTGAGGTCCCTGACCTGGCCGAGCACCACCAGCCCGGCGTCGTCGAGCTCGACGGCGGCCAGCGTGACCGGCCGGTACGGCTCCGCCGCCACGTACGGCTCCGGCGGCGGATAGCACGCCTCGGTGTAGGACCAGACGCGCCCGCGCCGCGGCAGCCGGACCTCGGCCGTCTCCTCGCCCGCGCAGCGCGGGTTGCGGCACAGGCCGGGCTGCGGCGGGAAGGCGACGGTCCCGCAGGTCAGGCAGGCGGTGCCGATGAGGTGGGTGGCGCCGTCCCCGTCGATGGCGAACCAGCCGTCGATCGCTAAGGTCATAGCCAGGAGTATTACACAAGCGCTTGCTAGGGTGAATCCCTCCGGCGCCGCCGCCGGGTCGCGACCACCCGCGCCGACATGGCCGCCGCCAGCACCACCATCCCGGCCACGACCGGCGCCCTGGAGGCGGGCGGCCGGGCCGGGCCCCGCCCGAAGTAGGGGCCGGGCCGGGCGGCCGGTGAGACCCTTCCGTGGGCCAGCCGCCGGGCCTCCCGCAGGGCGAGCGGCGCGTCGGCCACCCCGTGCCCGTAGGCGGGGCTGTGGCCGCCCGCGGGCCGTCTCCTGGTGCCGCGCTCGACGGCCGTGCGCACCTGGTACGGCGACAGCTCCGGATGGGCCGACCGCACCAGGGCCGCCACGCCCGCGACCATGGCCGCCGCCGAGCTGGTGCCGTCGCCCACCACGTACCCGTCGCCGCCGTCGGCCGTGACGACGTCCGTGCCCGGCGCGACCACCGACAGGTAGTCCTGGCGGTTGGAGAAGGGCGCCACCCTGAGCCGCCGGTCCACCGCGCCCACGGCGATCACGCCCGGGTAGGCGGCGGGGAAGTTCTTCCTGTTGGCCGTGTCGCCGTCGTTGCCCGCCGAGGCCACCAGGACCGCGCCGCGGGCGAGCGCGTACTGCACGGCCTCCTCCTCGGCCGCCGAGCCCTCCCACGCGCCGCTGCCGCCGCCGAGGGACATGCTGATCACGTCCGCGCCGTGGTCGGCCGCGTACCTGATGCCGGCGGCCAGGGCGTCGCGGCGGCCGGCGCGCTGCTCGGCGCGCAGCGGGTCGGTGTTCTCCAGGGTGACCCTGATCGACAACACCCGCGCCGCGGGGGCCACGCCGACCACGCCCTCCGCGCGCCCCCGGCCGTGCCCGCGGCCGGCGATCAGGCCGGCCATGGCGGTGCCGTGGTGCCCCCAGAGCCGCGGGGGCGCGCCGGTCAGGTCGGGGCCCTGGGTGACGGCCCCCCGCAGGTCGGGGTGGCGGCCGTTCACGCCGGTGTCCAGCACGGCCACCAGCACGCCCGCGCCCCGGCTCTCCCGCCAGGCATTGGGCACGCGCAGCGCTCCGAGCTGCCACTGCCGGGCCCGCGCGGCGGCGCCCACACCGCCGGGGACGCTCGGCGAGGCCGCCGTCCGCACGTCGTCGGTGGCGCTGGACGCCACGCCCGCGACCCCGGCCGCCAGGATCAGAGCCGGCAGCAGGGACGCGAGCACCCTCATCGGGTCAGCGCCCGGTACAACGCCTCGGCGAGTTGCCGCGCGACCGCGCGCAGCCGCGGCGCGGCGCGGTCACCCGGCCGGTACGCCCGCCCGTCGGCGTACCCGGCGGCCGTCGCCACGAGGTAGGGGTCGCCGGACCCGGCCAGCGCCCCGGTGACGTACTGCCGCCGGCCGAACCGCTCGGCGGGCCCGCCGGGGAAGGCGACGGGCCGCACGGTGGCCGGGCGCGCCCCGCGGTACGTCCCGGGGCCCGGCCCGCCGAGCACGGCGATGCCGACGGTGGCCACGTACGTCTGGGTGCTGTCGGCGTACGTGGCCCGCAGGGCGGTCAGGCAGCCCGGTCGCACCGCGGCGGGCTGGAACGCCACCCGGCACGGCGCCTCGGGAGCCACGCCCGCCAGCACGTACGTCACCCTGGCCCCCGACGGGCTGAGGCCCGGCACGACCAGGGGGAAGATCCGCGTCACCGGCCAGGCGTGCCAGCGCTCCGGCACGGGCGCGTCGGCCTGCGGCCAGAACACGGACAGGATGGAGAGCAGCACGACGGACAGTTGGTACACGTCAACCTCGAACGGGAGGGGAGGGACGCCCGATCTGCCGTGCATTCTGGCACGCCGCCGATGATTCGTTCCGACGCTTCGGTAAACAGCCCGATACGCGGAGTAATTGATGTTATGCGGCTATTCGCCCTAGGGTGTCGGCGAAAGTCGGACATGCGCCCCAGGTGGGAGCCCCAGCCGCTGCGCCGCGTCGCCGTAGTTGACCGCGATGGCGATCAGCCCCGCCGAGTCCGTGAACGCCACCAGCTCGCCCGGCGGCACCGCCGCGAACGTCGCGCGGAAGGGCATCGCGAGCTGCCGCCGCCCGAGCCACACCCCCAGCGTGTCGCCCACCTGGACGCCCAGCGCCTGCAGGTCGCCGGCCGCGATCGACAGCTGCGTGTTGCCGTAGCGGTCGACCGAGACGACCTCGCCCTCCACCGAGCCGTCCCGCAGCAGCGAGGTCGGCGCGGGCAGCGTGACCAGCCGCTCGACCGGCACCCGGGGGCCCAGCTCGGCCGGGTCCAGGCCGCCGGCCAGCCGCCCGGCGACCGGCGCGAAGACGTCCCGGCCGTGGAAGGTCGGCGACACCGGCCGCAGGAAGAGCTCCTCGTTGCTGAGCGCGTACGCGGCCCGCGCGCCGCCGCTGGCGTGCACCGCCCAGGACAGCAGGCCGTTGTCGGGGCCGACGAACACCCGGCCGCCCGCCTCGACCGCCACCGACCGCCGCGCGCCGCCCACGCCGGGATCGACCGCGCCGATGTGGACGCCCTCAGGCAGGTAGGGGATGGTCTGGGCGAGGATCGCCGCGCCCCGCCGTACGTCGCCGGACGGGACGAGGTGGCACACGTCGATCACCCGCGCCTCGGGCGCGATCCCGGCGATCACTCCGTGGCAGGCGGCCACATAGCCGTCTTCGAGCCCGTAGTCCGTGAGGAGCGTGATGACTGGGGTCACATTTCGTGACTGTACGTCCGGCAATCCGCCGTGAACAGCCGCAGATCGCACATTACGATTGGCCACGGGCCGCGAAGCGTGCGATGTGATCGTCGCACGCCCCTTCCCGAGGAGGACATCATGGGAGCACCGCTCAGCGGTGACAGTGCTGCCCAGGAACCGTCCCGGACATCCCTCAACGACCGCGATCTCGAACTCCTCGCCTTCGAACGCCAATGGTGGCGGCACGCGGGCGCCAAGGAGCAGGCCATCAAGGAGACCTTCGGGTTCTCGGCCACCCGCTACTACCAGTTGCTCGGCGAGTTGATCGACAGACCGGAGGCGCTGGAGCAGGACCCGATGCTGGTCAAACGGTTGCGAAGGTTGCGCTCCACCCGTCAGCGCGACCGTGCGGCGAGACGGCTCGGCATGCGTCCCTGACCGGCTGGGTACGGCAGCCGCGTGAGGAACATCCCTGGTATGGAAGCGATCCTTAAAGATCCGTCCGGCGCCGTGATCGGGCTCGACTTCGACGGAACCCTGTCGCCGATCGTGCCCGATCCCGCCTCCGCCAAGATCCACCCCGAGGCCCCCGCCGTGCTCGCCGACCTGGGCGCGCACGTCGGCGCCGTGGCCATCGTGACCGGCAGGCCGGCGGCCACCGCGCTCGAACTCGGGCCCGGCCTGGCCGACGTGCCCGGCCTCGTGGTGCTCGGCCACTACGGCTTCGAACGGTGGGAGCACGGACGCGTCTCGGCGCCGCCGCCGCCGCCCGGCGTGCCGCGCGTCCGGGCCGAGCTGCCCCTGCTGCTCGACGCGCTCGGCCTGCACGGCGTGGTGATCGAGGACAAGGGCAGGGCGGTGGCCGTGCACACCAGGCGCGCCCCCGACCCCGAGGGCGCGCTCGCCGTGCTGCGCGAGCCGCTGGCCGAGCTGGCCGCGAAACACGGCCTGGTGATCGAGCCGGGACGCATGGTCCTGGAGCTGCGCCCGCCCGGCATGGACAAGGGCCACGCGCTCGGGCTGTTCCTGGCCGAGCGGGACGCCAGGTCCGTCATGTTCGTCGGCGACGACCTCGGCGACCTGGCCGCCTTCGACGCCGTACGCGCCTCGGGGCTGCCCGGCGTGACCGTGTGCAGCGGCTCGGCCGAGGTGACCGCGCTGGCCGAGCGGGCCGACATCGTGGTCGACGGGCCCGACGGCGTGGTGGCGCTGCTGCGGGAGCTGACGACGGCCTTCACCCGTCCCTAGAGCCCAGCCGTTCGTGAGCCGGCTCGCGGCCTTGCGCCGTCTGGGCCGGCTCGCGGCTTTCAGCCGTTCGTGATTGGGCTGCAAGTGGCGGGTCCTACGTTGGTGCGCATGTCACGACGATCTCTCGCCGCCGCCTCGGCCGCGGCTCTGGCCACTCTGGCTGCCGTGCTCGCCGTCCCCGGCGCCGCCTCCGCCGCCCCCGCCCAGCAGCTCAGGCTGCGCGGCGGCCTGACGCTCTACATCCCGATCGAGTGGGTGGTCCACCGCAAGGGCGGCGACGTCGTCCAGGTGGTCACCGGCCGGTGCGCCAAGCCGCAGGGCTGGGGCTCGCCCGAGTGCGACGCGTTCTACGTCCTCGGTCCCGCCGCGATCAAGCGGGGCGCCGAGGGGTTCGGGCCCTACACGGGCAAGGACCCGTACTATCCGGCCAGCGACGTGCAGCCCTGCCCGATCAACCGCAAGTGGGGCGAGGTCGTCGGCCCCAAGGTCACCAGGGGCTACCGGCAGATGGGGGCCGGGCACAAGGCCGCCTACAACGCCTGGCAGGCCACGTGCGTCAGCTACTCGGGCGGCGGCGTCAAGGCCCGCTTCACGCAGCGCGAGTGGTACCTGCCGAAGAGCGGGATCCTCGTCGTCGACCAGTGGAACACGCCCGGCCTGGCCGACACGCTCAAGTACGCCGACTGGAGATGAGCACCCCGGCGACCGCCAGGCCGATGACCACGGGCACCAGCAGGAACGCGTTCCCGGTGCCGTAGCCGTCGGCCAGCGCGCCGAGCAGCAGCGGGCCGATCGCCATGGCGGCGCCCGCCCACACGGGCGAGGCGGCCGCCGCCCGGTCCGCCCGGTCGCCCGAGGCGGCGATCAGCGTGCTCAGCGCGAGCGGGAACTGCAGCGACGCGCCCAGCCCGCTCAGCGCCAGCCCCGCGTACGACAGGATCGGCGCGGTGCTCGCCCAGAACAGCACCCAGCCGAGGGCCATCAGCCCCAGAGCGCCGGCCAGCAGCGGCGTGGCCGGCAGCCGCAGCGCGAGCTGCGCGCCCGCGAACCTGCCCGCCGCCATGCCGCAGACGAACGCCGTCAGCCCGGTCGCCGCGACGGCCGCCGGCACGCCCGTCCTGAGGGCGAACAGGTCGGCGGCCCACAGGTTGAACGTGAACTCCAGCGCCACGCAGCAGAACAGCACGCCCCCGGCCAGATGGAAGCGCCACCCGCCGCCCTCCCGCGCCGGGACGGCCTCCCCGGCGACCGCGCCGCCCCGCCCTCCGCCGGCCCGCCGGGGCGCGGGCCAGGAGCGGCCCAGCGACAGCGCCAGCAGGGCGCTGACGGCCGGGGTGACCAGCAGGGCGGCCCGCCAGCCGAGCGCGCTCTGCGCCACCTGGCTGAGCACGAACGTCGCCACCATCCCCACCAGCACGCCCACGGCGTTGGCCTCGCTGAGCGCGGCCGGTCCCGCGGCCCCGTGGTGGTCGCTGAGCTCGGCCATCGCCGCGTAGAGCATGACCGAGCCGAAACCGCCGGCCACGCCGTAGCCGAGCAGCGTCAGGGGCAGCGCGGAGGCGGCCATGACCAGCAGCACGCCGGCGTTCATCCCGGCCAGGCCGAACCAGCACGTCGAGCGCCGGCCGAGCAGCCTGGTGAGCAGGGGCAGCGCGAGCCCGGCGCCGATCGTCCCGACCGCCATGGCGGTGCCGTGCAGCCCGGCGACGGTGGCCGTGGTGCGCTGGTCGGCGCGCAGCAGCGGGAGGGCGGCGCTCAGGCCGTACACGAACGTGGCGAACGTGCCGAGCAGGAAGTAGATGAGCCAGGTCGGACGGTCCCGGACGAGTCTGATGGGCACTGAGACCGTCGACACCCGGCAGCCTCCGTCATTGGCAGTGAACCCGACTTCTCATGTTAAAGCAGGGCGTCGAGTTGGGATTCCAGCCACTTGTGCGGCGGCAGCGCGGTGGCCGCCTCGTGCAGCCGGTCGCGCCGCCGCCGGCGTTCGTCCTCGGGCATCACCAGCGCCTCGTGCAGCGCGTCCGCCGTGCCGCTCACGTCGTAGGGGTTGACCACCAGCGCGTACGGGCCCAGCTCGGCGGCCGCCCCCGCCTCGCGCGAGAGCACCAGGGCGCAGCGCGGCGACAGGACCGGCCCCTCCTTGGCGACCAGGTTCATGCCGTCGCGGATGGGGTTGACCAGCAGCACGTCCGCCAGCCGGTAGGCGGCCAGCGAGCGGGGGTAGTCGTCGTTGACGTTGAGGATGACCGGGTCCCAGTCCTCGGTGGCGTACTCGTCCTCGATCTCGCGCGCGCAGCGCTGCACCGACGCGGTGTACTCGCGGTATTCGGGCAGGTCGTGCCGGCTGGGGTAGGCGAAGGCCAGGTGGACCACCTTGCCGTGCCACTCCGGATGGGCGGCCAGGAACTCGCGGTAGGCCAGCAGCCCGCGCACGATGTTCTTGGACAGCTCGGTGCGGTCGATGCGGACGATCAGCCGGCGTCCGGCCACCTGCTCGGCCAGCGCGGCCATGTGCGACTCGACGTCGGGCTCGCAGGCCCGCGCCCACAGGGCCGCGCCGTCCACGCCCAGGCTGTGCACGCCGACGCGGGTCGTCCTGCCCTCGTGGGTGACCGTGCCGGCCGCGCGGTCCACCCGCGCGCCCAGCAGCGCCTCGCAGCAGTCCATGAACGCCGCCGCCCACCGGGCGGTGAGGAAGCCCGCGTGGTCGGCCCCCAGGATGCCGTCGAGCACCTCCCTGGTCACCGCGTCGGGCAGCAGGGAGAAGTACTCGGGAGGCGCCCACGGCGTGTGGCTGAAGTGGGCGATGCGCAGGTCGGGCCGCTCGGCGCGGAGCATCGCCGGGGTGAGCGTCAGGTGGTAGTCCTGGACCATCACGCGCGCGCCGTGCCCGGCCTCCTCGGCCAGCGCCAGCGCGAACGCGCCGTTGTAGTCGCGGTAGGACTCCCACTCGCGCCGGAACTTGGTGCCGAAACTGGGGGAGTTGGGGATGTCGTACAGCAGGTGGTTGACGAACCACAGGGTCGAGTTGGCCACGGCGTTGTAGGCGCGGTGGAAGGTGGCCGCGGGGATGTCGAGCATCCGCAGGGCGCCCGTGTCGTAGCCGCCGCGGTCGAGCCGGCCCCCCGGGGCCAGGCGCACGGCGCTGCGGTCGCCGTCGGACAGCGCGGCGCACACCCACAGCACGCCGTGCTCCTTGGCCACCCCCGACAGGCCCGAGACGAGGCCGCCACCACCGCGTTTCATGGTCAGCTCACCGTCGTCGTCGACGGTGAAGGAGACCGGCCCGCGGTTGGACGCCACGAGAACGCTGTTCATTTGGGCTCCCTTCGCCCATAGGATCCCAGCTATGGCGCTAGATGAGCTAACCGAGGAACTCGCCCGCTCGGCCGCGGCCGGAGACCATCGCGCGCTCGGCGAGCTCCTGGCCAGGATCGAGCCTGACGTGATGCGCCACTGCGCCCGGATCCTGCCCTATCACCAGGACGCGGAAGAAGCCTCGCAGGACACTCTGCTGGCCGTGGCGCGCAACATCGGCCGGTTCGAGGGGCGGGCCAGGTTCAGCACCTGGCTGCACATCGTGACCGCCAACTGCGCGCGCACCACGTACCGCTCGCTGAAGCGCAGGGCCGCCGAGCAGACGTCGGAGGAGCTGCCGATGCAGAAGCCCGACGCGCGGCGGGTCAGCGTGATCGCCGGCTCGCGGCTCGACCTGCTCGACGCGATGGAGGCGCTGGAGGCCGACAAGCCCGACCTGGCCCAGGCGCTGGTGCTGCGCGACATCGTCCAGCTCGACTACAACGAGGTGGCCGAGCAGCTCAACATCCCGCTCGGCACCGCCAAGTCCCGCATCCACCAGGCCCGCAAGTACGTGCAGGGAGTCCTCGGGGAGGACTATCGGTGAGACGCGTCCTCTCGCATGGTGAGACGGGTGGTCGTTTCCGCCACTTGAGAAGGTAGAGTCCTTTTCGACAACTGAATATTGCTCATCCAGAGGGGTGGAGGGACCGGCCCTGCGAAGCCCCGGCAACCCTCCCGGCTTGTGCTCGCGACCTGGCGAGGCCGACCGGGACAAGGTGCCAATTCCGGTTCGCGGTCAAGGTGGCCGCGGGCGAAGATGAGGGAAGGCCTCGCTTCATGTCGCTCGACTTTGGTCCTGCCGTCGCTCTGTCCTGCCGCGAGTGCGGCACGCGCTACCCCCTGGGTCCCAGCTTCGCCTGCCTGGAGTGTTTCGGGCCGCTCGAAGCGGCCTACTCCTTCGGCCAGGTGACCCGCGCGGACATCGAGTCCGGCCCCGCCAACATCTGGCGCTACCGCTCCCTGCTCCCGGTCCCCGCCGACGTGGCGAGCAAGCCCAACATGAACCCGGGCTGGACGAAGCTGGTCAAGGCCGGCAACCTCGGCAAGGCGCTCGGCATCCGGTCCCTGTTCGTGAAGGACGACTCGGGCAACCCCACCCACTCCTTCAAGGACCGGGTGGTCGCCATCGCCGTCGAGGCGGCCAGGAACTTCGGTTTCCACACGCTCTCCTGCTCCTCCACGGGCAACCTCGCCGGCGCGGTCACCGCCGCCGCCGCGCGGGCCGGCCTCGACGCGTGCGTGTTCATCCCGGCCGACCTCGAAGCGGCCAAGATCGCCATGGCCCGGGTGTTCGGCGGCCGGCTGATCGGCATCGACGGAACGTACGACGAGGTCAACCGGTTCTGTTCGGAGCTGATCGGCGACCCGCTGGGCGAGCGGTGGGGGTTCGTCAACGTCAACCTGCGGCCCTACTACGCCGAGGGCTCCAAGACGCTCGCGTACGAGATCGCCGAGCAGCTCGGCTGGCGGCTGCCGGAGCAGATCGTCATCCCCATCGCCTCCGGCTCCCAGCTCACGAAGATCGACAAGGGCTTCAAGGAGCTGATCGCGCTCGGGCTGGTCGAGGACACCCCCTACAAGGTGTTCGGGGCCCAGGCGGCCGGGTGCTCGCCGGTCTCGACGGCGTACAAGGCGGGGCACGACGTCGTCCAGCCGGTCAAGCCGGACACGATCGCCAAGTCGCTGGCCATCGGCAACCCCGCCGACGGGCCGTACGTGCTCGACATCGCCCGGCGCACGGGCGGGGGCGTCGAGGACGTCACCGACCCCGAGATCGTCGCCGCCATCAAGCTCCTGGCCTCCACCGAGGGCATCTTCGCCGAGACCGCGGGCGGCGTCACGGTGGGCGTGCTGAAGAAGCTCGTCGAGACGGGCAGGCTCGACCCCGAGGCCGAGACGGTGGTCCTGAACACCGGCGACGGCCTGAAGACGCTCGACGCGATCAGCGACGACGCGCGGCCCACCGCCGTGATCCGGCCCTCTCTCGACGCGTTCCGCGCGACTGTCTGACAATCCAGGAAAGGCAACAAAAACCATGAGCGTTTCTGTGCGGATTCCCACCATTCTGCGCACTTACACCGGGGGTAACGCCGAGGTGAGTGGCGAAGGGGCGACTCTTCGTGACGTTCTCGCCAAGCTTGACTCCGACTACCCGGGGATCGGCGCGAGAATTCTGGATGAATCGGGCAAGATTCGTCGTTTTGTCAACGTATACGTTGGTGATGAGGATGTCCGTTTCGCCGAGGGCCTGGACACTCCCGCCCCTGAAGGCACTCAGATCTCCATCATCCCCGCAGTCGCGGGCGGCTGACCGCCGGACCACCGACTCTTGAAGGCGCCCCTTGTGGGCGCCTTCTTGTTTTAGAACCAAATTCAACCTCGAACGACTCAGCCTTCGATGAAATTAGCGTTTTGTCGGTTGACTCTGTTGCCAAACCCCGTGCCACAGGTATGGTCGAGGGCGATCGTCTGGCTGATTTTCCCAAAAGTCATGCGATTACGGGTCTCGCGAAGGAATGGGCGAGATCTGCGAGCCCAGTAAGAGGAGTCGGAAGTGGCGCAGGGCACCGTCAAGTGGTTCAACGCGGACAAGGGCTACGGCTTCATCGCGGTAGACGGTGGTAAGGATGTATTCGTCCATTACTCAGCGATCATGATGGACGGGTACCGCTCTCTCGAACAGGGACAGCGCGTCGAGTTCGAGATCACGCAGGGCCAGAAGGGGCCGCAGGCGGAGTCCGTCCGCACGGTCTGATTCACCCTCGCTGGTATGCACCAAGGCGGGACGTGCGGCAGCGCAGTCCGTACGGGCTCGCCACTGTTTCCTCCGTCGGCTTCGCACGGCGGGCCGCGCCTCAGGGGCGGCTCGCCGTACGAACCGGCGCACCCGATGACCTGCCCGATGAGCTGGGGTGGGGTGCCCGTGGCTTGCACTCGGCAGGGTAGAGTGCTAAACAGTTCGTTGGCACTCTGTGTGGCAGAGTGCCAACAACTCGGATCGAGACGATGGGGTCTGCCGAACGGAGATGCAGGCCTATGCCGTCGCGGGCGTCGGCTCGGTCCAGGACACGCCACCCTGCATCTGGGAGGTCTAGCCTTATGGCAGCCAAGATGATCGCGTTTGACGAGGACGCCCGGCGCGGTCTCGAGCGCGGTATGAACCAGCTCGCCGACGCCGTCAAGGTGACCTTGGGCCCCAAGGGGCGCAACGTCGTGCTGGAGAAGAAGTGGGGCGCTCCCACGATCACCAACGACGGCGTCTCCATCGCCAAGGAGATCGAGCTCGAGGACCCGTGGGAGAAGATCGGCGCCGAGCTGGTCAAGGAAGTCGCCAAGAAGACTGACGACGTCGCCGGCGACGGCACCACCACGGCCACCGTGCTCGCCCAGGCTCTGGTGCGCGAAGGTCTGCGCAACGTGGCCGCCGGCGCCAACCCGATGGCCCTGAAGAAGGGCATCGAGGCCGCCGTCGAGCGGGTCAGCGAGGAGCTCTCCAAGCTGGCCAAGGACGTGGAGACCAAGGAGCAGATCGCCTCCACCGCCTCCATCTCCGCCGCCGACCCCGAGATCGGCTCGCTCATCGCCGAGGCGATGGACAAGGTCGGCAAGGAAGGCGTCATCACCGTCGAGGAGAGCAACACCTTCGGCCTGGAGCTTGAGCTCACCGAGGGCATGCGCTTCGACAAGGGCATGACGTCGATGTACTTCGTGACCGACTCCGACCGTATGGAGGCCGTTCTCGAAGACCCGTACATCCTGATCGTCAACAGCAAGGTCTCGGCCAACAAGGACCTGCTGCCGCTGCTCGACAAGGTCGTGCAGTCCGGCAAGCCGCTGCTGATCATCGCCGAGGACGTCGACGGCGAGGCCCTGGCGACCCTGGTGGTCAACAAGATCCGCGGCCTGTTCCGCTCCGTGGCCGTCAAGGCCCCGGGCTTCGGCGACCGCCGCAAGGCCATGCTGGGCGACATCGCGATCCTGACCGGCGGTCAGGTCATCGCCGAGGAGGTCGGCCTCAAGCTCGAGACCGCCACCCTCGACCTGCTCGGCCGCGCCCGCAAGGTCGTGGTGACCAAGGACGAGACCACCATCGTCGACGGCGCCGGTGACGCCGAGGCGATCTCCGGCCGGGTCAACGAGATCCGCGCCGAGATCGAGCGCACCGACTCCGACTACGACCGCGAGAAGCTGCAGGAGCGCCTGGCCAAGCTGGCCGGTGGCGTGGCGGTCATCAAGGCCGGCGCGGCGACCGAGGTCGAGCTCAAGGAGCGCAAGCACCGCATCGAGGACGCCGTGCGCAACGCCAAGGCAGCCGTCGAGGAGGGCATCGTCCCCGGCGGTGGCGTGGCGCTGCTGCAGGCCGGCGCCAAGGCGTTCGACAAGCTCGAGCTCAACGGCGACGAGGCCACCGGCGCGGCGATCGTGAAGAAGGCTCTTGAGGAGCCCCTCAAGCAGATCGCGGTCAACGCCGGTCTTGAGGGCGGCGTCGTCGTGGAGAAGGTGCGCAACCTGACCCCGGGCGAGGGCCTCAACGCCGCTTCCGGCGAGTACGTCAACATGTTCGAGTCCGGGATCATCGACCCGGCCAAGGTGACGCGCTCCGCGCTGCAGAACGCCGCCTCCATCGCGGCGCTCTTCCTCACCACCGAGGCCGTCATCGCCGAGAAGCCCGAGAAGACCCCTGCTGCTCCGGCCGGCATGCCCGGCGGCGGCGACATGGACTTCTAGGCCTCGCCTGGTCGCTGACGCATCAGAAGGCGGTTCGGATCTCCAAGGATCCGGCCGCCTTTTGTTGTGTCCGGTCCCGTTACGTTTAGTAGTTATTGACTACGGACAGTAACGAAACGAAGTGACGATTCACCGCACAAAGGAGTAGTTACATGAATTCCCGCACCGCGCGCGTTCTCGGGCTCGGAGCCGTCATGCTGGCCGCCGCGGCCGCCATGACGATGCCCGCCCAGGCAGACGACCACGGTTACCTGGACGAGGCCCTGGAGTACGTCGACGTGCCCTACTGCGCGGGCTACCTGGAACTGTACGACCGCGACTACTGCGCCTCGCCGTCCAGGTGGACGTCGCAGGACGAGCGCGGGGAGATGTCGGAGGAGGGCGAGGACAGGTCGTCGGAGGAGGCCGAGGACAGGTCGTCGGACCAGGCCGACGAGTGGTCGACGGAGGAGGCCGACGAGCGGTCCGGCGAGCGCGGGGATGCCTCGGACGAGGGCGCGGACATGTCCGGCGAGCGCGAGGACGTCTCGGAGGAGGGTCAGGACATGTCGGGCGAGCGCGAGGACGTCTCGGACGCCTTCGAGGGCGAGTCGGGCGGCGAGAGCGAGGACCTGTCGTCCAACGCCCCCGGGGACTTCACGTTCGCGGACGAGCTGGTGCAGGGCGACTGAAGCCCCGTCTGGTGGCGCCGGGCGTACTGAACCCGACGCGGCACCACGGCGAAGGCGCCCCGAACGAACGGGGCGCCTTCGCCGCGGTGTTGTGCCGGTCTCAGACGCCGAAGTGCGCGACGATGTGGCCGCGGGCCAGCGTGTTGGCGGTGATGTTGAATCCGACCACGGCCGGGCTCGCGTCGCCGCCGACGCCCAGCTCGTCGACCCCGAGCGCGTGCACCGTGAAGACGTAGCGGTGAGGGGCGCCGGGCGGGGGAGCGGCGCCGCCGTAGTCTTTGGTGCCGTAGTCGTTGCGGGCGTGGACCGCGCCGGCGGGCAGGCCCTTGAAGTCGGGGCCGGTGCCCGCGCCCCTGGGCAGCTCCGTGGTGTCGCCGGGCAGGTCGAACAGCACCCAGTGCCAGAAGCCGCTGCCGGTGGGGGCGTCGGGGTCGTGGCAGGTGACGGCGTAGCCGCAGGTGCCCTCGGGCGCGCCCGACCAGCGCAGCTGGGGCGAGACGTTCCCGCCGGTCATCCCCCAGTCGTCGAAGACGTGGAGGTCGTTCAGCCGCTCGCCGTCGCGGATGTCGTCGCTCTCCACCACGAGCGCGGGGACCGGGGGCAGGTGTTCATGCGGAAGCGGTGCGGGCACGGCATCCTCCTAGGTTGACAGCTCCTTCAGGCCATCCTAGAAGCGGCCGTGCCCGCCCTCCGTCAGGTTCCGAGCTGCGCCGGGAGCGGCCTGTCGTGCAGCACCGTGAGCGAGGTGACCGCGCGGGTCAGGACCACGTACAGGCGGGCCAGGCCGCGGGGCTCGGCCTCGACGATGTCGGCCGGCTCCACGACGATCACATGGTCGTACTCCAGGCCCTTGGCGAGCGTGGCGGGCACGATCAGCAGGCGGTGCTCCTGCGTCGCGTCGGGGTCGAGCACCGCGTGCGGCAGGCCGGACAGCGACTCGGAGACCGCCGCCACCATCGCGTCGGGGACGATGACCCCGATCGAGCCCTCCCTGGCCAGGACCTCCCGGGCGGCCTCGGCGACCGTGCCGCCCGGCCGGACCGTGAGCGAGCCGGCGCCCGGACGCAGCGACCGCGGGGCGGCCAGCGCGGGGGCGATCGAGGGCAGCAGGCGGGCCGCGTAGTCGAGCACCTCGCGCGGCACGCGGAAGCCGAGCGTCAGCTCGGTCACCTCGCCCTCGTCCTGGCCGAGGTGCTTCAGCACGGTCTCCCACGAGGTGGTGGACCACGGCGTGGTGCCCTGGGCCAGGTCGCCGAGCACGGTGGCCGAGCCGTTGCGGCAGCGCCGGCCGAGCGCCCGCAGCTGCATCTCGGACAGGTCTTGCGCCTCGTCCACGACGAGGTGGCCGAGGGACGGGGTGCGCTCCATGAGGTCGCGCAGCTCGTCGAGGAGCGCGGCGTCGGCGGCCGACCATTTGGCGGACTTCCAGCTCCGATAAGGCTTCCGCCAAAGCAGCATTTCCTGCTCGTCAGGCGACAAATCAGTTTTGGCGGCTTTTGTGAGGAATTCCGGATCGGACAACAGGCGGTGCAGGACCTGTTCCGGCGTCAGTTTCGGCCACACCGCGTCGACGAGCTGCTTGACGGGCCTCGACCTGGCCACCGCGTCCTGGACCCGGTCGTCGGGCGACTCGCCGCGCTGCTCCATCCGCACGAGCACCTGGTGGGCCAGGCGCTGGGCCAGCGCGGCCCGCCCCGGCGAGTAGCGGGTGGTGCCGCGCAGGGAGGCCACCATCTCGCGCACCTCGTGGTCGGCGACCCGGTAGCGGTAGGCGCCCTTCGTGAACACCAGGCCGTCCTCGGGCTTGACGATGTGCATCCACAGCGCCCGTTCGAGCACCGCGGCCATCCTGGCGTCGCCCTTGACCGCGGAGACCATCGGGTCCTCCTCGGCGGCGTGCTCGCCGAGCAGCCCGGCCACGGTGGTCTGGTCGACCTTGACCTCGCCCAGCGCGGGCAGGACGGAGGAGATGTAGGACAGGAACGCCCGGTTCGGGCCCACGATCATCACGCCCGACCTGGCCAGCCGCTCGCGGTGGGTGAACAGCAGGTACGCGGCCCGGTGGAGGCCCACGGCGGTCTTCCCGGTGCCGGGGGCGCCCTGGACGCACACGGTCTGGGCCAGCGTCGCGCGGACGATCTCGTCCTGGTCGGGCTGGATGGTGGCCACGATGTCGCGCATCGGGCCGGTGCGCGGGCGTTCGATCTCCTCGGTGAGGATCTTCGAGGGGCCGACCTCGCCGCCCTCGCCGAGCGGCTCGTCCTCGAACGCGGTCAGCGCGCCGCCGTGGTAGCCGAAGCGGCGGCGGCGGACGACGCCCATCGGGTCGGCCGGGCTGGCCTGGTAGAACGCGCGGGACACCGGCGCGCGCCAGTCGATGACCAGCGGCCGGCTGGTGCCGTCGTGCACGTGGCGGCGGCCGACGTAGAGGGTGCCCGGCAGGTCGTCACCGCCCTCGCGGTCGAGGCGGCCGAAGAACAGCGGGGTGTCCGGATGGTCGGCCAGGGCGGCCACGCGCTGGTCCAGCAGCGACTGGAGGATCTGCTGCGAGACCCAGTCGCCGGCCGCGTCGGCCGACAACGACTGGGCGTGGGCCCGCATCGCCTTGAGCGCGGCCCTGGACTCGGCCAGGTGGGCCTGCTCGGCGGCGAGCACGTCGGAGGGTATGTCGGGAGCCAGTTGGTGTGTGGGCATGCGAAAGCGCCTCCCATGCTGGAAAACGGAGGTGGTCAAGGCAGCGAATCGACTAGTTTAACGGCGGCCGCGCGGCGCCTCCAAAACATTTACCGGCGCGCGGCGGGGTACGGAGGGAAGGTGGCGCGGCTTCGCCTGGTCCTCTCGCCGATGATCCCCACGGTCGCGAGCTTCCTGCTGGCGGCGCTCTGGGGGATGTCGGTCTTCGCCGGTTGGGGGCTGGAGGCGTTCTGCGCGGGCGGCGAGTCCCCGGCGGCGTGCTCCCGGCGGCTCGGCGCGGTCTGCGCGGTGTCGGGGGTGTTCGCCGTGCCGGCCGCCTGCGCCACGCTGGCCGCCTGGCTGGTCCCGGCAGCCCGGCGAGACCCGCGCACGTTCGGCCGCCTCATGGGGACGGGGGTCGCCGCGTGGATCGTCGCCGGCGCGGTGCTGTTCCTCGGCGGCCTGCTGGCCGGCTAGCGAACCCGGCAAAGAACGTATCTCTGAGTGAACGTGGGAATACCGAAAAAGTCGGGCATTTCAGGTGCGCTTGTCGGATCATGGGGGTATGTCGCAGGCGGCGTGATAGTACGCAGGTGAGGGGGGTGGTTCGATGTCGACGACCCGTGGAGTCTCGTGGACGTGACATAAGCGCCGTGCCTGGCCGCTCAGGCAACGAGCGGCCGGGCATTCAACCGGTCACACCTCGCCGTGCACGTCGTCGGCGTCGATGATCTGGTAGGCGTATCCCTGCTCGGCCAGGAATCGCTGCCGGTGGGCGGCGAACTCCTGGTCGACGGTGTCCCTGCTGACCACCGTGTAGAACCGGGCGCCACCGCCGTCGGCCTTGGGCCGCAGCACCCGCCCGAGCCGCTGGGCCTCCTCCTGCCGCGACCCGAACGTGCCCGACACCTGGATCGCGATGGCCGCCTCGGGCAGGTCGATGGAGAAGTTCGCCACCTTCGACACCACCAGGACCTGGATCTCCTTGTCACGGAACGCCTGGTAGAGCCGCTCGCGCTCCTTGACCCTGGTCTCGCCCTTGATGACCGGCGCGTTGAGGTGCTCGCCGAGCTCGTCGAGCTGGTCGATGTACTGGCCGATGACCAGCACCTGCTCGCCCAGATGCCGCCGGACCAGCGCCTCGGTCACGTACGTCTTGGACGGCGTGGTGGCGCAGTAGCGGTAACGCTCCTCGGCCTCGGCCATCGCGTACGCCAGCCGCTCCTCGTCGGTCAGCGTGACCCGCACCTCGACGCAGTCGGCCGGCGCGATCCAGCCCTGGTTCTCCATCTCCTTCCACGGCGCGTCGTAGCGCTTGGGGCCGATGAGGGAGAACACGTCGCCCTCGCGGCCGTCCTCGCGCACGAGCGTCGCGGTCAGGCCCACCCGCCGGCGGGCCTGGAGGTCGGCGGTCATCCGGAAGATGGGCGCGGGCAGCAGGTGGACCTCGTCGTAGACGATCAGGCCCCAGTCGCGCGCGTCGAACAGCTCCAGGTGGCTGTAGACGCCCTTCCGCCTGGTCGTCATCACCTGGTACGTGGCGATGGTGACCGGGCGGATCTCCTTCTTGTTGCCGGAGTACTCGCCGATCTCGTCCTCGGTCAGCGAGGTGCGCTTGAGCAGCTCGGTCTTCCACTGGTGGGCGCTGACCGTGTTGGTCACCATGATCAGCGTGGTGGCCTGGGCGTGGGCCATGGCCGCCGCGCCCACGATGGTCTTGCCCGCGCCGCAGGGCAGCACGACCACGCCGGAGCCGCCGTGCCAGAAGGCGTCGGCCGCCTCGCGCTGGTAGGGGCGCAGCTCCCAGCCGTCCTGGAGCAGCTTGATGGGGTGGGCCTCGCCGTCGACGTAGCCGGCCAGGTCTTCGGCGGGCCAGCCCAGCTTGAGCAGCGCCTGCTTGACGTTGCCGCGGTCGCTCGGGTGCACGATGACCGAGTCGGCGCCGAGGCGCTCGCCCAGCATCGGCTGGATCTTCTTCGAGCGCAGCACCTCTTCGAGCACCGCGCGGTCGGTCGAGGTCAGGACCAGCCCGTTGGCCGGGTCCTTCTCCAGGCGCAGGCGCCCGTAGCGGGCCATGGTCTCGGCGATGTCGACGAGCAGCGCGTGCGGCACCGGGTAGCGGCTGAAGCCGATCAGCGCGTCGACGACCTGCTCGGCGTCGTGGCCGGCGGCACGCGCGTTCCACAGGGCGAGCGGCGTGACGCGGTAGGTGTGGACGTGTTCAGGCGCTCGTTCGAGCTCGGCGAACGGCGCGATCGCCTTGCGGCACGCGTCGGCCTTCTCGTGGTCGACCTCGAGCAGCAGCGTTTTGTCCGACTGGACGATGAGCGGGCCGTCGTTCACGGACATCCCTTCCTACGGTTGACCCTTATCCAACACACACGACGGCAGGAACAGTCCCGGAACGGGTAATCGATCAGTCGTCCAGGCGGCCGGTGAGGCCCAGGAAGAGGAAGAGCCCGACGTTCAGCACGAAACCGGCGCCGAACAGCACCCAGCTCCAGACCAGCAGCGAACGGGCGCTCCTCGGCTGCTCGCGGACCCGCGTCAGCGCCACGGCGGCCAGGATGCCGCCGGGCAGCCCCAGCACGTTGAGGCAGGAGGCGAGGGACAGGAAGTTGAGCACGACGGCGACGATCGCGGCGGCCTGCGGGCCCTCGTCGCGCCGCGGCGGCACGCCGTAGCCGTAGCCGTACTGCGGAGGCGGCTGCTCGCCGTAGGGCGCCCCGTAAGGCAGGTGCGGGTAGCCGGACGGATCTTCTTGACTCACGTTCACCTCCAGACAGGTCAACGTTTATCACGGAATACGGGCGCGCCCGACCCGGTGTGCGCGGACGGTCACAACCGCCCGCGCAGGGCCTTCCTGTCGAGCTTGAGCACGCTGGTGACCGGGATCGACTCGACGAAACGCACCTCGCGCGGGTACTTCACCCGTCCGACCCGGTCGCGCGCCCACTCGATGAGCTCCTCGGCGTTCTCCTCGGCCCCCGGTCTGAGCTGCACGAACGCCACGACCTCCTCGCCCAGCCGCGGGTCGGGACGGCCCACGACGCCCGACATGACCACGTCGGGGTGCTGGTTGAGCGCGTCCTCGACGTCGCGCGGGAAGACGTTGAAGCCGCCGCGGATGATCAGGTCCTTCTTGCGGTCGACGATGTAGAGGTAGCCGTCGTCGTCCACGCAGCCGATGTCGCCGGTGCGCAGCTCGTCGCCGACCAGCGCGGTGCCCTCGGGGTCGGGTTCGTGCTCGCCCCAGTAGCCGAGCATCAGGGAGTCGCCGCTGACGCAGATCTCGCCGACGTCGCCGCACTCCACCGCCTCGCCCGCGGCGTCGCGGATGGTGATCGTGTAGCCGGCCAGCGGCAGGCCGACGCTCCCGGGCCGGCGCCTGCCCGGCGGGTTGAAGGTGGTGACGGCGCTGGTCTCGGTCAGGCCGTAGCCCTCCAGGATCTGCGTGCCCGGCATCCGGCGTTCGAACTCCTGCAGCGCCTCCCGGCCCAGCGGCGCCGCGCCGCAGGTGAGGTAGGCCAGGTCGGGGAGCGGGTGCGACTCCAGCGGCTGCGCCAGGAGCATGTGGATCATGGCGGGCACCACGGTGCCGTACTGGACGTGCTGCTCGGCGGCCAGTCGCAGGAACGCCTCCGGCTCGAACCAGCGCATGAGCACGGCCTGCTGGGGCTCGGTCGCGTGCAGGCCGGCCACGGTGATGATCAACCCGTACGCGTGCGAGAGCGGCACAGGCACGATCGCACGATTTTTCCCCTCTTGATGGGATATTTCGTACGCGTCCTTCGCCACCTGCCAGAGGCCGCGATGGCTCAGCATGACCCCCTTCGCGACGCCCGTGGTGCCGCCGGTGTACATGAGCGCGGCCAGGTCGCCGGGGTCCCTGCGCACCGGTCCGTGCTCGGTGGCCCTCTCCAGCTCGGCCGTGTCCACATGGATCGGGACGTCCACCGCCGCGGCCCGTACGGTCTCCACGAGCTCGGGCGAGGTGACGACGGCGGCCGCGCCGCTGTCGAGCAGGATGTGCCGCAGCTCCTCGGCCCCCACCAGGAAGACCACGGGCGTGACCACCGCGCCCGCCGCCCACAACGCCTGGTAGACGATCGGGACCTCGGGGGACGTCGCCATCATCACGACCACCCGGTCGCCCGGCCGGACCCCGGCCTCGACGAACCCGCCGCACATCCGGCGCGCGCGTCCGGCAAGCGCGTGGCTGCGGTGCCAGACCCCTTCGTAGAACACCGAGTCGTGGTCGTCGAAGCGGTTCCATGACTCCTCGGCCAGCTGGCCCAGCGTTTGCTCGGTCACATGCACAACCTGATCGGAGGCGCCGCGCGCAGTCAACCCTGAACGTTCACACGTCCCCCCTTGACTGACGATTGTGGACGATGCTCTCATGCCGAGTAAATGTCCAATATCGGCCTAGAAGGTCATTCGAGTTTTCGGGTGGCGCTAGATCGTGTATTGGTGGGATAACTAGGGTTCCGTGCTACCAGATGGCCTGTCGCGGTTCTTGTCACCGGCCCGTCGCCCAGAGCAATGGAGGACATGATCGACATGCGCGCGCCGGCGGCCGTGGCCGCGAGCTTCGCGAGGAATGCCTGGTCAGAACGGTGGCTGCCGGGCGGCGCACGGTCAATCCATAAGCCGGGGAAACAAGTCGCCGGACAAAAAAGTTCGCGAAAGACATTTTCCACAGTCAACGTCCCAGTCAGGCCCGAGGTGACTTCGTGATCGACACGCCTGAAGCAGGCGAGAGCGACCTCGACGACAAAACGCTCACCGAGCTTGTCATCGCCATCAACGAGCAGCTCCGGCCTCTGGTCGTCCCGGTGGCCCGCGACCTCGACCGGCGCGCGGCCGACACCCTGCTGCGCTCCTACCTGGAGCCCGCCGGCTTCGCCGACGCGGTGCGTCGGCTGTCCATGCGGCATCTGCTCGTCCTGGTGGGGGAGGCGGACCTGGGCAAGCGGCTCGGCGCCATCGCCCTGCTGTCGCGCATGTCGCTGGCCGAGGGCAGGATCACCGTGCTCTCGCCGGCCGGCAGCGCCGCCGACCTGCTCGCCAGGACCGAGTACGGGCCGGGGCGGGCGTACCTGCTGCACGACTGGATCGCCGGCAGCACCGACCCCAGCGAGCTGCTCGACCTGGCCCGCAAGCTCGCCGAGCTGGGGTCGTACCTGGTGATCACCCGGAACGGCGTCCCGTCGCAGGCGGTCGAGGTGGAGCAGCCGTGGTGCGCGCCCGACCCCGGCGAGCTGTTCGATCTGTACCTGAGCGCGTTCGGCGGCCGGAGCGCCCCGGCCGGGGCCGCCACCGCCCGGGTCCGCGCGCTGGCGCTGCGCACGCCCGCCGAGGTCGTCCGCCTGGCCACGCGCCTGGTGCGGGACGACGAGCCCGCGGGCGAGGAGGTGGCCGCCTGGTTCGACACCAAGCCGCCGATGCGCGAGGTGCGGGCGGTGGCGGCGCTCGCGTTCGCGCACGGGCTGCCCGAGCCGGAGTTCGCCCGCCGGCTGGCCGCGTTCGAGCGGAGCCGGGAGACCCACGAGCCGGGGCCGGGGCCGACCGGCGCGCCGCACCCGCTGATCGCCGTGCACGACGGTCTGGTCGTCTTCCGCGTTCCGGGCCACCGCGCCCAGGTGCTCGGCGAGCTGGTCGCCCGGTACGGCTACTGGTTGTGGCAGCCGCTGCGCGAGTGGGTGCGCTCGCTGGCCCTCCAGGGGGACGACGTGCGCGCGCGGGCGGCCGAGGGCGTGGCGTTGCTGGCCGCCTGGTCGTTCAGGGAGGCGCGGCAGGAGTTCCTGGAGGTGTGGGCCCGGGGGCGGGCGGGCGAACGGCTGGCGGCGGGCGGTGCGCTGTCGTACATGTGCGCCGACGACGCCCTCGCCCCCGAGGCCCTGCGCCTGGCGCTCACCTGGGCCCGCGACCCGGCCGACCCGCGGGCGGCCGCGGCGGTCGCCGGGCTGTGCGGCGGGCTGTCCCTGCGCTACCCGGCCGACGCGGCGGCCCAGCTGCGCCGCCTGGCCGCCGGGGACGGCCCCGCGGCCCGGCTCGCGGCCCACGCGCTCACCCGCCACCCCTGACCCGGACGCGGGCCGGGAAGGCGGATCAGAGGCCCGCGACCCCGGTGATGCGATGGAGGGCGAAACGGTGGACGGCCGCCCTGGTCTCGTCGTACGCGGTCAGGTAGCCGCCCTCCATCCGGGCTGGCTCCAGGATGCGCGAGGTGGCGTTGCCCTGCGAGTCGAGGTAACCGATCCACACCCGTACGCCCTGCTTGATGGCGTCCTGGAGGGCCGAGATCGTGGCGGTGGCGGGGCCCCGGGGCACCGCGCCGCCCGGGGCGTCGACCGGCTCGCGGCGTGCCAGGTGAGCGGCGTCGCCCGCGCGCAGCGCGCGGACGGCCGCCGAGGCCACCTCGGGATCGAGCCCGCTGACCGAGGCCACGGCGCGTACGGGCGCCACCCCCTCGGTGCGCCTGCTGTCGAGCTGGGAGATGATCACGTCGCCGTCGAGCGACTCGGCGACCGGCGCGTACCCCATGGCCCGCAGCGAGTCCACCAGCGCCGCCCTGGACGAGCGCGAGGCGATCACCGTGGGGGCCAGCCGGCGCAGGCGCAGCGCGGCGGCGCGGCGGTCGGCGGTGATCTGGTCGAGCAGCGCCGGATCGTCGCACCGGACGTAGGCGCTGGCCGTGCCCACCCGGATCCGCCCGTGCCGCCGGGCCACGTCCGTCACCAGGTACGACAGGGCCTGCGGCACCGGCGTGGCCGAATGGCGGGCCAGCATCGCCAGCAGCTCCTCGCCGCCGTGCCCGGCATCGAGCGCCCGCCGGATCGAGCCCTCGCCGAACCGGTAGACGGTCGCCCCGCCCTTGGACTCGACGTCGGCGGTGAGCGTCATCCAGCGGTTGAGCTCGCTGGTCAGCGGCCCGGGGGCGACGGCGGTGAGGTCGGCCTGCAGCAGCACGTGGTCGACCGGCTCGGGCAGCAGCGGCGCGAGCAGGCCGGCCGCGTCGCCGCCGTCGAGCAGCGCCCGTCCGTGGCCGGACAGCGTGCCGAGCCCGGTCACGCCGATCTGCTCGGCCTCGCGCAGCGCGAACTCGGTGAGCTGCTCGCGCAGCGGCCCGCGCCGGCGCGGCTGCTCCCAGGCCAGGCGTTCGAGCACCGAGTCGCGGTCGGGCGCGAGGCCAGGCGCGGCGGCCAGCACGCCGAGGGCCGCCGTGCGCACCCCCGGTGCGGAGGCCCGGCGCAGGTCGGTGTGCAGGGCGTTGAGCGGCCGGTCGCGGTCGTCGCGCTCGCCGACCAGGCCGGGCACGCGGTCCATGTGCAGCCAGGCCGCGGCGAGCGTCACCCAGCGGTCGGCGGTGGCCCTGACCCGCCACAGGTCGTAGCCGGAGGTCGGCAGCCACTCGCCGTCGACGCCGCCGCCCGCGGCGACCAGCCCCGCCGCGTGCGCCACCTCGACGACCAGCGCCGCCGCCCATTCGGGCAGGTCGAGGTCGGTCGCGGTGCGCTTCATGTCGCGTACGCCGAGCCCGCCGGTGCGCAGCACCCCCGGCGGATCGATGCTCCACCGCTCGCACAGCTCCTCCACGGACCTGACGAACGAGAACGCCTGGCCCGCCGCCGTGCGGTCGGCCAGCTGGCGGTCGCGCGCGGCCCCGCCCAGCGCGGGCGGCACGGCGAGCAGGTCGCGGTGGACGCGCCCGCCGCGCAGGTGCAGGCCCACCTCGCGGGGCAGCGTCACGCTCTCCTCGCCGGTGGCCGCGAGCAGCCCGCGCGCCAGCAGCTCCTCGATGGGCGAACGGGCCGAGGCCACGCGCACCTCGCGCCTGGCGTTGGGCACCCGTCCGGTCGGCGGCCCCCACACGAGCTGGTCGAGCGCGCCCCTGGCCTCGGGCGAGACCGCCGCCACCAGGGCGTCGGGCGCGGACAGCGCGGCGGCCAGCCGCTCCTTGCCTGGCCCGTCGGTGCCGGGGGCGACGTCGTCGGCCATCTCGTCGAGCTGCTCGGGCGGGTGGTGCCGGAACACGTCGACGACCCTGGGGCCGAGCCCGGCGGGCTCCTCCAGGACCTTGCGCACGCCCGGCCCGAGGTCGAGCGCGTTGTCGGGGCCGAAGACCAGCGCCAGGTCACGCAGCCGGTCGAGGGCCGCGGTCAGCGCGGGCTCGGGTCTGCCCGCCGCCAGCGCCCGCCCGATCAGGCCGCGCAGCGCCGCCTTCGTCACCGGCCCGTCCTGTACGGCCAGCGTCTCGACGACGGCCAGCGTGAACCGGTCGAGCCGGTCGAGCACCCTGCCGATCGCCGAAGGGCTGGCGGCCCGCGCGGCCAGCCCTTCCAGATGCGCGGGCACCGGAGTGATCAACTCAGGCCGCGCGGAGACGAGCGCCCGAAGCTGTTCGTCGGTGCGCCCCCTGATCCACTCCGTGAACTCCATCGTTGCCATGGTATGTCCCGCCTGATCGGGGCAGCATTGCCAGACGTGATAGAGCGCGCGGACCAAATGGTGCTGAACTACGTCAGCAGGGCGGCCGACGCGGCGCACGGCGTGCTCAGGCCCGACCAGCGGCTCGACTTCGCCCGGCGGCTGCGGGCCAGGATCGAGGCGGAGCGGCGGGGCAGCCAGGACGCCCGGGACGTCGCCAAGGTGCTGACGCGCTTCGGCGACCCGGTGGCCCTGGTGGAACGCGAGGCCCGCCGCCTGGCCAACCCAGCCGCGGCCCCCACCGTCGGACCGTCCGCCGACCGGCCCACCGAACTCACCGGGAGCGTGGTCAGGGGGCGGCCGCGCGACCTCGCCGCCCTCGTGGTGCTGGCGCTGGCCGCGCTGCTGGTGCCGGTGGGGCTGCCGGCCGTGGCGATCTTCCAGGTGCCGGTGCTGGTGTGGGCGGCGGGGGCGGCGGCCGTGCTGTTCAGCGACACGTGGACGGCGGGCGACAAGCTGGCCGGGGCCGGGGCGCCGCTGTTCGGCTACACGGTCGGCGGCGTGCTCGTCGGGGGGTTCCAGGCGGCCGAGCCGGGGCCGGCGGCGTTCGTCGCCCGGTTCTTCGAGGTCAGCGGGGTCATGTTCATGATCGGTACGGCCCTGGGCGTCGCCTGGCTGGCCTACCGGCTGCTCGACGTCAGCTGACCGGCGCGGGGCTGGGGAGCAGCCCGACGGCCAGACGTACCCAGGCGGCGACGAACTGGTCCTTCTCCGCGTGGCCCGGCAGCTCGCCCACGGTCTCCTGGAACAGCCGGTAGTGGACCACCGAGCCGCCGAGCACCGCGGCGATGCCCGTCCAGTCGACCTTGACGTCGGCGTACTCGGGCTGGGCGCGGAACCAGGTGGTGATCGCGTCGAACATGGGTTGCAGCAGCCCCTCGCGGACCACCGCGACCAGCTCGGGGAACTGGCTCAGGTCCCGGAAGAACACCCGGGTGAGCTCCGACTCCTCCCGCACCTTGGCCAGGCCCGCCCGGCACAGCAGCGACAGGCGGTCCTCCAGGCCGGCGGCGGCCTCCATGGTGCTCAGCTCGGCCAGGCTCTCGGCGACCTGGCTCCTGGTGCGGGCGGCATGCTCGTTGATCGCCGCCGCGAGCACCTCGTACTTGGACTTGAAGTGCCTGTAGAGCCCGCCCGCGCCGGGGGAGAGCCCTGAGGCGGCCTCGATCTCGGCCACGGAGGTGGCGGCGTAGCCACGCTCGGCGAACAGCCGCAGGGCCTCGTCGATGATCCGCTCACGGGTCGATCTGGTCATGTCTGTGCAGATACCTCCGCAACGAGAGTAGTCGTCAGGCCGCGGTGCGCCTGACCAGGCCCGCCACCGCCGAACCGGCCACGAGCCACACCAGCGCGGCCAGCCCGTCGTTGACGAGCGTGGTCCAGCGCGGGTCGGCGAGCTGGAACAGGTCGGCCAGGCCCAGCGAGAGCCCAGAGGCCAGCGACTCGACGAGCTGGTACCAGCCGTTGGCCGGATTGGCCCGGAACACCGTGAAGACGCCGTGCAGCGCCAAGGAGAGCGCCGCCAGCCTGGACGCGAGCCGCACCGCGTACGCCACGAGCGACACGGCCCGCCGCCAGGCCGTCACCGGCGTGCCGCGCGGCCGGGCGGGCCGATGGGGACGGGGAGCGGCGGCGACGAGCCGGTCTTCCGCGCCGGGCGTGCGGGGGGTCTCTGACACGGTCACTCCTCTCCGATAAGTAATTCCTTTCTGCCCATTCCCAGAGTCCCACAACAAGGGTCGTTACCGACGTGGATGCGGCGTTTGGCATCCTGCACGGGTGACTACCTCAGTGGGTTTCGACCTGGACATGACATTGGCCGACACGCGATCAGGCATCGCGGCCGTTTACGACGAGCTGTCAAGCCGTTTGGGCGTGCACATCGACAGCGGTGAGATCGTCACCCGGCTGGGGCCGCCGCTGGAGTACGAGCTGGCCAACTGGATGCCGGCGGAGGCCATTCCCGCGGCCGCCGAGCTGTTCCGGGAGATCTATCCCGCGGTGGGCGTTCCGGTGCACACCGCGATGGCGGGCGCGTACGAGGCCATCGCCGCCGTACGGGCCCGCGGCGGCCGGGTGATCGTGGTGACGGGCAAGAACCCGCGCGACGCCGCCGGCACCGTCGAACTGCTCGGGCTGGCCGTGGACGAAGTGGTCGGATCGGTGTTCGGAGCCGCCAAGGGAACGGCACTCGCGCGCTTCGGCGCGGCGGCTTATGTTGGTGACCATGTCGCCGACATCGAGGCGGCACGCGCGGGCGGCGCCATGAGCGTGACCGTCGCGACGGGCCCTTACACGGTGGGAGAGCTGCGTGAGCACGGAGCCGATGTGGCGCTCGCCGACCTGACCGAATTCGCCGACTGGTTCGCCGGATGGCGTGCGCGCGACGAACTACGGTAATTGCCGGGCATTTTCCCGGTCGCCTCCGCGCGCTTCGGGGCATAACCTACATCCATTCATCCTTTTCGACTGTTTGAACGAGGTCCTCCTGTGCCGAGTGGCAAGGTCAAGTGGTACGACGCCGACAAGGGTTTCGGCTTCCTCACCCGTGACGACGGCGGTGAGGTCTTCGTGCATTCCTCCGCGCTTCCCACAAACGCCGGCCCGCTCAAACCAGGCCAGAAGGTGGAGTTCGGCGTGGCCGAGGGCCGCCGGGGCCAGCAGGCGCTGTCGGTCCGGATCCTGGACCAGCCGCCGACCCTGGCCAAGACGAAGCCCAAGGGCAAGCGGAAGACGCCCGACGAGATGGTCGTCATCGTCGAAGACCTGATCAAGCTGCTCGACGGCGTCTCCACCTCCTACCAGCGGGGCAAGCACCCCGAGGCGGCGCACGCCAAGAAGATCGCCCAGGTGCTCAGGGCCGTCGCGGACGACCTCGACGCCTAACCGCCCGGGTTCGTCAGGGGTTTGGTGCGGTCGAGGGTCTCGGTCCGTTGCTGATCGGGGTCCTCGGCCCGCTGCCTGGCCAGCTTGACCTCGGCCGCCCGCACCCGTCCCCGCCTGGTGACCAGCAGCCAGCCGAGCGCGCCGGTCAGCGCGACCGCCGGCGCGACGAAGCCGGCCAGGGAGCTGCGGGTCAGCGACAACACCAGCCCGAGCAGGCCGCCGAACACCCAGGCGAACTGCAGCACCGCCTCCACCACCCCGAACGTGGACGAGCGCACCTCCTCGCCGATCTCCCGCTGCACGATCGCGTCGAGCGCGAGCTTGCCCAGCTCCTGGGCGAACGCGGTGACCAGCGAGACCGCCAGCGCGGTCCACAGGCCGAACAGGACGGCCGTGGCGATCGTGGTCGCGGCCGTCACCGCCAGCGTGACCAGCACGATCACCTGGGGGGAGTGGTTGCGCGTCCAGTTGGCGACCGCGGCCCCGGCCAGGCCGCCCAGCCCGGCGGCCAGGGCGAGCAGCGCGATCGTCCTCGGCACGTCGAAGAACGAGGCGGCCGCCGCCGGCGCGGCCAGCCACGGCACCGCTTTGTCCTGGACCAGGAAGAGCAGGAAGAACACCAGGAAACCGGAGAAGATCCGGAGCGCCACGTTCGCCCAGACCGCCTCGGCCACGGCCGGGCCCACCTTGAGCAGGGTGCGCCAGCGCGGCGCCACGCCCTCCTCCTCCTGGTCGGGCGAGTCGACGTGCCGCGGCAGGCGTACGGCGGCGACGCCGAGCAGCAGGAAGGCCGGCATGGCCACGCGCAGCACCACGGCGCTGCCCAGCCACGCGGTCAGGCCCGCCCCGACCGGCACCGCCACCCCGGCCGCCACCAGCGTGAACAGCGCCACCCGCGCGTTGGCCGAGACCAGGGTGATGTCGGCGGGCAGCACGCTCGGCATGATCGCCGCCCTGGACACGTTGTACGCCTTCGACAACACCAGCACGCCCAGCGCGCCGATGAACAGCGTCGGCAGGTCGCCCGCCCCCACGGCGGCGGCCATGGCGAAGCAGAGCAGCCCCCGGCCGAACAGCGTGCCGGCCATCACGTACCGGCGCCCCGACCTGAACCGGTCGAGGATCGGCCCCACGAACGGCGCGAGCAGCCCGAACGGCAACATCGTGATGACCAGGTAGAGCGCGACCGACCCGCGCGCCTCGCCGACCGGCACGCCGAAGAACACCGTGCTGGCCAGGGCCACCGTGACCAGCGCGTCGGCGGCGCTGTTGCCGGCCGACAGCTCGATCAGCCGGCCGAGCCCGGTACGGCCCGCGCCGCCCGCGTACGTCAGCTTCCTGGTCGCCCTGCCCGCCTTGCGCGCCCCCCTGGCGGTGGCGCGGCCGGCCCGGACGGCGCCGCTCGCGGTGGCCCGGCCCGCGCGCACACCGGCGCGTCCCGCGCCGCCGATGGCCTGGCCCATCCGCCGCGAGATGTCCCGAGCCTGCTCCCAGCCACCCCCCACGCCTATCAGTCTTACCCGATTCACCCCTCTTCTCAGCTTCGGATCGGCGGTTGTGGGTCTGCCAGGTCCGCCTATGGGTGAGAATGAAGTGTGAGCGAACAGCACCTTCAGGCGGAGGCGGCCCGATGAGCCGCACCCGGGCCCGCGTCCCCGCTCCCGACCAGGCCTGCGTCGCCGCAGTCGATCTGGCGCGCGCCGCGGCGCAGGAGCTGGCGCACCCGGGCGAGGCCGGCGAGCACCTCGGCTTCGAGAGCGAGGGCGACCGGATCGTCACCCACTACTTCGCCTGCCTCGATCGGGCCTATCGCGGCTGGCGGTGGGCCGTCACGGTCACCCGCGCCTCGCGCGCGAAGAAGGTCACGGTCAGCGAGGCCGTGCTGCTGCCCGGCTCGGGGGCGCTGCTCGCCCCCGAGTGGCTGCCGTGGAGCGAGCGGCTGCGGCCGGGCGACCTGGGCGTCGGCGACCTGCTGCCGACCCCCGACGACGACGACAGGCTGGCGCCCGGTTTCACCGAGCTCGACGAAGATGCCGACCGTCAGATGGTTTTCGAGTACGGCCTGGGCCGAGCCCGTGTGCTCTCGGCCATCGGCAGAGACCGGGCTGCCAGACGCTGGCACGCGGGCGAGCACGGGCCGCACACTCCGATCGCACACGCCGCGCCCGCGCAGTGTTCCACCTGCGGGTTCTACTGGCTGCTCTCCGGTGAGCTGCGGCTGTCGTTCGGCGTCTGCGCCAACGAGTACGCCCCCGACGACGGCAAGGTCGTCGCCGCCGACCACGGCTGCGGCGCCCACTCGGAGGCGGCCGTGCTGCCCCCGCCGGTCGAGCAGGCCATCCCGATCCTCGACGACCTGGGTTACGACCTGATCGAGGAGGAAGAGGGCTCGGTGGACGGATCCGCCACCGAGGAGCTCGGCCACTCCTGACCGGAGCACGGGCGCGAGCGCGGGCACGGCGGTTTCGTCGGTCAGGGGGGCTAACCTACCCTGGCCCCTCTTCACTCGACCAGGATCGTGATCGATGACCGACACCTTTGGCACTGACCGGATGCGAGCCGCCGTCCTCTCCGCCTGGACGGCCTCGCCCGCCCGCTTCCGCGAGGACGCCAACGCCGAGGAGGACTTCGCGCTCGGCGGCTACCGCGACCGGCTGATCGTCGAGCTCGCCCAGAACGCCGCCGACGCGGCGCTGCGCGCGGGGGTGCCAGGGGTGTTGCGGCTGACGTTGCGCGGCGACGTGCTGACGGCCGCCAACACCGGCGCCCCGCTCGACGCGACCGGCGTTGAGGGCCTGTCCACGTTGCGCGTGTCGGGCAAGCGCGACGAGATCGGCGCGGCCGGCCGGTTCGGCGTGGGCTTCGCGGCCGTCGTCTCCGTCTGCGACGAGCCGGCCATCGGCTCGCGCGGCGGCGGCTCGGTGCGCTGGTCGCGGGCCGGCACGTCCGAGCTGGTCGCGGGCATCCCTGTGCTGGCGGGCGAGCTGGCCGACCGGGCGGGCCACGTGCCGCTGCTCAGGCTGCCGTTCGACGCGCCGCCGCTGGAGGTGCCTGACGGGTTCGACACGCTCGTCCGGCTGCCGCTGCGCGACGCCGCGGCGGTCGACGCCGTCCGCGTCATGCTGGCCGAGACCAGCCCGGCGCTGCTGCTCGGCCTGCCCGCGCTGGAGGCCATCGAGATCGACCTCGACGGCGCCACCCGGACGGTCGTGGCCGACGGCTGGCACGTCGTGTCGGACTCCGGCGAGTTCACCCCCGACGAGGTCGCCAGGCTGTTCGCCGACCGGCCCACCGAGGAGCGGGCGCGGCCCTTCTGGTCGCTACGCTGGGCGGTGCCCGTCACCGGCACCGGCGAGCCCGGCCCGCTGCCCGCCGCCGTACCGCCCGTCGTGCACGCCCCGACGCCGAGCGACGAGCCCGTCGACCTGCCCGCGCTGCTGATCGCGTCCTTCCCGATGGCCACCGACCGGCGGCACGTCGCCAAGGGGCCGCTCACCGACTTCCTGGTCGAGCGGGCGGCCGACGCCTACGTCCGGCTGCTGGGCGAGCTGCCTCGCACGTCCAGGCTGCTCGACCTGGTGCCGTCGCTCATGGGCAAGGGCGAGCTCGACGCGCGCGTCCGGCGGGCCGTGCTCGAACGCCTGCCGTCCGCGCCGCTGCTGCCCGCGTTGTCGGCGCCCGCGCCCGCGGTCCAGACGCCGTCCTTCGCCGAGGCCGAGGTCTACGAGCCCGACGCCGAGTGGCGGGTCGAGCATCCGGCGCGCGAGCCCGAGGGCGACGGCTGGGTGGTCGCGGGCCGGGAGGCGGCCGTCGTGGCCGGGGCCACCGCCGAGCTGCTCGACACCGTGGCCGATTTCGTGCCGGGGCTGCTGCCCGCCGGATGGCCGGCCAGGCATCCGGCCATGGTCGCCCTGGGCGTGCGCCGGGTGGAGCTGGCCGACGTGGTCGACCTGCTGTCCGGGGAGGCCGTGGAGGCGCGTGAGCCGTCCTGGTGGCGCTCCCTGTACGCGGTGCTGCCCGCCGACGACCCCGAGTCGCTGGGCGCGCTGCCGGTGCCGCTGACCGACGGCCGCGTGGTGCGCGGCCCGCGCGGCACGCTGATCCTCACCGACGGCGGCGCCGACCTCGACCTCACCCCGCTCGGGCTGCGCATCGTGCATCCGGAGGCGGCCCATCCGGCGCTGCTGCGGCTGGGCGCCGCCGAGGCCACCCCGCGCACGGTGCTCGAAGACCCGCTGACCAAGGCGGCCGTCGCGCAGTCGCTCGACAGCGCCGACCCCGAGCCGGTCGCGCGGGCGGTGTTGTCGCTGGTGGCGGCGTCCGGGCTGGTTCCCGGCGAGGCGCCGTGGCTGGCCGAGCTGGCGCTGCGCGGCGCCGACGGCGAGCTCTACGCGGCCGGTGAGCTGATGCTCGCCGACGGCGCCCTGGCCGGGCTGCTGGCCCCCGACACCCACCTCGGCGTGGCCGCGCCCGAGCTGGAGGAGACCTACGGGGCGCGGGTGCTGGCGGCGGCGGGCGTGCTCGACGGGTTCGCCGTCGCCCACGACTCCGACGTGCTGCTCGACCCCGACGACTGCGACCACGACCTCGACGGCGAGACCGACTGGCTCGACCACGTGCTCGACCTGCTGCCCGACCTCGCGGTGCCGCCGGTGGTGGCCGAGTTCGCGGCGGTGCGCGACCTTGAGCTGGTGGCCGACTGGGAAGCCGCGCTGCCGCTGCTGACCCGGCCGCCGCTGCGGGCCGCGCTGCACCCGCTGCGCGTCGAGGGCGTGGAGGTGCCCTCCTACACCGCGTGGTGGCTGGCCAACCATCCGGTGCTCGGCGGCCGCAAGCCGCTTGAGCTGCGGCTGCCCGGCGCCGACCCGCTGCTGCAGGGCCTCTACGCCGACGCGCCGGCCGGGCTCGACGAGGCGGCGCTGTCGATGCTCGGCGTGCGCACCACGCTCGCCGAGCTGCTGGCCGCCCACGGCGGCCCGGAGGAGCTGCTGGAGCTGATGGCCGACCCGGCGATCGAGGTCGACCGGGCGCAGCTGCGGGCGTTGTGGATCGCGCTGGCCGCCGTCGATCCGGCCCGGGTCGAGCCGCCCTCGCGGGTGCGCGCGGTGCTCGGCGGCGAGATCGTGGTGGCCGCCGCTGAGGACGCCGTGGTGGTCGAGGCCCCCGACCTGCTGCAGCTCGTCACCGACCGGCCGCTGGTGCTGGCCTCCTACGACCTGGCCGAGGCGCTGTCGGAGCTGCTCGACCTGCCGCTGGCCGGTGAGCTGGCCAGCGGCGAGGTGACCTCGCAGGGCGAGGTGCGCGCGGTGCCGCCGCAGGTGCGCTCGCTGCTGCCCACTGCGCCCGAGACGTACGTCGAGCACGAGAAGCTGCTGGTCGACGGCGTCGCCTGCACGTGGCGGTTCTTCGAGGGCGCGGTCCACTGCACCGGCGTCGACGGGCTGGCCCGCGGGCTGGCCTGGGCCACGGGCCAGTGGAACGACCGGCTGGCCGTGGCCGCGCTGCTGCGCGACCCGGAGGCGGTGCCGCTGCTGCTGGCCGAGGCCGACCTGTCCTGAGACCGGCGGGCCGCCTCCCGTCGCGGGGGCGGCCCGCCGCGGTCAGGCCGCGGTCAGGCCGCGCAGGTGGCGCCCGCCCCCGGTCCCATCCCCGGTCAGGCCGCGCAGGTGGTGCCGGGCGCCGGCACCTTTCCGTTCAGCAGGTACGCGTCCACCGTGCGCGTCACGCAGCCGTCGCCGCTCAGGTAGGCGCCGTGGCCCTCGCCCTCGTACGTCATGAGCACGCCGGTCTTGAGCTTGGCGTTGAGCGCGGTGGCCCACTCGTACGGCGTGGCCGGGTCGCCCTTGCCGCCGATGACCACGATGGGCGCCGAGCCGGTGGCGTCGATGCGCTTGGCCGCGTCGTCGCCGGGGGTGGGCCAGTGGCCGCAGGCAGTGGCGGTGCCGTCCGCCGACAGGATGGGGAAGATCTTCTTGATCTTGTCGTCCACCCGGGCCATGTCGGCGGCGGTCGGGCGTTCGGTGGTGTCGGCGCAGGTGATGGCCTGCAGGCTGGTCATCATGGTGGAGTAGGTGCCGTCGGGCCGCCGTCCGGTGTAGGCGTCGGCCAGGGCGAGCAGGGTGGCGCCGTCGCCCTTGATCCCGGCCGCGGCGGCCTGCTCCAGCACCGGCCAGGCGGACTTGGCGTACAGCGGGGTGATGACGGCGAGCTGGGCCAGGCCGTAGGTGAGCTGCCGGTCGCCGACCTTGAGCGGCTTGCTCCTGAGCCCGTCGAGCAGCTTCTCGACGGCGCTCTTCACGGCGGCCGGGTCCTGGCCGAGGTCGCAGGTCTGGGCCACGCAGTCCTTGGCGAACGCCTCGAAGGCGTGGGCGAAGCCGGTGGCCTGGGTGACGGCGCGCTGCTCGAAGGTGACCGTGGGGTCGAAGGCGCCGTCGAGGACGAAACGGCCGACGTTCGCGGGGAAGCGGGTGGCGTAGACGGCGCCGAGGTGGGTGCCGTAGGAGAAGCCGAAGTAGTTGAGCCGCCGGTCGCCGAGCGCGGCCCTGATGCGGTCGAGGTCCTGGGCGGCGTTCACGGTGCCCACGTGGGGCAGGATCTTGCCCGAGTCCTTCTCGCAGGCGGCGGCGAACTTCTTCGACATGGCCTCGCCGTCGGCCCCCGCGGGCGCGGCGAGGAGGGCGTCGAGCTCGCCGCCGCACCTGACGCCCGCGCTGCGGTCGACGCCGCGAGGGTCGAAGCTGACGAGGTCGTAGCGGGTGCCCAGGCTGCCGAACGCCTTCGCGGCCTGGGCCAGCGTGTCGACGCCCGACCCGCCGGGCCCGCCGAAGTTGAAGACCAGCGAGCCGAGCGGGTCGCCGTTGGCCTTGATCCGGATCAGCGCCAGGTCGATCTTCTGGCCGCCGGGATTGTCGTAGTCGAGCGGCACCGGTACGGTCCCGCACTGGACGGCCTCGTCCTTCGGCAGCGGCTTGCCGTCGGGCCCGGTCAGCCCGGTGCACGGGCTCCAGGCGACGGTGCCCTTGCCGGGCCCGGCCTGCTTCGCGGGCTCACCTGTGGTGCCGCAACCGGCGAGGACGGCGGCGCCCAGCAGGATCGTCAACATCGCCTTCTTCATGCTGACCAGCCTGCCGGGACGGTGTCCGCCCAGGTAGTGGAGGGAGACATGGGTTCCTGATGACTTCGGAGATGTCCGGAAGATGATGAATGTCAACCCCGGCGCGGGCGGCTGACGAACCACATGCCGAAGAGGCCGAAGCCGACCCCGGTGGCGCAGGTCCAGATCCACCACGTGTTCTCGGGGGCCGGGCGGAAGATCAGCAGGACGATCAGGGCGACGGCCCACAGGGCGGTGCCGGCCCCGACGGCGGCCGTGTCGTTGGTCTTGATCGGCTCGGGATCGGGGCGCCACTGCTGCTTCACGTGTCCAGCCTAGCTTCCAATCGGGTCTCGATCCGATTGCGGACACTTTTCCCAGCTCACCACTACTGTCACTCTTCGGCGCGTGAGTGACATACGTAATGCAATAGACCGTTTCTTCGCAATCTCTGAACGAGGCTCCACGGTCTCCCGTGAGGTGCGCGGCGGCCTGGCCACGTTCTTCACGATGGCCTACATCGTGGTGCTGAACCCGATCATCCTCGCCTACGGCAAGGACATCGAGGGCCAGGTCATCGGTGACGGCACGACCCCGCAGGTGCCGCTGGTCGCCGCGGGCACGGCGTTCGTGGCCGGCGTCCTGACGATCATCATGGGCCTGGTCGGCCGGGTGCCGTTCGCGATGGCCGCCGGGCTCGGGCTGAACGCCTTCGTGACCTTCAACATCGCCACGATGATGACCTGGGAGGAGGCCATGGGCCTGGTCTTCCTCGAAGGCGTCATCATCGCGATCCTGGTGCTGACGGGCCTGCGGACGGCGGTGTTCCGCGCCATCCCGGCCCAGCTCAAGACCGCCATCAGCGTCGGCATCGGCCTGTTCATCGCGCTGATCGGCTTCGTGGACGCCGGTTTCGTGCGCAAGGCCGCGGGCACGCCGCTGGAACTGGGCATCGGCGGCCAGCTCACCTCCTGGCCGGTGCTCGTGTTCATCGTGGGCCTGCTGGCCACGGCCGCCATGGTGGCGCGGAAGGTCAAGGGCGCGATCCTGATCGGCATCGTCGGCTCGACCGTGCTGGCGATCGTCGTCCAGGCGGTCACCAAGGTGGGGGCGGCCGGGCCCAAGAACGCCGGCGGCTGGCAGCTCAACGTCCCCGCCCTGCCCTCGGCCGACAAGATCTTCGGGTTCCACAACCCGCTGACGCTGTTCACGGAGTTCGACCCGATCGGCGCCTTCAGCCGGATCTCCGTGCTGCTGGCCGTGCTGTTCGTGTTCACCCTGCTCATCACCGACTTCTTCGACACGATGGGCACGATCGTCGGCGTCGGCCGCCAGGCGGGCCTGGTGCAGGCCGACGGCACGCTGCCGCGGACCAGGGAGATCCTGCTCGTCGACTCGATCGCCGCGGCGGCGGGCGGCGCCGGCTCGGTCTCGTCGAACACCACCTACATCGAGTCGGCCGCCGGCGTCGGGGAGGGCGCGCGGACCGGTCTGGCCAGCGTGGTCACCGGTGCGCTGTTCCTGATCGCCATCTTCTTCGCGCCGCTGGTCGCCGTGGTGCCCTACGAGGCCGCCACGCCCGCGCTGGTCGTCGTCGGCTTCCTCATGATGACCGCCATCCGCGACATCGACTGGGACGACTACGAGATCGCCATCCCGGCCTTCCTCACCATCGTCGTCATGCCGTTCACCTACTCCATCTCGAACGGCATCGGCGCCGGCTTCATCAGCTACGTGCTGGTCAAGGTCGTGCGGGGCAAGGCGCGCGAGGTCCACCCGCTCATGTGGGGCGTCACCGCGCTGTTCGTCCTGTACTTTGCGATCGGCCCGATCCGGGCCGCGATCGGTCTCTGACCTCGACGTCCAGGAGCCGCCCCGCGCATGTGGGGCGGCTTCGGGGTATCAAGGAGTGAGACGAACCTGACCTAGGGAAATATCTTGCCTTCGCATATAGTTAGCAAAGGTAATGAGACGTGCTAATGAACAACCAGCCCAAGATGGACCTGCGCAGCGACGCGGGCCTGGCCTCAGCCCTGCGCGTGTCGATGGCAAGGCTGACCAGGCGACTCCGGCGTCAGGCGGCGGCGCACTCGCTGACGCCCACCCAGTTCGCGACGCTCGCCGCCGTGGAACGGCATTCCGGGATAACCCCCGGCGAATTGGCCGAGCTAGAGAAGGTGCAACCGCCCTCGATGACGCGCGTGATCGCCGCGCTAGAGGAACGCGGCCTGGTCGCACGCACCCCGCACCCGACCGACCGGCGTCAGGTGACCGTGACCGTGACCGAGGCCGCCCAGACGTTGCTGAAGGAGGAACGCCGCCGCAAGGAGGCGTGGCTGACACAGCGGCTGAAGGAGCTCTCGCCGGAGGAGCGGTCGATCCTGCGGCAGGCGGCGCCGATCCTGGAGAAGCTCAGCAAGATATAGAGCCTGAGCAACCCAAGACCGGGATGTTCCGGTCGCTCAAGGTTCGCAACTATCGCATGTTCGCGGCA
Source organism: Nonomuraea sp. NPDC050227 (assembly GCF_044459705.1). Classification (NCBI taxonomy): domain Bacteria; kingdom Bacillati; phylum Actinomycetota; class Actinomycetes; order Streptosporangiales; family Streptosporangiaceae; genus Nonomuraea; species Nonomuraea sp. NPDC050227. Next base: position 585,779 of record NZ_JBITJF010000006.1, on the reverse strand, counting down.
GGTGGCGCCGTCTCCAACGTCGGCACCTGGCTGCAGCGCACCGCCCAGGACTGGCTGGTGCTCGACCTGACCAAGGGCCCGCACGGCGCGGGCGGCAGCGCGGCGGCCCTCGGCCTGGCGACCGCCCTGCAGTTCCTGCCGATGTTGTTGTTCGGGCTCTTCGGCGGCGTGCTCGCCGACCGGTACCCCAAGCGGCCCATCCTCATCGCCGCCCAGTCGATGATGGCGGTGCTCGCGCTCACCATCGGCGTGCTGACCATGACCGGCGCCGCGCAGGTGTGGCACGTGTTCGTGATGGCGTTCCTGCTCGGCCTGATCTCCTGCGTCGAGGTGCCGACCAGGCAGGCGTTCGTGGTCGAGATGGTCGGACGGCAGGACCTGCCCAACGCCATCGCCCTGAACAGCTCCATCTTCAACCTCGCCCGCGTGGTGGGCCCCGCGCTGGCCGGCATCCTGATCTCCATGCTGGGCGGCACCGGACCGATCTTCCTGATCAACGCGCTCACCTTCGGCGCGGTGATCTCCAGCCTGGTCTTCATGCGGAAGTCCGAGCTCAACCTGTCCGAGCCGGTGCCCAGGGCCAAGGGCCAGCTCAGGGAGGGCCTGCGGTACGTGCTGCGGCGCGAGGAGCTCCTCATGCCGATACTGCTGATCGCCTTCGTGTCGATGTTCTCGCAGTCGTTCTCGATGTCGATCGCGCTGATGGCCCGCGAGGTGTTCGGCGCCGGGGCGTCGTCGTTCGGGCTGGCCTCCAGCATGTTCGCGGTGGGCGCGCTGGGCGGCGCGCTGCTGGCGGCGCGGCGGGCCAGACTCTCGCGCAAGGTGCTCTTCTCCGGGGCGATCGGGTTCGGGCTGTTCCAGGTGCTGACCGGGCTGGCCCCCTTCTACCCGGTCTATCTGCTGCTACTCGTCCCGACCGGCATCGCGTTGATCACCATCAACACGGCCGCGAACGCCAGCGTGCAGATCGCCACGTCCCCCGAGATGCGGGGCCGGGTCATGGGCATCTACATGCTGGTCTTCACCGGGGGAGCGCCCATCGGGGCGCCGCTGATCGGGTGGCTGTCGGAAGTGGGCGGGCCGCGCACGGGCGTGCTGCTGTCGGGCGTGCTCGTCCTGGTGGGCACCGGGCTCGCGGTGATGGTGACCAAGCTGATCGGCAACCGGATGGCCAGGCCGGCGCTGGCGATGGCGTGATCCGTCCCCGTCCGGGGACAATCGCATGACATGAGGCTCTTCGCGGCCGTGGTCCCGCCTGAGGAGGCGCTCGACGAGGTCGAGCGGGCCGTGGCGCCGTACGTCGGGCAGGTGCCGGGGCTGCGCTGGGCCGGCCGCCCCACCTGGCACGTCACGCTGGCCTTCTACGGCGAGGTGCCCGAACGGGCGCTGTCCGACCTCCAGGTGCGCCTGGAGCGGGCCGCCCACCGGCACACGGTGCTCGACGTGGCCCTCGCCGGGGCCGGGGCGTTCTCCTCGGCGCGGCGGGCCAGGGTGCTCTGGGCCGGGGTCGCGGGCGACCCCATGACCCGGCTGGCCGACTCGGCCCGCGCGGCCGGCCGCCGCGCGGGGGCCGTGCAGACCGACGAGAAACGGTTCCACGCCCATCTCACCCTGGCCAGGGCCCGGACAGACGTCGACCTCAGAGAGCTGGTGGAGTCGCTGGCCGGGTTCGCCGGGTCGCCGTGGCGGGCCGAGCGGCTGCACCTGTTCCGCAGCCACACCGGGCCTGCGGTGAGGTACGAGTCACTCGGCGATTGGGCGCTCGCACCGGTGAAGCAGGGCTAGGCTCCAGGGCGTGGACCGTCCTCGCCCCTGGCTGCTGCCCCTCGTGCTCGGCCTGCTGTTCCTGATCGTCCTTCTCGGCGCCCTGCTGACCTGAGCCGCCCCGAGCGGCCGGGCCCGTGGTCGTGCCGGGCCCGGCCGGTCACGCCGTCACCAGGCGTAGTCCTCCGGGGCGGTGCGGTGGCCGGGGAAGATCTCGTCGAGGCGGGCCAGGGTGGCCTCGTCCAGCTCGATCTCCAGCGTGCGCATGCTGCCTTCGAGCTGCTCCAGCGTGCGCGGGCCGATGATCGGGGCGGTCACCGCGCGCTGCCGCAGCAGCCAGGCCAGCGCCACGTACGCCGGGTCCTCGCCCAGCTCGTCGCAGAGCTTCTCGTACGCCTCGATCTTGTCCCGGTGCTTGTCCAGCTCCCGCACCATGGTGTCGGAGGCGGACCGGCCCTTGTCGATCTTGCGCAGGACGCCGCCGAGCAGGCCGCCGGCCAGCGGGCTCCACGGGATCACGCCGATGCCGTAGTCCTCGCAGGCGGGCAGCACCTCCAGCTCCACCGCCCGGGTGAGCAGGTTGTAGTGGCTCTGCTCGCTGGTCAGCCCGAACGTGCCGCGCCGCGCCGCCGTCTCCTGGGCCTTGGCGATGTGCCAGCCCGCGAAGTTGGACGAGCCCACGTAGATGACCTTGCCCTGCTGCCGCAGGACCTCCATGGCCTCCCAGAACTCCTCGAACGGCGTGTTCCGGTCGACGTGGTGGGCCTGGTAGATGTCGATGTAGTCGGTCTGCATGCGCTTCAGCGAGGCGTCGCAGGCCCGGCGGATGTTCAGCGCCGACAGGCGGCGCTCGTTGGGCCAGTCGCCCATGTCGCCGTAGAGCTTGGTCGCGATGACCGTGCGCTCGCGCCGGCCGCCGCCCTGGGCGAACCAGCGGCCCAGGATGTTCTCCGTGATGCCCTCGCCCTTCTTCCAGCCGTAGACGTTCGCGGTGTCGAAGAAGTTGATGCCCAGGTCGTGGGCCTTGTCCATGATCGCGAAGGAGTCTTCCTCCGAGGTCAGCGGGCCGAAGTTCATCGTGCCGAGGCAGAGCGGGCTCACCTGGAGGCCGCTGCGTCCGAGGTTGACATAGTCCATGGGGTCCACACTAAATACCTGGAGTGCGCTCCAGGCCATAGGGTGAGTTCATGATCTGCGCGGGGTCGTCGTGATCGTCCTGCTCCGCGCCGCGCTGCCGGTCTTCCTGGCGATGGTCACCGGCATGGTGGGCACGCTGGTGGTCACGTCCGTGCTCGGCAACCACGAGACGGTCGCGCTGGCCGCCTTCGCGGTGATGACCGCGGTGCTCAACCCGGCCACCGCCGCCGTGCAGGGCGCGCTGCGGGGGCTGGGGCCGTTCGTGGCGCCGTACCGGGACGATCCGGGCGCGGCGGTCCCTGTTGTACGGGACGCGCGCTGGCTGAGCCTGGTCACGGGCACGCTGGGGGCGCTCGCCGTGATCTGCGTGCCCGCGCTCGCGCGGGTGAGCGGGGTGCCCGGCGAGGTGGTCGGCGAGCTGGGCCTGCTGCCCTGGTTCCTGGCCGCCTACCTGCTGGTCTTCGCCACGACCGGCGGCGCGAGCACGATCCTGGTGGCCCTCGGGCGCAGCCGCGACGTGTTGTGGCCCAGCCTCACCTTCGGCCTGCTGCTGAGCGTGCTGACCGCGGTGCTGGCGCCGCGGCTCGGCCTCGACGGCGTGGGCGTGGCCTGGGTGGTCGCCGGCGTGGTGGCCGCGGTCGTGGCGAGCCGCCTGCTGCGCAGGGCGCTCGGGCGGCCGATCGGTCAGGGGCGGCCCAGGGTGGCCGAGATCGTCCGGCTGGCCAGGGTCAGCGTGCCGCTGGCGGCGACCGTGCTGATCAAGTTCGGGGTGCTCGGCGTGGTCACGTTCGCCGCGGGCGCGACCGGCGCCCGCGACACCGCGGCGCACGCGGTGCTGACCACGCTCACCGGCCTCATCATGTTGGTCTCGCTGTCCGTCGCGCAGGCGTCGGTGCCCGAGGTGGCCCGCGCCGGCGACCCGGCCGGGGCGCGGCGGGCCAACCGCGCCGCCGCGCTGCTCGCCGTCGCCGGGACGCTGGCTGCGGCCCTGGTGCTGCTGCTGCTCGGCGAGCGGGTGCTCGGGCTGTTCACCGGCGACGCCGCCGTACGCGAGCGGGCCCTCGCGCTGCTGCCGCTGATGCTGGCGTCGTCGCTGGCCGACGCCGCGCAGGCGGTGCAGGGCATGGGGCTGACCGCGCTCAAGAGGTCCGGGGCGAGCCTGGCCTACTTCGTCCTCGGCTACGGCGTGCTCCTGGCGGTCGCCGTGCCGGTGGCGCGGACGTGGGGCATCACCGGGCTCTGGGTGGCCATGGCGGCGGCCAACGGCCTGCTCCTGGTGCTCCAGGGAGCCGGGTTCCGCCGTCACAGCGCCCGCGTGGGCACGGCCGAGGCGGTGGCCTGAGCGTCCCGGGCGCAGCCGTGGGGCATGATGGCGAGGTGGGGGATGTCGTGTTCCGGGTCCTGGCCGCCGTGGCGGCGACGTTCGCGCTGTCGGCGGCTCCGGCGTGGGCCGACGACGACGGGCCGGAGAAGCTGTTCACGTTCAAGGATCGGAACATCACCGAGTCGAGCGGCCTGGCCGTGTCGCCCACGCACGAGAACGTCTTCTACACCCACAACGACAGCTCCGCCGCCCCCGTGTTCTACGCGGTCGGCGCCGACGGGCGGACGAAGGCCACCTTCCACCTGCGTGGCGCCGAGGCCAGGGACTGGGAGGCCATGGCCGCGACCAGGGACCCGGACACCGGGCAGGGCACGCTCTGGTTCGCCGACATCGGCGACAACCTCGACGGCGCCTGGCCCGACGTGTCGATCTACAAGGTCGCCGAGCCGCGCACGCTCCGGGACGCCACGCTGCCGGCCACCCGCTACCGCTTCCGCTACGCCGGCGGCGGCCGCAACGCCGAGGGCATCATGATCAACCCACGCACCGGCCGCCTGTACGTCGTGTCCAAGGAGTTCTCCGGGGCCGTCTACGCCGCGCCGAAGAAGCTCCGCACCGACAAGGTCAACATCCTGCGCCGGGTCGCCGCGGCCCCGATCATGGCCACGGACGCCGCCTACGCCCCCGACGGCTCCTCCTACGTCGTCCGCACGTACTTCTCGGCCACCCTCTACCGCCCGTCGGGGGAGACCCTGGCCAGGGTGCCCATGCCGGAGCTGCGGCAGGCCGAGTCGATCGCCTACACCGCCGACGGCAAGGCCCTGCTGGTCGGCTCGGAGGGCCCGAACAGCCCGGTCTACCGGGTGCCGCTGCCCGAGCGCGCCCAGGCCACGCGCACCCCCACGCCGAAGCCCGTCGCCGTCCAGGAGAGCGCGCGGCCGTCCGACACCGGCGAGCCGAGCGGCCTGACCGTCAAAGACGTGCTGATCTGGCTGGCCGCGGCCGCGGGCGCGACCGGGGTGATCACCTTCATCGCGCGCCGCACCCGGTGAGCCGTCAGGGGTGACGCATGGTCGCGGTGAACATGTCGCCGCGCAGCGCGCGCTCGACCACCTCGATCGAGCGTGACAGGCGCACCAGCCGCGGCCCCTCCTCGCGGTAGGCGTCGAGCACGGCCTCGATGGCGTGCGGCGGCAGGTGGCCCTTGAGATCGACGGCCGCGCCGCGATAGCCCGCGCGGGCGGCCTCGACCGCCGACCGCACGTGATGCCTGGCCATGCTGGCCAGGGCCACCGGGTGCCGCCTCAGCACTTCGTAGGCCCGGTAGTCGGGCGGCACCGCGTCGAGCAGCCAGGCCACCGCCGAGGTCTCCCAGTCGGGGACGCTGGGCGGGCGGACCTCGGCGGGCCACTCTGGCGGGACGTACATGAAGGCCATCGTACTCATGTTCGATTCGCCCAGGTATGGCGACAGGGCGGCCTTTACCAGGAAAATCAGGTGTGTGACGGAAAAGATCGGTGTCGTCGGCGCCGGGATCGTCGGACTGGCCGTGGCGCGCGAGCTGGCCGCCCGCGGCGCCGAGGTGACCGTGCTGGACAAGGAGCCGCGCGTCGGCGCCCATCAGACCGGGCACAACAGCGGCGTCGTGCACGCCGGGATCTACTACCCGCCGGGGTCGCTCAAGGCCAGGCTGTGCCGGGAGGGCGTGGCGCTGCTCAAGGCGTACTGCGCCGAGCACGAGCTGCCCTACCGGGAGGTCGGCAAGCTGGTCGTGGCGAGCACGCGGGCCGAGCGGGCGCCGCTGCGCGCGCTGGCCGAGCGGGCGCGGGCCAACGGCGTGCCGGGCGTCGCCGAGCTGGACGCCCTCGGCCTGCGCGAGATCGAGCCGCACGCGGTCGGCGTCGCCGCGATCCACTCGCCGCACACCGCCATCGCCGACTTCCCCGCCGTCGCCCGCGCGCTCGCCCTCGACGTCGCCAGGACGGGCGGCTCGGTCCGCCTGTCGCACCCCGTACGGGCGATCCGCGAGACGTCGAGGGGCGTCGAGGTGCTGGCCGGGGGGCGGCGGTTCACCTTCGACCGGCTGGTGGTCTGCGGCGGCCTCGGCACGGACGCGGTCGCCAGGATGGCCGGGGCGGCGGGGGACGTGCGGATCGTGCCGTTCCGCGGCGAGTACTACGCGCTGGCCGGGGCGGCCAGGGAGCTGGTGCGCGGGCTGATCTACCCGGTGCCCGACCCGCGGTACCCGTTCCTGGGCGTGCATCTGACCAGGCACATCGACGACGAGGTCCTGGTGGGGCCGAACGCGGTGCTGGCCCTGGCCTACGAAGGCTACCGATGGCGAGATGTACGAAATTTCGGTCAAATTATGCGTTGGCCGGGGACACTTCGCATGGCTCGCACCCACTGGCGTACCGGGATCAAGGAGGTCTACGGCTCGCTCGTCAAGAGCGCGTTCGTCCGGGCCGCCAGGCGGTACGTGCCCGAGCTCACCGCCGCCGACCTCGTCAGGACCGGCGGCGGCGTACGCGCCCAGGCCGTCGCCAGGGACGGCCGGCTGGTGGACGACTTCGTGGTCGACGTCCACGGGAGCGTGGTGCTGGTGCGCAACGCGCCCTCGCCCGCGGCGACGTCAAGTCTGGCAATTGCCCGGCATATTGCCGGAATTGTTCCAGCACTCTCCCGATGAGGGCATCCTTGGAGGTGATGGAATCACGCCTGCTGATCGTCGAGGACGACCCCAACATCCTCGAACTCCTCGCCGCGAGCCTGAGGTTCGCGGGCTTCGACGTGACCACGGCCAAGAGCGGCCTCGACGCCGTCAACGCCGTGCAACGGCACCGGCCCGACCTCGTCGTGCTCGACGTCATGCTGCCCGACCTGGACGGGTTCGAGATCGTCCGCCGGATGCGGAGCGGCGGGCTGCACACGCCCGTGGTGTTCCTGACCGCCCGCGACGAGACCGAGGACAAGATCCGCGGGCTCACGATCGGCGGCGACGACTACGTCACCAAGCCGTTCAGCCTGGAGGAGGTCGTGGCCAGGATCCACGCGGTGCTCCGGCGCACGAGCGGGGACGCGCAGGCCGCGCCGCCCAGGCTGACCTTCGCCGACATCGAGCTGGACGAGGAGAGCCACGAGGTCTGGCGCGGCGGCAACGCCGTCTCGCTCTCGCCGACCGAGTTCAAGCTGCTGCGCTACTTCATGACCAACGCCGGTCGCGTGCTGTCCAAGCCGCAGATCCTCGACCACGTCTGGGACTACGACTTCAGGGGCGAGGTGGGCATCGTGGAGTCGTACGTGTCCGTCCTGCGCCGGAAGATCGACAACCGTAGCCCCCGGCTCATCCACACCCTGCGGGGCGTCGGATACGTGCTGCGCCTGCCGCCGAGCCCCTGATGAGAGCCCTGCCGCTGAGGGTCAAGCTGATCGCGGCGATGCTGGCCCTGCTGGGCTGCGGCATGACCTTCGTCGGCCTGGTCAGCGTCTCGGTCCTGCACGGTTACCTCATGGACCGGGTGGACAGCCAGCTCAACCTGCTCAGCGTGCGCATGCACAAGAAGGTCGTCAGCGACTGGCGGCGGGACAGGGAGACCCCCGACCGCCCGATCCTCATCGAGTCCGACGCGATCGCGCTGGTCAAGGAGCCGGGTGAGGCGTTCGTCCCGATGCTGCGCGACCGCGACGTGGACGCCAAGCCCAAGCCCGTGCTGCGCGAGTCGCCCGGCGAGGACGCCTACACCGCGCCCGCCGTCGGCGGCGACGGCGAGTGGCGGGTGCTGCAGAGCGAGATCCAGCGGCGCACGCTGGTCGTCGCGGTGGACCTGGAGGAGGTGGACGCCATCACCCGGCGGCTCGTGCTGATCGAGCTGCTCGGCGGCGGCGGCATCCTGCTCATCCTGGCGGTCGCGGGCGTCACGATCGTGCGCCGCAGCATGCGCCCGCTCGGCCAGATCGAGCGCACGGCCGAGGCCATCGCGGGCGGCGAGCTCGGCCGCCGGGTGCCGGACGCCGACCCCCGCACCGAGGTGGGCCGCCTGGCCAGGTCGCTCAACGGCATGCTCGCGCAGATCGAGACCGCCTTCGCCGCACGCTCTGCGTCGGAGGCGGCGGCCCGCCGCTCCGAGGACCGCATGCGCCAGTTCGTCGGCGACGCCTCCCACGAGCTGCGCACCCCGCTCACCTCCATCCGCGGCTTCGCCGAGTACGCCCGCCAGAACCCCGGCGCCGACCCCGCCGAGCTGATGCAGCGCGTGGAGAAGGCCGCCGGGCGCATGAGCCTGCTGGTGGACGACCTGCTGCTGCTGGCCAGGGTGGACCAGCAGCGCCCGCTCCAGATGCGCCCGGTGGACATGCTGGCCCTGGTCGCCGACGCCGTGCACGACGCCAGGATCCTCGCCCCCGACCGGACGGTGAAGCTGGACGTGGTCGGCGGCGCGGCGCTCATCGTCTCCGGCGACGAGGTGCGCCTGCGGCAGGTCATCAGCAACCTCATGACCAACGCCATCGTGCACACCGAGCCCGGCACGCCCATCGTCGTCCGGGCCGGGGCGACCGACGACACCGTCTTCACCGAGGTCGCCGACAGCGGCCCCGGCCTGCCGCCCGAGCAGGTCGAGCGGGTCTTCGAACGTTTCTACCGCGCCGACTCCGCGCGCAGCCGCCGCCGTTCCTCCGAGGACCGCGGCAGCGGGCTCGGCCTGGCCATCGTGCAGGCGCTCGTCCAGGCTCACGGCGGGACCGTGACGCTGACCAGCTCGCCCGAGGAGGGCTCCACCTTCCGGGTCGAACTCCCACTCGCCTTGGAGTGAGCCTTCAGCTAACCCTCAGGTGCCTGGGTCACCCTGGAATCGTGACAAAACCCGAGCTCCGCGAGGTCCGCGAGGCGTTGATCATGGTGGTGGACGACGAGCCCAGCATCAGGGACCTGCTCTCCGCCAGCCTGCGCTTCTCCGGATTCGAGGTGCTGACCGCCGCCGACGGGCAGGAGGCCGTCGAGGTCGCCGAACGCGCCGCGCCCGACCTGGTGGTGCTCGACGTCATGCTGCCCGACCTGGACGGGTTCGAGGTGGCCAGGCGGATCGACGCGCCCGTGCTGTTCCTCACCGCCCGGGACGCCACCGAGGACAAGATCGCCGGTCTCCGGGTGGGCGACGACTACGTCACCAAGCCGTTCAGCCTGGAGGAGGTGCAGGCCAGGATCCGGGCGGTGCTGCGCCGTACCAGGACGGAGGGGGCGCCGGCCAGCCGGCTGAAGGTGGCCGACCTGGAGCTGGACGAGGACGCCCGCGAGGTCTGGCGGGCCGGCCGCCAGGTGCGGCTGTCCCCGACGGAGTTCAAGCTGCTGCACTACTTCATGGTCAACGCCGGCCGCGTGTTGTCGAAGGCGCAGATCCTCGACCACGTGTGGAACTACGACTTCGGCGGCGACGCCGGCGTCGTCGAGTCGTACGTCTCCTACCTGCGGCGCAAGGTGGACGACGTCGAGCCCCGCCTGATCCACACGCTGCGCAGCGTCGGGTACGTGCTCAGGGAGCCGCCGCCCGCCGGTTGATCCCCGCCGCGCGGCCCCGGCCGGTGGACCGTCCCGGGCGCTCACCGTAGCGTGGACCTGCGGGCGCGAGGTGTCGAGCGGCGTACCGCGGGAAGCGGGGTTGGCACCTATGGATCTGCTGGGGGCGTTGGAGTCGTTGCGCCGCCCGCTCGACCGCGAGCTGTTCCCGCTGGCGATCGGCGAGGCCGCGGCGGACCGGCGTGCCCTGCGCGAGCTGGCCGGGCAGCTCGACGACTACCTGCTGCCGCGGCTGCGGGCGATCGACGCGCCGCTGCTCGCCGTCGTCGGCGGGTCCACCGGGGCGGGCAAGTCCACGCTGGTCAACTCGCTGGTGGGGGCCGACGTGGCCGAGCCCGGCGTGCTGCGGCCCACCACGCTGGTGCCCACGCTCGTCGTCAACCCGGCCGACCGCGACTGGTTCACGGGCCAGAATGTGCTGCCCGGCCTGTCCCGCGCCACCGGCGACTCCGGTGGCGGCGGCGCGGGCGCGCTGCGCGTGGTCGCCTCCGACGCGCTGGGCGCCGGGCTGGCGCTGCTCGACGCCCCCGACATCGACTCCGTGGTCACCTCCAACCGGGAACTGGCCGCGCAGCTCCTCGCCGCCGCCGACCTGTGGCTGTTCGTCACCACCGCCGCCCGGTACGCCGACGAGGTGCCCTGGAGCTTCCTGCGCTCGGCCCGCGAACGCAGCACGGCCCTGGCCGTCGTCCTCGACCGGATCGCGCCCGAGGCCGTCGAGCCCGTCTCACGCGACCTCGACCGGCTCCTGGTGGAGAACGGCCTGCCGGGCACCCGGCTGTTCACCGTGCCCGAGGCCGCGCTGCCCGACGAGAGGGCGCGGCTGCCGGAGGAGTCGGTGCGGCCCATCGTCTCCTGGCTCACGGGGCTGGCCGCCGACGCCGCCGAGCGGGCCCGGGTCGTCCGCCAGACGTTGTCGGGCGCCCTGGACAGCCTGGACACCCGCGTCCCCGCGCTGGCCACGGCCGTCGAACGCCAGCAGGCCGCCTTCGACGGGCTGCGGACGATCGTGACCGGCGCGTACGCGGGCGGCATGGCCGACTTCGACGAGGGCATGCGCGACGGGTCCCTGCTGCGCGGCGAGGTGCTGGCCCGCTGGCAGGACTTCATCGGCACCGGCGACCTCATGCGTTCCCTGGAGAGCCGGGTGGGGTGGCTGCGTGACCGGATCGTCGGCTTCTTCACCGGCCGCGCCCCCGCCGTCGAGCTCAAGGACGCCCTGGAGAGCGGCGTCGAGTCGCTGATCAGGGGCGCGGCCGACGGCGCCGCCGAACGCGCGCTCGAAGGGTGGTCGGCCGCGCCGGGCGGTGGCGGGCTGCTCGACCGGCTCGGCGCCATGGAGGCCGCGCGGCTCGGCCGGGCCTCTCCCGACCTGGCCGGACGGGCCGAGGCGGCGGTGCGCGGCTGGCAGGAGTTCGTCCTCGACCTCGTCCGCGAGGAGGGGGCGGAGAAACGCACCACCGCCCGGCTGGCCTCGTTCGGGGTCAACGGGGCGGGGCTGCTGCTCATGCTGGCCGTGTTCGCCTCGACCGGCGGGCTCACCGGGATCGAGGTCGGCATCGCGGGCGGCACGAGCGTGTTGTCGCAGAAGCTGCTGGAGGCGGTCTTCGGCGATCAGGCCGTGCGCTCGCTGACCACGCGGGCCCGCGAGGACCTGCGCGAACGGGTGCGGGTGCTGCTGGCGGAGGAGGCCGCCCGCTTCACCGACCGGCTGGAGACCGTCGAACCGCCCAGGGGCACGGCCGACGCCCTGCGCGCGGCGGCCCGCGCCGTCCACGACCACCGCGCCGAACTCCCCGCCGCCTCCGCCCCGACGGCGGAACTCCCCGTTCCCCCGGCTCCTCCCGCTCCCACAGCCGAGTTGCCCGCTCGCGACCGCTCGGAGGGGCCGTGAAGCTGCTGCGCCGCAAGGAGGGGCCCTCGCTCGACTCCCGGCTGGCCGCCCTGCTGGAGGCCGCCGAGCTGGCCGAAGGACGCCTTCCCGAGCAGGACGTGTCCGCCGCGCGGTCCGTCGCCGAACGGGCCGGCGCCCGCCGCAGCCTCTCCGTCGACCACACCGTGGCCGCGCTCGCCGGCGCGACCGGCAGCGGCAAGTCCTCGCTCTACAACGCCCTGGCCGGCGAGGACCTGGCCGCCGTGGGCGTCACCAGGCCGACGACGTCCACCGCCCAGGCCGCCCTGTGGGACGGCGAGGGAGCCGGGCCGCTGCTGGACTGGCTGGACGTCCCGCGCCGCCACTCCGCCGCCGAGGCGCCCGGGATGTCGGGTCTCGTCCTCCTCGACCTTCCCGACCACGACTCCATCCGGCTCTCCCACCGCCTTGAGGTGGACCGCCTGGTGGCGCTGGTGGACCTGCTCGTCTGGGTCGTGGACCCGCAGAAGTACGCCGACGCCGCGCTGCATGAACGCTACCTGCGCCCGCTGGCCGGGCACCGCGACGTGATGCTGGTGGTGCTCAACCAGATGGACCGCCTGCCTCCACAGGCTGTGGACCGCTGCGTGGCCGACCTGCGCCGCCTCCTGGAGGAGGACGGGCTGGCGGGCGTGCCGGTGCTGCCGGTCTCCGCCAGGACCGGGGCGGGCCTGCCGGAGCTGCGCTCGGTGCTCGCCGACCGGGTCGCCGAGCGCGAGTCGTGGGCCGCCCGCCTGGCCGCCGACGTCACCGCCGCCGCCGGTCACCTGGCCGCGGACGGCGCCCGGCCGGACCCCGGCGACCGGCGGGCGGCCGGGCTGGACCGGCGGCTCACGGGCGCGCTCTCCCAGGCCGCCGGGGTGCCGCTGGTCCTGGAGGCCGTGGCCAAGGGGCACCGGCACCGGGCCGTGGTCGCCACCGGCTGGCCGGTCACCCGCTGGTTGCGCAGGTTCCGTCCCGACCCGTTGCGCAGGCTCAGGATCGGGGTGGGGAAGCCGGGCAAGGAGATCGTGGGGCGTACGTCGGTGCCGGCGGCGTCGGCCGTACAGCGGGCGCAGGTCGAGACGGCGATCAGGGACGTCGGCGAGGCGGCCGCCGCGGACCTGCCCGGCCCGTGGGCGGCGGCGGTGCGGCAGGCCGCGCGCTCGCGCTCCCCGGAGCTGGCCGACGCGGTGGACCGGGCCGTGGGCCGCACCACCGCGGGCACGACCCGCAGGCCGCGGTGGTGGCGGATGGTGAACGTGCTGCAGTGGCTGGTCTTCGCCGTCATGGTGGCGGGCGCGTTGTGGCTGGGCGTGCTGTTCGGGATGGACTACCTGCGCCTGCCGCAGCCGCCGCTCCCGACCGTGGGCGCGGTGCCGTGGCCGACCGTGCTGCTGGCGGGCGGCGCGCTGGCCGGGGTGGTGGTCGCCTTGTTGTCCAGGCTGGCCGCGTGGGCGGGCGGGCGGCGCCGGGCCAGACGCACGGCCCGCGCCCTGCGCGCCGCCATCGGCGAGGTCGCCGGGAACTACGTGCTGGACCCCGTGACGGCCGAGCTCGACCGCTACGCCCGCTTCACCGAGGCCGTCACCACAGCCCGCTCCTGACCGCCGTCACGCCCGCTCCACCGAGGCCCGCTCCTGACCGCCGTCACGCCCTCCTCCGGCCGAGCAGGGGGACCGCGAGCAGTGCGCCCAGCAGGGCGGACGCCGCGCCGACCAGGAACGGCGCGGGCGCCCCGAACCACTGCCCGGCCACGCCCGCCACCCCCGACCCGGCCGCGCCCCCCACCCCCACAGCCGTGGACAACCACCCGAACGCCTCGCCTTGCGCCCCGGGCGCGAACCGGTCCACCAGCAGCGACGACGTCGTCAACGCCGGATTCAGCACCATCCCCCCGGCGAACAGCACCACCCAGAACACCGGCAACGCCTCCACCACCGCCAGCGGCGTCAGCACGACCCCGAGCGCCAGCATCGCCCCCACCAGCCGCGCCGCCGGCGAGGACGCCCACGTACGGGCCCCGTACCCGGCCGCCCCCGCGATGCCGCCCAGCGAGAGCGCCGCCACCAGCACCCCGGTGGCGGCGGGCACGCCACGGGCGGCCGACAGCGCGGGCACCCCCCCTGCAACGCCCCGATGGTCCCGCCGAGCAGCAGCACCACGGCCAGCAGCACCGGCATCCGGCGGTCCGCGAAGACCCGCCCGCCCTCCCGTACGGACGCCGCCCTGCCCGCCCGCAACGCCCGCGAGAACGCCAGCGTGCCCGCCCCCGCCGCCGCCACCACCGCCCCCAGCGCCAGGGAGGCCGAGGCCACCGCGATCACCAGCCCGAACAGCAGCGGCCCGGCCAGCATGGCCAGCTCCTGCACCAGGTAGACCAGGCTGTAGACGGCCGTGCGGGCGCCGTCGGACACCCGCCGCCCCCACTCGACGCGCATGCTCACCGAGATCGGCGGCAGCCCGGCCCCGGCGACCCAGGCCAGCACCACGGACGTCCACACCGGCCACCCGGCCGCCGCCGCCGCGACGAGCGCGATCAACGCGACGACGTGCAGGAACGCCGTCGCCGCGAGCACCGGCCGAGGCCCGCGCCGGTCCATGAGCCGCCCCTGGACGGGCCTGCCCATGCCCGCGCCCACCGAGAACGCCGCCGCGCACGTGCCCGCGAGCGCCAGCGACCCGGTCGCGTCCTGCACGACCAGCACCATTCCCACGGGCGCGACCTGCTGGGTGAGCTGGGCGAGGAAGCCGGACACGGCCTGCGCCCCGACCCCGGGCAGCCGGAACAGGTCCCGATACGGCATGTCCCTCCCCATACGCCCACGCTAACCCGCAAGATCGCCCTCCAGCGGCGCTCGGGTTCGGCGGGGCGGTCAGTCGGAGGTGAGGGAGGCGGCGACCGTGCGCAACGTCGACAACAGCGGCCGGAGCAGGGGGTGGGCGTCGGCTCCGCGGCGGATCGCGGCGAAGACGCGGCGGTCGGGCCCCGGCGTCTGGCGCACCACCACCCCGGACAGCGCCATGTCCCGCAACGCGAGCCGCGGCACGAGCGCCACCCCCGCGCCGGCCCCCACCAGCGCCACCACGGCCCGGAAGTCGTCGGAGCAGTGGACGACGTTGGGCGTGAACCCCACCTGCTGGCACGCGAACGTGATGACGTCGTGCACGGGATTGCCCGGATAGGGACCGATCCAGGTGTCGGCGGCGAGCGACACCAGCGTGGCCGACCCCGCCTCCGGATGCCCCTCGGGCAGGACCAGGTCGAACGGTTCGGCGTACAGCGGGATGCGCGACAGCCGGCGGTCGGCGGCGTCGGGGCCGCCCCGGTACTCGACCGTCACCGCCAGGTCGGCCCCGCCGTCGAGCAGCATGGCCAGGCTGTGGTCGCCCTCGGCGTCGAGCACCCGGACCTGCAGGCGGGGCGCGGTGGCGCGCAGGGCGGCGATGGCGGGGGAGAGCACGGCGCTGATGGCGGTGGCGAAGCAGGCCACGGCCACCTCGCCGGCCTCGCCGGTGGCGTACGCGGCCACCTCGGCCTCGGCGCGTTCGAGCTGGGCCAGGACCTCGTTGGCGTGCCCCACCATGATCTTGCCCACGGCGGTGAGGTGCACGCCCCGGCCGTCACGCGTGAACAGCCGGTGGCCCACCTCGTGCTCCAGCGCCACGAGCTGCTGGGAGACCGCCGACGGGGTCAGGTGGAGCGCTGCCGCGGCGGCGGTGACCGTGCCGTGGTCGGCCACCGCCCGCAGTGTGCGCAGCCGCCGCGTGTCAATCACGCAGCGAGGATACTCAACCCTGGCGTGCTTGGACGAAAGCCGCTACGGCCCGGTCGACGTCCTCGGTGGAGTGGGCGGCCGAGAGCTGCACCCGGATCCTGGCCTGGCCGTGCGGCACGACCGGGTAGGAGAAGCCGATCACGTAGACGCCCAGGTCGAGGAGGCGTTCGGCCATGGCCCCCGCCTCGGCGGCGTCGCCGATCATCACGGGCACGATCGGGTGCTCGCCGGGCAGGATGTCGAACCCGGCCTTGGTCATCTCGCTGCGGAAGCGCGCGGTGTTCGAGCGCAGCCGCTCGCGCGCCTCGCCGGAGGTCTCCAGCAGGTCGAGGATGCGCAGCGAGGCCGAGGCGATGACCGGGGCCAGGGAGTTGGAGAACAGGTACGGCCGCGACCGCTGGCGCAGCAGCTCGCAGACCTCCTTGCGGGCCGAGACGTAGCCGCCGCTGGCCCCGCCGAGCGCCTTGCCCAGGGTGCCGGTGATGATGTCGACCCGGTCGGTGACGCCGTGCAGCTCGGGCGTGCCGCGGCCGGTGGGGCCGACGAAGCCGACGGCGTGGGAGTCGTCCACCATCACCATGGCGTCGTAGCGGTCGGCCAGGTCGCAGATCTCGCGCAGCGGGGCGAGGTAGCCGTCCATGGAGAAGACGCCGTCGGTGACGATCAGCCGCCGCCGGGCGTCGGACGCCTCCTTGAGCCTGGCCTCCAGCTCGGCCATGTCGCGGTTGGCGTAGCGGAAGCGCTGGGCCTTGGACAGGCGGATGCCGTCGATGATGCTCGCGTGGTTGAGGGCGTCGGAGATGACCGCGTCCTGGGCGTCGAGCAGGGTCTCGAACACGCCGCCGTTGGCGTCGAAGCACGAGCTGTAGAGGACGGTGTCCTCCATGCCCAGGAAGTCCGACAGGCGGGATTCGAGCTCCTTGTGCACCTCCTGGGTGCCGCAGATGAACCGTACGGAGGCCATGCCGAAGCCCCAGCGGTCGAGCGCCTGCTTGGCCGCCTCGACCACCTCGGGGTGGTCGGCCAGGCCCAGGTAGTTGTTGGCGCAGAAGTTCAGCACCTCGCGCCCGGCCACGCCGACCTGGGAGCTCTGCGGGGTGGTGATCACCCGCTCGGGCTTCAGCAGCCCGGCCTCGGTGATCTCGTCGAGCGTCGCACGCAGCTGCTCGCGCACGTTCGTGAACATCAAGCGCTCCAATCGAGGATGACCTTGCCCGTACGGCCGCTCGCGGCCGTGTCGAAGGCGGCGTCGAAGTCGTGGTACGGGAACCGATCGGTGATCACGGGGGAGAGGTCGAGACCCTTTTCCAGCAGGACTGACATGTTGTACCAGGTCTCGTACATCTCCCGGCCGTAAATGCCCTTGATGGTGAGCATCGAGGTCACCACGGTGGCCCAGTCGACGGCGAACTCCTCGGCGGGAAGACCGAGCATCGCGATCTTCCCTCCGTGCGTCATGTTCGCGATCATGTCACGCATGGCCCCAGGGTTACCGGACATCTCAAGCCCGACGTCGAAGCCCTCCCGCAGGTGGAGCTGGCGCATGCCTTCGTCGATCGTCGCCCTGGAGACGTTGAGCGCGAGCGTGACGCCGAGCTTGCCGGCCAGGTCGAGGCGCTCGTCGCTGACGTCGGTGATCATCACGTTGCGCGCGCCCACGTGCGTGGCGACGGCCGCCGCCATCAGCCCGATCGGGCCGGCGCCGGTGATCAGCACGTCCTCACCGACCAGGGGGAAGGACAGCGCGGTGTGCACGGCGTTGCCGAACGGGTCGAAGATGGCCGCCACGTCGGGATGAACGGGAACCCGGTGCACCCACACGTTCGAGGCGGGCAGCGTGACGAACTCGGCGAACGCGCCGTCCCTGTTGACGCCGAGGCCGACCGTGTTGCGGCACAGGTGACGGCGTCCGGCCATGCAGTTGCGGCACTTGCCGCAGACGATGTGGCCCTCGCCGCTCACCAGGTCGCCGACGGCGATGTCCTCCACGCCGGGCGCGACCTCGACCACGTGGCCGGAGAACTCGTGCCCGACGACGAGCGGGAGCTTCAGCGTGTGCCGCGCCCAGTCGTCATATTTGCGGATGTGCAGGTCGGTGCCACAGATGCCGGTACGCAGCACCCGGATCTTCACCTCGCCCGGCCCGACCTCGGGCTCCGGCACGTCCACCAGCCAAAGGCCGGGCTCGGCCTTCTGCTTGACCAGCGCTTTCATCGCTTCACTTCCCCCTGTTCCGAACCTAACGCACTGTGCCCGCTCCCCTCGGAACATGTCCATCGAGGGATTCTTAAGTGCCCCCACAGCTCAGCTTCACGCGGCAGCGGGACCAGGCACAATTACGAAATAAGCTTGAAGATGACCTGCCCGGCGACTCGGAGGTATCGGTGCGACAGCAGAGCGGCGACGCCTCGCTTCTGCGCAAGCTCAACTCGGCGGCCATCCTGCGCGTGCTGCGCGAGGCCGACGTGGCCACGCTGTCGGAGCTGGCCAGGTCCGCCCGGGTGTCCAGGCCGACGGCCGAGGTCATCGTCGACGACCTGGTCACCGAGGGCTGGGCGGAGGAGTGCGAGGAGGAGGCCGGCGACCGCCAGCGGGGCCGCCCGGCCAAACGCTTCCGGTTCCGCGCCTCCGCGGGGCACGTGCTGGGCGTCGGCATCGGCGGTTCCAGCCTGCGCGCCATGCTGGCCGACCTGAACGGCACGATCGCCGTCACCCGCCGGGCGCCCAACCACCGCGACATGCCCGCCGCCGAGCGGCTCGACCAGATCGTCGGGCTGGCCACGGAGACCGCCGCCCAGGCCGGGCTGGCGCTGGCGGACGTCACCGTCGTCGGCGTGGGCACCACCGGCACGGTCGACGGCTCCGGGCGCGTCGTCAAGAGCATCGCCCTGTCCGACTGGACCGGCCTCGACCTGCAGGGCGAGCTGTCGGCCCGGATCCCCGCGCCGGTGCTGGTCGAGAACGACATGCGCCTGGCCGTCCTGGCCGAGCACTGGCGGGGCGCCGCGCAGGGCCGCGACGACGTGGTCTACCTGTTCACCGGCGACCGCATCGGCATGGGCCTGCTCATCGGTGGCCGGCCGTACCGGGGGGCCCACGCGGCGGGCGGCGAGATCGGTGCCCAGCCGAACGACAACTGGACCGCCTTTCGGTACGTCCTCGACTACGCGATGGCCGTCGAGCCGGGCGAGCTGCGCTCCAGCCGGCAGTGCGCCGAGTTCGCGATCGCGCGGGCCCGCGCGGGCGACGAGCGGGCGGGCCAGGCGGTCAGGGAGTTCGCGCGCGGCCTGGCCGCCGGGCTCGTCACGGTGGTCAACCCGCTCGACCCGGACATGGTCGTCATCGGCGGCAGCCTGTCCTCGGCCGGAGACCTGCTGGTCGAGCCGGTACGCGAGCTGTTCGAGGAGTACTGCCTCTACCCGCCGGAGGTGGTGGCGTCGGGGCTGGGCAGCGAGTGCATCACGCTGGGCGCCGTCCGGTTTGCCCTCGATCAGGCAGATCGCCTGCTTTTTACGTAGCCAACTTGGCTAATTAGATAACCGTTCTGTCACAGGCATGTCGCTGTGCGACATCGATCCAGCAGGCATGCTCAGAACTGATCGCTTTAACCTAGTTATTTGCATAAATCGGTACTAGCCTCCAGCCATCCCGACCCGACTGGAGGTGAGCGTGTGGCCGCTGTCACCCTGCTTGAGCGGCTGAAGCGCGACTGGACGCTGCTGGCCCTGTGCCTGCCCGGCGTCCTGTACTTCGTGGCCTTCTTCTACGTGCCGCTGCTCGGCAACGTCATCGCCTTCAAGGACTACGCGCCGTTCCTCGGCATCGCGGGCAGCCCCTGGGTTGGCCTGGACAACTTCGTGATGCTGCTGGAGGAGCCGGAGTTCTGGAGCGCGGTCGGCAACACCCTGCAGATCACGGCGCTCCAGCTCGTCCTGTACTTCCCGGCCCCGATCGCGCTCGCGCTCCTGCTGAACTCCCTGATCGGCCACCGCGTCAAGCGGTTCATCCAGACCGTCGTCTACCTGCCGCACTTCCTGTCGTGGGTGGTCGTGGTGGCGATGTTCCAGCAGGTCATCGGCGGCGCCGGCACGGTCAGCTCGTTCCTGAACTCGCACGGCGTCACCATCGGCAACCTGATGTCGAACGCGGACACGTTCAAGCTGCTCGTGACGGCCCAGGTCATCTGGAAGGACTGCGGCTGGGGCACGATCATCTTCCTGGCCGCGATCACCGCGATCGACATGAGCCAGTACGAGGCCGCCGCCATCGACGGCGCCGACTGGAAGCGCCGCCTGTGGCACGTCACGCTGCCCGGCATCCGCTCGGTCATCCTCATGATGCTCATCCTGCGCCTGGGCGACATCCTGTCCGTCGGCTTCGAGCAGATGGTCCTGCAACGGGAGGCCGTGGGCGCCGGAGCGGCCGAGGTCATCGACACCTACGTCTACTACCACGGCATCCGTGACGGCGACTGGGGCATGAGCACCGCCGCCGGCCTCATGAAGGGCCTCATCGGCGCGGCGCTCATCTACGCGGCCAACAAGCTCGCGCACCGCTTCGGAGAGCAGGGGATCTATCGATGAGGCCGCCGTGGATGGAACGCCCGACCATCGCCGGGCGCACGCTCAAGTTCGTCGTGCTGACCGCGATCACCGTGGCCGTGCTGTACCCGTTCGGGCTGGCCGTCGGCACGAGCCTGATGGGCCGCGCCGAGAGCATCGCCAACGGCGGCAGCTACGTGCTCTGGCCCTCGCACCCGACCTTCGAGGCGTACTCGCTGATCCTGTCCGGCGGCGCGGTCACCCGGTCGGTGCTGATCAGCATCGGCATCACGCTCACCGGCACCGCGCTCAGCCTGATCTGCACGGTCTTCCTCGGCTACGCGCTGTCGCGGCGCGGCATGCTCGGCGGCAAGCCGATCCTGCTCATGGTGCTGGCCACGTTCCTGTTCACGCCGGGCATGATCCCGAGCTACCTCATGGTCAAGGAACTCGGCATGATCGACACCTACCAGTCGCTCATCGTGCCGGTGCTGGTCAACGCGTTCAACGTGGTCGTGGTCAGGTCGTTCTTCCAGAACCTGCCCGAGGAGCTGTTCGAGGCGGCCCGCATGGACGGGTGCGGCGAGTTCCGGATGATGTGGCGGATCGCGATCCCGCTGTCCAAGGCGGTGATCGCCGTCGTCGGCCTGTTCTACGCGGTCTCGTACTGGAACACGTTCTTCACCGCGATCCTCTACATCAACGACCAGACCAAGCATCCCATCCAGGTCGTGCTGCGGCAGTTCATCTTCCGCGGCACCTCGGCCACGGGCTCAGACGTCGCGATCGTGCGTGACCTGCCCGCCTCGTCGGTGCAGATGGCGGTGCTCATCATCGCGCTCGTGCCGATCCTGCTCGCCTACCCCTTCCTCCAGAAGTACTTCACCAAGGGCGTCCTCACCGGCGCCATCAAGGGCTGAGAACCCGGGAGCAACCATGTCATCCATCATGTCCCGTCGTGGATTCCTCGGACTCGCGCTCGCCGGCGCCACGGTCGCCGGGCTCGCGGCCTGCGGCGGCGAGAGCGGCCCCGCAGGCGTGAAGAAGGGCGGCGCGGATCTGTCCAAGAAGCTGACGCTGCCGACGTACACCGCCGCCAAGATCCCCACGCCCGACCTGCCGATCGACGCCGGCCAGGACCCCGCGTACCTGAAGTACCCGAGCGAGCTGGTCAAGTCGGTCGCCACCGCCCCGGGCGACGGCCAGAAGATCACCTCGCTCACCCAGACGTGGGACGTCGCGCCGCCCGCCCCCGGCCAGAACACCTACCTGCAGGAGCTGAGCAAGGCCCTGGGCTCCGAGTGGAGCATGAACATCGTCGTGGGCGACGGCTACCCCGACAAGTTCAACGCCATCATCGCCAGCGACGACCTGCCCGACCTGGTCTGGTTCCCGCCGAACCAGGGCCTGCAGCGGGTGCCCGAGCTGCTGGCGGCCAAGTTCCACGACCTGACGTCGTACCTGAGCGGCGACGCGATCAAGAAGTACCCGAACCTGGCCAACCTGGGCGACGTGACCTGGAAGTCCGCGGTCACCGACGGGAAGCTGTACGGCGTGGCGGTCGCCTACAGCCGCTTCGGCCAGGTGTTCCTGGTCAACCAGGACTACTGGCAGCCGGTCGGCGGCACCGAGTTCACCGGCGCCGACGACTTCCTGGCCAAGGCCAAGCAGCTGCTCGACGTGAAGAAGAACAAGTACCCGCTCGAACCGAGCTACTACAACCACGTGCACATGTTCAGCCACTGGTACGGCGCCCCCAACACCTGGAAGCTGACCGGCGGCAAGCTGATCCACCAGTTCGAGACGCCCGAGTACCAGGCGGCGCTGGAGCTGGCGGTCAAGTGCTTCAAGGCCAACCTGTTCTGGCCCGACCCCGCCCTGCCCACCATCAAGGACAAGGTCGCCAACGGCCAGATCGGCGCGTACGTCGAGTCGTTCCCCGGCTTCCTCAACGACGCCAAGACCCAGAAGTACAACCTGGGCGCGATCGTGCCGTTCGCGGCGACGCCGTCGTCCAAGCCGGTCTACAACGCCGGGCTCGGCTCGGTGGGCTTCACCTCGATCAGCAAGAAGGTGGACGCCAAGCGCATCGAGACCCTGCTCGGCGTGCTCAACTACCTGGCCGCCCCGTTCGGCACGGAGGAGTACGAGCGCGTCAACTTCGGCGTCGAGGGCACCCACTTCACCAAGAAGGACGGCGACCTCGCCTTCACCGACAAGGGCAAGGCCGAGGTGCCGACCACGCAGCAGCCGCTCTCGTTCGTGATCGGGTCGCCGTCCGCGCTGTTCCTGCCCGGCCAGCCCGAGCGCACCAAGCTCATCCACGACTTCGAGACCAAGATCGCTCCCATGCTTCAGGAGCGCGTCACCACCGGCCACTTCTCCGACACCTACACCCAGAAGAACGGCGAGCTGAGCACCATGGGCAAGGACATGGTCGACGACATCGTCACCGGGCGTAAGTCGATGTCGGACTGGCCGGCCTTCGTCAAGAAGTGGCTGGGCAGGGGCGGCGAGGCGATGCGGGCCGAGTACGAGGCCTCCATCGCCAAGGGCTGATCGTTCTACCGTTTGAAAGGACACTTGTGGAAGACCTGCGCATCGGAGTCATCGGGCTCGGCCTGCGGACGAGTCTCGCCCTGGCCGCCCACCGGCCGGGCGAGGGCTCGGTCGTGGCGGCGCTGTGCGACTCCGACCCGGCAGTGCTCAAGAAGCAGTCGGAGCGGTTCGAGGCGGAGTTCCTGACCGGGGAGTACCGCGAGCTGCTCGACCGGCCGGATCTCGACGCGATCGTCGTCAACACCCCCGACGACACGCACGAGCGCATCGCCATCGACGCCCTCCAGGCCGGCAAGGCCGTCTACCTGGAGAAGCCGATGGCCATCACCGTCGAGGGCTGCGACAACATCCTGCGGGCCGCCCGCGAGACGGGCAGCCGCCTGTACGTGGGGCACAACATGCGCCACATGGGCGTGGTGCGCCTGATGCGGGACATCATCCGCAAGGGTGTGATCGGTGAGCCCAAGACCGTGTGGGTACGCCACTTCGTGTCCTACGGCGGCGACTACTACTTCAAGGACTGGCACGCCGACCGCACCCGCACCACGGGCCTGCTGCTGCAGAAGGCGGCGCACGACCTCGACGTGATCCACTGGCTGGCCGGCGGCTACACCACCCGCGTGAACGCCCTCGGCGACCTGATGGTCTACGGCGACCTGCCGCGCCGCGAGCCGGGGACGCCCCGGCCGGAGGGCTGGCTGCGGGAGTTCGAGTGGCCGCCCACGCAGCGGCGCGACCTGCACCACGTGATCGACGTCGAGGACGTGTCGGTCATGAACATGCGCCTGGACAACGGCGTCATCGCCGCCTACCAGCAGTGCCACTTCAGCCCCGACTACGTGCGCAACTACACGGTCATCGGGACCGAGGGCCGGCTGGAGAACTTCGGCGACGGCCCGGGGGACACGGTCAAGGTGTGGAACACCGGCCCCACCTCCTACCGGGACGACTGCGACATCGCCTACCGGGTGCCGACCGCGCAGGGCTCGCACGGCGGGGCCGACCCGCAGATCATGGCCGAGTTCTGCCGGTTCGTCACGGAGGGCGGGGCGACCGACACCTCACCCGTGGCGGCCAGGATGAGCGTCGCCGCCGGATACATGGCCACGATGTCGCTGCGCGACGGCGGCATGCCGTACGACGTGCCGCCGCTGGACCCGGAGCTGGCCGCGTACTTCGACAACGGCCAGCGCTGAGCGCCGCCGGGGCCGGGCGGGAGAACCCGCGCGGCCCCGGCGGACGTCAGCGGCCGGTGTCCTTGGGGTCGCGCTCGCGCTCCAGGTCGGGGAACGGGGACGGCTCGTTGACGGCCTGGGCGATCTGGCGGGGGCCCTTGGGGCTCTCGGCCTCCTGCGCGTCGGCGACCGCCTCGGCCGCCGCCTCCGAGGCCGCCGCGATCTCCCGGTCCAGCTCCTCCGACGGCCGGGGCTGCTCCTCGCGGGTGGCGGCCGACTTCGGCAGCGCCTCGGTGAACGCCTTCGAGACGCCCTGCAACGCCGAGGTGACCTCGCTCGGGATGACCCAGAACGTGTTGCCGCTGCCCTGGGCGAGCTGCGGCAGCACCTGAAG
Source organism: Nonomuraea sp. NPDC050227 (assembly GCF_044459705.1). NCBI lineage: Bacteria > Bacillati > Actinomycetota > Actinomycetes > Streptosporangiales > Streptosporangiaceae > Nonomuraea > Nonomuraea sp. NPDC050227. The sequence continues at coordinate 561,643 of NZ_JBITJF010000006.1, read as the reverse complement.
GTACTGGTAGGCCAGCAGCTTGGGGTCGGGGTCGTTGCGGTGGACGGCCTGGAAGACCTGGTCGATGGCGCGCGACTGGCCCTCGGCCTCCAGGATGGCGGCCGAGCGCTGGCCCTCGGCCCGCAGGATGCGGCTCTGCTTGTCACCCTCGGCCGTGAGGATCTGCGACTGGCGCTGGCCCTCGGCGTTGAGGATCGCGGCCCGCTTGTCGCGCTCGGCCCGCATCTGCTTCTCCATCGCGTCCTTGATGGTCTTGGGCGGGTCGATGGCCTTGACCTCGACGCGGTTGACCCGGATGCCCCACTTGCCGGTGGCCTCGTCGAGCACGCCGCGCAGCTGGCTGTTGATGGTGTCGCGCGAGGTGAGCGTCTTCTCCAGGTCCATCGAGCCGATCACGTTACGCATGGTCGTGACGGTGAGCTGCTCTATGGCCGTGATGTAGTTGGCGATCTCGTACGCCGCCGCCCGCGGGTCGGTGACCTGGAAGTACAGGACGTTGTCGATCTCGACGACCAGGTTGTCCTCGGTGATGACCGGCTGCGGGCGGAAGGTCACCACCTGCTCGCGCAGGTCGATCATCGGATAGACGCGGTCGACGTAGGGGATGACGAAGTTGAGACCCGGCTTGAGCGTGCGGTGGTAGCGGCCGAGCCGCTCCACGTTGCGGGCCCGCGCCTGGGGCACGATCCGCACGGCCTTGAGCACGGTGAACGCGGCGAAAAGGATGATCAGCAGTCCGGCTATCAGCAACGGGTCCATGTGGTCACTCCCGTGGATACACGAGGGCCGTGGCGCCCTCGATCTCGATGATGTCGACGGTCGCCCCGGTGGGGATCACCAGGGTCTCGTCATAAGCGCGTGCGGACCACTCCTCACCCCCGATGCGGACCCGCCCGTCGCGGCCCGTGACCTCGGAGACCACGTACGCGGGCTTGCCGACCAGCGCCTCCACGCCGAAACGCTGCAACGGCGGCTGCTGAAGATGGCGGACGGCGAGCGGCCGGATGACCACCATCCCCGCCGCGGACGACAGGGCGAACACGAGGATCTGCAAGGGGACGGGCAGCCCGACGGCGGCCGTCACGGCGGTCAGGAGAGCGGCCACGCCCAGGAGCCCGAGGGCCGCCGTGAGAGTGAACAGTTCGGCCACACCGAGGACGACTGCGAGGATTATCCAGATGACCCATTCATCCATGCTCCGGCCCTCCTGAACCTATAACGGGCCTGTGTGTAGGACTGGTTCCCCCTTACCACCGTAATCCCCCATTCGTCCGCAGGGCACCCGTCACCGGCCGGTCGCCGGGGCGGTCAGGGCGCTTCCCAGGATCCACTTCTCCCACGGAAGTTGCCAGAAGCCCCATCCGTTGTCCCATTCCAGCCGGCGGGCCGTGCCCGTGATCAGCACCGGGTCGCCGCGCAGCGAACCGGCGTAGAACCAGGCCGCCTGGTCGGGGCGGGCGTTGATGCAGCCGTGGCTGACGTTTTCCCTTCCCTGGGCCCAGACGTTGTCCTTCGCGTGCACGTACTCGCCGCTGTTGGAGATGCGCACGGCGTGCTCGATGAGCAGGTCGTAGTAGCCGGGGTCGCCCTTGGCTCGGCCAGGCGAGATCATCCGGACCGGGTTGCCCTTGTCCATGGTCAGGTGCATGCCGCTGGTGGTGGTGTATTCCCGCGTGGTGGCCATGCCGGCGCTGATGGCCATCTGCTGCACCACCCGGCCGTCGCGGCGCACGACCATCTGGTGGGTGCGGGCGTCGACCGTGCTGGTCTGCCTGCGGCCCACGGTGAAGGCGAAGGTGGAGTCGAGGGTGCCGTAGACGCCGGGGGCCGGGCGCACCCCGGCCAGGTGGGCGCTGACCATCACCTGCTGCCCCGAGGCCCAGAACCGGCGGGTGCGGTAGACCACCTGCGTGTCGCTGGTCCAGCGCCAGGCGCCCTCGGCCGGGGTCTTCGTGGTGACCTCCAGCGACCGCTCGACGGCCGCCTTGTCCTGGATCGGGGTGTCGAAGTCGATGACGACCGGCATGCCCACGCCGACGGTCTCGCCGGGCAGCGGCGCGGTGGCGGCCACCCCGAACGTGTGCTCGGCGGCGCGGGTGCGGAAGCGGCCCATGGAGACCGTGGACGGGCCGTTCTCGCCCGCGGCCGTGGCGGTGACGGTGTACTCGGTCGCGGGTTTGAGCGTCCAGTCGGAGCGCCACCTGGTGTGCGAGGCGTCGAGCCGGCCCGGGACGTGCTCGCCTCCCTCGTAGACCAGGACCTGGGTCAGCCGGCCGCCCCGCGCCGTGATGACCAGCCCCTTGTCGGGACGGGCCCGCTTGGCGTCGAAGGCCGGGGAGACGTGCACGACCGCGGGCGCGGACGGGGAGTCGCCGACGGGACCGCAGCCGCAGCAGGCCAGGAGGAAGGCGACACACAGGATCGCGGCACGCCGCACGTCACTCTCCGAGGGCTTTCCGAGGGAAGGGGACTTCCCAGGTTAGCGGTGAGTGACGGTCGAAGCACCTTGAGTTACTTATCCGATGGTTCCGGACACCTCGCCCAATGTCAGGCCGCCCGCGGTGGCCCGGATCGTCACCGTGTCGCCGTCCTGGAGGAAGGTGCGGGTGTCGCCGCCGGACAGCTTGATCGGTTCGGCGCCGTTCCAGGTCAGCTCGATGAGCGAGCCGCGCTGGTCGCGTTCCGGGCCGGAGATCGTGCCGCTGGCGAACAGGTCTCCGGTGCGCAGGGCGGCGCCGTTCACGGTCATGTGGGCGAGCATCTGGTCGGGCGTCCAGTACATGCTCGGGTACGGCGGGCGCGAGATCACGTCGCCGTTGAGCACCACCTCGACGGCGATGTCCAGGCCCCAGTCGCCCTGCCTGCGCAGATAGTCGAGCGGCTCGGGGTCCTGCGGGCGGCCCGGGACCCGGGGCAGCGCCTCCAGCGGCGTGACCCACGGCGAGACCGAGGTCGCGAACGACTTGCCCAGGAACGGCCCGAGCGGCACGTACTCCCACGCCTGGATGTCGCGCGCGCTCCAGTCGTTGACCAGCGTCACCCCGAACACGTGGTCCTCGAACGCCCCCGCCGGCGAGCCCAGCTCCGACGGCACGCCGACCACGAACCCCAGCTCGGCCTCGATGTCGAGCTTGGCGCACGGCCCGTAGACCCCGGCCCTGAGCTGGCCGTGCGGACGCCGGACCGGCGTGCCGGACACGACGACGGTGCCCGACCTGCCGTGGTAGCCGACGGGCAGGTGACGCCAGTTGGGCAGCAGCGGCTCGGCGTCGGGACGGAAGATCCGGCCGATGTTGCTCGCGTGGTCGAGCGAGCAGTAGAAGTCGACGTAGTCGGCCACCTCGAACGGCATGTGCAGCCGCACCTGGTCGAGCGGGATCAGGTGGCTCTCGGTGACCGAGGAGTCGCCGGTCAGCTTGTTCTGGATGAGGGTCCTGGTGTCGTGCCAGGCCGAGCGGCCCCTCGCCATGAACGGGTTGAGCGAGGGGGCGGCGAACACCTCGTCGTGCAGCGCGGCGGCCAGGTCGAGCACCTTGTCGCCGTACCTGACGCCCACTCTGGGCGATTCGCCCTGACGGGAGAACACGCCGTAGGGCAGGTTGTCCACTCCCCAGCTCACTGAATCACTCCTAGCGTCTGCAGGTCCTCGATGGGCGTGCCGGTGCTGCAGGAGCCGTAGCTGACCAGCAGCCGCCGCGCCCGCTTCGCGGTCTCCTCGGTCACGGCACCGGCCAGCCGCACGAGATGGCCGACGTCGGTGGTGCGCAGCACGGGCGCGGGGTCGCGGCCCTCCACAGCCTCGCAGACCGACAGCAGCAGGTTGAGGAAGCCGTGTCGGTCGACGCCGAGGCTCGGGTCGAAGTGCCGCACCGCGTGGTGCAGCCCGGCCGTGGCCTTGAACGGGACGTCGGCCTCGACGCAGCCCCGGACGAACGCCGCGAGGTGCTCCACCGACGGGAACGCCTCGGCCTTGAGCCCGCCGCAGCGCACCTTCAGCCCCACCCCGTCGGGCACCCCGGCGACCTTCCGGTCCGGCGGGACCTCGACGAACAGCCGCACGTGCGCCGGCAGGCCGAGGCGCCGGGCCAGCTCGGCGACGGACTCGTCGGCCCCGAGCGGGATCTCGACGAAGTCCACCGGCAGGTCGCCGAAGTCGGGGAGCTCGGGCGTGTCCACGATCAGCCCGATGCGCCGCGGCCGGTAGGCGTGCCCGCGCAGCCGGTCGAGCCGGCTGGCCGGGCAGAGGAAGCGGTGGGTGAGCACGCCGTTGCCGTGCTCCAGGTCGCGCTGGTTGCGGGCCAGCGCCTCGTCCATGTGCAGCGACGTCGGCGGGAACAGGCCCGCGTCGTCGACCAGTTCGCTGAAGAGAGTCATCGTGCCCAGGTCCATGCGTAGCCGGGATCCTCACAGGACAGCGCGCCCGGCCCGAGGTCGAGCGGGCGGAAGGTGTCGACCATCACGGCCATCTCGCTCGTGGTGGTGACGCCGCGGGCGACCGCGTCGATCACCGCCTCGACCGCGCCGGGCTGCGGGCCGTGCGTGAACCCGGCCGGGTGCAGCGAGACCGAGCCGACGTCGATGCCCGAGCCCTTGCGCGCGGTGTAGTCGCCGCCCACGTAGAACATGAACTCGTCGGAGTCCACGTTGTGGTGGTTGTACGGGATCGGGATGGCCTCGGGGTGGTAGTCGAGCGGCCGCGGGCAGAACGAGCAGACCACGAACCCGGGCCCCTCGAACGTCTGGTGCACCGGCGGCGGCGCGTGCGTCTTCTTCACGATCGGCTCGAAGTCGTCGATGTTGAAGGCGTACGGGTAGAGGTAGCCGTCCCAGCCGACCACGTCGAAGGGGTGGTTGCGGTAGACGAGCCTGGTCAGGCCGCCCCGCGTGCGGACCAGGACGGGCACCTCCTCGCCCTCGGCGAGCAGGGTCTGCGTGGGGGCGCGCAGGTCGCGTTCGCAGTACGGCGCGTGCTCCAGGAACTGCCCGTACTGCGACAGGTAGCGCTTGGGCGGCCTGATGTGCCCGGACGCCTCGATGGCCAGCACGTTGACCTGCCCGTCGGGCACCCAGCGGTGGATCGTGCCGGTCGGGACGACGACGTAGTCGCCCTCGCCGGCCTCGATGACGCCGTAGGTGGACTCGAAGCGGACCGAGCCGCGCTGCACGTAGACGCACTCGTCGCCCATGGAGTTGCGGTACAGCTCGCTGGGGCGGTCGCTGGTGGCGTACGACAACCGGACGTCGGCGTTGCCGGCGAGCAGGATGCGGCCGTCGACCAGGTCACCGGCGCTGGACAGCTCCTGCGTGCGGAAATGGCGCGGGGAGAGCGGCAGGTTGGGCTCCAGCCGCGTCGCGGACGCGGGCGTGACCGCCTCGGCCTTGATGATCGCGGTGGGCAGGTGGCGGTGGTAGAGCAGCGAGGAGTCGGACGAGAAGCCCTCCTCGCCCATCAGCTCCTCGGCGTAGAGGCCGCCGTCCGGCCGCCTGAACTGCGTGTGCCGCTTGCGTGGCACTTCCCCAACGACGCGGTAGTACGGCATCCGCCCTCCATGTTGTCCGCTTATCGGACGCATGTGTCCTCTATGTGTGACCACCGTCCGACATCGGTGTGGAGATGTCAACCCAGCGCGGCGGCCAGCTCGGCGGCCGCCGCCACCACGCGCGGCCCCGTCTCCTCCTCCAGCGGGCCGAACGTCACCACCCCCACCGAAGCCTCCAGCCACGGCAGCCCGGTCACGGGCGCGGCGATGCCCCGCGCCCCCACCTGCAACTGCCCCTCCGTCACGAGGTATTCGTCGCGCCCCTCGCGCAGAGCCAGGATCGCCCGGCCCGCCGCGCCTTTCGCCAGCGGATGGCGCGACCCCTCCCGGTAGGCCACGTGCAGATCGGTCCAGGACGGCTCCACCACCGCCACCGCCAGCCCGTCGTCACCCTCGGCCACGGTCAGGTGCGCGGTCGCGCCCACCTGCTCGGCCAGCCGCCGCAGCGTCGGCACCGCCGCCGCCCGCAGCAACGGCTGCACGGCCTGGGCCAGCACCAGCACCCCGAACCCGAGATGCACCCGCCCTTCGGCGTCGCGGCGGACGAACCCCTCGTTCAGCAGCGTCGTCAGCAGCCGGTAGACCACCGGCCGGCTCAGCGACAGCTCGGTGCTCAGCTCGGTCGGGGTGCGCCCGCCCTTCCCGTCGGCGAGAAGTCGCAGCAGGCGCAGCCCGCGTTCGAGCGTCTGGGCGGATTCGGCGGCCATGACTTCGATTATGGAGTGACGGCTGACCAGTGAAAGAGCACGGTGAAGGGGTACGTAGGGACGAGAGGCGTCGGGGGGTGGAGATGCGGCAGAGGTGGCTGTTCCTGGTCGCCGGGCTGGCTCTCTGCGCCCTGCCGCCGGCCGTGCCGTCGCTCACCACGCCGATCGCGTACATGGCGAGGGAGACCCAGATCGACCCGCCGCCGCGCGCGGAGAGCGACCGGCTGGTCGAGAACACCTTCTACCTCACCCAGGGCATCACGGTGAGCCAGTGGCTGCTGCCGGTCGCCAAGGGCGTGACCTTCCGTCCCGGCTACGTCGCCGTGGGGGTCAGCGTCGACGCGGGCGGGCGGCTGTCCGGCACGCCCTCGCGCGTGGGCACGTTCATCGCCCCGGTCCGGCTCTGCGCCGGGCACTCGTGCGACGAGCAGCTCATCACCCTCGTCGTGCTCGGGAACGTTCCATGGGAGCCGCGCGAGCTGACCTTCCCGGGCCGGGCCGGCGTCCCGCTCGCCGGCGAGATCGGCATCAACGGCGGCCCCCAGGGCGTCATCCCGACCTTCAGCGTGACCGACCACGCCAAGCTGCCCGCGGGCGTGACGATCGGCCCCGACGGGCACGTGGGCGGGGTGCCCCAGGCGGCCGGCATCTCCGAGGTCCCGGTGCGCGTCTGCGTGGCGGGCAACTGCGCGGGCGTCGTGGTCCGGTTGATCATCGTCTGAACCCTTGCGCGGGGCGGTTCCTGCGGTCACGGTGGTTCCATGAAATCGGTCATTGTGGTCGGAGCCGGTATATGGGGGTCGTCGCTGGCGTTGCGGCTGGCCGAAACCGGCTGGCAGGTGACCCTGGTCGAACAGCACAAGCCCGGACACGTCCGGCAGGCCAGCGCGGGGGAGACGCGGCTCCTGCGCTGCGCGCACGGCGCCGACGACTGGTACGCGCGGCTGGCCTGGGAGGCGCGGGAGGGCTGGCGGCGGCTGGGTGAGCGGGCCGGCGAGGAGCTGTTCCTGGAGTCGGGCATGGTGTGGTTCGCGGCCCGGCCGGACGGGTGGGAGCACGCCAGCGCCCAAGTACTGAAAAATCTGGATATCCCGGTTGAGGTGCTCGACCCGGCGGACGGCCGGCGCTTCTTCCCCGACTACCGCGGCGACGACCTGAGCTTCCTGCTCCGCGAGCCGCACGCGGGCGTGCTCAGGGCGCGGCGGGCGACGCAGGTGACCGCCCGGCTGGCCCAGGCGGCCGGCGTCCGGCTGGTCAGGGGACGGGCGGCGCCCGTGCCGGGGCTGAGCGCGGTCGAGGTGGACGGCGAGGCGCGGCGGGCCGACCGCGTCGTGTGGGCGTGCGGCGCCTGGCTGCCCGGCCTGTTCTCCGTGCCGGTCACGGTGACCAGGCAGGACACGGTGCACTTCGCCGCGCCCGCCGCGTGGTCGTCCCCCGAGACGCCCGCCTGGGTGGACTACGGCTCCTCGGCCTACGGGCACGGCGACGTGGACGGGGTCGGCATGAAGGCCACCTCCGACGCCGAAGGGCAGCCGTACGAGCCGGAGGAGGGCAGCCGGGCGGTGGACCCGTCCGCGGTCGAGCAGGCCCGCGACTACCTGCGGCGCAGATTCCCCTCGCTGGCGGCCGCGCCGGTGCTGTTCAGCCAGGTCTGCCAGTACGCGCTCACCCCCGACGCCGAGTGGATCATCGCCGAGGACGCGCCCGGCGTGTGGCTGCTCGGCGGCGACTCGGGCCACGGGTTCAAGCACGCCCCGGCCCTGGCCGCGTACGTGGCCGACATCCTGGACGGCGAGCGCGTCCCCGAGCCGCGCTTCGGGCTCGGCCACGAGCGCGTGGCCGCCCGCGGCCTGCGCACGAGCGGAGACCTCGGGGTAGGGCCCGCCTCACCGGGATTCGGGGGATGACGGGCGTGATCGGCGCGGGCGCGCGGATCAGACTTTCCCTGTAATCGAAACGACAGGGAGCCCGCCATGACCACTGCCCTCGCCTCGCAGACCGCCGAGCCTGGTACCCCCCAGCCGCCGCCCGTCGTGCACGCCGCCGCGCTGCTGTGGATGTCCGCCGTCGCGGCGGGGGCGTTCGAGACCGTGCTCGCCGTCGGCAGGGAGCTCTACGAGGGCACTTCGGGCGTCCTGGACCTGCTGCCCGGCGCCGGTCTGCGGGTGGCCGTCTTCGCCGCGGCGGTCTTCCTGGCGCTGCGGATGCGCGCGGGGCAGAACTGGGCCAGGCTCACGCTGGCCGTCGGGCTCGGCGTGTTCGGCACGTTGTCGCTGGTCGTGGGGCCGATCCAGTGGCTGCTGCACGGCGGCTCGATCGCCGAGGCCGCCGCCGGGGCCGACGTGGTGACCTGGCTCTTCACGATCAGCCGGGTGCTGCACGTGACGGCCGTGCTCGGGGCCGTCACGCTGATGTTCCAGCCGAGGGCCAACGTCTGGTTCCGCTCAGAGTGAGACCGGCTCGGGCTCCGGCTCGGGGGCGCGCAGGTTGCGCACCCCCGGCGCGGCCAGCGCGGCGAGCGTGGACAGCACGACGAGGGCGGCGCAGCCGAGCAGCGCCCCCTCGGTGCCGAAGGCCACCGCCGCCGGCGCGGCCAGCATCAGCCCGATCGGCCCGAACATCAGTGACCCGAGCGCGTCGTACGAGCTGACCCGCGACAACGACTCCGCCGGGATCTCGCGCTGCATCGTCGTCTGCCACAGCACGCCGAAGACGTCGAAGCACACGCCCAGCACGAACGCCCCCGCCACGATCGCCCACAGCGGCGCGTCCAGCCCGAGCAGCACGTACGGCAGCGCGGTCGGCAGGCACAACAGCGTGCCGAGCAGGATCGGCCGGCGCGGGCGCAGCCGCAACGACACCAGCACCCCGGCGATCGTCCCGACGGCCTCGCCGGCCAGGAACGCCGACCAGGCCGCCGGCCCGCCCAGGGTCTCCTTGGCCAGCAGCGGCCCGAGCACGCCGTGCCCAGCCTGGATCGCCATCACCAGCACCGAGAACTGGGCGACCACCACCCAGATCCACTGCCGCGAGCTGAACTCCCGCCACCCGTGGCGCAGGTCGGCCAGCACCGAGTGCCGCTCGGCCGCCGCGCGCTCGGCGGGGGTCGGGCGCAGCAGCGCGATCAGCACGCCGGCCACCGCGAACATCGCGCCGCTGACCAGCAGGGCCCAGCCGCCGCCGAACCACAACACCGTGGCGCCGCTCAGCACCACCCCGGCCACGCGCGAGGCGTTCGCGCCGAGGCCGAGCAGCGCGTTGCCGGCCTGCAGCCGCTCGGCGGGCACGATCTCGGGGATGATGCCGGTCAGCGCCGGGAACATGACCGCAGTGCCCACGCCGCAGGCCGCCGCCGCGACGCTCATCACGGGCAGCGGCGCCCAGCCGGTCAGCAGCATCGCCGCCAGCGCGAAGTAGCCCAGCGCCATGAGCAGCTCGCCGGCCATCATCACCCGCTGCCGCGGCAGCCGGTCCGCGATCACCCCGCCGATCAGCATGAACACGATCATGGGCAGTGACTCGGCGGTGAGCACCACCGACAACGTCGTGGCGTCCGCGCCGGGCAGTTCCAGGATGCCGAAGGCGAGCGCCACGGGCGCGAAGGCGCTGCCGAGCATGGAGATGGTCCGCGCGGACAACAACAGGGCGAACTTGCGGTCGCGGAGCAGCCCGAGGTCGCGGAGGTAGTTGTGCACTGGGCCGATCCCCTCGAAAACGTTCAAATCCGTCCCAGTCTGCCGCTTGTGGCAGTGCGGTGTCGTCCCAATATTCGTCACGGGGGTGACAGGGCCGGTCGGGAAGCGCGGGCGGAGGGATGATCACCCTGCGGCCTCGCCCGCGCTCGACTGCGACGCCTACTGCGCGTCGAGAACCGCGTGAGGATCGCTGTGGATCTCATTGAAGGTTGTTGATCGTCCCGATATTGTGCTATCTGCCCACGATCGCCCCCCATGGGAGTAAAGGCGCCATGCGACTGCGGAAGATCTTCGTCATCGGACTGGCCCTGTCGTTGCTCGGCGTCGGAGTTCCCGCCTGGTCGGAGGACGATCCACGGGGCTGCAACGACCTGATGTCCGCCGACACCCCGGCGTTCGTCGTCTGCCGCTGGCTGGCCACTCCCGAGGAGGCCGCCGACATCGCCCGGTTCTGGCTGGACAACGACGGCAAGAACATGATCGACTCCGGCCCGATGCACGAGATCGTGGTCGACTGCAGCGAAGCGGGCAACGAGTGCGCCACCGACTCCGAGGGCGACGGCGAGATGCACGACGTCGGCTCCCCGGACGTCGACGGCGCCGAGGACGGCGGCACCCCCGACCAGTGCCCGGACGGCCAGAAGTGCCACGTCGACCCCGACGGGATCTCGGCCGCCGCCAAGACGGCCGCCGCCGAGAGCCCGGCGGGTCAGGCCGTGAAGAGCGCGGTCGAGGCCGGCCTGCGGACCTGGATCGAGACCGAGTTGGCCGACGACTACAAGGCGGGCAAGCTGGCCGAGGCCGCCAAGAAGGTCGCCGCCCTGGCCGCGCAGCCGGGGGTCGCCGGGATCAGGTTCACCTCGCAGCTCGGCTACAACCAGACCTTCGCCACGGCCGAGGAGCTGGACAAGTTCGTCACCGAGGCCACGACCGCGCTCCGCAACCTCGTGCCGGGCAGGAAGCTGGCGGCGCACACGGTGGTCCCGCTGTTCGGCTGCGGCGCCAACGACGCCTGCAAGGCCGAGATGACCAAGAAGTACCCGCTGCTCGACCCCGCCCGCATCGGCGCCTGGCTCTCCGGCGGCCAGATCGACCAGCTGACCCTGGACACCGGCCACCTGGCCACCGAGTACGCCACCTGGAAGATCGACGCCGCCGAGGCCCAGCGCAACCAGTGGATCCAGGTCCGCGCCCGCGCGTGGGACGCCTACGCCCAGATCGCCGCCGAGGACGCCGGGTTCACCGCCGCCGGCACCTCCAAGCTCACCGCCGAGCAGGCCACCCAGGCCATCACCGACCGCATCGCCGCCCCGCTCCAGGCCGACGCCGCCGAGACCGTCGTCCTGTGGAGCCGCTGGCAGGACGCGCAGGGCCAGGTCAACCGCGTGTACGGCGAGAAGTGGGCGGCCAACACCACCTGGGACCAGCTCAAGAAGCTCGGCACCGTGCGCCCGCGGCTGGCCACCGTCTACGACTACAGCAGCCCCGAGGCCGACGTCGCCACGGACATCAAGAACCTGTCCGAGGTCTTCGGCCAGGTCTACCTGCACACCGCCTGACGGCAGCCGCCCGGTCCCGCCCGGTCCCCGCCGCGCCGGTCACGGCCCGGCGGCGATGAGGGCCTGGCGGGCCCTGAGCACGATCTCCAGCTCGAACCGGACGTCGGGATCGGCGAGCTGGTCGCCGTAGAGCTCTTCGAGCTGCCGCAGCCGGTAGCGCACGGTCTGCGGATGCACGTGCAGCCGGGCGGCCACCTCGCCGACGCCCCGACCGTGCCGCAACCAGGCCAGCAGCGTCTCGGCCAGCCGGTCCTGCTGGGCGGGCCGCAGGTGGGCCAGCGGCGCGAGGCGGGCCTGCGCCATGGCGCCGACCAGCTCCTCGTCCTTGAACACCACGAGCGTGGCCATGTGGTCGGCGCAGCGCAGGAGCCCGCGCGGCAGCACGCCGCGCCGGGACAGCTCCAGCGCCTCGCGCGCCCACCTCAGGGACGTCGCCGCCGCGGCCGGCGGCACCGCCGGGCCGATCGCGGCACGGTGACCGCGCAGCGCGTGGTCGAGCAGCTGCGCCTGTCCCGGCCCGTCCGGGTCGGGCACCAGCAGGCACGGCGCGGGCCGCTCCAGCCCGCCGAGCACGTCCGGCGGCAGCGCGGGCGCCCGGTACGTGCCGTGCTGGTCGTCGAGCGCCACGGCCGCCACGGTCCGCGGCAGCCGCCATCCGGCGGCCCTGGCCAGGTCGGCGACGGCCTCGGGGGCGGCGGGCGGCCGGCTGAGCAGCAGGTCGAGCAGGCGGTTGCGGCGGCGTTCGAGCTCGCCGACGGCGTGCGCCCTGGCCTCGTCGAAGCCCTGGGCGGCGGCGTCGGCGAGCCGGTCGAGGCAGACGAAGATGGCCTCGCCCAGGTCGTACACGGTCTGCGGGGTCAGGCCGAGCGGGTCGGCGATCTCCGTCAGCCGCCGCCAGCAGACGCGGGCGCCGAGCCGCATGGCCGTCTGCAGCGGCTCCAGGTTGCGGCCCTCGGCCGCCTCGCCCTTGCCGATCATGCGGAACGGCTCGGGATCGAAGGGGGCGCCCGGGTTCTCGATGCGGTCGAGGAAGCCGTCGATGGCCTCCTCGACCGCCATCTTCACGACTTTGATGGAGATCTCGTCGGCCGGTCGGGCGTACTCGGGGATCCGGGTCTGGATCTCCTCGACCACCTCGGCCGAGACCTTTCCGATGCCCGCCTTGAGCGTTCTCACGATGTCCGCGGGGAGCCGGGTTTCGCTGATGTCACTCTTGATGGCCATCGTCCCTCCTGTCGCCATTGTGGCTCAGGCGAGAAGAGTTTGCCTAGCAAGAGCTTGTTTCTGTCATTTCTGCAGGAATGCGCCGAACTCGTCCACGTCAATCAGGCCGTCGCCGTCCTTGTCCAGTTTCCGCACGCCTTCCTGGGCCGCGTCCAGCGTGATGGGCTGGCCGAGGATCTCCATCAGGCGGACGAGTTCGATGGCGGAGATGCGGCCGTCCTTGTCGACGTCGATGAGGTCGAAGGTGATGGCGTGGTCGCTCATAGGGGGTGCCTTTCCTGTGTTACCGGTGCGTCGGGTCAGACCTTAGTGGCGACTTCCCGAAACGTGCCGATGAATTCGGGGTGATCGCCGGAAAAGCGAGTCTTTCCCGGATTTGCGGCTTCCGGGGTGATAGCACGGACGCATGCGCATCCTGCAGGCGACCCCGGCCGACGCCCAGGCGCTCGCCGAGGTCCACGTACGGTCGTGGCAGGCCGCCTACCGCGGCCTCGTCCCGCAGGACCACCTCGACGGCCTGGACCCCGCGGCCCGGCGACCAGGCTGGGAGCGTTGGCTGGCCGGCACGGCCTGGCCCCGGCAGGGAACGCTGGTCGCCGAGGCCGACGGGCGGGTGATCGGCTTCGCCGGCGTGCTGCCCGCCCGGGACGACGACGCGGACGGCGCGACGGTCGCCGAGGTCGCCGCCATCTACCTGACGCCGGAGAGCTGGGGACGGGGCATCGGCCGGGCGCTGATGGACGCGGCCCTCGCCACCCTGACCGAGGCCGGCTACCGGGAGGCCGTCCTGTGGGTCCTGGACGCCAACGTCCGCGCCCGCCGGTTCTACGAGGCCGCCGGATGGCACGACGACGGGGTGACCAAGGACGACGGCAGCCGGGGCTTCGTCCTCACCGAGGTTCGCTACCGGCGCTCGCTCGCCTGACCGGCCCGGCCGCGTCAGACCGTGGCGGCGGCCCGTTTCAGGGCCTCGACGAAGGCGGTGACGTGGGGACGGGCGTCCCCGCGGCGCCAGGCGATGGCGAGCCGGCCCGGCTGCAGACCCGTCACCGGGCGGTAGACCATGCCCGGACGCTTGTAGAGCGCCGCGTTCCCCTCGGCCACCAGGACGACGCCCAGCCCGCTGCTCACGGCCTCGAACACCTCCTCGGGCGTGTTCGCCGTGACGCCGACGACCGGATCGTCGTCCCGGGCGTCGCGGGCGAGCCAGAAGTCGCGCAGCGGGCCGGCCGCGGCGGGCAGCGCGATGAACGGCTCGTCCCGCAGCTCGGCGAACGGGACCTCGGCCAGGCCGGCCAGCCGGTGACCGGCCGGCATCGCCACCCCGCGCTCCTCGGTGACCAGCACGTACGTCTCCAGCCCCGGCGGCACCGGCAGCCAGATGAACGCCACGTCGGAGGAGCCGTCGGCCAGGCCGCCGCTCGGGTCGTCCCAGCCCACGAGCCGGAGCGACACCTCCCACCCGGGCCGGGCCTGCCGGAACAGCCGCAGCGCCTCCTGCTGCAACCCGCGGCCGACGGCCGTCTGCATGCCGATGACCAGCGTCCCGGCGGGGGCGGCGGCGCGGGCCGTCTCCACGCCGGCGGCCCAGCGTCCGAGCAGGTCGCGGGCCACCGGCAGCAGCGCCGCGCCCTGCCGGGTCAGCGTCACGCCGCCGTGCACGCGTTCCAGCAGCGCGAACCCGAGCTGCCGCTCCAGCACCCTGAGCTGCTTGGACAGGGCCGGCTGCGAGACGAAGAGGCGCTCGGCGGCGCGCGTCACGTTCAGCTCCTCGGCCACCGCGACGAAGTAGCGGAGGTCCCGCAGGTGCACGTCCATAACCGATGGTTATAGCAAAGGGTCTTGGACGCCGGGCGTCCCCCGGCGGCACGATCATCGTCATGAAGACACGCGAACTCGGAACACTGCAGGTCCCCGCGCTCGGTTTCGGCGCGATGGTGCTCTCGCCCGGTGTGTACGGCGACATCGACGACACCCGCGCCGAGAAGGCGTTGCGGGCGGCCCTGGACGGCGGCGCCGGCCACATCGACACCAGCGACGCCTACGGCGTGGACGGCCACAACGAGCGCCTGGTCGGCCGCGCGCTCAAGGGACGCCCCCGCGACGACGTCGTGGTGGCCACCAAGTTCGGCCTGGCGATCCCCGAAGGCGAGCCCAGCCGCCCGTACCCGGTCGGGTACGCCTTCAACGAGCTGCGCGTGAACGCCGACCCGCGCCTGGTCCGCCGCTACGCCGAACGCAGCCTGCGCAACCTGGACACCGACGTGATCGACCTGTACTACCTGCACTACCCGGACCCCGGCGTCCCGGTGGAGGAGACGGTCGGCGCGATGGCGGACCTGGTGCGCGACGGCCTGATCAGGCACATCGGCCTGTCCAACGTGACGGCGGCCCAGCTCAGGGCCGCGCACGCGGTCCATCCGGTGACGGCCGTGCAGAACGAGTGGTCGATGTGGCGGCCGGTGGAGCCGGACCTGCTGGCCGCGGCCCGCGAGCTCGGCGTCGGCCTGGTGGCCTGGAGCCCGCTGGGCAACGGCTTCCTGACCGGCACGGTCCAGCGGCTGGAGGAAGGCGACTTCCGTCACAACGCGCCCCGGTTCTCGGCGGAGAACCTGGCCGGCAACAACGACAGGTACGCCCCCATCCGCACCCTGGCCGCCAACCTCGGCATCACCCCCGCCCAGCTGGCCCTGTCGTGGCTGCTGCACCAGGACGAGCACGTCGTGGCGATCCCGGGCAGCCGCACCCCCGCCCACATCGAGGAGAACCTGGCCGCCGCCGACCTCACCCTGCACCCGGACACCCTGACCAGGATCGACGAGGCGCTGGTCAGGTTCGACGTGTCCGGCGGGACCCTGCTGTGACCGCCGGGCCGCCGCTCCCCAGCGTCGCCCGGACGGCGCACAGGGCCGCGCCCACGAGCAGGACGGCGACCGCGCCGACGACCCGCAGCAGCCCGTCGGCCGAGGACGGCGCGGCGAAGTAGACGCTGCCGAGCCCGGCGACGGCGGTCACCCCGGCCAGCACCGGCCCGGTGGCGTTCAGCGCCGAGATCGCCGACGCCAGCCGCGGCTCGACCAGCGTGGTGACGCGCGCGATCAGCGGGCTGTACCCGGCGGCGTGCCCGGCCCCGGCCAGGAGCAGCAGCGGGACGGCCACGACCGGCCGCCACTCGTCCCGGCACAGCAGCGCCAGCAGGCCCGCCCCGGCCGCGAAGGCGACCGGACCCGCGACCGGCAGGAGCCGCTGCAGTCCCCGCGGATACCGGGTCCAGCTCAGGCTGAGCGCGCCGAATCCCAGCGCGTACGGGACGAAGGCCAGCCCCGCCCACAGCGGCGAGTACCCCAGCGCGGTCTGGAGGTGCAGCGTGAGGGTGAGCAGGAAGACGGTGTAGCAGCCCATGACGATCCAGCACGCCGCCAGCCCCGGCCGCACCCCGCGCGGCCGTACCGAGGCCAGGTCGAGCAGCGGGTGCCGGGCCCTGGTCTCGTGCCGGACGAACACCACCGACAGCGCGGCGCCGCAGGCCAGCGAGATCCACATCCAGAGCGGCCGGCCGAGGTCGCGGCCGAAGATCAGCGGGACGGTGATCGCGGCCATCGCCGCGGTCAGGATCGCCACGCCGCCCGGGTCGAGGCGCGCCCGCGCGGCCACGGGCGAGGGCGGCAGCAGGCGCGGCCCCACGGCCAGCGCGACCACGCCGATCGGGATGTTGATCAGGAACACCGGCCGCCAGGACAGGCCCAGGAGGTCCGCGCTGACGACCAGCCCGCCGACCACCTGCCCCAGCGCGACGCCCAGGGCGAGCACCATGCTGTACAGGCCGATCGCCCGGCGGCGGGCGTCGCCCTGCCAGTGCGTCTGGATGAGCGCGAAGATCTGCGGCGTGAGCAGCGCCGCCCCGGCGGCCTGCGCGACGCGCGCGAGCACCAGCACGCCCACGTCGGGGGCCAGCCCGCACAGCAGCGAGGCGGCGGTGAACCAGCCCAGGCCGAGCAGGAACGCGCGCCGCTGCCCGACGAGGTCGCCGATGCGCGCGCAGGTGACCAGGAGCACGCCGACGGTCAGCAGGTAGCCCGACACGACGAGCTGGATCGCCGTGCCGCCGGCGTGGAGGTCCTGGCGGATGGTCTGCGCGGCGACCGACACGATCGAGCCGTCCATGGAGGCCATGACCTGACCGGTGAGCAGCACGGCGAGCATCGGGCCACGGCGCACGCCGGTCACCAGGGTAGAAACGGGTGAAATCACCCGCCCAGCATCGGCCGTCCGCCCCTGCCCGGTCTTGAAGAAACTTGCGGGCCCGCCGGGGTCATCGGGGCGCGTCGAATCCGGCCGCCAGACCGAAGGCCGCGAAGATCTCGGCCCCCTGGAACACCGAGTTCCGGCTGATGCCCTCGGCGGTGACGGTGAAGATCTGCAGCGTGTGGGGCTCGTACCGGTCGCCGGCGCGCCGGAAGGCGCCGAACCCCGGCTGGCCGTTGGCCGTGACCGCCGCCAGCCGCCAGTCGGTGCCGGCCGCCTCGAAGACCCAGTCCATGAACAGGCCGTAGTTGCCGCGCCCGGCGAACCAGTTGAGCATCGGCGGCATCTCCATGACGACGTCCTCGGTGAGCAGCCGTTTGAGCTCCTCGACGTCGGCGTGCTCGAAGGCCCGCATGTAGCGGTCGACCCAGGCGCGCTGCTCGGCCAGCGGCGGCTCGCCGAGCGGTTCGCGCCGGACGCCGGCCTCCTTCACCCGGGCGCGCGCCCGCTGCAGGGAGCTGTTCACCGACACGACGGTGGTGCCGAGGATCTCCGCCGACTCCGACGCGGAGAAGCTCAGCACGTCCCGCAGGATCAGCGCGCCGCGCTGGCGCGCCGACAGGTGTTGCAGGGCGGCGGCGAACGCCAGGCGCAGGCCGCTGCGCTCGACCACGGCGCCGGCCGGGTCGCCCCCGTCCAGCATCGAGTCCGGCAGCGGCTGGAGCCAGGCCAGGTTCTCCCCCTGGACGAGCGGCGCCAGCGGGTCGGACGCGGCCACCAGCCCCGACGGCAGCGGCCGGCGCCCCCGCACCTCCAGGGCCGTCAGGCAGGCGTTGGTCGCGATCCGGTAGAGCCAGGTGCGCAGGGAGCTGCGGGTGCCGTCGTACTGCTCCCGCGCCCGCCACGCCCGCAGGTACGTCTCCTGGACCAGGTCCTCGGCGTCGTGGGGTGAGCCGAGCATCCGGTAGCAGTACGCCAGCAGCTCCTTGCGGAACGGCTCGATCCGGCGATCGAAGCCCTCTTGTCCCGGCGTCACCGCGTCCACGCCCTTTTCCTGCCTTCCGCCTGCCTTACGGGTACGTCAGCCTGCCACGACGGCCGGGCTGTTGTGGTAGGCCGCGAGCAGCCAGGCGCCGTCCCGCTTCTCCAGCACCCAGGTCGCGTACACCATACGCTCGGCGGGGACCTCGGTCTCGCCGGGGAAGAGCACGCCGGTCTCGCTCACCGCGATCGCGGCGCTCTCGCCCAGGAAACGGATGCTCTCCAGCCGGTCGGCGGTCGTGCTGCCCTTGAGGTAGGACGCGAAGCCCTCGGCCATCTTCCCGCGCACCTCCTCCCTCGACCGGCGCACGCTGCCGGGCATGATCGCAGTGGCGTCCTCGGTGTAGTCGGTGACGAAGGCGTCGGCGTCGCCGTCGGCCCATGCCTGGTAGAGGCGCTCAAGGACGCTCTTGATGGCGGCCACGTCGTGCTCTCGGGTCTCGGTCATGGCGGTCTCTCCTCATCGCTGATGACAGGTTCACGGATACGTACCGGCGGGACCGCCGGAACTCATCGCGCCGGGGCGGAGAACTTTCGGGCAGTTGCGGTTCGGGTTACGAACTATTATGGTTCGTAATACGAACGAGCTGTTGTCCCGATGGGAGATGTGCACCATGAGCCGTACTGTGGCGATCATCGGTGGTGGTTACGGCGGCGCGGCGGCCGCCAAGGCGCTGGACGAGCACGCGGACGTCGTGCTCATCGAGCCCAAGGACGCCTTCGTCCAGAACGCCGCGTCCATGCGGGCGCTGGCCCGGCCGGAATGGGCCGGGAAGATGTTCTTCCCTTACGACCGGTTGATGGAGCGTGGCCGGATCGTCCGGGAGCGGGCGGTCTCGGTGGATTCGCAGGGTGTGCTGCTGGCGTCCGGGGAACGGGTGGAGGCCGACTATCTCGTGCTGGCCACCGGGTCGGGGTACCCCTTCCCGTTCAAGTTCGAGGACGACCTGGCCGGGCAGGCGCGGGAGCGCATCCACGCCGTCCACGGGGAGCTGGCGGGGGCCGGGCGGGTGCTGATCGCCGGGGCCGGGCCGGTCGGGCTGGAGCTGGCCGGGGAGATCAAGGCGGTGTGGCCGGACAAGCGGGTCACGATCGTCGATCACGGCACGGAGCTGCTGCCGGCGTTCGAGCCGCAGGTGCGCGCCGACCTGCGCAGGCAGCTCACCGAGCTGGGGGTGGAGCTGCTGCTCGGCACCACGCTGGACGCCGAGCCGCCCACCGGGCCGGGGCGGGCCGAGCCGTTCACCGTCGGGTCCACGGCGGGGGAGCTGTCGGCCGACATCTGGTTCCGCGCGTACGGCGTGCGCGTCCGGACCGGCTACCTCGACGGCGACCTCGGCGACGCGCGCACGCCCCGCGGCCACGTACGGGTGACCGAACGGCTCAACGTCGAGGGCCACGAGCACGTCTACGCGATCGGCGACATCACCGACCTGGCCGAGGCCAAGATGGCCGGGAACGCGATGCAGCACGCCGAGGTCGTGGCCGCGAACATCATCGCCCAGCTGCGCGGCGAGCGGCCCTCGTCGGTGTACCGGCCCTCGCCGCTGCCGTTCGTGCTGCTGCCGCTGGGGGCCGAAGGGGGCGTCGGCCAGCTCCCCTCGCCCGAGGGGCCGATCGTGCTGCCGGCCGAGTCGGTGGCCGACTACAAGGGCCGGGACCTGTTCACCGGACGGTTCGCCGAGCTGTTCGGGGTCGCCGGCGAGCCGGCGCCGGCCGGGGTGTGACCGCGGGCGGCGGTCAGGGGGTGTCGGCGCGCTCGATGAAGACCGTGGGGGCGTTGTTGTCCCGCACCAGGCGGGAGAGCAGGTCGGCGAGCGTGGCGCGCTCGGATTCGTCGAGCCCCGACGGAAGCTCGTCGATGCGTCGGCACGCCTCGGTGTAGAACTCGTCGGCGAGCTTGGCGCCCTCCTCGGTCAGCGTGACCTGGACGGCGCGCCGGTCGGCGGGGTTGGGCTCGCGGCGCACCATGCCGCGCTGCGCGGTGCGGTCGACCAGCTCGGTGAGGCTCGACTTGGCCAGGCGCAACATCGCGCCCAGCTCGCTCATCCCGTACGGCTGGGCCATCAGCACGCACAGGAGCTGGCCCTGCTGGGAGGTCAGCCCGTACGCGCGGGCGGACTCGGCGTAGACGGCGTTGACCAGGAAGGTCGAGCGCACCAGGGCGGAGACGACTCCCAGCTGCTCCTCGGGCTTGGCCATGAGATCAGGCTACCATCAGTTCGGCTCCCGAACTATTTGCGTGGGATCCGCAGGGCTGCTCGGGTTCGGCGATGCCCCGGTAGCCCGAGGTCACGGGATTAGAACCGGACGCAAACCACCAAAAGGACATTTCTTCTGGCCGGGTGGGTAGCAGGGCCGCCATGCGACTGACGTACACCTCCGACGTCTGGTGGAAGAACGCCGTCGTGTACTGCCTGGACGTGGAGACGTTCAAGGACGGTAACGGCGACGGTGTGGGCGACTTCCGCGGCTTGACCCAGCAGATCGACTACCTCGCGGGTCTCGGCGTGACCTGCCTCTGGTTGATGCCGTTCTTCCCCACCCCCAACCGGGACGACGGTTACGACATCACCGACTTCTACAGCATCGACCCCCGGCTGGGGACCCTGGGCGACTTCGTGGAGTTCATGCGGACCGCCAACGACCGGGGCCTGCGGGTGATCGCGGACCTGGTCGTCAACCACACCTCGGACCAGCACCCCTGGTTCAAGGAGTCGCGCAGGAGCAAGGACTCGCCGATGCGCGACTGGTACGTCTGGTCCGACACCCCCGAGCCCGACGATCCGAAACAGGTGGTCTTCCCCGACAAGGAGGACTCCATCTGGCAGTACGACGAGGGCAGCGGCCAGTACTACCTGCACAGCTTCTACCGTCACCAGCCGGACCTGAACGTCGGCAACCCCGAGGTCAGGGACGAGATCACCCGCATCCTCGGCTTCTGGATGGAGCTCGGCCTGTCGGGCTTCCGGGTGGACGCGGTGCCGTTCCTCATCGAGAACGTCAACCCCAAGCTGGCCAACCCGCACGAGTTCCTGGCCGACCTGCGGGCCTTCATGACCAGGCGCAAGGGCGGCTCCATCCTGCTGGGCGAGGTCAACCTGCCCTACAAGGAGTTACTGCGGTACTTCGGTGAAGGGCTCGGTGACCAGATCACCATGTGCTTCGACTTCATCGGCATGCAGAACAGCTGGCTCTCCTTCGCCCGTAACAACGCCCGCCCCCTGATGGACGCCCTGCAGGAACGCCCCCGGGCCCCCAAGGACTGTCAATGGGCGATGTTCCTCCGCAACCACGACGAACTGACCCTCGACAAGCTCACCGAAGAGGAACGCCAGGAGATCTTCGAGGCGTTCGGCCCCCGTAAGGACATGCAGATCTTCGGCCGCGGGCTGCGGCGGCGGCTGCCCACGATGTTCGGCGGCGACCTGCGGCGCATCAAGATGGCCTACAGCCTGCTGTTCTCCCTTCCCGGCACCCCCGTGATCTTCTACGGCGAGGAGATCGGCATGGGGGAGAACCTGGAAGAAGAGGGGCGGATGGCCGTCCGCATCCCCATGCAGTGGTCCGAGGACGGCGGCTTCAGCCAGAAGGAGGAGACGGTCCGCGAGATCCCCGAGGGCTCGTTCGCGCCCGACCGGGTCAACGTGGCCGACCAGAAACGCGACACCGACTCGCTGCTGCGCTGGTTCCAGCTCCTCATCGAGCGGTACCGCGAATGCCCTGAGCTGGCCTGGGGGCAGTACACGGTGCTGGACACCGGCGACGACGCGATCTTCTCGCACCGCTGCGACGCCGACGGCGCGACGGTCGTGGTCGCCCACAACCTGTGCGACACGGCCAGGGACGTCGAGCTGCGGCTGGACGGCCTGGAGAACTGCGACCTCACGGACCTGCTGGTGGACGGCACGATCAAGGTGTCGGCCGACGGCACGGCCAAGCTCGCGCTGGGACCGCACGGCTGCCGCTGGCTGCGCGTCTCGCCCCCCGAACTGCCCCCGGAGGACGCGGGCGTCATGTCGCAATAGGCCGGACGCGCGAAAGCCTTCACGAGCCGGGCGGCCGCGCGGGTCAGGTTTTTGTGCGCCGGGCGGCCGTGCGGCGTTCGCGCGGCCGTCAGTGCGGGGGCGGCGGGTAGGCCGCCATGGCGAGTTCGGCGACCCCCAGCAGGCCGGCGTGGGAGGCGCCGTCGCGGGACTGCGTGGACATGCCCTGGATCACCGACGCGAAGAAGGTGGCCAGGGCTTCCGTGTCGGTGCCGGGGGCCAGCCGGCCGGCCGCCACGTCGTCGTCCACGCGTTTCCTGATCGCCGCCTTCGCCGCCTCCCTGAACCCGCGCAGCAACTCCGCCACGTCGGCGGACTCCGGCCCGCAGTTGACCGCGGCGCTGATGATCAGGCAGCCGGGCGGGTGGTCCGCGTTCGTGTACTCGGCGGCCGACTCGCGCAGCACGCGTTCGACGGCCTGGCGGCCGGTGGGCTCCTCGGCGAGCGCCCTGGTGGTGAACGCGCCGTGGGTGAGCTGGTAGCGGCGCACCGCCTCCTCGAACAGCCGCCGTTTGTCGCCGAAGGCCGCGTACAGGCTGGGGGGCCTGATGCCCATGGCGGCGGTCAGCGCCGCGATCGAGGTCGCCTCGTAGCCGTGCTCCCAGAACGCGCGCAGCGCGCTCTCCAGTGCCGCGTCCCTGTCGAATGCCCGCTGCCTCGCCATGCGCTCATTCTATAGCGATCGCTATGTTATGGTTTCTGTATCGATCGCTAAAGAAAGGATTCGAGCGATGAGGACTGCCCTGGTGACGGGCGCCGGCAGGGGCATCGGCCGGGCCATCGCGCTGCGCCTGGCCAAGGACGGGTTCCGCGTGATCGTGAACTACGCCAGGGACGCCGCCGCGGCCGAGGAGGTCGTCGGGCTGATCGGGGCGAACGCCGTGGCCGTGCGGGCCGACCTGGGCGTGCCCGAGGAGGTCGAGCGGCTCGCCCGCCGGGTGGCCGAGGAGACCGACGTGCTCGACGTGCTGGTCAACAACGCCGGCATCGGCCTGTCCAAGCCGCTCGCGCAGGAGACGGAGGAGGGCTACGACCGGCTGTTCGCGGTCAACGTCAAGGGCCTGTTCTTCCTCACCCGGCAGGTGCTGCCGCTGATCCCCGACGGCGGCCGCATCGTGAACATCTCCTCCGGCGCGGCCCGCATCGCCTATCCCGAGGGCATCGCGTACGCGATGACCAAGGGCGCGGTCCAGGTGTTCACGCTGGCCCTGGCCAAGGAGCTGGGGCCGCGCGGCATCACGGTCAACAACGTCGCGCCCGGCATCATCGACACCGACGTCAACGCGGGCTGGCTGAGCGACCCCGGGGCCCGCGCGTACGCGGCGAGCAGGCACGCGCTCAACCGCATCGGCGAGCCCGGCGAGATCGCGGACGTGGTCGCGTTCGCCGCCTCGCCCGCGGCGAGCTTCATCACCGGCACCACCCTCGACGCCACCGGCGGCGGAAACCTCTAGGAGACCCCCATGCCCACAGTCGTCCACGACGGCGGACACGTGCACTTCAACCGGGCGGGCGGCGGCCCCGGCCTGGTCATGGTGCACGGCACCGGCGGCGACGCCGTCAGCAACTACGGCCACCTCGTCCAGAACTTCACCGACATCCGCACGGTGATCACCCCCGACTATGCGGGCAGCGGCGAGACCGCCGACCCCGGCGGCGACCTCACGCTCGACCTGCTGATCGAGCAGGTCGCGGCGACCTTCCCCGAGGGCGGCCCGTCCGACCTGGTCGGCTTCTCGCTGGGCGCGGTGGTGGCGGCGGGGGTCGCCGCCCGGCATCCCGAACTGGTCAGGCGGCTGGTGCTCATCGCGGGCTGGACGCACGCCGGCGACCCACGGCTCCGGCTCGGCCTGCGCACCTGGGCCCGGCTGGCGGCCACCGACCCCGAGAGCTTCGCGGCGTACGCCCCGCTGGTCGGCTTCAGCCCGGCCTTCGTGAGCGGCCAGGGCGAGGACGGCCTGAAGGCCATGATGGCCGGCGACCCGCCCCCCGGCACGGTACGCCAGATCGAGCTGGACCTCAGGACCGACATCAGGGACCTGCTCCCGAGCATCACCGCGCCCACGCTGGTGATCGGCTGCACGCAGGACCACCTCGTCCCGGTCGGGCACGCCCGCGCCCTGCACGCCGCGCTGCCCGGCAGCCGTTACGCCGAGCTGGACAGCGGGCATGTGGTGCTACACGAACGTCCCGAAGAGGTGACAGCCTTGATCCGCGATTTCGTAACCAACGAGTAATTTGTCCTGGTTACCCTCCAGGCACATGCAGACCAAGAAGCTCGCCGCCACAGGGGCCGCCGCGCTGACCGCGCTGGCCCTGGTGGCGCTCCCCGCCCACGCGAGCGGGGACAAGAGCGTCACCGTCACCGTGATGGGGACGTCGGACATCCACAGCAACGCCCTCAACTGGGACTACTTCAAGGACGCCGCCTACGCCGACAAGCAGGGCAACACCATCGGCCTGGCCCAGGTGTCGTCGCTGGTCAACAAGGTCAGGGCCGAGCGCGGGGCGGACCACACGCTGCTGTTCGACTCGGGTGACACGATCCAGGGCACGCCCCTGGCCTACTACTACGCCAAGGTCGAGCCGATCACCGAGACCGGGCAGACCCACCCGATGGCCAAGGCCATGAACGCCATCGGCTACGACGCCGTCACCCTCGGGAATCACGAGTTCAACTACGGTCTGCCGCTGCTGGCCACCTGGATCAGGCAGATGCGGGCGCCGGTGCTGGGCGCCAACGCCGTGCGCGCCGGGAGCGGGCTGCCGGCGTACCGGCCGTTCGTGATCAAGACCATGAAGGTCAAGGGCGACAAGCCGATCAAGGTCGGCGTGCTCGGCCTGACCAACCCCGGCGTGGCCATCTGGGACAAGGCGAACGTCGAGGGCAGGCTGCGCTTCACCGACCTGGTCGAGTCGGCCAGGAAGTGGGTGCCGGTCATCCGCGGCCTCGGCGCGGACGTGGTCGTGGTGACCGCGCACGCGGGCGACAGCGGCATGTCCTCCTACGGCACCGACCTGCCCGTGGAGAACGCCTCGGCGATGGTCGCCGAGCAGGTGCCGGGCATCGACGCGGTGCTGTTCGGGCACGCGCACAACGAGGTCGCCCAGCGCTTCGTGACCAACAGGACCACCGGGCAGCAGGTGCTGCTCACCGAGCCGGGCAAGTGGGGCCAGCGCCTGTCGCGGCTCGACTTCACCCTCACCAAGCAGCGCGGGAAGTGGGTCGTGACCGGCAAGAGCTCGGCCACGCTCAACACCAACACGGTGACGGAGGACCCGAAGATCGTCTCGCTGCTCAAGCCGCAGCACGACACCACGGTGGGCTACGTCAACAAGGTCGTCGCCAAGTCGGCCGAGGAGCTGTCGGCGGCCGAGTCGCCGTACAAGGACACGCCGATCCTCGACTACATCCAGCAGGTGCAGACCGAGACGGTGAAGGCCGCCCTGCCGGGCAACACGCTGCCGGTGTTGTCGATCGCCGCGCCGTTCAGCCGCACCGCCGTCTTCCCCGCCGGTGACGTGCGGGTCAGGGACGTGGCCGGGCTCTACGTCTACGACAACACGCTGCTGGCGATCAAGCTGACCGGCGCCCAGATCAAGGACTACCTGGAGTACTCGGCCCGGTACTTCAACCAGCTCAACCCGGGCGACCCGGTGGACGTCGCCAAGCTGACCAACGCCGGCAACACCCCGGACTACAACTACGACCAGCTCTCGGGCGTCTCCTACGACATCGACGTGGCCAAGCCCGCCGGGCAGCGCGTCGCCAACCTCACCTTCGAGGGCGCGCCGATCCCGGCCGGCAAGGAGTTCGTGGTCGCGATCAACAACTACCGCCAGTCGGGCGGCGGCGGCTTCCCGCACGTCACCACCGCTCCCGTGCTGTACAACGCGCAGGTGGAGATCCGCCAGGCGCTGATCGAGTACGCCACCGCCAAGGGCACGATCAACCCCGCCGACTTCGCCTCCGCCAATTGGCGGCTGACCCGCGACGGCGCTCCGCTGTTCTGACCCGACGCCAGGCGGGTGCTCCACCAGGGTCACCCGCCTGGTCACAGGTACGAGGGCCCGCTGACCCGGTGCCGGAACGTCCACCACACCCACCCCTGCGAGGCCACCAGCAGCGGGATCAGGACGAGGATCACCGGCGTCAGCAGCGCCCCCGACGACCCCGCCACCAGCGGCAGCCGCAGCCCGGCCAGCACCCCGACCACCAGCAGCGCACCGGCCGTCAGCGCGTACGTGCGGCCCTCGCCCGCCTCGCCGGACAACACCCCGGCCCGCTCCCGCAACGATCCGCGCAGCCGCAGCGCCGCGAACGCCAGCCCGTGCACCGCGAACAGCGCCGCCACCACCAGCGCGGCCAGCAGCACGAGCGGCCCCTGGATGCCGAGCAGCACCTCGGCGAGCAGCAGCCCCCAGCTCAGCGCCAGCCCCCAGCTCCCGGCCGCGATCCCGCCGTCCCAGAACGCCTGCCAGCGCGCGCCGGGCACCCGCCCGCGCAGCCACAGGCCCATGTCCCTGACCACCCACGAGACGAGCAGCGCGACGATCACCGCGTAGTTGCCGCTCAGGAGATGGCCCTCCAGGTCGGGGAAGAGCCCCGCGAGCACTCCGGCCGAGGCCACCAGCCACACCTCGTTGCCGAGGAAGAACGGCGCGATGGCGGCGATCACCTCGCGCCGCTCGCCCGCCGACCGCCCGAGGTACGGCAGCGCCATGCCGACCCCGATGTCGGCCCCGCCCAGCACGAGGTAGCCGAGGGCGAAGAAGGCCAGGACGAAGATCTCCATGATCGGCTCCTTCAGAACGCGGGGACGGGAACGGGGGTCTCGACCGGAAGGGCGCCGAGCGCGACCGCGCCGGGCCCGCGCCTGGCCGCCCGGGCCAGCAGCCAGTAGTTGACCGCGATCAGCACCGTGAACACCGACACGAACGCCGTCAGCGACAGCCGCATCTCGCCCGCCGTCACCGGCGACATGGCCTCGGACGTGCGCAGCAGCCCGTAGACCACCCACGGCTGACGCCCCACCTCGCGGAAGGTCCACCCGGCGAGCATGGTGACGAACGGCACGGGGATCATCAGCGTCAGCAGCCAGTGCCAGGCCCGGAAGCCGCGCACGACCGGCCGGAAGAACATCAGCAGCAGGCTCAGCCCCGCCACGACGGTCATCACCACCCAGAGGATCATCATCGTGATGCCGGCCCCCTGCACCAAGCCGGTCGGCGGCAGGTAGTCGCCCGGCCCGAACCTGGCCGTCATGTCCGCCTGCACGGCGGCCAGCCGCTCGGCCTGGCCCGTCCAGGCCGCCGCCTTGGACGGCTGGAGGGTCTGGAACCCGAGCCCGCCGAACGTCACCGTGAAGAACGAGGCCGGCAGCGCGACGCCGACGCCGATCCGCAGCGACTTCCTGAACAGGTCCTGCTCGGCCGTGCGCCTGCGCAGGTGGTAGGCGCTCACCCCGGCCATGAAGAACCCGCCGACGATCATCGCGCCGCCGATGACGTGCCCGAACGCGATCTGCGCGGCCGGGTTGGCGATCATCGCCCCGAAGTCGGTCAGCCGCAGCCTGCCGCCCTCGACGGCGTAGCCGACCGGGTTCTGCAGGAAGCCGTTGGAGATCATGATCCAGAACGCCGACGCGTAGGCGGTGAGCGTGACGACCCAGATCAGCGCCAGGTGCGCCCAGCGGTTCAGCCGGTTCCAGCCGAAGATCCACAGGCCCAGGAACGTGGCCTCGACGAAGAAGGCCACCAGCGTCTCGATCGCCAGCGAGGCGCCGAAGACGTTGCCCGCGTAGTCGGTCAGCCCGCTCCACGACAGCCCGAGCTGGAACTCCATGACCAGCCCGGTGACGATGCCCATGGCGTAGTTGATGATGTAGAGCTGCCCCCAGAACCTCGTCATCCGCAGGTGGACGGGGTCGCCGCTGAACGTGGCCCGGGTCTGGACGACGGCCACCAGCGTCGCCAGGCCGAGCGTCAGCGCGACGAAGAGGAAGTGCGCGCCCGCGGTGAACGCGAACTGCAGCCGGGCGAGGTCGACGGTGTCCATGCCGAGAGCTTGGCGTCACGGCCTGCTCCGCCGCGTCATGCTCCGGTCTGCAATCCGGCGTACAACCCCGGGCCGAAGATCACTAAAGTCGTACGACTCAGGTTGTAAGCCAGCCCGGCGTGATCATCCCGGCCTCGTAGGCGACCACCACGAGCTGGGCCCTGTCGCGCACGCCGAGCTTGGTCATGATGCGGCTGACGTGCGTCTTCGCCGTGGCGGGGCTGAGCACGAGCCGGGCGGCGATCTCGTCGTTGGACAGCCCGGCCGCCACCAGGCCCATGACCTCCCGCTCGCGCTCGGTGAGCGCGTTGAGCTCGGGGCCCGGCTCCGGCCGCTTGACCCGGCCGGCGAACTCCGCGATCAGCCGCCGCGTCACCGACGGCGAGATCAGCGCGTCGCCCCTGGCCACGACCCGGACCGCGTGGATCAGCTCGGCCGGCTCGGTGTCCTTGACCAGGAACCCGCCCGCGCCCGCGCGCAGCGCGCCGTAGACGTAGTCGTCCAGGTCGAAGGTGGTCAGGATGATGACCTTGACGCCGTCGAGCCGCGGGTCGCCGGCGATGCGCCGGGTGGCCTCCAGACCGTCGAGCTCGGGCATGCGGATGTCCATGAGCACCACGTCCGGCCGGTGCTCGTGGGCGCCCGCCACGGCCGCCGCGCCGGTGCCGGCCTCGCCGACGACCTCGATGTCGTCCTCGTCGGAGAGTATCGACCGGAATCCGGCGCGGACCAGGGTCTGGTCGTCGGCGAGCAGTACGCGGATCATCGGACTCCGTTCAGTGGCAGGCGGGCGACGACGCGGAAGCCGCCCTCGGGGCGCGGGCCGGCCTCCAGGTCGCCGCCGAGCGCGGCGGCGCGCTCGCGCATGCCCTGCAGGCCGAAGCCGCTGCCTTCGGTGTACGTGACGCCCGGGCCGTCGTCCTCGACCCGGATCAGGATGTTCCCTGCGGAGTTGCTGACCGAGAGGGTGGCCTTCGTCGTGCCGGAGTGGCGGGCGACGTTGGTCAGCGACTCCCTGATGATGCGGGCGGCGGCCAGGTCGACCTCGGTCGGCACGGCGTCCAGGGGCCCGGACGGCTCGACGGCCACCTCCAGCCCCGACGCCGCGACCAGGTCCGGCAGCCGCGCCAGGCTGTCCGCGGGCCTGGTCGGCGCGTCCTCGTCCACCTGGCGCAGCACCCCCAGCGTGGTGCGCAGCTCGCGCAGCGTCTCCTTGCTGGTCTCCTTGATGGTCCGCAGCGCGGCCTCGGCCTTCTCGGGACGCCTGGCCAGCCCGTGCAGCGCGGCCGACGCCTGCACGTTGATCATGGAGATGTTGTGCCCGAGCACGTCGTGCAGCTCCCTGGCGATGCGCAGCCGTTCCTCGCTCTCGCGCCGCCTGGCCTCCTCCTCCTTGGAGTGCTCGGCGTCCAGCGCGCGCCGCTGCGCCTCCAGCAGGTACGCCCGGCGGTTCCTGGTGACCCCGCCGAACGCGATGGCGGCCACCACCCAGCCGGTGATCGCGCCGAACGTGCCGTCGTCCACGTGCCTGGACCCGTGGGACTCGCCGAACCCCATCGCCAGCAGCACGGCGGCCCCGGTGGCGATCGCGGCGGCCAGCCGTCCCTGGTCGGCGGCGGTGTAGAGGGCCACGAACACCAGCACGACCAGCGGCCCGTCGAACCGGGCGAGCGGATAGTAGGCGGACACCGCCACGACGACCACGATCAGCGACGTGACGGGAAGGCGCCGCCGCAACAGCAGCGCGCCGCACGACACGATCGGCAGCACCACGTCGAGCGCGCTGGGAGACTGCTCGCTCCTGAGCCCGGCGACCAGGGTGCCGGCGAGCGCGACGGCGACCACCACGAGGGACACCGCAGTGCTCGCCGACAATCTACGCATGTGCTCCATTTTGTATGGTCGTGCGAGTGATGGGGTAGTTGACCGAGATGAGTACCAAGGATGAGCTCCGGCAGGTCGAAGAGGACCTGGCCCGGCTGAAGGCGGAGAACCAGGACGTGCGCGACCAGGTGGGCACCATGGGCGCGACCGACCAGATCGAGACCGCGGCCATGATCGCCCAGGCCGACGAGCAGTCCGAGCTGATCGCCGACCTCGAACGACGCCGTGCCGATCTGGAGAGGCGGGTCGAGGAGGAGGGCTGAGGCTCAGCGGCGCAGCGGAGCGCCCACCTCGTGCAGGTGGCGCAGGGCCTGGCCGTAGGAGGCGACGAGCCCGGTCTGCAGGTAGCTGACGCCGACCTCGGCGCAGTAGCTCTCGACGATGGGCTGCGCCTTGCGCAGGTTGGGCGCGGGCATGTTCGGGAACAGGTGGTGCTCGATCTGGTAGTTGAGCTGGCCGAGCGCCACGTCGGTGAACAGGCCGCCCCTGACGTTGCGGGAGGTCAGCACCTGCTTGCGGAGGAAGTCCAGCTTGTCGTCCTTGGTCAGGACGGGCATGCCCTTGTGGTTGGGCGCGAACGTGGAGCCCAGGTAGAGGCCGAACAGCCCCTGATGCACGGCCAGGAACACCAGCGCCTTGCCGAACGGCAGCACGGCGAAGACCGCGCCGAAGTAGAGCACGAAGTGGGTGGTCAGCAGCGCCAGCTCCGCCCACGGCCGCTTGGCCGCCGGCGCGAGCAGCGCCTTGAAGCTGGCGATGTGCAGGTGCCAGGCCTCAAGGGTGAGCAGCGGGAAGAACAGGAACGCCTGGTACCTCGCGACGGCCCGCGGCAGGCCCGCGCTCCGCGCCACCTGGTCGTCCGACCAGACGATGACCGCGGGGGAGACGTCCGGGTCGTGGTCCTCGTGGTTGGGGTTGGCGTGGTGGCGGTTGTGCTTGCTGGTCCACCATCCCCAGCCCAGGCCGATGCCGAGGTTCCCCAGCAGGAGACCGGTCACGTCGCTCGGCCGCCGCTTCCTGAACACCTGGCGGTGGCCCAGGTCGTGGGAGACGAAGCCGATCTGCGCGAAGACCACGGCCAGCGCGACCGCGACGAGCAGTTGCCACCACGAGTCGCCCACCCAGGCGAACAACGCCCAGCAGCCGAGGTACGCGGCGACCACGATGGTCAGCCGCACCGCGTAATAGACCGGACGCCGGTCGAGGAGACCGGCGTCAGAGATTCGGCGGGCTAGTCGGGCGAAGTCACTGCCCCGGGTGTCGACCACACTTGGACTGGCCACAGATCTCCTCACATTGCGGTGGAAAGTTGCCACAACCCTGGCGTATCCGCCGCGAAACCGGAAGGTGTTCCATGCTCGTCCGGGGAGCGGCGGAGAAGGGGTTCGTCGTCGGTTTCCGTGGCCTCTTCCCCGACCATATGGCCCGGCGGCGCATGCCGCGTACGCGACGGGCTCAGCCGAGCAGGGACAGTGCGTGCCGCTCCGGGTCCGGAAGCGCCGCTCCGCTGGTCAGAGCCTCGTGGAAGGCGTCGCTGCCGAGGGCGGAGCGGCATCGTCCGACCAGGGCCACCACGGCGGGGTCGGCGGAGTCGGTGACGCCGCGCAGCGCGCGGGCCGCGCCCAGCAGCTCGGCCGCCGGCCGGGGCGGCAGGTGCTCGGCGACGCCTTCCAGCACGGTCGCGCGGGCCGTCCGGTCGCCGCAGGTCTCCATCAGCTCCAGCGCCGTGCGCAGCGGCGGCCCGGGCTCCGCCACGCGGGCCAGCTCGACCTGCATGAACGCCCTGAACTGCGCGGGCCCGTCGCCGTTGTCCAGGGTCAGCGCGCGGTCGAGCAGCCGGGCCGCCTCCGACCGGTCGCCGGTGCGCCGGGCCAGCTCGGCGCGGGCGTGCAGGACCCTGGCCTGGGTCACCGCGTCCTCGGCCCGCAGCGCCGACCGCCATGCCTCCGCCAGCGTGGTCGCGGCCCCCTCGTGGTCGCCCGCCCGCGCCTTGAGCTGCCCGAGCCGGAGCAGGAACGTCATCGGGCCGAACGGCGCGTCCAGCCCCGACAGCTCCGCGGCCAGGCGTCCCGGCTCCTCGGCACGGGCGAGCGCGGCGGCGAAGTCGCCCCGGTTCTCGGCGACCAGCGACAACCAGTAGAGGCAGGCCCACTGGCCCCAGCGGTCGCCGGTGCGGCGGAAGCCGTCGAGCGCCGGGCCGAGCAGGTCCTGCGCGCCGGCGACCGTGCCGTACTCGAACCGGACGATGCCGCCGACCAGCAGCGCGGCCGAGCGCGTCCACAGGTCGGGGGAGTCGCGCAGGCGCTCGACGACGTCCTCGGTGAGCTCGACGACGTCGGCGGGCGGGCGTTGCGCGCCGCTCATGGCCCAGAAGTTCAGCGCGGCGGGATGGTCGGAGTCGAGCACCGCCGGGGTCGGCTCGCCGCCCGTGAGCACCCGGCACAGCCCGTGCGCCAGCTCGCGTCCCGGCGGCGGCACGTCACCGACCCGGCGCAGCACGGCCGCCGCCCGCTCGCTCATCTCGCGCCGCCGTCCGCGCATGATCCAGGGCCAGAACCGGGGCAGGATCAGCCTGAGCGGGTCGTCGGAGTGGCGCAGCGCGGCGTCGAGGTTGTCCTGCTCGGCGTCCAGCACCTCCAGCCAGGCGAGCTGCTCGCCGGTACGCAGGAGTGGATCGGCGGTCTCGGCCAGCCGGGTGTAGTAGCGGGCGTGGGCCTGCCGGAGGGCGGGCAGGTCGGCGGCGGCGTACTGCCTGATGGTGGCCAGCATCGAGTAGCGCTCGCCGGAGACCGAGACGAGCGACTTGTCCACGAGCGAGGCGAGATCGTCCGGGTCGCCGCCGCACACCTCCGCGACGGCCTCGTACGTCGCGCCGCCGGAGAAGACCGTCAGCCCGCGCAGCAGCTCGCGCTCGGACGCCGACAGCAGGTTCCAGCTCCAGTCGATGACGTCGCGCAACGTGCGATGGCGCGGCTCTGACGTACGCCCCCCGCGGAAGGCCAGCCGGTCGCCGAGCTGCCGGACCAGCACGGACACCGGCATCGTGCGCAGCCGGGCGGCGGCCAGCTCGATCGCCAGCGGGATGCCGTCGAGCTCCCGGCAGACGCGCCCGGCGTCGGCCGCGCTCACCTCCAGGCCGGGCCTGGCCGCCGCGGCCCGCGCCAGGAACAGCTCCGCGGCCTCGGGCAGCGGCAGGACGGGATGCAGCACCTCGCCGGGGATGTCGAGCGGCTCCCTGCTGGTGGCCAGGACGCGAAGTCCGGCGACCTCCGACAGCAGCCACCGCGCGACCGTGGCGGCCTCCTCCACGACGTGCTCGCAGTTGTCCAGCACGATGAGCGGCGACGTGCCGCGCAGCGCCCGGACCACGTCGGTCGTCCGCAGCACGCTCTCGACCGCGGCCCGCACCCCGGTGGCGGAGGCCAGCTCGACCAGCCACACGCCGTCGGGCACGTCGAGACCGCGGGCCGCCTCCAGCGCCAGGCGGGTCTTGCCCACGCCGCCGGGGCCGACCAGCGTGACCAGCCGCTCGTCCCGGCCGCCCAGCAAGGCGTGCAGCCGGGCGACGTCGGCGGCCCGGCCGACGAAACCGGTCAGCCGGGCGGGCAGGTTGCCCCTCGGCGCGGGAACCGGGTCGCGCAACGCCGCCATGTGGGCCGCGCGCAGCTCGGGGCCGGGATCGACGCCCAGCTCGTCGGCCAGGTCGGCCCTGATCCGCTCGAAGACCTCCAGCGCCTCGCCGCGCCGCCCGCGCGCCACCAGCGCCCGCATGAGCAGGGCGTGGAACGGCTCCCGCAGCCGGTGCGCCGCGACCAGCCCCTCCAACTCGGCCAAGGGCTCGGCCGCGCGGTCGGGGGCGGCCTCGGCGGTCAGGTCGGCGGTGATCGCGGCGGCCAGGGCCGTGAGGCGCAGTTCCTCCAGCCGGGCCGCGGGCGCGGCGGCGAAGGCCAGCCCGGCCGCGTCCGCCAGCGCGGGCCCGCGCCACAACGCCAGCGCGCCGCGCGGGTCGCCGGCCCGCACCAGCCGCTCGAACGCCGACGCGTCCACCTCGCCGGGCGGCACGTCCAGCAGGTAGCCGGCCGGGTGCGAGCAGATCAGCCCAGGCGCCTGCCTGCGGGCCCGCGACACCAGCGACTGGAGCGCCGCGGCCGGATGGGCGGGCGGCTCGCCGGGCCACAGGTCGTCGATCAGCCGGTCGGCGGTCACCACCCGGCCCGGGTCGAGCGCCAGACGGACGAGCAGGGCCCGCACCCGGGCGCCGCCGATCTCGGCCCCAGCCACCTGGAGCGGCCCCAGGACCCCGATCCGCATGCCCCCACCGTACGGGCATGCGGCCATGCCGGGTTCCCGGCGGGCCGCCCGCCTTCACCCGGTTCGAGCAGCCCGGCGCAGTGAGCTCAGCTCTCCGAGAGCCGGTCGAAGAGGGTGAGCGCCGCCTGGCGCACCTCCTCCGGGGTCAACCCGTCGAGGGCCTGCCGCGCGTCGGCGATGTCACGCGTCGTGGCCAAGGTGATGGCCACGGACGAGGCCGCGGCACGGTCGATCGATCCCGTCGGGGCGGCGTCGGCCAGCTGCTGGGCGCTCGCGGCGAGGTCGAGGTTGTCTCTCAACGGATCTCCTCGGACGAAGTCGGCTTCGCATATTTCATCACTTTGCGTCGCCCCACATCCACCATTTGTTGAATTCGAGGCGTTATGCCCTGAGCGGGTCGTGCCCGACGGACATGAGCTCGCGCCGCGAGTCGTCGTCCGTCCGGTCGCCCATGGTCTCGACCAGTTCGATGACCTGACGCATGACGTCCAGGTCGGCCTTGGTCAGGTCGCCCTTCCGCTTGCTCAGGACGTGCAGCACGCCCCTGCCCAGCTCGTCGATGCCCATGTCGGGGTCGGGAGGGAAGCCCTCCTCGTCCGAGGCTTCGGCGAGCAGGTAGCCGCGCAGCTCCTCCGAGTTCATGTTGACCGCCCGGTGGAACTCGTCCCAGAGCGTGTCCGTGTCGAAACCCTCAGTCATATGGGCCGCCTACCCGCCCGACCCTCGCGTTACGCCCCGGGAACGGTCAGCCCCGACTCGTAGGCCGCGATCACCGCCTGCACCCGGTCGCGCAGCCCCAGTTTGCTCAGCACGTTGCTGACGTGCGTCTTCACGGTGTGCTCGCTGACCACCATGGCCTCGGCGATCTCCGCGTTGGACAGGCCGCGCGCGATCAGCTGCAACGTCTCGCGCTCCCTGGCGGTCAGCGACTCCAGCGTGTGCGCGGGGGCGGCGGTCGTCGCGGGGCGGGAGGTGAACTCGGCGATCAGCCTCCTGGTCACCGTGGGCGCGAGCAGCGACTCGCCCGCGGCCACGACGCGCACCGCGGTCACCAGGTCGTCCCGCCGCACGTCCTTCAGCAGGAACCCGCTCGCGCCCGCGCGCAGCGCGTCGAACACGTAGTCGTCCAGGTCGAACGTGGTCAGCATCAGCACCCGGCAGGCGGTCTCGGCGCACACGATCCTGGCCGCCTCGATGCCGTCCATCCTGGGCATGCGGATGTCGAGCAGCAGCACGTCCGGCTCGTGGGCCCGTACGGCGGCCACGGCCTCGACCCCGTCGCCCGCCTCGGCCACCACCGAGATGTCGGGCTGGGCGTCGAGGATCATCGCGAACCCGCCCCTGACCAGCTCCTGGTCGTCGGCCACCACGACGCGCACGCTCATCGGCCGGCCCCCAGCGGCAGCCGCGCCGACACCGCGAAGCCGGGCCCGTCCGCGCGCGGGCCGGCGGTCGCGCTGCCGCCGCAGGCCGCGGCCCGTTCGCGCATGCCTATCAGGCCGTTGCCGCCCGAGGGCAGCGCGGGGCCGCCGCCGCGCCCGTTGTCCGTGACGTCGATCATCAGGTGGTCGTCCTCCCAGGTGAGCCGGATCTCGGCGCGGTCGGCGCCGGAGTGCTTGACGATGTTGGTGAGCGCTTCCTGCGTGATCCGGTAGGCGGCCAGCGCGCTGTCGGGGCCGATCGGGCGGGGCTCGCCGGACTCGGCGAAGCGCACGTCCAGGCCGGTGCCCGCCACCTGGCCGGCCAGCGCGGGCAGGTCCGCGAGGGTCGGCTGCGGCGTCCGCGGCGCCTGCGGCTCGTCCTCCTTCAGTACGCCGAGCATGCGGCGCAGCTGCACCATCGCGTCCCGGCCCGCGGCGGCGATGGCGTCGAAGGCGGCCTCGGCCCTGGCCGGGTTGCTGCGCACCACGACGGGCCCCGCCTCGGCCTGGACCACCATGAGGCTGACCGCATGGGCCAGGATGTCGTGCATGTCGCGGGCGATCCTGGCCCGCTCGCGTTCGGCCGCGCGCTCGGCTTCCAACTGACGCTCCCTTTCGAGCCGGGCCGCGCGCTCGGCCAGTTCGGCGGCGTGGGCGCGGGACGTGGCCGCCGCGCGGCCGATGGCGTAGGCGGCGGTGAACAGGGCGACCCCGCGCATCGCGGTCTCCCACGAGCCGACGGAGGCCAGGCCGCCGACGAGGGTCACGACGAGCATGACGACCCTGGGCAGGCGGGGTGAGTACGCGGCGACCGTGTAGAAGGCGACCAGGGCGCCGTACCAGATGGGCTGGCGGGCGACGTTGTCGGCGAAGTCGTAGAGCGCGCCCACGACCAGGCTGGCGATCAGCATGGCCACCGGCCACCGGCGCCGCCAGACGACGGGGAGCGAGGCGCCGATCGCGATCACGTACCCCCACCAGTCCCAGCTGCCGCCCTGCGAGTCATGGCTGGACACCAGCGGCCAGACCTGGACGAGGGCGATCAACAGGGCGAGCGCCCCGTCCACCCAGAGGTGGGGGAGCGCTCGAAGCCGGCGACGGAAGACGTCGACAAGCGTCAGATCGGACACAGGGTCCCATTCTTCCTCACGCATGGACGAGCGCGGGCCAGGCACCGGCCCGGGCCTGGCGGCGGGCCAGCGGCCAGAACGACACCAGCATGCACACGGCGCCGAGCGGGATCAGGTCCTTCTCCATGATCGGGATGGCGAAGTCGAGCATGACCAGGACGGGGGTCCAGAGCTTGACCTGCCGCCGCGCGGCGAGCTGGACGACCAGGGCCAGCTGGGCGACGTAGAACAGGAGCGGGCCGGCGGCGTAGATCGCGAGCGACACCCCCGGAACCGCCTGGACCTGGTCGAACAGCGGGGACATCGCGTCGTGGTCGGCGGCCATGAACCCGACGACGATGTCGATCACGAACTGCGCGGCCGCGCAGGCGATGCCCACCAGGCCGACCACGAGGCTGGTGGTGGCGATGCGGTTGCGGCCCAGCATCCGCCACATTTCCCGAAATATCACGATGAACAGGGCAAGAGCGGCAAGAAAGGCGAGATGGCCGGCCGTCCAGGCCAACCCCGGCCCTCGGCTCCCGTCCAGGCCGTCGACGATCCGGATCACGCCGTACGACAGGACGAGCAGCGGGGCGGCCACGAAGGCGGCGCGGGTGTTCATCAGGGGGTCTCCTCAAGGGGCGGGGCGATGCACTTATCCTGCGGTTTTCCGCTCCGGATGTGATCGCCGGGACGGGCGATCCCGCGCCTCGCTCTCAAGAGGGATGCCCCTCGCTCCCACGCCCCACAAGCCTGCCGAACGCGCCCACATGCCCGCCGACCGCCCCCGCACGCTGCCGACCGTGCCGCACAGGCATGCCGACAACACGAGTCGGCTTGACAAGCGATATTGTCGGTGCGATCGTCGGCCGCACACCGCGCCGGGCCGTGACAGGGAGACCGCCATGCCGCACGAGTTCGAGATCCGCCACGAGATCCAGCTGGACGCCGCCCCCGACGTCGTCTGGCAGGCCATCGCGGAGGGCCCGGGCATCGACTCGTGGTTCATGGGCCGTACCGAACTGGAACCGCGCGAAGGCGGCCGGGGCACGCAGACCTTCGGCGACGACGTCGCCACCGAGTCGGTGGTGACCGCCTGGGAGCCGGGCAGGCGCCTGGCCCACCGGGGCGTGGAGAACCCCGACGGCACGTTCATGGCCTTCGAGTACCTGCTGGAAGCCCGCGGCTCGGGCAGCACGGTGCTCCGCTTCGTCCACAGCGGCTTCCTCGGCGACGACTGGGAGTCGGAGTACGACGACCTGGAGCGCGGCGACCTCCAGTACCTGTACAAGCTGGCCGTCTACCTCAGGCACTTCCCCGGCAGGATCTCCACCCACAACCTGTTCCTGGCCGGCCCGTGCGCGTCGGAGGAGCGGTTCTGGGCCGCGCTCGCGGCCGCGCTCGGCGTCGCCGGCCGTCCGGTGGCGGGGGAGAAGGTGACGGTCGCGATCGAGGGGCGTTCGCCGGAGCGGGGCGTCGTGGAGTGGGTGACCGCTCCGGGCACGTTCGTGGCGGTCCGTACGGACGACGGCCTGTACATGTTCGTCCAGGGACGCGGCATGGCGGTGGTGGAGCACCACGCCTACGCCCCGGTGGACGGCGAGGCCCTGGAAGCCGCCTGGACCCACTGGCTCACCACCGTCTCCGCCTGACCGCCCGCCCTCAGGCGAAGAACCCCCTGACCGCCCGCCCTCAGGCGAAGAACCCGCCTGAGCGGCGGCCCTCAGGAGAACCCCACCGTCTTCGCCTGACCACCGGCCCTCAGGCGAAGAACTCCCGCAGCACCGGCGCCAGGGCCTCCGGCTTGACGATGTGGGTCTGCCCGTCGAGCGTGCGGTAGTCGGCCGCGGGCAGCGCCTTCGCCAGCGCGCCGACGGAGTTGCGCATCCACTGCGGGCTCTTCCCGCCGTCGGCGACGAGCGTCGGGACGGTCACCGACGCCCACGCGCCCTCCGGGTACGGCACGCCCCGCTGATACGGGAAGACGAGCGCGGTGTCGTACGGCAGGGTGTGCGCCACGGCCTTGAGCGTGGCCCACGCGGGCATGAACCGCATCATCGCCACCACGATCGCCGGCAGGCCGACCCCTTCGCGCATGAACATCCTGACCGCCTCGGCCCGGCGGCCGGCGGCCACCAGCGCCTCCAGGCGTCGCGGGTAGTCGTCCTTGATCGGGGGGCGGGCGCCGTCCACGACGAACGGGGGCTCGTAGAGGGCCAGGCGCTCGACGGGCAGGCCGTGCTGGACCGCGGCCAGGGCGAGGGCGGCGCCGGAGGAGGTGCCGTACAGGCGGACCGGGCCGCCGGCCTCCTTGACGAGCGCGGCCAGGTCCTCGACCTCCCGTTCGACGGCGTACGGCTGGGTGTCGCCGCTCTCGCCCCGTCCGCGGCGGTCGTAGGTGTAGACCGTGAAGTCGGGGGCGAGCGCCTCGGCCAGGCCGCCGTTGATGCTGGAGCCGCGGAAGCTGAGTGCGCCGTCCACGAGGATGACCGCCGGGCCCTGGCCTGCGCGTTCGTACGCGATGGGGGTGCCGTCCGCGGAGTTGATCATGCTGCTCATGGTGTTCCTCCGTTTCGTGGTGCCCACGCTAGCTACCGACAAATAAAATTGTCAAGAAATCTTTTGGGAGAAGACGTACTGATACGGGTACCTCTGCGCTCTTACCTGGTGGAGTCGTCCCGAGCGCGGGGGAACGCCGGGGCGGCTCCCACATCGCGTGCCGCGAATAGGAGGGGACGGCACGTGCCGCAGACGGGGGCGGGCGGTCTGCCAGCCGCACGCCCCGGCCGCGGCACGTGCCGTGGGCACCGCCCCTCGGCGCCGGCTACCTCGGCGCCGGCTACCTCGCCGGGACCGTGACCGGCCCGCTCCCGGACGCCTGCGGCCTGCGGCCGAGCCGCCGTACCGGCCCGATCACCAGCAGCGCCGTCACCACGCCGACCGTCACCAGGGCCGAGCCCAGCATGAAGACGCGCGGCTCGACCAGCGCGGTGACCGGGCCGGCCAGCGCCTGCCCGACCGCCATGCCCGCGACCGACCCGGCCACCTGGTAGGCGTTGACCCGGTTCAGCACGTCCGGCGCGACCTGGGTCTGCACGGTCGTCGACCACATCACCGACCAGAACGCCATCGCGCACCCCCCGAGCAGGTGCCCGGCCATCAGCAGCGGCAGCGGCAGTCCGAGCGCGACCGACAGCGGCACGGCGACGTACCCGATCAGCGCCACGGCCCCCGCCGCCAGCGGCCTGCGCGGCTTCAGCCGGATCGCCACCAGCCCGCCCAGCACGGTCCCGAGGCCGAGCGCCGCCATCACCCAGCCGTAGTCGGCCCCGATGACCTGGGACGACAGCGGCACGTACGGCCCCACCACCAGCACGCCCCAGAACACCCAGACCAGGATGACCGACCACATCCAG
The DNA here is from genome assembly GCF_044459705.1 of Nonomuraea sp. NPDC050227. Classification (NCBI taxonomy): domain Bacteria; kingdom Bacillati; phylum Actinomycetota; class Actinomycetes; order Streptosporangiales; family Streptosporangiaceae; genus Nonomuraea; species Nonomuraea sp. NPDC050227. The sequence continues at coordinate 521,384 of NZ_JBITJF010000006.1, read as the reverse complement.
CTCCTGGCCTTGAACTCCTCCCAGCCCCTGCGCAGGTCGCTCAGCACGTCGGACGGCTCCGGCGTGGGCACGGCGACCCGCACCAGCACCAGGCACACCGCGCTGACCAGGAACGTCGCGGCGTCCACGGTGTAGACGAAGACCGGCCCGGTGGCCACGACGAGGATCCCGGCCAGCGCCGGCCCGACGAGCTGGGTGACCGCCTCGGCGATCTTCAAGGTCGCGTTGGCCCGCTGCGCATCCTCGGCGACCAGCGGCACCATCCCGTTGACGCACGGTTCGAACACTCCGGCGGCCATGCCCGACAGGAACGCCATCGCCAGCAGCAGGGCGAACGGCGGGGCGCCGTCGAGGAAGGCGACGGCCACGACCGCCTGGGTGACCACCCTGACCACGTCCGCGCCGATCATCAGGCGCCGGGGCCCGATCCGGTCGGCGACGACCCCGCCGAACAACATGACCAGCACGGCCGACGCGGTCCAGAGCGCGAGCACGAAGCCGACGCCGGCGATCCCGTAAACTTTGCCGATCGCCAGCGCCGAGGCGACGGGCATCATCGCGTCGCCGAGCAGCGAGATCGTGCGGGCCCCGAAGTAGAGGGCGAAACTCCTCGTCCACATGAGCCCTAATTCTGGATTTTTCCAGATCAGAGCACTGGTGTCCCAAATGACATCATTGGGTACATTTGCGCCATGCCCCTGGACTGCCCCGAGACGCCTCCGGCCCCCGTGAGCCCGCACCGCGTGGTCGCCCTGGTCGCCCCCAACCAGGAGCTCTACCCCGTCACCTCGGCCTCGGCCGTCTTCGGCTACCAGGGCCCCGACATTCCCCAGCACTACAGCCTCACCCTGTGCGCCGAGCGGCCGGGCTCGCTGCCCACCACCCTCGGCGTCCCCATGCAGGTGGACAGCGGTCTCGAAGCCATCGACGAGGCCGGCACCGTGATCGTCGCGGGCTGGACCCTGGTCCCCTCGCCGGCCGTGCTCGACGCGGTGTCCCGGGCCCACTCCCGCGGGGCGCGGATCGTCGCCGTCTGCGCGGGCATCTTCATCCCCGCCGCCCTGGGCCTGCTGGACGGCCGCCGCGCGTCCGTCCACTGGGAGCTGTCCGGGGAGCTGGCCGCCCGCCACCCGCGCGTCATCCCCGACGACACCGTCATCTACGTGGACCACGGCGACGTCGCCACCGCCGGAGCCTCGGCCGCCACCCTCGACCTGTGCCTGCACCAGGTGCTCCAGGACCACGGCGCGGCCCACGCCATGCGCATCGGCCGTCAGCTCGCCGCCGGGCCGCACCGCGAGGGCTGCCAGCGCCAGTACCCGCCGCTGCCCACCGCGGGACCCATGCCGGACTCCCTGGCCCCGCTGCTCGAATGGCTGCTCGGCCGCCTGCCCGACCACGTCACCGTCGAGGACATGGCCGCCTACTCAGGCGTCTCCGCGCGGACCCTGACCCGGCAGTTCGCCGACCAGCTCGGCGTGCCGCCCGCCCGCTGGCTGCTGGAACGCCGGCTGGCCGCCACCCGGGCGCTGCTGGAGGAGACGGACCTGCCGGTCGAGACGATCGCCACCCGCGTCGGCCTCTCCTCGGCCGTCAACCTCCGCCGCCGTTTCCACACCGCGCTGCGCACCACCCCGGCCGCCTACCGGCGCTCCTTCCGCTGACGGGCGGCGGCCGCCGTCAGGCCGCGTGCCAGGGACGGGCGGGCTCGGTCTCCTTGGCGGCGTCCGCGACGCGCACCGCGTACGTCGGGCGCTCGGCGCCGGGCACCGGCCCGAGGTAGGAGTGGCCGGTCAGGTGGCACCACGCGGGCAGGTCGACGGGCGCGGCGGGGTCGCTGGCGATCAGGTGGATCACGGCGCCCGGACCGGCGCGCAGCACGTGCCCGCGCAGCTCGATGAGCAGTTGCACGCACATCTTGTCGCCGCCGTCGATCACCAGATCAGGTTCGGGCATGCGTATAGGAAACCACGCGTCGCCGTCGAGTAGGTTGAGGCCTGTCCTGGCCCCGTGAGGGCCCGGAGCAGGCGTCGGACGGTAACGGCCCGGACACAACGGGCGGATTATCCCAGTAAAAGGGTCATAATCCTGTTCAAGTGTTGGGGAAGGCGGTGATGAGATGACCGGGTTCACCGAGATCGCCGAAGAGGCCGGGCCGGCGGAGAGCCACGGGACCGGGCGCGGCTCCGCTGGCCGGGGCGTTCGGCTCGCGCGCGTCACGGCCGTCGTCCTGGCGGTGGCCTCGCCGGTCCTCACGGTCGCCGCGCTGCTCGTCTACGCCCGCCTGCCACAGGCGTGGACGCCGCTGAGGACCGCCTCGCCCCAGACGGCCGCCGCCCTGACCTTCCCCGCGGTCGGCGCGTTCCTGATCTTCCATCGGCCGCGGCTGAACATGGCGTGGCTGATGGTCGCGGGCGGCATCGCCGCCGCCGTCAGCGACCTGTCCAGCGCGATGATGTTCCGGCTGGCCGCCGACGGCGACCTGGTGGCGGCCGGGCTCGTACGCTTCCCCGCGCAGGTCGGGTGGGCGGTGTGCGGCCTGGCGCTCACCATGCTGCTGCCGCTCTACTCGCCCGACGGGCGGCTGCCCTCGCCGCGCTGGCGGTGGGTGCTGCTGCTGGGCGCGTTCTCGCTCGGGCTCGACCTGGCCCGCTCGGTGTTCCGGCCCGACCCGCCCCCCGGCAGCTACCCCTACCCGGCCGTCATCCCCAACCCGCTGCAGATCCGCGCGCTCGGGCCGTACGTCGAGGCCGTCTCCATGGTGGCCTGGACCGGCATCTACGTCGCCATGGCGCTGACGGCGCTCTCCCTGGCGCTGCGGCTGCGCCGGGCCGATCCGGTGGGCAGGCGGCAGATCGGCTGGCCGCTGTTCGCGTTCGCGGGCTACGTCGTGTTCCTGATCATGGCCGCGTTCGTGCCGGCGCTCCTGTGGCCGAGCGTCGTGTGGGCGGCGCTCATCCCGGTCGCCGTCGCGTTCTCGGTGACCCGCTACCGGCTCTACGGCATCGACACGGTGATCAGCCGGGCCTTCGTCGCGGCCGGGCTGGTGGCCGTGGTGAGCGCGGTCTACTTCGGCGCGGGCGCGCTGTCCAGCCTCGTGGTCTCCGGCTACGACGAGATCGCGGGCATCGCCGCCGCGCTGTTCGCCGGCGCGTTCTTCCAGCCGCTGCGGCACGTGCTGCAACGCGCCGTCGACCGCCTCCTGTACGGCAGCGTCGGCGACCCCGCCGTGCTGGCCGAACGCCTGACCCAGGCCGTCCGGCGCGGCGACCCGGCCAAGGCGCTGACCTCCGTGGTCAGCGTGCTGCGCGACGGGCTCGCGGTCGAGGGCGTGGCCGTGGAGGTCGCCGACGGCGAGCCGCGTTACGTCGAGAGCGGCCGGGTGGGCGCGGAGCCCCGCCAGGTGCCGCTGGTGTGGCACGGCGAGCGCGTCGGCCGTCTGTTCGTCGGGCCGCCCGGCCCGCGCCGCTTCCCCGCCGCCCACAACGAGCGCGTGCTCACCACGCTCACGCCGTACGCCGCCGACGTGGCGCACGCCGTGCGCATGGCCGCCGACCTGCAGCGTTCCAGGGAACGCATCCTGACGGCCAGGGAGGAGGAGCGCCGCCGCCTGCGCCGCGACCTGCACGACGGGCTCGGCCAGACCCTCTCGGCCATGGCCATGACCATCAACATGGCCAGGATGAGCCTGAAGAAGTCCCCCGACGCCGCCGACGAGCTGCTGCGCGAGCTGCACACCGGCATGGGCGCGGTCACCGACGACATCCGCGAGCTGGTGTACGGCCTGCGCCCGCCCGCGCTCGACGACCTCGGCCTGGCCAGAGCCGTCCGCGAGCTGGCCGGCCAGTCCTCCCCGGACACCGAGATCGAGGTGGAGGTCGAGGGCAGCATGACCGACCTGCCCGCCGCCGTCGAGGTGGCCGTCTACCGGATCGTCCAGGAGGCGCTGACCAACATCCGCCGGCACGCCAGGGCCTCCCGCGCCCGCATCGTGCTCCAGCGGGACTCCGTGCTGCGCGTGCTGGTCGCCGACGACGGCCGCGGGCTGCCCGCCGCGTACAGCGCGGGGGTGGGCCTCGGCTCGATGCGGGAACGGGCGGCCGAGCTCGGCGGCATCTGCGTCGTCAACAGCGGGCCGGGAGCCGGGACGCGGGTCGAGGTCATGCTGCCCCTGGGCTCGGCCGCGAAGGAGCCGGTCAGGCCGCCGCGCGCGGGCCGCTGAACGCTGAGCGGTGCCAGGCAAAATTAACCGAGAGTAGTTTTGATCTCACCCTTGGTGTGGAACATGGTGAAGTATCACCTCATTCCTCACGGAGGACGTGCCTTGCCCCAGCACACACCCCGCCTGGTGATGTACTACCGGACCCACTGCGACGGCGGCCTCTACGTCTCCCCGCTGCCCCTGATCGAACGGCGTACCGGCCTCACCCACCTCGTCGTCGCCACCGTGGAGGTCGGCGCGGACGGCGACGTCCGCCTCAACGGCGCCCCGCCCGACTGCCCCGACCTGGCCCAGATGTGGGACGACGTGCAGGTCACCCAGGTGTACGGCGCCCGCGCCCTGGCCATGATCGACGGCCTCGACCGCCTCGACCACGACTTCGGCGCCTGTTACCCGCCGCTGCGCCGCCTGCTCGCCCGCCGCCGCCTCGACGGCGTGGACCTGCGCCTGACCGCGCCCATGTCGCCGCCCGGCCTCGCACGCCTGATCGACCGGCTGCGCGCCGACTTCGGCCCGGCCTTCCTGATCGCGCTCACCCCGTCCGCCGCAGTGGACCACGACCAGGTCTTCCGCGACCGGGGCGCCGACCTCGCCTGGCTCAACCTGCCGATGTACGGCGGCTCGCGCAGCCTGGCCGACCCGTGCGACTACGACGCCGTGCTCGCCGGGGGAGTGGTGCCGGCGGGCCAGCTGGTGGCCGGGGCGGTCACCACCCCCGACAACGGGGGCGGCGGCTACGTCGAGATCGACCGCCTGGCCGCCACCGTCGCCGAGCTGCTGCACCGGCATCCCGGGATGGGCGGGGTGAGCGGCTGGGAGTACTACAACGCCCTGCCCGGCGGCACGGACGCCCCCTGGCAGTGGGCCGAACGCGTCGGCGCCGCCCTCAAACTGACCCGCAGGCCCTGACCTTCCGAGCCCCTTGGCGGGCCCGGTCAGCGTCGCCGGCGCTTCTGGGCGCCCGCCGTCTTGCCCGGTTTGCGGGGCTTCCTGGGCAGGCGTCCGCGCTCGCCCGGCGGCCGTACGTGCACCCCGCGCCACCGCTGCAACGCCACGCGCGCGGCCGAGGCCACCCGGGGCGCCGGATGGTGCTCGATGAGGAAGCGCAGCATCGGCGTCGTGTAGGGGTGGTCGCTGCACGTCATCATGCCGAGCATGCTGAGCACGTCGTCGACGTCGAGGTTGCCGGAGAGCTGGAGTATCGACTCGGCCGGGCCGCCGATCTCCATCGCGGCCACGGTCATGTCGGCGTACACCCAGGCCACGTCGACGGGCGCGGGCGGGACGTCGTGGTCCTCCTTCTCCCGGGCCCGGATGAGCGCCCCCAGCCGGGGCACCTCGCGCAACGCGGCGGCGATCTCCTGACCGGGCCGGCCGAGGTCCTCCAGCAACACGGTCAGGCCGACGGCCCGGCTCAGCGGGCTGACGTCGAGCAGGACGTCGGCGATCTCCTCGGCGGCCCGCGCCGGATCCCGCCCGCCCAGCCAGACGCGCACCTCCTCGGCGCGTTCGTCGTCGTCGTAGGTGCGCAGGGCCCGCAGCAGCGTGGGGGCGTCGGCGCCGGCCGTGCCGCCGTGGACCGGGATGTCCTGGCCGATGAGGGTCTTGAAGAGGTCGAGCGCGCTCCAGGTGCCGAGCGGGGTCAGCGACACCGACGAGCCCTCGCGCCGGATCAGCCGCAACCAGGCCAGCTCGTCGGCCGCCTCGTCGGTCAGCTCGGGGATCTCCGCCACCGGCAGGGCGTCGCGGTGACTGAGCAGCATCAGCAGGGTGCTCGTGCCCGCGTCGAGCGCCGCGGCGTCGGCCTCGGGGGAGAACAGCGAGTAGAGGATGTCGCCCCACGTGTCCAGCACGTCGTCGGCCGGCCCGGACGTCAGGGTCTCTACCGCCGGGCCGGTCGTGGCGGTGCCGTCGCGCACGTCGATGAGCCGGCTGTCCTCGGCCACGCCCCAGAGCCGCCCCTGCTCGGGCCGCGCCGCCCCCTGCGCACCGGCGGCGGAGGCGAGGCGGAGCAGGTCGTGGACGACCGGCGTCGCCCGGACCACGGCCGCGAGGTCGTCGGCCGGGAGGAGGCGCACCGGCGGCTGGAGGGTCACGAGCGGCAGCAGGTCCGCTTGATGGAGGAAAGGGTCCACGATGGGTAAGGTTACTGTCTCATTGCGTGACGATGCCCGCTCTTTGCCTTCACGGGCGGCCGGAAAACCCCTCGGATTCTGTCGGTGGCCGGTGATACAAACGGGTCCGATGTCCGCCCACCCTCGGCCAAGGGGTCTCACCGTGACCAGCGGCAGTTCGGAGTTCTCCGTCGAAGGCCCGCGCTACGACCGGCGTGGGCCGGTCCGCTGGCTCTGGTCCCACGTGCGCCGCCATCCGCTCCCCCTGACGGGCTTCCTCGGCGGCTCGCTGGTGATGGTGGTGCTCAACGCGCTGGTCCCCCAGCTCACCGGCTCGGCCTTCGACGCGGTGCTGAGCGGCCGGGGCGCGTCCGCCGCCGCGCTCGGCCTGGTCGCCCTGGCGCTGCTGGCGGTGGTGTCGGCCCGCGGCCTGTTCGACCTCGTCGCCCGGCTGAGCAGCGAGATGCTGGCCAAGCGGCTCGAACGCGACGCCCGCGACGAGCTCTACGCCGGCCTGCTCGGCAAGAGCCAGACCTTCCACAACCGGCAGCGGGTCGGCGACCTGATGGCGCGGGCGGCCAACGACATCCGCCAGCTGTCCATCATGATCAGTCCGGGCGTCGACCTGATCGTCGACTCCGGGCTCACCGGCCTGGTGCCCCTGGTGTTCATCGCCGCGATCGACCCGCGGCTGCTGCTGGTGCCCGTGGTGTTCGGGGTGCTGTTCGGGTTCGCGCTGCGCCACTACATGGGGCAGCTCAACCCGGTGGCCACCCGCATGCGCGACGAGTTCGGCGACCTCAACGCCGGGCTGAGCCAGGCGGTGCGCGGCATCGAGGTCATCAAGGTGACCGCGCAGGAGGGGCAGGAGCGGCTGCGCTTCCGCGCCAACGCCCGGCGCTACCGCGACTCGTTCGTGCGCAACGGCCTCGTCCAGGCCCGCTACCTGCCCACGTTGCTGTTCGCGTGCGCCATGGCGGGGGCGTTGTGGCACGCGCTTCACCTCCACGCCGCCGGCGCGATCACGATCGGCGACCTGGTGGCCTTCATGGGGCTGATGGGCATGCTGGGCTTCCCGACCCAGATCTCGATCTTCACGTTCTCGCTGGTGCAGATCGGCATCGTGTCCTCCCGCCGGATCCTCGACATCGTCAACGCCGAGACCGAGCTGGAGCAGCCGACCGCCGGCCACGTCGCGCCCATCGGGGGCGAGATCGTCTTCGACGACGTCACCTTCGGCTACGGCGAGGGCGAGCCTGTCCTGCGGGGGGTGACGTTCACCGTGCGGCCGGGGGAGACGGTGGCGATCGTCGGCGAGACCGGGGCGGGCAAGAGCTCGCTGACGAAGCTGGTGCCCCGCATCTACGACGTCACCTCGGGCCGGATCCTGGTCGACGGCGTCGACGTCCGCGAGTGGGACCTCGACTCGCTGCGCTCCCAGATCTCCACCATCGAGCAGGACGTCGTGCTGTTCTCGCGGTCCGTGGCCGAGAACATCGCCTTCGGCCTCGGCCAGCGGGCCGACCGCGCCGCCGTGGTCAAAGCGGCGGAAGACGCGCAGGCGGCCGAGTTCGTGGCCGAGCTCGACGACGGCTACGACACCGTCATCGGCGAGCGCGGCCTCACCCTGTCCGGCGGCCAGCGCCAGCGACTGGCCATCGCGCGGGCGCTGCTGACCGACCCGGCCATCCTGATCCTCGACGACTCCACCAGCGCCATCGACTCCGCCACCGAAGACCGCATCCAGCAGGCCATCGAGCGCATCCAGGAAGGGCGCACGACCCTGCTGATCACCCACCGGCTCTCCCAGATCCGCTGGGCCGACAAGGTCCTGCTGCTGCGGCGCGGCGAGGTGGCCGCCTTCGGCACCCACGACGAGCTGATCGCCGGCAGCCCCCTCTACCGCCGCATCTTCTCCCACTACGACGAGGTCACGGCCGATCAGGGCGCGCTCGACGAGCAGGAAAGGGTCCACTGATGGGCTTCATCATGGACGGCCTCGACGCCGAGGACTACGACCGCACCTACTCCGACCGTGACCTGACGCGCCGGATCCTCGCCTACTTCCGCCCCAAGCTGGGCGCGATGTTCCTGGTGGCGGCCATGATCGTGCTGGTGTCGGCGGCGCAGGCGGCCCTGCCGCTGCTGGCCAGCCAGGGCGTCGACGCCATCCAGGACGGCACGATCGCCGATGTGGGCCCGCTGCTGGCCGCCGGCATCCTGCTCGCCGGCGCGCTGAGCTGGGCCTTCAACTTCGTCCGCCAGTGGTACAGCGCGCGGGTGACCGGCGACGTCGTGCTGCGCCTGCGCGAAGACGCCTTCGACGCCGTGCTCGAACGCGACCTGTCGTTCTACGACGAGACCCCGTCGGGCCGCATCGTCAGCCGCGTCACCTCCGACACCGACGACTTCGCCACGGTCTCCACCCTGACGATGGACCTGATCAGCCAGGTGCTGATGGTGGGGTTCGTCACCGTCCTGCTGTTCCTGCGCAGCGTCGAGCTGGCGCTGCTGACCCTGCTGGTGGCGCCGGTCGTGATGGGCATGGCGCTGCTGTTCCGGCGGCTGGCCCGGTCCAGCACGCGGCGGGCCCAGCGGTCGCTGAGCCGGGTCAACGCCAACCTCCAGGAGACCATGGGCGGCATCGCCGTGGCCAAGAACTTCCGCCAGGAGCGGCAGGTCTACGACGAGTTCCGGCCGGTCAACGAGCAGAGCTACCGGGTGACGCTGCGCCAGGGCTTCGTCTTCTCGGCCATCTTCCCCCTGCTGTTCCTCGTGGCGGGGCTCGCGACGGTCGCGCTGGTCCAGCTCGGCGGCACCGCGGTGCTGGGCGGCGGCCTGTCGGCGGGCGACTGGTACCTGTTCCTGCAGGGCGTGTCGCTGTTCTGGATGCCGCTGACCTCCATCGCCGCCTTCTGGTCGCAGTTCCAGCAGGGCCTGTCGGCCTCCGAGCGGGTCTTCGCCCTGATCGACGCCCCGCCCCGGGTGGTGCAGACCGGCTCGGCCGACCCGGGCAGGCTGGCCGGGCGCATCGAGTTCGACGACGTCACCTTCGGCTACGACGCGGCCCACCCCGTGCTCCGCGGCTTCGACCTGGTCGTCGAGGCGGGCGAGACGGTCGCGCTGGTCGGCCACACCGGCGCCGGCAAGTCCACGCTGGGCAAGCTGATCACCCGCTTCTACGAGTTCCAGGAAGGCCGCCTGCTGATCGACGGCCACGACATCCGCTCGCTCGACCTCGGCGCGTACCGGCGGCAGATCGGCGCGGTGCCGCAGGCGCCGTTCCTGTTCAGCGGCACGGTCGCCGACAACATCCGCTATCCGCGTCCCGACGCGGGCGACGACGAGGTGCTGGCCGCGGCGGCCGCGGTCGGCGGCGGCGACTGGATCGAGGCCCTGCCCCACGGCCTGGCCACCGACGTGGGCGAGCACGGCCGGGCCCTGTCGATGGGCCAGCGGCAGCTCGTCGCGCTGGCCCGCCTGCTCATCCAGGACCCGGCGATCGTCGTCCTCGACGAGGCCACCGCGAGCGTCGACCCGCTGACCGAGGCCCAGATCCAGGAGGGGCTCGACGTGGTGCTGGCCGGCCGCACCTCGATCGTCATCGCCCACCGGCTGTCCACGATCGAGCACGTCGACCGCATCATCGTGCTCGACCACGGCCGGATCGTGGAGGAGGGCGACCACGCCTCGCTGCTGGCCCGCGGCGGCCGCTACTGCCAGGTCTACAACACCTACTTCCGCCACCAGTCGCCCGACTACCGGCCCGACAGCGGGTTCGTCGCCGTCGGCGAGACCTGACGGGCTCACATGACGAGCCGCTGCTGCCTGCTGCTGCGCCACTCCACCATCAGCACGGTCGCGTCGTCCTGGAGCCGTCCGTGCTGGTGCTCCAGGATGGCCTGCACCAGCCGGCGCAGCGTCTCGGGCGTCGACAGGCCGTCGGCCTCGTGCCGGATGATGAAGTCGATGAAGCGCTCCAGGCCGAACAGCTCGCCGTCCGGGCTCTGCGCCTCGATGATCCCGTCGGTGTAGAACAGCAGCCGGTCGCCGGGCTGGAGCTGGTAGCGCAGCTCCCCGGTGTACGGCCGCAGCAGGAAGCCCATTGGCGGGTCGGGCTCGCTGGACAGCGTGGCCACCTGCTGGCCCTCGCGGATCACCAGCGGCGGATGGTGCCCCCGGTTCACCCACGTCAGCCAGCCGGTGCGCAGGTCGAGGCAGGCCAGGATGCCGGTGGCGAAGCGGCCGGTGAACTGCTCGGCGATGGCTGCGTCGATCGCCTGGCCCGTGTTGACGAGATCGGCGCCCTGCCGCCGGTTGTTCCGGCTGGCCCCGACGGCGATGGTCGCGGTCAGCCCCGCGGAGGTGTCGTGGCCCATCGCGTCGAAGATCGACACGTGCAGCGCCTCGCCGTCGATGGCGTAGTCGAAGGCGTCCCCGCCCACCTGGTACGCCGGTTCGAGCACGGCGCTGACCACCACGTCGTCGTTGGCGAACGTCCCCGGGGGCAGCAGCGGCACCAGCACCTCCGCCGACAGCGTCATCGGCCGGGCGCGGATCAACCGCGAGTAGGAGTCGCTGTGCGGCCGCTTGCTGATCACCAGCAGCGCGACCAGCGACGCGAGCTGCTGGGCCCGCCACTCGGCGACCTCGTCGTCCAGCGGCACCGTCACGCCGAGCACGCCGACCCGCTCGGTGCCGTCCAGGAGCGGCAGCCACAGCCGCCGAACCGTGTCGCCGGGCCCGCCCGGCACGTGGACGACCTCGGTGTTGCGGAAGGCGATCCCGGCGAGCGTGCCGTCGATCCGCAGGGCCGTCAGCGCCGCGCCGGACGGGTCCCGCTGCTCCGTGATCGGGATGAGCTGCTGCTGCTGCAGGTCGGTGACGTAGATCGCGGTCTCGGAGAAGCCCACCAGCGCGGCGTGCCCGGCGACCACGTGCGGCAGGTCCTCCATCGCGGTCAGATGGTTGGCGGACAGCATGCCGCCCAGCATCAGCTCCCCGCCACTCCGCCGCATCGGCACACCCTTCCTGAGGTCTGCCCCGGGACCTACCCATTCGAGGGGCGGTTTCTGCCCCGTCGACCGCCGCCGACATCTCCGTACGGACCGGGACGGCCTCACTCGGCGGCAGGCGGTCCTTCCGCGCGCTCCGCCGCCGGCGCCCGCCATCGCGCCGCGTCCTGGTACGCCTTCGTCACCGCGACGATCATGGCCGCCTGCGCGCCGGCCAGCGACAACCAGAGCATGCCCCCGCCTACGAAGAAGGGGATCACCAGCAGCGCGGCGACCGTGAACACCCATCCGCCGACCGATCCAGGAATCTTCAAAACCGGCTCTCCCACAGGTACCAGGGGCCTTCGAGGTGGGTGTAACCCGTGTGGGACTCCTCCGGCGGCGTGCCTCCGGGGCTCCAGGCGAAGCCGTACCGGTCGAACAGGCCGGTGTCGCTCACCAGGAACCGCGCTCCGCCCGGCAGCCGTTCGATCGACGTCAGCGGAAAGAGGCCCACCCACTGGTCTTCGCGCCTGACGGTCTTGGTGTCCGCGGCGACCGTCCGGGCGAACTGCTCCAGCCCCGACTCCGACAGCGCGAACCGGGCGCTGAACGGCGCCCCGGTGAGCACCAGCGCGGTCACGATCACGCCCATCACCGGCGCGGCCGCCCAGCGGGCCCAATGGCGGCGCAGCCCGGGACGTCCGTCGGAGCGCAGAAGCGCCACCGCGAACCGGGCCACCCAGACGACCACGGTGCCGACGGCGAGCGCGAGCCCCGCCAGCAGCAGTGTGAACGACCCTCCGCCCGGCACGCTCGTGTAGTTGAGCACGATCAGCCCTGCCACGGCGACCAGCGGAAGCAGCACCTTGCCTGGCGGGCCGACCAGGGCCCGGGTGAGCGCCGGTAAGGGAGGTCGCTCGGCGACGTTTTCCGACATGCCAGAGAGTACCGCGATCATGTGACGCCGGCCCAGGGGGCGGGAAGGGTCGGCTACAGCAGACGGGAACGGTCCAACGCCGCCCTCTTCCGCACCTCGGCCAGGAAGACCTCCGTGTGACGGTGGTGGCGGCGCGGACGGCCCGGCTCCCGGCCGGGCGGGGTGTCGGCGTGCTGGGAGAAGGTCAGCCAGCAGCTGCGGATGCCGTAGAGGAGGTTCTCCAGCAGGTCGAGGGCCGGGCGGGCGGGGTTGAGCGGAGTGATGGGCAGGTAGACCGTGCTGGGGCCGAGGCCGAGCTCGGGATGGTCGGTGCGGGCCTGGGCGATCAGCTCCTCGGCCACGCCGATGCGGTGTTTGGCCTCGGTGACGCCGTAGAGGTGGCCCTCGGCGACGTGCAGCGCGTTGCGGATCATCGGCATGACCGCGGCCCTGGGCGAGCCGCCGCCGCTCATCGCGGAGATCACCTCGGTGAGGCTCTCCTGGGCGGGGGCCTTGATGTTGTCGACCTCGGAGATGGTCTGCATCGGATGCAGGCCGGTGTGCCGGGCGCTGATGGTGGCGGCGGCGTAGAGCCAGTGGGCCGCCGCGATGGCGGCCGCGGTGGGGTCGATCTTGGTGAACAGCGCCTCCGTGCCGAACGGATGCTGGTGCAGCAGGCTGTCGGCCTGGGCGACCTGGAGGGGCGAGGCGTCCTCGCGGCTGAGCATGACGGCCTGCTGGGCGCGCGCGGTCAGGTCGCCGAGCTCGGCGTTCTCGATGGCGGCCAGCTCGGCGGTGACGTCGGTGGCCACGCTGCCGGCCAGCGGCGCGTGGTTGATCGTGTGCAGCGTACGGCCGACGCGGTGGGCGACCTCCTCCACCCGCGTGGAGTAGAGGGTCAGCGCGCCGTTGGCCGGCCGGACGGGCGCCAGCAGGGCCGGGATGACCGAGGCGAACGCGTCGCGCTCGGCCTGCCGCTGCCAGCCGACGCTGTTGGGGCCGTGCTGGTCGGCGGCGCTCGACGGGTGGGTGTAGCAGCGCCAGCAGGCGTAGGACAGCTCCGTGAGGCTGATGGCCAGGCGGAGCACGTCGGGGCTCGAAGGCACCTGTTCCGCCACGGTGGTGGCGATGTCGCCGATCCCCGTACCCCAGGTGGCGATGAGCGCGTGGCGTGAGTGGTCGACGGCGAACCGGGTCACGGAGGCTCCTTACAACGGGGGGTGGGGGAGCGTGATGACATGCTCAGGATGCTTGATCCGGCGTGGTCGCGGAGGGGAATTCGCATGGTTGCCGGTCCCTGATCTGCGGATTTGCCGTGATATGCGCCAGAAGATTTTTCCAGCGGACGGGCCGGTTCCCACACCCCTGACACGGGCCGGTACGGGCCCGTGGCCGGTGCCGCGGGCCGGTGCCGCGGGCCGGTACGCGCCCGTCGCGGCGGGCCGCCGTCTCCGCCCTCGTTCCTCCGGCCTGGCCCTGTTTCGGTCCGTCACTTTCGGCGGCCAATATCCGCTGGCAGAAAAGAAACTTGGGCGCCGGTGTAATGGAACCTCACCCGGCGAAATCAAGATCATCCCCACGCGGGCGGCCGATGTGCCACCGTTTTCGTCATCCCCGGGGCGCCCGCCCGCTCGTCCGGCGCAGGCCCCTGTCCAGCTGCGCGAAGGCAGGAATGTGTGGACCTAGAGACACGGATACTCAAGTTGCTGTTGCGCCTGCGGAAGCTCAAGGCAGGCAGGCCCGCCGGCGACCTCACGGCGACCACCGCCGGCATCACCCGGATGCAGGCCGACATCGCCGACATCCGGACGGAGATGCGACAGGACTTCGCCGCGCTCGGCGACGAGCTGGCGGCCCTGCGCCGCCACATGAACGACCACTTCACGTCGAGCAGGCCGCGCTGCTGCAAGGACCCGGAGCCGGGCTGCACGCAGGGGACGCAGGCGTACGGCCCGGACCCGATCAACAACTGACCTGCCAGGCCAGGCTCGGCCTGAGGCCGCCAGCCGGCGCCGGGCCGAGCCCTCCGCGGACCGGCACCCGTTGCTTGCCGGCGGTCGTGTCGGGTATACACGGGTTGCCACCATGTGCTTACAGCAAGTGGGACCCGGCCGCCCTCCACCACTGGGCCGGTTCCCTACCGACTACCGGCAAAGGTAGGAGTAAGTGGATGTAGAGGCGGAGATCCTGGACATCAGGCTTCGGGTCCAGGCGCTGGAGGCGACACTGTGCGCCGAGGCCGACTGCTCCGAGGCGGTGCTCGGCATCGCCGAGATGCGGGCCGACCTCGCCGAGACCCGGAGCCAGTCGGGCCAGGACGTCACGGCCCTGACCGACGAGCTGCTCGGCCTGCGCGGGCAGACCGACGAGCACTTCCAGGCGATCCGGTCGAAGATCCGCCGGCGGCTCGACCTGCTGCGCTGCGAGACCCTCGATCTGGCCATCCGGCTCGACCACCTGCTGGAGAAGGGCGACTCCTAGCGGGCGCGCCCCGCCGCGGGTCAGGTGGCGGCGTGGGCCTGGCGGGTCCAGGCGGACAGCAGGCGGAGAGCGGTCTGGGAGGGGGAGCCCTCCTCGGTGGTGTGGGCGATCAACGCCTGGTCGGGGTCGTCGGGCAGGCGGAGGGTCTCGAAGCCGAGGTCGAGCCTGCCGACCACCGGGTGCAGGTAGACGTAGCGTCCGTGGGTCTTGTCCTTGAGCCGGTGTTCGGCCCAGAGCTCGCGGAACTCCGGGCTGGCCGCCGACAGCTCCTCGACCAGCTCCGACGTCCGGGTGTCCGCAGGATGGCGGCCGGCGTCGAGGCGCAGGTAGGCGGCCACGTCGGCGGCCTTGGCGGGCCAGTCGGCGTACAGGTCGCGCATGCCCTCGTCGAGGAACACCAGGCGGGCCAGGTTGCGCTGCCGGGGCGGCAGCGCGCCGAAGTCGGTGATCAGCGCCGCCGCGAGGTGGTTCCAGCCCAGTACGTCGGTGTTGCGCCCGACGACGTAGGCCGGCACGTCGGCCGACGCGTCCAGCAGGCGCTGGAGGCCGGGCCGGACGCGTTGCAGCGGTGGCGCGGCCTGCGCGCGGTCGCCGTCGTTCCAGGGGCGGGCCAGGCGGTGCAGGTGCGCGCGCTCGACGTCGTCCAGGCGCAGGGCGCGGGCGACGGCGTCCAGGACCGCTTCGGAGAAGTGCAGGGTACGGCCCTGCTCCAGCCGGACGTAGTGGTCCACGCTCACCCCGGCGAGCTGGGCCAGCTCCTCCCTGCGCAGGCCGGGCACGCGTCTGCGGCTGCCGTACTCGGGCAGGCCGAGCTCCTCAGGACGCAGCCGGGCGCGGCGGGATCGGAGGAATTCGCCCAGTTCTGCGCGTCTGTCCAGTGCCATGGGACCAGTATCGCCGTCCGGCGTCGTCGCGAGCCTGGTCATGCCGTGCCTAGGCAGCGGCGGGCACTGGGTGGGCCGCGGGCGGCGCGCCAGAGTGAGCTGCACCGGACGTCCACAAGGGATGCCCGGTCACCCACAGGGAGCAACGCGACATGAGCACCACCCACCTGCCCACCCGGCCTCTGGGCGCCACCGGCATGGACGTCACCCGCCTCGGCTTCGGCTCCTGGGCGGTGTCGGGGGCCGGCTGGAAGTTCGGCTGGGGCACGACCGACGACGCGGAGTCGATCGCCGCGATCCGGCACGCCGTCGCCGGCGGCGTCAACTGGATCGACACCGCGGCCGTGTACGGGCTCGGCCACTCCGAGGAACTGGTCGGCAAGGCCATCGCCGACCTGCCCGAGGCCGACCGCCCGTACGTCTTCACCAAAGTGGGCCTGGTCTGGGACCCCGACGACCCGCAGGCCGCCCCGCGCCGGATCATGAAGCCGGCCAGCGTCCGGCGCGAGCTGGAGGACTCGCTGCGCCGCCTGAACGTCGAGCGCGTCGACCTGTACCAGGTGCACTATCCCGACACCGGCGAGTCGCTGGAGTACGCCGGCGGCGGCTTCGGCGCGGTGTCGCCCAACGCCACGCCGCTGGAGGAGTACTGGCAGGTCATGGCCGACCTGAAGGCCGAGGGCAAGGTCCGCGCGATCGGCCTGTCCAACCACTCGCCGCAGGAGCTGGCGGCCGCGGAGCGCATCGCGCACGTGGACGTCATCCAGCCGCCGTTCTCGGCGATCAACCGGTCGGCGGCGGCCGAGATCGCGTGGGCGCACGCCCACGGCACGGGCGTGATCGCGTACTCGCCGCTGCAGTCGGGCCTGCTCACCGGGACGTTCTCGGCCGAGCGCGTCGCGAGCCTGCCCGACGGCGACTGGCGCACCGCCCACCACGACTTCACCACGGGCCTCGCGGCCAACCTGCGGCTGGCGGAGGCGCTGCGCCCGGTCGCCGCCCGGCACGGCGTCGGCGTCGCCGAGGTGGCCATCGCGTGGGTCCTGGCCTGGCCGGGCGTCACCGGGGCCATCGTCGGCGCCCGCCGGCCCGAGCAGGTGGACGGCTGGATCGGCGCCGGCGCTGTGGACCTGACGCCGGCCGACCTGGCGGAGATCGCCGCCGCGATCACCGCCTCCGGCGCCGGCGCCGGTCCCGCCCGGCCCCTCGCGTGAGGACGGCGCCGGAGATGTCCCTCATCGTGCTGGCCCAGTACGTGGCCGCGGCCGGCCAGGAGGACCGGCTGCGGACCGCGCTCGAAGCGATGATCGAGCCGTCCCTGGACGAGCCCGGCTGCCTGGCCTACCGCGCCTACGGCGACCCGAACCATCCGGCGAGCATGGTGGTGATCGAGGAGTGGGCGGGCGCCGGGGCGCGGGCGCGGCACCTGACCACTCCGCATCACCGCCATGCGGCGCAGGTGCTGGCGCTCGTCCTGGCCGAGCCGATGGTCGTGCGCACGCTCGTGACCGCCTAGCTCTACCCGAGTGTCCGCAGGAGGCCGATGCGGGGGACCGGTCGGCGAACGGCTGAGGAATCGGTCCTGCCGTATGGGTTGCGGCCCGACCCCGGCGCGTCCGGAGGTCCCGGCCATTTGTGTGTCCTTCTTTATGGCAGTTTTCGGTGCGATTGCTGAGTATGAGGGGCATGGAGCGCGTGCCGCAGGAGGACGGTGCGGCCGGGGCTCGGGAAGCCGGGCGGGCCAGGGCCGGAAGGGTTCGGCGGGTCGCCGCCGGGGGCGGGGTGCTGGTCGTCGTGGCGGTGCTGGCGTACTGGCTGGGCGGCGGCGGCAGCGGCGGGACGGCCGCAGGAGGGCCGGCCGCCACGCCGACGCCCACCGCGACGCTCACGGTGCCGGACGTCTTCCGCAGGGTCGGGCCGTCGGTCGTGGTCATCCAGGCGGGCAAGTCGCTCGGCACGGGCGTGATCGCGGCCGAGGACGGGACGATCCTGACGGCCCATCACGTGATCAAAGCCACGAAGGACATCAACCTCACGTTCGCCGACGGGACCAGGGCGAAGGCCGTCGTCGCCGCCGCGAATCCCCAAAGGGACGTCGCCGTGCTCAAGCCGGTGAAGCTGCCGGAGATCGTCGTGCCCGCGACGCTCGGCGGCGACGTGGCCGTCGGGGCGCCGGTCGTGGCGATCGGCAATCCGCTGGGCCTGACCTACAGCGTCTCCACCGGGGTGGTGTCGGGCCTCGACCGGACCACCGGCCGGACCGGCAAGGACGCCGGCCTGAAAGGGCTGATCCAGTTCGACGCCTCCGTCAACCCGGGCAGCTCCGGCGGCCCCCTGCTGGACGCCCGTGGGCTGGTCGTCGGGATCGTCGTCTCGATCGCCGACCCCGGGGGCGACGACGCGTTCGCCGGCATCGCGTTCGCGGTGCCGATCGGCGCGGCCCTGGGCGGCGACGACGGCGACGGCCCACCAGGCGACGGACCCCAGCTCTGACCGCCACCGCCCATAGCGCCCACAGAAGGGACATCATGCCCCCGGCCCAGGCTCATCCGCTCGAACAGGTCCTCTTCGAGGTCAAACGCACCATCGTCGGCCAGGACGTCCTGCTCGAACGCATGGCCGTCGCGCTCATCGCCGACGGTCACCTGCTGGTGGAAGGCGTGCCGGGCCTGGCCAAGACCCTGGCCGTCCGGTCGCTGGCCGCGGCGATCACCGGCGGCTTCCAGCGCGTGCAGTTCACCCCCGACCTGGTCCCCGCCGACCTCGTCGGCACGCGGGTCTACCACCAGCACTCCGGCGAGTTCCGGACGGAGCTCGGCCCGGTGTTCACGAACCTGCTGCTCGCCGACGAGATCAACCGCGCCCCCGCCAAGGTGCAGAGCGCCCTGCTGGAGGTGATGCAGGAGCACCAGGTGACGATCGGCCGCGAGACGTTCCAGGTGCCGGAGCCGTTCCTGGTGATGGCGACGGAGAACCCGATCGAGTCGGAGGGCACGTACCCGCTGCCCGAGGCGCAGGTGGACCGGTTCATGATGAAGGTCGTCGTCGGCTATCCCGCCCAGAACGAGGAGCAGGCGATCGTCGAACGCGCGCTGCGCCCGCCGGACCCGCCGCAGCCGACGGTCACGACCGCCGAGCTGATGGAGATGCGGGCCCGCGCCCGGCAGGTGTACGTCGATCCGTCGATCGTCGACTACGCCGTACGCGTGGTCGCCGTGACCCGGTCGCCGGGCACGGCCGGGCTGGGGGAGCTGGAGCGGTACGTCACGTACGGGGCCAGCCCGCGCGCGTCCATCGCGCTCGTCACGGGCGCCCGCGCGCTGGCGTTCCTGCGCGGCCGCGACTACGTCCTGCCGGACGACCTGTCCGAACTCGCGCTCGACGTGCTGCGCCACCGGCTCGTGCTGTCCTACGAGGCCCTGGCGGACGACGTCGACGCCGACACGATCATCAGCAGGGTGCTCGGGGCCGTCCGGGTACCCGACGTCGTCCTGCGGAACCGCTGAGCCGTCATGGCCACCGCCCCCGAGAAACTCCTGCTCCGCCTGGAGTGGAAGGTCGTCCGCAGGCTGGACGGCCGCCTCCAGGGCGCCCACCGCACCGCGCACCGCGGCTCCGGCGTCGACTTCACCGGCCTGCGCCGCTACGCCGACGGCGACGACGCCCGGCACATCGACTGGAACGTCACCGCCCGCCTGGACGAGCCCCATCTGCGCATGTTCACCGAGGACCGCGAGCTGACGGTGTGGCTGGTGCTCGACCGGTCGGCCTCGATGACGGCCGGGCGGCCGGGCCGCGGCAAGCACGACGTCCTGGCCGAGCTGGCGCTCGTCCTCGCCCGGCTGTTCGGGCGGGGCGGCGACCGGGTCGGGGCGCTGCTGTTCGACACCGGGGTGGCGCGGGTCGTGCCGCCGGGCACGTCCCGGCGGCACGCGCTGCGGATCGGCGCCGAGCTGGAGCGCACCGCAGGCCCACGCGCCGGCGCCACCACCGACCTGGCCCTCATGCTCGACGCGGCCGGACGGCTGGCCCGCCGCCGCGCGCTCGTCGTCGTCCTGTCGGACTTCATCGGCGAGGGCGACTGGGAACGCTCGCTCCAGCGCCTGGCCCGGCGGCACGAGGTCGTCGCCCTGCGCATCGTGGACGCGGCCGACGACGCGCTGCCCGAGGCCGGGCTGATCGTGGTCGAGGACGCCGAGACCGGCGAGCAGCTCGTCGTCGACTCCGCCGACCCGCTGCTGCGGGCCCGCTTCCGCGAGGCCGTGGACGCCCGCGACGCCCGGCTCGCGGCGGGCATGCGCCGGGCGGGGGTGCCGGTCCACCGCGTCGCCACCGACCGCGACCTGACCGACACGCTCGTCGAGCTCGCCGCCCGCACGGGGGAGCGGTGGCCATGACACTGTCGTCCCCGTTGTTGCTGGCCGCCGGGCTGCTCGTCACGGCGGCGCTGGCCTGGGCGGCCGTCGTCTCGGCCCGCCGCCGGAGGTCGGCGCTGGCCGCGGCCGGGGTCGCCGGGCCGGGCGGGCGCGGCGCGTACCTCGGGACCGGCCTGACGATCGCCGGGGTCGGCGTGCTCGCGGTCGCCGCCGCGGGACCGGCGGCGATGGTGCCGGTGCCGCGCACCGCGGGCACCGTCATCCTCGCCGTCGACGTCTCTAACAGCATGGGCGCCGGCGACGTCGCGCCGACCAGGCTGGCCGCCGCGCAGCGGGCGGCCCGCGCGTTCGTGGCGGCGCAGCCCGACAGCGTGGACATCGGGGTCGTCGCGTTCGAGCGCGGCGCGCTCACCACCGCGCGGCCCGACGCGGACCATTCCGTCGCGCTCAGGGCCATCGACCGGCTGAGGATCACCGGCGGCACCTCGCTCGGGGCGGCCATCACGGCCTCGCTGACGGCCATCACCGGCCGGCAGGTGGTCATCGGCCGCGACGGGCCGCCGCCCGACCTCGGCTACTGGCCGTCGGCCACGATCGTGATGTTCTCCGACGGCCAGAACCAGGGCGGCGACGTCGAACGGGCCGCCGCCGCGGCCCAGAAGGCGGGCGTGCGCGTCCACACCGTGGGGGTCGGCACCGCGGCCGGGGCGGCGGTCCAGGTCGACGGCTACCATCTGCAGACCTCGCTCGACGAGGACACCCTCACCACGATCGCGCGGACCACCGGCGGCGCCTACCACCCGGCCGCCGACGCCGCCCGGCTCGACGGCGTCGCCGACACGATCGACCTGCGGCTCACCGTCTCCGACGAGCCGCTGCCGCTCGCCGGCGGGCTGATCGGGCTCGCCCTCGCGCTGCTCGCCGCGGGCGCGGCGGTCACCGTGTTCCGGTCCGGGCGGGTGATCTGAATGTCGCTGTCCTGGCCGTGGGCGCTGCTGTCGGCGCTGGTCATCCCGTTGATCTTCGCGATCCGCTGGTGGGCGGGCCGCCGACGGCGGCGGGCCGTCGTGCGCGTCACCTCGATCGCGCTCGTACGGGCCGCGCTTCCCGGGCGTACGCGCTGGACGCGGCGCATCCCCGTGGCGCTCTTCGTCGCCGGGCTGGCGCTGCTCGCGGTGGGGGCGGCGCGGCCGCAGGCGTCGGTGCCGGTGCCGATGCGGTCGGCGACGATCCTGCTCGCGCTCGACACCTCCCTCTCCATGTGCTCCACCGACGTCGATCCCAACCGCCTCACCGCCGCCAGGAAGGCCGCCGCCGGCTTCATCGAGTCGCAGCGCGGCGGGCCGCGCATCGGCCTGGTCACCTTCGCCGGCACCGCGGGCCTGCTCGTCCCGCCCACCGACGACACCGACGCCCTGATCGAGGCCCTGGACGGGCTCGCCGTCGCCCGCGGCACCGCGATCGGCCAGGCCATGCTCACCTCGATCGACGCGATCGCCGAGGTGGACCCCTCGGTCGCCGCCACCGCCGCCACGCCGCCCGCCGCGGCCTCCGGGTACGCCGGCGCCGCGATCGTGGTGCTCACCGACGGCGCCAACACCCACGGCGTCGACCCGCAGCGGGCCGCCCAGGAGGCGGCGTCGCGCCGCGTACGCGTGTTCACCATCGGCTTCGGCACCACGAAGGTGGTCCCGATGGTGTGCGACAACTCGCAGTTCGACGGCCGCGGCTTCGGCGACTGGGGCGGCGGGTCCGGCGGGGGCTTCGACCGGGGCCGCAACCCCCGGGTCATCGACGAGCCGGCACTCCGGCAGATCGCCCGTACGACCGGCGGCTCCTACCACCGGGCCGAGAACGCCGACCAGCTCGCGACCGCCCTCGACGCCCTGCCCGGCACGTTCACGGTCGTCCGCGAACGGGTGGACACGGCCGCCGCCTTCGCCGGGGCCGGCGCCCTGCTCGTGGCCGCGGCGCTGTCGCTCTCCCTCTGGTGGAACCGCCCGCGCCGCGCCTGACCTGCGGCGGGCGGCCTAGTCGAGAGCCGCCGCCGACCGTTCGGCGAGCCGTTCGTGGCGTTGCCGGGCGGCCTGCGCGGTGCCCAGACCGAGCCCGAAGGCGATCTCCTGCCAGGTCATGCCGCGGCCACGGGCCATCGCCAGCAGCCCGGCCTCCAGCGCGTCCAGCTCTCCGCGAACCAGCGGGACGAGGCTCAACGCCGCGGTGATGTCGGCCTGGTCCACCTCCGGCTCGTCGTCGTCGAGCCGCGCGGCCCCGCTGAGCAGGAACGACACCAGCCTGACGGCCTCGTGCGGCCCGATGACCGACGGGTGCGCCTGCCTGAGCCGCTGCTCGTCGGTGGCCGCGTGCCGCTCGGCGATCCGGAACAGGGACGCGTGCACCCGCCGGGCGCGCGCCTGCTCGGGGTCCGGCGGGGAGAAGGGGTGATCGATCGACATGGAGGCAACGATGTCGTGGGAACCGATTGATGTCAACAGCTTGTTTTGAACGAAATGTTCAACAGATGAAGTGTCATTTGAAGGTTCTAGGGGGGCTGTTCAGGGATTTCAGCGGCAAGGGTTACACCGAAAGTTCAACGATAGCGTTGAAGGCATGGATATCAAGGACATCGCCTGGCCGGTCGACGGCGCGGGTGTCTCGGCGTTCCTGCGGACGCTCCCCGCCCGGCCGCTGTTGCTCGGCCTCGGTGAGGCCCGGCACTTCGTGGGAGAACTGGGCGAGCTGCGCAACGAGATCTTCCGGCACCTCGTCGAGCACGAGGGCTACCGGTCGTTCGCCGTCGAGAGCGACTGCCTCAAGGGCCTCCTGGTGGACGACTACGTCACGACCGGCGCCGGCACCCTCGACGACGTCATGGACCGCGGCTTCAGCCACGGTTTCGGCGCCCTGCCGGCCAACCGCGAGCTCGTCCGCTGGATGCGCGCCCACAACGAGGAGCACGACGAGAAGCTGCGCTTCTTCGGGGTGGACGGCCCGCTGGAGTACTGGGCGGCGAGCCCGCGCGAGGCGCTCACCGGCCTCTACGACCTGCTCGACGGCCCGCTCCCCGCCGCGGTGGTGACCAGGGAGACCCTCGACGCGCTGCTGGGCCCGGACGACCGCTGGTCCGACGAGGCCACGGCCATGGACCCGGCGAAGTCGATCGGCCAGTCCGCCGACGCCCAGCGGCTGCGGGTGATCGCCGACGACCTGGCGGCGCTGCTCGACACGCAGACGCCGCAACTCGGCGCGCGGGACAGGGAACGCGCGCACCTGTACGCGCGCACCGCCACCGGCCTGCTGCGCTACCACCACTGGATGGCCGACGCCTCTCCGGCACGCTGGACCCGGCTGTCGGCCCTGCGGGACGCGATGATGGCGGCCAACCTGCGTGCCGTCGCCGAGCACGGCCCGGCCCTGGTCTTCTCCTCCAACCTGCACCTCCAGCGCGACAAGACGTTCATGCCGTTCGGCGACCAGCGGCTGGAGTGGTGGAGCGCGGGGGCGATCGCCGCCGCCCACCTGGGCGACCGGTACGCCTACCTGGCCTCCGCCTTCGGCACGACCGGCGACGACACCCCGCCGCCGGACACCGTCGAGGGCGTGTTGTCCGCGCTTCCGTGGGACCACTCGGTGATCGACGCCCGCCGCCTGGCCGGGATCGTCGCCGACCCGGCGCGGCGCGTGTCCCAGGATTTCGCCTACTTCCCGCTGGACCCGTCCCACCTCGGCACGATCGACGGCGTCGTCTTCCTCAAGCAGGTCGGCGCCTGGGGGTGACCGTCCGGGGGCGGACAGCACGATGGTCCCTCCCCGCGGGGAGGGACCATCAGGTTGACGCGGACGGGAAGCGGGACGACCTACTCGGAGGTCTCCCAGGGCATCGGCATGTCGCCCATCTCCCGGTAGGAACGTTCCATGTACGGGTCGTCCATCATGTCCTCAGGCTGAGGCTCGTAGGACTCGTCCATGGACTGGCCCATGTCCCGCTCGTTCTTGTCCGCGTCCTCGGAGACACATCCCGATTCGGCGGTCCTGCCGTCGTACGGCCTCTTGCCCGGCGGGCACTGGTGGTCGTAGCCGTGGTCGTACCGCTGGTCGTACCCGTGGTCGTGACCGTGGTCGTGACCGTGGTGACGGCCGTGGCCGTGGTGGTGCGGCTTCTTGCCGGGCCGGCAGTGGCGGTCCTTGCCCGGCCGGCACGGGTGGTGCGGGTTCTTCGACTTCTGCACGACCCGGATCGTCGCCCTGGCCGGACCGGAGGTCAGGTCGCCCGCCCTGGCCACCGCGGTGTTGGTGACGGTGAAGCGGCAGCCCTTGCGGCAGTCCTTCTTGCCGCCGGGACGGCTCGGCACGACGAAGACGCCCGTGCACGTGGTGGTCTCGCCCGGCTCAAGGGTGGTGGTCCGGCAGACGATGTTCGTCACCCGGTCGTCCTCGATCCGGAGGTTCCGCAGCGTCTCGTCGGAGTTGTTCCTGACCTCGTAGCGGTAGGTGACCCGATCGCCGGGCCGGTACGTGCGGGTGTCGTCCACGCTCTTGTCCAGCAGCAGCGTCCCGCGCTCGCCCATGACGTCGATCGTGGCCTCCGACGGCGGCGAGCTCACCTCCGTGTCGTCGATCAGGCCCACCGCGGTGGCGGTGTTGGTGACCGAGCCGTGGGCGGCGTCCTCCTCGGTGACCGTGTAGGTGCCCGTGCAGGACGTGGACTCGCCGGGCTCCAGGGTGGTGGTCTCGCAGACGATGTCCGACACCCGGTTGTCGTCGATCCGCAGGTCGGTCACGATCTCGTCGAACGTGTTCCGCACGACGTAGCGGTAGGTGACCCGGTCGCCGGGGCGGTACGTGCGGGAGTCGTCGACGCGCTTGTCCAGCTCCAGCATCCCGCGCTCGTCCGTGACGCCGATGGTGACCTCGGACGGCGGCGAGCTGACCTCCTCACCGTCCGCCCGGCCCATCGCGGTGGCGGTGTTGGTGACCGAGCCGCGCTCGGCGTCCTCCTCCGTGACCGTGTACGAGCCGCGGCAGATGACCCGCTCGCCCACGTTCAAGGTGGTCTGCGGGCAGGTGACCTCTTCGACGACGTCGTCGTCCACCATCAGGTCGGCGATGTTCATGTTGCCGGTGTTGGTGACCACGTACTCGTAGGGCACCTCCGTGCCCACCGGCACCGGGTCGGGCAGGTCGGCGTCCTCGGCGACGCGCTTGGTGAGCGACAGCTCGGGCCGCTCGGCCACCGGACGGACGACCACGTTCCGGATCAGGTGCACATCGGTGAACAGACCGGTGGACGCACCGAAACCGAACTTGTAGGTCTCCGGGACCGGCTGCGGTGCGGGCAGGGACAGCACCTCCTGCATCCCGTCGCCGTCGTTGAAGTCGATCGAGATGGTGACCTCGGGGTTCGGCGCCGGGGTGATCCGGACGTTGACCGTGCGCTTCGACTCCTCCAGCACGGCCTGCGCCGCCCGCGGGTCGCTGGGCACGGTCCGCGTGGGCCCCTGCAGGTTGCCCGGCAGCGTCGAGGGCCACGGCCCGGTCGTGGTGAAGTTGCTGGTGGTGGCGGTCACGAAGCAGTAGCCCGCGGTGCCGTTGCCGGGCCCGCGCACCGTCACCATGTTCGGCCCGGGAGCCGGGACGCGGAACCCGGTGCCGGCCGGTGAGCGCTCGGCGCAGGTGCGGCCCCGCTGCTCCCAGTCCCCGAAGTAGTTGCCGAGGACGTCCAGGCCGATGCCGATGTAGCCCTGGTTGACCCCGGGCTCGAACGGGTTCGCCGGATCGTCGTCGGGCAGCTTCTGGGCGTAGCCGAGGCTGCCGCCGAACGCGCCGGGACGGTCCAGCGTGGCCGCGCCGTCGATCAGGAAGAAGGAGATGCCGTCAGCGGGCACCGCCGTGGTGTTGCCGTACTGCCACTGCTCGAACGTCACGTCCAGGCCCTCTTCGGCCGGGATCGGCTCGTTGTAGAGGGCGGCCGCCGTCTGGTCCAGATCGGCGCTGGTGAGCTGGAGGTAGCCGTACGGGGCTGCTCCGGTCGGCGGGACGGGACCCGCCGCGTTGGCGGGGCAGCCCCCGAGCGGATGGTCGCCGGGCCCGGCGGGCGGAGCCGCCGGCGCGCCGGTCAGGCAGGCCGATCCCACGCCGATGAACTGCGGGATCGCGGTGGCTCCGGTGAAGTCCTCCTCGACCAGCGGAACCGGCTGCGCGGCTGCTGGACGGGCAGGTTGAAGCGCGACAGACACCGCGCTCAGCAGGAGCATGGTGGAAATGGCCGCACGTTTAGGGCCAGATGAGCTGTTTCCCGGCCCCGCAGGGCCAGATCGTATCTTCACGAATACTGAAGGTAACCATGCGCACTTGTGAACAGCTCGATCGACATAGCAAATGATCAACCACGAATGACTACAGGGATTCCGGGTCGCGGTGGCAGCGCGTTCGGCCTGGTCCGCGCGGGGCTTTGACAATAGGCAGGTAAATACCTGCATAATGGACGGCGTGAGCCCCGAAGCGACAGCCGTGGATCTCGTCTTCAAGGCGCTGGCCGACCCCACCCGGCGCCTCCTGCTCGACCGACTGCGCGAGCACAACGGCCAGACGCTGCGCGAACTGTGCGAACGCCTGGACATGGCCCGCCAGTCGGCGACCCAGCATCTGAACGTGCTTGAGCAGGCCGCCCTCGTCACCGTCGTCCGGCGCGGACGGGAACGGCTCCACTACCTCAACCCGGCGCCCATCCACGAGATCCAGGAGCGCTGGATCTCGGAGTTCGACCGGCCCCGGCTGCGAGCGATCAACGCCATCAAGAACCAGGCAGAGGAGTACGCCATGAGCGACGCACCCACGTCCGTGCCGACCTACGTCTACGTCACCTACATCCGCGCGAGCGCCGAGCAGGTCTGGCGGGCCCTGACGGACGCGGACCTCACGGCGCGCTACTGGGGACACGCCAACGTCTCGGACTGGCGGCCGGGATCACCCTGGGAGCACCGGCGCGCCGACGGGTCGGACGTCGTCGACGTCGTCGGCGAGGTGATCGAGGCCGAGCCCCCGGCCCGCCTGGTCGTCACCTTCGACGACGCCGCCGGCACGGAACCGGCGCGGAAGGCGTCGGTCGTCACCTTCCTCATCGAGCCGCACCAGGACATCGTCCGGCTCACCGTGACCCACGAGGACCTGCCCAACCAGGCGATGCACGACGGGATCGCGCAGGGATGGCCGGCCGTGCTGGCCAACCTCAAGTCGCTGCTGGAGACCGGCGAGGTCCTCCCGCAGGCGCCGTGGGAAATGCACCGGGCACACGCCTGACGCCCCGGCCCCGGGCGACACGACCGCAGAAAGAGGAGAACGCGCTGGACACCATCCCGCTCCGGGACGCCTACCGCGCCCTGCTGGACGCCGCCGCCAGGGTGACGCCCTCTGCGCGCTCGGCGGGCCGGCGCTGAGCGAGGCCGAACTCGACACGCCGGTGCCCACCCTGCTCCTGTCCAACGGCACGGTCCTGGTCGATCAGGCCGTGCCCCTGAGAGACCTCCTCACCGGCCTCGCCGACGTGGAGCTGCCCGCCCACACCGCGCAGCTCCTGGCCCTGCTCTGAGACCGGCGCCGCCCTCGGCGCGGGGACGCGCGGTTCAGAGACGCAGGCTCGACGTCCAGCGGGCGAGCTGGGCGTCGATCTCCGCCCTGGTCCGGGGGTGACCGGGGGCGTCCGGACGTCGCTGCCAGGGGTGCGGCCCGGCCGCCGGCCGGTACTCCACGCCCAGCGCGTCAAGACGTCTCTCGTGCACGGCGAGCCGCGCCAGGAAGTCCGCGAAGTCGCGCTCGCCGCTCCACATCGCCTCGGCGAAGGCGGCCAGCCGCGGGAAGGCCATGTAGTCGAGCAGCCGGGGGGAGTCGATGTGCTCGGTCCACAGAGCGGCCTGCGCGCCGAGGATCCGGTCGCGCTCCCCCTCGCCCAGGCCGCCGGGGACGGGGTCGAAGGCGTGCACCGCCCGCAGGGACGTCACGCTGCCGATCGGCACCGGCTCCTGGTCGCCGTCGGCCTGGCGGAAGTCCAGGTACGTCTCGCCGAACGGCGAGACGACCACGTCGTGACCGGCCCGCACGGCCAGCACCGCGCACTTGTCGCCGCGCCAGGCCGCGACGGTGACGCCGGGCGGCAGGCCGCCTTCCAGGAGCTCGTCCCAGCCGAGCGGTCTGCGCCCGCGGGACAGCAGGTAGTCGGTGAAGTGGCGCATGAGCCAGGTCTGCAGCTCGTCGGCGTCGTGCAGGCCGAGCTCCCGGATGCGCTCCTTGGCCGGGACGCTCTCGTTCCACTGGGTCTTCGGCACCTCGTCGCCGCCGACGCAGACGTACCGGCCGGGGAAGAGCTCCAGGACCTCGTCCAGGACGTCGGTGAAGAAGGCGATCGTGCCGTCGGCGACGTTGAGCACGTTCTCGCCGACCCCCCACTCGGTGCGGACCGGCAGGCGGTCGTCGAGGTTGCCGAGCTCGGGGTAGGCGGCGATGGCGGCCTGCGTGTGGCCGGGCAGGTCGATCTCCGGCACGACCGTGACGAACCGGTCGGCGGCGTAGGAGACGATCTCGCGGATGTCGTCCTGGCTGTAGAAGCCGCCGTGCGGGCGCCCGTCGAAGCGCTGGTGCCGCGCGGCGCCCACCGGTGACTCGTGCCGCCAGGCGCCGACCTCCGTGAGCCTGGGGTACTTCCTGATCTCCAGCCGCCAGCCCTGGTCGTCGGTCAGGTGCAGGTGCAGGACGTTGAGCTTGTGCGCGGCCAGCAGGTCGATGTACCGCAGCAGGTCGTTCTTCGGCAGGAAGTGCCTGGCCACGTCGATGAGGCAGCCGCGCCAGCCGTATCGCGGGGCGTCGGCGATCTCCGTCGCGGGGATGCTCCACGTCCTGTCCCCGGTGCGTCCGGCCCGGAAGGCGGCGGGGTCGAGCAGCTGGCGCAGGGTCTGCGCCCCGTAGAAGGCGCCGGCCGGGCCCGTCGCCTCGATCAGCACCGACTCGGTCGTGGCGGTGAGCCGGTACTCCTCGGGCCCGAGGCCCGCGACGAGCCGGATCTCCACCCCGCCGGGCCCCTCGGGGAGCGGCAGGCCGGTGGCCGGGGTGAGGGCCTCGCGAAGCCATTCCGCGGCCCTGGCCAGCGCCGGGTCGGCGGACAGCGGGGTCGTGGCGGTGAAGGTGAACCGGCCCTCGCCGGGCGTGTGGCGGGCGGGCGCCGGGATCGTCGCGTTCACAGGGCCTGCACGGTGCGGGTCTCGCGGGCGCGCTCGGCGGCCCAGACGACCAGGTGCCCGGCCAGGGCCTCGGCCGGGCCGGCGCCCAGCGGCGCCTGGTCCCCGGCGGCGACGGCGTCGATGAACGCCTTGGTGAGACCCCCGTCGCCGCCGCCGTGGCCGTCGGCGAGCGACGCGCCCGCCGTCGTCTGGGTGTCGATCCGCTCCTCGGCGCCGGTCACGAAGTCGACGACCCTGATCTCGCGCCCGTCGCCCTCGGCGTACCCGCGGGTGCCGAAGATCCGGGTCCTGCGGTGCTCCAGCGGCGTGAACGCCGTCATGGTGAACGACACGGTCGCGCCCTTCGCGAACTCCAGCGTGACGACCTGCTGGTCGACCACGTCGTTGTCGCAGTCGTAGACGCAGCGGCCGTACGGGCCGGTCTCCAGCGCGTGCGTGACGCCCGCCACGGTGGCGTCGGACGTGACGGCGCCGAGCGGCCAGAACTCCCGGCGCGGGTCGCCCAGACAGCTCAGGTAGAGACGCTTGGCGGAGTAGGCGCAGTCCGGCTCGACGGCGCAGCTCACGCAACGCGTGCTCGCGCCCTCGGGCCGATTCTCCGGCCGGAAGTGGGTCAGCGAGCCGAAGGACGACACCGCGACCGGCTGCTCGCCGAGGATGTGGAGCAACCAGTCGATGTCATGACAGGACTTGGTCAGCAGCATCGGCCCCGATTCGGCCGCGTTCCGCCAGGCGCCCCGCACGAAGGAATGGGCCATGTGCCACCAGCCCACCGGCTCCAGGTGCTGCACGCTGGAGATCGTGCCCAGCCTGCCGCTGTCCAGCAGCTCCTTGAACGCCCTGGTGTAGGCCGTGTAGCGGAGCACGTGACAGACCGCGAACAGCACGCCGTTGCGCTCGACCGCCTCGACGATGCGGCGGGCCTCCGGCTCCGTCGGCGCCATGGGCTTCTCCAGCAGGATGGCGTAGCCGAGGTCGGCGAAGGCCACGGCCGGCTCGACGTGCAAGCGGTCCTGGGTCGCGATGACCACGGCGTCCGCGAGCTTCGGCACGGCGGCCAGCTCGTCCCATCCGGCGAAGCAGGCGCTGTCCGGCAGGTCGTGGTCGGCGGCCACCTTGGCCCGCCGGGCCGGGTCCGGGTCGGCGACTGCCACGATGCGGGCCCGGCCGTCCGCGGCGGCGGCCCTGGCGTAGATCTGGCCGCGCGATCCGGCCCCGACGATGGCTATGGTCACTGTCATTTCGCAAACTCCTTTATGAAGGTCTCCATAGATAGTCACGAGAATGACCTTGCCGTCAAGCCTCTTACCGCCGGGCACATGCAGCTAGAAGTGGGGATGGGCCAAAGGGATATAGTTCAGAGACCAGTGATAGTGAGGAGTGTGACCGTGCAGGTCAGTGGTGGCGACCTTCAGCGGCTACGCCAGCTGAACTCCCTGAGCAGCATCCGCGCCCTGCGGGAGGCGCGCGAGCCGCTGACGCTCACCGAGCTGTCCGCCCACACCGGGTTGTCACGGGCCTCCGTCGTGGACGTCGTCACGGATCTGGAGCAGCGCGGCTGGATCGCCGAGGTGCCGCCCGCGCCGGGCGCCATGGGCCGGCCCGCCAAGCGCTACCGGTTCCGCAGCGACGCGGGGCACGTGCTCGGCATCGACGTGGGCGTGCACAAGGTGCTGGCCGTGATCACCGACCTGGCCGGCCGGATCGTGGCCAGCGGGCGGGTCGCCGTCGACCGGCACACCGCCCAGCGGGAGCGGCTGGAGGCGGTGTGGCGGGCCGTCGACGCCGCGCTCGTCGCCGCCGGGCTGAGCGCGTCCGACATGTGGGGCGTCACCGCGGGCAGCACCGGCGTCGTCAACCGCGAGGGGCTCGTCACCATGGTCAACGACCTGCCCGACTGGCCCGGCGTCGACCTCGTCGGTCACCTCGGGCAGCGGCTGGCCTGCCCGATCACCATCGAGAACGACAGCAAGCTGGCCGCGCTCGCCGAGCAGCGGCTCGGGGTGGCCGCGGGCGTCCAGCACCTCGTCTACCTGCACGTCGGCCGCCGGCCCGGCGCCGCGCTGATCATCGACGGGCGCCTGTACCACGGGTTCAGCGGGGCAACCGGCGAGGTCGGGCTCATGGAGATCACGGGCTGGAGCACCATGGCCGGGCGGCTGGAGAGCGGCCCGGCCGCCAAGGGCGCCGCGCCCGAGGAGGCCGCCCGGCACGTCTTCGGCGCGGCCCGGGCCGGCGACCTGGAGGCCCAGGCCGCGGTCGACGCGTACGCCCGCCATCTCGCGCTCGGCACCGCCGCGATGGTGCTGACGCTCGACCCCGAACTGGTCGTGCTCGGCGGCGGGTTCTCCCGCTCGGCCGACGTCCTGCTGCCCGCGCTGCGCCGGGCGCTCGAACCTCACTGTGTACGCGTTCCCGACATCCGGCCCTCGACGCTCGGCGAGGAGTGCGTCGCCCTGGGCGGAGCCTGTCTGGCGCTGGACCACGTGGACGATCGATTCTTCTCCCTGGAGGGTTCCATCTCCAGCCCCGCCGCTCCGCAGCGACCCTCCTGACCTGCTTCCGGCGGGTGCGCCTCTGACCTCCCGGGCGGATTCGGAGGCTTTCGACACCGGCCAGTGATGCGTCACCTTGCCGCCAGATCACTTTCTGCTGTCGTGCGATTACTTTCTGTATGCATTGCTCATGGTCGTCACGGCCCGTGGGGGCTCGCCCGCCGTCCGAGGCCCGTGCCGGCCCACCCACCGCATCAGTGGAGGTAACCCATGCCCGCCAGCCCCGTCGCCCGCCTGATGGCCGCGTCCGCCGTCGCCCTGGT
This sequence comes from Nonomuraea sp. NPDC050227, assembly GCF_044459705.1. Lineage (NCBI taxonomy): Bacteria > Bacillati > Actinomycetota > Actinomycetes > Streptosporangiales > Streptosporangiaceae > Nonomuraea > Nonomuraea sp. NPDC050227. The sequence continues at coordinate 489,346 of NZ_JBITJF010000006.1, read as the reverse complement.
GGCCGCCGCCGTCGCCCCCGCCTCGACGGCCCACGCCGCCCAGGCCGGCCCGCCGGCGTGCCTGGACGCCACCAACAGCCGCGCCGACAACACCAACGTGCGCCTGTGGACGTGTCTCGACCATCCCAACCAGAAGTGGGTGATCCAGGGCGGCCAGATCAAGGTCGAGGACACCGTCGGCACCGGCCGGGAGGTCTGCCTGGACGCCACCAACAGCCGCGCCAACAACACCAACGTGCGCCTGTGGACGTGCCTGAACCATCCCAACCAGAAGTGGGTCGTCCAGGGCGGCCAGATCAAGGTCGAGGACACCGTCGGCAGCGGCCGGGAGGTCTGCCTGGACGCCACCAACAGCCGCGCCAACAACACCGTGGTGCGGTTGTGGACGTGCCTGAACCACCCCAACCAGAAGTGGGTCGTCCAGGGCGGCCAGATCAAGGTCGAGGACACCCTGACCTGACCCCGGGGCTGCTTCCAGGTCACGGCCGGGTCGTGGAGGATCCCGCCAGTCCCTCGCGGAACGCGATGGCCGCCGCCTCGGTACGGGTGGCCGCGCCCAGCTTCGCCAGGATGTGGGAGACGTGCACGCCCGCCGTGCTGGGCGAGATGTGCAGCCGGGCGGCGATCTGCCGGTTGCTCAACCCGTCGGCGATCAGGACGAGCACGTCGCGCTCGCGCTCGGTGAGCCCGTCCTGCGCCGGTCGGGGCCGTCCGAGCAGGGCGATCTCCCTGGCGAGCGGCGCGGCGCCCAGCTCGTCGGCCAGCCGCGCGGCCTCCCTGAGGCGGGCGGTTCCGCCGGGCCGGTCGCCCGCCGTCAGCGCGGCCCGCGCGCCGTGGAACAGGCTCAGCGCCAGCTCGTACGGCTGCCCCAGATCCCGCCAGGCAGCCGCCACGCCGTCCCAGCCGGCGTCCCCGTCGGCGTCCTCGACCAGCGCGCGCAGCATGGCCTGCCAGGCCCGGTCGAACGGCCCGTCCACGCCGAGCATCGCATCGGCCGCGGCGAGCTCGGCCCGGCGGGCCGCGACCCGCTCGCGGGGCGCGCCGCGGGCCAGCCGCACCTGCTGCACCAGGGCGCCGGCGACCAGGACCGGCCGGGCGTCGCTGCTGTAGATCCGGTTGAGCGCCGGATCGGCCAGCGCCCGCTCCAGCAGCAGGTCGGCCCGCTCCGGGTCGCCCTGGGCGACGGCGAGCAGGCAGAACAACTGGTGGCGGGGGAACAGGTCGCCGCTCCCGGCATGCCCGGCCGCGGCGTCGGCGGCATCGGCGGCGGCGGCCAGGTCCCCGCGCAGCAGCGCCAGGTAGCCGGCCAGGACGCGCAGGGCCAGGCGCGACAGCGGCGGCGGATCCTGCTGGAGGCTCTCCTCCAGCAGGGCGGCGGCCTCGTCCCATCGCCCGGCCAGGATCAGGCCGCGCGCGGCGTAGCGGGCCAGCTCGGCGCCACGGCTGCGGCCCAGCCCGTACCGGCGGGCGTGACGGATGCCGCCGCGGGCCGCCTCCACGGCGCGGTGCTGGTCGCCGGCCTTGGTCTGCAGCGTGGCCTCGTACATCGGGACGGTCATGAGCAGGTCGTGGCTGTCCAGCCGCTCGGCCAGCGTGCGCGCCTCGGCCAGCATCGCGAGGTCGCTCGTCATGGACCCGACGCCCAGCAGCCCGCGGATCGTGACCGTGGCGTCGCCGGTGCGCCGGCCGACGGCCAGCGCCTCCACGAACAGGTCACGGGCCCGCTCCACCTCCGGCAGCAGGCCCATGGCCAGCACCCCGAGCAGCCGCCCCCGCCGGACGCTGTCGGGAGCGGCGGCCAGCAGGCCGAGGGCGTGTTCCCAGTCGGAGACGCCCGTGCCGTCCAGCCGGTGCCGCAGCCTGCCCCGGTGCTCCAGCAGCTGGGCGGCCCGCTCGGGTTCGCGCCGCTCGTCCACCTCGGCCAACCCCGCCGTGGCGTGGTCGACGCCGCGGGCGTAGTCGCCGCTGAGCATGGCGGCCTCGGCCGCTTCGGTCAGGACGTCGATCCTGTCGGCCCCCAGCCGCGCCTGCGGATCCCACAGTTCGAGGACCTGGTCGAGCAGGCGGACCTGCTCCTCGTAGGCGTAGGACCGGCGGGCCTGCGCCGCGGCCAGGTAGGCGGCGGTCAGGGCCGGCCCGCGCTGCCCGGCGGCGTAGGCGTGCGCGGCCAGCTGCGCATGGGCGTCGCCGTCGCGCAGAGCCTCGGCGTAGCGCGCGTGCCGGCGGGCCCGCTCGCCGGGCAGCAGGTCCTCGTAGACGGCGTGCCGGATCAGCGCGTGGCGGAAGTCGTAGCCGTCCCCTGCCGTGACGAGCAGGCTGCGGTCGACTAGCTCGCGCAGGAGGGCGTCCAGGGCGGCCCCGTCCTGCCCGGCCACCTTCGCCAGCAGCCGGTGGGCAACCCGTCCGCCCGCCACCGAGGCCAGGCGCAGCAGCTCACGAGCCGGGCCGGGCAGCGAGCGCGGGCCGTGCAGCAGCAGGTCACGCAGGCTGTCCGGGGTCCGCTCGTCCGCGCGGGCGAGCGCCTCGACGAACAGCGGGTTGCCGTCGCTGCGTTCGTGCACGCGCAGCACGGCGGCCGCGTCCGGTTCCGTGCCGAGGATCGCGGTCAGCTGGCGGCCCACGTCCTGCCGATCCAGGCGGTCCAGGCGCAACGCGGTGGCGCGCGGGCGGCGGGCGAGCTCGGACAGCAGCAGCCCGTCGCCGGTCTGGTGCGGCCGGTACGTGATCAGCAGCAGCACGCCGGGCTGGGTCAGGTTCCTGGCCAGGAAACCGAGCAGCTCGCGGGTGGCGGCGTCGGCCCAGTGCAGATCCTCGATCGCGACGACCACCGGCTGGTCCGCGGCCGCCCGCTCGACCAGCGTCAGGACCTCCTCGTACAGCCGGTGCCTGCCGCCTTCGGCCTCGTCCGTCCCGCCGAGCTCGGGGAACCAGCGGGCCAGCTGGCGGTACGGCCCGGGCAGCACCCCTTCGACGCGGATCAGCCGGCGCAGCACCGTCACGAACGGCGCGTACGGCAGGCCGTCGCTGCCCAGCTCGGCACAGGCGCCCTCGACCACCCGAACCCGAGGGCCCAGCGACCGCGCGAACTCCGCCAGCAGCCGCGACTTGCCGATCCCGGCCTCCCCGGCCACCAGCGCCACCGCCGGCCCCTCAGCGACAGCGCGGTCGAGGGCATCGGCCAGGACCGACAGCTCCTCACCCCGGCCGACGAACACGGGACTGACCACGCGCTCCGCCACCACGGCGTCAGCATATAAATACCCGTATCACCCGATGTGCGGCCCATGTTTACCCGGCCAGGCTCGAAGCATGACGACCACCTACCCCCTGCGGACCATCCACGCCCACGAACTCGACGCCTGGGCCCGCATGATCACCACCACGTACGGCCAGGACTGGTACGAGGGCGGCCTCCGCAACGCGGCCACCTCCATCGAGCCCGAACGCACGATCGCCGCCTACGACGGCCCGGAGATCGTCGGCGGCGCCTCGATCTACGGCCGGGTCATGACGGTCCCCGGCGCGGCCGTCCCTGTCGCCGGCATCACGCTCGTCGCGGTCCTGCCCACGCACCGGCGTCGCGGCATCCTCACCGCGATGATGCGCAAGCAGCTCACCGACCTGCACGAGTCGGGCGGCGAGCCGATCACCGCGCTCAACGCCGCCGAGGCCACCATCTACGGCCGGTTCGGGTACGGCGTCGCCAGCCACGTGGCCGAGATCCAGGCGGACAAGAGACTCATGGCCCTGCGGCCCGGCACCGACCTCGGCGACGGCACGATCCGCCTGCTCGCCCGTCAGGACGCCCGGCCGCTGCTGGAGAAGGTCTACGACACCGCCCGCCGCGGCGCGGTCGGCTGGGTGGACCGTACGGAGAAGTTCTGGCAGGCCCGCCTGGCGGACGGCGAACGCGTCCGCGGCGGCGGGACGGAGCTGCGCTTCGCCGTGCACACCGAGCCGGGCGGCGAGGCCACCGGGTACGTCCTCTACCGTTCCAAGCCCGGGTTGGTGCAGGTCATCGAGGTCGCGGCCACCACCAGGCAGTCCTACGCCGCTCTGTGGCGCTTCCTCATCGACCTCGACGCGCACGCCGGCCTCACCTACGACGGCGCCGTCGACGAACCGCTGACGCACCTGCTGACCGACCCGCGCGCGGCCCGCGCCACCACGATCGACAACCTCTGGGTCCGCCTGGTGGACGTCGACCGGGCGCTGGCGGCCCGCCGCTACTCGACCCCCCTGGACCTGGTCCTGGAGGTCCAGGACCCGGTCTGCCCCTGGAACGCCGGACGCCACCGCCTGCGGGCCGACGGCGACTCCGTCACCTGCGAACGCACCCGGGCCCAGGCCGACCTGCGGCTGACGTCCGCCGAGCTGGGGGCGGCCTACCTGGGCGGCACCACGCTGTCGTCGCTGGCGGCGGCGGGCCGGGTCGAGGAACTGCGGCCGGGCGCGGTCACCGCCGCCTCGCTCGCCTTCCGCGGGGAGCGCGCGCCCTTCCACCCATCGGGCTGGGCCTTCCCCGCCTTCTGACGGTTCGCGCCCCCTCCGCCCCTTCCGGCGGGACGGTCCCCGCCTTCTTCGCCGCCCGCGCCGTCCCTTCCCCTCGCTGGCCGAGCGGTCGGGGTGCCGTCAGGACGTGCCGGTGGTGGGCGTCATGCCGGACATGTGCGGCCCTGGTGTCATCTCGGACATGTGCGGCTCTGGCGTCATGTCGGGCATGCCGGGCATTTGCGGGATGCAGGGCATGCTCTGCTCCCCGAACCACTGGACCAGGTACCGCCGCATCGTGGCGACCTCGGCCCGCTGGTCGTCGCGCACCTTGCGGGCGAAGGCGGCGACCTCGGGATGCACCGCCTCACCGTGCACGAGGAGCTGCTGCGACATCATGATCGCCATCATGTGGTGCGGGATCATGTGCTGCAGGAACGCCTTGTCGAGCTGATTCCCCGAGAGCCCCGACAGGTCGGGCATCGTGGTCCCGCTCGGGCTCGGCGCCGGGCTCTGCGGGTACCACTGCAGCAGCCAGCCCTTCATCCGAGCGACCTCGGCGGTCTGGGTCGTGACGATCGACTGCCCGAGCCGCCGCATCTCCGGCCTGCTGGACCGCTGCAGCTGCCGGGCCGCGGCGATGGCGTCCTCGTGGTGCGGGACCATCTGCGCCAGGTAGTCGTACTCGCTGGTCACGGCATGCATCTGCCCCATGCCGGGGCACGTGGGCTGCGTTCCTTCAGGGCTCGGGGACGGCATCGGCGAAGATGCCATGGCCGTCGCGGCCGATCCGGTGGTGATGGCGGCCAGGAATGCCCCTGCGGCCATCGCTGTCTTCGCGGAGCGTCGCTTCATGCGTACCCCCAACGCCGATTCGACACCTACTCCAACGGTAACCCGCCCCTGGAATGTCACCGCATACGCCCGTACGGCACGAAGCTTCGACCTTATGATGATCGACCTATGCGGGGAAAAATCGTGATACTTGCGGTCTTATTGTTGACGGGCTGTTCGACGAACGAGCCGAAGGACTGGCTGCTCAAGGATCCGGGCCGCTGGCCGCTGGCGTCATTGCCGGCCGCGGCCTCCAAATCGGGCATGCCGGACGGGGCGGACAAAGTGCTGGCGCGGATCCAGGTCGGCAAATACGACATGGTCCCCTGGATCAGCAACAAGGGCGTGTGCGGGCTCGCCGACCAGGGATCCTCCAGCGTGCTTTTCAACATGAGCCAGGATCTGACCAAGTCCGAGGGCAACGTCGTCACCGCGGAAGAGGGCTTCGCCGGGCCCAAGGAACCCATGGTCGGCACCAGTTCGGAGAGCACCGTGACCCTGTGGTGCACCCCCACCCGGATGTTCGTCACCGTCCAGGCAAAAAAGCTCGGAAAGGTGCAGCTCTACGGAAACGCGGCGGCAAAGAAGACCGAGGAAAAACTGACGGTCGTGGTGGGCACGCCGGAGGCGGTCGAGCAGTCACTCCCCGGCGCGACCCTGATCGGTCGCTAGCCGCGTATTTCCACAGGTCGGCACCGGAGCCAACCCCTTCGTCCCCGCCCGCCTGAACAGATACTCAACAGATCCTCAACACCGCCGCCGTCAACCTCGACCACAGATCCGAGCCATGCGAAGGGAGACGCGCAAATGACGCACATCTTCGGGAACGCCGCGGCCACGCTCGCCGGGGCCGGCCTGGCACTCGCCCTGCTGACCTCCGCCGCGCACGCCACCGCGGCCGCTCCAGCGCAAAGCGTCAAATCCAGCTGCACGATGAGCGATGGGGAGAAGGCGTACTTCGAGCTGAAGTACCGGACGACCGGCGGCTACCACCGCGTTTCCGACATCATCTACCGCTGGAGCTCCGAGACGCCGACCCGCCTGAAGACCGCACACCTCAACCTGATGGTCGAACGCCGCGGCAAGGACGGAAAGGTCTACGGGAAGACGTTTCGCGAGAAGAAGGCACTCTACGACGTCTCCTACGACGTCATCCTCGACCTCAAGGTCCCGGCCAGGAAGAAGCTCTACTTCGCCGTGGACGCCACGTTCGTGAGGAAGGGCGACACGCTGCGCTGCACGGGGCGCACTTCCAGCGTCTGACGCCTCCCGATCGCGCACCGACCACACTCGAACTCCCGCAGCCGGACGCGCTCACCGAAAGCCGCCGGCACAGGGACGCCGCCTTCGAGCCGGTGCGGCAGGCGGGCGACGTTCACGGCCGCCCCCGCTTGCGGCGGTCCTTTCGGGAGTCCGGTCCGAGGTCGGGTGTCTTGTAGGTGACCAGGGGGATCGTGGTGGCCACGGGCGTGGCCAGTCCGTGGTCGACGAGGTCGCTGATCACCTGCTCGATGCGCTTGTAGGCCGTGGGCGCCTCCTCGAAGAGAAGCTGGCGGTCGCCGCACACCACCACCGACCCCACCGGCGTGCGGCGCAGCTCTTCGACGGTGTGCTTGGCCCGGCCGCGGCGCAGGGCGTCCGCGCGCGACATCTTGCGGCCCGCGCCGTGCGCCACGGAGTGGCCGGCGTCCGGACCGGCGTGGGCGGCCACGAGGTAGGACGGGGTGCCGCGGGTGCCGGCGATGAGCACGTCGCGGCCGTCGCCCGGCGCCGCTCCCTTGCGGTGCAGGTAGCCGCCGTCGCGGAGTTCGACCAGGTTGTGGCACTGGTCGAGGATCGGCTCGGCAGGCTCGAACCCCAGCGCGTGCGCGACCCGGGCGGCCAGCAGCCGCCGGTTGAGCGACCCCCACCGTACGGCCTGGTCGTGCCTGGCCAGGTAGGCGGCGGGATCGGGGGCGGGGCCCGCGCCGTGGACCTCGGTGTGCTCGCGCAGGATCCGTTCGCCCAGCCCCCGTGAACCGCTGTGGACGACGAGGACCAGGTCACCGGCGTCGAGGCCGAGCCGAGCGGCGTGGTCAGGTTCGAAGACGGTCCCGATCCGGGCCAGCTCGACGAAGTGGTTGCCGCGGCCGACCGTCCCGAGGCCCTCGACGTGACCGGCGGGGATGTCGTCCTTCATGACGGCCCAGGCGGGGTCGTCGGCATCACGTTCGGGATGCAGCGCACGATCGAGGTCGGGAAAGCGGGCGGCGAGCCTCTCGGGCACGGCGCGCTTGAGCCTCACCGGGAACACGGCGATGCCGCACCCGATGTCGGAGCCCACCAGGAACGGGTACAGGACGGCCGACGCCATGGCGGCCCCGATGGGCGCGCCCTTGCCGGGGTGCAGGTCAGGCATGGCCGCGACGTGCGTCATGCCGTCGAGAGCGGCCACCTGACGGCACTGCGCGACGGCGTCGGACTCGATCCAGCTGGTGGGCGAGGCGAACACGGTGACGGTGGCCCCCGTGACCGGAGCGGACGGGGCCGGGTGTCGCTGAGACTGTTGCTGAGACAAAGACGTTCTCTTCCCTGCAGAAGGGCATGGACAGGCGGCATCACGACGCGAACCGGCGTCGCGGCATCACAAAGGGCGGGGTGTCTTCCGTCAGAGCCTCATGGGGATCACGCTCTCGAACCCCCGCCATCCCAGGCAACCGATTTTCGGCGCGCCGAGGGCACCGCGGCGCTCAGCGGACGGGTCGCTCAGGCCAGGCTTCGGGTCCGTCGACCTAGCCGGCGACCCAGCCGGCGGCCCTGACGAGCCGGCCGTTGCAGACATCGGCCGGATCTCGGGGGCGGCGTCCAGCGGCTATGTGAAGACCTCGCCGCGTCCGCGAGCGCACCGCCGCGTTGTCGGGACGCCGCGCAGGCGCGGTTGCCTCCGTGCATCCGGTGCGGCGGGATCTGTTTGGTCAGTCCGGGCGTGCCCGGCCGCCCCGTCGCTCCTCCACCACCGGGCGTGCGAGCAGCTTGTCGAGGCTGCGGCGTTCGCGTTTGGTGGGACGCCCCGCGCCACGAGCCCGGACGGCCACCGTCACGGTCTCCTCGCGGGGAGGAGGCGGAGGGCTCTTGTCGACGTAGCACTCGGCGGCCACGGCGGCGCCGACGCGCTTGGTGATGGCACGGGAGACCACCACGATGCGTTCGCGCCCGTCGTGCCGCAGCCGGATCTCGTCTCCGACCCGTACGGCGTGCGCAGGCTTGACCCGCACTCCGTTGACCCGGACGTGACCGCCCCGGCAGGCGTCGGCCGCGGTCGAACGGGTCTTGGTGAGCCGTACCGACCAGATCCAGCTGTCCACCCGCACACTCAGCTGCTCACCCACCACCCCGACACTGTACTGAGAACCCCGCACCGCAGACATCCACGCCTTGCCCGGCATGGGGCCGAACTGGTACGCCGCGCAGGCTATGCCGCTGCCGGGACGCAGTCATGCAGCCGTCCGTAGCGTTCGCGGGCGATCCGGAGCAGGTCGGTGAAGTCCTTGACCAGATCCCGGCCCTGCGCCACCTGCGAAACATCCATCCCCATCCAGGGCCGGTCGTTGCCGCACCGGAACAGCATGAACGCCACATACGGCTTCGTCCTGGGGCTGTTCCCCGTGAAGGCGATCAGCCCCTTTCCCAGATCTGCCGGCAGTTCAGACAGCCGTTTCTTTCCGAAGTTCTCACGGGCGAGCTCAAGCGCTCCTTCTCCATCACGTATGGACCAGTTGAGTGAGAACCGGTTGTACTCGTTTCTCAGCGAGCAGGCGCCATGCGTGGCGGGAACGCCGTCCTTGCTCTCTTCCAGCGGTATGGCCAGACCGCTGATCGTCCGTATGGCCTCCTGCGGGACGACGTCGCACCAGTAAGGGCCGGAGTCGCCCGCCGGCTGTGGTGCGGCAGTAGTCTTGGCCGGCGGAGACGGGTTCTGCTGGGCGCAGCCGACGTTCAGCGTCAGCACGAGCAGAGTGCCGAGGGCGGCCATCGTGGCGCGTGTGGGCATGTCAATACCGCTCGATGCCGAGATTGCTGTGCACGTCGAACAGGGCACTGTTGTCCATGGCCTCTTTGACGGTCTGAGTGCTGCTTTCGACCTTGGTGTGCCAGCGCGCCCACTCGATGAACTTGTCGAAGGTCTCCGGGTCGGCGACGATCTCGTCGAGCGGTTTCAGTTTGGGTGGCTCGCCGTTCGTGGCGAAGGGAGAGCCCTTGGCGTCCTCGAGCGCGCTGCGGCTCCACTGACCGTTCGCGATGCTGCTGCCGAGAACCATCTTGTGGACCATCCACATGGCCATCTCGCGATCGTTGCCCGCCTCCTGCAGGGCCGACTCCGAGGAGAGGCCCTGTTTCATCAGCCGGTCGGTCAGAAATGCCGAGAGCTTGTCGAACCCCATCGGCGTGAGCTTCTCGTGTGCTTTGTCGCCCCAGAACCCGAATCGCGCGGCGAGTTTGCCCACCGGCCCGGTCGCCTCACCTAGCACGCCGCTGATCAGGCTCTTCATTTCCTCTTTGGCCTGCTCATCGCTCTTGGCCTGAGAGAGGAGGGACAGGCGCCGAGTTTCGAGCAGATGTCCCATGAAACGTGCCTCGGGGATCAGCACCTCATTCAAGCTCTCCCCGCCGTCCCGCCGGTAGGACTCCTGAACCTTCAGCAACATTCTCTCGACCTCCGCCCCCACAAGCGCCTTGGTGGCGGCCTCGTCACGGCCGACGAAGAGCAGCAGGCGATCCATCTCGGCCCGGTCGATGTCCTTGAGCTCGGACGTCTTGTCGTCGAAGACTCCGAAGATCTCGTCGACATGGGCCGCCATGACCGTTCCTATCGGGCCACTGAGAAAGGACAGCCGGTCCAGTCGCTTCCGGTCGAGAATCTCCAGTTTGCCGTCGCCGCCCCGTCCGATGACCCCGTCGAGCTCCTTCCTGAGAAGGACGAGCGCTTGGTTGGCGTGCTTGAGCGACTCCTTGTCCTTGCCGCTGAGCGCTTTCTGCAGCAAGCCGGCGAACGGGGCCTGGTTGCGCGTGTTGTTGAAGCCGTCGAGCCGGTCGGTGAGCAGATACTCCATGATGGACTTCGTCCAGCCCTTCGGAGTGTGGAAAAGCAATGCCTGCGCCGCCGGCAACGAGTATTTCCCGGCCTGCGAGAGATCGTCGATGACGCTGGCCTTGATCTGTTCCCCCGGCTGTCCCATGCGGGGGCCGCCGGGTTGCATGGAGTCGCTGATGCCGAGCACCGTGGCCAGATCGAGGCTGTTGGCGTACGGCCCGCGGGAATCCGACAACTCCTTCTGATGCACAACCACGTCCCGGCCCACTACTTCCATGAACCGCTTCGAGAACGGTGGCTTGCCCTCGCCGGCTCTCCAGATCAGCGCTTGAGCCTGGTAGCCGACGTAGGTCACCTCAAGCGCCTTGTGCTCGGCACGGCCTTCCTTCACAAGCTGGTCCAGATACGTCTGCCCCATATACGCCTTGTCGGCGGGGTCGGTGCCCTTGGCGAGGGCCGTGGACAGTAGCTTCATCACCTGTTCGACCTGCTTGGCCTGTCGCGGATCACGTCGGGACGCGACGTTGGCACGCACCTGCAGTCCCAACGCCGCCGGTAGCTCAGTGATGCCCTTGACGCCCAGTTTGGCGAGCAGAACCTTGACGAACTCCGGATCGTCCGCCCTGTCGACATATCCCTGCAGCCTGGCCAGCGCCGCCTTGTCCCCGGCGACTGGCGGCAACCGCCGCGTTCGCGGCCAACGTGCCATCCAGGAGCCCCTGCGCGGCAGCCGTCGAGTCAGGGACGGCGATCATCGTTCCGTCCGGTGTGCAGTCACGGTAGACGACCTTCATCCGTTCCATCTCCTGGACGATGTGCTGACGGCGTCGCAGGTCGTCCACCTCCGCACTGACTTCTTTCGCCATGGTGCGGATGCGCAGGGCCGGCTCGGTGCTCAGTCCTGCCGCGGAGAGCTCGCCGTGCAGCATCGCGGCCAGATCCTCCAGTTGCAGCGCCGCAGTGGTGTGGCGGGCGACCAGAGTGTCGAACTCTGGTTGCTTGACCCCGCTGTAGCTCATCGCATGCTCGCCAACTCGTCGTTCGCAGCCGCGACGGCTTGTGCCAACATCGCACGCAACTCGCGCTGGCGACTGAGCAAGGTCTGCTGAAAGCGGCTCCCGCTTGTTCCCACCCAGGCCCGGGCATCCATCAACGTGCAAGAAGGGTGCAGCGTCCACCAGTGGTCGTCAGACAACTTCTGGATGCGCACCACTGCTGCCTGCATCGCCTCGCGATCAAGCCCAGGCATCCCGGATCCCCTCGATACGGCTTCAAGGCCCCCGATGACGATAACCCGAACTGAGCCGATCGCTTCGGGAAACCAACCTATTTGCGATTGCTGCGAAATCCATCGAGCCGAATCATGGTCGCGTGCGTACATCCGTCGCGAGACGGTACCCATACCAATTCGCGTGACTTTCCGCGCCCTGAGCGCGTGCAGCGTGCTTTTCTCTCATAACGTGACAAAAGTCGGGTCCCCTACTCCACATGTAAGGGAAGTCCCGCCGTCCATGGCTCAGAGTGGCCCGCCGCACCGTCGGGCGGTGGCCCTGTGCCCCCTTGGCCCGCCCGACGACGACCATGCCTGGACCGAGTTCACCCGCCACTCAGCCCGTAAGCGCCTGCTCATCGCCGCTGTGGACGTCCACACTTGCCGGTTGCAATGACGAGCGGAGGTGCGATCTTGGGGACGGCGCGGCGTGTCCGCCCCCGATCGTCATCCGACGGATGCCGTCATCCGAATCCGGGTCCCGGGGGCGTGGCCGTTGAATGGCTGGCGTGGACGTCGGGTCAGGTCTTCTCCTGGAGGGTGACGTTGACCTCGTGCGCCTGGCCGTCCCGCAGGTAAGTGATCTTGACCTGTTGGCCCGGCTTGGCGCCTCTGACCTGTCCGACGACGGTCTCGCCCGCGTCGACCGGCGTGTTGCCGATCTTCGTGATCAGGTCGCCCTGCTTCAGTCCGGCCTTCTCCGCCGGGCTTCCCGCTATGACCTGGCTGATCAGGGCGCCGGGCACATCGCCGGTCGCGTCGGTGACGCTCACCCCGAGGACCGCGTGGCGGACCTTGCCGGTGGCGATGAGCTGGTCGGAGACCTGCTTGGCGGTGTTGACCGGGATGGCGAAGCCCACACCGCCGCCGGCGGCGTTCGAGGCGATGGCGGTGTTGATGCCGACCAGTTCCCCAGCGGCGTTGACGAGCGCGCCGCCGGAGTTGCCCGGGTTGATCGAGGCGTCGGTCTGGATGGCGCCGCCGATCGTCGTGCCGGCGCTCTGCCGGCTCTGCTCCTGTCCCCAGCCGGGAGGGAGCTGCTGCCGCTGGTCAGGGCCGGTGGTGAGGGTACGGTCGAGCGCGCTGACGATCCCCGCCGTCACGGATCCGTCCAGGCCGAGGGGGCTGCCGATGGCCAGCACGGCGTCACCGACCTTGAGTGCGTCGCTGTCGCCGAGCGTCGCCTTGGTCAGCCCGGACACGTCCGCGGCCTTGATGACGGCCAGGTCGGTGGCTGGATCGGTGCCGACGATGCTCGCCTTGGCCGTCTTGCCGTCGCTGAACTTCACGCTCATCTGCCCGCCGCCCTGGCTCGCACCCTCGACCACGTGGTTGTTGGTGAGGATGAGGCCGTCCGCCGACAGCACGACGCCCGAGCCCTCGCCGCTCTGCCCCTGGATCATCACGACGGTCGGCTGAACCTTGGCCGCGACGTCCGCCACGGTGAGCGACCCGGAGGCCGGCTTGAGGACGGGACTGGGCGCGTGGCTGGTGGTGGCGACGGGCGCGGGCCGGAAGGAGTTCACCGCGACGGCGCCGACCACCCCGCCGACGATCGCCATCGCTGCCAGCGCGAGCCCGGCCACCGCCTTCTGGCCGGCGGTGAAACGGGCCTTCAAGGTAGGTGCCGGCGGAGGCAGGGGCGGCGGCTGCTCCGTGACGATCGGGTCACGGCGGGGGAAGCCTCCGGCGGTCGGTGGCGTGGTGCCGAACTGGCTCCACCCGCCGTTTCCCTGCGCTCCAGGGTCCTGCTCGTGAGGCTCGTGCGCGTTCATCTGTCATCTCCCTCAAGTTCTGCTGCCTCACGGTGCCAACTCCGGCGTAAGACCCGGCTAAGCCCTTGATCCCGGAACCGGGCCCGCTCCTCATGACGGCCTTATCGATCCAGGTCGGGACGGGGGTGAGTCGCCGATATTGCTTTCTACATGTTGTCGAACCTGACCGGCCGGACCGGTGAGCCGAGGCGTCGTCTCAGGGGCGCGGGGTGGGGAGCGCGTCGCTGAGTGAGGTGAGCAGGAGGTGGCGCTGCAGCAGGGTGAGGTCACCGACACTGGTGCCGGGATCGATCTTGGCCTGGCGCAGGGTCTGCGTGATCTGGTCGGGGGTGTGCTCGGGCAGGGCGCGCAGGAGGGCGGTGGCGTCGGCGGTGATGGTGGTGGCGTCCCTGCGCGCCAGGAGTTGTTCGAGGGTGAGCCGCCTGGCGGTGACGGCGGCGCGTAGCTGGGCCTCGGACATCTGCCGAGGCAACGGATCGCGGAGCGGTGCGGCTTCGGCCGTTCGAGGGTTCGGCGCGGTGGCGAGGCCACGGGCGGCGGCGACCGGTGCGGAGGATGCCGGCGGACCGTCGGCGAGCAGGGTCTGGGTGGTGACCAGCAGGCCGCCGATGGCGGCCACGGCGGTGGCGGCCAGGACGAGGTGGCGGCGGGTCAGGCGGCGGCTGTCGCGGGCGATGGTGAGTCCGATGAGACCGGTACGCAGCAGTACGCCGGTCACCATGCCGAGCAGCACCGGCACGCTCTGGGCGGGCAGCGGCGCCACCGTCGCCAGGACGACGCCGGCCGCGGGAGCCAGACAGGACAGGGTGAGCCAGGGGGCGGCCGGTCTGCGCGCCAGGTCGAGCATGGCGGTCAGGGCCAGCCCTTCGCTGGCCGAGTGGATCACCAGGGCGGCCACCACGACGGCGGACGCGGCCAGGGCCAGGGTCGCCCCCTCGATCATGCGGTGCAGCGACAGGGCGGCCGCGGTGCCCACACCGCCGTAGACGGCGGCGCTGACCGCCTGCTGGACCCGGCGGTGCAGGCCGGGCGCGTGCCGCCCGCCGCCGGCCTTGTCGCCGTGACTGTGCCCGCAGCCCTTACGGGTGAAGAACGTGATGACCAGGAAGCCGAACGCGCCGGCCACACCCACGACCCACAGCGGCACGCCGGTGGCGTCGGCTTCGCGCCAGGCGTCGGGCAGCAGGTCGACCAGGGCGGTGATGAGCATCAGCGCCGAGGCGACGGCCAGCCAGACGCTGATCGTGGCGTTCCTGCGGCGGGCAAGGGAGGCGCCGACCAGCGTGGACAGTGCCACCAGCACGACGGCGGCCCAGGTCGTCCAGGCGGGCAGGGCAGTGTCGGGGGCGGAGGCTTCCACGTTCAGGGCGGACAGGGTGTGCAGGGGCACTGATGGCGGCGTCGATCCCCCGAGCGGCACGAGCATGACACGGCCTTTCCGGCGAGGGTGCGGGGTTGGTGGGCGGTCGTCGCGTCGGGACACCGCGACGACGGACGGCACGAGCCGACGAGCCGGACCGTCCGTCAGTGACCGGCGGCCGGGTCGCGGGTGAAGGGGGGCGAATGTACGGTGATCGGCCGCTGCGAGGCCGCGTCATGGGCGCCGTGGGCGGGCGTGGGGCCGTGGGCGTCCAGGTCGGCCAGGGCGGCGCGCAGGTGGCCGAGTTGGGTGTGCAGGTTGTGCTGCAGGTTCCGGCCCTGGTCGGTGATGGCGCGTTCGAGCCGGTCGAGCTGTTCGTCAAGGGCCTGGTGGGCGGCCCGGGTCAGCGCGTCGGCGGCCGACGCGGCCTCGCGCCGCAGTCGTTCAGCGTCGGTACGGGCGTCGGCGAGGATCTGGTGGGCTTCCTGCTGGGCGGACTCAAGGGCTTCCTGGGCGCTGCGGTGTGCCGCCGCGAGCACGCCGGCGTCGGTGGGCATGCTCACGGGAGGGGCGGCGCCGAGGCGTTCGCGAAGCTGGGTGTTGTCCTGCCAGAGCAGGCTGAGCGTGGTCTCCACCTGAGAGAGGAAGGCGTCCACCTCGGCCAGGTCGTAGCCGGAGCGCAGGCGGACGACCGTGAAGACCTGATGGTGCACCGCGGAGGCGGTCAGCAGGGCGAGCCGGCCGGGCGTCCCCGCCTGGAGCGGCGGTGTGGTGGCGCCGTCGAGGGCGGCGTGGCTGTGGGGGAGGTGGAGGCCGCGGTCGTGGTCATGGTCGTGGTCTTCGTGCTCGGCGTGCATGAGGAACTGGTCCAGCCTTTCACCGTCGTCTCGATGTCGTGACTCGGCGGGCGCGGGGCGCTCCGGCGTCGCTCCATGGGCGAGCCGGAGCGGGATCGGCCGCGCGGGCGAGGTGACGGCCCGACCGCCGAGGGGCGGGCCGCCGGGGCGGCTAGGACGCGGTCGTGCCGTGGTCGTCGTGGCAGTGACCGGCGTCGCAGCCCTGGTCCTGCACGGTCGTCGCGGTGTGATCGTCGGCGCAGTCGTGCTCAGTGCCGGGGAGGCAGGGAGCCGTGGGGTGGTCGTGGGGGTCGGTCATCGGTGTTCCTTTCACTCGGTGGGTGCGTGTGGCTGCACCGGTGCAGGGGAACCTGTAGAGCGCGACCAGGTCCTGGGAGTCCTGACCGGCGAACTTCTACGTTGTGTAGTTGACGCATTACCGAAAGTTTAAACATCTGATCAGATGTTCATGAGTAAAGCCTCGATCTCCGCCAAGGTCCTTGACCTCTGGGGCTACAGCGTCCAGCATCTGTACATATGAACATCCAGTCAGATGTTGCGGACTGCGAGCCCCCGCTGCATCTGGCCGTCGCCCACGTCGCCCACCCTCCGAGGAGCCCCAGGCATGTCTGAGCAGCAGGGTCACGACCACCGTCACGACGACGGCCCCCGCGGACACGGTCATGGACACGGACACGGACACGGGGTGAGCGCGGACGCCGACCGGCGTCACCTGCGCGGCGCGCTCGCGCTGATCGCCGGCTTCATGGTCGTCGAGGTGGTGATCGGCGTGATCGCGGGTTCGCTGGCCTTGATCTCCGACGCCGGGCACATGCTCACCGACGCCATGGCGATCGTGCTGGCGCTGGTCGCGATGCGGATCGCGGCCCGGCCGCCGCGCGGCGGCTTCACCTATGGCCTCAAGCGCGCCGAGATCATCTCCGCCCAGGTCAACGGCATCACCCTGCTGCTGCTCGCGGCGTACTTCACCTTCGAGGGCGTGCGCCGCCTGGTCGAGCCGCCCGCGGTCGAGGGCCTGTACGTGGTGGCGACCGGGCTGGCCGGCATCGTCGTGAACGTGGCCGCCGCCTGGCTGCTGTCGAAGGCCAACCGTTCGAGCCTCAACGTCGAGGGCGCCTTCCAGCACATACTCAACGACCTGTACGCCTTCATCGGCACCACCATCGCCGGCCTGGTCGTCTGGCTGACCGGCTGGAACCGCGCCGACGCCATCGCCGCCCTCGTGGTCGCCGCCCTGATGCTGAAGGCCGGCTGGGGTCTGGTCCGCGACGCCGGACGGGTGTTCATGGAGGCCGCTCCCGCCCGGCTGGACCCGGCCGAGGTGGGCCGCCAGATCGCCGCGATCGACACCGTGGTCGAGGTGCATGACCTGCACATCTGGGAGGTCACCTCCGGCTATCCCGCGCTGTCGGCGCACGTGCTGGTCGTTCCGGGCGCAGACTGCCACGCCGCCCGCCTGGCCGTCGAACGGCTGCTGCGCGAACGCCACGACATCGGGCACACCACGCTGCAGGTCGACCACGTCACGGACGGCGGCCACGCCTTCGACGAGAACGGCGCCCCGCGACGCCTGACACCGCACTGCCCCGACCCGCACGGCCCCACCCATCACTCACCACGGCCCGACGGCGCCGCAGTCGCGGCAACCGCCTCCGCCGCTGCCGACCACACGGCCGCGAACTGGGCCGTCACCTGCCACGACGGCGACCACGTCACATGATCGACGACACGGCCGTGGCCCTCGTCGCGGCCGTCCCGCCCGCCACCTCCGCCCCGGGATGACCCGATGACTCCTCGGCCGCCCCCGCCGACCCGTCGCGAGGCGCTGCGTACGGGCGCGATCGTCGCGCTGGCCGCCGCGATGGATCTCGCACTCGCCGGACCGCCTGCCGCCCTGGCGTCCCCCTCGACGGCCGACTCGCGAAGCCTCGCCTCGACCGGCCGGATCCTGCTGCGCGGCGGACGCCTGCTGCACGGCACCGTGCTGCAGTCCTTCGCCTTCGACGAACGCGACAGGCACCTGTACGCCCTCCAGCTCATGCAAGGCGGCGTCCGCCTGGACGGAGAACGCCACGCTCGCACCCAGGCCGAACGCGCCCGGCGCGGCGATCTGTGCCTCAACCGCCTGTCCCTGGACGGCACCCTCACCGGAGCGATGTACCTGCTGGGTTTCGGACACGGCGGCGCCCTGGGCGTGCAGCGGCCCGCGGGCCGCGACCCCGTGCTGTGGACCGAGTGGGACGCCAGCCCGGCCTCCGGCTACGGCCGCGGCATCTGCCGTTTCCCCTTCATCGACGGCGCCGTCCTGACCTCGGGCAGCCGGTGCCTGACCACCTGGCGGCCGCTGCCCGGCTCGACGAGCAACGCCCCGGCCCTCGACCCCGACTCCGGCCTGTTGCTGCTGCGCTACAAGGTGGCCGGCGAGCCGCGCCTCCGGCTCGTGGACCTGCGTTGTACGGCCCCCGGCGGCCTACGCCCGCTCGCCGACCTGCCGCAGCCCGGCGCCGCCCTCGGGCTGCCGTTCCAGGGCATGGCGCTGCACGCCGACCATGCCTACCAACTGCTCGGCAGCGCTTACGGCCCAGCCAACCCCGTCTCCTCGCCGGGGAACATCCGCCTCTACCGCATCCACCTGCCCAGCGGAAAGGTGGAGCAGCAGATCCTGGACCGCACGGCCAGGAACCTCGTCCCCCGCGAACCCGAAGGACTCGCCGTTCTCGCGTCGTCCGACACCGGGCCGCTGCTGTGCATGGGCCTGACCCAAGGGCCCGTAGGGGACAAGTCCTTCTCCCTCTACGCGCGCCCCCTCGGATGAGTGAGACGGAATCCGCTTACGGCATCCATATTCTACGTGCTGTAGAAGTTCTACGAATTGCAGAAGCTTGTGGGTTCGGAGGTGGCGGATGGGCAAGAACGCAGAGGGCACGCTGAAGGAGCGGCTCTCCGCGCTGCAGGCCGAGCAGCGGCGCGCGGAGCGCCGGCGACGGGTCGTCATGATCAGCGCCACGGTGATCACGGCCGCCGGGATGGCCGCGGCGGCCACGGCGTTCGTCCTGGACGACCGGGCAGGACGGTCGCTGGACGCGGTCCAGACGATCAACGTGAGCAGCCGCAACCACACCGACAAGGTCGTCAGCTACCCGCAGGCCCCGCCGGTCGGCGGCGACCACGCGCCGGAGTGGCAGAACTGCGGCATCTACAGCAAGCCCCTGCGCAACGAGAACGTCGTCCACAGCCAGGAGCACGGAGCCGTCTGGATCGCCTTCCAGCCGGGGCTGCCGAAGGACCAACTGGACATCCTCTACCAGCAGGCCCAGGGACGCGACTTCGTCGTCCTGTCGCCGTACACGGGGTTGTCCGCGCCGGTCGTGCTCAGCGCCTGGGGCAAGCAGCTCAAGCTGGACAGCGCCGACGACCCGCGGCTGACGGCGTTCCTGCGCGCCAACATCAACGGCCCCGGGACGCCCGAGCCGGGCGCGTCCTGCAGCGGCGGGATCGGGGAGCCGTCGGCATGAGGCTCCCGGCGTTCCCGCGGCGGCGCGGGGTCCTGGTGGCGGTGACCGCCGTGCTGACGCTCGCGCTGTCCGCCCTCGGCCTCCGCCTCTGGTACGCGGGCCCGCCCGGGGACGCGTCGCTGGAGGCCGGCTTCGCCCGTGACATGCAGGCCCACCACGCGCAGGCCGTACAGATGGCACTGATCGTCCGCGACCGCACCGCCGACCGCGAGGTCAGGACGCTCGCCTACGACATCGCGACCACCCAGCAGCAGCAGATCGGGCAGATGTACGCCTGGCTGGACCTGTGGGGCCTGCCCCAGGCGTCGCTGGAACCCCGCATGGCCTGGATGCGTCAGGGCCACCAGAACATGCCCGGCATGGGACCGCAGTCCGCCCAGATGCCCGGCATGGCCACCCGCGACCAGCTCAAGCAGCTGGAACAGGCGAGCGGCAAGGAGGCGGAGACCCTCTTCCTGCGCCTGATGATCCCGCATCACCAGGGCGGCGTGCAGATGGCTCAGGCGGCGCAGGGGAGCGGCCAGCCGCAGGTGAGGCGCATGGCGAGGTCGATACTCGCCGCCCAGAAGGCGGAGATCGAGCTGATGCGCGGCATGCTCGCCGCCCGCGGCACGACCGGAACGCCGCCTCAGGCCGCCGGCTACCAGCCGACCTCGTCGCAGCCGGTGTGGCCGTCCGGCTCCACCTGCAGGGTCGCGTGCGCGACGCCATGACGGGTGCGCAACAGGTCACGGGCCTGATCGAGGACGGAGTGATTGTCGCTCTGGTCGCCCGTGACGAGGTGGGCGGTGGCGACGTTCATTCCGGAGGTCAGCGTCCACAGGTGCAGGTCGTGCACGTCGCGCACGCCCTCGATGGCCGCCAGGTCGGCCGCCACGACGGAGGCGTCCATGCCCTCGGGCACGTGCTGGCCGAGCACCGCGAACACCTGCCGGCCGAGCGAGATCGCACGCACGGCGACGAACACGCCGATGGCCAGCGCGATGACCGTGTCCCAGAACACCTGACCGGTCGCCGTGATCAGCCACCCCGCCGCGATGACGCCGACCGAGCCCGCCGTGTCGGCCACCACCTCCAGGTACGCGCCCTTGACGTTGAGGCTCTCACTGGCGCCGGACCGCAGCAGGAACAGCGCGATCAGGTTGACCACCAGCCCGAGCGCGCCCACCACGAGCATCGGCCCTGAGGACACCTCGGCCGGGGCGCCGATCCTGCCGATCGCCTCGGCGACCACATAGACGGCGACGCCCAGCATGAGGACCACGGCCAGCAGCGACGCGAACACCTCGGCCCGGTAGGAGCCGTAGCTGCGCCGGCCGGTGGTGTCGGGGCGAGCGGCGATCCTGGTGGCGACCAGCGCCGCGCCGAGCGTGACGACGTCGGCGGCCATGTGCCCGGCGTCCGACATCAGGGCCAGCGACCCCGAGAAGAGGCCGTAGCCCAGCTCGACCAGGAAGAACGCGCCGATCAGGACGAACGAGACCGCCAGCCGCCAGCGGTGCCGGGCCCCGGCGTGCCCGTGCCCGTGACCCACGCCCATCAGCCCTCGCCCTCCCGCTCCGGGTGGATGGCCTCGGTGTGCTCGGTATGGGCCAGCGCCAGGTCCAGCAGCATCCGTACGTGCGGATCCTCCAGCCGGTAGTACGCCATCCGGCCCGAGCGACGGGCGGCCACGATGCGATGGGCACGCAGCAGGCGCAGCGCGTGGGAGACCGCCGACTCGCTCTGCCCGGTCACCGCCGCCAGGTCGCACACGCACAGCTCGCCGTCCAGCAGCGCGACCAGCAGCTTCAGCCGGTTGGGGTCGGACAGCAGGCCGAAGATGTCCGCCGTGTCGGTGAGGTCCTCGGCGGCGGGCATGCGCTCGCACACCGCGGACACCCGGTCGGCATCCACCACCTTGACGGCACAGCCGTCCACCATCAACACATTCTCAGCTGAAGAACTGTTCATATGTGTATTCTGTCGCCTATGCGGCGAATGTCAACGACGCGCGAGCGAGGCAACAGCCGCATCCAGGGAAGCCCGTCGTTCAGTGCGCGCAGGTCAGCTGGGCAGCAATTCGCCGAGCAGCTTCACCACTCACGATCGCCGGCCCGCTCGACGTCCCCAGCCTGGCCTGGACGAAGCCGGACAGGACCACATCGACGGTTGCGTCCGCGGGAGTGGTGTACGAGCCGGCCCTGTTGACGGCATCACCCCGGTCGGCTGAGCCCGGCCCTCCAACAGGGAAGGAGTGGCGGTTAGTGGCCGTCCGGTCGGGATGGTCCGCGGCACGAGCGCAGCCGGTGCCGGTGCTGTCTGCAGATCAAGAACATCTGCGGGAGTCGTCCTGGACCGAGTGCGGCGGCTCGGCCACCATCAGAACATGACCGGAGGCGGATCAGCGGGGGCGGGCGGCGGGGGAGCAGGCTCGCGCCTGAACTGGACGGCGGTGAGCGCTCTGGCGGGTTCGATCGCAGCCGTGGTCGCGCTCGTCGCCTACCTGATGCCGCCCAAGACCCCGTCCGGCACAGTGGATTCCAGTCCGTCCCCGACTTCATCCCCACCGGGTCAGGTCGTCACCCCGCACTCACCATCGCCGGTGGACTCATCACCTGAGTCCAGCACGTCCCAAACACCGAGTCACACGCAAGCCGTCCAGGATTCCCCTCCAGCGCCGCTGAAGGTCCGGGCTGTCGGCTGCGACGAGACGGCGGCGGCCCTGACCGCCTACCGCAGGGATGCCGGAACCAGCCCAAGCGGCCAGGCGGCCGCGGCTCAGCAGACGTACAGCGACTTGATGGGCGCAGCCCTCAACGCGCAGGGCGCGGTGGGGGCGAAGATCAGGCGGCTGGCGGCGGAGTTCCAGGAACTGAGCTTCCGCCTGACGGGCATGACCGGCGGCGACCCCAACCAGGTGATCGCGGATATCAATACGGACGTCGCGGAGTTCAACAGGTTGTGCGCCTCCGGTTGATCGCACGACAGGGGCCGCTCTACCGCAAAGGCGGGGAGACGCGTGTATTCAGTGTGATCAGCGGCTGTCGTTGGCCGGTAGCGGGCTGCCGGACGCCCTCGCATCACACGAGGCTTCTCACTGCAGCGAATCGGCTGCACGCGCCGAGCGGAATCTCAGCACGGCGGTCGGAGAGTGTCCCTTGAAGGGGCGCAGGCCACCAGCAGCGGAAAAGTGGTCAGTGAATGGCAGTGAGGTCGACGACCACGAACTTGTCGCCGCGGGTGAAGAGGGCGATGTTGCTGCCGGCCGGGGCGCGGTAGCGGGTCCGGGTGTCGAGGCCGCGGATCTCGGCGGACACGCCTGACCGCACGTCGTGGACGATCGCACGGTCGGGCAGCTGGGCGGACAGGAACCGGTCCTGCTGGAGAGGCTGTGGCGCGACTCCCGTCACGTCCATGTCGTGCCGTGCTCGCCCGTCACGGTCCTGGACCTGCGCCGCCGCGGATCGGCCGGGGTGTGTGACGCAGAGGGTGATGCCGCAGGCCACAGGGCTGCCTGGCTGCAAGGCGGTCCGGGCGCGCTTCTCGCCGGTCTCGATGTTCATGACGGACTGGAAGGGGGATTCGTTGCCGCCGAACGTCCCCGGTGATCCGACCCAGGGCCAGTTCAGGATGTGCTGTCCCTGCGTGCCGTCTACGCGCTGCGGTTGCCCGCCGTTGACGTCGACGGTGAAGACGCCCTCGTTCCCGGCTGACCAGGCGAGGCGGTCAGGGGTGATGGCGATCCCGGTGACGAAGCCGGCCGATGAGGCGGGCGGCAGGGGAGCGGAGGTGACGAGCTGCGGTCTGCCGCCGGTCGTCGGGACGGTCCAGATGTCGGCGGTTCGCTTGTCGGCGGCGCCGCGGGCGGTCCACCAGGCGACCCGGCCTTGGCCTGCGGTGAAGCCGTCGGGGAAGAGGGTGGTGCCGGCGGGGAGGGTGATGTCGGCGAGTTCGGCCACCTCGCCGCTGTTCACGTCGTAGGTGTAGAGGCCGTTCGCCTTCTCGAAGCCGGCTTCGGCGGTCAGGAGAACTTTGGTGGTGTCCACCATCAGTCGCGGCCGGACCTTTCTGCCGTCGGGTAATTTGGCCGGCACTTCGTGCACTGCTGCGGGCCACAGTTTCTCGATGGGCTCGGGTGCCGAGGCTCGTGCTGAGCTGACGGAGGCGGTTCCGCTGCCGGCTGGGGAGGTTTCCGGCGTGGACAGAACAGAGGTTGTGACGGTGACTATTGCCGCGACGGCTACTCCGCTCGCGACCGCTGCGGTAAGCGCGGTGCGGCGGGAACGCTTGGAACGACGGTTGGGTTGAACCTGCGCGTAGTCCGGTGTATCGGCCATTTGGCGTCCTTGATGAGTGGCTCAGTTTACGAGAGAAGATTTCCGCACCAGCGCTACCTACATTTCCGCTAATGAACAGAATGGCGTGGTGCGCTCACTCGGTTGCCGGAGTGCACCCGTCGATCAGGAGTTGCGAGAGCGGTACGATCGCGATTCAAGTCGACGTGCAAGTGGAAGTAGCGCATGTTCAACGTGTACCTGCGCCTTGTCGCCGATGACGGTGACCCCGAATCGGTGACCCGGGCGCTCGGTATCGCACCCGACGAGTCCACCCGGCACGGCCGCCCGTCCCCGAGAACGGGCACGCCGTACGGGTTCAGTTCATGGACCCTCGCACTCGGCCGGCAGGTGGGGGCGGACCGGTTGCCCGAGGTGTTCGGCAGGCTGACGGCTTTGGGCGACCGAGGCGCGCACACGTTGCGCGACCTTGCCCGCGGCCAGGGCTGGGAGACGACGTTGATCGTGGTGCAGGAGTTCCGCGACGCTGAGGAGCCCCGGGAGAAGGGCATCTCGATGGACGCGGACCTCATCCGCTGGCTGGCGGCGGCGCGGGCCGGCGTTGAAGTCGATCAATACCTCATGCTTCCGCCAGAGCGAGTTTGATCGCCACGCGGACATCACTGCCGAGTGGCGGACGTGGCGAAGCCCTGAGCCAAGGTCACGGAACGCGTGACCCTCACGACCCGGCGACATCGGCGCCCGGCAGAGCCGCGCCGGCGGCGGTCGGCACGCTGGTCGCGCGGGTTCGGGGATGGCGCGGCGGGTCGTGCGGCGGCGCAGGTAAAGGCGGTTGGCGTCGGAGGGGTATGTCTTGTCCGCTCGACTTGTGCTCCTGATGAGCTCACTCCTGGCCGGCGGGAAAGTGCAGCCTGAGATGGTCCATCCCGAACACGCGCCGTATCTTCCCCTTGATGAGGACGGGCCGGAGCACGTGGAACACCCGCTCGATCGCAGCCTCGTCATAGTCGTCCAGTGTCGGGGTGGCCCGCAGGAACAGTGCGCCGCCAGGCAACTCGTCGACCTCGTCGAAGGCGCCCGTCGCTGCCAGAGCCGTCGGTCCGCCCAGCCGCGCTGCCGGCGCGCCCGCGCACACCGTGACCCAGGAATAGCCGCGCAGTTCGAGTTCGCAGCGGGGGACGGTGACGGAGTCCAGGGCGCCGAGCGCGGTCTCCAAGGGCGTCTCGTCGGTGAGGCAGTCGTCAGTGACATGGCCGTAGCAGGCGCCGGTGACGGCGGCCCGCCGCTTCAGCGCCTCCGCCCAGCGCCGCTGGACGTCAGGCGGATGCCGGTCACCGGAACGCGGCACCTGCTCCACCCTGAGTTTGAGCCACGGCTCGGCCTCCCCGGCAGGAGCGGACACGTTGATCCAAACAGTGCCGTTGCCGGGGAACCCTCGCTCGTCGAGT
The DNA here is from genome assembly GCF_044459705.1 of Nonomuraea sp. NPDC050227. Classification (NCBI taxonomy): domain Bacteria; kingdom Bacillati; phylum Actinomycetota; class Actinomycetes; order Streptosporangiales; family Streptosporangiaceae; genus Nonomuraea; species Nonomuraea sp. NPDC050227. Next base: position 464,448 of record NZ_JBITJF010000006.1, on the reverse strand, counting down.
GGGGTGAGGATGTACTCGACCATGTGGGGGCGTCGTTGAAGCGCACGGGCGACCGCGCGCAGGCTCTGCTCGGAGTACGGCATGGTCTTGGAGAACGGGCGTGAGAGCGCGGGTTTGACGCGGAACTGCGCCCACAACCCGCCCGGCTCTCCGGAGGGCGTGCGGCCCGTCTCGTCGTCGAGGGCGGCGGGGTTCATCCGGGGGCTGCGGGCCAGCAGCGACGCCAGGTCCGGGGCGAAATCCGCCAGCGCGCCCGACAGCCAGTCCGACGCCAGGCCGGCATGGTGGTCGTCCGACTTCGCACGGACGACGAGTTCAGCCGACAACCTGTTGGAACCGAGCGACACTGTCCCTCCTTCGGAGCCATTCAGCCTAGCGGCCCGCCGGAGGTTCCGGCGGGCCGCGTCATCTCAGTAGGCCAGTCCCGGCGGCTGGTAGAGGCCGAAGCTCAGGATGGACAGGGCGATGCCTCCGAGGATGGCTGCCCCCGTGAGCGTGCCCTGCAACTGCGGCGGCAGAGCGGGCAGGCCCTTGGGCCTGTTCTCCGCGTTACGACGCAGGTCCTCGAGCGTGTAGCCCGGATCGCCCACGTGCGGCATCAAGTGCGGCGTCGGGAACGGCACGGGCTGCGGCTGGGTCTTGGGAGACACCACGGGCACCTGCTGGGGTCCGCGGCTCTTGGTCACCCAGTATTCGATCACTCCCGAGTTCTTGCCCCACTTCGCGGCGTTGGAGTAGGCGATGACGATCTCGTTGGTCTCCTTGACGTAGTTGGGCACGGGAAGCAGGAGGTCGAAGCCGGGCAGGACATTGCGTCCGCCGGTCTGGTTCGGCAGCGCCTTGAGCGCCTTGATGTAGATCGCGAGTTCGTTCTGCCCCTGGGCGGCGACCGTGTTGCGCTTCACCTCCCACAGGTAGATCGCGTCCTCCGTGATCAGGGCGATGTCGGCCTTGCCGTCGGTGCCGAGCTTCTTGGCGCCGGGAATGTGGTACTCCAGCACGATCTTCCCGGACGGGTAGCCGAGCAGCGCCATCCACTTGATCAGCAGCGCCGCCACGTCGACCGCGCGGTTGTGCCTGGAGGCGTTGTACTTCCACGGCTTGTCGCCGTCCGCCGTCTTCGCGGCGCGCCGCGGCTTGAGCCCGTCGGGGTCGGACAGCGTGATGGGGTTGTTGGCGGCATAGCTGTAGGGGTTCGCCCAGTCCGGCGCCTGCAGGCTCAGCACCGGGTCGGTGCTGATGAACTTGGCGATTCCGGGGTCGTAGTAGCGGGCCGACAGGTAGACCAGCCCGCTGGCGTCCTCGGTCTTGCCGAGGAAGCCGCGGTCGGTGAAGGGCAGGGCGTCACCACCGCGCCGTCCGCCGAACGGCAGGTAGCGCTGGCGTGCGACCGCGCCGTCGGCGTCGCCGACGGCAAGCTGCTGACTGTTGTTCAGCCCGGCCATCAGCCAGGTGACCGTGCTGCCCGTGCGCAGTGCGACCGTCGTGCCGTCGGCGGTGGCGTAGTACCGCGTGCCGGTCACCTGCCCGCCCGACAGCTTGAGCTCCATGACGCCGAGGTAGAGCGTCGCGGCGCCGCCTGCATCGCGCCGGATCAGCCGCTCACCGTCGGCGTCGTAGACCATCGAGGTCTGCTGGCCGTCGACGGTCACCTTGGACAGGTGGCCGAGCTCGTCCCAATCGAATGTGCCCTGCTTGCCGCCCACCGTTCTGGAGGACAGCCGGCCGGCGGCGTCGTAGGTGTAGGTGTCCGTGCCGCTTGGGCGGCTGATGGAGGTGACCGCGTTCGGCCGCGTCGCACCGGCGCCCGCGGCCGGGTAGGTGTAGGTGGCCGCCTGCCCGTTGCTGGTCAGCGTGGCGAGGTTGCCGGCGGCGTCGTAGGTGTAGCTCTGGTCGTACGGATCAGGCCCCAGGCCGTCGCCCCCGCCGCTGCAGTCGGCCGCGGTCGTGGTGAAGGCCGCCGACAGGCGGAGCAACTCATCGTAGGCGAAGCACTCCGACTGGCCCTGCCGGGCATCCTGGATGCGGTTGAGCTGGCCGGCGACGTTGTAGCCGAACCTGTCGTCCTGAACGGTCTCGGGCGTTGCCGTGTCCGCCTTGGCTGTGGTGGTCACCCGGCTGAGCCACCCGGTTGTGGCGTCGTGTTCGAGCGTGCGCCTGATCTTGCCGGTCGTGCCGAACTGACGCTCGGCGAGCTTCCCGGTTGCCGAGTAGAGGGTGTCCTTGACGTAGGTGAACCCGCCGAGGTCGGAGCTGAGGCCCTTGGACAGGCCGTAGTCGGTGTACGTGTAGGTGAGGGTCTCCGCCGGCAGTCCGCCTGCGGCCGGCATGCCCTGCTGGCGCAGGTTGCCCGCGGCGTCGTAGACCGAGGTGAACGCGTAGTCTCCGGCCAGCGTGCCCTCGACGGCGGGGATACTGATCTTGTTGCCGGTGGGGCGGTAGTTGTCGTCGTAGGCGGTGACGCTCTGGGTGTAGGGCTGGCCGCCGACGTAGCGGGTGGAGGAGGCGGGCTGGCCCTTGGCGACGGAGTCGTAACTCCACTCGGCGAGCTTGGCGCCCGTGCCCGCCTCGCCGCTCCATTGGGTGGTGACCCGGCCCAGGTCGTCGTAGCCGATGGAGATCTTCTGACCCGTCGCGTCGGTCTTCCACGCGACTCTGCCTGCCAGGTCGTATCCGGTGGTCGTGCGCCCCGCGTCCGGGTCCGCGGCGACGGTCTGCCGCTTGAGCCAGTCGTAGGTGAACGTGCGGACGCTTCCCTTGGCGTCCGTCATCGTCAGCAGGTTGTCGTTGACGTCGTAGGTGTAGACGGTGTCCTGGTGGGAGGAGCCGTCCTTCCACTCCTCGATCTTCGTGGTCCGGTCGAAGACGTCGGTGACGGTAACGGTCTTGCCGCCGACCGGGGGAACGGTCTCGGTCCTGTCCGCACCGGGATAGGCGGTGGTGGTACGGCGTAACTCCTGGGCGAGGTGGTACGAGATGATCGCGACCGGGCGCTCAAGCCCGTCGTAGAGGGTCTTGGTCCACTGGGCCGCGTTCGTCAGGGTGGGGTTGAGCAGGCCGGAGCCGGGTGCAGCGGTGTTGTGCACCGGCTCGGTCTTGGCCAGTGGCAGGCCCCTGGCGTCGTAGGTGGTGACGACCACGGCCCGGCCGCCGGAGGGGGAGGTGGCCTGCGCCTCCCGGGTGCGCCCGAGTCCGTCCTCATAGCTGTAGGTGGTCACCGTCTTCGCGGCCGAACCCGTCCCCGTGAGCAGCCGCTTGAGCGTGGTCCTGATCGGTGCGGTCGGCTGGCTCAGTCCGCCGCTGGAGGGGATGTCGTAGGCCGCGGTCGCCGTCGGAGTCCCTCCCGAGCGCGGCTGGCCAGGGGCCCACATCGCGACAGCGCGGCCGAGGGCGTCGTAGTCGAGCTCGGACTTCTTGCCGTTGGCGTCGACGATCGAGACGATTTCGCCGTGCAGACGCGAGGTCGTGGCCTGGACCTGATGGTTGAGCGGGTTCGTGGTGACGACGCCGTTCGAGGGCCAGCCCGTCGTGGGGTTGTAGGTGGTGGTGGTGCGCTTGCCCAGCGGGTCCACCACCTCGGTCTGCCTGCCGTACTCGTCGAAGGAAGCCTTGCCTGCCGAGACCGTGCTCGTGTCGGCGTAGGCGCGGGTCTCGGTGGCGTTGCCGTCGCTGGGCTTGTTCGTCGCCGGGTCGGTGCCGTTGTCGTACAGGGTGACGGTCTTCCCGACGAGGGTGCCCGCGGCGCAGTCGTCTCCCGTGCGCTTCTCGACGACCGAGACGAACCCGATCAACCACTGGCCGCCGTCGGTGTTGCGCGCATACGAGATGGACGTGCATGAGTTGTCGGTCGACACGCCGTCCTGCCCGTAAGAGTTGATCTTGATGGGCAGGCCGTCGGCGTTGTGCAGAGTCTTGGTGTCGCTGTAGCGCCAGCTTCCGCCGGCCGCCTTCTCCCTGGTGCGCTCGCGCACCCGCAGGACGAAGTACGGGTCCAGCGCGCCTGGGACGTCACCGTTGGCCTTGAGCTGGTACTCCCAGCGTGTCGACTCGACCTCGGCGTAGGCTCGCGGGCTGGTCGCGGTCATCTTCCAGGTCTGCCGCTGGAGCGTCTGCCCCATCAGCGGCCAGGCGTCCAGGATGGTCCCGCCGTCGAAGTCGGGGACGAGCGTGCCCATACCCCGCAGGAACGTCTCGGACGTGACCGTGTAGCCGTCAGGGTCGGAGCCCGATCCGGTGATCGTGCGTACCTGGCCGTATCCGCGCCAGTCGGAGGAGGCTGGCTTGAGCCCCGGCTCCGCGTACTCGGTGGGGCCCACCCAGCCCGGGCCGCCCAGGTATTCGTAGGAGTGGGTGATGTCGGGTGAGCCGCCGACCAGGTCGCGCTCGACGACCTTGGTCGCCAGGTGCTTGTAGAAGCGGGCCCAGCTCTCGTTGCCCTCGATGCTGTAGTCGACCTGGAAGCAGTCACCCGTCTTGTCGGCGAAGTAGTCGGTGCCGTCCCGGCCCTTCCCGCCGGAGCAGGGGTCGGCCTGGCCGTACGTGACCTCGGTGCGGCCGCCCATGCCGTTGGCGAAACCGCTCATGTGGGGGACCATCCGCCACGACAGCAGGTCCGTCCAGTCCGACATGTCGTCGTAATCCATGCGGCCGGCCAGCATGGCGGCGTCGAAGTCCAAGGGCGGCAGCGTGATCGTGGGGCTCGCGGCCAGCCCGGTCTGCTGCGCGGTGTCCAGCCACATGACGGGATCGCGTGGCGGACCGAAGTCCGTCCTCGTGTACATCCAGGTGTGGCGCAGGTCCAGCCGTTCGACCGGATCCCATCCGCCGGTCGCGGGGTTGGCCGACTCGGCCGTCACGGAGGTGAGCTTGCGGGTGGAGAAGAAGGCGATCGCGCCGTTGTCGCAGGGCGTGGGGGCGGCGCACTGCAGGTCGGTCGGCACGTCGCCGCCGTCTCTCGCCGCCGTGGTGAAGACCGTCCGGGAGGTCGGCGTCGTACCGGCCAGCTGGGAGTTGTGTCCCCACTCGACCTTGGCCAGCACGCCGCCGCTGTCGTACGGCAGCACCCGGTAGGTCTCGTGAGCGCAGGAGGGCAGGCAGAAGTAGTTGGTCTCGCGGGTGTAGGAGTAGTCGACCACGTTCTCGTTGCGGTCGGTCTCTCTGTCGAGATTCCAGCGCCACACCCCGGTGCAGGTCGGTGGGATGGCGTCGTTGTAGTAGCGGTCGTAGCAGGGCTCGCCGACGTCGTTGCCCACGTACGGGAGCTGCCATTGGGCGTCCTTGCGGTAGCCGAATCTGGAGACCGTGCCGTCCTGACTCGTCACCTGCCAATAGGGCTGGCTGTCCGCGCCACCCGTCAGCTGCTCGATCTTGAAGCCCAGCTCGGGAACGGTCTTCCAGCCGCCCGAGGTGTCCTTGACGATGGCGGCGGACCGCCCGCCGACGTTGATGACCAGCTCGGATCCGCTCATGTCGGTGGTCGTGGGGTCATTGTCGTTGGCGTCGGGCGATTCCCAGCACACCGCCCTGCCGCCCACGCCCATCTCGTCGGCGGTCCAGATCAGCTCGGCCGTTTCCGGATGGTAGAAGTTGTCGACGTAGCAGCGACGGTACTTGCGCTCGATGAATCCGGCGTTCAGGTCCCAGCCCACGCCGACCGTGCCTGACTGGTTGTTGGTCCAGCGGCCCTGCCCGTCCACGGAGGAGGAGTCGTAGCGGAGGGACAGCTCAGGGCCGTTGCCCGCGGGGGAGGGGGCTTCGGGCAACGGCAGGCTGTAGTCGAAGCCGCCGCCAGAGGTGCCGGCCTGCCAACTGCCCGACGGCTTGAGGTCGGTTGCGCCGAAGTTGCCGTCCGCGCCCGCGACTCCAGCGGCGAGCACGTACACGGAGCCCGTCCGGAACGCTTTCCCGGCCAGTTCGGCTGCCTTGGGACGGCTGCTCGGCGCCACCGCGACGGGCAGGCCCTCCCCGGTGGCCGGGTCGGGCTGGACATCGGCGATCAGCTTGCCGGCAGCCAGGTCGTTGTGCGCCGTCACCGGCTGCGGGCGCACGACGCAGTCGCGGGGACGCGGGACGGTCACCGCGCACGCCGGCAGCCTGAGCAGGCCGAGCCTGCTGTCGAAGTTGCCGCCGAAGGCGTCGCGGAAGCTCGCGTAGGAGAATTCCGCCCGTACGGCCCCTGATCCCTCGACGCGCGTCACCCTGGCAGCTATGCCGACGCCGCCGAGTCGGTTGACGGCGTCGGCGGGCAGCGTCTCGACGCGCACCTTGCCCGAGGTCGTCTTCTTCGTCGCGGCCACGGCGACCGGCAGGTCTCCGACCTGGACCGCCTTGCCGGTGAGCGCTGCCTCGCCGTGGCCGGGGCGTGGCCAGACGGGATCGGATCGTTTGACTCTCGGCTGATCCTTCTCCGCGCCTTCGGCCGTCTTCGGGACGGGCACCGGGTGACCCTTGACCGACGGTTCGGATTCGGGGCCCGAGACGGCCGCCGATGCCTCCTGGCTCAATACGAGCGGCACCCTGACATCGAAGGCCACCATGGTCAGGGCGACCAGTAATGCGACGATCGCCCGCTTCCAAAAACGCCAACCCTGCATCCTGACACCTTTCAGGCACGCTGACGCGGGCCCGTTCCGATGGGCGGGCCGTTACGTCATAAGGCGGATATAAGGTTCACGGATGATGTTGAAGAGATCTACAGAAAGGGTCAACCCGTAAAGCCGACGTCATTTTCGAACCGAGAGTGACGAGGGTGGGAGAAGAAGCGACATTTGAGCTGATCAACATGCTTGGCCTGCCTCTCGGCAGGGCGCCCTGTCGCCCCATGTGATCTATGTCATATTGACGTCATGAGGCCGTTGCGCTGGGTTGTGGCGGTGGAACGCTCCTCGGTGAGGTTCCTCCACGTCATTGGCCATGAGAATGGCTCGGGGAATCGATGGAATGGATGTGTTGGCTTCTTGCTGGGCGGCGCCACGGGTCAGTACGCGTCTCTCTTCTGCAAGAGACATCGACATCGCTGATATTTCGGGCCCGCGCATGGGCTGGCTGTTCCGCGCGAACTGACCGGCAGTCGGTGGCGTTCTCGGTCCTGCCAAGCCCGATGCGACGGCATCGTTTTCCTTTCGCCGTCTGTGCCGGCCTCGTCGATCACTACGTCGGCTCCACCGTGACGGTGGCGCTCGCTCGGGCGGGCTCGTGTTCGGTCGCGGTGCGAACGCGGTGTGGTGGCCGGGACGGAGCTGGTCATGTCGGTCAGCAGGGCGAGGTGTCGGTGTGGCTTCGGCGCGAGGCACCCTTCCCCTTCAGGCCATATCGCGCAGAGTGTCGAATTGGTTACGCTCGGCACGCAACCGGGCGGTGACCATAGAACCCCTTCACGGCGCCTGTTTCGGGCGCATCCGCGAAAGGGGCAACCTCTCGGCGCAAGAGCGGACAGCGATATGGGCCCAGCATCGGCCATACCGGTCGATCCGCACCGTCGGCCCCGAAGGCAAGGGCCTGGGGGCAGAAGTGAAACCGAGGTGAGAGGGTGCACCTGACCCTGCATGAACAAGAACGGCTGATGATCCACGTGGCCGCAGACGTGGCCCACAAGCGCAGAGGGCGAGTGAAGCTCAACTACCCGGAGGCGGTTGCCATCCTGACCTCCTGGGTCCTCGAAGAGGCGCGCGCCGGCAGAACCGTCGCGGACCTCATGGCGAAGCAGCAGCCGCCGGTGCTCATGCCGCACGAAGTCATGCCAGGCGTCGCCGAGATGATCGCCGACCTCCAGATCGAGGCCACCTTCCCCGACGGCACCAAAATGGTCACCCTCCGCGAGCCGATCCCGTTGGCGACCACTCTGCCGTGCCCATCCGACCCGGACCCGTCGCCGTGCGGGGCTCTGCCGCAGCCGTGCCCACCCGACCCCGAGCCCCCGCCGTGCCCACCCGCCGCCGGGCCGTCGGCCCGCGTGGCCGGGCCAGGCAGGCAGGGCCCTCCCGGCGCGATCGACTTCTCCTCCGAGGGGGGTGTGAGCTTCAACGACGGCCGCCCGATCACGACCGTACGGGTCACCAACACCGACGACCGTCACATCCAGGTCGGCTCCCACTACCACTTCTACGAGGTCAACTCCCGCCTCGACATCCACCCCGACCGTGACGCCGCCTACGGCAAACGGCTGAACATCCCCGCCGGCGGCTCGGTGCGCTTCGCCCCCAACATGCCCCAGGACGTGGAGCTGGTGCCCATCGAGGGCCGGCGCCACGTCGCGGGCCTGAACGGCAAGGTCGGAGGCAACCTCTGATGTCCGAGCCCCTCACGCGCGAACAGTACGCCGACCGGTTCGGCCCGACGACGGGGGATTGTGTCCGCCTGGCCGACACCGATCTGTGGATCGAGATCACCGAGGACTGGGCCGGCGGTCCTGGCCGCAGCGGCAACGAGATCCTCTTCGGCGGTGGCAAGGTGGTCCGGGAGTCGATGGGGCAGTCACTCGCGCCACGCGACAGCGCGACTCCCGGCGCCCCGAAACCGCCCGACACCGTCATCACCGGTGCTCTCATCCTGGACCACTGGGGCGTGGTCAAGGCCGACGTCGCTCTTCGCGACGGCCGCATCGCCGCGCTGGGCAAGGCCTACAACGACGAGACGATGGATCGGCTGCACGACGGGCATCCCGTCGCGACCGACTTCCTGATCGGCCCCGAGACCGAGGTCATCTCGGGCAACGGCAAGATCCTCACCGCGGGCGGCGTCGACACCCACGTGCACTTCATCTGCCCGGAGCAGATCCAGGAGGCGCTCGCCTCCGGCGTCACCACGCTGATCGGCGGCGGGACCGGCCCCGCCGACGGCACGACCGCCACCACCGTCACGCCCGGCGCCTGGCACCTCGACCGGCTGTTCAAGGCGCTGGACGCCTTCCCGGTCAACATCGGGCTGCTCGGCAAGGGCAGCACGATGTCCACCGAATCCCTTCACAACCAGGTCAAGGCCGGCATCCTCGGCTTCAAGATCCACGAAGACTGGGGTGCCACCCCGGCGGTCCTGCGCCGCTGCCTGGAGGTGTGCCGGGCGACCGGCGTACAGCTGGCCCTGCACGCCGACACCCTGAACGAGGCCGGCACCGTCGAGGACACCATCGCGGCCATCGGCGATCAACCGCTCCACGTCTTCCACATCGAGGGCGCCGGCGGCGGCCACGCCCCCGACATGATCAGAATGGCGGGCCTGCCCAACGTGCTGCCCGCCTCCACGAACCCCACCCGCCCCTACACGCACAACACGGTCCCGGAGCACCTGGACATGGTGCTGATCGCCCACCACCTCAACCCGCAGGTGCCCGAGGACCGGGCCTTCGCCGAGTCGCGCATCCGGCCCGCCACCATGGCCGCCGAAGACCTCCTGCACGACCTGGGCGCCATTTCGATCATGTCGTCCGACGCCCAGGCGATGGGACGCATCGGCGAGATGATCACGAGAACCTGGCAGACCGCGCACGTGATGAAGCAGCGGCGCGGACCGCTGGACGGCGACCGGGGCGGCGCCGACGAGACCGACAACCACCGCGCCCGCCGCTACGTCGCCAAATACACCATCAACCCGGCCGTCGCGCACGGCATCGACCACGAGATCGGCTCGGTCGAGGTGGGCAAGCTGGCCGACCTGGTGCTGTGGGAGCCGAAGTTCTTCGGCGTCAAGCCGCACCGGGTGATCAAGGGCGGCCAGATCGCGTACGCACAGGTCGGCGACGCCAACGGCGCCATCACCACCCCACAGCCGATCCTGCCCCGCCCGATGTGGGGCGCGACGGGCCGAGCCCCCGGCGCCAACTCCGTCAACTTCGTCAGCGAACAGGCGATCGCGGCCGGCCTGCCCGGCCGGGTCGAGGTGGACAAGTCGTTCACGCCCATCCGCAACACCCGCAGGGTGTTCAAGCAGGACATGCGCCGAAACGACGCCACCCCCGTCATCGACGTCGACCCCAACGGCTATGAGGTACGGATCGACGGCCGGCGCATCGACTCCAACGAGCCCCCCACCGAACTGCCGATGGCGCAGCTCTACTTCCTGTTCTGACCCGTCATCTCACTGAAGGAAGGTGAGTCACGCCGATGAGCCGTGCCACGCTGCTCGTCCTGGCCGACGGCCGGTTCCCGGCCGGCGGGCACGCTCATTCCGGCGGCGCCGAGGCGGCCGTCGCCGCCGGACGCGTGCGTGACGCGGCCGGCCTGGAGGCGTTCTGCCGAGGCAGGCTGCACACCAGCGGGCTGACCGCGGCCGGGCTCGCGGCCGCGGCCGCCGCCGGGTTGGACCCGCTGCTGCTGGAGGAGGCCGCCGACGCCCGCACGCCTTCTCCGGCCCTGCGGCAGATCGCGCGCACGCTCGGACGGCAACTGCTGCGCGCCGCCCGAGCCGTCTGGCCCTGCGCCGAGCTCGACGCCCTGGCCGCTGCCCGTCCGCGCGGCGCCCATCAGCCCGTGGTGCTCGGAGCGGCCGCCCGCGCCGCAGGGCTGAGCCCGTACGACGCCGCCTGCGCGGCGGCCTACGAGAGCGTCAGCGGCTCGGCCGCCGCGACCGTCCGCCTGCTGAGCCTGGACCCCTTCGACGCCACGGCTGTCCTGGCCCGTCTCGCCGCCGACCTCGACCACGTCGCGCGGCAGGCCGCTGAGGCGGCGGGCCGCGTCCACGCCGACGGTGTCGCGGCGCTGCCGGCCGCCTCGGCGCCGCTGCTCGACATCACCGCCGAACAGCACGTGACCCGCTCAGCCCGCCTGTTCGCCTCCTGACCCACCTGTACGAACGCCTGTCGTCCGACCACGGGAGCGCCATGCACCTCCACCATGACCACGACGTCTCCGCAGGCCAGGGCCATGACCCCGGCGGCCGCCACGGCGCGCTGCGCATCGGCCTGGGCGGCCCGGTGGGCTCCGGCAAGACCGCGACCGTCGCCGCCCTGTGCCGCGCACTGCGCCAGGAACTGTCCATCGCGGTCGTCACCAACGACATCTACACCCGCGAGGACGCCGAGTTCCTGCTGCGTGAGGCCGTACTGCCCGCCGAGCGCATCAAGGCGGTGCAGACCGGCGCCTGTCCGCACACCGCCATCCGTGACGACATCTCCGCCAACCTCCAAGCCGTCGAGGACCTGGAAGAACTGCTCGGCCCGCTCGACCTGATCCTCATCGAGTCGGGCGGCGACAACCTCACCGCGACCTTCTCCAAGGGCCTGGTCGACGCGCAGATCTTCGTCATCGACGTCGCCGGCGGCGACGACATCCCCCGCAAGGGCGGGCCCGGCCTGACCACCTCCGACCTGCTCGTCATCAACAAGACCGACCTCGCACCGTACGTCGGCGCCGACCTGGAAGCCATGGCCCGCGACGCCAGGACGCAGCGCGGGGAGCTGCCCGTCGCCTTCACCGCCCTGAAGACCGAAGACGGCGTCCGGCCCGTGGTGGACTGGGTCCTGCATCGCCTGGCGGCCCGCGTCCCGGGCCCCGCATGACCCTCGCGTCCCACGCCGTGCCGGGCGCGCCGGGCGTGCGAGGTGTGGCGGCCGTGCCGGCTGTGCCGGGCGTGCCTGGCGTGCGAGGTGTGGCCGCCGTGCCGGCTGTGCCGGGCGTGCGCGCCACCGCCCGCGTCACGGCGACCCGCGCCGGGGAGGGCACCGTACTGTCCGCCCTGGCCGGTGACGGCCCGTTCCACCTGCGCCGCATTCACTCGCACGGTGACCAGGCGCGGGTGTGCGTGCTCGGCGCCATGAACGCCCCTCTCGGTGGCGACCGGCTGCGCGTCGAGGCCACCGCCGAACCCGGCGCCCACCTTCACGTCACCACCGCCTCAGCCGCGATCGCCCTGCGCGGCCCCACCCCTGAGCCCGCTACCTACGACGTGCACCTGACCGTGGCCGACCGAGCCAGCCTGCACTGGCTGCCCCAGCCGCTGATCTCCGCCGCCGGCAGCAACCTGCGCCAGACCTGCACCATCGACCTGGCCGCCACCGCGCGCCTCGTCCTGCGCGAGGAACAGGTCCTCGGGCGCTTCGGCGAGCCTCCGGGCCGGCTGGCCATCCGCCTCATCGTCCACCGCGATGGACACCTCCTGCTGGACCAGCAGACCGCCTACGGCCCGGACGCCCCCGGCTGGGACGGTCCGGCGATCCTGGCCAGTCACCGCGCCGCCGGCCAGATCCTCATCGTCGACCCCGACCTGGAATGCCAACCGCCCCAGGTCCGGCTGTTCGGCGACGACCCCGCAGCGGGTCAAGCCGTACTGACCCCGCTGGCCGGCCCCGCCAGCCTGATCACCGCCCTGGCCCCGGACAGCCTGCACCTGCGCCGCCTCCTGGACGCGGCCCACCCCACCGAGTGACCACCCCACGACCTCGCCGCCACCTTCCGGAGCGACCGCTCGCGCCATGTGAACCCCGGGCCCGCTCCCGCCCGGCGGTGACGTCTTGCACCCATTCGTGGAATCGATGGAGAACCGCGGCGCAGCGGACGAGTACCTGCGGAACGCGATCGCGATCCGCCGGCATGGTCCATGTACGGGCAGCCGACACCGCCTACCGATGCGTGCAGATCTGATGCGGCCTGTGACGCCGTCGATGCCGTCGGAAGCGCTGCCCGTACGACATCTCCCGAGCCACGGGACGCAGCGCACAATCCCTTCATCGCTGTCCATCTCGCTGCGCCCGCCTCCAAATGAGCACGAACGAGCCTGCTTCGCGGCCCGCCCCCGCCACCTGGGCCACTCCTGCGTCTCCGCGTGGCTCAACGCCGGCGTCCCGGTGCCCACGCGGAGGAACGGGTCGGACACAGCATCGGCATGCGTCTGCGCATCTACGCCAATTGCATCGTGAGCCACGACAAAGTGGGCTGGCAATCGAGCGACAAGTAGGACCGCCCATCCTCCAACGCCAAGCGTTGACCACCTGTCCTCAGCCGCCACGGCCGCTCCGAAGCACTTGCTCCCCCACACTCCCGCACGGAGCAATGCCCGAGATTGCCTCGGAAATTTGATCACCAGGCTCACGCCAACGGGTGCCCCCATGAGAAGGCATCAGAAGGGACTGCCCGCAGACGATCGACGACAGCCCTACAGCGCCGAAGCCCTTGACCATTGTTTCCACTGGCCAAGAACGCTTTGCTTTTGGCGCCTCGAGCCTTATCCGAACCTGCGGCACCCGCCTTAGGAGTCGGATGATCACGAGCGTCCCCTTGCGGCCCTGACCAGGCATGATGCTATCGCGCGGCGCGATGCGGCTGCTGTCTGGGAAGGTATTGGGAAAGATCATGACGTGAGAGCGGCCAGACATGAGGCAGGAGCCACGGGCGGTGCCAGTTTCCGGGAGTCAGGTGCACCCCTGACGGCCCGCGATGGCTCTGAGCCACCGTAGTGCTGGGACTGTATGTCATTCCTCATCGTGTGGAGCGCGTACGGGTGTCACCAACGGTGCACTCCGGCAGCCTCAACAAGGGTCAGCGCCGCGCGTAGCGGTGATGTCGCTGGGAGCTGGGGGAGAGCTCCCAGCCTCTCCTGCCCCTCGCCCCTGTCGGTTCTCCGCTAGTCATCGAGCGGACGGATGTGATGTCTCAGCCGGTTGCCCATCCGGCGATCACGCGCAAGGCCCATGCGAAGCCTCGTTAGGCCCACAAGCACCCGCAGAGGCACGGCCGATGTCTGGCGGCGGGCAAGCATCGCAAGGGGCGCCGTAGCCCATGCAGGTGGTTCGAGTGCTTCAAGGGGCGAGTCTGCAGAAGTCTGTTCAGCGTTCACCGCTGACTGACGGGGTGAAGCTTGAGCTGACCCGCAGTCCCGTTCTGCGTGGGCTACGTCAGTTGACGTAGCTGCTGCGGCTATTGCGTGGTCTACGTCATTTGGCGCATTCGGTGGAGGCAGCAGGAGGTTTAGCGTTCCGGTCATCTCCCCATCGAGCCGGGTCGGAATCCCGGGGGATCGGAGGCAGTGTCGTGAGCGAAGTGAAGAACATCGTGCTGGTGCACGGTGGTTTCGTCGACGGATCAGGCTGGCAGGGGGTGTACGAACACCTGACCGCCGATGGCTACCGGGTGTATGTCGTGCAGAACCCCACCCTGTCCCTGGCCGACGACGTGGCCGTCACCCAGCGGACCCTGGACGCTCTGGACGGACCGGCCGTGCTGGTCGGGCACTCCTACGGTGGTGTCGTGATCACCGAGGCCGGCACCCACCCGAACGTCGCCGCCCTGGCCTACATTGCGGCATTCGCGCCGGACAAGGGCGAGTCGGTGAACACCTTGATCGCCGACCCTCCGCCCGGTGCGCCGGTGCCGCCGATCCTGCCGCCGCAGGACGGCTTCCTGTTCCTGGACAGGGAGAAGTTCGCCGGGTCGTTCGCCGCGGACGTCCCGGACAGCCTGGCGGCGTTCATGGCCGACTCGCAGGTGCCGTGGGGCGTGGACGCGCTCGCGGGCGCGGTGTCGGAGCCGGCCTGGCGGATCAAGCCGTCGTGGTACCTGGTCGCCGCGGATGACCGGATGATCCCGCCGCCCGCCCAGCGGGCGATGTCGGAGAGGGCCGGGTCGACGGTCACCGAGGTGGCGGGCAGCCACGCGGTCTACGTGTCCAACCCCGCCGCCGTCGCGGCCGTCATCGCTCAGGCCGCGACCAGCATCACAGTCTGAGCCCGCCGTTTCCTCCGGCACCACCCGATTGCCCGTCCTGCCTGCTGGCTCCAGGCGGGACGGGATCACGCAATTCCCCTTGCAAGGAGTCCCGTCATGCTTTCTCGTCTCTTGTTCACCCGTCGCCGGATTCTCGCGTCCGGGGCCGCGGTGACCACCGCGGCGGCGCTCCTCGCGCTGCCCGCTTCGACCGCGTCGGCCACCGGCAACACGAAGGTGAAGCCGACCGTCGTGCTCGTCCATGGCGGCTTCGCCGACGCGTCCGGCTGGAACGGCGTCATCGACCGGCTCCGCAAGGACGGCTACACGAAGATCATCGCTCCGGCGAATCCGCTGCGTGGCCTCCCGACGGACGCGCCGTACCTCGCGTCCGTCCTGAAGTCGATCGAGGGGCCGATCGTGCTGGTCGGTCACTCGTACGGCGGGGCGGTCATCACCAACGCCGCCGCCGGGAACAGCGCGGTCAAGGCGCTGGTCTTTGTCGCGGCGTTCGCGCCGGACGAGGGGGAGCAGCTCGGAGACCTGCTCGGGAAGTTCCCCGGCAGCCTGATCGGCGACTCCGTCCAGGGGGTTCCCTATCCGCTCGCCGACGGCGGGGCCGGTGTCGACCTGTACCTGCGGGCCGACAAGTTCCGGGCCGCGTTCGCCGCCGATCTGCCCAAGGCCACCACCGACCTGATGCAGATCACGCAGCGGCCGTTCGCCCAGCAGGCCCTCACCGACGTCACCACGGCCGCCGCCTGGCGGACGATCCCGTCGTGGGCGATCGTCGCGACCGAGGACAAGGCGATCCCGCCCGCGCTGGAGCGCTGGTTCTACAAGCGCGCCAAGTCTCACGTCATCGAGGTCAAGGGCGCCTCGCACGTCCCGATGATGAGCCACCCCGACATCACCGCGAAGCAGATCGAAGCCGCGGCCAAGGCGACGGACTGATCGACGGCTGCGGGCCTCGCGCCGGAGCGGGGCCCGCCTCCGGGAGCGGGACAGGAACGCGAGGATGTCGAACATGACGGACCTTCGAGAGCGTGACGCGGCGCTGGTACTGGCCGCCCAGGCCGGAGAGGCCGCCGCGGTGGGTGTGCTCCTGGATCGGCACCGGGCGGGCATGCGGGCGGTGGCGTTGAGTCTTCTGGGGTCAGGTCCCGACGCTGAGGACGTGGTGCAGGACGCGGCGCTCACCGCGTTGCGGCGGATCGGGGACATCCGTGACCCGGAGGCGGTGGGCCCCTGGTTGCGGATGATCGTACGGAACCGGTGCCGCGGCCTGCTGCGCGAGGCGCGGCGGGTCGAGCCCGTGGCTGAGCCGCCGTTGGCGGGCCACGACGCCGATCTGGGCCGGGCGTTGGACGACCACGCCATGCGGACCTGGGTGTGGGAGGCGATCGAGGCGCTCTCTCCCACGTTGCGGCTGCCGCTGATCCTGCGTCACTTCAGCGAGGGCGTGACCGGTTATGAGGCCATCGCCCAGGTGTGCGGCGTGCCGGTGGGCACGGTACGCAGCCGGCTGAGCCAAGCCCGCGCCAAGCTCCTCGACGCTCTCGCCGGCACGGCGCAGAGCGCGTACAGCGGTCTTCGATCACGGACGGAGGCGAGCTGGGCGGAGGCGCGCGACACCCTGACCGCCGCCGAGAACGGACGGTTCGGCGCGCTCCTGCGAGGTGAGTGGTCCGCCGAGGTCGCTCTGATGAGTGGAGCCGCGCGGATCGGGGGTGCTGCGCTGCTGGAACGGGCGATGGACCGCGACCTGTCCGCCGGGGTGCGGCAACGGCCGGTCAACGTGGCCGCGTGCCGGACGCTGGCGGTCTGGGAGATGGTCATCGACAATCCTGAGGACGATCCCGCGCACTGCCCGCCGTCGGTCGCCTGGATCATGCACCTGGACGGCGGCAGAGTGACTCAGCTGCGGCTGCACCACCCGCGTCCGCTCCGGCCCGCGGCCGTTCCCGCGGAGCTCCTGGGCATCTGGCCCCATGAGGAGCGGGTGTGATGTAGATCACCTCCTGCCGATCGAACTTTGAGGTCGCGCCGACATCTTGCCGGTGTCCCTGCCCCCAGATTTCGAGTCGGGAGTCCTGATGACCGCATCCACCCCAGAGCCTCTGTCCCAGGGCCTCCACTCCTTCACGGCCGAGGGCCTGACGGTCGCCTTCCACGTGCACGGCACCGGCCCGATCTGCGTGGCGCATCCGGGAGGGCCCGGCTTCACGTGGGACTACCTGCGGATGCCGGAGCTGGAGAGACATCTGACCATGGTCTACCTGGAGCCGATCGGCACCGGGCGATCGGATCGGCTGCTCGCCCACCCGCACGGCTACACCCGCGACCGCTATTCGGCCGTCCTCGAACGCCTCCTCCGCCACCTCGACCGCGGCCCGGTCCATCTGCTCGGCCACTCCCACGGCGGCTTCGTCGCCCAGTACCACGCCGTCCACCGGCCCGGCGGCCTCGCCGGGATCATCCTGTACGAGAGCGCTCCGTCAGCGGGCTCGGAGCACTTCGCCGAGGCTGACCGGAATCTGCGCGCGCTCCTCGCCGAGCGTCCCGACGCCCGCCCGGAGGTCCTGGACGTCTGGGAGTCGGTCCCCAAGATCGGTGACGACGCGGCCTTCACCCATGCCGCGCGTGCGCTGTTTCCCGCCTACGTCGCCGACCACCGTGCCCGGGAGGAGGAGTACCGGCCGTTCCGGGACGCGATCACCGGCACCTATATCTCCGGGCTGGACACCGACCAGCGGCCTGAACCGTTCGACGACCGGCACGACCTGAAGAGTGTCACGATCCCGGCGCTCGTCATCGTCGGAGCCCACGACTTCATCTGCGGTCCCCGCTGGGCGGCCGAGCTCCACCGGCTCCTCCCGGACTCCCGGCTCCTCACCCTCCACGGCAGTGGCCATTTCGGCCATATCGAGGAACCGGCCGCTTTCGCCGAAGGTGTCGTCTCCTTCGTGACCGGAGGCTGGACAGGTTTCAGCCGATGACGGAAGGTCGCAAGATGGACAGGTTCGGCGCGGGGCAGGATCGGGCCGCCGCAGGGCCGAGGCCGCTGGTCGGCCGAGCGGCTGAGATCCGCCGGCTGGAGGAGTTGATCGCGGGAATCGGCGATCAAGCAGGGAGTGCGCTGCTGCTGGCAGGCGATCCCGGTGTGGGAAAGACAGCGCTGCTGAATCATGCCGCCGCTCACGCGGACGAGGCCGGCGGCAGGGTGCTGCGGGCGGCCGGCTCGCAGTTCGAGGTCGAGATCTCCTACGCCGCTCTGAACCAGCTCCTGCACCCGTGTCTCGACGAGCTTGTCCGGCTGAGCCCCCTGTTCGGCGACGCCCTCAACATCGCGCTCGGACTGGCCGACGGGCCGGCCCCGGCCCAGCTCCTCGTGGCCAACGCCGTCCTGGCTCTGCTGGACCAGGCGTCCGCGCGACGTCCGCTTTTGATCATCATCGATGATCTGCCGTGGCTGGACCGGGCGAGTGCCAGCGTGCTCGGCATGGTCGCCCGCCGTCTGGCAGGACAGCGGGTGGGCATGGTCGCGGCTCACCGTACAGGCGAAGCCCACTTCTTCGACCAGGGCGACCTCCCCATCCTCCTGGTGGAGCCGCTGTCGGACGAGGCCGCGGCGGAGCTGCTGGCCGACCGCTACCCGGTGATGACGCCCCGCGTGCGGCGCCGCCTGCTGGAGGCGGCCCTGGGTAACCCGCTGGCCCTGCTCGAACTCCCCGTCTCCCTCGGCGACCTCACTCACGCTGTCGCGGGAACCCTCCCCACCGCGCTCCCGCTGAGCAGGCGCCTCCAGGACGTCTTCGCCACCCGGGTCCTGGCGCTTCCGGCGCAGGTCTTCGACCTCCTCCTCATGGCGGCACTGGACGGAACCGGCGACCTGCGACTGATCCGCGCGATCGCCGCGGCCCGGTCCGAGGACGGCCTGGGCCCGGCAGAACGCGCCGGACTCGTCCACGCCGACGAACCGACCGGCCGGCTCACCTTCCGCCACCCCCTCCTCCAATCGGCCGTCGTCGACCTGTCGACCAGCGAGCAGCGCCGTCTCGCCCACGCCGAACTCGCCGTCCGCCTCGCCGACCGGCCCGAACGGCACGCCTGGCACCTGTCCGAGGCCGCCCAGGAGCCCGACGAGAAGGTGGCCGCCCTCCTCAAACGGGTCGCCATCGCCAGCCTGCGGCGCGGCGATTCCGTCGGCGCCGTCACCCAGTTGCTGCGCTCCGCCGACCTCAGCCCTGTCGGCAAGGGCCGAAGCGGACGCCTGGCCGAAGCGGCCTATCTCGGCATCATCGTCACCGGCGACCTCCACGACGCCCCCCGCCTCCTCGACCAGGCCCGCCAAGCCCAGCCGGGCCCGGACGACATGCTCTCGGTCGCGGGCGCCCGCGCCTACCAGCTCCTGCACGGGGACGGCGACGTCGACACCGCCCACCGCCTCCTCACCACCGCCGTCAGCGAACACCTCGACCCCTGCCGAGGAGATGACATCGTCGTCATCGAGGTGCTCTACACCCTGCTCATGGTCTGCTTCTTCGGCGGTCGAGCCGAGCTGTGGCCGCCCCTCATCGAGGCCGTCGACCGGCTTCGGCCGCGCCCGCCCGAACTTCTGGCGATCCTCTCTCGCACCTTCAGCGACCCCGCCCGCCTCACCTCGGACTTCCTCGACCGCGCCGACGCCGCCGTCGAGAGCCTCGACCACGAAGTCAGCCACGCCCGCATCATCCGCACCGGCACCGCCGTCGCCTACCTCGACCGGCTGTCGGCCTGCCGCGAACCGCTCCAGCGCGTCATCCAGCACGGCCGCGAGGGCGGAGCCGTCACCTCGGCCATCGAAGCACTCTTCCTCCTCGGGCAGGACGCCTTCCACACCGGCCGCTGGGACGAGGCCCAGCAGCACATCAACGAAGGACTCAAACTCTGCGACACCCACGGTTATGGCCTGCTGACCTGGCCCGGCCGACTCATCGACGCCCTCCTGGCCGCCGCCCGCGGCGACTTCCAGCGCGCCGCCGACACCGCGGATCACATGGACGCCTGGGCCGGGCCCCGCCGCGCCGGAATCATCGGCGCCTACGCCTCCCACATCCGTGGCCTGACCGCCCTCGGCCAAGGCGACTTCGACGCCGCCTTCCATCACGCCGCAGCCATCAGCCCGCCCGGCACCCTCAGCCCCTACAACCCACACGCCCTCTGGGTACTCGGCGACCTCGTCGAAGCCGCCCTCCACAGCGGACGTCCCGGCCAAGCCGCGGCGCACATCGCCGCAGCCCATGAACTCGACCTCGGCCGGCTGTCCCCACGGCTCCGCCTGGTCATCCTCGCCGGTGCGGCCATCACCGACGCCGACCCCGACACCGCGGCCCTCGAAACCGCCATCACCGACCCAGGGAACGATCGCTGGCCCTTCGACCTCGCCCGTGTCCAACTCGGCTACGGCACCCACCTGCGCCGCGCGAAGCGCGCCGTCGACGCCCGCCGCCACCTCACCGCGGCCACCCAGGCCTTCCGCCGCCTCGGCGCCGCTCCCTGGGCGAACCGAGCCGATCGCGAGCTGCGCGCCACCGGCGCCACCGTCCCCAAGAACGCCACCGGCCTGGCTGCCCTCACCCCGCAGCAGCACCAGATCGCCCTGCTCGCCGCCGCCGGCCACAGCAACAAGGAGATCGCCGCCCGCCTCTTCCTGTCCCCACGCACCGTCTCGACCCACCTCTACCAGGTCTTCCCCAAACTCGGCATCACCTCCCGAGCCGCCCTCCGCGACGCCCTCACCGACACGGCAGACGAATGACCAGGCGCCGCGAAGTCATGCCGTGAAGGACGAGCCCCTCGGACCGCCCGATCCCACCCGTGGTGCGACGGTCCGAAGGCCGGTAGCGTGCCGGCTGTGACGCTCGCCGGAGGGAATGCGGACCGGTCGTATGGGGACGGCACCTTGCTGGGCCGCGAGCACGAACTGAAGGTCGTCGGGGAGTTCGTACGGCGAGTCGCGGCGAACGGCGATGCCCTCGTGCTCTACGGCGAGGCTGGTGTAGGCAAGACCGCGCTGCTGGAAGCCGCCGAAGAGGCGGCCGTGACACGAGGGATCCCGGTCATCCGGACCGCCGGAGTCGAAGGCGACACGGATCTGGCCTATGCGGCCCTGCATCGCCTGCTGACGCCGTTCCTCCCACGGCTTGATGAGTTGAACCCTGCCCAGCGCGGCACGCTGGCCACAGCGCTTGGACTCGACGACGGGCCGCCTCCCGATCGGCTGGCCGTGTCCAACGCCGTGCTGTCACTGCTCATGCTCGCCCGAGGAGAGGGCACACTCCTGGTCATCGTGGACGACCTGCCGTGGCTGGACCGCATGAGCGCGGCCGTCCTGGCGTTCGTCGCGCGGCGTCTCGACGGACCCCGGATCGGCCTTCTCGCGGCCTTCCGCACAGGCGAGTCGAGCTTCTTCGACGGCGGCGGGGTCACGACCCTCGAAGTGATGCCGATCGGCCGGGCCGCCGCGGCCGACCTGATCGATCAGCGGTTCCCCGGACTGGCACCGCGCGTTCGCCAGCAAGTGTTGGAGGAAGCGGCGGGAAATCCCCTGGCGCTGCTCGAGCTGCCCGCGCGCGTCGTGGATCGGCGCCATGAACGGCCGACGGCCCCGATGACGACGCTGAGTCAGCGGCTGGAGCACCTCTTCGCGGCCAGGGTCGATCCGCTCCCCGCCGCGACCAGGGATGCCCTGCTCCTCGCGGCACTCGACGCGACCGGTGACTTGGGCATCCTCGTCGCGGCCTTCGGAGCGGGCGCCATCGACGATCTCGCCCCCGCGGAGCGCGCCCAACTGATCCGGGTGGAGGCCGAGCGTGGCCGCCTGACGTTCCGGCATCCGCTGATGCGATCCGCGGTGATCGCGATGTCCACTGACCGGGAGCGGCGCGGCCTGCACGCGGCGATCGCGACCCAGATGCCGGACCAGCCGGACCGGCGTGCCTGGCATCTGGCCGAGGCGGCCGAGGCTCCGGACGAGTCGATCGCGGCGCTCCTGGAACAGACCGCCGACCGGGCCCTGCGTCGAGGCGACGCCGTCGGTGCGGTCTCCGCCTTGCTCCGCGCGGCGGATCTCGCTCCCTCGGGCGCGGATCGCGGTCGCAGACTGGCGCGTGCTGCCTATGTCGGGGCGGAGATGACGGGCGACATCGCCAGCGTGCCCCGCCTACTGGCCGACGCCCAGGATGCCGACCCCGGCGGCGCCGCCACGCTGGCGGCGGCCGTCGCGACGGCCGCGTACCTGATGAACAGTGAGGGAGACGTCGACGCCGCGCACAGGATGGTCCTCGGCGCCATCGCTATCCGCGAGATCCTGGACGGCGATGATCACGGGCTGATCGAAGCGTTGTGGTTCTTCATCGCCATCTGTGTCTTCAGCGGCCGGGCCGAGCTGTGGCAGCCGCTCGACCACCTGCTGAAGCGCTTCAAGCCGCCGCCTCCGCGCTACCTGATCGTGCTGGCCAAGACGTTCGGCGATCCCGCCCATCAGGCGTTGCCGGTGCTCGACGAACTCGACGACCTGATCAGCGGGTTGAACCAGGAGCCAGATACAGCCTACGTGGCCAGGGTCGTCGTGGCCGGAGCCTACGTGGACCGGCCGCGTTCCTGCCGCGGGCCCATGCGGAAGGTCATCGAGCACGGCAGGGAAGGCGGTGCGATCACCTCACAGCTCCAGACCCAGGTCGTCTTGGCCAACGACGACTTCTTCGCCGGCCTGTGGAACGAATCACTGGAGTTGTGCGAGGAGGGCGTGCGGCTCTGTGACGAGCACGGCTACGCGCTCTTCCGATGGCTGTTCGTCCACCAGGATGCGGTGATCGCCGCCGCGCAGGGCCGCTTCGACCACGCCCAGGCCGCCGCCGAGGCGATGACCCGCTGGGCCGCGCCGCGCGGGGTCGGACTCCTGCTCGCCTACGCTCACGGCATCGACGCCCTCCGTGAGCTGGGTAGAGGAAGGTACCAACAGGCCTTCGCCCACGCATCCGCGATCAGTCCCGCCGGGACACTGCGGCCCTACGTCCCCTACACCCTGTGGACCGCTCTCGATCTGGTCGAGGCGGCGGAGCGGTCCGGCTCACTCACCGAGGCCGCCCGGCATGTCGCCGCCCTCCAAGAACTGGACATCCCCGCGTTCTCCCCACGCCTGGCGCTCGTCACCTCGGGAGCCGCGGGCATGGTGGCCCGCGAGAGCCGGTTCGCCGAACATTTCGAAGAAGCGCTCGCCGTCGCCGGAGCGGAGCAGTGGCCCTTCGAGCAGGCCCGGATCCAGCTGTCCTACGGACGACGCCTCCGCAACAGCCGCGCCACCGTGGAGGCGCGCAGGCAGCTGAGCGATGCCTTCGACGGCTTCCAACGGCTGGGTGCCGCGCCGTGGTCCGCCCTGGCGGGCAGGGAACTGCGGGCGGTCGGCGGCACGCCAGGGAGGTTCGACGCCGGCGGCCCCGACGCGCTGACACCGCAGCAGCGGGAGATCGCGATGCTGGCGGCAGCAGGTCTGACGAACAAACAGATCGCCGAGCGGCTTCTCTTGTCGCCCCGCACGGTCAGCACGCACCTCTACCAGATCTATCCCAAGCTCGGCGTGACGACCAGAGCCGGACTGCGGGACGCGCTGAACGGGGACGAACCCCGGACAGGGTGAGGTATGCCTACCGCGATCTGCGTCATTTGACGGAATCGGCGGGGTCGCCGTCGGGCCTACCCTGGCGACAGGGCGCGGGAGGAGGCGAGCGTGCTGTACGGCCGGGACGGCGATCTGTCTGCCATCGGCGGATTCGTCGAGGCCGCCGCCGACCAGGGCGGCGCATCCCTCATGATCACCGGAGAGACGGGAGTCGGCAAGAGCGCGGTCCTGCACGCCGCGGCGACCCGAGCGGCGGCCGGCGGATTCCGAGTTCTCCGGGCCTGCGGAACGCCCTTCGAAGGGGACCTGCCCTTCGCGGGGCTCCATCAGCTTCTCCATTCCCTGCTCGACGAACTCACCCGCCTTCCCGAGCGGCACCAGGGCGCTCTCACGACCGCCTTGGGCCTGGCCTCCGGGCCGGCACCGCGGCAGCGCGCCATCGCCGACGCCACCCTGGCCATGCTCCGGCACGCCTCGCGCCCCCGGCCCCTCCTGCTGGCCATTGACGACCTTCCTTGGCTGGACTCCGGAAGCGCCATGGTGCTGCGCTCGCTCGATCTGGCGGACACGCGGATCGGGATGCTGGCCGTCACGAGGGACACTCACCAACCACCGAGAGCTCCGCGCGTCCACGACCTCGCCCCGTTGGACGACCAGTCGGCCTCCGCGCTGCTTACGGACCGCTTCCCCGACCTGCCCTCCCCGGTGCGCCGACGCCTTCTGGCCGAGGCCCGCGGCAACCCCTTGATCCTCCGGGAACTGCCGACCGCCCTCTCCGCGGACCAGATCTCCGGATACGCACCGCTGCCCCGCTTCCTTCCCCTCAGCCAGCGCCTCCAGGCGATCTTCGCTTCCAGAGTCGCCGACCTCCCTCAGACCAGTCGACAAATACTGCTGTTGGCGGCCCTGGACGGCAGCGGAGAAATCGCGGCATTTCAGTCGCTGCTACCCGGCCAAGTGGTGACCGAAGCCCTGCGGGACGCGCGCGAAGCCGGACTGATCAACCTGGATCCAGCGACGGTGCGCCTGACCTTCCGCCATCCGCTCATCCGCTCCGCCGTCCTGGAGCTGTCCACGGCCGCAGAACAACGCAAAGCTCACGAGATGCTCGCCACTCGGCCCGACGGAGACGAGGACCGCCGCATCTGGCATTTCGCGGAAGCGGCGATCGAGCCGAACGAGCACGTCGCCTCCCTGCTGGAACGGCTGGCCCACCGGACACGAGAACGTGGCGACCTCACCGGAGCCGTCGCCGCGCTCACCCGGGCCGCGACTCTCAGCCCGGACCGTCGCGACCGCAGCCGCAGAGCGGCCGAAGCCGCCTACCTCGGCACCGACGCCACGGGAAACCTCCGCGACGCGCCCCGCCTCCTGGAGCACCTGCCGACCAGCGGCACCGACGCCGCCTCGTTGATGACCGCGATCGCGACGGCCCAGCACCTCCTGTTCAGCGGCATCGGCGACGTCGACGGGGCGCACGGGCCGCTGGCCAAGGCCGTCGACGCCGGGCTGACCCAGCCGGACATACCGCGCGAGATCCTTCATGAGGGCCTGTACACGCTGACGTGGATCAGCGGTTTCGCCGCCCGCCCGGACCTCTGGACGCCACTCCGGCTCGCCACCACGCAGCTGGCTCCGCCAGTCCCGGATTCCTTGTCACTGCTCATCAGTTGCTTCGCCGATCCCGCGCTTCACGACCCCGGCCGACTCGATGACGCGATCGCCCGGCTCGCCGCGGCCGGCCCCGTCGAAGTGATCCGGATCGGCATCGCCGCCCAGTACGTCGGCCGTCTGGAGGAATGCAGAGCGGCATTGCTGCGCCTGCTGGAGGACCGCCATGCGGACGAGCACCTGACGCTGGCCATCCACGCCATGAACCTCCTCAGCCGGCACTGTTACGAATCCGGCGCGTGGGATCAGGCCGCCCACCTCAGCGAGGACGGGTTACGGCTCAGCCGCCGGCATGGCTACCACCTCCTGGCTCAGATGTTCCTCCACCGCCAAGGCATGCTCGCCACCGTGCACGGTGACACCGACCGGGCAGGAGAACTCGCAGATGAGATCACCCGCTTCGCCGCGCCCCGCCGCCTCCAGCTCCTCCGCATCCTGGCCGCCGAGATCAGAACGCGGGCCGCTCTCGCCAGAGGCGATTACGAAGCGGCGTTCCTGCACGCGACCTCGATCGCGCCCGCAGGCGACCGCGCGCATCTCCAGGGACCCGCTCTGTGTCTGGTCCCCGACCTCGTCGAAGCCGCCGTCCGCTCCGGCCGCCCCACCGAGGCCGAAGCCCACGTCGCGGCGCTGCATCGGGCCCACACGGCCGAGCTCTCCCCGAGGCTGGCCCTGATGGCCCATGGTGCGACGGCCATGACCTCCGCCGACGACCGTTTCGAACAGGCTCTGACCCTGCCCGAAGCCGCAACCTGGCCGTTCGACCTGGCGCGCATCAGGCTCTTCTACGGCGAACGCCTCCGACGCCTCAAGGCCACTCAGTTGGCCCGCGACCACCTCACCGCCGCCCTCGCGACCTTCACCCGGCTCAACGCCGCCCCCTGGGCCGAGCGAGCCCGCAGCGAACTCCGGGCCACAGGACTTCTCCCCGCCCCGACCGGCGACACCCGCCTCTCACCCCAGCAACACGAGATCGCGACACTCGCCGCCGCCGGCATGACCAACAAACAGATCGCCCAGCGCCTGAACCTGTCCCCGCGCACCGTCTCCACCCACCTCTACCAGGTCTTCCCCAAGCTCGGCATCACCTCCCGCGCTTCTCTCCGCGACGCTCTCCAGCACCCCGGGAATCCGCCCTGACCGGCACCACGATCGCCTCACCGCATGGTTCGCCCGTCAGTGAGCGCCCCCTGCCGCGACCTTCAGCTGGCACCTGATAGCGGCCCTCGGCCTGTAGCGCGGCCACCGTCAGCCCCAGATAGTCGCTGGTCCAGGTCACGACCGCGTTGGTCCGCATGGTCAGGCGCCATGCCTGCTCACTCTGCCCGGTGAGGTGCGGGCTGTGGAAGGCGCCGCCGGAGCGTAGCGCAGTTCGCGGCGCAGCGCGTGCAGGCTCTCGCGCTTGTCCAGCTGCCTGGCGATGCGCCGCCGGCAGGCCTCGCCGAACAGGTAGCGGGCGGGGTAGACGGTACGGAGAATCACGCTGTACTCCTTCAGCGCCGCCGCCATCGCGTTCTGCCGAGAGGAGGCCGACAGCTTGCCCACGATCCTTTGAGGACCTGACGCAGGCCGCTACGGAACAGCTGTCCAGGTCCACGGTCTGGAGCCGTGCCGGCCACGCAGGCACGCCAACCTCAGCAACACCTCGTCATGCCGAAGCGGATTCTCGGCGGCCACCTGGGCGGCCATGCAGGTCATGCGGAACTCGCGGATGTCCCGGAGCGTCTCGAACCCTGCCCATGCAGTGACGTCTCGCCCGTACGTCCTCGCGAAGGTGTCGTAGTCCTCGGCGGTGATGCCGGCCAGGGTGAAGGCTTTCACTGCTGTGGAGGTCAGGTCCCATTCAGGCGGGCCGATTGAGCAGCGTTCCAGGTCGAGCAGTACGGCCGTGTCGGCATCGGTGCTCACCACGTTGCCTATCCATGCGTCGCCGTGTACGACCGTTTCCGGCAGGCCCTCGGGCAGGTCCACGTAGCGTGCCTTCAGCTCGTCCAGGTGGGTGCGCATCCACGCCCGGTCTGCCTCGGTGAGGGTGATGGCACGGTCGATTCGTTCGGCGAGTCGTACGAACGGGTCCAAGCGGCCGATATCGAAGTCGGTCGGTGGGGGGAGGTCGTGGAGGCGGCGTAGCGCGGTTGCGACTTTGAGGGCCGTCCCGTGTCGGTGGGGTGGGAGTTCTTGCCACCAGGTGACTGCTCGGCCGTCGACCTCGATGGGCTGGTCGATGTCTGGCCATGCTTGGACGGCGGGTACGTGGTTGGCTTTGAGCCAGCGTGCCACTGCTACCTCGCGGGCTGCGGCGGCGACCTGGTCGCGGCGGGAGATGCGGGCGACGATGCCGCCGGGGAGTCGGAAGAGGGCGTTCTCGCCGAGGCGCATCAGCTCGGCGCCGGATGGGTCCAGGCCGGCGCGGCGGCTGGCTACGTCGAGGACGGTCCACGCGGCCGTTTCGGCGTCGCTGGTCTGGGTCATGTCTGGACGGCCTCCCGGATCCGGTGACGGAGCAGGGCCACTGGTGTCCGGGTCTTGTGAGGGAGGGCGAACTTGGCGAGTTCCTTCATGTCGTCCTGGGCGCGGCGGGAGCGCACGGTGCCGGCGTCGGTGACGGCTCGTCCTCCGATTGAGGCCGCCTCCTCGGGATCTCCGGTTGCCATAGTGAGGGAGGCCAGCTTGATGCCACTGATGGCGCGGGAGCGGACGTAAGCGGCAGTGTGGCCAGCCACAGCGTTCGCGAGCCTCGTGGACGCCTCGCTCAGGTACCTGGTGTCGATCGCGTCACCAGCCGGCTTGCCGGTCGTTGTCCTGTCGATGATGACCAGGTCGAACAGGGCGTGGCCGGTGTCGCCTGAGTGCTGGGCGGCGTCGTAGTACCGCATCCAGGGCTGTTCTTCGCCGGGGCGGATGTGGTCGTATTCCGTGTCCGCCTCTGCGATGGCCTTCAATGCTTCCTGTGTCCGGCCCAGCTTGGCGAAGGCGCGTGCCTGGGCTCCGCGCAGCATGGCTCGTTCGGCGGGTGTCAGGCGGTCGGCTCGTACCATCGCGAACTCGACCAAGGTCAGCCCGTTGTCGGCGTCGCCGCACCAGATGGACTGTCGTGCCATGGAGGAGAGCACTTTGGCTCGGAGGTGCCAGTCGTTCGCCTGTTCGGCGCAGGTGAGTGCGAGGGCGAACATGCGGCGAGCGTCCTCGTGGGCGTAGGCGTCGAAGGCCATGAACGCGGCGGCGTGGGCCAGCCAGCCGATTGCGGCGTACAGGGGAGCGTGCAGCTTGGACGGGCAGCGGGACTGCTTCAGGAGGCCGACCGCGAAACGCAACTGCCCGACGACGGCCTCGCGCACCAGGCCGCCGCCGTAGGTGTGGTCCCAGGTGGTGAAGACGTGGGCGATGTTGCGGAGTTCGGCGATGTCAGATGGCTGGATGACGGACGGTGCCGCGATGGCCTGGGCAGGCAAAGCCAGTTCGGCGAGGGGGATGGCGGCGGCTGCCCCGAGCGCAGTACGAATGAAGCCTTTGCGATCCACATCTGTCACGGTAACGACCGAGTTGGCACGCCGGGATCTGTTGAAGCCCAGGTCCCTGTCACGTTCCGCGCCGAGAATGGCACGGAACGCCTCCCGGTAGTGGGCGTTGGGCCAGCGCACTTCGCCGCGTTCCAGCTTGCCGATGTACTCCTGGGTCAGGCCGCCGTGTCGGTGGTGGTTCTCGAACAACCAGGCGTTGACCAGGTCTGCCAACTCCTGGCGCGAGGCATGCTCGCCGGGGTCGGCAGGGGATGGCAATCGCTCACGCGCCTGCTGCAATAGCAGATTCGGGTCTGACATTGGCTGCCTCCCTCTGAGCGCATCGTCGCATAGTGGTGCGTCCGCGGCCCGGCCTAACTGACCGAGATCTGACCGTGGTCTGACTCTTGACTGCCTGCCTCGCTGGCGTTCCCGCCTGAGCCGTACGAATCCAAGGTGGAGGAGAACCGTCACCGTAAGTGAGGAGCAGAACACGATGCAGGCCCTCAACGCGGCCCTCCGCCCCGCCTTCCATCAGCCGGCCGGGGCGTCCGTGTTACCAAGGCGATCGGCGCTGCTCGCTCTTCTCGTGTCGAGCGATGCCGGCCGGACATGGCAGCTGAGCGGCACGCTCGGCCTGCCCACCGACCGGTACGACGCCGTTGCACGCCTCTTCCTCATGACCGCGATGAGTACGTCGGCCAACGAGGGCGTCACCCAAGTGGTCTGGCAGGCACAGGTGTGGGCCGTCGACGAGGGCGAAGCGCCGACTGCGGACACGCCGCCGGTCGTCTCGCTGCGCAGCGACGGCCAGCTCCCGCAGACGGGCCTCTCGCATCAGCTTCCGTCCCCATGACATCCGCTGAGGTTTCATGAACACCGACCCTCCATCCTTCGCGAGCGGCCTGTCGTTCGTCCCGGACGAACTCGGATGGGCGTGGGCCGGCCACCTGCAACACCACGCCGGTGGCCAATGGCTCGTACGTTGGGAATCCGGCAGCCAGCGGTTCACCGCCGCATATCTCGGCGAAACGGCCGAGGACGGTGGCTACCGGAAGTCCCTAACTCCTCAAGGGCTATGGGAGCGCATCCTCGCGTTCGACCCCCTACATCCCCTCGTGGACCTGGGCAGTGACCATGCTGATGATGCTGGCGCTTGGCGGCCGCGCATCGGCTCAGCGCGGCATACCGATTCCCTGTGGAGGGCCGGATGATGCGGCCATTCGTGACCCGCCTGGAAGATGGCGACCCAGCGTGGCCTACGTCGGTCGCAGGTGGCGGCATGGCAGTGCCTACCTTTGATGAGCCGCCAGGCGGATGGGGCCGCTGGACGGTCGTGATGTGCAAGCCAGATGCGACGGATCGCGGGCTCGTCAGGCCGATCCTCGAATGGATCTCCGGCACTGTGACCATCGTCCGGACCCGAGAAGTGACCGTCACCGCCCGGCAGATCCTCGCGCACTACGCCGACATGCTGGAGCTGAGGCATCGCTTCCCGTTCGACGTCCGTGCCGACCTCATCGATCACTACGTCGGCTCCGCCGTGACGGTGGCACTCGCCTGCGGGGAGACGAACGACACCGCCCAGCAGGTACGCGACCTGCTCGGTCACTACGACCCGTCTCGTGCTCCGTCCATCACGATCCGAGGCTTCTACGGCGACGACAGCGCTGAGAAAGCCGCTGCCGAGGGGCGGCTCATCCGCAACCTCGTCCACTCCAGCGACAATCCCGCCGATGCCGCGGCCGACTTCAAGATCTGGTTCGGCGAGTCGTACCGGGACATCCTGCAGCAAGAGGTGCACCCCCGATGAGACAACCCGCCGCCGGTACCGCGAAGCTCCGCGGGGTGCCTGCCGCTCAGGAACTGGAAGACGTCTCGGGGCGTACTGACCAGATGCTCGGCCGGAGAGCTGGAGCGATGGATGCCGCGCGATGAAGCCACGACGACCGGGAGGGCCTCTGGCGGCGTCCCGACTCGACCTCCGGTTCTGGACAAGGATGCGTGGCCATGTCCGGGATTCGCCCCGCACCCTCCACGGCTCGTCCACGGCAGGACATCGTTCCTCGCCTGGACGACAGAGAAGCCGGCGCAGTCCCGAACGCTCGACTACACATGCGCATGCCAGCCGATCGTCTACGAGTTAGTGGCGTGCGGGGGCAGCTATCGAATCCGCCGAACGGAGCGGACGGCACCTCCTCGCGTGACGTACGCCGGCCCATGGCGCCGTCAGGCGGCGGGTCGCATCTGGGCGCAGCTCCTCTCAGGCGAGGTGAGCTTATGTCCCTGACGATGTCTGTGAAGAGACACGCGAACCCGCTCAGGCCGTGTCGTCCTAGCCTTAAGTCTTGTTGCTGCTCGCAAGGGAGCCCCATGACGCAAGGCAAAGCTCAGCCCACGTACGCCACCATGGCCGACGACCTCCGCCGCCGGATCACCACGGGGGAGTACCCGCCTGGCGGGATGATCCCGTCGGAGACGGCTTTGATGGCCGAGTTCGGCGTGGCTCGCGGCACTGTCCGCCAGGCGCTCGCCGAGCTGGAGCGTGAGGGCCTGGTCGTCAGCCAGATGGGACGAGGCCGCAGGGTGCAAGGCCAAGCGGCGCCGGACGTGCAGCCGAGCACCCGCTACGAAGACGTGGCCAACCAGCTCCGCGCCGCCATCAAGACCGGCGAGTTCGCCCCGGACGTCCGCCTGCCTGGCGAACCTGTCCTGGCGGCAAGGTTCGGCACGGCACGCATCACGGTACGCAAGGCCCTGGAACTGCTTCAGCAGGAGGGCCTGATCGTCGTCATCCCCAGCAAGGGCCGGTTCGTGGCCACCAAGCCACCACCTTCAGACAAGAACAGCGAGGGCTAGTTCATGACGGAGTCCCACACCGCACGAGGCTTCTCTCTGCAGGACGCACAACGGGCGCTGGTGGCGGCCTGCCAGGAGGCCGGGCTAGACGGCAGCGACGCGGTTCCTCTGCGGGTGGGGGAGAACATCCTGTTCCGCCTCGCATCCGCTCCGGTGGTGGTGAGAATCGCTCGCAGTGTGGATCTCCTGAGCGACGTCCGCAAGGAGGTCGCGATCGCGCGCTGGCTGGAAGCGGTCGACTTCCCGAGCGTGAAGCTCCTCCCTGACTGTCCCCAGGCACTCATCCAAGAGGGCCGCGTGGTGACGTTCTGGCAGCACGTGGACAGTGATGGCCCCTCTCCGGGCTTCGGGGACTTGGCAGCGATGCTGAGAGAGCTCCACGCCCTACCCAAACCGGTGGACCTGGTCTTGCCGTTGTTCGACCCGCTGGGCCGCGTAGAGGACCGCTTGGACTGCGCCCCGAGCGTTTCAGAAGCGGACATCGAGTTCCTGCGTCGACGCATCAAGGAGCTCTACGCCGAATACAACGGTCTGGAGTTCGCACTGCCCGCTGGCCACATCCACGGCGACGCTCACAAGGGCAACCTGCTACGCCGTACGGACGGGAACGTGATCCTTCTCGACTTCGAGAGGTTCGCCTTCGGTCCACGTGAATGGGATCTCAGCACTGCCGTGGGGATTCCGTTCCAAGGCTTTCGGTGGCTCGACTACGACGAGTACGCACATGCTGTGGACGCGTACGGATTCGACATCGCGGAGTGGCCTGGGCTTCACACGTTGCGTCGCATCCGCGAGATCACCATGACAACATGGCTCATGCAGAACGTGGACCACGGTCCCGACATCCGAGCCGAGTTCGACCGCCGCATCGCCTCACTGCGCCATGACGTCCTGCCGCGTTCCTGGCGTCCCCTCTGAGCCACTTGCCTTGGTCAAAGCTTGGCAGTCTCGGTTCCTCCGCCGATCGGACGCATCAAGGGCTGGCGAGCCGCTGGATCGCGATGTCCAGCTCTGGCCATTGCGCGCCTAAAGCTGCTCTAGCGCTGGCTAAGGCGTCGAAATTGGCCGCATCGCTGCTCGCGGCACGCAAGGCCGATCTGAACGCGAGCATGGCATGCAGGCGTTCGTGCTTGCCGCTCCTCTCCCAGGATGCACATGCGTCCTCAAGGAGGAATGTCAGCGACTCCCTATCTGTGTCGGACAAGCCGTCGCCTCGCCTTAGTGCGTCGGGGAGTCCGGGAGGTATATCCAGGTCAAACCGGTCGCGCATCGTTTCGGCCACGACCAGCAAAACCTCACGCCGTACGGCATGAGGCAGAGCCTCCATGGATGACGTGCGGCCAGGGTCAGTATGGGCGAACGGTGACAGAAGCGGTTCTGGTGCTGGCTCTGGATAGTCGATGATGAAGGCCCGCTGGTCGTCGTCGAACCATGCCGCGTCCAGGCTCGTCCTGGCGGCACCATCCACGGCGGCCATGGCGTGGGCTTGGACGCCAGTCCAGTCATCCTCGCGCTCCGCCTCTATCACCGCCGCCAGCCAGTCACCGAACGGGCTTGTAGGAGGATCTGCAGCATCGCCGAACGTCCGCCATACGTAGCTGTAGTTTCCCCCCCGGGCGTGCGCGAGCCGGACGTTCACCGATGGACCCCAGGACACGGCCCACGCCTCGCCGTCCTGCGACAGTCGTGCAAGCGCGTCCTGGCTGCGCAGGTAATCCCCGCCATTTGTCTGGATCAAGGACATCGTGTCGCTTTGCTCGTCCACAAAGATCAGGGGCAGTGGAGAGAAGTTCAGCGGATCTTCGCGCGGGTCCAGTTCGCGTACTTCCGGGTCGGTGTCCGGGGCCAGTCGATGTGCGATGTCACGGTGGCCTCCCCTTGTGCGGATCACGCTCCAGCAGAGACCGCTTTCGTGGAGCCACTGCTGCTCATCCAGCACCCGACGGTAGTGTTCCGCGCCTGGCATGAATTCGTTCTCCTTGGTGGGGGGCGGGGGCCGCCCGGGAGCGGCCCCCTGAGTCTAACTATGGCCAGTAGTCGCGAGAAGGAGAACCGCAGAGGCTGGCTCTGTCCTTCTGCGTTCCCATGCCTGCCTGTTCGAAGGTGGTGTAGAACGCGTCGCCTATGAGGATCCGATCCTTCTGGTAGTAATGCCTGTCCAGGATTAGGCCGGCCGCGCCGTTGTCGGCTGTATCGACTGGGCAGAGAGATATCGAGTTCGTTTTGTTGTTGCGAACGTTCGTTCGTTCCCGCGTGGACGCGAACGGGTACTCATCGCACTGCTTGGCGCCGTTGTTCGCGTAGCCGGGCCACATGTTGTTGCACCAGCGGTTGGTCTGGCTCTGATTGGCATTCCGGATGTTCTGGTATTCACGATGCAGCTTGTTCTCTTCGGTCGGTATATTTGGGTTTCTGCAGCCGTGAATCGCCTTGGACGTGTCTGTTGGGTAGGTCTCGAGCCCCGGTCTTGTGCACGCGTTCCAAT
Source organism: Nonomuraea sp. NPDC050227 (assembly GCF_044459705.1). Lineage (NCBI taxonomy): Bacteria > Bacillati > Actinomycetota > Actinomycetes > Streptosporangiales > Streptosporangiaceae > Nonomuraea > Nonomuraea sp. NPDC050227. Next base: position 430,641 of record NZ_JBITJF010000006.1, on the reverse strand, counting down.
AGTGGTTGAAGGCTTGGTCGTATCCCTTGCCCCAGTGGAACTTAACCCAGGGCAGGGTTAAGGAGAAGACGCAACCTCCCTTGTACTGGACGTATGTCGCCGAGTCGCACCTGACGGTGGTGCCGATTCCAGTCTGGTTTGTGTTTGATATGTACTTGTTGATCGCCTTGGGCCAGTCGGGGAAGTTGGCGTAGGCTGAAAGAGTGCCGATGCCCACCTTTTCTTCATTGTCGATGGACAGCTTCTGGTAGGGGTGCGGGCCCCATTCGATTTGCCTCTTCGCGGGGCTCTGGTCCGCCGCGCAACGGAAGCGGAAGGTTGCCCTGCCGGTAGGCGTTGCCTTCCATTGCGAAACAGTAAGGCTCTTATAGTTCGTGTGCGGTGCGCCGTTGTAGGTGGAGATATGCTGGCACTGTGGTTTGTTTCCGATATCCATGCCGAGCACCATTGTTCTGTTCAACGGCATGGTCCCGTAGGTTTGCTGGTCGAACAGGAACGCCTCCACCACGATGTCACGTGGTTCTACCCGAGCTTTACGCGCCGCCGTTGTACCGCTGAACGTGTATGCGATCAGCATGACGTATGTCCGATAATAGTCCTCCTCAATGGGAGGTTTGCCGCTGGTCATTCCGTTATATCTAGTCTGAGTCGCCTCGATTCTGCCAATCTGGCACCACGAGAAGTGATTCTTGATCCAGCCCTGTGGTTTTCCGGCCGTCGCCCACTTATTGAAGCACTCGTCCGTGTCGATCCGGTCGTAGATCCGTGCGGCGGGAGCGGGGGGTGTCTCCTTTACCGGCCGCGGAATCGCGGCGATCGAGGGGGATTTGGCCGCTGCCCCTCCTTGCCGGCCGATGGTCAGGGTCTGCCACTCGCTCCACGGGCCTTTCGCACCTCTTGCGATGGCCTGCGCCCGCCACTGCACCTTCCAGCCGTCACGCAGCTTGCCCTTCGGTACATGCACCATGGCCGGGGTGCCCGACGTCACACGACTGTCCTCTCCCGACCAGATCACTCCCTTGCCTTGCTCCGGTAGCGATGGGGCGTGCGTTACCTCGAACCGAACTGCTGACTGGCGTCCCAGGGGATCTGACACCTTCGCCATCAGGTGAGGCGTCGTGATCCGACTGAATCTTTCGCTGTTCGGCTTGCTCCACGCTTCGATCACCCCTGGCTTGGCTTGCGCTGCCTTGCGAGCTGAAGTGGCTCGGGATGTCAGCGATGAGGCGAAGGACGTCTCGAAGTACCAGCCATAGGGCGCAAGGGAGTTGCCGGCTCTGTCCTTGGCTTGGGTCACCTCTGCTCTATAGAAGCCGTAGAGCTCGGAGGACGGAGTGAAGGTGAGTGTGGTGCCATCACCGCTCAAAGTGGCCTCGCCAGGCACCTCTTGCTCGAGAAGGAGATCGTCGAGAACGAGTTGTACGTCTCTCACCGGCTCGCTGAAGGTCACTTTTACTTGAGCGTCACTCGACACGTCGGTCGCGTCACTCTCGGGCGCGGTGGTGAGAACCGCCGGCGGTGTTGTGTCTTGACCGGGAGAGGTGGTGGGCGTCGGACCTGTACCTCCCGCATATGTCACCTCCAGAACCGGAGCTTGCCCAGTCGTCTGGCTGGCTTCGGCGGAATCGAAGCCGCGGTCATATAGGGGGCCTCCGGCCGACTCGTCCGTTGCCTGCAGCACCAGGCCGTGGCCCACCTGCCCTGATGCCCACGCTTGCGCGATTCCGGTTACGTCCCAGGTCCACGTCCCGCCCGTCGGGGCGTTCGCGTTGTCAGAACATCCGCCTGGGTCCCGTGCCAGCGCCTGGCTGTCGGACGTCGAGCTCGGCTTGTTCTGCCAGCTCAACGTGCTCGCACTCCACGCGGCAGTTACTCGTTGAGCTACAAGCGCCGACCTGCCACCTCCGCAACCGTAGGACTGGGTATTGTGGAGCTTCAGTGTGGCACTGACTATGCGTTTACCTGCGATGGGCGCGGTGTCGAAGTTCAGGTAGGTTCGTTCGTTCAAGTTGTTGTAGGTGCCCGCCCACAAGGTTTCCCCGGAGGGGCCCTGTGAGCCCTCGCTGTCGATCCAGGTGTCATCGCGCAATGGCAAGGCAATGGTCGTGGGCTGTGACGTTCGGGAACCCGTGGTGAAGGCCCAGTTGTACGGTGCGGCAAGGGGATTGTTGGCGAGGTCGACAGCACCGCTCACTGTGGTGGTGTAGGCGGTATCAGCGGCCAATGGATCTGCAGGAGTGAATGTCCATGTGTCAGACTCGGGGTTTGAGTGAACCTCTCCGGCGACCGAGGTACCGTCGGGCGTCTTCACTTCCATCACCACCTCGAGTACCGGCTCACTGAACTTCACGTGGATGGTGCTGTCCACAGCGACGTCCGTGGCGTTGCTCGCAGGCTCGGTGCTGGACACCGTTGGAGGTGAAGTGTCGGGTTCCGGTGTCGGGGTTGGCTCAACCGGATCGACGTCTGGGTCCTCGTCCTGAAGATTGGGCGGAGATTCGACGTCTTGGCCCTCCAGTTTCTGGGCCTGCAGCACTTGATCCTCGGTGATGTCATCGGCGACCGGCTGTGTCGCGGAGGCCCGTGCCAGCGCAGGATTGTCGATCACAGTCTGGTCGTAGACCGGATCCCGCCCCAGCTCCGGCTCTCCGTCGAAGAACCAGCCCACTGCGCTGAGTTGCGTATCAGCAGGTTCGTAACCGATGACGAGTTTGGGCCCGTGGGCTTCACCTACAGTGCCGTACTCCTTCGAACGGTATGCACGCCAGTTGGTGTAATCGGACTCATTACCCGAAGTGAGCTGGAACCCGTAGTTGGGCTGGCCGTTGGCCCACTCCTGAACAATGTCGTTCACGTAGTGGATCAGGTCATGTTCGTAATCCATGTAGCCGCGCGTGCAAGTCGGCTTGTACGCGCCGTACTCGGTGTTGGCGCCCGCGTTGGTCACCGTCGGCTGATTGCTCCAGGTGAGCGTGGAGACGTCCCATCGCTGGGTGATCATCCGGGCGGTGATGCCGGACCCTACTGGAAGGCCGCAATCGTTGGAGTCGATGTTCCAGAGGATGAGGTCGGCGTTTTTTACCCGTCCACCGCGCAGTGGGGAGTCCTCGGGGATCTCCTCGAACCGGATATAGGTACGCCAGCGGACAGTCCCGCTGTTGGTCATGCCGGCCTGCACGTGATAGGCGCCGCTGTTGGCGTAGCCGTTCTGGTAGGAGGAGTTGTTGATGAACGTGTCGTTTGCGTCCGGCAATTCAGTCCAGACAGGAAGGTCCACGTTGAGAGTGACCGGATAGGTGACATCCGGATCAGCTAGGAAACCCGCATCGGGCCTGTAGATGATCGCCTGCCCCGCTGCGGTCTTCTTAACCACGGCGGTCACCTTGCCGACTCGCCCCTCCTCTCCCACCTTGAGATCTGCGGCAGCGTCCGTGAGCAACGGAGTCGGCACTTCGGCCACTTGACTCTCGTCTATGGCGGAACTGTCTTGCAGGGCCAACTTTCCTGTAGAGGTTTCGCCGAAGGACAGGCCGGCGGGCAGTTGGACAGAGATCGGAAGTTTCAGCGGGCCGACCGGTCGTTCTCTGATGACCACCTTCTGCCGGAATCCAGTAGGTGTCGCGATGACTACCAGATCGATGCCCGGGCCGTAAGCGTCCGCGTACTCGGCACGGTTCGCCGAAAGCTTTGGCGCGGCCAATTTGCGCGGGGCGGAGATTTTGGTCGTAGCCCCGTCGCGCGGGCTCTTCACACTGAGCAGGTCGGTGTTGCCTCCGGCTGACAGCGTCAGGCTGGCCTTGGTGGCCCTCGGTCTGATGATGCCGTTGTCGGCCATGAGTGAGGTGTCAACCGACCGCCAGAGGCCGTCCTGTTTGAAGCGAACGGGGTCGATGGCGAGCTCAGTGGTGAGTGTCTTCCCGTCAGGGTTAGCGAAGTAGGTTGCCGTCTCCGAGCGCAGAGAATCGATCTCGACCCGCTTGTTTTCCTGCTTGGCCTGCTTCATAGCCGCCCCAGTCGGGGTTTCGGCGCCAGGCTGTGGTGTTCCAGGAGGCAGAGGAGAAGGAGCGGGGGGCTGAGCGATCGCAGGCGCTGCCAATAAACTTAAAGGCAGGGCCAAAACAAGAGTCAGGGCAGCGCGGCGGGGCGTCCTGAGTAATAGCCTGGACGCCGATTGTCGTGTGTTCACTCTAGCCTTTCGGACGATGAGGCAAAACGTACTGATCGTCACATAAGGCACGAATAAAGTAAAGATTTTTTCAAGTAACCGGAAAGGTATGCTCCGTACACGAGCGATGAGTTGCGGTAGGTGTTGCCTCTTTGCTCATCGCTTAGATCTGGTGCAGGGTGGGGTGGTTCCGCGCTCGCCGAGGTTGACGTGTAAATGTTCCAATAGCTCGCGTGATTGCATTGCCCTTCGCGACAGGACGCTCTAGGCTGCCATGGTCAAGCGCCACGGTGGATTGACCGTGATAAGAGCCTCAAGGTGAGTCGGAATCCCTATCGAGGTTCTATGCGCCAAGCCAGAGAACTTCGTTGCCGTTTGCAGGCAACCTCTGGTCGTGCGGGCTTGCCCCGCAACGCGAGACATGTGCGTGCTTGACCGCAGGTGCGCCATGTTGCCAGCGTCGCTTCGCGCATTACCGCTCCACGCCTAGCTGTTACAGTTGAGCGCCGACGGCACCGTTGTCCGCAACGCTACCAATGCTTTCTATATTTTTACTACGGAGCTGGGTGACGTGGCGTGCGTACGCAACGTCACGACTTAGCTTGTCGCGGCTGCTTCCATGCGAGCACGAACGAGCCTTGCCTCGGTAAATGCCTGGAACTCGCGCACTCGTGGATCGTTCCCGTAGCGTGCGAGCTGACCGATGAATTCCCGTACATATCGTCGTGTGCGAGCCGACCGCAAATCAGCCACAGTGGTCACGACCTCGCGCGCCACAGCGAGCCCGTGATCGAGGTCGCCGTTGGCCACGTGGCTCGTGGCCAGGATGGTGCGTACGAAAGACAGGCTGCGAACGTAGAGGCTCTCCGACAGTTCCACGCTCTCCAGCACCCGGTCGCGGGCTCGGTGGTGCTGGCCCAGATCCCGGAAGCAGTGCGCGAACTCTGCCGCCAGCTCCGCCTCGTCGAAGTACTTGAGCCAGACGGGATCCTCCTCCGGGACACGCCGCTCGAACCAGCGCTCGGCCTCGCCGAGTGCTCTGCTGCACGCGCCCTTGTCGCCTTGTGAGGCCAGGGCTCGCGCCTCCATGGCGCTGAAGAGCGCCATGGCTGTCGGCGTGGCCGCGCCCATGGCGCCCATCTGAGCTGCTCGCGCAAGGTTCACCGCCATGGCGTAGTGCCCGAGGTAGTTCGCCTGATGGCTCATGCCGGCGAGGATGCGTCCGCCGAGCATCCGATTGCCCGCCTCGCGGGCCAGGTGGAGGGCCTTCGTCATGTACTGCTGAGCGAGGCCGTGCCGGCCGGTGTCGTACGCCATCCAGGCCGCCAGGCGCAGCATGGCCGCCGTCTCGGAGAGGAACTCCTTGCCGAGCGCCGTGTCGGACCTGACGTGCTTGAGCAGCGGCTCCACCTCCATGGCGATGTACTGGACCACCGTGGACCGGGCGTGGCCGCCGCCGAACCTGTAGTCCAGCTTCGCGAACATCGCCGTCGTCTCCCGTACGGCCTCGACGCTGGAAGCCGTGACCAGCCGGCCTTCAGCCAGCGACTTCGGGGACGGCACGGGATTGATCAGCCACGTGACCATGGAGTCGTTCCAGGAGTCCGCAGAGATGTCGCTCTCCACCACCTGGGGATTGGCCGACAGATCGCCGGACACGAGGACGGTCACACCACCCACCTGGCAGTCGGCCTCCTTCAGCGCACTGGGTGTGAAGGGAGTCGACTCGGCGTACATCATGCCGATGTCGCGGACGCTGACTCGCTCGCTCAGCTTGCGGCCGAGGGCCTCGGCGATGAAGTGCGGGGTGAGTCCGCGGGGGTGCATTCCGTCGAGCCAGCGTTTCACCGACACGTGATCGCAGCGGATGTCGGCGCCGTGAGTGGTGGCCACGTCCTGCACCCGTCGCGCCAGGGCCTTGTTCGAGCACGCGGCTCTCGCCATGACCGCCGCGAGCTGGTGATTCGGCTCTCGGAGCTTCATGGCACTCCCGTCGCGCAACGGCTTCACAACCCTGGGTGATCGCAATGTCGCAGACAGTTTGCACCTCCTCCGGGCCGTAGTGCACCCCCCTTCGCTCAATTGCACCGTCTTTTGAACGCTGCCGTACCCCCTGACCTGCGCGGTTTTCTGGTGCCACGAACACGGCGGGTCCCGAAAGGACCTTGACGGACCCGCCAAGCCTGTTCTATACCTGTACAGGACAGCTTCTCTCGTGGGAGGAGCTGCCACCAGGAGAAGCAGGCTTCGCGACGACCAGAAAGGGACCACCGCCCGATGCCTGCTCTCCGACCCCGCCGTTTCCTGCCCACGGTGCTGATGATCGTCGCGGCCTTCTTCGTGGTCACTCAGCCGCACAAGGCCGCGGTCGCGGTCAACACCACCGTGGACGCCGTACAGAAGATCGCCCAAGCCCTGACCGTCTTCAGCGACGGACTCGGCTGAACCACACCAAACGGAAGAAGCCGGGGCGCGGCCCAAAGTCGCCAAACCTGATCCGCGCCCCGGCACCCCTTAGAAGAGGTGTCTTCACTATGACCCACGGGTCCAGCAACACACAGCCCACGTCCGACCTCGGCCTGCCCATGCGGGCCGTCACCTGGTCCGCCATCCAATGGACCTGCCTCGTCTGCGGTGGCGCCGAGGAGATCGACCCGGCCGAGGAGGCGCCCACTCCGCCGATCTGCCCGTCCTGCCACCAGCTCGCCGTCGCCGAGGCCCTCGCCACTCTGCTGGGGGTGCGCCGATGAACGAGGTGATCACCAGCCGGGGCGACGAGCAGCTGTCCGACCTTCGCGATGTTCTGCTGAACGCCGACCCGGCCTGCGAGAGCGACGACGCCGAGCTCTTCACCGGCCCCGACCTGTTCGAGTCCGAGCCGGACGACGTCCGGGAGGCGCGCGAGGGAAAGGCCAAGGCGTTGTGCGCCGAGTGCCCGGCCCGCGCGGCCTGTCTGGCGTACGCGCTGGCCGTGGTTCCCGAGGCCGGCGTCTGGGCCGGCCTGACCGTCGAGGAACTCCGCGACCTGCGGGAGGTGGCCGCCTGATGGCTCGCTTCCAGTGCGCCGACTGCGGCCGGCGCTCCCGTAGCCCGTTCGGGTGCCGCGGCTGCGGCGTCCGTCGCCAGGTCGAGGTCTGTACGGCTCACGGCACCCGTTGCCTGCCCGGCTGCCGTATGTGCCGCATCCTCGCCCGCTCACAGTCCGGCATCTGAAGGGAGGTCACATGAACGCCATCCGCCTGTCGCCATGGCCGGGCACGTGCTGCCCGCGCTGCAGGGCCCAGCTCGACGGCGGCCCCGTCCAGTTCTACTGCGCGGCCTGCCGCCGCTCGGTGTTCGCCGCCGACCTCGACCACGAGATTCACGTCCCGCTCAGGAGAACCGCGTGATCACTGTTCTGCTCTATCTGGTGGTGTTCGCCGCCGGCTTCCTGGCCTGCGAGCTGGTACGCATCGCCCAGGAACGGTTCCGGATCCACCAGGTCGTACGCTTCAGCGTCCACTCCGCCGGATCGCCCGACAAGGTGCTCCGCGTCTGGTCCAGCCGCCGTGCCAACTGGTGCAATCGGCCTGGCTGCCTGCGCTGCTGGGGACGGTGGGGCCGATGACCGCCGCTGTCTACGGACCTCGTCCGCTGAGCGAGGGCGAACAGACCGCCGTCTCGGTCACCGCCGCCGCGGTGGCGAGCCTGGGCCTGCTCGGCTTCGTCATCAGCTTCGCCACGGTGGCCAGGGCCGCCGAACCGTCCTTCGGCTGGTTCGCCTGGATCGTTCCACTCGGGATCGACCTCGGCATCGCTGTCTTCTCGGCGCTCGACATCGTCCTGGCCAGGCTCGGCATGCGCCTTCGCCTGCTCCGGCTCGTGCCATGGGCGCTGACCGCCGCCACGGTCTATCTCAACGTGGCTGCCGAGGACACCCTGTTCGGGATCATCGCCCACGCGATGCTTCCCGGCCTGTGGGTGGTGGCGGTGGAGGTCGGTGCGTACGCCATCCGCAAGCGTGCCGACCTGACCAGACCCGACCACATGGAGTCCATCCGGCTCTCCCGGTGGCTGCTGGCCTTCCCGTCGACGTTCGCCCTGTGGCGCCGGATGGTGCTGTGGGAGATCCGTTCCTACCCGAACGCCCTCGGCCGCGAGCGCGACCGCATCCTCGCCCGCACTGACCTTCAGGACAGGTACGGCCGGCTGTGGCGCTGCAAGGCCACGCGCCGCGAACGACCGCTCTACCGGCTCGGCGAGCTGTCTCCTGACCGGATCCGACTCGCGCCCGTTCCCGAGCGTCCCGCCCTGCCACCGAAGCCCAAGCACCAGGCAACCAAGAAGACCGCCCGACGACCTCGCGCAGACGTGGACGACCTGATGCCGCTCGGCCGGCAGATCGCCGCCGACCACGAGACGCGCAAGGTCCAGCTCACCCGTGACCGGCTTCGGGACGCCATCCGGCAGACCGGTCAGTCAGTCTCCACCGACCGCGCCGGAGCACTCCTGGCCCGCCTGCGGACGGAAGCGCCGCCGGACCGGACCCCGACCGCTGCCGTTGAGGCGGTCGGACCGCACGGCCCGACCGCGGACGACCGACCGGACGAAGCGCGGTCCGACCGCACACCGTCGCAGAAGCAGGGCGCGGCCTCCACTCCGCCAAGAACAGCGGCCGCGCCCCACCACCCCGCTACCGCCAAGGCACACGAGGTGTACTCATCATGACCCACACACCGCACGAGCCCGACCGCCGTCCGGAGCCCGGTCGCGAACTGCACGGCTTCGAGTGGCCCGACCGCGATGAGGACGAGAACGGCGAGGCCGAGGTCGTCCCCCTCGACTCCCGCCGGCGTGCCCGCCAGACCGACGACGCCGAGCCGGACGACGAGGTCCTGGACCACGAGTCCATCGACATCACCGACCGCGTCATCGGCCCGCCGGTCGACCCGCCCGACGAGGACGCGGTACCGCCTGCGGCACGGACCGCCCAGCGTCGCGCGCCCATCATCCCGGCCTGGCTCCGAACCTGGCAGTCCGTCCGCGCGATGATCGTCTGGCAGGCCCGCGACACCGCGTACGTCCTGGGCTACCACGCTGTTCGCTCGCCGAAGTACCTGCTCAAAGCGCTCTGGTACGCGGTGCCCGGCGTCTTCAAGTCCATCGGCCGGCTGCTGCACTGGGCGACGGCGGAGGAGGGCAACTGGGCGCTGCGCCAGTACGCCGCCGACCGCAACGACCCGGAGATGTGGCTCAAGCTCGACAAGCAGCGCCAACGCCAGTCCCGCTGGCGCTGGTCGGTCGTGCTGGCGCTCACCATCACGGCCCTGGCCGGCCTGCTGGTCTTCCTGGTGGCGGACCTGCCTGGCTGGGCGCGCCTCGGCACGCTGGTCCTGGCCGTCCCGCTGCTGGCACGAGCCGGCCGTCCCGCCGACAGCCCGATCACGGACCGTGTGAGCGACGGTCCGCGCTACCGCAAGCTCACCGCCGAACTGGTCCGTCGGGCTCTGATGCACTGCGGCATCTCCGGCATCAACCAGGCCGTGAGCAAGGATCCGAACGCGATCAGCTTCCCGCAGGAGATCCACCGCGACGGCCCCGGACACCTGGCCATCATCGACCTGCCCTTCGGCGTGGAAGCCGCCGAGGTGGTGGCTCGCCGAGGCCGCCTCGCCTCGGCCATGCGCCTCCCCATGGACCAGGTCTGGCCCGAACCGGCCGCCGGCCACCCCGGCCGCCTCGCCCTGTGGGTCGGCTACGAGCCATCCTCGCAGATGAAGCAGCCGCCCTGGCCGCTGCTGCGCGACGGCCAGGTGGACGTGTTCAAGCCGTTCCCGTTCGCCACGACACCACGGATGGAGACCGTCAACGCCGAGCTGGTGTTCCGCAACTGGCTGGTCGGCGGACAGCCCGGCTCGGGCAAGACGTTCGGGCTCAGGCTCGCGGTCCTGGCCGCCGCCCTCGACCCGCGCGCCGAGCTGCGCATCTACGAACTGAAGGGAGTGGGGGACTTCAAGGTCCTGGAACCCGTCTGCACCGAGTACGGCAACGGCTTCGACGACGAGACGATCGCCCGCTGCGCCGCGATGTTCGCCTGGCTCTACAAGGAGTGCGAACGCCGCTCCAAGCGCATCGCCCACTACCACGCCCTCGGCAAGGCGCCCGAGAACAAGGTCACACCCGAACTGGCCTCGCTCAAGGGCTCGGGCCTGCACCCGCTGATCGTGACCGTGGACGAGATCCAAGAGCTGTTCCTGCACCCGCAGTACGGCAAGGAAGCCGGCGAGATCTGCGAGAAGGTCATCAAGCTCGGCCGCGCCCTGGGCGTGATCCTGCTCCTGGGCACCCAGATCCCCGACAAGGACAGCCTGCCGACCGGCATCACCCGCAACGTCAACACCCGCTACTGCATGAGCGTCGCCGACCAGACCGCGAACGACATGATTCTGGGCACCTCGATGTACAAGCAGGGCTACCGCGCCACGGTGTTCCAGCCGGTGATGGAGGCCGGCTGGGGCATCCTCGCCGGCCTCGGCAAGGCCGCCGCCCGCCGCTCCTACTACCTCGACACCACCGACGCCGACAAGGTCATCGTCCGCGCCAAGCGGCTCCGCGGCCTGGCCGGCACCCTGCCCGAACCCGGCACCCAGGCCCGCGAGGACGCACCCGTCTTCGACGTCCTGGCCGACCTCGCCGAGGTCTGGCCCGCAGGGGAGACGGCGGCCTGGAACGAAGCCCTGTGCACCCGCCTGACCGAACTCCGTCCCGACGTCTACACCGGCTGGAAGTCCGAACAGCTCACCAGCGCCCTCAAGCCGCACGGCCTGCGGGTCGGTGACATCGGCCGCCGCATCGACGGAAAGCCCGTCACCCGACGCGGCATCCGCCTCGACGATCTCACCGAGGCCATCGCCGAGCGTAACCGCCAAAAGCGCTCCGGCTGACCCATCACGGGGCTGCTAGCGCTAGTAGCCGACCCTGCTAGCGCTAGCAACCCCGCTAGCACCAGAAATACGCCCTGGCCAGGCCGTTAGCACGCTAGCGGTCCTCCTCGACTACGCCGAAAACCGGCCCAGGAGGCTGTCGTGTACCTCGCCCTGCTCGTCGCTATCACCACGATCACCAGCACGGTCTGTTACGCCGCGAAGTGCTACGTGAGCCCGTTCGGCCGCTGCCGCAAGTGCCAGGGAAAGGGCCGCTTCCCGCAGCGTCGAGGCATCCGCTGCTGCCGCCGCTGCGACGCCACCGGCCTTCGCCTGCGTCTCGGCCGCCACGTCTGGAACTACGTCCGCCACCTGCACCACTGAGAGCGGCCCCGGCGCACAGCCACCAAGCACGACGCCGGGGCCATGCCCCAACCGGTCACCGGCCCCGCGGGGCCGACTCAAGGAGCAACCACCAGCATGACACCTCATCCGCCCCGCCAGACGCGGTCCTACGCCCTGGCCGCCGCCGCCCGAGGTTGGCACGTCTTCCCGCTCACGCCGGGGGACAAGGTGCCGCTCAAGGGTTGGAAGTGGAAGGAACACCACACGACCGACGCCGACACCATCAGCCGCTTCTGGACCGGCACCGCGTACAACATCGGCATCGCCACCGGCCCGTCGAACCTGGTCGTCATCGACCTGGACACCCCGAAGAACGGCGAACAGCCCCCGCCGCCCTGGAACCGACCCGGCGTCAACGACGGGGCGGACGTCCTGGCCCTGCTGTGCGAGCAGGCCGGCCAACCGCTACCCCTGGAGACGTTCCAGGTCCGAACCCGGCGCGGCGGCACCCATCTGTACTTCACCGCACCCGAAGGGCTGACACTCGGCAACACCTCCGGCGCCAAGGGGCAAGGACTGGGCTGGCTGATCGACATCCGCGCCAGCGGCGGCTACGTCGTCGCACCAGGCAGCTACGTCGACCTCCCGGACGGCACCGGAACCTACGACACCATCCACACCGCCGAGCCCGCACCGCTGCCGTCCTGGCTGGCAGAGCGGCTGGCCCGCACCGACCAAGGGCGCCAGCCAGTCCACGTCTCGGTCCATGACGTCCTGGCCGCCCTCGGCAACCAGTCCACGGGCTACGCGATGGCCGCACTCCACAACGAGCTGCAGCACGTCCTCGACGCCGGGCCGGGAACCCGCAACCACACCCTGAACGCCGCCGCCTTCGCCCTCGGCCAGCTCGTCGCCACGGGCCTGCTGCCGCACCGCCTGACCGAGGACGCCCTGCACACCGCCGCCCAGGCCACCGGCCTGTCCCCCCGAGAGGCCGCCGCCACCATCCGCTCCGGCCTGACCGCCGGAGCACGCCAGCCACGCCGGGGGATCGCATGACCAACCCACTCGACGCCAACACCATCCTGGAGAACCTTGACGCCCATGCCACCGTCACCCGCCTGCATCGCGACCAGTCCGGCGACCTGACCCTCGGCCTGCCGGTCCCGCCGCTGGCCGCCGACCCTGCCATGTTCTACGGGCTGCCGGGGGAGCTGGTGCAGGCCGCCGACCCGTCAACCGAGGCCGACCCGGTCGGCGTCCTGGTCTCCGCGCTGTCCGCCTGCGGTGCGGTCATCGGACCCGGCCCGTACGTCCAGATCGGCAACACCCGCCACCCGCTCCTGATCTGGCCGCTGCTGTTCGGCCGCACCGGCTCGGGCCGCAAGGGCCAGGCCACCGACACCGCCGAAATCTTCCTGCACCACGCCGGCATCGGCTACGGCGACCTCTGTGTCACCGGCCTGTCCTCCGGTGAAGGGCTGATCGAGCGCATCCGCGACCCCGACAGCCCGGACGACCCCGGCGGCACGATGGACAAGCGCCTGTCGGTCACCGAGCCGGAATTCTCCACCGTCATGGCCCGCGCCAAGCGCGAGGGCTCCACGCTCGGCACGATGCTCCGCCAGGCATGGGACGGCCGGACGCTCGCCGTACTGACCCGCAACGCCTACCGGGCCTCGAACCCGCACATCGCGATCATCGGGCACATCACGCCCAAAGAGTTCCGCATGCGCCTGGCCGAGGCGGACATGGCCGGCGGCTCCTACAACCGCTTCCTGCCCGTCTACGTCGAGCGCTCCAAGCGCCTGCCCATCCCGGAAGGAGTTGCACCCGACCTGCTGGCCAGCCTCAGCGCTCGGCTCCACGACGCCGTCAAGGCCGCCCGCCAGATCAAGCGCATCGCCCTCGACGAGGACGCCCGCGCCTACTGGTCCGCCGAGCTGTACGAGGAGTTCACCGCCGCCGACGACGAAGACCACGCCTGGACCGAGTTCACCCGCCGCTCGGCCCCGTACTGCCTGCGCATCGCCGCCCTGTACGCCGCCCTCGACGCCCGCGCCCACATCACCACCACCGACCTGGGAGCCGCCGCCGCCCTGGTCCGCTACTCGATCGCCTCAGCCCTGTTCGTCCTGGACAAGCAGATGCGCGACCCGAAGATCGACCGCATCCGCCGCGCCCTTGACCAGGCCGCCGGCACCGGCCTGACCCGCTCGGAGATCAGCGCCCTGTTCTCCCGCAACGTGCCCAAACAGACCCTCGACGAGCTCCTGGCCAGCCTGACGGCCACCGGCCAGTACGAGACCTTCACCACGCCCACGGGCGGCCGCCCATCCGTCCGCTACCGCCGCACCAGCCCCGACGAACAAAGAAGAAACAAGACCTCATGACCTACACAGCCCAGCACGCCGCAGCGACAACGCCTTCACAGAAGGACAGCCCTTTCTTCGTCTGCCACGAACGAAGCCGATCACCACCATCCCGGCTCCATCACGTACCGCCCGTTCTTTCTTCTTCCTTCGTCCTGATCAACTCCCGGCCCACAGCCACCAAGCACGGGGCCGAACACCCAACCACCTGATCCGCAAGGAGCCGCACTTGGCCACCGGCACCACCCAGCGAGGCATGCTCACCCTCGCCGACCTCTGCACCGAACTCCAGATCTCCCGCTCGACCTTCTACGACTGGCGAGCCAAGGGCCGCGCCCCGCGCTGCCTCAAGCTGCCCAACGGCGACCTTCGCATCCGCCGTGCCGACCTGGACCGCTGGCTCGCCACGATGGAGGACGCCGCCTGATGAAGGACCTCACCTACAACGTCCGCGTCTACGCCATCGAGACCCGCAGGAACAAGGAAAGCAAAGTCACCTCCTACCGCGTGGCCTGGCAGACCACTACGAAGACCTGGAAGCGATCGTTCAAGCTCGCTGCCCAGGCCGAGACCTTCCGTGGTGCCCTGCTCACCGCCGCCCGCAGCGGCGAAGGCTTCAGCACCCTCACTGGCGAACCCGTCTCCTGGGCCCGCACCGACCGCCCCGAGATGAGCTGGTACGACTTCGCCTGCAAGTTCGCCGACATGAAATGGAAGAACGCCGCCGCCAAGTACCGCCAGGACATCGCCCGCGCCCTCACCGCCGCCACACCCGCCATGTACACCACCACCCGCGGCAAGCCAGACGACCGCGCACTGCGCTCAGCCATGCACCGCTGGGGCTTCAACACCAAGCAACGCCAGCAAGCACCCGACGAGGCCGCGGACGCGTTGCGCTGGCTGGCCGACAACACCAAGCCCATCTCGGCACTCATCGACGACGCCGGCCTCGTCCGCGACCTGCTGGAGTCCGCAACGTCCCTACTCGATGGCACGCGCGCCGCTCCCAGCACCGTCCGCAAGCATCGCATGCTGCTGTCCAACGCCCTCGACTACGCCGTGGAACTCAAGCTCCTGCCCGCCAACCCACTCAAGACGCTCAAGTGGAAGCCGCCGGCCAACGCCTACGAGGTGGACCGGCGCAGCGTCGTCAACCACACCCAGGCCAAGGCGCTGCTCGCGGCCGTGGCCGCACAGAAGCCGAGTGGCGAACGTCTCGCGGCGTTCTTCGCCCTCATGTACTACGCCGCCCTGCGCCCGGAGGAGGCCGTCAACCTACGCCGAGACAACGTCACCCTTCCGCCTCTCCGAGAGGACGCGGAGACCGGTGAGATGGAGGAGCCGGCCAACGCCTGGGGAGAGCTGCACCTCGTCAAGGCCGCGCCGTACGCCGGTCGGGACTGGACGGACAGCGGCAAGGCGCGAGAGGAACGTGCGCTCAAACACCGCGCTGTCGGCCACAGCCGTACGGTGCCCATCCCGCCACCTCTGGTGCGGATCCTGCGAGCCCATCTCGCAACGTTCGACCAGGGGCCGCAGGGCCGCCTGTTCTACGGCGTCAAGGTGAGCGAACTGCCGTTCATCACCTACCGCCGCGCCTGGAAGGCAGCCCGGAAGAAGGCCCTGACAGAGAAAGAGTTCGCCTCACCACTGGCCGCCCGCCCGTACGACCTCCGCCACGCTTGCGTCTCCACCTGGCTCAACGCCGGAGCCCCCGCACCCCAGGTAGCCGAATGGGCCGGACACAGCGTCGATGTGCTCCTACGCATCTATGCCAAATGCATCGTCGGCCAGGACGAAGCGGCCAAAAGGAGGATCGCCGACGCTCTCGGTGAGTAGGCGGGGGAGCCTGGTCAGTCGATCGGATCTTCCTGGGGCTACTCATGCGAACCGATAGCCAGAAGTGATCGTCTAGAAACCATCAGCTCGTGAAATCGGGGGTGACGATGTCCAACCTTCCGCCGTCCGCCTTCATTCGCAGGACTCCATCGCGGCCTCGCCGCAGTTGGCGGGGACTGTGGCTGGCTCTCGCGTTCACCGGAACCCTGGGTTTTGGATGCGGTCTAGGATTCTCTGTCGGGCAAGCAGGCCAACGGCCTCACCAACTGCCAGCACTCCAGGTGGCCGCCATGTCATTGCAGGAGGGGAGAGGCGTCCCAACCTCTCCCACTCCTCGCCCTGTTAGCCCTACTCCCTCTGTCCTGCGAACGGAAGCTACGTCCCAGCGGGTCGCCCGTCGGTCGGCTGAACGCAGGGTGCATACGACGGTTGGTAAGGGCCGCAAACGCCACCAGGGACATGTTCGGTCCAGGGCGAAGAGCAGGCATCACAAGCTGCATCGCCATCCCTGCGGGCGCTTTGCAGGCATCAGAGCGCGAGTGTGCAGAAGCCTCTTCATCGTCCGTCGGTGAACGGCGATGTGAAGCGGCCTGGTCCGGTTGAAGGAACCGTGCGGGGGCCCCGGCTCTGCGACGCATCTCATCAAAAGGACCTCACTGCGGGATGCTCGTCCATAAAATGCCGAGCATGGATAACGCTTCCGAAGCCAACTCATCGCAACTGGGACTCCTGGACCTATCTGTCGATCTTTCGGTGCCAGAAGTCTACGCTGGCACAGACTTCACCCTGTATTTACACGTTAACAATCCCTTCGGGCAGCGGCTGTGGATCCGCTCTGTCGAGCTGAGCCTGCCGACACAGCTAAGGTGGCGACCGGTGACGCGCGAGGCAAGGCCCGAACATTCCTCACCTGCCATCGACAAGATCGAGGACCGAATGCGCTACAGGTCCGAGACGATTTCAAAGCTGGAAAACCAAATTTCAGGTCTACCGGAAGATGATACCCAAAGAGGTGCCCTGCAAAGGAAAGTCCACGACCTTCAGATGCAGCAGCAGGTAGACAGGGATGCGCTCAAAGCCATGCGTGGCGGTATCTTTGTAGCTATTTCGGGTAACGCCCAACTTCTCTTGGAGGAGTCTGTGGCAAAAAATATGAACCTCGACATGTCTGACGGATCGGTGGTGACCGTTCGCAATGCAACAGTAGGTTATGATGATGTCGAGCGAGTACCGCTGCGTGGCACACTGCCCGAGGGTGCAGCTTTAGAGCCAGGATGCACAGACGTGTGGACAATCAGGCTCGGCAGCAACAGGAGCCCTTTCTTCATCCCAGCTCAATATCGACTCCAGTTGACCGTCATATATACCTTGAATCCCCTCATAAAATCGAACTCTGCGGAGCCTGCCTCTATTCCGCTATTCTCCAATACGACGACAGTGATTGTGCCGGTTAAAGCGGCATTGTGGAGCATTATACTGGGAGGTGTTCTAGGGGGCGCGATCGGCAGCATTGGCAGATCGCTGCAGAACGGCAAAACGCTGGATCTCCTTGTCGGCAACCAGTTGGGGGCGAGCGTCGGAAGCCTGCTACTCTCGCTAATTCTCAGCGGCGCCGCCATAATTTTCTCAGCTCGAAAATCCGATGCGCAGACATTCGTTACGGTCGAAGATTTCTGGGGAGGAATTTTAATTGGATTCCTCATTGGTTATTCAGGAACCGCAGCATTCGACGAGTTCACCAAGACGGGCGAAGAATCACGACTGGGTAGTTTATCCTCGGCAACAGCCACAGCGTGATCGCGAGTCCGGCGTTTGCCTGAAGATGTAGAGAACCTCTGGCAGGCAGGTGGATCAACACAATCAACACCGTCACCACCGAGGGCTCGGATGCTTTTCTATCGTGCTGCCGCCAACTTGTCGCGCTCGACGCTGACCTATGTGGCCGGAATCATCCGCCTCCCCAAACGGCACGATCATCTTGGACCTCCGGCTCCTTGCCGGGCAGCACCTACGCCTGACCGCCGCCCGCATCGGGGGCATCCCCGCGCGCTGGAGCGAGCCGGCGTCCTGATCCTGGCCGACAAGGGCTGCCAAGGCGTCGAAGACCCGATAGCCACGCCATACCTATGGCAAGTCAGGGAGGTGGATGTGAAAGAAGCGTGGAAGGTGCCGGACGACTTCTGGTTACTCCAGCGACAGATCCGCTTGCTTCGAACTCTGTACATGACGATCGAAGGTGAGCCGGAGCAAAAAGGGGCCAGAGGTCACCGCTTAGCTGTTGCCTTCCAGCAGCAGGTTGTTGACCACATGGTCGCTGCCAGGCGGCGACCCTTCACGGGGCCGGTCGCGCTAGACCTGTATTTCGAGACCACGCGTAAGAATCCGCCCGCGATTCACCGTGTCGCCAAGAACGTTCTTGACCTTCTCGGCCGTTCCAACTCGCCCGTCCTTCCCCGCCGACGTAGCGTGCTCTACCGGGACGACCGGCAGGTCAAATACCTGTACGTGCATCTGGATCAGGCGTGGAACCGTGACGAGTCGTGGGCCGAGCTGACGGCACCGTCAGACCTTCCCGATCCGTGGGCCGCTGTCGCCCCCGGGCTCGGAGAGGTAGGCGAGCTGATGTCTACGACCGTGCCAGCCAGGCGGTCAGCCGGCGGCGCTTCACACACCGGTGGTGGGCGCGCCGGGCGGACGAGACTTGTCGCGCGGCCGGGCCGCGACGTCGTCGCCGACCTGACGATGGCCAACCGGCTCCGGTTCACCGATGACGAGGATGACGAGTCCAGCCCGTTTGAAGCGCCGGACCTCCCTGACGACTTCGACGACGACTGGGGTGTTCGCGGGCGTCATGATAGTGACGCCGAGTTATGGGAGTAGATCGAACAGTCGGGTCGGTTCTACTGGCTGATGCGGTTTCAGGAGGCTGTTCTCGCGCAGATCGATTCGGGTTTTTTCAGCGGGTTATGCATGTACTTCGACGGCATCTCCCAGTCGGTGCCGCCGCATAGTCCCGAGCCGTATCGCAGTCGATTCGGTGACCTTCTTCGCGATAGCCGCACCATGAGCCGCCAACAGCTCTTGGCGCACCCCTTGACGCTGAGGCTGCCAGGGCTGCCACGTAACAGCCGCGAAGGTGAAACGTTCAAGCTGGCTCTCCGTGAGCGCATGGAGGGTTTCAGGACGCGATATCCGATGTTCCGCTTCCTCTCGGTTCCCGTTCCCGTGAAGATAACCTTCCTGGTTGTTCCGCCGGAGCAGGGCAAGGACCTCGACAACATCGCGCTGACGGCGTTGCCGATCGCGCATGAAGTGCTGCGTCCGCACATCGAGCCGCATTTGCTGGCACCTCAGCCTCCCGGTGAAAACCCTGAACCGTGGCTGGCGGAAGCGCTGCACCGGTTGAGGTCACTCAACGCGAACAGCGTCGCTGCCTACCAGGTGATCGAACTCCCGCGGATACCGCAGGACCCGCCTGAGGGTGTCCTGCGTCTTGCGCTCGGCCCTGTGTCGTACAGCAGCTGGTGGGACCAGGCGGCCAGTTACGTGGACAAACGAATCGCTGCTGCCGATGACGTGACGGACTGGGACATGCGTCGCTGGTAGGTCCTGCTGAGGGGCGCGGCCATGCGGCAAGCCCTGCCTCGCACGTCATCAAGGCGCCTCGCATCGAGAATCACGCTGCGTTGTTGGGAAGACATTGGGAAGGATCAGCCGGAGATGATCAGAGACGGCCGGACACCGCCGGACACATGAAGCAGCCCTCGACCGCTGTTTTCACTGGTCAAGGGCGCTTTGCTGCTGGTGGAACCTGGTGCCCCCGGCAGGATTCGAACCTGCGGCACCCGCTTTAGGAGAGCGGTGCTCTATCCCCTGAGCTACGGAGGCGGACTCTCGTAAGCCTAGCGAAAGTTGGGCAGTGCGTGGGCCGCCGGGCCGGGGTCAGTTTGGTGAGGTTGGTTATGGGTGCTCTGAGCTGCGGTAAAGGCATGGCAAGCGGTCGGATTCCGGTGCTTCGTGCGTGGCTAGCTTCTGCCTGTGACCAGGAGGCGATCCACGCAAGCTCGTAGGCGGCCCGTTGTGTTGTTCGGGGCGTTGCTGGCGCCGGCGATTCTTGCCGGCGGACTGTTGGCGGGGGAGATGCGGGGGTTCGAGGGAGTTGGTGCGCCGGTGGGGATGGAGGAGCGGAGGGCGGTGCGGTTGGCGTTCGAGCCCGTGTGGATGCCCGCGCCTGCTCATCCTGATCGGCGGTACGAAGGGGTGATTCCGGCGCCTGTGCGGAAGGTCGCCGAGGTGTCTGAGGCGTTGGAGGTGCGGTCCTCGGTGCCCGCGCCTGCGCCGGAGCCGGATCCTGTGGTTGAGGAGGAGCCGTACGCGCCTGAGGCTTCGCGGTCCTCGCCTGGGTGTGCGGGGGAGTGGGAGGACACCTGGCTGTGGGACATGTGCCGGGAGCGGGAGCAGGAGGCGGCACAGAATGCCCGCTATGGCTGGTTGTCGGGTTTGTGAAGTTGACGAGGGGCGTTGGTTGAGGAGGGTGTGGTCGCGGGGTGCGCCGGCGCCCCAGGCCGCCGGCCGCCGGCTAGGCCAGTGAACTATCTCCCCGTGTTGCTGTGTCTCGGGGGCGGTTAGGCGCGGGAGTGGCTTGGGGGTTGGTGTTGGTTGCGGTGGGGGTTTCCCGATCAGGGGGCACTGCGCTGCTGGGGCAGGGTACGTCGGCTCGGTGGGCACGCTGGAGGTCGTTGCGTATGGCCTGGTCCCTCTTGGTAGGGGGCATGCGTGCGACTGCGCGGCTGGAGTGAAGGTTCTGAAGCCAAGGGCTGAGGTGAGGTCAGGAATGGCTCGGCGACGTTGCGCAGCTCGTGGAGGACTGTAGGTCGAGTGGCGCAGCTCTTGGGATGACCTCCCGTTGTGCCCAACAGACCGCGACAGACTCGGAGGTCTGGACACGCTGTCGGCGGTGATCTCAGAAGGGACTGGTCGCAAGGGTCTGGTGAGCACCGTTCCCGGAAGAGGACGAGCCGCCGAAGCTCAGAGGGTGGAAGAGTCCGCAAAGGGGGGGCGTCGCGGGTCTTTGTAAGGGGTCGCGGTCCTCGTGACAAGAGACGCCAAAGGCCTCGGAGAGGTGAGAAAGGGTGCCGGTGCCGTAGCGGACGGCGGAGACGAACCACCGCAAGAGAGCCCAGGTGGAGTCGCGGGGGCCATGTCATGCCAGGGCGCCCGGAGGTCTGGGTGTGTGCGGTGCGGCGGTGCAGGAGGGGTGCAACCGTGCATGACAGGCAGGGGTGCGGTTGGTCCGGGTGGCCAGTGTGCGCGCTCTCGCAGCCGTCTTTCGGGGTTGCGCAGTGACAGCGCCTCACGGGCCGCCTGAACACCGACAGAGAGGTCAAGGCGCACTGTTCGGGGGCGAGGGTGGAGGTAGGGATGCGATGCCGCTGGTGGGGAGGGGGAGCCGTACATAGTGCGCTTTTTGTCTCATAGCAGCTCTTCGGAGTTCGGTCCGGACACTCAGGGGGCTGTAGTAACGTGCGTGCCTGACCCGGGTAACGAGTGTGCAAACGGAGGAGTCGAACGTGCCATCCCCTCGATCAGCGGGTCTGATCGCGGTCGTCATGGCGATGGCTTCTCTCTTCGTGCCATCAGCGGTTCAGGCGCAGGCGCGGACCCAGGTGGAGCGGCGGGATCCGAGCAATCTGGCGGAGCTGCGCAAGGAGGCCGAGAAGTCGGCCAAGGAGCTTGAGGACGCCACCAAGGCGCTGGAGAAGCGGCGTGCCACGATCGCGGCGTCCGAGAAGGAGCTCAAGACCAAGCTGAACGGGCTGCAGGATCTGGAGCGCAGGCTCGCGGTGATCCGGCAGCCGGTCTCGCAGCTCGCGGAGCTGCTCTATGAGCAGCCCGTCGGGGCGGACGGCGTGGTGCCGTTCCTGTCGGGGGACGCCGGCGTCGGCACCCTGCGGGCGCTCTCGGACTCGACGGAGATGGTCCGGGTACGGCAGCAGGCCGTGGAGCAGACCAGCACCCTGTACAAGGAGGCCGAGCGGCTGGCCGCCGAGGCTCAGGAGTTGAGGGCGGGCAACCTGCTGGCCGAGGCTCAGATGGCGGCCGAGATCGACACGCTCAGGCAGCGTTCGGACAAGATCGTCAAGTCGCTCACCGCGGCGCTGGTGAAGCTGGGCATCAAGATCGACAAGGTCGGACGGGCGGCGCTGGGCTGCAACCCTCTTCAGGCCGCCACGGCCAACAACTACCCCAACGGGCTCATCCCCAAGAGCATGCTCTGTCCGTTGCAGCAGAAGGGCTTCAGTCTGCGGGCGGACGCCACCATCGCCTTCGTCAGCCTGAACGAGGCCTACCGGAGGCGGTTCGGCAAGGCGATCTGCGTGACGGACGCCTACCGGAGCCTGGCCGAGCAGCAGTCCGTCTACTACCGGCGGCCGGGGTTCGCGGCCGTGCCGGGGCGGAGCAACCACGGTCTCGGGCTGGCTGTGGACCTGTGCGGTGGCGTGGAGCGGTTCCGGTCCACGGAGTTCGTGTGGATGGAGAAGAACTCCAAGAGGTACGGGTGGTTCCATCCCGCCTGGGCCTACAGCAGCCCGTTCGAGCCGTGGCACTGGGAGTACGACCCGAAGATCGACTCGCAGCTCTAGGCGGGCACGACCTCGGCGCTGCAGAAGGCGCAGCGGGAGGCGGCCTTCAGGATCTCCGACAGGCATTCGGGGCAGTCGCGGGTCTTGGCCTCGACCTGGGCCGCCGCGCGCTCCTTGAAATGCGTGTACGGCTTGACGACCAGGAAGTAGATCACCGCCGCGATCATCAGGAACGAGATCACCGCGTTGACGAACTTGCCGTACATGAAGTGGGACGCGCCGACGGTGACCTTCAGCGAGGAGAAGTCGGGCAGGCCGCCGAAGGCCGAGATGAGTGGGGTCAGCAGGTCGGCGACGAACGACTGCACGATCGAGTTGAAGGCCGCCCCGATGACCACCGCGACCGCCAGGTCGAGGACGTTGCCCTGCATGAGGAACTTCTTGAATCCGTTCATGGCCGAGAATCGTAGTCGAACGATTACTCTCAGTTAACTCTTGAAGGTGATGGAGAGGCGGCCCGATGTCTGGGCGCCCGCCAGCTGGGCCGCCTGGTACGGGGTCGCCGCCAGCACCACCAGCGCACCGCCGGTACGGGAGTCGTCGGCGGGACGCGGGATGGTGATCACGCGGACGTCGTCGGCGATGAGCTGGGCCGGCTGACCGCCCTCCCCGGCGGCCAGGACGCCGACGGTCGAGCCGGGGCGGATGAGGGCGACGGCGTCGGGGTCGGCGATGCGGACAGGGGCGGCCACCGTGCCCGGCGGCAGCGGCACGGGATGGAGCAGGCGGGCGTCGGTCAGCGGCTCGCCCCGGCGCATGGGCCCGGCGAGGTAGCGGCCCGCCGCGTACGACCGGATGGCCCCGTCGGGCGGACGGGCGAGCGGCTCCGGACGGAGGTCACCGGGACGCAGCGGGCCAGGGGTTAGGTCGCGGGCGGCGACGAGGACCTCAGGGCCCGCAGCGGGACGGAGAGCGACATAGGCCGACAGGACGCCCACCGCGGCCAGGACCGCCGCGATCGGACGACGCCGCCGGGCCCACGGCCGCAGCCAGGCCGGCTGCCTGCTCACGGCAGCTCGAAGGGCAGCTTGATGCCGTCGAGGGCCGAGCCGCAGGGACACGTGCGGTCGGTGGGCAGGGCCTGGACGGTCTCGGCGATCAGCGTGCGCATGCGGGTGACGTTGCGGGCGAAGAACTCCAGCACCTCGTCGTGGGTCACGCCCTGACCGGCCTCGACCCCGGCGTCGTGGTCGGTCACCAGGGAGAGCGAGGTGTAGCACAGGGCCAGCTCGCGGGCCAGCACCGACTCGGGATAGCCGGTCATGCCCACGATCGACCACCCGTTGGCGGCGAACCACTGGGACTCGGCCCGGCTGGAGAAGCGAGGGCCCTCGATGACCACCAGCGTGCCGCCGTCGACGACGTCGCCCCAGCCGGTGGAGCGGGCCGTGGCCACGGCCGCGGCTCTGCCCGACGGGCAGTAGGGGTCGGCGAAGGACACGTGGACGGCCCCCGAGACGTCGTAGTACGTCTGCGGCCGGCCCGAGGTGCGGTCGACGATCTGGTCGGGCACGACGATGGCGCCGGGGCCGTACTCGGCCCTGAGTGAACCGACGGCGCTGGGGGCGAGCACCTGCGTCACGCCGAGCGAGCGCAGCGCCCACAGGTTTGCGCGGTAGGGGATGCGGTGGGGAGGGAATCGGTGGTCCCGGCCGTGCCGGGGGATGAACGCGACCGAGCGCGAGCCGATGCGGCCGACGGTGACGACGTCGCTGGGCGGCCCGTAGGGGGTGGAGAGCTCGATCTCCTCCGCGTCGTCGAGCAGGGAGTAGAAGCCCGAGCCGCCGAGGACGCCGATGTCTGCGCGAGTGACCATGGCGCCGAGAGTAGCCGGACGGCCGAGGGCGGCGAGAACGCCGAACGCCGTTCTGTGGACAACCGCGCAGGCGCGAGATCACCCCCTGAACGCGGAGCGTACGCACACCAGTACGAAGAGTAGGATCGCCGCATGCGGCAAAAAGGGCTGGGCCTCATCATCCTCGCGCTGATGCTCGGCATGCTGCTGGCCTCCCTCGACCAGACCATAGTCTCCACGGCCCTGCCGACGATCGTGAGCGACCTGGGCGGGCTGGAGCAGCTCTCCTGGGTGGTGACGGGCTACATGCTCGCCTCGACCGTCTCCACGCCGTTGTGGGGCAAACTGGGCGACCAGTACGGCCGCAAAAAGCTCTTCATCGCCGCGATCATCATCTTCCTCCTCGGATCGGCCCTGTGCGGGCTGAGCCGGAACATGGGGGAGCTGATCGGGTTCCGCTCGATCCAGGGGCTGGGCGGCGGCGGGCTCATGGTGCTCGCGCAGGCGATCGTGGGCGACGTGGTCTCGGCCCGCGAACGAGGGCGCTACCAGGGCTTCTTCGGCGCCGTCTTCGCCGTCAGCAGCATCGTGGGGCCGCTGCTCGGCGGGCTGTTCGTCGACCATCTGTCCTGGCACTGGGTGTTCTACGTCAACCTTCCCCTGGGCGCGATCGCCCTGGGCGTGATCGCGGCGGCGCTGCCCGGCGACGACACGCGCACCAGCCATCGCATCGACTACGCCGGGGTGATGCTGCTCGGCGGCGCGACCTCGTGCCTGGTGCTCATCACGACCTGGGGCGGCACGACCTATCCCTGGGCGAGCCCGGTCATCGCCGGCCTGGCGCTGGGGGCGGCGGCGCTGGTCGCGGCGTGGGTGGCCGTCGAGCGGCGGGCCGCCGAGCCGGTGCTGCCGCTGGGGCTGTTCCGGGTGCGGGCGTTCGCGATGTCGTCCGCGGTGGGGTTCGTGGTGGGGTTCGCGATGTTCGGGGCGCTCACGTTCCTGCCGCTGTTCCTGCAGGTCGCGCATGGGGTGAGCCCCACCTTGTCCGGGGTGTACCTGCTGCCGATGATGGCCGGGATGCTCACGATGTCGATCGTCAGCGGGCTGGTGATCTCGAAGACCGGCAGATACCGCTTCCTGCCCATCGCGGGCACGGCCGTGGCGACGGCGGGGCTGTTCCTGCTGTCCGGGCTGAGTGAGCGCAGCAGCCTGCTGACGATGGGCGGCTACCTGCTGGTGCTCGGCGTCGGGCTCGGGATGACCATGCAGGTGCTGGTGATCGTCGTGCAGAACGCCGTCGACTTCAAGGACCTCGGCGTGGCCACCTCGGGGGCGACGTTCTTCCGGTCGATCGGCGGCTCCTTCGGGGTCGCCACGCTGGGGGCGGTCTTCACCGGCGCGCTCAACGGCGACCTGCGGGAGGTGCTGGCCAGGGCCCGGTTGCCGGCGGGGTTCGACCCGTCCAGGATCCAGCGCGACCCGACCGTCATCCAGCGGCTGCCTCCCGCGCTGGCCGGTCAGTTCCTCCATGTGTACGCCGACGCCATCGCCACCGTCTTCCGGGTGGCCGCGCCGGTGATGTTCGGCGCGTTCGCGCTGAGCTGGTTCATCCCGCAGACGCGGCTCAGGGAGACCACCAAGGCGGCGGACCTGGGCGAGGGGCTGGGCGCCACGTCGGCCGAGCGGTCGTCGCTGGAGGAGGTCGAACGGGGGCTCATGCGGCTCGCCGACGCCGACCTGCGCAGGGGTTACTACGAAAGGCTCGGGGCGCTGGCCGGGCTGAGCGGCCTCGCGCCGCCCGGGGTGTGGGTGCTCGCCAGGCTCAACGGCAAGGGCTGGGTCGGCGCGGGCGAACTGGCCGAGTGCGCCAAGGTGAGCAGGGCGCACGGACGGCCCCACGTCGACCGGCTGGTGGACGAGGGGCTGGTGGAACGTTCTGAGGACGGCGAGCGGCTGCGGCTCACGCCGAAGGGGGACCGGGCGGCCCTGGGGCTCGTGCGCTGCTCACGCGAGGGGCTGAGCAGGCTCGTGGCCGACTGGGGGCCCGATCCACAGCTGACGCGGCTCGTCGATCGCATCGCGCCGGAACTGCTCGGCGCGTACGCCGACCGGCCTCGATGAGGCCCCCGCCCATGCGGGCGGGGTGACGCGCCTAGTTGGAAGCCGCGGCGGGCGCCGGCGCCGGGGTGGACGACGACGAGGACGACGCGGACGACGACTCGCTCGACTTGCTCTCGGCCGGCTTCGACGGGGTGGTCGAAGAGGCGGAGGACGTCGAGGACGAGCGGTTGTCGGTGCGGTAGAAGCCCGAACCCTTGAACACGATGCCGACGGCGGAGAACACCTTCCGCAGGTTGCCCTGACAGTTGGGGCACACCGTCAGCGCATCGTCGGTGAACTTCTGCACGACTTCGAGCTGCTCGCCGCAGTCGTTGCAGGCGTACTGGTAGGTCGGCACGCGCTCCTCCTTATACGTTCTGGCACTCGAGCGATGCGACTGCTAATGCTAACCGATTGGGCCAAACACCTATTCCAACCCCCGCTCCCCGTACCAACCGGCCAGCTTGCCGCTGCGGCTCACCGCGCGCAGGCGGCGTTCGACCTGGTCACGGCAGGCGGCCGTGGTGACCACCAGGAGCTGGTCGTCGGCCCGGACGCGGGTGCTGTTGTCCGGTACGAACGATTTGCCGTCGCGGACCACGAGCGTGACGGCGGCTCCGGCGGGCAGGCGCAGCTCGAAGACCTCCACGCCGTGCAGGCGCGACCCGGCGGGCACCTTGACCTGGAGCAGGTCCGCCTTGAGCTCCTCCAGCGGCGCGGACTCCACCTCCAGGTCGTGCGCCTCGCCCGGCGCGCTCACCCCGAGCAGCCGGGCCGCGTACGGCAGTGTGGGCCCCTGCAGCAGCGTGAACACGATCACGATCACGAAGACCCAGTTGAAGATCTCCTTCGAGCCCTGCACGCCGGACGCCCACGGGATGGTCGCCAGCACGATGGGGATCGCGCCGCGCAGCCCCGCCCACGACAGGAACGCCTGGTCGCGCCAGCTCACCCGATCCAGCCGCAACACCCGGGCCACGGTCGAGCTGACCAGCACCGACAGCGGGCGGGCCACCATCACCAGCACGGACCCGGCGATCACGCCCGGCACGATGGCCGACGGCAGCTCCTTGGGGGTGGCCAGCAGTCCGAGCATGACGAACAGCCCGATCTGCGCCAGCCACGCCGCGCCCTCGGCGAACCCTCTCGTCGCGGCGCGGTGGGGCAGGCGCGAATTGCCCAGGATGAGGGCCGTGAGGTAGACGGCCAGGAAGCCGGAGCCGTGCAGCAGCACCGCGCCGCCGTAGGAGACGAAGGTGAGGGCGAGCACGGCGATCGGGTAGAGGCCGGAGGCGGGGAGGGCGACGCGGCGCAGCGCGTACGCGCCCGCCGGTCCGACCGCGAGGCCCACGGCCGCGCCGATGACCAGCTCGATGGCCGTCTCCAGCAGGAACGTTCCCACTGACGCCGGCCGCCGGGACGCCCCGCTGAGCAGCACGACGGCGATGACCGTGGGGGCGTCGTTGAATCCGGACTCCGCCTCCAGAACCCCCGCCAACCGGGTCGGGAGCGGCAACCTGCGCAGCACCGAGAAGACGGCGGCCGCGTCCGTCGAGGCCAGCACGGCGCCGAGGACCAGCGCCGCGGTCGGATCCATGCCGAGCAGCCCCTGGACGGCCAGCGCCACGACCACGATGCTCACCGTCACGCCGACGGTGGCCAGGATCAGGGCGAGCGGCACCGATTTGCGGACGTGCGACCAGGTCGTGGTCAGACCGCCCTCGGCCAGGATCACCGCCAGCGCGATCAGGCCGATCTGCTGGACGGTCTGCGGGCTCTCCAGCTTGGCGCCGAACCCCGAAGCCCCCAGAACCAGGCCGAGGGCCAGGAAGAGGAGAAGGCTGGGCAGACCGCTGCGATGCGTGATGCGTACGGACGCGATGGCCGCGATGACAATTCCGGCGCCGATCAGGAGCCAGACATCAAGCGTCATCCAGCCCCCTCTCGTCCCTTCGGTCACATAAGCCTAGTGAGTCCGCGCGGCGTCATCGCAAAACGGACCCGGTGGTCGTGCGGCTCGGCGGGCACGTCGTCGATCAGCTCGCCGTCGTGCAGCAGGGCCACCGTGGGGACGTTGGGCCCCACCCTGGCCAGCGCGCGGTCGTACGAACCGCCGCCGCGTCCGAGCCGCACCCCCGTGCGGCGGTCGACCGCGAGGGCGGGCACGATCACCAGCGCGGCCGTGCGGACGGCGTCGACGCCCCGGCGCGTGTCGACCGGTTCCATGATGCCGAAGCGGCCAGGGGCGAGCGTGTCCGGGCCGTCGTAGACCGCCCAATCCAGGTCATTGTCCTCTTTCAGCACCGGAAGGATCACCGTCGCGCCGTGTTTCCACAGAGCGAACACGAGACCGTGCGTCTCCGGCTCCGACCCCGCCGACCAGTAGCAGGCCACCAGACCGGCCATCTGGACCCACGGCTGTTCGAGCAGCGTCTCGCGGACCTTGGTGGCGTTTGCCCGCAGTTGTTCGGGGGGGAGAGCGGTACGCGCCGCGAGCAGTCGGCGACGCAGGTTCAGCTTGTCCACAGGTACCTCCACTAGGGTCTACTCATGGCTGACTTCGACCCTGTGACGAAAGCCGTCGTGCCCGCCGCGGGTCTGGGCACCCGGTTCCTCCCGGCGACCAAGGCGACACCCAAAGAGATGTTGCCTATCGTCGACAAGCCCGCGATCCAGTATGTCGTCGAGGAGGCGGCCTCCGCCGGGCTCCTCGACGTCCTCATGGTCACCGGCAAGAACAAGCGGTCCATCGAAGACCACTTCGACCGCGCGTTCGAGCTGGAAGAGGCCCTGGAGGCCAAGGGCGACGAGCAACGGTTGTCCCAGGTCCGCGAGCCCGCCTCGCTCGCCACGCTGCACTACGTGCGGCAGGGCGAGCCGAAGGGGCTCGGGCACGCGGTGCTGTGCGCCAAGCAGCACGTCGGCGACCACCCGTTCGCCTGCCTGCTCGGTGACGACCTGATCGACTACCGCGACCAGCTGCTCAAGCGCATGATCGAGGTGCGTGACACGTTCGGCGGCAGCGTGGTGGCGCTGATGGAGGTGCCGAGGGAGCAGGTCTCGCTCTACGGCGTGGCCACCATCGCCGGCACCGTCGAGGACGACGTCGTGCGCGTGACCGACCTGGTGGAGAAGCCGCCGGTGGACGAGGCGCCCTCCACATGGGCGGTCATCGGGCGATACGTGCTCGATCCCGCCATTTTCGAGGTCCTGGAGAACACCCCGCCGGGGCGTGGCAACGAGATCCAGCTCACCGACGCGCTGCGCACGCTGGCCGGCCGCGGCTCCGAGCAGGGCGGGCCGGTGCACGGCGTGCTGTTCCGCGGGCGGCGGTACGACACCGGCGACAAGCTCGACTATCTGCGCACGGTGGTGAAGTTCGCCGCCGATCGCGAGGATCTGGCGCCGGAGTTCGTGCCGTGGCTGCGGGAGTTCCTCGATGAGATCGGTTGACGCGCATCTGGCCGAGATCCTGGCCACTGTGCGTCCGCTGGCGCCTCTGGAGCTGGAGCTGGAGCGGGCGCTAGGCACGACGCTGGCCGAGGACGTCTCCTCGCCGGTGCCGCTGCCGCCGTTCGACAACTCCGCGATGGACGGCTACGCGGTCAGGGCCGAGGACGTCCCCGGCACGCTGCCGGTGATCGACGACGTCGCCGCCGGCTCCGACGAGTTGCGGGCGGTGGGCCCCGGGCATGCCGTCCGCATCATGACCGGGGCGCCGATGCCGGCCGGGGCGGACTCCGTCGTACCGGTGGAGTGGACGGACGGCGGCACGGTCTCCGTCCGGATCAATCGGGATGTCCCGGTCGGTAACGCGATTCGCCGGGCGGGCGAGGACGTCCAGGCGGGCGAGGTGGTGCTCAAGGCCGGCACGGTGATCGGGCCGGCCCAGCTCGGGATCATCGCCGGTGTGGGCCGGCGGCGCGTGTGGGTGCGTCCGCAGCCGCGCGTCGTCGTCATCTCGACCGGCGCCGAGCTGGTCGAACCGGGGGCGCCGCTGAACCGCGGGCAGATCTGGGACTCCAACAGCTTCACCCTGACGGCCGCGGTCCGCGAGGCGGGCGCCGAGGGGTTCCGCGCGGGGTCCGTCGGCGACGATCCCGCCGTGCTGCTCGACCAGCTCGACACCCATCTGGTGCGCGCCGACGCCATCATCACCAGCGGCGGGGTCTCCATGGGGGCCTACGAGCCCGTCAAGGAGGCGCTGTCGCCGCTCGGCACGGTCCGGTTCGAGAAGGTCGCGATGCAGCCCGGCATGCCGCAGGGCTTCGGCGTCCTGGGCGACGACCGGGTGCCGATCTTCGCCCTGCCGGGCAACCCGGTGTCCTCCTTCGTGTCGTTCATGCTGTTCGTCCGCCCCGCGCTCGACAAGATGCGCGGCCTGCCCACCGACACGGCCCCGGTGACCGCCTACGTCACCGCGGCGCTGCGCTCGCCGTCGGGCCGGCGCTCGTACCTGCGCGGCGTGCTGTCCTCCGACGGCACGGTCGCGCCGGTCCACGGGCAGGGCTCCCACCAGCTCGCGGCCCTGGCCTCGGCGAACGCGCTGATCGTGGTGCCGGAGGACGTGACCGAGGTGCCCGGCGGGTCCGAGGTGGAGGTGATCCGGATTTGAGCGAGTTCACGCACCTCGACGAGACGGGTGCGGCGCGCATGGTCGACGTCTCGGCCAAGGACGTCTCCGCCCGTAGCGCGACGGCGACCGGGCGGGTGCTGCTGTCGTCCGAGGTGGTGGCGCTGCTGCGGTCGGGCGAGGTGCCCAAGGGCGACGCGCTGGGGGTGGCCAGGATCGCCGGGATCATGGGGGCGAAACGCACGCCCGACCTCGTCCCGCTCTGCCACCCGATCGCGTTGCACGGCGTCAAGGTCGTGCTCGACGTCGAGGACTGGGGCGTGGCGATCACCGCCCGGGTGCGGACGGCCGACCGCACCGGGGTGGAGATGGAGGCGCTGACCGCCGTCACCGTGGCCGCGCTGGCGCTGATCGACATGGTCAAGGCGGTCGATCCGGCCGCCGTGATCACCGATGTCCGGGTGGAGGAGAAGGTGGGCGGCAAGACCGGTCTGTGGACCAGGGAAGCCACGTGATCAGGGCGCTCGTGGTGACCGTGTCGAACCGCGCGTCCGCCGGGATTTATGCCGACAAGTCAGGGCCGTTGCTGGCCGAGCTGCTGGCGTCCGACGCCGGCTGCGAGGTCTCGGGGCCTGTGGTCGTCCCCGACGGCGACGCGGTCGAGGCGGCGCTGCGGGACGGCGTCGCGCAGGGTTACGACGTGATCGTCACCACCGGCGGCACCGGGCTCACGCCCCTCGACCTGACGCCGGAGATGACCGCCCGCGTGATCACCAGGGAAATTCCCGGTATAGCGGAGGCCATTCGCCTGGCGAATCGCGACAAGGTGCCCAAGTCGGTCCTGTCCCGGGGGCTGGCCGGTCAGGCGGGTGACACGTTGATCGTGAATCTGCCCGGCTCGTCCGGGGGCGTCCGGGATGGGGTCGCGGTGCTCGCGCCCGTCCTGCGGCACGCCGTCGAGCAGATGAAGGGCGGCGACCACCCCCGCTGACCAGGTTTCGGTCTGCCGATCGATGATCCGTGGCGACATCGAGCCCGATGGGGGGATGATGAGAGGCGTGGATCGACTTCGTGGCTGGCCGGCGATTCTGAACGAGGGCCCGGTAGGCCTGCGGCCGCTGCGGCTGAGCGACGTACGCGTCTGGCGCGAGACCAGGTTGCGCAACGCCGACTGGCTGCGTCCCTGGGAACCGAGCAACCCCGAGACCCCGCTGTTCAGGACGGGGCTCGGCCCGTACGTCTCCATGGTCGGCACCCTGCGCCGGGAGGCCAGGCAGGGGCTGGCGCTGCCCTGGGTGGTCACCTACGGCGGCCGCTTCGCCGGGCAGCTCACCGTGGGGGCCATCGTGTGGGGATCTGCCCGTTCCGCCCAGGTCGGTTACTGGGTGGACGGCGCGCTGGCCGGGCGGGCCATCATCCCCACCGCCCTGGCCCTGGCCGTCGATCATTGCTTTTTCACCACCGGATTGCATCGGCTAGAGGCGAACATCCGTCCTGAGAACCAGGCCAGCCGTAGGGTGGTGGAGAAGCTCGGGTTCAGGGAAGAAGGCATTCGGCGTCGCCAACTCCACATCGACGGGGCCTGGCGCGACCACATCTGCTACGCGCTGACCGTCGAGGACGTCCCCGGCGGCCTGCTCGTACAGTGGCGGCGCGCCCGTGAGGCGGCCGCTCACGGCGGTTCTCCGATCGAAGAGGTTTGACGATCTCGCGACACACCGCACCGAATGCTCGTCAATCAGTGACACACGGTCTTACGGTGCGTGACGTGAGCACAATGAAGGCGCGACGAGCACAGACGCGCTTTCGTGCTGCCCGGAGGTGGTCGTGAGCAGCGCCTTCCTCTATGTCGCCATTGTGGTGATGTGGCTGTGCGTCCTGATCCCGATGTGGTTGCGCCGGGACAAGACGAACCTCCAGGAGCTGGCCGAACTCGAAGAGCACTACACCGGCGAGCACGCCCTGCCCGACCTGGACAACCTCGACGCCACCCTCGGCGACGAGGACGCGCCGGAGGTCGAGAAGGTCGATGTCCGGCAGTTCCGGTTTCGGCGTAGGGCGATCATCGTAGCGCGCCGCCGGAGGTTGTTGTTCTTCACCGCGCTGCTCGTCCTCGCCTCGGTGGTCACGGCCGGGGTCGAGATGATCCCGTGGTGGGGTGTGGCTCCGTCCGTGGTCGTCATGCTGTCGTACATGGCCTTTCTGCGGATCGCCGTACAGGTGGATCGCGAACGCCGCGAGCGGGCCCTCCAGGCGCGCTCTGAGCGGCTGCGACGGGCCCGCGAGCGGCGCCGGGCGGCGGCCGAGGTGGAGGCCGAGGTGATCGACCTGACCGCGCTGCACGCCGACGTCCTGTTCGACCAGTACGCCGAACCGCCCAAACGGGCGGTGGGGGACTGAGAGGATGGCGCGAGGACCCTTGGGAGTTTGCTAATCTGGTCGAGTCCTTGGGGATGTAGCGCAGTCCGGTAGCGCACTTCGTTCGCATCGAAGGGGTCAGGGGTTCGAATCCCCTCATCTCCACCCAGGTCAAAGGCCGCTTCCCCGTTGTGGGAGGCGGCCTTTCGCGTTGCTGAGTGACTATTCCTCACGGGGTGGCTGCGGCCTGCCAACCGTCGTATTCGCCGTGGTGGCGAGCTGCCAGGTCGTCGAACAGGTTGCCTGTCTCCCGTACGAAGTCGGGTGAGATCACGGCGGTTGCCTCGCAGGTCACCGGCCAGCTGTCAGGAGACTCCGGGGAAGGCTTCCCGACCTCGGGGCGCAGACCAAAGCCGGCGCCGTTGGCCTCCTTGGCGATGCTCTGAGCGGCATCGAGGGTCGGGGCGTACAGGTGGAAGATCACATGACGAGGCTGCTCAAGATCAGCCCCTGCCTTGGTGAGCTGACGCATGACCATCAGGTCCTTGTATTTGACGCCGAGCTCCGGTGACCGCTCTTCCGGATCGATCTGCTCCTGCTTCTTTCTCCGGAACGGCCACATACGACATCCTTCGTATTCTTGTTCGGATTGGTGATCATAGTGATTCCGGGAAGATCCGGTCCATCGCCTCTGCTCCTTCCAGGGGCATTGGGTGGAGCTGTGCCGCATCTCGCGGGGCCTCCATTCCTGGGGGTTGAGGCCGGCCTTCTTGAGGGGGTCCGGAACGTCCACGCAGCGGCTCGGCATGGCCAGGGTGCGACAGGGCTTCTCGGTTTTGGTGCCGCCTCCTTCGTGGACGGAGCGCCAGGCCATGATGGACGGCGGTGAGCTGTCCAGGCTGTGATCGGTTGGTCGAGGAAGTGCAGGGGGCGTGAGGTTGTCGTACGGACGAAATCGCCTGAAGAGCGTCTTGGTCCCGCTCGTGGGCTCGTTAGCCGCTGCGCTGGTGGTGATGGGCCTCGGCTGGGCCGTGCTGCACCTCTACTTCGGCCCCCCAGGTGTCGCGCGTTGACCCGGTCGCGCTTTCCGAGTTACGGGCCATCGGGCAGGTCGTCGGCGAAAACAGCATTGTGGGGCACCAGTGGGAGAACAACTACGTCGAGATGAACGGACTCGTGATCCACCTCGATGGAAACGCGAAAGAGGACGTGGTCACCGAGGCCGTGCATCGGCTGGAGCAGCGCGGCTGGCACGTATCGAGTAGGGAATCATCCGAGACGTGGCTGGAATCGGCCAGATGGCCCTATGCCCTCGTCGCGGTTGAGCAGCTCGAAGATGCGCATATGAGCAGCGAGCTGCGCGAGCAGGTGATAAGCACAGGCCTGCCCATGAGCAACATGGCCTACATAGGCGTGCACCTGTGAGCCTGTGACCCCAGAACTGGAACGCCGGTTCTTCCGCGGGAAGGGTTGGCCACCTGCCCGCGCCAGAGTTCGGGGACCCGCCCTGCTCCGACACGAGTCCGAGCGGGAAGCGATCTTGCCAACCCCTCTCACGTCCCAGGCCGGCCCTACTCGTGCACACCCCGCCAGGAGGGTGCAGGTGAGAAGGGTCTTCGGCGTGATCTGGAGGGGCTTCGGGGCATGGCATGAAAGAAGTTCTCGGAGCGGCAGAGAAGTACTGATGCACGATCACCGCCTTCTCGGGAAGCGATCTTCTCGATGCCTCCTGCTCCGCACGGCATGCGGCCGGCAAGCCCACAGCCGTGTCCTCGGAACTCACAGGTTCATGCCGTCAGCGGAAGGCTGCGGCGTTGCGGTTGGCCCAGTCGGCGAAGGTGGCGGGGGCGCGGCCGAGGATCTTCTGGACATCCGGGCTGACGGTCTGCTCGCGCAGGGTGGGGGTGCCGAGAATGTCGAGGGTGGTGTCGGCCACCGGGGCGGGCATGAAGGTGAGCATCTGGGCGAGGGCCTCTTCCCGGGTCTGGTCGATGAAGGCGACGGGCTCGCCGATGGCGTCCCCGATGGCGGCCGCGCGCTGGCGTGGGGTGGTTGGCGTGGGGCCGGTCAGTTCGTAGATCGCCTTCGTGTGGCCCGGCTGGGTCAGGGCGGCGGCGGCCACGGCGGCGATGTCGTCGGGGTCGATGACCGGCAGGCCGACCTCGCCGAAGGGCGCGGCGATCGTGCGGCTCGCCTTGACGGACGAGGCCCAGGCGTAGGCGTTGGAGGCGAAGCCGCCGGGGCGCAGGATGGTCCAGTCGGTGCCGGACTCCATGACGACCTGTTCGAAGGCGGCGAAGGCCTGCCCGTGTGACAAGGAGTCCAGGCGGGTGGCCACTCCCTGGGAAGAGAGCAGGACGATCTTTCCGGCGCCCGCGAACTGGGCGACGACCCGAGCGGGGTCGTCGGCCATCATCAGGTCCCCGCCGACGAGGAGGAAGACCGCATCCGCCGCGGAAGGCATGCCGGCGGACGACTGGGAGAGGTCGGCGGCGACCGTGCGGACGCCGGGCGGCACGTCGCCCTTGGTGATGCGGCGGGAGACGGCGGTCACCTCATGGCCCTGCTCCGCGAGGATGCGGACCAGCGTGCGGCCGACATTTCCGGTGGCTCCGGTGATGACGATCACGATGAATACCTCGTTCCGACAGTTAGTTGGCTGACTGACTAATGAGAACCTAGCATGGTCGGACTCCCCCTAGTTAGTCAGGTGACTGACTTTTTGGGGTTCGTCAGAGTTCAGGAGGTCGGCGGCCGAGAGGAGGGGCTCATCAGGGTGGCGGTCGAAGACCTGCGCCAGCAGGGCGCTGAGCGCGCCACGACCTCGCAACGAACGCCAGGACCCGCGACTCGGCCGCCTTGCGCCGCATCCCGGTCGGTGAGCAGGGGCGGTGTAGGTTCAGCCGGTTGAGGTGAGCGGCTGAGGGCGCTCGGCGCCGCCTCCCCAGTGGCTCAAGCCGGCTGGGGCAGTCGTGGGGGCTCACTCGTGTGGACGGGTGGCCCTCGCCGGAGCAGCGGTTGCGCTCGCCTGCCGGGCAGTCAGCCGGCAGGCGTGGAGTGACGGGCGCGGTGGCGGCGTACTGCGTCTCTGTTGGCGCACGAGGGGGAGCAGTAGCGCTGACGTGCCGTGCGTGAGGTGTCCGCGAAGATCGTGTCGCAACCGGCGGCGGCACACCGCCCGAGCCGGTCCATGCCCCGGCTGACGAGGTGCATCGCCGTGCCGACCGAGATGAGGGCGAACAGCACCGCGCCGAGCGGCTGCAGGTCGTCGCGATAGTGCAGGTGCCAGCCATGGGCGTGGTCGGTCAGCCGGGGGTAGGCGGCCGACCGGGCCAGCATCTCGTTGACCAGTTTGGCCTTCTCGCGCTCGCCCGTGGCGTCGACGACGTTCGTCCAGGCGGCGATGACGGCGAGGGTCTGGTCGAGATCCGACGGTTCGACCGGGCGTTCCAGCACCAAACCGGCCGTGCGGCAGCGGTGGGCGAGTTCCTCGGCGCTCGCCGGTGGGCGGTTCGCCAGTTCCGCGGCGAAGTTCACCACGTCCGCGCCGTAAGGGTTGAGGTGCACAAGGTCATTACATCAGCCTGTACGTCATGACGCGAACAGCAACGGAGCAGGATGTTCCGGAACTCGTCCGCCTGAGGGCGCTGCTCTTCGACGACCTCGGCGGCGACTTCTTCCACCCCGCGGACGCCGATGACGACTGGCGCGACGCGCTCGCCCGGGTCCTCAGGCAGAAGCTGGCCGAACCCGACTGCCGGGTCCTGGTCGTGGACGGCGACACCGGCCTGGCCGCCTGCGGCATCGGCACGATCGAACAGTGGTTCCCCGGCCCCCACTCCCGCAACGGGAGGATCGGCCACGTCATCGGCATGGTCACCGACCCGTCGTACCGGCGGCGTGGGCACAGCCGGGCGATCATGCTCGGTCTGCTCGACTGGTTCCGCGACCGCGACGCCGTACGGGTCGATCTCACCGCCTCCCGCGAGGCGGAACCGCTCTACCGGCGACTCGGCTTCGCCGACCACCCCGACCCGCTGTTGTGCTGGAAGCCGTGAGGACGTCGCGATACCGCTGGATCATTCTGGGGGTCGCGACCTTCACGCAGGCCGCGGCCGCGTTCTTCGTGCAGGGCATCGGCGCGATGAGCGTCCACCTGCAACGGGACCTGAGGCTGAACACGACCCAGCTGGGCCTGCTGCAGTCGGCGGCTCAGCTGCTTCCGCTGGCCGGGCTGATCGTGGCGGGACGGCTGCTGGACCGCCACGACGAACGCTGGGTCGTCGGGATCGGCGCTCTCGTGGTCGCCGCCGCGCTGGCCGCCGGCAGCGCGGCTCCGGGGTACGTCTCCTTGCTCGTCGTCCTGCTGGTCGTCGGCGCCGGGTACAGCGCCATTCAGCCGGGCGGCAGTAAGTCGGTGGCGTCCTGGTTCGATGCTTCGAAGCGCGGTTTGGCCATGGGCATCCGTCAGGCGGGGCTTCCGCTCGGCGGCGTCCTCGCCGCGTTCGCGCTTCCCGCGCTGGCGTCGAGCTTCGGCTGGCGGTCGACGCTCGTGGCCGGCGCGCTCGTCGCATTGTCGGGCGCCGTCGTCTTCATGGCCTTCCACCGCCGCCCGCCGGACCGGCGTCCGGTGCCGGCCGCGTCCCGCGTGCGGCTGGAGCTGCTGCGCGAGCCGTACCTGAAGAAGATCGTCCTGTCCGGCACCAGCATGGTGTCGGTGCACAGCGGCGTGGGCGTTCTCACCGTGCTGTACCTGCACGAGGTGACGACCATGGACGCCGCCTCGGCGGCCCTGGTCTACGTCGCGGTCCAGTGCGCGGGCGCGCTGGGCCGCGTCTGCCTGGCGGCGTGGAGCGACCGGCACAGGTCCGGCCGCTACGCCTGCGTCCTGACCTGCCTGGCCGCCGTGATCATCGGGATGACGCTGCTGGCCACCCCCGTCGGCCGATCCCCTGTCGCGGCCTGCCTGCTGTTCGTCTGGCTCGGTTTCTTCGGAATCGGCTGGTACGGCCCCTGGGTCGCCTACGCCGCCGAATCGGCGCCGCCGGACCACACCGGATTCGCCCTCGGCCTGGCCATGGCCGTCAACCAGGTGGCGGTCGTCCTGGCGCCGCCCGCGCTCGGCCTGCTCACGGACCTGACCGGCAGCTTCGCGCCCGCCTGGGCCCTGCTCGCCGCGCTGACCGCTGTCACCATGGCGACGACCGCCCGGCTGTGACCAGTTCGGACGGTCGTCGGCCGTATCCTCTTGCCGGATCGTCACCAGGGCAGTGGGCCGTCCTCGCTGAAGAATCCGCCGGTCGGGCCGTCCTGGCCGAGGGTGGCCAGGCGCACCACCACGGCCGCGCCCTGCGCCGGGGTGAGGAAGCCGCTGTGGCCGTTGATGTCGGTGTCGACGTAACCAGGGGCGGCGGCGTTGACCAGGATGTTCTCCTTGCGCAGCTCGTTCGCGTACTGCAGGGTCAGCGCGTTCAGCGCGGCCTTGGACGGCGAGTAGGCCGCTGACGGCAGCCCCGACAAGGGCCCGTCGACCTCGGCGGTCAGCGCCAGCGAAGCGGCGTGGCTGGAGAGGTTGACGATCCGGGCGGCGGGGGATCGCCGCAGCAGCGGGAGCACCGCGTTGGTCACGTTGATCACTCCGAGGACGTTGGTCTCGAACACCTCGCGGACCAGCTCCACGTCCACGGCGCTGGGGACGCGGTCGAGGGCGTCCTGGGGCGCGGCCTGGCCCGATCCGGTGATACCGGCGTTGTTGACCAGCACGTCCAGACGGCCGAAGCGGTCGTCGATCCAGGAGGCGGCGGCCTGGGCGGTGGAGGGAGCGGTGACGTCCAGTTCGAGCGCGTGCGCGTCGCCTCCCGTGGCGCGGATCGCCGCCGCGGTCTCCTCGCCGCGGCGCGCGTCACGGGCGCCGACCAGGACGGTCACCTTCTGCGCGGCCAGCAGTTCGGCGACCGCGCGGCCGATCCCCTTGTTCGCGCCGGTGATCAGGGCCACCTTCGGCTGTGACGTGTGCTCGTTCATGGGTGGGGTTTCCTTTCGTGCTGGGCGGGTGATGTGTCCGCGTTGTCCATGGAGACTCCGCTCCCCGGGATCCTGTGACGCTGTGCCCGTGTGGTGTGCGTCACCGGGCGGGAGGCCGCTGGAAAACGGGCTGCCGAGTGACCCGCATGTCGTCTTGAATGTCTGGAGCGATCAGACGTGTCCGGGGAGAGTCCTATGGCAGCTGTCGTCCCTGCCCGTGACGGGGAGCGGATGCCCGTGCGTTCGAACGGCCAGGACTGGCAGGTGTCCTGGCACCCGGCCGACGACCCGCCGGAAGGCAGGTCTCACGGAGCCGCCGGCATCTGCGTGACGGCCGCCGATGAGCTGGTCCTCATCAGC
Organism: Nonomuraea sp. NPDC050227; assembly: GCF_044459705.1. NCBI lineage: Bacteria > Bacillati > Actinomycetota > Actinomycetes > Streptosporangiales > Streptosporangiaceae > Nonomuraea > Nonomuraea sp. NPDC050227. Next base: position 391,164 of record NZ_JBITJF010000006.1, on the reverse strand, counting down.
CATGATGGTGAGCACTGGGGTTTCCCCGCCGGGCGGCCCGAAGGAACGGAGACGATCGAGGAGACCCTGCGCCGGGAGATGCTCGAAGAAGCGTGCGTCACGGTCATCGGCAGCCGGCTGCTCGGGTATGCCCGCAGCGAATGCGTGCGCGGGCGCGAGCTCGGCCTGGTCCTCGTCCGCTCCTACTGGCGTGCGGAGGTCCGGCTCGGGGAGTGGGCGCCGGAGTTCGAGGTGCGGCACCGGCGGGTGGTTCCGGAGTCCGAGGCGAAGAAGCACGTCCGCGATCCCGACCTGGCCGCGACCCGGATCTCCTTCCGCGCTCTGGAAGAGGCAGGGGCCGGTACGGCTCTCAGGTGATGCGCACGACGACCTTGCCGCGTACGCCGCCCGCCTCCAACGTCCGGTGCGCCGCGGCGATGTCGTCGAGCGGGAAGACCGTGTCCACGACCGGGCGGATGGCGCCGCCGTCCACGTACCGGGCGAGGTCGGTGAGGAGCCGGGTGGTGGGGTTGCCGCTGAAGAAGCGCACGCGCCGCCGGCCGTGGACGGCCGAGGCGGCGATGTACGCCACGGACCCCGCGATCCTGCGCGGATCGAAGGCGATCGCCACCATGCGGCCGGACGGTGTCAGCAGGCGGCGAAAAGCGGCGTGCTCGGTGCCGGCAGTGTCCAGGATCACGTCGAACCTGCCCAGATCCGCCGGGCCGACGGTGGCGTAGTCATACGCCTCGTGCGCGCCGAGGTCGCGGACGAGGTCGAGGTTGCGTGCCCCGGCGAGGGCGGTGACGTGGGCGCCGAGCACCCTGCCGAGCTGCACCGCGACAGCGCCCACCCCACCGCTGCCGCCGCGGACGAGCAGCCGGTCGCCCGGCCTGAGCCGGGCCTGGTCGCGCAGCGCCGTGATGGCCGTCGTGCCCGCCGGAAGCGCCGCGGCCGCCACCAGGTCGACGGACGCCGGGGCCGGGGACAGGCGGCGGGGGTGGATCGCCACGTACTCGGCGGCGCTTCCGAACGTGCGGCCCAGCGTGCCCCACACCCGGTCGCCGACCCGGGGGCCGGTCACCCCGGCCCCCAGGGCGACGATCTCGCCGGTGAGGTCGATCCCGACCCGTTTCGGGAAGCCCCGCTGCATCAGCCCGGTCACCAGGCGCAGCCGCCCCGTCCGGCCGTGCACCTCGCCGCCGTTCACGCTGACGGCGCGCACCCGCACCAGCACCTCTCCGGGGGCGGGGACCGGCTTCGGCACCGTGCCCACGTACAGGACCTCCGGCGGTCCGTACCGGTCGAACAGGGCCGCGCGCATCTCGTTCGTCTCCATGTGGACGACGCTAGCCCGCTAAACGGACGGGGCTCTCCATTTAGGCTAATGTGAGAAAGATGCCCATTCCTCGCTCTCAGTTGGCGCCCGCCAGGGAAATGCGGGCCGACGCGCGGCACAATCGGGCGCGCATCCTGGAGGCCGCGCGGGAGACGTTCGCCAGGCGCGGCCTGGACGTGCCGATGGTGGCGATCGCGCGGCGCGCCGGGGTCGGCGTGGCCACCCTCTACCGGCGTTTCCCGTCACGCGAGTCCCTGATCACCGAGGTGTTCGCGGACGACCTGGCGGCGTGCGCGTCGGTCGTGGACGAGGCGCTGGCCGACCCGGATCCCTGGCACGGGTTCTGCGGGGCGATCGAGAAGGTGTGCGCGATGCAGGTCGCCGACCGCGGGTTCACCGACGCCTTCCTCACCGCGTTCCCCGACGCGGTCGACTACGAGCGCACCCGGGAGCGGGCCGAGCGAGGCTTCGCGGAGGTGGTACGGCGGGCCAAGGCCGCCGGGCGGCTGCGGGCCGATTTCGCCTCCGCGGACCTGGCGCTGCTGTTGAGGGCCAACTGCGGCATCGTCGCCGGCGCCGGGGAGGGGGCGGCGGCGGCGTCGCGGCGGCTGGTGGCGTATCTGCTGCAGTCCTTCCGCGCCGACCACGCCGAGCCCCTGCCGCCCCCGCCGCCCCTCACGCTCGGCCACATGGCCCCGACGTCGTCCGGTACGGCCCACTCGGCGGCGAGGCCGGCGAACGCGCGGAGCGGCCGTTGACGCCGACACCCGGCAGGACGACCCCGGCCGCTCGTGGTGGAGGGCAGGGGGTCAGCCGGCGATCTCCTCGTCGCGCGGGAAGAAGGGCAGCTCGATGCGCACGCGGTCGGCGGCGGCGAGGATCTTCTCCGCGTCGTCGACCGGCGGGTGGATCGCCTGGTTGATCCGTACCTTGATGTCCTTGCCGGCGGCGCCCGAGGCCATCACCCTGCGGTCCCAGCCGCGGGTGAAGATCCCGCCGGCGTCGCCCAGGTCCAGGCAGGTGACGTACGGGCCGGGGGTGAAGTCGCGCGGCGGCACGCCGAGCAGGTCGGCCGCCGCGTTGTGCCCGGCGACCTTGCCGAGCGGGGTGGCGTGCTGGCACGCCTGCATGACCGGGTGCTCGGCGTCGAAGGCCGCCGCCGCGGTGTCCCCGGCGGCGAACACCCCGGGGAGCGCGCGCAGCCACCGGTCCACCGGGATCCGGCCGAGGTGGTCGAGCTCGTCGGAGATCTGCCGGGTGAGTTCGCTGGCCCGCATGCCGACCGACCAGACCACCGCGTCCGCCTCGACCTCGGTGCCGTCGGACAGGACGGCGTACCCTGCGCCGACCTCGGTCACCGTCGTCCCGAGACGGCGTTCGACGCCCAGCTCGTCCAGTGCCGCCTCGATCTCCGGACGCGGGCCGGGGCCGAGCTGGTGCGCGACCACCGGCGACCGGTCCACCACCAGCACCCGGCCGCGGACGGCCAGCGCGGTCGCGGCCTCCAGACCGGTGAACCCGGCGCCGACGACCACGGCCGTGAAGTCCTCCCGGTCACGCAGGAAGCCGGTGAGCCGCCGGGCCCCGTCGAGGGTGTCGATGTCGAAGAGCCGTTCCGCGCCGGGCAGGTCGCGGGGCCGTACCAGCCGGCTGCCGGCCGCCAGCACCAGGCGGTCGTAGCCGATCTCCCTGCCGTCGGCCACCACCGTGCGGCGGCCGGTGTCGATCGTGCTCACCGAGGCGCGCAGGTGCCTGACGCCGATCGGCCCGAGGATCCTGCGCAGCTCCACCTTGGCCAGGTCCGGCTCCGGCTCGTACAGGCGTGGCCGCAGCACCAGGTGCTCGTTCGGGGCGATGAGCGTGATGCGCAGGCCCGCGGCGCCGCCCGCCCGCTCGCGTGCCAGGGCCGCGCCCGCCGCGCTCCACACGCCCGCGAAACCGCCACCGATGATCACAACGTGTGCCATTGTGTCGTCCTCTCTCAGCCTCGCCCCTGGTGATTCCGGGGGCGGCAGGGAGACAGGACAGCGGGCTCAGATGTGACCGATGTGGGGAAACTTCTCGGGATTGGCCAGTCTGCGCAACGTCGTGATCCGTCCGTCGGCGATCTCCACGGTGTCGAGCCAGACCAGTTCGCCGCCGCGGTAGGTCGCCAGGGCCGGCTGCCCGTTGACCTCGACGATCCGGAACGCGTCGGGACGCCTGATCTCGATCTGCCGGACCGCCAGCAGGGCGATCGTCCCGGCGCCGTGGACCGGCCTGCGCGCGGCGGTCACCTTGCCGCCGCCGTCGGCGACGTAGACGGCCTCGGGGTGCAGCAGCTCGACCAGCTCAGCGATGTTCCCCGCGTCGGCGGCCGCCTTGAACGCCCTGAGCAGGCGTTCGGTCTCGGCCCTTGACGCCCTGGGCCGCTCCTTGACCGCGGCGACCCGCGCCCGCGCCCGGGAGGCGAGCTTGCGGCCCGCGGCGGGCGTGCCGCCGAGCACCTCGGCGATCCGGGCGAACGGGAAGTCGAAGACGTCGTGCAGCACCAGCGCGACGCGCTCGGCCGGGGTGAGCGTCTCCATGACCACCAGCATCGCGGTGCTCACCGACTCGTCCACGAGCACCTGAGCGGCGGCGTCGGGCACGGTCAGCAGCGGTTCGGGGAGCCAGGGACCGACGTAGGACTCCCGCCGGACCCGCGCCGACCCGAGCACGCTGTAGGACGCGCGGGCGGCCACGGTCACCAGCCAGGCCCGCAGGTCACGCACGCCGGACAGGTCGGCCGCGGCGGCACGCAACCAGACCTCCTGCGTCACGTCCTCGGCCTCGGCCACGCTGCCGAGGATCCGGTAGGCCGCCCCGAACACGGCGGAGCGATGCGACCGCCAGTCGGCCTCGGCCGGCGCACCGCTCGGCTCCACCCTCCGCCCCCAGCCCTTCCCGGATCAGTGTTCGACCGCCGATTCTAGGGTCCTGCTGCGACCTGGGCCGCGACCAGGGGCAGGCGGCGGGGGGCCGGCCGCGGCTTGGTGTCACCTCCGCCGGTACTCCCAGACCTGGTTGACGCGGTTGGCCGCCTTTCGCAGGTCGGTGGGATGGAAGCAGTCCCATATCTGGAGCGGGGCGTCGGGGCGCGGCCAGTCGGGGTAGGCCCCGTTCTCGACGTCGAGGCACTTGCCGCTGCTGACGTTCACCAGAATCTTGAAGCCCTTGTGCGGGCCCTTGTAGAACGCCTGCGTCACCCACTGCTGGTTGGGGCCTCCGTGGCAGCCCCACAGGACCACGGGTGTGCCGTTGCCCCTGCCGTCGTTGGCGACGTCGAGGCATTTCGTGCCGTTCAGGTTGGTCCATTTGATCAGGTCACCGCTGCCGCCGCCGGGCGGGCTCTCGAAGAAGAAGGAGTGGTAGTTTCCGCCGACCCGGGCGCCCAGCCGAACGCGTGAGCCGAGGACACAATCAGGGTTCTCGAAGTTGTAGCGACAGGTGTTGGGGATGTCGACGAAGAGCTGTCCGCCGGTGATCGGGTTGGTGATCCAGGTGTCGGGGCCTCGGTCGCGACTGCTGTCCGCGTCGGCGGGAGCGGGCGGTTGAACGGCGAATGCCAAGAATGCCGCGGCGATCGCGTTGAGGAATGTCCTGGGATTCGGCATTTCGATTCCCCCTCACTGCTCTTGTCCGCAGAGGTGGTGCTCAAGCTTATCTCGGTCCGGGTCAAGGCGTATTCAATGAATCGCCAGTCAAGTGGGGCTCCGGGGGCAGGCGGCGGCCCTTTTAGCCTGGGCTAAAAGGCATTGTGGGCCGGGTTTCCAGTGGGGCAGGCTCTCCGTCATCGGGGCGAACAGGGCCCGGTGAAATCGCTGAACATTCGTGTCGCCGTGGTTCCGCACGGCCGGAGAGGACGAGAATTGTTCGGAACGGGACAGCGGACGAGGAAACTGCTCGCCGCGGCGGCCGCCACCTGCGCGGCTCTGACGATCGTGGCCACTCCCGGCCCGGCCGCCGCGTCGGCGTCGGCCTGGTGCCAGTCGAGCTACCTGGTCTACAAGTACTGGAAGTCGGACGGCACCATCGGCCGCTGGAGCAACAACTGCAGCGGTGACCACTCGCTCAATTCCAAGGGTTACAAGCTGGAGCCCGGCGGCTGGTCCGGTTACATCGACTACAGCGATGGCACCTGGGATTACTTCTGCGATTTCCAGGACAAGTGGCTGGGCAAGCGGGTCGTCAATATCACGATGGCCGCCGCGAAGATCGAATACTGCGTCAAGTAGTGATGCGGCAGGCGGGCCGAGCGGTCACCTGGTGGGGCGCAGGCCGTCCAGCAGCACGGTGAGGTAGGCGTCGGCGAGGGCCTGTGAAGGGGGCTGGGCGCGGGCGACGGCCAGGGCGGTCCGGCCGAGAAGCGTCGTGACGACGGCGGGTTCGATGTCGGTGCGGATCGCGCCCTCGCGCCGCGCCCCCTCGATCATCTCCTCGACGGCGGCGGCCAGCCCGGCGCGCAGGGCGGTGGTGGCCGGCAGGTCCAGGCCGTCCAGCTGGTCGTTGACGGCGTGGTGGGCGGTCTGGAACGCGATCAGCTCACGGAGGAAGGTCTGCAGGGCCTGGTGGGCCGTGGTCTCGGCGAGCAGGGCGCGGGCGCGCTGGACGACCGGTTCGAGCAGGCGGGAGACGGCGGCGTCCAGCAGGGCGTCCTTGCCGCCGAAGGCGCGTACGACGGTCGCGGCCCCCAGCCCCGCCTGCTTGGCGATGGCCTCGACGGTGAGCGTCGCGCCGGGTTCGGCCAGCAGTGTCATGGCGGCGTCGAGGGCGAGTCGGCGGTTGCGCACGGCGTCGGCACGGCGCTTGGGCTCGGTGGGTGTTGACAACTGAAATGCTCATTCCACATAGTTAACTGGAACGCTTATTTCAGTTACTGTACCCCGAGGAGCCTCAGTGAACGAGCGCATCCTGATCTCCGGCGCCGGCATCGCCGGGCTGGCCCTGGCTCACTGGCTGGCCCGGCTGGGCTTCCGGCCCACCGTCGTCGAGCGCGCCCCGCGCCTGCGCGCCGGCGGCAACGGTGTGGACCTGCGCGACCACGCCGTCGAGGTGGCCGAGCGGATGGGCATCATGCCGCAGGCGCGCGCGCTGACCACGGACGTGCACGGCATGAAGTTCGTGGACGCCGGCGATCGGCCCGTCGCGCGCGTCGACACCCGCGACCCCGGCTCGGTGGAGATCATGCGCGGCGACCTGGTGGCCCTGCTGCGCGAGGCGACCGACGTGGAGATCATGTTCGGCGACGCGATCAGCGGCCTGGACCAGGACGAACAGGGGGTGCGGGTCGCCTTCGAACACGCGCCCGCCCGCACCTTCGACCTGGTCGTCGGCGCCGACGGCATGCACTCCCACGTGCGGCGGCTGGCCTTCGGGCCGGAGGCGGAGTTCGTCCGGCACAAGGACCACTACTTCGCCTTCGCCGACGCCGACGCCGCGCTCGGGGAGGACCGCTGGGTCACGATGTTCAACACGCCCGGCCGCATGGCCGGCGTCTACCGGTCGGGCAACCACGCGCAGGCCAAGGCGTACTTCATCTTCCGTTCGGCGCCGCTGGACTACGACCACCGGGACGTCGCCGAGCACAAGCGGCTGGTGAGCCGGACGTTCGGGGACGAGACGTCCTGGCGTACCCGGGAGCTGCTCGACTCGGCCCTGGCCGACCCCGACTTCTACTTCGACGCGCTGGGCCAGGTGCACATGGACTCGTGGTCGAAGGGCCGCGTCGTGCTCGTCGGCGACGCCGCCTGGTGCGCCTCTCCGGCTTCCGGGGCGGGCGCGGAGCTGGCCCTGGTGGGGGCGTACCGGCTGGCGGGGGAGCTCGCCGCCGCCGGTGGCGATCACCGGGTCGCCTTCGCGCGGTACGAGGCCGTCCATCGTCCGCTGGTGGCCAGGAAGCAGCAGATCGGCCCGAACGTCCGGCTCATGGTGCCGAGAACCGAGGGCGGCCGATGCGTCCGGGACACCTTGGTCCGCCTCCCGCTGCTGAAGGCCATGGGAGCGGTGGAACGCCGCCTCCAGGCCAGGACCGCCCGCCCCTTGCCGGACTACAGCCCGGTCCGGTAGCGCAGGCGGTCGGGGGCGGGGTCACTTCGGGCCGGTCAGGCGGCGTTCGCCTGCTGTGGTGAGGACGAAGACCTGCCAGTTGTAGTACGCGTAGTACGCGCGCGGGTCGCGGCGCATCTGCCGGGCGTGCAGGAGGACGGCGTCCACGTACGCCTGGGACGGGTTGTAGGCGTGCAGGGCCCGCCGGTAGTCGCGGGGCGCGCCGCTGGCGTGGAGGTAGTTGGCCGCGCCCATGACGGCGTCGCGGGGGTTCTGGACGTCGCCGCCCAGCCCGTACGCGCGCCAGGTCGCCGGCATGAACTGCATGGGGCCCTGGGCTCCGGCGTGGCTGTCGGCGCGGACCCGTCCGAACTTGGTCTCGACGAACATCACCGACGCCAGCACCTCCCATTCCACCCCGAAGCGGCGCTCGGCCCGCTTGAAGTGGCCGAGCAGTTCCGCGGCCGGGCGGGCCGCCTGGACCTTGAACACGGCGGACGGCTTGATGGGCCGGGTCAGGGCGAGCAGTTCGCGCAGGGCGCTGACGTTGTCCTTGGCCTGGGCGGCGAGTGCGGCGGGCAGGCGGGCGAAGGCGCGGTCGGCCAGGGCGCGGTGACGGGCGGCGTGCCGGTAGAGGCGCTGCTGGTAGAGGGCCAGAAGTTCGACGTCCCGCGGCGGGGCGCCCGTCGAGGGGCACCAGCGGTCGATGGCCGCGTTCAGGGCCGTGGTCGTGTCGCGGAGGGCCGTCGCCAGGCGGGCGGGGTCGGTCGGGAGCGGCGCGCCGGGGGCGGGGAGCGCCTGGCCGGAGGAGGCGCCGGCGCTCGCCGTCGCCGACGGGACGGCGTCCGTCGCCTTCGCGGAGGCCGAGGAAGGGACGGAGGCCGAGGAGGGGGTGGAAGAGGGGGCGGCGGTCGTGGCAGTGGCGCCGCATCCGCCCGTCCCGGCGACTGCCGCGCTCACCAGCAGGAGACAGGCGAGGGTACGGCCCCGGCCGGTGCGGGGCTGCGGCGGGCGGGCGCGGAACGGGCGTCGGAGGTCGTCCATGGTCGGCCAACCTACCTGCCTCACGGCTTTATACCGGACATCTCGTCCCGTATCGCTCCGGTGGGCGGCACTCGGCACCTGGGATGCGTACGCTTCTTCCAAGGCGGCGGCGTGGCCGGGGATCGGCCGGGTAGAAGAGGAACCACCGGGAGGTGAGCGGCATCGACGGCGGAGAAGACGAGAAGAGCTGGCGAGGGCCCCGGTTGCGGGCGGAGACGAGACAGGCGGACGGGTGCCTGGTCATGGGGTTGAGCGGGGAGCTCGACTTCATGCAGAAACCCGAGTTCCGGCAATGGGCGCTCGGCGTCGTGGCCGGCGGTCACGACGACGGGAACAGCGGGAACGGCGACAGCGCGGCGCCGATGGTCGTGCTCGACCTCAGGGGCATCGAGTTCTTCGACTCCACCGGGCTGTCCGTCGTCATCGCGCTGTGGCAGCAGGCGCGTGAGGCCGGCGGCGATCTGGCGGTGGCCGCGCCGCCGCCGATCTGCGCCAACATGATGCGGCGCACGGGGCTGGCCGACCACATCGCCATGGGCGACACGGTGGCCGCCGCGGTGGCCGGGGCGGCGATCCTGCGCCGCACGAGGCGCGACACGGCCGACCAGGCCGAGGCCGGCTGAACCGGCCGGGCCGGATCTCAGCGCGTGGGCGGCGGGTGTCAGTCCTGGGTGGAGGAGTGCTGGGTGACGCCGGCCGGGGCGCCGGTGAGGTGCTCGTACGTGCCGCTGACGTCCAGCAGCCGTTCCAGCACCCGCGGGCGCTGCTCCAGGTGCAGCCGGGTGCCGGCCGTCACGGCGTGCTGGTGGATCATCAGCAGCGCCGACAGGCCGCTGGAGTCGCAGAAGTGCAGGCCGTCGAAGTCGAGGTGCAGGTCGGTCAGACCGCCGTCGGCGAGCGCGGCGAGGGCTGTGGTCAGGAGCTCTCGCGCCGTGTTGTAGTCCAGGTCGCCGGTGACGGCGACGCGCAGCACACCCGGGCGGGGCGTGGCCTGGACGAGGGTCAGCGGGTCGGGGGCGAAGGCGGTCATGCGATCTTTCCGTGGCCGGGGAGCGGGGTTACGTCGGGCGGGGAGGCCGCGGCGCGCACGGCGTCGCGCCCGTGGGTGATCAGGGCCGAGGCGCGCGGGAAGTCCTCCAGCCGCCTGCCCAGCAGGTCGAGCGCCGGCATCAGCGTACCCGCCGGGACGCCCCGAGCGGTCAGGACGCCGGCCGTCCAGGTGAGGAACCGGGTGAACAGCCCGGGGTCGTCCACGTAGAGCGCGGTGGCCAGGAAGTCGACGATGTGCAGGATGTCCTCGGCGGTGTGCCTGCGTTGCTGCGGCGTGTAGTCCGCCATCGCCGGGACGCGTTCCTCCAGGCCGCCCATGACGTCCCTGACCAGGCTCCGGGCCGACCGGCTGACCATGGTGTACTCCTGGTCGTCCAGGTGCGGCAGGTCGTCCACGGCCTGGCGGGGGGCGACGGGGCGGGGCAGCGGGCCGGCGGCGAGCCGGTCTGCGGCGGCGGCGCCGTCGGCGGCCCAGGCGTCGGCGCCGAGGAGGCGGGCGTAGAGGCCGTCCGGTCCGAACGCGGCGCCGCCGGCCATCACCGGCGTGCCGGTCGCCTGGCAGGCGGTGATGGCGGCGTGGGCGCCGGGCAGCCGGGTGGGGATGGAGCTGGACAGCGCGACCACGTCGCAGGCCGTGCGGTGCAGGTGGGTGATGAGGTGGGGCGTCGGCACCTGCGCGCCGAGGTAGTCGACCCGCCAGCCGCGCAGCCGCAGCACCTCGGTCAGGATGCGGGCGGGCATGGCGTGCCACTCGCCGTCGATGCAGGCGACGGCGATGCGCCCGAGTGCCGGGCCGTTCGCGGCGGCGGCGCGGGCGGCGGGGTGGTGGGCGAGCGCGGCCAGCACCCGCTCGTTGACGGCGGTGGCGGTGTGCTCCTGCGCCACGGTGATCTGGTTGCTCTCCCACTCCTGGCCGACGCGGGCCTGTACGGGGGCGACCACGTCCAGCAGCAGGGTTTCCAGCGAGATGTCCTGGTCGAGCGCGGCGAGCGCGGCGTCCGTGGCGGCGTACTCGTCGCCCGCGACAGCGGCGTCCCAGAGTTTTTCGCGCCAGGCGGAGAGTCCGTCTGCGTGCGTCATGCGGTGAACCTTCCCCGTCCGTGTCCTCCCACCGCGCTCAGATGTGCCCCGCGCGGCGCGGTGATGGCGATGACGGCCATGTCATCGTGATCGCCACCTCCTACCCACTGGGACGACAACATCTCCACACGTTCCGTGATCGCCTCGGGCGGCATGCCGCCGCACTGCCGCAACTCCTCCTGCAGTCGCTCGTCGCCGAACATCTCGTCGCCGAGCGGGCCGCCCATGGCCTCGGTGATGCCGTCGGTGTAGAGCAGGCAGGTCTCGCCGGGTTCGAGGACCACGGTGTCGGTGACGCTCGTGACGCGTTCGAGCATGCCGATGAGGGTGCCCTTGGTGCTGGCCACGTCGACGCGCCCGTCACCGCGCACGACGAGCGGCGGCGCGTGCCCGGCGCTGGTGACCCGGAGCAGGACGCGGTTGCCGGCCCGCTGGATCGAGGCCAGGACGAGCGTGACGAAGCGGGAGCGGTCGCCGCCCTTGATGAGCACGCCGTTGAGCAGTTCGAGCACGCGCTGGTGGTCGCCGGCCATCGGCAGCAGGGCCTGCAGGGTGTGCCGGATCTTGCCGGTGAGCACGGCGGCCTCCAGGCCCTTGCCGGCCACGTCGCCGAGCACCACCAGCGACTCCTGGCCGGCCTCGGCGGGCGGGTGGAGGTCGTAGAAGTCGCCGCCGACGCGGGCGGTGTGCTCCGAGGGACGGTAGCGGGCGGCGACCTCGACGCCGTGCAGGCTCCGCGCGCGGGGCGGCAGGAGCTCGCGCATGAGGGTCTCGGTGATGTCGGCCTGCTCGGCGTACAGACGGGCGGCGGACATCGCGGCCCCCGCGCGGGCCGCGAACAGCCGCGCGAAGACCTCCTCGCCGTCGGAGAAGCCGGCCTGGCCGCTGCCGCGCAGCAGCACGAGCGCCCCGGCCGGGACGCCGTGACCGGGCAGCGCGGTCACCACCATCGAGCCGATCTCGTCGAGCCCGTCGCGGGCCAGCCAGCCGGGGGCGGCGGCGGGGTCGATCCAGCGGGAGGGCAGCGGCGGGTAGCCCTGCAGCGCCTCGGCGAGACCCGGCACGGCCTCGGGATCGACGGCCAGCTCCTCGCGGACGACCACGCCGTCCGGCCCGCAGTACGCGATGGGGTGCCGGCGCCGGTAGGGCGGCAGGATGACCAGCGCGGCGTCGGCCAGGTGGCGGGCGGCCAGCCGGGCGGTCACCTCCAGGCAGCGGTCGAGGTTGAGCGAGGACAGCAGCTCGCTGGAGGCCTTGTCGAGGAACGACGTCCGCTCGCGTTCGAGGCGCAGGGCCTCGGTGGCGCGGTCGAGGTCGGTGGTGTCGGCCAGCCACCAGGCGATCGCGTCGCCGTCGCGGACCGGACGCGCCTCGAACGTGGCCGCCCCGATGGAACCGCGCACACCCTCGGGAAGAACGGCGTCGGGAAGAACAGTGTCAGGAAGAACGGTGTCGGAGGGAGTGACGTCAGGGAGAGGGGTTGCGGCGGCGTGGGCGTGGGAGAGCCAGGCGGGAGCGCTGTCCGCCAGCGCCGCGCCGGGGACCGCCCCGGGCAGCAGCCGCAGCGCCGCGTCGTTGGCCTGGGCGATGACACCTGCGATGTCCACCACCAGAACCGGGTAGGGGGCGCCACGCCACACGGCCCCGGTCTCGTCCTGCCCCAGACTGCTCGTCAGACCTCTCAAAACAACGAGCCCGCCGCGACGGGCCCTGCCTCCCTGAATCATGGTTGCTTGTGCACCTTCTTCTCTCCACTGTAGCCGAGGCTCGCCCACCGCCCCAGCCGCGGACGGCCCGGCCGAGCGCCCCCGACCGGCCGTCTCCAGCGGTTTCCAGTCGTTTCCAAGGAGCCGCGGCCAGGGTCTGACCGGTCAGCAGAACGCACTCGGCGGACGGGGAGAAGATGGGCGAGACGAGGACCCGGTCGGTTCTGGGCAGGACGGGGGCGACGCTCGTCCTGGCGGCGGTGCTCGGGTGCGCGCCGGGCCCCGCCGACGCGGCGGACGCGACCGTCGGCGCGGCGGCGTACGTGGTGCGCGGCAAGGTGGTGAACTCGGCCGGGCGGCCGGTGGAGGGCGCCAAGGTCGTGGTGAAGGACCGGCGTTACTACAACAGCGACATCGTGCTGCACAGCGACGGCAACGGCCTCTACCGCGCGCAACTGCCGCGCGAGCCGTCGTCCTGGCTGGTCAGCGCCTCGGTGACGCGGCAGTTCCACGGCCGGCAGTACACCTTCGACCTGGAGCCGTCCTCGACCGGTTCCGTCCGGGCGAGCGCCGGCGGGGTGCGGAACTTCACCTGGCGCGTCACCGGCAGGCGGCCCGGCGCCGACGGCCGCTACTACGGCGGCCTGGTCGCCACGAACCTCTGGTTCGACAACCTTCCGGAGGACGTCGACCAGCAGAACGTCCGGCTGACGATGACCCCGGTCGGCCCGCTGATCGACGGCAGCGACGGCAAGGTCGTCTCCGGCCGCACGCCGGTCTACACGGACAGCGGCTGGGCGGTGGTCGACGTGCCCCTGGGCCGGTACCGCATCACCGCGACCTACCGCTCGGCCACCGGCGGCAAGGTCTACCCGCTCCAGGTCAAGCTGACCGGCTCCGCCGCCTTCGCCCCGCAGGTCACCGCCGACTTCGAGCAGAGCGGGACCAACCAGCGGATCAGGCTGGAGGTCAGGTTCGGCTGAACCGGCCGAGCAGCGGAGAACCTCGATGAACGCTGAACCGGCCGAGCAGCGGAGAACCTCGATGGACATGGACGACGATCCGGAGCCGGGTGCCGCCGCGACTTCGCGGTCCCGCGCGCGGGTGGCCGCGGGCCTGCTGGTCCTGGCGGCGGTCGCGGTGGCCGGCGCGCTGGTCGGCGGCCTCGGGCACTACGTGCTGCTCGACCGGCCGGTCCTGCTGGGGACGCTGGCGGCGAGCCTGGTCGTCGTCTCCGGGGCGCTCGCCTTCGGCGGCGGGCCGCGCGCGCCCGTCGTCGCGCTCGTGATGATCTGGGCGACGGCCGGGCTGGTCGGTCTCGTGACCGGCATGCGGGTGCATGCCAGGATCCCCGGCCCTGACGGCAGCGGGCTGGAGGTGCGGGTGCTGTCCGACGACTGGATCGTCCCGGACTGGAGGCTCGTGGTCCGCAGGAACGACGGCCTGCTGACGCGCGAATGGCCCTTGACGGATCGGTTCACCACCGAGCACGACGACGGCCTGCCCCGGGTGACCTGGCTCGACCCCGCACATGTACGCCTGGACGACCGGGGGAGGCGGGGCCGGCAGACGGTCGTCCTGGACCCCCGTTCCGGACGTCCACTCAAGCCCGGCCGCCCCGGGGGCGGCTGAGGGGCGGACACGACGGGTGGCGCACCGGTATAATGATCATGCATCCCGGCGGGCAGGCGCCCCCGGGATCTTGCTTTTCATGCCCTCCACACCTCATCGCACGCTGTTCGCCGCGGCCGTCCCGCTCTTCCTGTCCATGAGCGCCGGGATCGTCGCCCAGCTCGTCACCACCTCCCTCCTCGGCCGCCAGGCCACGGCCCAACTGGCGGCCTTCGCGCTGGTCAACGCCGTGCTCACCCCCGTGACGGCCGCGGTGTCGGGTGGCCTGCGGGGGATGGCGCCATTCGTCGCCGCCTGCCGGGATCGTCCGACGGAGGCGCTGCTCGTCCTGAAGGACGCCCGGTGGCTCACCGCCGGTCTCGGCACGGCCGGCGCGGGGGTCATGCTCGGCGTCCCGGTGATCGCGCGGATCGGCGGGGCGCCCGGCGAGGTGGTGGCCGAGTTCGGGGCGTTGCCGCCGCTGCTGGCGCTCCAGGTGCTGCTGTACTCGGCGGGCAGCGGCGCCGGCGGCGTGCTGGTCGCGCTCGGGCGCGGCCGCCTGGTGCTCTGGGCCGGCCTGTCGAGCACGGCCACCGGGGTGGTGCTGCATCTCGTCCTGGTGCCGCGGATGGGCGTTCAGGGCAGCGGGGTGGCGCTGGTGGCGTCCACCGCCGTGGCCGTCGCCGTGTCCAACACGCTGCTGCTGCGCCTGCCCGAGCTGGCCGGGCGGTCGTCGTGGCCGGGCCGCCCGCGGTGGCGGGAGATCCTGCGGATGGCGCGGGTGGGCGTCCCGATGTCGGCCACGCTCGTCGTGAAGTTCGCGGTCATGGGCGGGGTGACGTACGCCGCCGCGCGGACCGGGGCACAGGGGGCGGCCGCGCACGCCATCCTGCTGTCGCTGCACGGATTCCTCGGGCTGGCCGCCGTCGCGGTCGCGCAGGCCGCGACGCCGGAGATCGCCAGGGCGGCCCTGCCGGGCGAGGCCCGCCGGCTGAACCGGGCGGCCCTGACGATCGCCGCCGCCGGAGTGCTGGCCGGCGGGCTGGTGCTGGTCCTGCTGGGGGAGGCGGTGCTCGGGCTGTTCACCTCGGACGCCGCCGTGCTCGCCGTCGCCGTCGGCCTGGTGCCGTTGTCGGTGGTGCACGCCCTGGCCGACCACTGCGCGATCGTGATGTCGGCCGGGCTGACGGCGCTCAGGCGGTCGTCCTGGACGCTGGGGTCGGCGGTCCTGGGGAATGGCCTGCTGGCGTCCGTGGCGGGTCCGGCGGCGGGGGCGTGGGGGCTGCGGGGCCTGTGGCTGGCGTTGATCGCCGGTTCGCTGCTCGTCCTCGTGACGCAGACGGCCGGTTTCCTGCGCTTCAGCCCGCGCTAGAAGGGGTTCAGCGCGTGCCAGAAGGGGGGAGGGGGCTCCGGCGGGCGGAGCCCCCTCGCGTCAGGTGCGGTCCTGGGTCAGGACGCTGGACAGGAACGCCCTGGTCCGCTCGTGTCCCGGGTTGGCCAGCAGCTCGGCCGGGGGGCCGCTCTCGACCACGACCCCGTCGGCGAAGAAGGCCAGCCGGTCGCCGACCTCCCTGGCGAAGGCGATCTCGTGGGTGACCACGACCATCGTCATGCCGTCGGCGGCCAGGCCGCGCATGACCTCCAGCACCTCGTCCACCAGCTCGGGGTCGAGCGCGGAGGTGGGCTCGTCGAACAGCATCAGCTCCGGGCTCATCGCCAGCGCCCTGGCGATGGCGACCCGCTGCTGCTGGCCGCCGGAGAGCTGGTGGGGCCGCTTGTGCGCGTGCGCGGCCAGGCCGACGCGCTCCAGGTGCTCCATCGCGGTCGCCCTGGCCCGCTCCGCCGAGACCCCGAGGACGTGGACGGGGGCGCAGGCCACGTTCTCCAGGGCGCTCTGGTGGGCGAACAGGTTGAACCGCTGGAACACCATGCCGATCCGGCGGCGGAAGACGGCGAACTCCTTGGGCGTCCACGGCCGGTAGCGGCCCTCGCGCAGGCTGTGCCCGACCTCCTCGCCGAGCACCCGCAGGCTGCCGCCGAGCACCGGCTCCAGCCCGTTGACGCAGCGCAGGAAGGTCGACTTGCCCGATCCGGACGGCCCGATCACGCAGCTCACCTCGCCCGGCGCGACGGTGAAGTCGACGCCGTTGAGCACCTGCGTGTCGCCGAAGCCCATGCGCACGCCCGTGGCGTGCACGACGGGGCTCACGCCGCCGCCTTCGGCAGGATCCGGGCCGCCAGGCCGCCGCCGCGGACCAGCCGTACGGCCTCGGAGCCGAACCGGCGTTCCAGGCGGCCCTGGAGGAAGGTCGCGACGGCGGTCATCAGCATGTACCACAGGCTCGCCACGATGAGCAGCTCCATGATCAGGTTGTTGGCCTTGTAGATCTGGCTGGCGTTGGTCATCAGGTCGTGCCCGGCCACCACGTAGACCAGCGAGGTGGTCTTCAGCATGGAGATGAACTCGTTGCCGGTGGGCGGGATGATGATCCGCAGCGCCTGCGGCAGCACGATCACGCGCATGCGCTTGGCCGGGGTCATGCCCAGCGCGTACGCGGCCTCGGTCTGGCCGTGGTCGACGGCCTGGATCCCGGCCCGCACGGTCTCGGCGAAGTACGCCGCCAGGTTCAGCCCGAGCCCCAGCATGGCCGAGGTGAACCCGGTCATCACCTCGTTGGTGTCCCACTTGACGCCGATCATGGTGAACGGCACCTTGAGCACCAGCTCGGGGAACAGGAACGCCAGGTTGTACCAGAAGATGAGCTGCACCAGCACCGGCGTGCCGCGGAAGAACCAGATGTAGAGCGTGGCCAGCCCGCTGAGCACCGGGTTGTGCGACAGCCGCATGATCGCCACGGCGACGCCGAGCACCAGCCCCAGCACGGTCGCCAGCACCGAGATCTCGATGGTGACCCAGACCCCGGCCAGGATGCGGTCGTTGAACAGGTATTCGGCGACCTTGCCCCAGTCGAGGCGCGGGTTCACCACGACCAGGTAGACCAGCCAGCCGGCGATCGCGGTCACGACGGCCGCGGCCAGCAGGCGGCCCCAGTGGCGCGTCCTGGCGACCGGGACGTGCTCCCCGGACGGCCCGGTGAAGGGTTCCGTGCGCATGGTCACTTACCGCCGTTGACGACAGCGGACTGGACGGCCAGCTTGTCCAGGTTCCACGCCTTCAGCAGCTTGGCGTACTCGCCGCCGGTGATGAGGGAGTCGAGCGCGCCCTTCACCGCGTCGACGAGCTCCTTGTCGTCGGGCTTCATGCCGATGCCCCACGGGCTCTCGGTGCCCTCCAGGGCCATCGCCTCGACCTCCAGTTTGGAGTCGGCGGCCTTGCTGGCGGCCACCACGTAGTCGGTGATGGTGGCCTGCGCCCGCCCGCCGGTGACCTGGATCAGGGCCTCCTGGTCGCCGGGGAACTTCAGGATGTTCACGGCCGTCTTGCCGGCCTTCTTGCAGTCGGCGTCGTACCCCTCGGCCAGCTCCATGGACGAGCCGTTGTCGACGACGGACACCGTCTTGCCGCACAGGTCGGCCGGGCCGCCGATCTTGGCCGGGTTGCCCTTCTTGACCAGCAGACCGGCGCCGGCCTGCACGTAGTCCACGAACGTGACCTGCTTCTGCCGGTCCGGCGTGTCGCTCATCGAGGAGATGACGAAGTCGTAACGGCCGGTGAGCACGCCGGGGATCTGGGAGTTGAACTCCTCGTCGGAGATGGTCACCTTGGCGCCGAGCTTCCTGGCGATGGCCCTGGCCAGCGCCGGGTCGAAGCCGATCGCCGTCTTGCCGTCGCTCGCGTACAGCTCCATGGGCGGGTAGCCGACGGACGTGACGACCTTCAGGCCCTGCGTCTTCAGGCGGGCGGGCGCCTTGGCGGCGAGAGCCTGGTCCGGGGTGATGGCGTTGATCACGTCGGCCGCCTTCTCCTCGGTGGGGGCCTGGTCGAGCGTGACCGCCGCCGCGCCGCCGTCCGCGGGGGCCGCGGCGTCGCCGCCGCCGTCCAGGGACTGGGCGCCGCAGGCGGTGGTGGCGGCCAGCAGCGCGCCGGCGGCGAGGGCGGAGAGAGTGCGGATGTTCACGAGGGGGTGCTCCTTCAGGATCGCTGCCAGCGGACTTCGCCGCCGACGACGGTGGTGAGGACCTGGGTGCGCAGCACCGCCTCCGGCGGCTCCAGGTACGGGTCGGTGTCCACGGCGATGAAGTCGGCGAGCATGCCGGGCGCGAGCACGCCCTTGCGGTCCTGCTCGCCGGCCGCGTACGCGGCGCCGAGGGTGTGCGCGGTGATCGCCTCGGCCATGCTCAGCCGCTGCTCGGGCTGCCAGCCGCCGACGGGCGTGCCGTCCTGCCGGGTACGGGTGACCGCGGCGTACAGCGCGGCCCACGGGTCGGGGCTCTCCACCGGCGCGTCGGAGCCGAAGGCCAGCGCGACCCCGGCGTTGAGCATGCCTCGCCAGGCGTAGGAGGCCAGGTCGTGGCCGGCGAGCAGCGAGTCCACCAGGGCGATGTCGGTGGTGCAGTGCACCGGCTGCATCGAGGCGACGACGCCCAGCCTGGCCATCCTGGTCAGGTCCTGGGGGCGCAGGTGCTGGGCGTGCTCGATGCGGTGCCGCAGGCCGGCGGTGGTCCCGATCGCCTCGTAGGCGTCGAGGACCAGCCGGTTGGCGCGGTCGCCGATGGCGTGCGTGGCGACCGCGATGCCGGCCGCCGCCGCCTTGCTGAAGATCCGTACGAGGTCTTCGTACGGGGTGACCGCGATGCCGGTGTTGTCGTGCTCACCGGCGAACGCCTGGTGCATGTGGCAGGTGTGCGAGCCGAGCGCGCCGTCGCTGAACACCTTGACCGGCCCGGTGCGGACCCAGTCGTCGCCCTGGCCGGTACGGCGGCCCTCGGCGATGGCGGCCTCCAGGGCGACCGTGGGGATCGCCTTGTGCACGCGGATCTTCAGCTCGCCGGCGTCGCGCAGCTCCAGGTAGGCGGCCCGGCAGTCCTCGCCGTCGATGTCGTGCACGCTGGTCAGCCCGAACGACAGCAGCTCCTCCTGGCCGGCGCGCAGCAGGTCGCGCAGGTCGCCGGAGACCATGAGGGCGCGCAGCGGGTAGGAGGCGGACTCGCGCAGGATGCCGGTGGGCTCCCCGTACGCGTCCCTGACGATCTCGCCGCCGACCGGGTCGGGGGTGGAGGCGTCGATCCCGGCCATCCGCAGGGCGGCGGAGTTGGCCCAGACGGTGTGGCCGTCGACGTTGGGCAGCGCCACCGGCAGGTCGGGGCAGACCGAGTCGAGGGCCTTGCGGTCGGGCTGGACCGGCGGGTTCCAGATGTTGCTGTTCCACCGGCCGCCGAACAGCCAGGCGCCCGGTCGCAGGGTCGCCGCGTGCGCGGCCACCTTGGCCAGGGCCTCGTCCAGGGAGCGCACGTCGCGCAGGTCGACCGCGCCGAGGCTCTGGGCGTACTGGGCCGTGTGGATGTGGGCGTCGTACAGGCCGGGCAGCACGGCGGCGCCGTCGAGGTCCACCAGCTCGGCTCCCGGGCCCGCCGCCGCGCGCACGTCGGCCTCGGTTCCGACGGCGACGATCAGCTCGCCGTCCACGGCCATGGCCTGGGCGGCGGGGGCGCCGTTGGTGCCGGTGCGAATGGTGGCGTTGCGGTATACGCGCATGTCATGGATCTCTCAGGGGTTTCGGGTGGGGTGGTGCGGCTCACTGTAGAAGTGGTGGAAAGAAGTAGGAAGCGATATAAACACGACATTTAGCAGCGCTGAGGGCAAGGAACGCTTATGCTCAAGCCAGAACATCTGCGCACACTGCGTGAGGTCGTGCGGCTGGGGTCGTTCGCGGCGGCGGCGAACCGGCTCGGTTACACCTCCTCGGCCGTCTCCCAGCAGATGGCCGCGCTGGAACGGGAGACCGGCGTGCGGCTGTTCGACCGCTTCGCCCACAGCGTGCTGCCGACCAGCGCGGCGGAGGTGCTGGCCAGGCAGGCCGAGACCGTGCTGGCCGACATCGAGCGCATGGTGGCCACCGTCCAGGCGGTGCACCGCAACAGCGAGCCGCAGATCCGGCTCGGGCTGTTCCCCAGCTTCACCGGCGTGCTGGCCGACGTCATGCGGCGGATGGAGCCGGAGGACCGGGCCGGGATCCGGCTGTCGGTCGCCGAGTCGTCGCAGCTCATCGCCCGTCTGGGCAGCGGCGGCGAGATGGACGCCGCGGTGGTCTACCAGGTCGGCAACACCGGGCTGTCGTGGCCGTCGGTGCTGACCAGGCGGTGGATCGCCGAGGACCGGTACCGGCTCGTCCTGCCCAGGCTCTGGCCGGACCTGTCGCCGTACCGGGCCGAGCAGCTCGTGGACCTGCCGTGGATCATGCACCATCCGGCCAGCAGCGACGCCACCCTGTTCGAGGCCCTGTTCGCCCACTGGAGCCTGCACCCGCGGGTGGTCTGCCACTCCGACGACTTCAAGATCACCCTGTCGCTGATCGGCGCCGGCGTCGGCGCCGCCCTCATCCCCGACCTCGCACTGCGCGGCCACGGCGAGGACGTCGTGGTGGTCGACGTGCCGTGGCTCAACATCAGCCGCAGCATCTTCACGCTGGTCCACCCCGATCGCGAGACCGCCCGCCTGCAGTGGCTGCTGGACGAGCTGACCGTCTGAACCGCCTCTCGACGCGGCCGGGGCCCATCTGCCAGCATGTGCCGGATCATCCCCCCGGGCCGCGGCCACCTGGCGTCGCCGTGCCCGCGCAAGGCTAAGGAGATCTTCCACCGTGGAACGCGAGGCGGCGATCGCCCAGTCCGCCGAGGCCATCCGCCTCCACAGCGGGCACCACATCCTCATCGAGGCCGGCCCCGAGCCCGTCCTCGACCGCCTCGGGCGCGACGACCGCCGCACGCCGGACGGCCCCCTGCGGAACTGGACGTACGTCGTCAAGGACATGATCGACGTGGCCGGCCTGCCCACCACCCGCGGCTCCGCCCTGTACGGCGCCGAACCGGCCCTGGCCGACGCTCGCTGCGTCGAGCTGCTGGACGCGGCCGGCGCGCTGCTGGTCGGCAAGGCGAACCAGCACGAGTTCGCCTGGGGCGTGACCAGCGAGAACCCGCACTGGGGCGACGTGGGCAACCCGCGCCACCCGCACCTGACCCCCGGCGGTTCGAGCGGCGGCACCGCCGCGGCGCTCGCCGCCGGGATCGCCCGGTTCGGGCTCGGCACCGACACCGGCGGCTCGGTGCGCATGCCCGCGGCCTGCTGCGGCGTGGTGGGCCTGCGTCCGCGCTCGGGGGCCGTGCCCGCCGCCGGGGTGGCGCCGCTCGCGCCGTCCTTCGACGTGGTCGGCCCGATGGCCGCCTCGGTCGCCGACTGCGCCCGCGTCTGGCAGGCGCTGACCGGCGAGGCCGTCGAGCCGCCCGACTCGCTGGCCGGGCTGGTCGTGGGCGTCGCGGAGGGCTGCGACCAGGCCGGGGACTTCGCCGAGCTGGGCGCGCGGCTGCGCGAGGTGGCCCTGCCCGCCGAGGTGCTGGAACCGTACTGGACGATCGTGGGCGCGCAGGCGCGCCGGACGCACGAGGGCACCTTCCCCGAGTGCGCCGCCCGCTACAGCCCCGGGGTACGGGCCAAGCTGGCCGCCGCGGGCGGCGTCGGCCACGAGGAGTACCGGCGGGCCGTCGAGCGGCTGGCAGCGCTGCGGACCGCGTTCGCGGCCGCCGTCGAGGGCATCGACCTGCTGGTCATGCCGACGCTCGGCGCCCCCGCGCCCCGGGTCGGCTGCGACGAGGCCCGGGTGCGCGGCGAGGTCGGCCGGATCACCGCGACGGTGTCGGCGCTCGGCCTGCCCGCCCTGGCCGTCGGCGACCTGCAGCTCGTCGCCGCGAGCGAGGCCGCCGTGCTGCGGGCGGGGATGTGCAGGGAGGCCCGCGGCGGGACGATCCCCGAGCCGCGCTGACCCCCGGGGATCGGCTGGTCAGGCCGCCCGGGGCAGGCTCCACGGATCCACCGGCACCACCTCGGCGCACCGGCCGTACGGGTCGAGCAGCCGCCCGTACAGCTTCGTCTGGCGCAGCACGATCTGCCGGTCGGCCACGGTCACGTGCGGGAAGCGCTCCTCCAGCCGCACCACCAGCGGATGCAGGTCGGCCACGCCGTGCAGGCCCACCGTCAGCAGCATGTTCCGCGGCCCGGCGAGCGCCGCGCAGGTACGCGTCTCCGGCCAGCCGAGCAGCGCCCGGCCGGTCTCCTCCAGCAGCGCGTCGGGCATGCGCAGCCACAGCAGCGCGGCCGAGTGCCAGCCCGCGTGCGAACGTGCCAGGTCGCAGCGGAAGTCGAGGTCGCCGGTGGCCACCAGCCTGGTCAGCCGGCGCTGCACCGTGCGCTCGGACGTGCCCACCGCCCTGGCCAGCTCGGCGTAGGGCGCGCGGCCGTCGGGCAGCAGGGCGGTGAACAGCAGCCGGTCGATCTCGTCCATCTCCCTGGTCGACTCCGGCGCGGCAGGCCGCCTGGCCAGGGCGGCCGCGGTGCGCGGCGGCAGCACCCGCAGCCGCCACCGGCACGACGCCTCGAACACCCGCGTGGCGACGTGCGTGCGGACCTTGGCCACGCCCGGCACCCGGGGCAGCGCGGTGAGCACGTGGTCGGCCAGGGCCGGCATCGACGGGGCCACGGCGATCACGAACAGGTCGTGCCCGGCGGCGACGTGCTGGACGGTGATCAGATGGCGCTCCCGCGCCAACGCCGCCGCCACCTCGGCCGCCGCGCCGGCCGCGCAGTCGATCTCCAGGAACGCCATGCTCAGCGCGTGCATCTGGCGGGGGCCGAGGGCGACCGTGGTCCACGCCTCGCCGGTGCTCGTGAGCCGCTGCCAGCGCCGCGCCGCCGTCACCGGGTCGGCCCCGACGGCCGCCCCCACCTCCACCCAGCTCGCCCGCGGACTGATCTGCAGGGCGTCGATGAGCTCAAGGTCGGACTCGGCCAGCAACGACGGCGGCTGCACGCCGGAATCCTGCACTGATCCTCCCTTGATGTCTGATTGCTGCGTTCCAGCGGTCGGGACACCCTATACCGGGATCCTGGGCCCCGACCGCCGTCAGGCGCAGCCACCGGAAAGGGAGACCCGCGGATGACCTCGCTCGGCCGGGCCAGGATGGTCGGCGTGCTGGGCGGCATGGGCCCGGCCGCCACCGTCGACTTCTACGGCAAGCTCGTGGAGGAGACCGCCGCCACCAGCGACCAGGAGCACGTGCCGGTCGTCATCTGGGGCGACCCCCGCGTCCCCGACCGGTCGACGAGCCTGCTCGGGCAGGGCGAGGACCCGACCCCGCAGTTGCGGCGCGGCATCGGGGCGCTCAGAGGGGCCGGGTGTGAGCTGCTGGCGGTGCCGTGCAACACCGCGCACGCGTTCGTGCCGCGCCTGGCCGAGGAGGCCGGGCTGGAGCTGGTCAGCATCGTCGAGGTCACCGCCGCCGCCCTCGCCGCCGACGGCGTGCGCGCCGCCGGGCTGCTGGCCACCACCGGCACGCTCCGCGCCGACCTGTACGGCCCCGCGCTGCGCCGGCACGGCGTGACCCCGATCGAGCCGGACGAGCCCGGCCAGCGCGAGGTCATGGCCGCCATCGCCGCCGTCAAGGGCGGCCGCGCCGGCCGGGAGCACGCCGACGCGCTGGCCGCGCAGGCCCGCTCGATGGCCGCGCGCGGCGCGCGGCGCGTGGTGGCCGCGTGCACGGAGGTGCTGCTCGCCCTGGACCCGGCCACGGTCCCGGTCCCCGTCGTGGACCCCGCCCGCCTGCTGGCCCGCGAGGTCGTCCGGGTGGCGCTGGCCGCGCGCGGCTGAACCGGACTTCTTTCACTTCCGCCTCTCAAGTCACATCCAAGCCACTTCCAATCTCCGGATGGTGGGCTTGGCGCATGAGCTGAGGACGTGCCCGCACGTCCGCGAGCCGGGGGGCTCGCAGCTCGATGTGAAGGGAGGTTACGACCATGAGCAAGAAGATCGTGAGTCTGGACGATCTGGGTGACGAACTGGCGGTGATCGAGGAGGCCGATCTCGGCCTCGTCGCGGGCGGCATGCGGATGCAGCGCTGCTACGGCACCAACGGGAACCCGCCCACCGACTGGGTCTCCGACTACTGATAGAGACGATTCGCGGTCGCGTGGGAGGGGGGCCCGCTCTCCTCCCGCGCGGCTGGGGGGACACGTGCTACTGATTCTGAGCGAGCCCGGCGACGCGACCGTCGACCTGGTGCTGCCCAAGCTGAAGGCCCGGGGCGCGGACGTCCTGTGGTGGGATCCGGGCGAGTACCCATCCGCCGCCCGGCTGACCGCGCGCTTCGGCGCGGACGGTGAGGAACTGGCCCTGACCAGGGACGGGCAGGTCTTCGACCTCTCCGGCACGACGGCCGTCTGGACCCGGCGCCCCGGACGCCCGCACGCCGCGGACGACGTCACCGCGGACGACCTCCGGGCGCGGGTGGGCGAGCTGTCGGAGTGGTTCACCGACGGCTTCTGGGACCTGCTGGACGCGCGCTGGCTGCCGGCCCGCCAACCGGTGCTGCGCAGGGCGCACAACAAACTGGTCCATCTGGCCCTGGCCCGGCGGCTGGGCTTCGCCGTGCCCCGGACGGTGATCACCAACGACCCGTCCGAGCTGGTGCCCGCCTACGAACACGCGGACGGGCGGCTGATCGCCAAGGCGATGGAGCACACCCTGTTCGAGATCGACGGCGGCGCGCACGCCGTCTACACGACCGTGGTCACCCGGCGGTCGCTCGGCGGCCGGGGGCGGATCGTCCACGAGCCGGTCATCCTCCAGCCGTACGTGCCCAAGGCGGTGGAGCTGCGGGTCACCGTGGTCGGACGGCAGGTGTTCACCGCCGAGATCGCCTCCCAGGACTCGCCGCGCACCCGCGACGACTGGCGTCACTACGACTTCGCCCGCGCCCGCCACAGCGTGCACCGCCTGCCGGACGACGTCGCCCGCCGCTGCGTCGACCTGGTCGCGGCGCTCGGCCTGTCCTTCGGCGCGATCGACCTCATCCTCACCCCCGACGGGGAGTACGTCTTCCTGGAGATCAACCCCAACGGCCAGTGGGCCTGGATCGAAGACCTGACCGGCCTGCCCATCAGCGACGCCGTCGCCGACTGGCTGACCGCCGGAGAAACGGACGCGCAATGACTCAGCTCTCCCTCGGGCCGGCCCTCGAAAGCGGCGTGAACCTGCTGCACGGGCTGACCCGCCGGCGTTCGGCCGTGGAGGAGGCCCGCCGCACCGCCGCCGCCTGGGCCCAGGCGCACCCGCGGCTCGGCGCCCAGCTGGTGACCAGCCCGCGTCCCGGCTCGCCGGTCGTCGACTACGACCTGCTGCTCGACCACCCGTCGGGCGGCACCATCATGCTCGGCGTGCAGGCCGAGGACGGCACGTCCTGGCTGGTCGACCACTCGACCCACTGGGCCGCCGGCTACGTGCTGACCGTGGACGGGACGCACGTGTCGGTGTCCGAGGCCATGCTCATGCTGCGTTCGCTGGCGCGTCCCGGGATGTCGCCGCAGGAGGAGCTGGTCCGGTTCTGCGTGCTGCGCAACGCCGCCCAGCAGGAGGAGGTCGGCCTGGCCGACGTCCAGGCCGCCGCGGACGGGTTCCGCAGGCGGCGCGGCCTGCTCGGCCACGACACCATGATGGAGTGGCTGGACCGGATGGGCATGAGCGCCGAGGCGTTCCACGACCACATGACCATGACCGCCAAGGACCAGCGGTTCCGTGCCCGGAAGCGGGCCGAGCTGGCTCCGGCGTACCTCGACCGCCATCGTGACCGGTTCGCCCAGGTACGGGCGGCCTGGGTGCTGTCGGACGACCCGGTCGAGGTGGCCGAGCTCGACGGGCCGCTCGCCGGCCGCTGGGACCTGCGGCTGACCAGGGCCCGGACGTGGGCGGGCGAGCTGCCCGTACCGCTGCGGGAGGTGCCGGCCGGTGGCGCCGCCGGTCCGGTCCCCTACGAAGAGGGCTTCCTGACCGGCCAGGTCGTCGAACGGCAGGAGGCCGTGGCGGACGCGGCCACGCTGAAGGCCGCCGGCGCGGCCGCCTTCGAGGAGTGGCTGACCGGCGCCGCCCGGGAGGCCGGGGTCACCTGGCACTGGCTCTGACGCGTCCGGCGTCCTCAGCGCCGAACCATTTGGAGTGATTTCTCCGGGCATGTCGGTGCCTTCCGGTACTGTGCCGCA
Organism: Nonomuraea sp. NPDC050227; assembly: GCF_044459705.1. NCBI lineage: Bacteria > Bacillati > Actinomycetota > Actinomycetes > Streptosporangiales > Streptosporangiaceae > Nonomuraea > Nonomuraea sp. NPDC050227. Next base: position 365,087 of record NZ_JBITJF010000006.1, on the reverse strand, counting down.
GGTGCGGCGGATGATCACCTCTCGGGGCTTGTGGTGGGCGCTCGCGGCGGCGGCCGTGGCGGTGGCGGCGGTCGTGTTCGTCCGCCGCTCGCGAACGCCGTACCCCGCCCTGCCCGGCGAGCGTCCGGCTCCGGAAGCACGGCCTCCCGAGCGGGACGCGCCGCCGCCGTGGCCGCCCGTCCCGATCCTCGGCACGCCGACGAAGGCGGACATCGAGCGCTACGCCACCAGATCGGGCGGCCTCTTCGACCACCCCGCCGTCGCCGCCTTCCTCGCGGACCGGCAGCCCCTCGACGGCCCCACCCGGCGGCGGCTGAACCGCTGGGCCGCGGTGGCATTGGCGGTCGTCCTGCTGGCCGGGGGCGCGCAGGTCCTGGAGTCGGCGGTGTTCTCCAAGGGAGGAGACACCGCGACCGAGGCCGAGTACCCGCCCTGCGCCCAGGTGTACGCGGACGCCGGCGTCGCCTGCGCCACGGAACCGCGGTGGCAGGTGGATTCCGGCGCGGAGCCGGACCGCGAGTGGTCCCCGGCTCTCGAACCGGCCGACCAGCAGCGCGCCGAGTCCCAGGAACCGCCGCTCGCCCAGGAGGCCGTCGACGCCGACTGCCGTCCGCGGACGGCCAAGCCGCACGTACGCGCGATCAACCCCAAGGTCACCCGCGCGGTCAACCGGCAGTGGCGGCGGATCGAGACCTGGCTCAAGGCCAACGCCCCCAAGAGCTACCGCACGCTCGGCCGGCCGGGAAGGGCGAGGACCATCGCGGTCGCCGAGGCCCAGGCAGGCCTGTCCTTCCCCGACGACCTGCGGGCCTCGCTGCTGCGCCACAACGGCTCCGCCGTCATCGAGGGCACCTGGCCCTTCGGCTTCCTGGACAACGTGAACATGACCATCCGCCAGATCCGCGACCACTGGCGCACCCTGTGCGAGATCGACGCCACCGACGACTCGGACGACCCCCGCACCGAATGGTGGGACGGACGCATGATCCCCGTCGGCTCCGACGGCACGGGCAACAGCCTGGTGGTCGACTCCGTACGCCGTGACGTCGGCAAGACCGAGCACGCGGGCAACATGAGCTTCACCCCCGGCGGGATCCGCATCCGCTCCTACCACGCCCTGCTGAAGGCGACCGCCGACGCCCTGGAGACCGGCGGAACCGTCGGCCACTGGAAGCCCGAGGCGGCCGACGGCCAACTGGAGTGGAACCTCCCCTGACCCACCCGCCGCACCCGTCGACAGCGCCGCGCCCGGGTGTCACGATGCAAGGATGATCGCCCCCCAGGTCATCGCACCCTCCGCGCAGAACGTGGCCAGAAGGCTGGTCCTGGCCGGCGCGGCGGGGATCGTCCTCACCGTCGCCCTCCTCGCATGGGCCGCCCTGACGCCGGACCTCATCCCCTCGTTGGGGGCGCGCTACTGCGGCGAGTACACCGGCTGCGTCGGCTACCTCTTCCTGACCTGGGAGTACGGCCGGTGGGTCGCGCTGGTCGCCGCCTGGCCGTTGCTGCACCTGCTCCGCGTACGCCCGGCGTGGCAGGCCACCCTGATGGCCGCGCTGTACCTGGTGGCCATCTGGCAGGTGGCGCTGCTGCTCATGCCGGCCGACTTCGTCATCGGGTTCTACCTCATCCTCCTCAGCGGCGTGATCGCCTTCCCCGCCGCGGCCTGGACGACCATGCCGCACCTGCCGCGCGCCGTCCGGTTCGTCACCGCCGGCATCGCTCTCGCGGTCTGCGTCGTCACCTGGCCGCTCGTTCAGTGACGCGCAAGCGGGCACGCCGCCCGCTCCTAGTGATCGCCAAGACGTCCCCAAGCGCCTCCTGCGACCGTGAGTGCGCGACATTCACCACGACAAGAGGGAGGACGTTCCCAGATGAACGACTTCGAGACCGGCGCCCGCGAGCTCGACGACAACGAGCTCGCGGCCGTCACCGGCGGCATGTGGGCCAACTACGACTGGATGAACTACGACTGGCGCGACGCCGTCATCGACGCCCTGCCGTAACCGCGCGGCACACCGCCGGGGCCGCCTCACGCAGGGGTGGCCCCGGCCTCGCGCCGGATCAGGGCCGGCCCATCGTGCGGACCACGACGGTCGCGGTCGCCGTGGCCACGACCTCGCCGCCCGGGCCGAGGAGCTCGCCGGCGAGGAAGCAGACGTCTCTGCCGCGCCTGACCACGCGCCCCCGCCCGACGAGCCGCCCGGGCCGCGCCGGACGCAGGAACTGCACATGGAGGTCGAGGGTCGGCGCGAACTGGTCCTCCGGCAGCGTGGCCACCAGCGCGGGACCCAGCGTGTCGTCGAGCATCGCGGCCAGGAAGCCGCCCTGGACCACGCCGACCGGGTTGGCGAACTGCTCGCCCGCCCGGAACGCCACCTCGATCGTGCCCGCCTCCGGATCGACCTCGACGAGCTCCCAGCCGAGCAGCGCCGCCGCCGGCGGCGGCGGAACCCTGCCGGCGACCATGTCCCAGAACATCCCGCGTCTGTCCGCGTGCGTGGTCATGCCCGCCATTCAACAGCCCGCCACCGACAGTCCGGCGGCCATGGGCTAGGCCTAGGGCTAGGCCCCCAGCTCGGCGAGGAACCCGGCGACCGGGCCCAGCGTGATCAGGCCGCTGCCCGCTCCGGCCAGCTCCGCCGCGGCGGGGGCGAGCGCCCGGCGGGCGCGGTCCGCCGCCCGCCGGTCGCCAACTGCGACGGCGGCCCTCGCGACCAGGCACCACATGGCCTCCAGCAGCAGGTCAGGGGGCGGCTCCGGGATCCGGCCGACCGCCTCGGCGGCCTGCGCGCCCCGCCCCTCCGCCAGCAGGACGAGCGGCCGCACCCACGGCTCGTACGGCCCCCACTCCACGTCGCCCCGATCGGCCTCGCCCAGGACCGGCAGGCCGTGCCGCACCCGTACGGACAGCAGCGCGAGCGGCAGCAGCCCCCGCGCCAACCCCGGCATGCCGACGTCGTCCAGCCGGGCCGCGGCCGCCCGGTAGGCCGCCTCCTCCTCGGCCGCCGGCACCCGCCCGCCGGCTGCCTTCCGCAACACCCGGTACCAGTCGGTGAACACGCTGACCAGCGGTAGCTCGTTCCGTTCCGCCAGCAGGTCGGCGGCGGCCGCGTGCCGGTCGGCGGCGCCGAAGTCGCCGAGCGCCCCCAGCGCCTGCACGCGCACGAGATGCCCCAGCACCTCGTACGTGACCAGCCCGTGCCGCGACGACAACGCGACCAGCTCGGCCCCGATCCCGTCCCGGTAGGAGGCCAGCCCCGCCCGCTGGAACGCCTGCATGAACACCCCGTTGAGGGCGAACGCCAGCAGCGCCGGGTCGTCGAGGTGGCGGGCGATGCGCTCGGCCTCGGCGGCGGCCAGCGGGCCGCGGGCCGACCGGACGCCGCGCGACTCGACGGCGATCGTGGCCAGCAGCCGCGCCCGCGCCGCCGCGGACGCGCCGGGCGGCAGGCCGCCCAGGGCCCGTTCCGCCGCGGCGACGACCTGGGCCGCCTGCCCGGGGTCGTCCGACCGGGTCCAGACCGCCGGGACGTCGTAGGCGCCGATCACCCGGGCGGTCAGCTCCGGGTCGCCCAGCTCCTCGGCCGCCGCGATGGCCGCCGTACGGTGGCCGCGCGCCGCCTCCAGGCCGCCGCCCCCGGTCACCGCGAGGTTGCGCAGCAGGCCGACCGTCGACTCCAGCCGCGCCCGGGCCCCGGCCCCCACCGTGCGGTCGTACGCCTCGGCCGCCTGCGCCCACACCCGGGCCGTGGCGTCGGCGGGGGCGGCCAGGCCGCGGTCCTGGTGCAGGATGTCCGACTCCAGGCGGCGCAGCCGGGGCCCGGGGTCCACGCCGAGGTGCTCGGCCAGCAGCGTGCGCGCCCGGCGCAGCACCGCCAGCGCGTCCCCCTGACGTCCGGTGCGGTAGAGGGCGAGGGCGAGCAGCCGCCAGGCGTCCTCCCGCCAGGGGTGCTCGGCGACGTGCGAGTCCAGGTCGGCGACGGCTTCGGCGGCCCGGCCGAGCGCCAGTTGCGCCTCGGCCCGGCGTTCGACGGCGTGCAGCCGCAGCTCGGTCAGGCGGGCACGTTCGGCGCGCGCCCAGTGCTCGTCGGCGAACTCGGCGTAGGCCGGGCCGCGCCACCAGCCGAGCGCCTCCGTCAGCCGGGCCGGTTCCGGCGGGCCGGCGGTCACGGCCTGTTCGAAGCGCCAGGCGTCGACGGCGTCGGGCGCGGCGCGCAGGGCGTACCCCGGCCCCTCGGTGACCAGCAGCCGGGCGGGGGCGCGCGGCGGGCGCGCGGGCTCCAGCGCCCGGCGCAGGGCGGCCACGAACGTGCGCACCGCGCCCACCGCGTCCGGCGGCGGATCGTCCCACAGGTCCGCCACCAGCCGCGTCACCGGGACGACCCGGCGCCGGGCGACGATCAGACGGGCCAGCACGGCGCGGTGCCGCGGCCCCTTCAGCGGGATCGGCTCACCCTCGTCGTCCCAGGCCGCCACCGGCCCCAGCACCCCGAACACGCTCCCCATCCTCCCTTGCTCACCGGATGCTCATCCGCCCCCGGCACGCTGGTAATCGACCCGGTCACCCATCGAAGGAGGGCACCTCATGACCACCATCCCCGGTTTCGAGCACCGCCGCGTCCCCGTCGCCGACGGCGTCACGCTGCACGCGGCCGTCGGGGGCTCGGGCAGCCCGATCGTGCTGCTGCACGGCTTCCCGCAGACCCATCTGATGTGGCGGCACGTCGCCGCCGACCTGGCCGCGGACCACACCGTCATCTGCCCCGACCTGCGCGGTTACGGCGCCAGCGACAAGCCGGCCGAGACCGGCCCGGACGTCTACTCCAAGCGGACCATGGCCGCCGACGTGGTGGCCCTGGCCGCGGCTCTCGGCCACGAGCGCTTCGCCCTGGCCGGGCACGACCGCGGCGCGCTGGTCGCCTTCCGCGCCGGCCTCGACCACCCGGCCGCGATCACCCACCTGGCCTGCCTCGACGTGCTGCCGACCCTCGACATGTGGGACGTCATGCGCGGCGTCACCGCCGCCGTCGGCTTCCACCTCTACCTCATGGCCCAGCCGCCCGGCCTGCCCGAGCAGCTCATCGGCGCCAGCCCGGACGCCTTCTTCGGCCACTTCCTCGACCTGTGGATCAACGACCCGGCGGCCATCCCGGCCGAGGTCCGGGCCGCGTACCTGGACGCCTGCCGGGCCGCCGTGCCGTCGATCGTGGCGGACTGCCGCGCCTCGGCCGGGATCGACGTCGAACACGACCGCGCCGACCTGGCCGCGGGCAACCGGCTGCGCATGCCGGTGACCGTGCTCCAGCAGGACTGGGGCGCTGCCCTCGGTTACGACGCCGCGGCGCTGTGGCGGGCCTGGGCGCCCGACCTGCGGCACGACACGGTCACGTCCGGACATTTCATGGCCGAGGAGTCTCCCGTCGAGATCGCCCGCGCGCTCCGCGAGCTCATGGCCCGGTAGCCGCCCCTCCTGGTCGGGGGCCGTCTCGTAACTTAAAGTAATTGACATGTCACGGTAAGTTATTCGACAATGGCAGCGCCAATGAGGTCGTCCTTCCGGCGGGAAAAGTACGGGCCGGAAAGCCGAGTACGCGACGGAGTAGAGGCGCTCGCCAGCATGTTGCACGCATTCATCGTCGGGATGGGCAGATCCGGCGCAGGGCTGCATCTGCCGTCCCTGGCCAAGGTGCGCGAGGCGGCCCCCGGGCTGCTGGCGCCCGACCCGGTCGTCGTCCTCGACCCCCTGCTGCCGCCCGGCGGCGTGCGGGGAACGGTGACGGCCGGGTCGCCCGAGGAGGCCGCCGCGCTCGCGCCGCCCGACCGGACCGTCGTGCACCTGTGCACCCCGCCGCACGTCAGGGCCGGGATGCTGGCCCGGCTGGCGCCGCTCGGCTACCGCAAGTTCATCGTGGAGAAGCCGCTCGCGCTCGACCTGGTCGGGCTGGCCGCCGTGGCCCGGGTGCGCCGGCGCTGGGGCCTCGACCTCACGGTCGCCACCCACTGGCTCGACAGCACGCTCACCGGCCGGCTGCGGGCGGCGATGCGCGCCGAGGAGTTCGGCCCCCTGCGGCAGATCCGGGTGGTGCAGAACAAGCCCAGGTTCACCCGCAGCGCGGCGCGTCCCGACGCCACCACCGCCTTCGACATCGAGATGCCGCACGCGCTCGCCGTGGTGCTCAGCCTGGCCGGCGGCGCGCGGATCTCGGCGGCGTCCTGGGAGGACATGGTCACCGAACGCCTGCGGCTGCCCCGGCTCGGACGGGCCAGCCTGCGGCTCGACCACTACTCGGGCGTGCGCACGGAGATCGACTCCGACCTGACCTCGCCCGTCCGGGAGCGCCGCATCACCCTGCACTTCGACCGCGGCACGCTCACCGGCCACTACCCGTGCAGCGACGCCGACCACACCGCCCAGCTCAGGGTGGCCACGGCCGAGGGCGAACGGCGTACGGTGTTCACCGACGACGCCCTGCCCGCCTTCCTGCTGGCCGCCTACCGCCGCTACGCCCGCGCCCGCCGCTCGCCCGGCGCGCTGCCCGTCCAGGTCGACGCCGTGCGACTGCTCACCGAGGCCAAGCACCTGTGCGCGGCGCACGAGCCGGGGCGTGAGGAGGCGCCGCGTGCAGGCACCACCTCCTGAGCTGGCCGGCATCGGCGACGAGGCCGCCCCCGACCTCGACGGCCAGCTCGCCGCCGTGGGGGAGCTGGGCTGGAACCGGCTGGAGCTGCGCACGGTCGACGGCGTGCCGGTCGCCGCGCTCGGCGAGCAGGCGTTCCGGCGCGCGGCGCGGCGGTTGCGCGAGGCGCGGGCCGAGGTCGTCGCGGTCGCCTCGAAGATCGGCGACTGGTCGCGGCCGGTGACCGGCGACTTCGCGCTCGACCTGGCCGAGCTCGACGTGCTGGCCCGCCGCTGCCCGGTGCTGGGGACGCGGCTGGTGCGGATCATGTCCTTCCCCTCGGGCGGCCTGCCCGAGCCCGAGTGGGGGCGGAGGGTCCGCCACCGGCTGCGCGAGCTGGCCCGCCGGGCCGAGGACGCCGGGCTTCTGCTGGTCCACGAGAACTGCGCCGGCTGGGCGGGCGACCGCGCCGACCGCATGCTGGACCTGGTCACCGGGATCGGCAGCCCGGCGCTGCGGCTGCTGTTCGACATCGGCAACGGCGTCGCCCACGGCTACCCGGCGGCCCCGATGCTGCGCGAGGTCGTCCCGTACGTCGCGCACGTCCACGTCAAGGACGCCGTCACCGGTCCCTGCGGCGAGGTCGTCTACGTGCTGCCCGGCGAGGGGCGGGCGGGCGTCGCCGAGTGCCTGCGCCTGCTGTCCGCCCACGGCTACGCCGGCGCCCTGTCCATCGAGCCGCACCTGCGGCTGCGCCCCCACCTCGACGACCCGGGCGCGGGTGACCGGGCCGCGTTCGTCCGGTACGGGCGGGCGCTGGAACGGCTGGTGGGGCAGGTCGATGGACGTTGACGCCGTGCCTCTCGACGCGGCGGAGCGCGACCTGCTGCTGAGGCTGCTGCGGCTGCCCACGGCGGGCCCGCTGGAGACCGGACCGGCCGGGCCGCCGCCGCGGCTGCGCGAGGCCCAGGAGCAGTACGCGCGGGCCGCAGCGGCGCTCGGCTTCCGCACCGTGCGGCACACCTCGGTGCGCCCGGCCGAGCTGGACCGCGCCGACGTCCCCGCGCCCGTGCGCGAGGCCCTCGGCCTGCCCGGCTTCCTGGACGGCCAGCCCAGTCTGGTGCTGCGGCTGGGCCCCGGCCTCCCGGCGTCCCGCACGGTGATGTTCAACGTGCATCTCGACACGGTCGCCGGCGGCGGACCGGTCGTCTTCGACGGCGAGCGCTTCCACGGCCGCGGCGCGATCGACGCCAAGGGCCCGGCCGTCGCGCTGCTGGCCGGGCTGCGGGCGGCCCGCGCGTGCCGTCCGGCCATCGGGCGCGAGGTCGGGGTGCTGATCCAGGCCGTGGCGGGCGAGGAGGGCGGGGCCATGGGCGTGCTCGGCACCCGCCCGCTCGTCGAACGCGGCTACGTCGGGCGGCTCAACGTCTTCTGCGAGCCCACCGGCGTACGGTTCCTGCCGCGCAGCACGGCCGCCGCGACCGCGCGGATCGTGGTGGACGGCGACCACGCCGTGGACGACCGCCCGGCCGCCGGGCACAACGCCACGGTCCTGCTCGGCTTCCTGGCCCAGCACCTGGCCAGGGCGCTCGACCCGGACACCGTGTGCGTGGCGGGCCTGCACACCGGCACCCGCCACAACCAGGTGTACGGCCGCGGCTCCCTCCTGCTCAACCTGCCCTACGCCACGCCCGCCACCGGACGCCGCCTGGAACGGGACCTCGCGCGCGCCCTGGACGACGGGCTCGCGGCCTTCGCGGCGGCCTTCGGCGGCACCGCCCTGTTCGCCAGGACCGCCCGCGACGCCAGGGCGGTCACCCGGCTGGAGTGGCGCAAGCGCGGCCTGCCGGTGCTCGACGACCGCGACGCGTGGGGCCACGCGCTCCTGCGCGACCGGGCCGGGATCCCGCCCTGGCCCGCCGGAGAACCGGCCTTCACCTGCGACGCCATCTGGATGGCGGGCGTCGGGGGCGCCTGCACGGTCGTCCTGGGGCCGGGCGACCTGGCCGGCAACAACGCCCATGCCGAAGGGGAGTTCGCGCGGGCCGCCGAACTCGCCGGGTTCGCCGCCGCCGTGGCCCGGCTGATGATCGCCTTCACCGACGACAGGATTGGACGAGGAGCATGAACCCCACCGCCTCACCCGCGACGGACGCACCGCCCGCGCAGCCTTACCCGCCGGTCCCGGCAGTCGCCCGGCCGGCGCGGGCCGCCGTCCGGGTGCGCCACGACGACCTGCTGGACTTCGTCGCCGCCGTGTTCACCACCCGCGGCCTGGCCCCGGAGCGCGCCCGCGAGGCCGCCGCCGCGCTGTGCTACGGCGACCTGGTCGGCATGACCTCGCACGGCCTGGCCAACCTGACCCGGCTCTACCTGCCGCTGTTCGACGAGGGGCGGGTCGATCCGCTGGCCGAGCCGTCCGTGCTGGCCGACCGGGGCGCGGCCGTGCTGCTCGACGCCGATCGCGCCCTGGGGTTGTGGGCCGCCGGCCTGGCCATGGAGATCGCCGCGGGCCGCGCCTCGACGTACGGCGTCGGCCTGGTCTCCGTACGCGGGGGCACCCATCTCGGCTGCGCCGGGCACCACGCGCTGCGCGCGGTCGAGTACGGCATGATCGGCCTCATCGCGAGCAACTGCGGCCGCCAGCGCATCGCCAGGCCGCCCGGCGGCGCGGTGGCGATGCTGGGCACCAACCCGATCAGCGTCGCGGCCCCCGCGGGCGGGCATCCGCCCTTCGTGCTGGACATGAGCACCACCGCCATGCCCACCGGGCGGGTCAGGCAGGCCGCGCGGCACGGCGAGGAACTGCCCGAAGGGGTGCTGGCCGCCGACGACGGCGCTCCCGTGACCGACGCGGCGGCGTTCGACGAGGGGCGGGCGCACCTGCTCTGGCTGGGCGGCCAGGCCGGGCAGCACAAGGGCTTCGGGCTGGGGGTGGCGGTCGAGGTGCTGGCCGCGCTGGTGTCCGGCGCGGGTCTCGGCGCCCACCCCGACGCCCACGACGGCGACGGCGGCCCGAGCGGACGCGACGACGACATCGGCTTCCTCGCCCTGGCCGTCGCGCCCGGGGCGTTGCGCGAGGGCCTGGAGGGCGACGCGGCCACGATGTTCGGCGCGCTGCTCGGCTGCCCGCCCGCCGACCCCGTCTCGCCGGTGAGCTATCCCGGCTGGCACGAGCATCGCCGGGCCGAGGAACACCGGCGCTCGGGCGTCCCGCTCGGCACGGACCTGTACGACGAGCTGGCCGCCCTCGCCGCCGCCACCGGACTCGACGCCCCCGCCCTGGTGGTGGCGCGGTGAGCGCCCGGCTGCGCGTCGCGGTCATCGGGCTCGGCGTGATCTCGCGGTTCTACCTGGCGGGCCTGCACAGCTCGTCCGGGCTGCGGCTGGCCGCGGTGTGCGACACCGATCCGCGCGTCCTGGAGGGGCACCGCGTCCCCGGCTACCGCGACCACGTCCGGCTGCTGGAGGAGGAGCGGCCCGACGCCGTCGTGGTCACCGTCCCCAACGACCTGCACGCCCGGGTCTGCGCCGACGCGCTGGAGCGGCGCATCCCGGTCTGCGTGGAGAAGCCGCTCGCCCTCGACGCCGCGCAGGGCAGGCGGCTCACGGACCTGGCCGCGAGCTCGGGCGTGCCGCTGTTCACCGCCTTCCACCGGCGCTACAACTCCGCCGTCGGACGGCTGCGCGCGGCGTGCGCGGGCGCCCGCGTCGAGGAGCTGACCGTGCGCTACCTGGAACGCATCGAGGAGCACGCGGGCGACGACTCCTGGTACCTGGACGTACGGCGCTGCGGCGGCGGCTGCGTCGCCGACAACGGGCCCAACGCCTACGACCTGGTGGACCTGCTGCTCGGCCCGGCGCACGTCGTCTCCGCGCACGTCGACCGGGACGCCGCGGGGGCCGACCGGCAGGCGGACGTCGAGCTGCGCGCCGGCGCGGCCCGCGCGCGCGTCCTGCTCGACTGGTCCTACCCGGGCGAGCGCAAGGACCTGGAGGTGCGCCTGGCCGACGGCCGCAGCCTGTACGCCGACATGCTGGCCGGCCACTCCGGCTTCAAGAACTCCCTGTGGCACGAGTACGAGGGCGTGCTGGCCGCCTTCGAACGCTCGGTGCGCTACGGCACCCCCGACGGCGAGGGCGGCCTGCCCGCCCTGCGCTTCGTCGAGGACGTCTACCGCCTGGAGAAGGCCGGCGCGGGACGGGGTGCCGCGTGAACCCCGACGAGGACGGCCCCAAGACCGCGGTCACCGGGACCCTGCTGAAGGTGCTGGTGCACCGCAGGCAGGACCGCGGCATGCGGCTCGAACCGTACGCCAGCCGGTGCGTGCGCGCCGGCGAGGTGCACGAGCTGGTCGCCACCGACCACACCGAGACCGACGCGGGCGCCAGGATCGACCGGGTCGCCTTCCTGGGCTTCGCCGAGATCGTCGCGGCCGGCGTGCTGGACCGGGGCGACGAGGTGTGGATCGGCGGGCGCCGGGTCGGGGTGCTGCTCGGCTTCGACGGCTGCCACCTGCCCAACCACTACAACGTGCTGATCCACAGCGATCCCGCGGTCACCGGACGGGAGCTGGGACTCATGCCGGGCGAGCCGCTGGTCTTCAGCCAGGCCCTCCCGGACGAACCCGAGGAGGGCGGCGCCCGCGTCTTCCGCTGGCCCCTGCTGTAGAGCCGTTCTTGGGGATTCCGATTACTTTCCGTGACCTCTGGTTTACCTTCAGTCACTCAGGGTAATCTGATGATTGCGCACAGTAGTGGGAACCACTCGTTTTCGAGCCCACTAGAGGTCGCGTCCTTCCCCCCGATGATCCCCACCACGGCGGGCGGGCGCGTGTCACGAAAGGACAGACAATGGCTGCGGGCACCAAGACGACCAGCCGGCTGGAAGAGCGCTTCCGCCTCTGGGACAACGACGGCTCCGGCGCGATCGAGCGCTCCGACTTCGAGAACGAGGCCGACGGCATCATCGAGGGCCTGGGCGTGCAGGGGACGCCGCAGGCACATCAGCTGAAGCAGGCGTACCTGGCGATGTTCGACCACCTCGCGGGGGCGGTGGGCGCGTCGCGCCTCGACCAAGCGCAGTTCCTCCAGGCCGCCGAGCGCGAGATCATCAGCAGGGGCGACGACGGGTTCGCCCAGGTCGTGGGCCCGACCATCCAGGCCATCGTCAACGTCCTCGACCGTGACGGCGACGGCGAGGTCGACTCCTCCGAGATGGCCAAGTGGTTCGCGGCCATCGGGCTCGACGGCGCGGTCGCCGCCGAGGCCTTCCGGCAGATGGACACCGACGGCACCGGCAGACTCTCCGTCACCGAGCTGGTCGCCGCCGTCCGCGACTACCACCTCGGCAAGAACGACATCCCTCTGCTCGGCAGGTGACCTAGGCCCGAGCAGGCCGAAGGGTCGCCCAGAGCCGCTGTCTCCGGGGCGGCTCCGCCGAGGGAGCCGTCCGGGGGCCTTGTCCCCGGGCGGCTCCGCCCGAAGAAGGGGCCGTCCGGGCCGCATCCCCGGGCGGCCCCGCCGCCACCATCGCATCAGGACGGGAACCTTGGAGAAAACACTCTCTCCGCCCGGGGGATCGCCGCCCCGCGCCGCCGCCGCTCCCATCCCCTTCTTCTCCCAGGCGGCGACGTTCGACCGGCTGTGGAAGGAGATCCGCGCCGGGTGCGTCGACGTGCTGGACCGCGGCAAGTTCTCCCACGGCGCGAAGGTCGCCGAGCTCGAACGCCGGCTCGCCCTGTGGACCGGCGCGGCGCACGTCGTCGGCGTCAACTCCGGCACCGACGCGCTGGTGCTGCTGCTGCGCGCGGCCGGTCTGCGGCCCGGCGACCAGGTCGTGGTGCCCGCCTACAGCTTCATCGCGACGGCCAGCTCCGTCGTGCTGGCCGGCGGCGTGCCGGTCTTCGCCGACATCGAGGAGCACGGCCACGGCATCGACCCGGCCTCCGTCGACGCCGTGGCCGGGCCGCGCACCACGATGGTCATGCCGGCGCACCTGTTCGACCGCCTGGCCGACCTGCGGGGCGTGTGCGAGGTCGCCCGGCGGCGCGACCTGACCGTGCTGGAGGACAGCGCCGAGGCCATCGGCATGCGCCTCGACGGCACGCACGCCGGGCTCGTCGGCGCGGGCGGCGTGCTGTCGTTCTTCCCGTCCAAGACCCTCGGGGCCATCGGCGACGCCGGAGCGCTGCTCACCGACGACGACGGCATCGCCGAGACCGCGCGGGCGCTGCGCCACCACGGCCGCGGCGGCCGCACCCTCGACCACTTCCCCGGCATCGCCAACCCCACGATCCTGCCCGGCTGCAACAGCAAGATGGACGACCTCCAGGCCGCCGTCCTGCTGGCCAAGCTCGCCAGGCTCGACGCCGACATCGCCCGCAGGTCCGAGCTGGCCACCCGTTACGACGCGCGGCTGCGCGACGTGCCCGGCGTGCTGGCCGTGCCGGGCGCGGCGCCGCCGCACCCGGGCGGCAACCGGGTCTGCTACGTCTACCTCGTCGAGGCCGAGTCCCGCGACGCCCTGGCGGCGCACCTGGCCGCGGCGGGCATCGGCACCGAGGTCTACTACCCGGTCCCGCTGCACCTCCAGCCCTGCTTCGCCCACCTCGGCCACGTCCGGGGCGACTTCCCGAGGGCGGAGGCGGCCTGCGAGCGGGCGCTCGCCCTGCCGCTCTACCCCGACCTGTCCGACGCCGCGGCCGACCGCGTGTGCGACGAGATCGAGGGCTTCTACCGAGGGCGGCGCGGATGAGCCGGGTGCCGTTCTTCGCCGCCGACCTGTTCGAGGCCGACCGGGCGACGCTGCTGCGCACGGTCTACGCCGTCGGCACCGGCGAGGCCCAGAAGTTCATCCTGGGCGAGCACACCGCCCGGTTCGAACGCGAGCTGCGCCACCGGCTCGGCGCGGCCGACGCCGTGGCCTGCTCCAGCGGCACGTCCGCGCTCACCCTGGTGCTGGCCGCCATGGACGTGGGCCCCGGCGACGAGGTCGTGGTGCCCGCCTTCGGCTGCGCCCCGCTGGCCGCCACCGTCGTCGGCGCGGGAGCGCGGCCGGTGTTCGCCGACGTCGACCCCGTGACGCTCACCGCCGACCCCGCCGCCGCCGAGTCGCTGGTCACCGGGCGGACCAAGGCGGTGATGCCGGCCCACATGTTCTCCGTGATGGCCGACATGCCGCGCTTCCGCGAGCTGGCCGACCGGCACGGCCTGCGGCTGGTCGAGGACTCCGCGCTGGCCCAGGGCGGCACGCAGGGCGGGCGGCCCGCCGGTCGGTGGGGGGACGCGGGCGTCTACTCGTTCGTGCAGGTCAAGACGTTCGGCATGCCGGGGGAGGGCGGAGTGGTGATCACCGACGACCCGGCCCTGGCCGCGCACGTACGGATGCTGCGCAACCACGGCCAGGACGGCGCGCGGCGCTTCCACCACCGCCGCGTCGGCCACAACAGCCGCTTCGACGAGGTGATGGCGGCCTTCCAGCTCCACCGGCTCGCCGGCCTGGACGACCGCCTGTCGCGCCGGGCCGAGATCGCCTCCTACTACTCCCGGCGTTTCGAGCCCCTGGCGGAACGCGGGATCGTGGCACCGCCCGTCGGAGGGGACGGGCGGTTCCACTACGTCTACACCGTGCTCACCGAGCACCGGGACGCGCTGGCGGCCCACCTGGCCGCCCACGACATCGCCACCCACGTCTACTACCCGCGCACGCTGCCCGCCCAGCCGGCCTTCGCCCGCTTCGCGCCGCCCGGCGCGTCCTGGCCGGTGGCCGAGTCCGCCGCCCGGCGCACCCTGTCGCTGCCGCTGCACCCGCGGCTCGCCGACGCCGAGGTCGAACGGATCGCCGACGCGGTCTGCGCGTTCGCCCACGGCTCCCCGCAGGAGAACCCATGACCGACCAGGTGGTCACCCGCGGCCTCGGCCCCTACGCGCGGCTGGCCAAGCTCGACATCTACGACTACTACCTGGGCCTGCCGCTGGTGTGGTCGCTGCTGCCGCCGGCCGGGCGATGGCAGCCGTACGTGGTCGGCCTGCTGCTGTCCGTGCTGATCGCCGAGGCGGCCGTGGTGGCCGCGATGGTCGGGTTCGACGACATCACCGGCCACCGCGACGGCAGCGACGCGGCCAACTACTCCTCCGACGCCGCCCGGCGCAGACTGGCCCGCAAACCGCTGGTCGCCGGCACGCTCACCGAGCGGCAGGCGCTGCGCTTCGCCTGGACGGCCACCGCGATCAGCGCCGTGCTCTGGGCCGCGGTCGTGGCCGCCGCACCCCACCGGCCCGCGTGGGTGGTCGTGACGGCGGCGGCGTGCGTGGTCGCGGCCGTGCAGTACTCGTGGGGGCTCAAGCTCAGCTACCGGGGGTTCCAGGAGCTGTTCCTCGTCGGGCTCGGCGTGGGGTGGGTGCTGGTGCCGTACGGGCTGCTGACCGGGCAGGCGAGCGGGTTCGTGGCGGTGCAGGCGGTGCTCTTCGGGCTCGGGCCGATGATCTTCGGCCTGTACTCCAACACCAACGACGCCCGCGGTGACCGGGAGGCCGGGCGGTTCACCGTCGCTGCGCGGACGTCCCCGCGGGTCAACGCCGCCTTCGTCACCGCGGTGAGCGCGGCCGAGAGTCTGGTCGTCGGGTGGGCCGTGGCCGCCGGGGTCGCGCCCTGGTGGTTCCTGGGCGTGCTCGTGCCGCTGGTCTCCCTCCGCGTCGCCCAGCTGGTGATCGGGTTCGTCCGCGGAGACGTGCTGCGGGCCCGGCGGGTGGCGATCCGCACCCACCGCGTCACCGTCGGCGTGCTGATCCTGGCCAACCTGGTCCTGGCATGAACGTGGACGTCGCGGTGGTGGGCGCCGGGCCGGCCGGCCTGGCGGCGGCGTACGCGCTGGACCGGGCCGGGCTCGCGGTCCGCGTCCTGGAGGCGGCCGAGGCGGTGGGCGGGCGGATGCGCACGCTGCGGGCGCGGGGCTGCCTGATCGACACCGGCGCCGAGATGTTGCCGTCCGCGGACGGCTATCCGGCCACCTGGCGGCTGATCAGGGCGGTCGGCCTCGACCCGGCGGCCGTGCCGAGGGTGCGCGACGCCGTCGGCGTGTGGCGCGACGGGCGCGTCCACCCGCACGTCGGCCGCCCGCTCGGGCTGCTCACCGGCGCGGGCCTGCCGCCGCGCGCCCGCCTCGACCTGGTACGCCTGCGCCTCCGCCTGGCCCGCGGCCGTCCGGGCCCGGAGGCCACCGTCGCCGACCTGGTCGGGAAGTACCATCCCGACCTGCGCGCGTTTCTCGTCGAGCCGCTGGTCGCGGGGTTCTTCGGCTGGGACGCCGGGCGTTCGTCCGCCGCGGTGTTCGCCGAGCACCTGACGAGCACCGGGAGCACGAACACCTGGCACACCTACCGAGACGGTATGGACACCCTGGCCAGGGTGCTCGCCGCCGGGCTCGACGTGGTCACCGGGCACGAAGTGACAGGGGTGGTCCCGTGCCCGGGAGGGGTGCGGCTGGAGTCGCCGCGGGGGAGCGTGAGCGCGCGGGCGGCGGTCCTGGCCGTTCCCGCGCCCGTGGCGGCCCGGCTGCATCCCGGCGCCCCGCCGGAGGAGCGGGCGTACCTGGAGGCGTGCACGTACGCGCCCATGCTGCGGCTCAGCCTCGTCCTGTCCCGGCCGGCGGCGCCCGGCTGGCGCGGGTTCGCCACGCTCGTGCCCGCGGCCGAGGACCCCGTGCTCAACGTGATCACCGTCGACCACCACAAGCACCCGGGCCGGGCCCCCGCCGGCACCGGGCTCATCTCGCTCATCACCTCGCCGCAGGGCACGGCCGCGCTCATGGGGGAGAGCGACGAGAAGGTCGCCGACCAGCTCGTCGGGCGCGCCGAGCGGTTCGTGCCCGGCCTGGCCGGCCGGGTGGCCCGCTTCCACGTGCACCGCTTCCCGCACGGGCTGCCGGAGGCGACGCCGCGGGCGCTGGCGCTGCGGGCGGCATTCGAGGGACGTCCCGGGGCGGCGGTCGACTACGCCGGCGACTGGGTCGCCCTGCGGCCGTGCAGCGAGGGCGCGGTCGCGGCGGGGGAACAGGCCGCCGCGCGGGTGCTCGCCCGCCTGTCGTAGCCGCCCGCCCGCCGTCCGCCCGTTTTTCAACGACGTACGCGCATGGAGAGAAATCAGATGGCCTTCTTCACCCGGCCCATCGAGTTGGGCACCCTTTTCGACGACCTCGCCGATCGCGGACGCGGGACCGGCGTGCACGTGAGCCGTCCCCTGGACATCGCCCCCCACCTGGGCACCGACCTCGACCTGCCGGACCTGGCCGAGCTGGTCAGGGAGGCGGCCGGCTGGCTGGCCGCCGCCGGCGCGCGCCGGGGTGACCGGGTCGCCGTCGTCAAGCGCAACCACTGGGACTACGTGCTGCTGTCCTGCGCCGCCGCGCGCATCGGGGCGGTGCCCGCCACACTGTCCGCCGACCTGCCGCCCGACGTGCTGGAGATCCTGCTCAAACGGCTGGAGCCCGCGCTCCTCGTCACCGACGCCGCCCTCGCCGCCCGGCCCGGCGTGGCCTTCCAGGCGCCGCGCACCCTGGTCCTCGACGGCACGGCGAAGGGGCTGCTGTCGCTGGACGACGTCCGCGGCTGGGCCGTGCCGCCGGTGCACCGGCCCGCCCTCGACGACCCGCTGGCCGTCATGCACACCTCGGGGACGACCGGGGTGCCCAAACTCGTCGTGCACTCCACCCGTACGCTGCTGCGCCGCCTGGCCGGGTTCGAGGCCCACCGGTGGCCGGTGCTGGGCAGCCGTCCCGACGACGTCGTGGCGAGCGCCATCTCCTTCGCCCACGGGCGGGCCCTGGCCTGGACCGCGAGCGTGTTGTGGCTCGGCCCCGCCAAGGTGCTGGCCGTCTCCGCGCCCGGCTGGGAGGAGGCCGGCCCGTTCCTGGCCCGGCACCGGCCCACGACGCTGGAGGCGCTGCCGGCCACGTACGTGCGGTGGCAGCGGCGCGCGCTCGGCGAGGCCGGCCCGTTCACGCGGGTGCGCCTGTACATCAGCACGTTCGACGCCGTGCACCCGCCCACCGTGCGCGCCTTCCTGAACGCCACCCGGCGCCGGCGGCCGGTGTGGATGCAGGGCTGGGGGCAGAGCGAGACCGGGCCGCTGACCTTCCGCCTGCTCACCCGCCGGTCCATGGCGGACGGCGACAGCCGCCACCCCACCACGCGCGACCTCGGACGTCCGGTGCCCACGCGGACCCGGCTGCGGGTGGTGGACCGCGAGACGTTGCGTCCGCTGCCGCGCGGCGCGAGCGGGCTCGTGGTCTGCCGCACCAAGGCCCTGTGCCTCGGGTACGTCGGCGAGCAGGAACGGTGGCAGGGCAAACGGCTCGGAGGGTGGTGGCACACCGGGGACGTCGGGTCGCTCAGCCGTACCGGCCGGGTGCGGTTCGTGGACCGGGAGACCGACACGATCCCCGGCGCGAGCTGCGTGGAGCTGGAGGACGTGATCGACGACCGGCTGCCCGAAGTGCTGGAGTGCGTGATCCTGGGCGTTCCCGGACGGCCGTCCCTGCCGGTCGTGGTCACCGAGGACGGCGGCCTCGACCGCGACGCGTGGCGGCGGGCCGTCGCCGACCTGCCCGAGCTGGCCGACCCCGTGGTGATCACCTGGGACCAGGTCCCCCGCACCGGCACGGGCAAGGTCCGCAGAACGGCGCTGCGCGAGCTGCTGGGCGAGACCCCCGACACGTACGGCACCGGGCGGTGGACGTGACGCCGGGGACGCGGGCCGCCGGCCGGTCCGTCGCCGAGCGGGAGGCGGTCGCCTGGCCGCTGGCGGGCGTGGTCGTGCGGGCGCGCGGCGAGTCGGTGGCGTTGCGGGTGGCCGTCCAGCGGTTGTGCGCGCTGGGCTGCGAGGTCCGGTTCGACGGCGCGCCGCCGCCGGACGGGTCGCCCGCCGGGTGGCTGGGGGTCGCCTCCGCGCCGTTCGGCAGGCCGGGGGAGGCGCTGCCGGAGTGCGGGATCGGCTGGTCGGGGCCGGTCGGGGTGCCGATGGAGGGCGAGCGCGACGTGCAGGCGGCCTGCGGGATCGCCCACGTGCACGGGCGGGCCGCCGGCGGGCCGAGGGCGCTGCGCCTGGACTACGCGTCGGTGTGCGCGGGGGTGCTCACCGCCCAGGCGCTCACGGCGGTCCTGCTCGCCCTGCTGCGGGGCGGGCCCGCGCTGGCGGCGCGCACGTCCGTGGCGCAGGCGGCGCTGCTCGCGCTCACCCAGTACATCGCCGTCGCCACCTGTGAACGCTTCGACCCGCCCCTCTCCGCCGGACGCGTGCCGTCCCCGGGAGCGGGGCGGGTGCCGCCGTTCCGGTCGGCGGACGGGGTGCGGTTCGAGATCGAGACGTTCGACGCGGAGCGCTGGCGGCGGTTCTGGGACCTGCTCGGCGCCGAGCCGAGGGCCGCGGCGGCGGGCTGGCCGCCGTTCCAGCAGCGGTTCGCGACGGCGACCTGCACGCTGCCGGCCGGGCTGGGCCGGACGGCCGCCGCCGCCGGATACCGGGACGTCGTGGCGGCCGCCGCGGACGCCGGCGTCAGCGTGCTGCCCGTACGGGACGCGGACGCGCCGCTGGCGCCCCCGCCCGCCTCGCCGTGGCGGCTGCGGGCGCTGACCGAGCACGCCGCCGAGGCCGCCGCCGGGGAGCCGGCCGGCCTGCCGCCGCTCGCCCGGGACGCCCGGGGCCCGCTGGCCGGGCTGCTCGTCGTGGAGTCCACCAACCGGGTGCAGGGGCCGCTGGCCGGACACGTGCTCGGCCTGCTCGGCGCGGACGTCGTGCGCCTTGAGCCGCCCGGCGGGGACCCGCTGCGCGGCGTGCCGCCGATGGCGGGGCCGACCTCGGCCCGGTTCCTCGCGCTCAACCGCGGCAAACGCGCCCTCGAAGCCGACCTCAAGTCCGCCGCCGGACGCCGGGCCGCCCTGCGCCTGATCGCCTGCGCCCACGTGTTCCTGCACAACTGGCCGCCCGGACGGGCCTGCTCGTACGGGCTGGACCACGACGATCTCGCGCCCGTCCGGCCGTCCCTGGTGTACGCGCAGGCCGGGGGGTGGGCCGAGGCGCTGCCCCCGCCGCAGCCCATGGGCACCGACTACCTGGTGCAGGCCTACAGCGGGGTGGCGGCGCGGCTGGCCGGGCCCGGCGAGCAGCCCGCGCCGTCCCTGATGACGCTGACCGACGTGCTGGGCGCGCTGATCAGCGCGGAAGCCGTCGTCGCGGCGCTGGTGGCGCGCGCCCGCACCGGCGTCGGCGTCCGTGCCGGGACGGCGCTCATCGACGCGGCCCGCCTGCTGCGCGCCACGCCGCCCGGGACGCCGCCGGGGAGCCGGGAGGCCGCGCCCGTGACGGATCTGGCCGCCATGGCCGACGACCCGGCGTTCCACCGGGTGCTCGACCGTACCCCGCAAGCCGCCTACAGCCGTGCCCCTTGGACGTTCGTGCCAGCCCCCCACCACGAGGAGGCCCTCTGAATGCGTACCGACCCCCTGCCCTGGACGTCGGCCAACGGGATCGTCCTGGCCGACCGCGTGCCCGCGGACGTGCGCGCGGCGTGGACCGCCCGCGGCCTGTGCCCCGGCCTGGACCTGTACAGCCTGTTCAGCCGGCACGTGCGCCGCACGCCGGAGCGTGAGGCGGTCGCCGACGAGACCGGCTCGCTCGACTTCGCCGCGCTGGACGCCCGCGTGCGCCGGGCCGCGGCCGCACTGGCCGCCGCCGGGCGGGGAACGGCCGACATCATCGCCGTCCTGCTGCCCAACGGGCGCGACGCGGTGGTGGCCGAGCTGGCGGTGGCCGCCGTCGGCGCGGTGGCCCTGCCCATCCCGCACACGCGGGGACGGCGCGACATCGCGGGCCTGCTGAACCGGTCCCGGGCGGCCGCGCTGATCACCGTGCCCGAGCTGGCCCTGGGGCTGCGGGCCGGGCTGCCGTACCTGGAGCAGACGTGGACGTTCGGCCCGCCCACGCCCGGCGCCCGATCGCTCGACGAGGTGGCCGAGCCGGACGTCCGCGCGTGGCGGCCCGCGTGCCCGGACGCCGAGCGGCCCGCCCGGATCCTGCTCTCCTCCGGCACCGAGTCCGAGCCGAAGATGGTCGCCTACTCCCACAACGCCATGGCCGGCGGCCGGGGCGCCTACCTGCGGGCCGTGCTGGGCGAGGACGGGCCCACGCGCAACCTGCTGCTGGTCTCGCTGGCCTCCTCGTACGGCTCCTGCGGCACCTCCGTCCTGCTGGCCCGGCACGGCGGCACGCTGATCCTGCGCGCCCGATTCGACGCCGCCGACGCGTTGCGCGCCGTCGAGCGGCACCGTCCCACCCACCTGTACGGCGTCCCGACGATGTTGCGCCGCATGGCCGACTCGGCGGCCGAGGCCGACCTGTCGTCGCTGCGCCGCGTCGTCAGCAGCGCCCAGCCCCTGCACGGCGAGGCCAGGCAGGCGTGCGCCCGCCGCTTCGGCGTGCCGCTCGTCAACGTGTACGGCTCCACCGACGGCGTCAACTGCCACACCGGCCGCGCCCCGGACCGGTGGGCCCCCGGCCTGGCCGGAACCCCGGACCCCGCCGTCGCCGAGATCACGATCCGGGACGCCGAGGGCGAGCCGGTGCCGCCGGGCGAGCCGGGCGAGATCTGGGCCCTCGGCCCGATGACCCCCCTGTGCTACGTCGCCGCCCCCGACCTGGACGACCGCTACCGCGCCCCCGGCGGCTGGGTCCGCACCGGCGACCTGGGCCGCCTCGACCCCGACGGCACGCTGTGGGTCCTCGACCGGATCAAGCGCGTCGTGATGCGCGGCGGCCTCAGCATCTCCCCGGCCGAGGTCGAGCGCGAGCTCAGCGCCCATCCCGACGTCGCCGACGCCTTCTGCGTCCCGGTGCCGGACGACGACCTGGGGGAGCGCATGTGCGCCTGCGTGTCGCCGCGGCCCGGCGCGAGACCGCCGTCCCCGGCCGAGCTGATCGTCTACCTGCGCGAGGAACGCGGCCTGGACCGGCGCAAACTTCCCGAACGGTTCCTCTGGCTGCCCGAACTGCCGCTCGGCCCGACCGGCAAGGTCTGCGCCGCCACCCTCACCCGCCTGGCCGCGCAGTCGGCGGTGCCCGTCCCGCGCAGCCCGATGAGGAGCGGCCGATGAGCCGGACCGCCTACGTGTTCGGCGAGCGCCGCGACCACGTCGCCGAGCAGCACCGCTGCCTGGAGCTGGCCTACGACCCGATGACCATCGAACGCCTGGCCGAGGCGGGCGTCGGGCCCGGCATGCGGTGCCTGGAGGTGGGCGCGGGCGGCGGCAGCGTGGCGGAGTGGCTGGCCCGCCGCGTCGGATCGGCCGGGAGCGTGCTGGCCACCGACATCGAGCCCGCCTTCGAGCCCGTGGCCCCCCGGCTGGAGGTGGTCAGGCACGACATCATCCGCGACCCGCTGCCGGAGGCCGCGTTCGACGTGGTGCACGCCCGGCTGGTGCTGCTGCTCCTGCCGGAGCGGCTGGCCGTGCTGGACCGGCTCGTCCGGGCGCTCAAGCCGGGTGGCGTGCTGCAGCTCGACGAGTTCGACATCACCTACGGCCCCGGGCTGCTGATGCCCGACCCGGCCTCGGCCGAGCTCTACGAGACGTTCATGCAGGCCAAGATCCGCGTGATGACGCGCGCCGGGGTGGACGTGGCCTGGGGACGTCACGCGGCGGCGGCGATGCGGCGGGCCGGGCTGACCGGCGTCGACCCCAGGCCCTGGGTGGAGTTGTGGGACGCGCGCTCGCCCGGGGCGCGGCTGGTCGCCCACCACACCAGGCACCTGCGCGACCGGTTCGCCGAGGAGGGCCTGACCGACCGGCAGCTCGCCGACGTGCGCGCGCTGCTGGCCCATCCGGACTTCCGCGCCACCTCGTGCGTGACCTACTCCGTGCAGGGCCGCCGTCCCCTGGAGGTGGCGTGATGCGCATCGACCTGCACGGCGCCGCGCCCGGCGTGCACTCCGCGATGGCTCGCTTCGACGCCGCCGCGAGCCGGGAGCTCGATCCCGCGCTCGCCGAGCTGGTCCGGGTGCGGGCCTCGCAGCTCAACGGCTGCGCGGTCTGCCTCGGCATGCACACCCGCGCCGCCCTGGAGGCGGGCGAGGACGCCGAACGCCTGCACAGCCTCGCCCTCTGGCGCGACAGCACCCTGTTCACCGGGCCCGAACGCGCGGCGCTGGCGCTCACCGAGTCGATGACCAGGATCGCCGAGGCCGGGGTGCCGGAGGAGGTGTTCGACGCGGCCCGCGAGCACTTCGACGAGACCGCGCTGGCCCACCTGCTGTGGACGATCGCCGCCATCAACGTCTGGAACCGGGTGGCGATCGCCGCCGGCCCGCCCGCCGGATAGGCGGCGGCTGTGGCACGATCGAGGCATGCGATCCCGTACGGAG
Source organism: Nonomuraea sp. NPDC050227 (assembly GCF_044459705.1). Lineage (NCBI taxonomy): Bacteria > Bacillati > Actinomycetota > Actinomycetes > Streptosporangiales > Streptosporangiaceae > Nonomuraea > Nonomuraea sp. NPDC050227. The sequence goes on along the minus strand of NZ_JBITJF010000006.1, from coordinate 342,055 downwards.
GTGGCCTTAGCGGGCCTGATCGTGCTCACGCTGACCGACGGTTGCGCCGACCCGGCGACCCAGCGGGTGTCCCTGATGAACGACCCGTCCGCGCCGCCGTCGTCCAGCCTGGCGCCGGCCATGCCGCGCGTCGCCACGGACTCCCCGGCGATGCCGGGCGGGACTCCGTCGCCGTCGTACTTCCGGCCGCCGCCGTTGGTTCCGGCGACCTCCCTGGCCGAGCCCATGGCGACGGGCAAGCCCCTGACGGCGTCCGGGCCGCCGCGCTTCTTCGTCACCGCCCGGACGCCGATCTTCTCCTTCGCGGACTCGTCCAAGACGGCAACCGCCACGCCGGTGCCGCCCGCCGTGAACGACGCCGTGACGGGCGCCTTCGTGGCGGCCGTGCCGCTGCCGCCCGGGGTGCGCTCGTCCTGGCAGCTCGTCGCCGCCGCCCCCGACAACCGCACGTTCGTGCTGGCCGGATGGACGGGGCTGGACACGCCCCTCCGGCTCTTCCGCATCCGTCTCGACGAGAAGGGACGGCCCGGCGAGCCGGAGCTCGTGCCCGACCTGGAACCCGAGCCAGACCAGGTGACCGCGATGGCGCTCAGCCAGGACGGCACCAGGCTCGCCTACACCGTCACGCTCATCGGCGGCGGGACCAAGGTGGCGGTCCTCGATCTGGCCACCGGGCGGCGGCGGGACTGGGTCACCCGGGAGAGCACCGCCGTCATGGGCCTGGCCTGGGCCCCCGACGGGCGGCGGGTGGCCACGGTGCTGGGCCGAGGGGGCCTCAGCGTGCTCGACCTGGGGAACGCGGGCACCGATCTGATCGCCGCGTCGCGGCCGGTCAGGCCGGACAGGGCGGTGTGGATCCCCCAGTCGGTGGCCTTCACACCCGACGGGGGCGCCCTGCTCTACTCCGCCGGTCACGACGTCGAGCGGGTGCCGATCGGGGGCGGCCGGCCCCAGGTGGTGGCGCGGCTGACCCTGCCGCGGGGAGCCTCGCTGGGCCTTCGCTTCAGCATCGACGGGACCGGCAGGCAACTGCTGTACACGGACGGATGGCGGGCGCACCGGGTCGACCTCGCCGACGGGTCCGCCACGTCGGTCCCGATCGACGCGGGCGAGCGCTCGGGCGAGGGCGAGTCGCCGGTCGCCGCCTGGTGAGGGGTCAGGTGCCGAGGTGCTGGGCCTCGTGTTCCCACTGGTCGCGGGGCTGGGTGTGCAGGCGCCAGTAGTGCTCGGCGATGTCGTCGGGGTCGAAGGCGGTGCCGGGGGCGACCACGCCGGCCACCGTGACGCTGGCCACGTGCACGCCGTCCGCGCCGTACTCCTGGTCGAGCAGGGTCACCAGGGTCCGTACGCCGGCCTTGCCCAGTGACAGGCTCACGTAGTCCGGCTTGGGATGCGGCATGCCGCCGGTGACGATGAACGTGCCGCCGCCGCGCCCGGCCATCCCCGGCGCCACGTGGGTGGCGGCGGTGAGCGCCCCGACGACGTTGACCGCGTACGCGTCGAGCTGGGCCCGCGCCGGCAGCTCCCCGGGCCGGTCGGCCTGGACGATCGCGGCGTTGTACACCACGACGTCGGGCGGGCCCAGCTCGGCGGCCGTCTTGTCGAGCGCGGCGCGCAACGCGTCCTCGTCGGTGCTGTCGGCGACCGCCGTGGCGACCGGCACCCCGTAGGAGGACAGGGACGCCGCGGCCGACTCCACCGTCCGCGCGCTGCGCGCGATCAGGCCGACCGGCAGTCCCTCGGCGGCGAACCGGCGCGCCACCGCCTGCCCGATCCCCGGTCCCGCTGCGATGATCACTGCTCCGGACACCTTCATCTCCCATCTGTAGTGGCGACAATGGGGACGATAAAGGGTCACATCCATGTGAAGGTCAACCCGGAGGTTCCATGCGAATCGGCGATCTCGCCCGGCAGACCGGAGTGAGCCGCAGGCTGCTGCGCTACTACGAGGACCAGGGCCTGCTCAAACCGCTGCGCCGGCCGAACGGCTACCGCGAGTACGCCGAGACCGACGTCGCGGAGGTGCGCCACATCCGCGCGCTGCTCGAAGCCGGGCTGCCCACGTCGGTCATCACCAGGGTGCTGCACTGCGTCCACGACGACGGCGCCGACATGGTGCCCTCCTCCTGCCCCGAGATGATGGACAACCTCAACCGCGAGCGCGCCCGCATCAGCGGCGAGATCAGCCGCCTGGCGGCCTCGCGGAAGGCGCTCGACTCCATGCTCGCCACCGCCCGCGAGCCTGCCGAAGGGAAGCGTCCGCCCAGGTGAGAGGATGAACGGCATGGATCTGGGGGCCATCCGGACGATGAGTCGCGAGGAGTGCCTGACGCTGCTGTCCACGGTTCCCGTGGGCCGGGTGGCGTGGGCGCGGCCGGGCGGCACGATCATCGTGCTGCCGGTGAACTTCACGCTCGACGCCGACACCGTCGTGTTCCGGATCCCGCCCGGCCGCATCCTGGAGGCGATCGAGCACCGTGTGCCGATGGCGTTCGAGATCGACGACATGGAGCCGGCCATGCGCACCGGGTGGAGCGTGCTGGTGACCGGCGTCGCGGAGGTCGTCCGGGATCAGGAGGAGGCCGAGCGGCTGGAGCGGCTGACCGGCGCGCCCTGGCCGGAGCTGGCCGATCCGGTGCTCGTCCGGCTGCCGTTGCACCGCGTGTCGGGGCGTCGCCTGCCGCTGCATCCGGGCGGGGTGGTGGTCGAGCGCCTCGACGGGGAGGCGTGAGGTCGCGGCAGGCTCACACCGGCGGGACGAGCGTGAAGTAGCGGTCGAGCAGGGCCCGGTCGCCGCGGACGTCGAGCCGGTCGGCGGGCAGCCGGTGCCACAGGTGCAGCAGCAGGTCGGAGGCCGTTCCGGCAAGCTCTACCGCGCCCTTCGAGTCGCCGGTGAGCCGGACGTCGTCGCCGTCGAAGCACACCGCCCACACCCCCGGCCCGTCGCTCTGGCGGAACAGGTAGCGCTCGCCCGCGCCGGGCGGGGCCTGCGTCCAGGACCTGCGGGCCGGGGCCATCACCTCGAAGACCTGGGTGACGGCGTCGGCGGCGAACGCGGCGTCGATCGGGGCGGCCGTGCCGAGCGCGTTCTCGGCGTCCCAGCGGTGGACGGCCGCCTCGATGGCCTGCATGCGCTGCCAGAAGCCGACGGTCTGCTCGGCGGACCACGTCCAGACGGGGTCGTCGGGGGAGGCGGCGGAGAAGCGCGCTCCGAGCCGCGCGGCGCCCTCGGCGAACCAGTCGAGGACGGCCGGGGGCACCGGCCCGGTGTTGGGCGCGCGGTCGGGATGGGGCCAGTCGCCGAAGTCCGCCGGCAGGCCGAGGACGGCGACGTCGGCGGGGTCGGGCAGCCCGGGAAGGCGCTCGTCGATGACGGCGTGCACGTGCCGGTGCACCGCGCCGAGGTGGATGACCAGGTCGGCGACCGACCATCCGGGGCAGGACGGCACGAGGGGCGCGTCGCCCGCCGCGGTCGCCCGCCGCGCGGCCGCCTCGAACGCCCGCACCTCGCGGTGGAAGTGCGCGACATGATCCATGGGCTCGCTCCGATCAGAGGGGTGCGGATGTCGGATGACGTTATGCGCGGGACGGAACGGCTCGAAACTATACCGGTCAGCCGGTACAGTAATGGCCATGCCACGACCCAGTTCCAAGGACCGGCTGCTCGACGCCGCCGCCGACGTGCTGCTGACGGAAGGCGCGGAGTCGCTGACGCTGGAGGCGGTCGCCCGGCGGGCGGGCGTCTCCAAAGGCGGCCTGTTCTACCACTTCCCGACCAAGCAGGCCCTGGTCGCCGCCATGGTCGCGCGGCTGACCGACGCCTTCGACCAGGCGCTGGCGGCGGCGGGCGGCCGGCCGGGCGACTTCCTGCGGGCGTACGTGCGGGCCACGATCCCCGAACGGCACACCGCCTCCGTCCCGGCCGACCGGGTCACCGTCGCCCTGCTGGCGGGCGTGCTGGTCGACCCGGCCGGGCTGGAGCCGCTGCGCGAGCGGTTCGCCGCCTGGCAGGCCCGGCTGGCCGACGACGGCATCGACCCGGCCGCCGCGACCGCCGTCCGGCTGGCGGTGGACGGCTGGTGGGCCGCCCGCCTGCTCGGCCTCGGCGAACCCGGCCCCGGCCTGCACGAACCCACCCGCCGCTACCTGATGGAGGCCATCGACCGTGCTGCGCGCGACTAAGGCGTTGATGGTGCTGACGGATGTCGGCTTCGTGGCCTACTTCACGATCACCGGCCTCGGCCTGATCCCGCCCGAGTGGGCGTTCGCCGACTATGCCGATCCGCTGATGGCCGACTGGAACTGGTCGTTCCTCTGGATCGACCTCCTGGCCAGCGCCACCGGCCTGACCAGCCTGTGGCTGCTGCGCCGGCGCTCGCCAGCGGGCGAGCCGCTGATGTTGGTCTCGCTGGTGCTGACGGCGGCCTCGGGGCTGATGGCGATCGCGTTCTGGACGCTGCGCGGCGACTTCTCGCCCGCCTGGTGGATCCCCAACCTCTACCTGCTGCTCTTCCCGCTGCCGGCCATCGCCGCGCTCACCGCCCGGGGAAGAATTCCGCGCTCTGGACGTATTCCATCGCCCTGACGAACCCGGGGTCGGTCAGGCGGCGCTCCGCCTCCTCGGCGGAGACGTCCTCGACGTGGGTCTGGATCCACCACAGGTTGCCCCAGGGGTCGCGGACCCGGCCGACGAGGTCGCCGAAGAACAGGTGCGTGACGTCGGTGACGGACGTGCCGCCCGCCTCGACCGCGCGGCGGTGGACGGCTTCCGCGTCGGGCACGTACAGGCGGAGGAAGCCGGGCGTCGCGGGCCATTCGGGCCGGGCGTCGAACATCATCACCACGGCGTCCCCGATCCGCGCCTCGGCGTGCTGGACCTCGCCGTCCGGGCCGGTCATCCGGCCCAGTTCGACGGCGTCGAAGGCGGTCTTGAGCCAGTCGATCAGCCCGGCCGTGTCGCGCGAGATGATCCACGGGGTCACGGTGGTGTAGCCCTCGGGGACAGGGTTGACGGTCATGATGTGCCTCCTCGATCGGTGCGTCGAGACGACGTTAGAAGGCCAGTAGGTCAACTCCTGTCCTACATCGGCGGCATTCTTGGACCATGACGTCCTTGCGGTTGCTGAGCCTGCTGTCGCTGCTCCAGACCCCGCGCGAATGGCCGGGCGGCGAGCTGGCCGAGCGGCTCGGGGTCAGCCGCCGCACGGTCCGGCGCGACGTCGAGCGGCTGCGCGACCTCGGCTACCCGGTGGTCGCCACCATGGGCGCGGACGGCGGCTACCGGCTGGTCGCGGGCGCGGCCATGCCGCCGCTGCTGCTGGACGACGAGGAGGCCGTCGCCATCGCCGTGGGCCTGGTCACCGCGGCCCGGCATCCCGTGCAGGGCATCGAGGAGGCGTCGGTGCGCGCGCTGGCCAAGCTGGAGCAGGTGCTGCCGTCCCGGCTGCGCCACCGGGTGGCCTCGCTCGGCGCCGCGACCGTCCCGCTGCCCGGCGCCGAGGGGTTCGACGTCGATCCGGGCCGGCTCACGACGCTGGCCATGGCCGTCGCCAACCGCGAACGGGTGCGCTTCCGGTACCTGGCGGGCGACGGCGCGCGGAGTGCCCGGCTGGTGGACCCGTACCGGCTGGTGGCCGCCGGGCGGCGCTGGTACCTGCTGGCCCACGACCACGACCGGGACGACCGGCGGCTGTTCCGCGTCGACCGCATGGACGACGTGCGGGCCACGGGCGCCCGGATCACCACGACCGAGCCGGCGGACCCCGCCGCGTACGTCGCCGCCAAGCTCTACTCGGGCGCGCCCACGTACGAGGCGGTGGTGACCCTGCACGCGCCCGCCGAGGTCGTGGCCCGCGCGATCCCCGGCGAGCTCACCCCGCTGGACGCGGACACCTGCCTGCTGCGCGCCTCCGCCGACACCCTGGACTGGCTGGCCTTCCGGCTGATCACGCTCGGCTGCGAGTTCGAGGCGCACGAGCCGCCCGAGCTCGTCGCCCACCTTCAGGGGCTGGCCGCCCGGCTCACCCGCGCGAGCGCGCCAGGAACTCCAGCACCAGCGGGCTCGCCACCTCGCGGAACTCCTCGAAGTAGGCGTGCCGCGCCCCCTCGATGAGCCGCAGCTCCGCCCCCGGGATGCGCCCGGCCAGCAGCGGGGCGTTGGCGGCCGGGTTGAACACGTCGTCGGCGCCGTGCACGACCAGCGTCGGCGCGGCGATGGCGGGCAGCACGGCCCAGGCGTCGTGCCCGGCGCTGGCGGCCAGGTGGCGGCGGCGCGCGTGGGCGGGCATGCCCGGATCGCCCACCGTCCGGTACGGCCCCGGATGCGTGGCCAGCCAGCCCGGCGTGTACATCAGCTCCAGCAGCGCCCGCCCGGCGGCGGCCCGGTCGGGTTGCGCGAGCGCCCTGCGCACGTCGGGGCCGCGTTCGAGGCCGTGGACGCCGCCGGGGGAGGTGCAGCCGAGCACCAGCGCCCCGACCCGGCCGGGATGGTCGGCGGCCAGCCACTGGGCCACCCGGCCGCCCATCGACGTGCCGTAGACGTCGGCGCGGGCGACGCCCAGCTCGTCGAGCACGGCCAGCACGTCTTCGGCGAACCCGCGGGTGGTGTAGGGCTCGTCGGGCTTGTCGCTGTCGCCGGTGCCGCGGTAGTCGAAGGTGATCGTGCGGTGGGCGCGGTCGAAGTCGTCGCGGACCGGGTCCCACCAGCGGTGGTCGTTGGCCTGGCCCTGGAGCAGCACGAGCGCGGGGCCGCTGCCGCGGACCTGGTAGGACAGCTTGACGCCGCCCGTCGTCATGGCGAAAGGCACGCCTTCGATGGTGCCACGGCGACGCACGTGCCCTTGACGGAGTGAGTACTCACTCCGTACTGTCGTCAGCATGACGAACGAGACGAGCCGGCGGAGAGCGCCGGCGATGAGCCCGGAACGACGCCGCGAGATGATCGTGAAGGCCGCCCTCCCCCTGGTGGTGGAGTACGGCACCTCCGTGACCACCGCCCAGGTCGCCCGCGCGGCCGGCATCGGCGAGGGCACGATCTTCCGCGCCTTCGGCGACAAGGAGGCGCTGCTCGCCGCCTGCATGGCCGAGGCGCTGCGCCCCGACGACACCCTCGCCCACGTGTCCGCGATCTCCCTCGACCTGCCGCTGGCCGACCGGCTGGTGGAGGCCGCCGAGGCGCTGCGCGGCTACCTGGCCAGGATGGGCGCGGTCGCGGGCGCCCTCGCCACCACGGGCGGCCTGCGCCGCCCCGCACCCGGAGGCGAGGCCCGTCCGGCACCGGGAGGCGAGCCCCGCGCCGCCGAAGGGGGCGGGCGGCCCGGGTCCGGGCGGGAGGAGTCGATGGCGGCCTCCCGCGAGGCCCTGGCCGGGCTGTTCGAGCCCGAGCGCGACCGGCTCAGGCTGGCCCCCGAGCGCCTGGCCGAGGCGTTCCAGTTCCTGGTGATGGCGGCCGGCCGCGGCCCGTCCCCGCTGGGCTCGGAAGAGCTGGTGGACCTGTTCCTGAACGGCGCGCTCGGGGCGGGCGAACGCCCTTGACCGACCTCTACGAGGACCTCGCGCCCCGCCGCCGCACGGCGGTCACCTTCGCCTTACTCGGCTGCGCCTTCCTGGGCATGCTCGACGGCACCGTCGTCGGCACCGCGCTCCCGCGCATCGTCGCGCAGGTCGGCGGCACCACCTCCTGGTACGTCTGGCTGATCACCGCCTACCTGCTCACCTCGTCGGTGAGCGTCCCGATCTACGGCCGCTTCTCCGACCTGTACGGCCGCCGCCGCCTCCTCCTCTCCGGCCTCGCGATCTTCCTGGCCGGCTCCCTGGCCTGCGGGCTCGCCGGCTCGATGGAGGTCCTGATCGTCAGCAGGGCCGTCCAGGGGATCGGCGCGGGGGCGCTGCTCACCCTGGGCATGGCCCTGATCCGCGACCTCCATCCGCCGCACCGGAGCGAGGGCCTGATCCGCATGCAGACCCTGCTGGCCGCCATGATGATCGTCGGCATGGTCGGCGGGCCGCTGCTCGGGGGCCTGCTGGCCGACCACGCGGGCTGGCGCTGGGCGTTCCTGGTCAACCTGCCCGCCGGGGCGCTCGCGGCCGCGCTGATCGCGCTGCTGCTGCCCGACCGGCGTCCGCCGCGCACCTCGGGCAGGCTCGACGCGGCCGGGATCGCGCTGCTCACCGCGGGCCTGTCGCTGGTGCTGATCGGCCTGAGCCTCAAGGGCAACACCGGCCGCGGCTGGAGCGACCCTGCCGTGCTCGGCTCGCTGCTCGGCGGGGTGGCGCTGCTGGTCGCGCTCGTCCCCGTCGAGCGGCGGGCGGACACGCCGGTGCTGCCGCCGCGGCTGATGCGCCGCCGCACGTACGCGGCGCTGCTCGCGGGCGGGTTCTTCTTCCAGGTGGCGGGGCTGCCCGCGGGCGTGCTGCTGCCGCTGTACCTCCAGCACGTACGCGCCTACTCGGCCACGGTGTCCGGCCTGCTGCTGCTCCCGATGCTGGTGGGCATGATCGCCGGGAACCGGCTGACGGCCGTCCTCGTGCTGCGGTCGGGCCGCACCAGGCCGGTGCTGCTGACCGGGGCCGCGCTGGTCAGCGCCGGCACGCTCGCCTTCGCCGCGCTCGGGCCGGGCACCTCGCCGTACCTGGTCGGGGTCTGGCTGCTGCTCGTGGGGCTCGGCACGGGCCCGGCCATGGGCGGGCTCACCATCGCCACGCAGGGCAGCGTCCCGCACGCCGACATGGGCGCGGCCACCGCGGGTTCGGCGTTGTCGAAGCAGCTCGGCGGCTCCTTCGGCCTGGCCTGCGCCCAGTCGCTCATCGGCGCGCAGGTCAGTGCGGCGGCCGTGGGCTCCACCGTGGCCTGGACCGGCGGTGTCGCGGGCCTGCTGGCCTTCGCCGTCCTGCTGCTGGTCCGCGAGAACGGGCTGCCGGCCCGGCAGCCGGCCGCCGTCCGGACCTGAGGGGAATCGGGGGGAACGCGGGGAATGTTCCTGGGGGAACCCCCGTTACATAGACCGTGGCCGGTGTGTCCAGTGTCCCCGGGCCTCACCTATTGCCTTCGCGGACTACCGTTCGGCTGGAGCCGCGTTGTGCCTTTCGCCGAGAGGCGACCTGCACACCGGTACACGCACACGTGAAAGCCTGCCCTCTCCGGAGGGCGGGCTTTCGCGTCGTTCAGGCCGGGCGGTTCTTCACGTAGTACGGGTCGGTGATGCCGCCGGGGCAGGCCAGCTCCTCGACGTCCAGGTGGGTCAGCTTGGCCCCGGCCTGGTAGGCGCTCTGCAGGAACTCCAGCACGCTCGCCACCGGATCGCCCATGGCGCGCACGTCGTCGTAGCGCAGCACGGCCAGATGGCTGCCGCGCGCGGGCAGCCACTCGGCCTGCTCGGGCAGCAGCGGCTCCCGTTCCAGCCCCTTCGGCTCCGGCGCGGTGTAGGAGTAGAACGCCGGCCAGGGCCGTTCCTTGTCGCCGAACCAGAACCCGGCGCTGATCACCTCCCGGCTGTACGCCTCGCGGGTGACCGGGTCGGCCTCCTCCGGCACGTCGGCCGGGCGTCCGGTGAAGAGGGTGACCGCGATGTCGAACGTGTGCCAGAAGTGGTGCACCGGGCTGACCTTGCCGCCGAAGTCCGCGGCGAACCGGTCGAGCAACTGCGCCACCTGCGACAGGATCCGCCAGTAGCGGTTGATCAGGACCGGGTCGTAGTGCGCGTGGCGGGTGTCCTCGGCGAACGGCGTCTCGTCGTCCAGGTCGTACGGCACCGCCCAGATCTCCGGCCGGATCCCCAGGTCGGCCAGCGTCTGGAAGAGCCGGGACTGGAACGCGGCCACCGACAGCCCGATCATGCTGAACTCCGCGCTGCGGCCGTCCAGCACGTCGATCACCAGGCGGTGGCGGACGAGGTCGAAGTCCACGCAGAACAGCGGCTGCTCGCCGAGCCCGCCCATGGGACGCGTCGTCAGGCCGCGCCCGGTCAGATGGAACGGCACCTGCCACCAATGGTTACGCCGGTTACTCACCGTCAGCCGGATTTTCCCGACGATCTGCGCGAAGCGGTGGAAGGTCTCCTTGGTGTCGGCCCACTCTTCGAGTGGCATGGCCGGAAAGAGCTCCATGTGTCCATCGTAACTACGCTGCGTAACCATTCTTCAGGGGGTCTCCGCTAATATCCGGCTTGAAGGGTGGTTCAAGTCGAGGAGCCGGGGCATGCGGGACACGTTGATCGACATTGGCGAGGTGGCCAGGCGTACCGGGCTGGCCGCGTCCGCGCTGCGCTTCTACGAGCGCAAGGGGCTCATCGAGGCCGAGGGCCGCAACGGCCTGCGCCGCGTCTACCTGCCCGAGACGCTCGACCGGCTGGCGCTGATCACCTGCGCCCGCGACGCCGGGTTCACGCTGTCGGAGATCGCCGAGTTCCTGCGCGCCCGGCCGGCGGACACGCGGCTGCGCGAGCGCATGGCCGCCAAGGAACGCGAGGTCGACCAGCGGGTGCGGCAGCTCACCCGGCTGCGCGACAGCCTGCGCCACGCGGCCGTGTGCGAGCACGACCCGCTGGTCGAGTGCCCCGAGTTCAAGCAGGCCGTCAAGGCGGTCAGCCAGAGCTGACGTACTTGCGCGGGCGCAGGGCGTGGGCGCGCAGCGCGGCCAGGGCCGCGTACTGGCCGGGCCGGTCCATCCGGACGACCAGGTCGTCGCTGTAGGCCAGGCCCAGCGCGGTGAGCTGGGAGACCAGGTCGGCGACCGGCGCGGTGACGTCGTCGAGGCTCGTGGCCGGGTGCCAGCCCTCGCCGCCCACCACCTCGGCCACCCGTTCGCGCAGCTGGGCGGGGGACATCAGGACGCCGTCGGCCAGCAGCATGAGCGTGGCCTCGCGGGCCGAGACCTCGAACTCGTGCTCGCCCCTGGCCAGCAGCAGCCGGGTGACCGCCTCCCACATGGCCTCCGGCGAGCCCAGCAGGTGCCGGCCGTAGTCGGTGATGGCCAGCCGGGCGCCGTCGCGGCTGATCGCGCCGAGCTCGCGCTCGGCCAGCTCACGCAGCCGCAGCGCCGCGGGCGAGGGGGCCAGCCGGAGCGGCAGGCTGCCCTCGGAGGCGGCCAGGGACAGCAGCTTGCGCAGGGCTGGCAGGGGTTGCGGCGTGACCGGCGCGTGCAGGCGCACCTCGAACGGCTGCGCCAGCTCCCGCCTGGCCGGGCCGCGGCCGAGCACCCAGCGGTTGAGCCGTTCGCCGTGCACGCGGTTGAGCCAGCTGTCGCCGCCCAGCTCGGCGCGGGGCTCGGTGAGCCAGCGGCGGGTGAGCGCGCCGCGGTCGACGTCGTCGCCGGCGACGATCGCCAGTTCGAGCGCCGCGGAGCAGGCCACGTGCGCGCCCAGCTCCTCCGGGCCCATGATCATGCTCCACTGCAGCTCGGGCACGTCGGGCGGGAGCACGCCCGTGGCCTCCAGGGCCTTCTGGTAGGCGCTGGTGCCGGCGTCCTCGCCCTCCTGGGCGTAGGTGCGCAGGATCTGCGCGGTGGTGGGGGACACGCACAGGGCGGCGTAACGTTCCATGCCGCCGAGTTGCAGCAGCCGTGCCAGTGAGCGGGACAGGCGTTCGTGGTCGCCTCCGGGCCGGAGCGGGCCCACCTTGATCGGAAGCGTGTACCAGAGGAACTCGCAGACGTCGAGCTGGGTCACCGTCTCCAGCGGTTCCCCACCCGTCAACCATTCGACGGCGGTCCTGGCCTCCTCGGCCAGGTCCGGCTGAGATCGCTCCAACTCGGCGAGAAGGGCGGTGACATCCGGTGCACTCATGCCTCGAAGTTTGCCGTATCGCACCCAGCTATGACGATGACCGAATGCGGTGCGTATTGGGTCTTGCACAGCGACTACCCTACGAAACCGATGTTTACCTACAGTGACCGGGTCAGATCCATCGTTTGTCGAACAACATCCGGGCCTTCCACTCGGTGTACGGGATCACTTCGGCGGACAGGATCGGGTGCAACCACCAGAAGTTGATCAGTGCCAGCAGCGCGTACGCGCCGACCACCGCGGCCCCCAGCGTGCGGCGCATCGGCATGGCCCCGCTCTCCGTCGGCGTGGCGGGCCCGATGAGCAACCCGGCGCACAACGTCAGCGCCAGGATCATGAACGGCACCATGGGGATCGCGTAGAACAGGAACATCGTGCGGTTCTCGGAGATGGCGAAGTAGAACCAGGGCAGCCAGCCCATCGCGTACGCCAGCAGCACCGCCCCGGCCCGCCAGTCGCGCGAGGAGACGTACCAGGCGATCAGGGCCACCAGCGCGGCCAGCGCGCCGAACCAGATCACCGGCGTGCCCACGCCGAGCACCGCCTCCGAGCAGTCCTTGGCCCCGCACACGTTCTGCTTGCCCTCGTAGAAGAAGGCCACCGGACGCAGCAGCAGCGGCCACTGCCACGGCTCCGACATGTACGGATGGGACGTCTCCAGCCCGTTGTGGAAGGAGAAGACCTGCCACTGGTACTGGATCCATGAGCGCATGGAGTCGAACAGGAAGAAGAAGGGGCCGGAGGAGGTGGCCTGGTCCCAGTTGCGGCCGTAGCCGTTGGCGGAGGCGAACCAGCCGGTCCAGGTGGCCATGTAGGCCACGAAGGGGATGACGGTGAAGGAGAGCAGGGCGTGGGGGAGGTCTTTGTTCCAGGCTCCGGCGTAGGGGCGTTTGAGTCCGATGGCTCGGCGGGCGCCGAAGTCCCACATGAGGGACATGATGGCGAAGGCGACGGCGAAGGCGAGTCCGGACCATTTGACGGACATGGCGAAGGCGAGGCAGACGCCGGCGGCCAGGCGCCAGGGCCGGGCGCCGAGCCAGGGGCCGTGGGGTGAGACGGGTGAGTTCTCGTACCAGGCGACCAGTCGCTCGCGGGCGCGGTCGCGGTCGACCACCAGGCAGGCGAAGGCCGCCAGCACCCAGAACATCAGGAACACGTCGAGCAGTGCCGTGCGCGAGAGCACGTAGTGCAGGCCGTCGAGGGCCAGCAGCAGCCCGGCGAAGCAGCCGAGCAGCGTGGAGCGGGTCATCCGGCGCGCCACGCGGGCCAGCACGAGGATCGACAACGTGCCGATCAGCGCCGCGGCGAACCGCCAGCCGAACGGGTTGAGCCCGAACAGCCACTCACCGGCGCCGATCATCCACTTGCCGAGCGGCGGGTGCACCACGTACGAGGCGCACTTGTCGAGCGTCTCCTGCGTGCACGACTGCCAGATGTCGGTCTTCCCGGCCAGGATCGCCTTGTCCGCGTCCTTGATCGTGACGCGCTCGACGCCCCAGTTGATCAGGGAGAAGGCGTCCTTCATGTAGTAGGTCTCGTCGAAGACCACGGCCCGCGGGTGGCCCAGGTTGACGAAGCGCAGGATGCCGCCGAAGAGCGTGACCAGCAGCGGGCCGACCCACCCCCACAGGACGCTGCCACGCATGGGGGGGATCACCCGGTCACGCAGGGACCGCGTCTGCGATTGACTCTCGCCGACCTCCGGGTTGTCGTAGGCCTGGTACGGGGAATCGGTCACCGCCATTCGGACATCGTACGGGCCCCAAGCCGTTAGGTACTGCAAGAATCACGGTCTAATTGGTATGCCCTGCCACAATGGTCGGGTGACTGGAGAAGGCAGGTTGGTGCTGGCCGGAGCCCCCATCGGTCAGGCGGGTGACGTCTCGCCGCGGCTGCGGGAGGTGCTCGCCGACGCCGACGTGGTGGCCGCCGAGGACACCAGACGGCTGCGCAGGCTCGCCACCGAGCTGGGCGTGGAGATCAGCGGCCGGGTGGTGTCCTACTACGACCAGAACGAGGCGGGCCGCGCCCAGGAGCTGGTCGAGGCGCTGAGACAGGGCCGTACGGTCGTGGTCATCACCGACGCCGGGATGCCCGGGGTGTCCGACCCCGGCTACCGCCTGACCCACCTGGCGGTCGAGGCGGGCATCACGGTGACCGCGCTGCCGGGGCCGAGCGCCGTCACCACGGCCCTCGCCGTGTCGGGGCTGGCCAGCGACAGGTTCTGCTTCGAGGGCTTCCCGCCGCGCAAGACCGGCGACCGGGCGCGGCGGCTGTCCGCGCTGGCGGCCGAGGAGCGGACGATGGTCTTCTTCGAGGCCCCCCACCGGCTGGCCGAGTCGCTGGGCGCGATGGCGGAGGCGTTCGGGGCCGACCGGCCCGCCGCCGTCTGCCGCGAGCTGACCAAGACGTACGAGGAGGTGCGCCGCGGCAGTCTCGGCGAGCTGGCCGAGTGGGCCGCGGGCGGCGTCAAGGGCGAGATCACCGTGGTCGTCGCGGGCCGCGTGCCGGGGGCGGGCGAGCCCGACATGGACGAGCTGGTCGCCGAGGTCGACCGCCGCGTGGCGGAGGGCGAGCAGCGGAAGATCGCCATCGCCGACGTGGCCAAGGGCGCGGGCGTGCCGAGACGCGAACTTTATGACCTGGTGCACAAACGCATAGGGTGATCGACATGGGGGAGACGGCACGACGGCTGGTCCCGCCGTTCCAGGGGCGGCCCCTCTTAGGGTGGGCGGGGCCGCTGCTGGTCGCCCTCTTCGGCGGGTTGCTGCGGTTCGTCCGCCTCGGTGAGCCGAAGGCCGTGGTCTTCGACGAGACCTACTACGCCAAGGACGCCTGGTCCCTGCTCAGGTACGGCGTCGAGCGCGCCATGCTGGGCGACGCCAAGAACCCGATCGCCGACCGGCGGCTCATCGCCGGGAACCTGGACATCTTCCGCCAGTGCCCCCAGTCGTCCGACTGCGCCTCGTTCGTCGCGCATCCGCCGCTGGGCAAGTGGATGATCGGCGCCGGTGAGTGGCTGTTCGGGATGAACCCGTTCGGCTGGCGGTTCGCGGCGGCGCTGGTCGGCACGTTGTCGATCCTCGTGCTGGCCCGCGTGGCGCGCCGGATGACCCGTTCGACGCTGCTGGGTTGCCTGGCGGGGCTGCTGCTCGCGCTCGACGGCCTGCATCTGGTGCTGTCCCGCACGGCGCTGCTCGACGTGTTCCTGATGTTCTGGGTGCTGGCGGCCTTCGCCTGCCTGGTGGTCGACCGTGACCGCGCCCGCGAACGGCTGGTCGCCTGGTACGAGAACTCACCCGTCTCACCCCATGGCCCCTGGCTCGGCGCCCGGCCCTGGCGCCTGGCCGCCGGCGTCTGCCTCGCCTTCGCCATGTCCGTCAAATGGTCCGGACTCGCCTTCGCCGTCGCCTTCGCCATCATGTCCCTCATGTGGGACTTCGGCGCCCGCCGGGCCATCGGACTCAAACGCCCCTACGCCGGAGCCTGGAACAAGGACCTCCCCCACGCCCTGCTGTCCTTCACCGTCATCCCCTTCGTGGCCTACATGGCCACCTGGACCGGCTGGTTCGCCTCCGCCAACGGCTACGGCCGCAACTGGGACCAGGCCACCTCCTCCGGCCCCTTCTTCTTCCTGTTCGACTCCATGCGCTCATGGGTCCAGTACCAGTGGCAGGTCTTCACCTTCCACAGCGGGGTGCACGAGTACCACCAGTACATGTCCGACCCCTGGACGTGGCCGCTGCTCGTCCGCCCGGTGTCGTTCTACTACCCCGCCGACGTGCCGCCGTCGGCGTGCGGGGCCTCCGCGTGCGCGCAGGCGATCCACGGGACCGGCACCCCCGCCCTGTGGTTCGGCGCGCTGCTCGCGCTGGCGGGCACGGCCGTCCTGTACGCCAGGAGCCGCGACTGGCGGGCCGGGGCGGTGCTGCTGGCGTACGCGATGGGCTGGCTGCCCTGGTTCTACTACGCCCTGGCCGACGACCGCACGATGTACCTGTTCTACATGCTGCCGGTGGTGCCGTTCATGGTGCTGGCGGTCGTGCTGATGGCCGGGCTCGTGCTCGGCCGGGCCGACGCGCCGCCCACGCGCAGGGCCGTCGGGGCGGCGTTCGCGGGCGCGTTCGCGATGATCGTGCTGATCAACTTCTGGTGGCTGCAGCCGGTGCTCACGGCCGAGACGCTCACGCAGACACAGTGGTGGGCTCGGATGCTGATGCGCTCTTGGGTGACCGCCGCCCCCAAGTGACGCCCTTGCGCAGCGTGATGGCCGCCGCGATGCAGGCCAGCGGGACGGCCGGCAGCACGTAGCGGTAGTCGAACTCGGCCGTCGCCGCCGGGGCCAGCAACAGCCCGAACGCCCCCAGCCAGGGCAGCGCCACCGGGCCGCCGAACCTGCGCCAGCGGACGACGATGCCGTACAGGCCGATCAGCATGATGCCGCCGAGCATGATGCCGCGCAGGTAGAAGATCTTCTGGTAGCCGCTCATGATGTCCGCCCACGGGTGGACGATCCTGGTCTCGGGCGGGCCCTGCTCGTAGCTGAACGCGTCGGTGTCGGTGTGGCCGCCCCCGTAGGAGGACCACTTCGGCAGGCGCTTGGGCCGCCCGGTGTCGTCCACCTCGTAATAGGGCTTGAACTGGTACATGTTGTACGTCGACTCGTCCGGGAAGCGCGGCCGTCCCCAGTGGAAGGAGCGGAAGAAGTCGCGTGCGACCACCTTCAGGTAGTCGCCCGGCTGGGACAGGATCGCCCGCGTCGCGAACGCGCTGGCCGCGTCGTTGGTGATGCCGCTGAACTTCTTGTTGATGCCCCACCGGTGGAGGACCTCGCCGGTGCCCGTGCCGTCGCCGTTGCCCTGGCCCCACAGATACCACTGTGCGTAGTCTTTGCGCTGGTTGACCGGGTCGTTGATGCACAACAGGAGAAGCTGCACCTCCTTGTACTTGTCGATCTTCATCTCGTTGCAGTCGGCGAAGATCGCGGTACGCATGTAGAGGATGAGCCCGTCGCTGTTGGTCATGGCGAATTTGCCGTAATTTGTCGAAAACCAACCCATATAGCTAAGAACGGGAACCGCGCACGCCGCGATGACCGCCACGATGGGCCGCCACCCCGTGCGCTGGACGATCAGGTAGAGCACCACGAGCCCGAGGATCGGCATGCCGATCGACCGGGTCAGCCAGGTCAGCGCGAGCAGCAGCCCGACCACGATCCCGGCCCGCCACGACAGCCGCCGCTTCCACAGCACCAGCGTCACCACGCCCACGACCAGCAGCGTGAACAGCGTGTCGGACATGACCATCTGCTCAAGCTGGATCTGGTAGGCGTCGAACAGCACCGGCGCCGCCGCGAGCGTGGCCGCCCACTTGGGCAGCGCGAACTTGCAGCGCAGCAGGGCGTAGATGAGCGCGGCCGCGGCCAGGCCCATCAGGTGTTGCGTGAAGATGGCGAGCGTGAAGCTGTGGAACGGCTTGAGCAGCATCAGCCAGAAGCTGTAGCCGTCGGGCCTGATCGGGTGGGGCCTGGGGTGCAGCGCCACGTTGACGTACTCGTAGGAGTCGTTGAACCACATCGCCGGGCCGTAACCGAGCATGGTGATCAGCCGCAGCACGGCGCCGACGCCGAAGGCCACGGCGAACACGCGATGACGGCGCACGAGGGACAGCACGCGAGCTGCCCGGCCAGGAGCGGAGTGGTCCACAGGGGTAATCTCCGCGACGCTCACCATGCTGTAAAGAATGCCAGTCGTTTTTAGGTCTTGACCCGAGCACGCCGGGCACAGGGCATGATGGTTCACTGGAAGAGCCTTATTACTGAAGGGTTGAGACGTGGAACTGACGGTGGTCATGCCCTGCCTCAACGAGGCGGAGACCGTGGAAGTCTGTGTGCGCAAGGCATTGGCGTGCATGGAGGAGCACGGAATCGAAGGGGAAGTCCTGATCGCCGACAACGGCAGCACGGACGGCTCGCAGCAGCTCGCGCGTGATGCCGGTGCCCGTGTCGTCCACGTCGACGAGAAGGGCTACGGCAACGCCCTCATGGGCGGCATCCGCGCCGCCCGCGGCAAGTACGTGATCATGGGCGACGCCGACGACTCCTACGACTTCACCTCGTTGCTCCCGTTCGTCGAGCAGCTCCGCGACGGCGCCGACCTCGTGATGGGCAACCGGTTCAAGGGCGGCATCGCCCCCGGGGCCATGCCCCCGCTCCACCGCTACCTGGGCAACCCGGTGCTGTCGTTCATCGGCCGGCTGTTCTTCCCGTCGGCCATCGGCGACTTCCACTGCGGCCTGCGTGGCTTCCGGCGCGACTCGATCCTGCGCCTCCACCTCCAGACCGGGGGCATGGAGTTCGCCTCCGAGATGGTCGTCCGCTCCACGCTGTCCGGCCTCGACGTGCGCGAGGTGCCCACCACGCTCTCGCCCGACGGCCGTTCGCGCCCGCCGCACCTGCGCTCCTGGCGCGACGGCTGGCGCCACCTGCGCTTCCTGCTGCTCTACAGCCCCAAGTGGCTGTTCTTCTACCCCGGCGTGTTCCTGATGGTCCTCGGCCTGATCGCGGGCACGGCGCTGACGTTCGGGCCGGTGGAGATCGGCGAGCTGGCCTTCGACGTCGACACCCTGGTCGGGTCGTCGGCGCTGGTCGTGATCGGCTTCCAGGCGGCGCTGTTCGCGGTGTTCACGAAGGTCTACGCGGCCGAGGAGGGCTTCCTGCCCGAGTCGCGGCGGATCCGGAAGATCATCGACATCGTGACGCTGGAGAAGGGCCTCGTGGTCGGCGGCCTGCTGGCGCTGGCCGGTCTGGTCGGCCTGGTGATGTCGCTGGTCCACTGGCAGGTGCGCAGCTTCGGCGCGCTCGACCCGCGCGAGTCGCTGCGCATGGTCGTCCCGGCCGCCACGGCGCTCGTCATGAGCTTCCAGACGATCTTCGCCTCGCTGTTCATCAGCATCCTCGGCATCCGCCGTACCAAGGAGAGCTCGATCGACGTGGCCGCCAAGGCGGCCGAGGAGGCCGCTGAGGCGGTCTCCCTGGAGAAGTCCAAGCGCTAGGGTCCTCCGCGTCCCGGTGGGAGCCGGCGCCGGCCACGTGCCGGCGCCGGCTTCCGTCTTTCCGCGCGGGGGTTGGGGGTTTGGACGAGGAGCGGGGCCGGGCCCCGTAGGCTTAGGTCATGTCCCAGCACATCTTGACCGCCGTCGCGTGGCCGTACGCTAACGGCCCCCGCCACATCGGGCACGTCTCGGGTTTCGGCGTGCCGTCCGACGTCTTCAGCCGCTACCAGCGGATGGCGGGCAACAAGGTGCTGATGGTGTCCGGCACCGACGAGCACGGCACTCCGATCCAGGTGCAGGCCGACAAGGAGGGCGTCAGCGCCCGCGAGCTGGCCGACAGGTACAACAGGGTGATCGCCGAAGACCTGACCGGTCTCGGGCTCTCCTACGACCTGTTCACCCGGACCACGACGAAGAACCACTACGCCGTCACGCAGCAGATCTTCAAGGGCCTCTACGACAACGGCTACATCTTCCCCAAGACCACGATGGGCGCGATCTCGCCCTCGACCGGCCGTACCCTGCCCGACCGCTACATCGAGGGCACCTGCCCCATCTGCGGCTACGACGGCGCGCGCGGCGACCAGTGCGACAACTGCGGCAACCAGCTCGACCCGATCCAGCTCATCAACCCCAAGAGCCGCATCAACGGCGAGACCCCCGTCTTCGTCGAGACCGAGCACTTCATGCTCGACCTGCCCGCCTTCGCCGAGGTCCTGGGCTCCTACCTGCAGTCCAAGCAGGGCGAGTGGCGGCCCAACGTGCTGAAGTTCGCCCTCAACCTGCTCGGCGACCTCCAGCCCCGCGCGATCAGCCGTGACCTCGACTGGGGTGTGCCGATCCCGCTGGAGGGGTGGCGCGACCAGCCCAACAAGCGCCTCTACGTGTGGTTCGACGCGGTCATCGGCTACCTGTCGGCCTCCATCGAGTGGGCCAGGCGCTCCGGCGACCCCGACGCCTGGCGCCAGTGGTGGCAGAACCCCGACGCCCGCGGCTACTACTTCATGGGCAAGGACAACATCGTCTTCCACGCCGAGATCTGGCCGGCGATGTTGTTCGGCTACAGCGGCATCGGCGCGCGCGGCGGCTCGGCCGGTGAGCTCGGCGCGCTCGACGTGCCGTCCGAGGTGGTCTCCAGCGAGTTCCTGACGATGGAGGGCAAGAAGTTCTCCTCCTCCAGGCAAGTAGTAATTTACGTGCGCGACTTCCTGGCGCGTTACGACGCCGACGCCCTGCGCTACTACATCGCGGTGGCCGGCCCCGAGAACCAGGACACCGACTTCACCTGGCAGGAGTTCGTCAACCGCAACAACGGCGAGCTCGTCGCCGCCTGGGGCAACCTGGTCAACCGGTCGATCTCGATGGCGTCCAAGAACTTCGGCGTCGTGCCCGAGGCCGGCGACCTGACCGACGCCGACCGGGCCATGCTGGAGCGCTCGCGCAACGCGTTCGCCCCGGTGGGCGCCGAGCTGGGCAGGTCGCGGTTCAAGAACGCGATCACCGAGGCGTTCGACGTCGTCCGCGAGGCCAACAAATACCTCGCCGAGCAGGAGCCCTGGAAGCTCAAGGACGACATCGAGCGGCAGAAGTCGATCCTCCACGTCGCCCTCCAGGTCGTCGACGACGCCAAGACGATGCTCACGCCGTTCCTGCCGGGCTCGTCCAACAAGGTCTTCTCGATGCTCGGCGGCCAGGGCGTCTGGTCCGGCATGCCGGAGATCCGCGAGGTCGACGAAGACGGCGGCGCCCCCTACCCCGTCATCACCGGCGAGTACGACGGCGCCGCGCGCTGGGAGCACCGGCCGATCAAGCCCGGCACCCCGCTCGCGCCGCCCGTGCCGCTGTTCAAGAAGCTCGACCAGAAGGTCGTCGAAGAGGAGCTGGGCCGGCTGGCCGACTGAGGCCGTAGTCCTTGAGCGTGATGGCGGAGGCGGTCTTCCTGACCGACTTCGCTATCACGCCCTTCCACGGCAGATACGGCATGATCTTGTAGTTCTGGTTCATGAACCAGGCCATCAGCCGGTTCTCCGGCACCATGAACTTGCTGACGCCCACGGCCGACTTCTGGCAGCCGGTGGCGTAGGCGCGCACCTCCTGCTCGTAGCGGGCGAACGCGGTCCGGTGGTCGCCGCCGGCCGCGGCCAGCTCGCCCGCCAGCACGTGCGCGCCGACCAGCGCGAGGCCCGTGCCCATGCCCGACAGCGGCGACGGGCAGCAGGCGGCGTCGCCGATCAGCGCCACCCGGCCGCGCGACCACGAGTCCAGGTGCACCTGGCTGGTGGAGTCGAAGTAGAAGTCGTCGGCGTCCCACATCCTGCGCAGCAGCTTGGGCGTCTCCCAGCCGACCCCCCGGTACGCCTCGGCCAGCAGCTCCTTCTGCCGGGTGACGTCCCGGCGGTCGTGCTCCAGCGGCGGTGAGCCGAAGTAGAACATGGCCTTGGCCTCGGTGTTGTTCCTGGCGCTGTAGAGGCCGACCGTCTTGCCGGGCGTGCTGTGGAGCAGGCCCGTGTGGTCGAGGCCCAGGTAGTTGTCGAGGGTGAACACCGCGCAGTAGAGGCCGAGGTGGCTGGTGACGGCGGCCTCCGGCGCGTCGAAGGCCAGCGAGCGCACGTTGGAGTGCAGGCCGTCCGCGCCCACCACGAGGTCGAACCTGCGCGTCGCGCCCCGCTCGAACGTCACCGTCACCCCGTCCGCGTCCTGGGCGAGGGAGGTGATGGAGTCGCCGAAGACGTACTCGGCGCGGTCCTTGGTGGCGTCGTAGAGGATGCGGGCCAGGTCGCCGCGGAGGATCTCGACGTCGCCGGAGAACAGGTCGCCGGGCACGGAGGCGAGCTTCTTGCCGGACTCGTTGACGTACGACATGTCGCCCATGTGGGTCTGGAGGCGCTCGACGTCGGCGAGGATGCCGAGGGCGCGCAGCGCGGTCATGTGCGCCTCGCCGCGGAAGTCGACGGAGTAGCCGCCCTCACGCAGGGCGGGGGCGCGTTCGACGACGGTGACGCGGTGGCCGGAGCGGATGAGGTGGAGGGCCAGGGCGGGGCCGGCGACGCTCGCGCCGGAGATCAGGATGTCCATGCCCGAGAGCCTGCCGGGGCCCGCTCACCGCCCCCTCACCCCACGCTCACCGCCCTCTGTGCCCTTGCTTGGGGTATCCCGCGTCTCAGGCCGGGTCGTGGAGCGGGAAGTCGTCGAGGGAGTGCAGGGGGGAGGCGTCGATGACCTCCGCCGGGACGCCGGCCAGCATCAGCGCCTCCCGGTGGGAGAGCCGCGCGCCCGCCCGCCGCGCCCCCGCGTACCCCTGCTCGCCCAGCGCCTCGCGCAGCCGCCGCGACAGCCCGGCGACGTGCTCGTCCTCGGGCACGTCGATGCCGCGGATCGCGACGGCGGCGCCGAGCAGCGTGGCCGCCGCCGCCGGATCGTCGTCGAAGGCCAGCACCGCCAGCGCCTCGATCGCCCTGACGCTCTCCGACAGCGCGCCCGACGTGACCGTGCTCTCCATCGCCCGCAGGTAGGAGGCCCGCGCCCCGGCCGTGTCGCCCTCGGCCGCGGCCAGCCGTCCGAGCCCGACGAGCAGCCTGGCCATGTTCCCGGACGTCTTCACCCAGACCGGGTCGGACCGGCGCAACGCATCCTCGTAGAGCTCCCGGGCCCGGACCAGGTCGCCCTCGCGTACCGCCACGTCGCCCAGGCCGCGCAGGGCCGCCGGCAGGATCGCGCCGCCCGTGCGCCCGGCCAGCTCCGCCGCGCGCTCATAGTCGGCCCGCGCGCCGGCCAGGTCGTGCCGGATGCGGTAGTCGCCCCGGTTGCAGTAGTGGTCGGCCAGGTCCTCCTCCGCGCCGAGCTGCTCGGCCAGCGTGATGGCCTCCTCGGTGCGGGCCAGCGCGGTGGCCTCGTCGCCGCACGTGCTGGCCAGCCAGGCCAGGGCGTCGAGCGTCATCGCCGAGCCCCAGCGCTCGCCGAGGCCGCGGAAACCCTGGAGGGCCGCCTTCAGGTCCGCCTCGGCGGCGGTGAACTCCCCGGCCGCCATCTGCGGGTAGGCCCAGATCAGCCGGGTGGCGGCCGTCTCCCACGCGTCGGGGCCGCGCTCGCCGCGCCGGATCAGCGCGATCGTGACGGCGGGGTCGACCGACGCCGAGGCGACCATCGCCCACAGGCAGGTGACGACCGGGTTCCGCAGGCCGTCCGCCGCGATCATCGTCTCTGCGCCGTCCTTGTGGCGCTCCCACAGCTCGCGCCGCTCGCTCGCCGCGGTGAGCAGGGTCAGCAGGTACGCGTCCCCCAGCGCGGGATCGGGCCGTGGACCGGCGGCCTCCAGCAGGGCCGCCGCCGCCTTGGCGGGAACCGTGCGCATGCCGCGCATCCACAGCGAGAACGTCTGCGCGGCCAGCAGCCGCATCCCGAGCGCCACCTCGCCCTGCTCCACCGTCCAGCGCAGCGCCGCCTGGAGGTTGTCGTGGTCGGCCGCGAACCGGGCCAGCCACGGCAACTGCTCCGCGCTCCGCAGCCGGGGATCGCCCTCCTCGGCCAGGGCGAGGAAGTACGCGGCGTGCGCCCGCCGGAAGGTCGCGGCCTCCGCGCCGAGCCGGTCGGCGCAGAACGCCCGGATCGTCTCCAGCATGCGGTAGCGGCCGCCCGCAACCTCCAGGAGCGACTTGTCGGCCAGCGAGTCGAGCAGGTGCTCGGGCAGGCCGCAGACGGCCGCGGCGGCGGCCGCGGTGGCCCCGCCGGAGAAGACGGTCAGGCGCATGGCCATGGCCTGTTCGGGCTCGGTGAGCAGCTCCCAGCTCCAGGCGACGACCGCGCGCAACGTCTGGTGCCGGGCGTCGGCCGTACGGCTGCCGCGCAGGCTGAACCGGCCCTGACCGGCCAGGCGTTCGGCCAGCTCGCCGGCCTCGTGCGTACGCATGCGGGCGGCCGCCAGCTCGATGGCCAGCGGGAGGCCGTCGAGCGCGGCGCAGATGCGTTCGACCGGCTCACCAGGGGTGAAACCAGGACGTACGGCCTTGGCCCGGTCGGTGAAGAGCGTGCGGGCGTCGGAGGGGGTCAGGGGGCGTACCGGCCACAGGTGTTCGGGGGTGATCGCGAGCGGCTCACGGCTCGTGGCCAGCACGCGCACCGCCGGGCACGCCGACAGCAGCCGCTCGGCCAGCGCCGCGGCCTCGCCGACGACGTGCTCGCAGTTGTCCAGGACCAGCAGGACCGGCCGATCGGCGAGCACCGCGACCAGGCGGCCCAGGGGATCAGGCTCACCGGACGCGCCCAGCGCCGCGGCCCCCAGCAGCGCGCCGTCGCGTACGCCCAGCGCCGCGAGGACCGCTCGCGCGAGGTCGGCCCCCGGGCCGAGCGGGGCCAGCTCGACCAGGACGGCGTCGCGGTGGTCTCTGGCCAGCTCGACCGCCAGCCGGCTCTTGCCCGCGCCGCCGGGGCCGAGCAGCGTGACGAGACGGGCGGCGGCCAGCAGCGCCCGGACCTCGGCCAGGTCGCCGTCGCGGCCGACGAAGCTGGTGAGCCTGCCGGGCAGCGGCACCGCCGCTGGGCCCGGCCCGGGCCGGGGCGCCGGGGCCAGGGGCGGGGCCGGGGGCGGGTCGGTCGCGCCGCGCAGGAGAGATCGGTGCAGGGCGGCGAGCTCGGGGGAGGGGTCGGCGCCGAGCTCCTCGGCCAGCAGCCGCCGGGTCTCCTCGTAGAGCACCAGCGCCTCGGCCGGCCGGCCGTCGGCGCGCAGCGCCCGCATGAGCTGGCCGCGCAGCCGTTCGCGCAGGGGGTGGCGCTGGACCAGCTCGCCCAGCTCGGGGATGACGCCCTGGTGGCCGCCGCAGCGCAGGTCTGCCTCGATGCGGTCCTCCAGCGCGGCCAGGCGGCGCTCCTCCAGCGGCGCGCCGTGCACGGGGTCGAGGTCGGCGAAGGCGGGCCCCCGCCACAGGGCCAGCGCCTCCCGCAACAACGTCCCGGCCAGGGCGGCGTCGGCCCGGCCGTCGTCCGCCCCGTCGGTTTCGGCGGTGCGGTGGCCGAGGAGGGTGGCGCGGCCGGTGTCGGCGAGGTGCAGGAAACGGCCGGCGTCGATGTCGCCGGGGGCCGCCGGCAGCCGGTAGCCGGCGGGCGTCAGCTCGACCGGGATCCCGTCGCGCCGCAGGCGGGAGACCTGGGAGTGCAGGGCGTGCTGGGCGTTCTTCGGCGAGCGGTCGCCGTACAGGACGTCGATCAGGCGGTCCTGGCTGACGATCTCGCCCGGACGGACGAGCAGCAACGCCAGCAGCGCGCGCCTGGCCGGACCACCCAGAGGTACGTCGACGCCGGCCGCGTCCCATGCCCGGGTGCTGCCGAGAATGCCGAAGCGCATGGAGGCTACTTTAGATGCGTGAGCAAGATTCCCGCCCCGCCCGAGCCGCTTTCCGCACCGGTGTTCGACAGCCACTGCCACCTGGACATCATGGTCGGCAACAGGCAGGCGTCCTCGGGCGACCCGGTGGCCCAGGCCGCCCAGGCGGCGGCGGCCACCGTACGGTCCATCCTGCGGGACGCCCGCGAGGTCGGCGTGACCAGGCTGGTCACCATCGGGTACGACCTGCCCTCCTCGCGCTGGAACGCCGAGGTGGCGGCCGAGCAGGAAGGCGTGTACGCCGGGGTCGCCATCCACCCCAACGAGGCCCACGAGGCGACCCCCGAGGTGCTGGCCGAGATCGAGTCGCTGGCCGGACAGGCCGACGTCCGCGCGGTGGGGGAGACCGGCCTCGACTACTTCCGCGACTGGGCGAGCAAGGACGACCAGCACGCGAGCTTCCGCGCGCACATCGAGATCGCCAAGCGCACCGGCAAGGCGCTGGTCATCCACGACCGGGACGCGCACGACGACGTCCTGAAGGTGCTGGCCGAGCAGGGCGCGCCGGACAAGGTGGTGTTCCACAGCTACTCAGGCGACGCCGAAATGGCGAAAAAGTGCGCGGAAGCCGGATATTTCATGTCCTTCTCCGGGCCCGTCACCTACAAGAACGCCGGCTACCTGCGCGAGGCTGCCGCCGTGGCCCCCATGGAGCTCATGCTCGTCGAGACCGACGCCCCTTACCTGCCGCCGGTCCCGTACCGGGGCAAGCCCAACGCCCCCTACCTCATCCCGCTCACCCTGCGCTGCCTCGCCGAGGTCAAGGGTGTCCATCCGGACGAGTTGTGCGCGGCGATCAGCACCAACGGAGTCACGGTCTTCGGCGAGTGGTGACCATCTTTCCGTTCGGCTTTTCGCTGCTTTTCGTGAAGCGGTGGAGGCGGGCGCGTCGCCGCCGCTAGCGTTCGGGCGGTCCCTGGCCGTTTCCGGAGGTGGTTCGTGCGAGGCAGGAGGCGTGCGCCGCGTCCGCGGATCCCCTGGCGTTCTCCGTGGACGCCGGTGGTGTGCGTCCTGGGTACGCTGGCCGCCGGCCTGCTGGTCGCGGCCTCGTACCTGGTCAAGGACGTCGTCGTGGTCGTCGACGGCACGCCGGTGGCGATCCGCGGCTTCGCCCCGCGGGTGGCCGACGCGCTCGGCGAGGCGGGCGTGTCCGTGGGGCAGGGCGACGTCGTGCGTCCCGCCCTGAGCGAGGGCATCGCCGACGGCTCCACCATCGAGGTGCGCCACGCCCGCCTGATCACGCTGACCCTCGACGGCCACACCACGACCCACCTGGTCACCGCCACCAACGTCCGGGACGCCCTGGCCGAGCTCGACGTCGAGGCGGCGGCCGGCAGCCTGTCCGCGCCGCCCGGCCGTCCGGTGCCGCTGTCGGGAATGTCGCTCACGGCGTACACCGAGCGCAGGGTCTACGTGGTCGCGGGCGCCACCCGGCTCGCCGCGCGCACCACGGCGCGTACCGTCCGGCAGGTGCTCAGGCAGGAGCGCGTCGTCGTCCGGCGCGGGTCCATGGTGCGCCCGCCGCTCGACAGCTTCCCCGAGGACGGGACGGTCATCACGGTCATGCCGCCGCGAGCCGTACAGATCCCGTGGGAGGTGACCCGGCTCGACTGGCAGGCGCTGGCCGACTGCGTGGCGCGCGGCGACCCCCGGGCGTACAACCCCGACGGGCCCTATTACGGGATGTACCAGTTCAGTCTGCCCATGTGGCAGGCGGTCGGCGGCGTCGGCCTGCCGAGCGCCTGGCCCGAGGAGGAGCAGACCTACCGGGCGCAGCTGCTCTATCAGCGGGTCGGCGGCCGGTGGCAGACCCAGTGGCCCAACTGCGGCGACCGCCTGTTCACCTGACGCCCCCCTGTCCGGGCCCCGGCCCGCTCGCCCGGTCCGTTCACCCGGCCAGTGAGGTGCCGAAGTCGGTGCCCTTGGGGGGTTGCACCGACTGCACGTCGTCGGCGTTGCGCGGCGCCACCGCGACCTTCCCGTACGGCGGCCCGTCCGGCTGGCCCACGAAGAGCTTGTTCCCGCTGAAGGCCACCGACCAGCCGAACAGCCCCTCGGCCGTCGCGAGCTTCCGGTCGTCGGCCGGGTTCTTCCACGAGAACACCTGGACGCCGCCGCCGTAGGGCGCGCCGACGGCCAGCCTGCCGTCCGAGGAGGCGGCCATCGAGAAGCCGAACGCCTGCCTGCCGCCCTGCTTCAGCATCCTCGTCTGCTTCCTGCTCGGGTCGAGGAGCTGCACGTAGCCGGGGCCGGGCGCGCTGACCGCGTAACCGTTGCCCTCGGCGTAGGCGACCGCGTAGCCGTACCGGTCGCCGGAGGCCTTGGTGGGGGAGTCGAGCTTGAGGCTCACGATCCGGGGAGCCAGCACGTCGTCGATGAAGACCACCGACCCCGAGTCGATCTTGCCGGCCTGGACCTGCCGTCCCGCGCCGTCGTCGTTCTCGTACGGGACGCCCACGACCAGGCCGTTGCGCGGCCCGATCGCCAGCGACCAGCCGAACTGGTCGCCGACCTCGCTGTTGCCGCGCACGTCCACGGTCTCCTGGCTGATCCGGCGCAGCGCGCCCGAGCCCTGGCGCACGTAGACCGCGCCGGCGTCCTCGATCTGGCCGTCGTCCTCGTAGGGCGCGCCGATCACCGTCAGGTCGCCCCTGGCCGCCAGCGACCAGCCGAAGTGCGCGAACCGCTGCGGCTGCGGGGCGGTCAGGCGTTGCGGGGGCGCGGCCTTGCCGCCGTAGACGACGTAGACGCTGCCCGCGTCCTGCTCGCCGTCCACGTCCGCGAAGGGGGCGCCGATGAGCAGGTCGGCGCAGGAGTCGCCGTTCACGTCGGCCAGCCGTACGGACCAGCCCAGCCCGTCCCCCTTGACCGGCCCCGGCACGGCGACGGGGGTCACCTTGGCGCCCGACAGCAGATGGACCGACCCCTTCTGCCCGTCGCCGAACGGGTCGCCCACGGCGACGTCATCCGCGCCGTCACCGTCGAAGTCGGCGGCTCCGGCGCAGGCCACCGCCGACGCGGCAGCGGGCGCCGGTGACAGGACGCCGCCGGCGGCGAGCAGGACGGCCATCGCCACCGCCCGGAAGGCGCCGGCGGGGAGCGTTCGGACGGGGCTCACAGGGCGACCTCGATCTGTCGGCCGTTCTCCAGCATGGTCGCGGACATCTTCACGGGCTTGCGATAAGGCGCCAGGTCGAACACGAAGGCGCCGTCCACCCGCCCGCCCGGCTGGAGGGCCGGGGGCAGGGTGACCGGGGCGGGGTCGTGCTCGCCGCCCTTGTCGTCGACCAAGGTGACGACCGGCCGGACGAGCCGGCGGAGTTCACCGCCTGGATTGATCACGGTCCAGTGGACCACGCAGAGCTGCCCCTTCGTGGTGGTTTGCCCCTCGAACTCCTTCAACCCGCACTCCGGCGCCTCCGGCACGACCACCACCGGGTCGTCGAAGTTCCCGCCCAGCGCGAACCTGCGGCCCACGTCGCCCGGACGCGGGTTCGTCACGGCCCTGGAGGGGCTGTTGGAGGTGGCGACGGAGGAGGGGGTGCGGCCGGAGTTCACGATCAGGACGGTGACGGTGACCACGATCGCCAGGACGGCGGCCGCGGCGGCGATCAACCAACGGGTGCCCTTCGTACGGGTGCCGCCTAGGGTGTCCGGTTCATCGGGGGCGTACGTCAGGGCGCCCGGGTCCGTACCCTCGCCGCTCCGGGCCCCGGCGACCGGTCGGGTCCCCGCGGCCGGTCGGGAGCCGGCGGCGGATCGATGCTCAGCGGCGGATCGACGTTCGGCGCTGGATCGTCGCTCGGCGGTGGATCGGGGGCCGGTGAAGGGTTGGGCCTCGGTGGCGGGCCGGGTGTCGGTGGTCGGCCGTGACTCGGTGGTCGGCCGTGACTCGGTGGTGGGCCGCGACTCGTAGGGAGGCCGCGGCTCGGTGGTCGGCCGGGGCCGTGCCGGTTGCCCGCCCGAGGCGGACTGCCTGCGTGCCAGTTGGCGGGCCTGCTCAAGCTGGCGGTCCTGCTCCTGGCGGCGGGCCTGCGCCTCGGCCTCCCAGCGGGCCAGCTCTTCGCGGGCGGCCTGCTCCTCGCGCCGCGCCAGCTCGTCCGGGGACGCCTGCCGCGTCCCCGCCTGCTCGCCCGCTAAGCCGGCGGCCCCTCCGGAAGCGTTCCGAACATCGGGCCCGGCGTCGGCCCCGAACGCCCCAGGCACCTTGGGCCGCCCCGCCCCGGCTCCCGGCCGCGCTCCCGCTTCCGGCCGCGGGGCGGTACTGGGGCCGGGGTTGCGCGCGCCCGTCGCGTCGCTCGGCGGCGGGGTGGTGAACGTGGCCGTGACGTCCGGCTCGTCCACGACGTTCTGCGGCGGCTCCCAGTCGGTCAGCATCTCCGTGGCGACCAACGTAGGCGGATTGTCGGAGATAGCCGGAGTGCTCCCGCCCACCAAGGCGATCAGAAGCTCCTGGGCCGTGGGCCGATGGGCGGGATCCATGGCGGTGGCACGGCGTACCAGCTCGTTGAGCGGCGCGGGAAGCGCGCCCAGCTCGGGCGGCGTGTTCAGCACGCGGGTCGCCATCGTGATGGGATCGCCCCGCCCGAACGGATGCCGCCCGTTGCCCGAGTACGCCACCAGACACCCCCAGGCGAAGATGTCCGCCGCCGGGGACACCAGCTCACCCCGCACCTGCTCGGGAGCCCACCATCCGGGGCTGCCCAGCAGTTCCCCGGAGAGCGTGAACCCGGTGTCCCGGTCCAGCGCCCTGGCGATCCCGAAGTCGATCACCCGCGGCCCGGACAGCGACAGGATGACGTTCGCCGGCTTCAGATCCCGGTGCACCAGCCCGGCCACATGGATCGCCGCCAGCGCCGCGGCGACCCCCAGCGCCACGCCGTGCAGCGGACCCGGGTCGAGTGCCCCGAAAGTCACGATCTGGTCGGAAAGGGGAGTGCCCGCGATGTACTCGGTCACCATGTAAGGACGTCCGTCCCCGGTGTTGCCGTTGTCGAGCACCTGAGCCGTGCAGAACGACGCCACCCGGCGCGCGTTGTCCACCTCGGCGTGGAAGCGGGCGGCGAACCCCTCCTGGTTGGCGAACTCCGCCTTCACCACCTTGAGCGCGACGAATCGCCCCGTCGGGGCCCTGGCGAGGAAGACGGTCCCCATGCCGCCTTCGCCGAGTCGTCCGAGCAGGCGGTAGGGCCCGATCTCCCGCAGATCGGTCGGACGGAGCGGCGCGGCGCCCGTTGGCTCCATCAGGGACGTCCCTTCCTGTTCCACGCCATCCTCTCCTTAGGTCTCCCCCATCCGCCATCGCAGGTTCTTCGATGCGGGAGACTGGTTGGATGATGAGGCTGTTGGGCCCTGCAGAAATACGTATTTTGGCGAACAAGCTAGATCTTCGCCCCACGAAAAAGCTAGGCCAGAACTTCGTGATCGACGCGGGGACCGTCCGGCGCATCGTCCGCGTGGCCGACCTGTCGGCCGACGACGTGGTCATCGAGGTCGGGCCCGGCCTCGGCTCGCTCACCCTGGCGCTCCTGCCCGAGGCCGCGCACGTGGTGGCCGTCGAGATCGACCCGGTCCTGGCCACCCAACTGCCCCTCACCGTCGCCGAGCGCGGCCCGTCCGACCGGCTCACGGTCGTCAACGCCGACGCCATGAAGATCTCCCTCGACGACCTCGCCGGTCACGACCCCACGGCTCTGGTGGCCAACCTCCCGTACAACGTGGCCGTCCCCGTGGTGCTCCACCTCCTGGAGACGCTGCCCTCGCTGCGCAAGGGCCTGGTCATGGTGCAACTGGAGGTGGCCGACCGCCTCGCCGCCGGTCCCGGCTCCAAGGTGTACGGCGTGCCGTCGGTCAAGGCCGCCTGGTACGCCGACGTCCGCCGGGCGGGCCCGGTCGGCCGTACGGTGTTCTGGCCCATCCCGAACGTCGACTCCGGCCTGGTCTCCCTGACCCGCCGCGAACCGCCGGCCACCACGGCCACCAGGGAAGAGGTCTTCGCCGTCGTGGACGCCGCCTTCGCCCAGCGCCGCAAGACCCTGAGGGCCGCCCTGGCGTCCTGGGCCGGCAGCCCGTCACAGGCGGAAACGGCACTGAGAGCCGCCGGCGTGGACCCCTCGGCCAGAGGCGAACAACTCACCGTCGACTCCTTCGCCCGAATAGCCGAACAAAAGCCCTAACCCAACCCACCCCAAAAAGCCCAAGCCCCACCCCCCGGGCCCCAACCAGGCACCCCCTCCACTTCCCAGGGCTTGGCGTCCCGTGACGCCCGCACACCCCAGGTGCCCCGCCTCACGTCACACGCGGCCTCGGGGCGTCCCACCTGGCGTCGGCTCACCTGCGGCCTCGGGGCGTCCACCTGGCGTCGGCGCGGCGAACCTGCACAGCCCCACACGCCCCCCCGTCCTTCCGTGCAGGCACGCCGTCGTCCTTCCGCATAGGCGCGCGCCCGGCCTACATCCACTCGTGCCCGGACGAGCCCCCGACTCCGGGCGGCTGTCCACAACCCAAGACGCTCAACACCCACCCATCCACAGAACCCCGTTCGGCCCCTCCGCCCCCGCTTCACCCAGGTGATCCTGGCTCCCGTCCCTCATCACGACGGAGGAGCCATTCATGAACACCCGCCACCACGTCACCCAACTGTCGGTCATCCTCAGCAGCGGCCTCCTGACCGTCACAGGAGCCCACCCCACCCTCGCCAGAGCCACCCCCACTCCATGCCTCAGGGCCACCATCACCATCCCCGCCGCCGGCGCCGCAGCAACCGCCACCACTCGCTGCCCGGCCCCCCACCACCCCAAGAAACCCAAGCCGAAGAAACCCAGAAAGCGCCCGAAGCACAAGGGCGAAATCGCAGCCGCCGCCGCCCTCTCCCAGCTTGGCGTCTCGTTCTCCTGGGGCGGCGGCTCCTCAAGAGGCCCCACCATCGGAGTCGGCACCGGCGCGAACACAAGAGGCTTCGACTGCAGCGGCCTCACCCTCTACGCCTGGTCCAAGGCCGGAGTAAGGCTCGCCCACTACACCGGCACCCAGTTCCGCCAGGGCCGCAGAGTCCCCCTCGCCTCCAGACGCAAGGGCGACCTCCTCTTCTTCGGCGGCCCCGGCGACCCGACCCACGTAGCGCTCTACCTGGGCGACAACATCATGATCCACGCCCCCCGAACCGGCGACGTAGTACGAAGAACCAACTTCCTGAACTCCGCCTACTACCGAGCCGCCTACCGAGGAACCATCCGCCCCGCCTGACACCACCGCACCCTCGGCGCAAGGAACACCCAGCCCCCGAACACCCACCACCCGTCAACGCCCACAACCCCGGACGCCCACCAACCCCGGACGCCCACCAACCCCGGACGCCCACCAACCCCGGACGCCCACCAACCCCGGACGCCCACCAACCCCGGACGCCCACCAACCATGGGCGCCAGCCAACTCCGGTCGCCCGTCAACCAGGGCGCCCGCCGCCCCGGGCGTCCAGCTCCTGCTGACGACGCACCTTCCGGCAGGCGGCCATCCACCCGGGACGCCTACTCATCACCTGAGAGCAACCACCACGAATCAGCGCTGCGACCGGCTACAACCCTGATCAGAGCCACGGGCCGCGAAACCAGCGCTGCGACCAGACACTTACCCCGAGCAGTGCCATGGGCCTCTGCGGCCAACCCTGACCAGCACCACAGGCACCCACCTTCTACCCCTGAGGCGACTGCCGCTCGCCCTGATCAGCGCTACGGGCGCCCACCGTCCACCCGATCAGCACCGCACGCGACCGCCGCTCGCCCTGATCAGCGCCGCAGGCGAGCGCCCACCACTGACCCTGACCGGCACCGCAGGCGAGCGCCCGCCCCGACCAGCACCCAAGGGGACCGCTCCACCGCGAGCGCCACCTACCACCCGGCGCAGACCGCCACCAACTCCTTCACCACCGACGTGAGCAACGCCTGATCCTCCGCCCCCGCCGGCTCATACTCCATGAGCCCCAACCCCACCACCTCGAACCGCTCCGCGATGGCCCTCACCAGCTCCAGAAGCTCCTCAGGCCGGAACCCCTCAGGCGTAGGAGACCCCACGCTCCCGAAGATCTGCGGATCCAGGACATCGAAGTCGACATGCACATAAACAGCCGTCCGCTCCCCGCCCGCCGCCGCAGCCGCAATACCGACAGCCTCGACCAGAGCCTCCGCATCCGCCGCCCGCACCCACCGCACACCCCGAGCCTCGACGAACGCGACCTCAGCCGGATCCAGATCACGCACCCCCGCCAGCACCACCTGGCCGGCCCCGACCGGCTGCCCGGCCACCAGCCCGTCAGGCCCTTCACCGGTCAACGCCCTCAGGACCATGCCGTGAAAGGCCCCCGACGGCGACGACTCCGGCGTGTTCAGATCCCCATGCGCATCGAACCAGACGACGACCAGCCCATCCCCGAACCTCCGCCGCGCCGCCGCCACCGGCTCCAGTTCGACACCGCAGTCCCCACCCGCGGTGACCAGAAGCCCGTCCCACCCAGCCTCGACGACCGCAGCCCGAACCCTGGAAGCAGTGACCACCAGATCATCGTCATCGACCTCGACCTGAATCCGACGATCCGCGTCCACCATCTCCGCAACCAGCCGCGCCCCCTCCCGCAGCCGCTCAGCCGTACGAGCCCCGGACCCCCGCCACTGCGGCACCTCGACAACCGTCACCTCGGACACGAGCACCTCCACATCAAGTAGTCCTCTCAGCATCCCAAGGACGAACCAATGCCGACCACCACAAACTCTGCTGAACCAGATCGACGAGTGCCGCATAAAGGCCCCCGCAGGCCGTCGTCCCGGACGGGGCACACCGTGCCCGCCGCCACCCAGGTCCGCCTCGGCCAAATCCCGCATGTTCAGCTCCCAGAAGCGGGTGGTGGTGCGCCATGACCACCCCTGACCCCGAAGGTCGCCGGCATCAGACCAAGGAGGCCGACGCGGCACCACCACTCCAGGCCCGGTCAGCTGTCCCGCTTGCACCCCCTGGTTGCCGGAGCCGGCGGGCCGGTCCAACCGGATTCGGGGCCGCGTGCCCGATAGCTCACGACCTCGCCTTCCCTCGCCCCCGCAGCCGTACGAGCCGCGTAGGAGACCGATGCGAGCAACCGACCCGTCACGGGATCGAGGATGTGCCTGTCGCGGACGGTCACCGCCCTGCCCGGCGACAGCAGTTGGCTCCCGGTGCCGCCGAGGTCCACCGAAAGCCCGGCTCTGCCCAGCGGATCCCCGACCGTGCCGACCACCTTGGTGGACGGCAACCCGGCCAGCACCCGGATGGCCGCCGCACGTTGGGCAGGGCCGAGCGGCATGGCCAGAAGGTTCACGGTGACGGGCAGAAACTCCTGGAAGGACTGGGCGAACCCGCGCGCCGTCGAGAGCTCGTGGTAGACGTGCAGCCGCCTCATCAGTTCGTCAGGGCGAGCAGGGAACACGGACAGGTCCGCCATGGTGAACTCGGCGACCGTCATATCCGGATAAACCCCGTTAGGTTCCAGCCCCGCGCTGTACACGCAACCCTGAGAACCGTCCACACCGGTGATCGACTTGGCCTCACCACCGCGAGCCGACGGCAGCCCGCCCACGACACCCCCATCGCTCATCGGTACCGGACGGCACGACGTTCTGCCGCCGCCAAAGCAAGGGCCCGCCACCTGTCCCGGTGCCCCCGAAGCGCGCCAGGCACGTTCGTCCGCGGCCGTGGCCGGGCGGGCGATGGCCGGCGACCATTGCCTGATCACCACGTCGGTGGGATCGCGCGGCTGCCAGGTCTCCCGGCGCTCGGCCACCATGACCGTGTACCCGCCGCCGACCGACCAGGCGTTGCCCTCGATCCGAACATCGCGCCAGTACGCGCCGCTGCCTGCAGGCAGCTTCTCGATCCTGTCAGCGAGGTCGTACAACTCCTGGTTGGGCCTCGACGGCGTGAGCACGGGCGGAGCAGCGGTCAAGCTCGTGACCAGCGTGACGACCAAGGCGACGACCACGGCCGTCGCCACCGGCGCCCAGAGAACCCGCAGACGGGGGAGCGGCAGGCGGCGTGCCCGTCGCGGCTCGGCCGCCATGATCGCGTCGCGCAGCTCGCGCGCGCCGGATCCCTGAGGAAGCGCCTGCGGAGCGGGATCGATGGCCTTCACCAGATCGTCTATGTCGTTCATGCCTTCCTCATCACCATCGTCCGGGACGGCTGCCGCTCCAGCAGCGCCGCCAGCCGTCTGCGCGCACGATGCAACCGGGTACGGGCGGCGATCGCCGTACATCCCATGACCTGGGCGATCTGCTCGCCGCTCAGCCCCTCCCAGCACGCCAGCGCCAGCACCTCGCGGTCCCGTTCGGGTAGTTCGTCGAACGCCCTGCGCACGTGGTGGAGCTCAACCGGCGTCACCGTCCGGGCGGCGGCCAGTTCGTCGCGGAGGCGTTCGGCCAGCACAGCCCGCCGCGAGGCGCCGCGCTGCTGGTTGGCCAGCACCCGCCGGGCCACGCCGTACAACCACAGCAACGCCTTATCCCCTTGGGGGACGTCGCCGATCCGCCGCCACGCGATGAGGAACGTCTCGGCGAGCACGTCTGCCGTGTCCTCGGGCGAGCTGGTACGGCGGGCGGCGTACTGCTGTATCGCCGGGTAGTACGTGTCGTAGACCGCCTCGAAGCGATCTCGCTGTGTCACAAGTTCTCCTAGCGAAAGGTGCCGGACACAGTGGTAAATGTCCGGCACCAGCCCGCCTGTTGCACCACCGCCCACAACGGCCGCGACGCCGCCGAAGCAGCTTCCCCGGTGCGGTCCGGGCCATCGGCGACGCCCGGAGGGGGCGGGGCGCCGTTCCGGAGAGAAGGTCGGCCCGAAGAGAAGGCGGTGGCAGAAGGACGGCAATGTCGGCGTATGGCCACCTGATCGGCCGAAAGGAGGACGAACCTCACTCTGCGTGGCCCGCAGTCGGTCATCTCACACGTCTAATTCCGAGAACCGCATGTCAGCGCACCCCACCCCGATAACATCGAGTGTCCTTGACCCCGGCAAGCGATGAAAGTGGCAGAAGATCGATGAGTTCGGTGACCGTACGTGTGCCCGCGAAGGTCAACGTGCAGCTTTCAGTCGGCCCGCTCCGGGAAGATGGCTACCACGACCTGGTCAATGTCTTCCACGCAGTGTCGATCTTCGATGAGGTGGTCGCGAAGGAGGCCGAGTCGATCACCGTCACGGTCAATGGCAGATGGTCCGACCAGGTGCCCGTCGACGACGACAACCTCGCCATCCGCGCCGCCCGCGCCCTCGCCAAGCACGCCGGCCGCTCGTACGGCGCCGACCTGATCATCGAGAAGGCCATCCCGGTCGCCGGCGGCATGGCGGGCGGCAGTGCCGACGCGGCGGGGGCCCTCGTGGCCTGCAACGAGCTCTGGGGGCTCGGCCTGCCCTTCGAGGACCTCATGGAGATCGCCGGAGACCTGGGCAGCGACGTACCGTTCTCGCTGCTCGGCGGCACGGCGGTCGGCACCGGCCGCGGCGAGCAGCTCAGCGAGCTGCCCACGGGCGGCACGTTCCACTGGGTGTTCGCGCTGGCCGACGGCGGCCTCTCGACCGCCAAGGTCTACGCGGAGTGCGACCGCCAGCGCGAGGCTTCGAACGCCCGCGTGCCCTGGCCCGAGCTCGACGCCCCGCTCATCGAGGCCCTCGGCACCGGCGACGCGTACGCCCTGGGCGCCCACCTGAGCAACGACCTCCAGGCCGCCGCCCTGGCCCTGCGTCCCGAGCTCGCCACGACCCTCGACAGCGGGCGCCAGCACGGCGCGCTGGGCGCGATCGTCTCCGGCTCCGGCCCCACGTGCGCCTTCCTGGCCATCGACGCCACCCACGCCCGCGACCTCGCCAACAGCCTCACCGCCACAGGCGCCGCCACCACCACGGTCGCCGCCCACGGCCCCGTAACCGGCGCCACCCTGCTCTAACCCCCTGGCGAC
This sequence comes from Nonomuraea sp. NPDC050227, assembly GCF_044459705.1. Lineage (NCBI taxonomy): Bacteria > Bacillati > Actinomycetota > Actinomycetes > Streptosporangiales > Streptosporangiaceae > Nonomuraea > Nonomuraea sp. NPDC050227. The sequence goes on along the minus strand of NZ_JBITJF010000006.1, from coordinate 304,874 downwards.
ACCCCCAGCGCCCCCAACAACCCCCGCCACGCCAGCCTCGCACGGGGCCACCTCGCAGGGGGCCACCTCGCAGGGGGCCACCTCGCAGGGGGCCACCTCGCAGGGGGCCACCTCGCAGGGGGCCACCTCGCAGGGGGCCACCTCGCACGGGGCCACCTCGCACGGGGCCACCTCGCACGGGGCCACCTCGCAGGGGGCCACCTCGCAGGGGGCCACCTCGCAGGGGGCCACCTCGCAGGGGGCCACCTCGCACGGGGCCACCTCGCACGGGGCCACCTCGCACGGGGTCGTCCCGCTGGGGTCGTCCCGCTGGGCAGGGCGCGACGGATCTGCCACGGCCGGTGCGGCACGACAGAAGCCGTCACGCGCGGCAAATCACGCGCGGCAAATCACGCGCGGCAAGTCACGCGCGGCCCCAGCACGCGAGCCTGTCGCGCTGAGCCTGTCGCGCTGAGCCCGTCACGTTGGGCGCGCAAGGCGGGCTGGCACAGTGGTCCGACGTTGCGGCCTACGGCAATGGCTGCCGGGTGTGGCCCGCGTGGCCCGCTCGCCCCAGGCCCAGGTGGTGCCGTCGGTGCCTGACGCAACGGTCTGAGGCGCTGGTTTGCGGTGCTTGGTGAGGCGGCGGTCGGTGGGGGTTGGGCGGAAGGCTGGTGGTCGTTCTTGTGGTTGGGGGCCGTCATTCATCCGCGCCCCAGCCGCCAGCACCCGGATCTGAACAGCGGTGGGGCACGGACATCGGGTTCGGGGTCGGCTCGTACGGACCTGCTGATCACGGACGGGCGGTGTGAGAGGGCGCCCGGCATCGCGTGCGCCTGCCCACCGTGGGAGGGGGCCAACGTTTCGTCGCGCGGGGGCGACGCCTCCAGGGGACGGACGTGAGCCGGGCGCTCAAGACGGGCATTCGGTCCGGCAATCCCTGGCCCGTAGACGATCAAGGGACGTCGTGGGCGTCGGGAAGCGGTTGAGTGGACCGATACCCTGGACACGTCATGAATCTGGTCAACCTTGAGTCGGTCTCCCACGCCTACGGGCCCAAGCCGCTCCTCAGCGACGTCTCCCTGGGCATCGAGGCCGGGGAGCGCATCGGCGTCGTCGGCCGCAACGGGGGCGGTAAGACGACCCTGATGTCGGTCATCGCCGGTGACGTGCGTCCCGACAGCGGCCGGGTCACCCACACGCGCGGGCTGCGGGTCGGGTTCCTGTCCCAGCAGGACACCCTCGACCCCGAGGCCACCGTGACCCAGCTCGTCCTGGGGGACAGGGCTGAGCACGAATGGGCAGGTGACCAGCAGGTCCGCGAGATCCTGGCGAACCTGATCGGCGACCTCGACCTCAGCGCCAAGGCCGCCGCGCTGTCCGGCGGCGAGCGCAGGCGTACGGCGCTGGCCCGTCTGCTCATCGACGACCACGACCTGGTCATGCTCGACGAGCCCACCAACCACCTCGACATCGAGGCGATCGCCTGGCTCGCCGCCCACCTGGCGACCAGGAAGAGCGCCCTGCTGGTCGTGACCCACGACCGCTGGTTCCTCGACGCCGTCTCCACCCGCACGTGGGAGGTCGTCGACGGCCGGGTCGAGCGCTACGAGGGCGGCTACGCCGCGTACGTGCTGGCCAAGGCCGAGCGGGCGCGCATCGCGCAGGCGGCCGAGGAACGCCGCCAGAACCTCATGCGCAAGGAGATCGCCTGGCTGCGGCGCGGTCCGCCCGCCCGCACGTCCAAGCCGAAGTTCCGGATCGACGCGGCGCAGGCCCTGATCGCGAACGAGCCGCCGGCGCGGGAGACCGTCGAGCTGATGCGGTTCGCCGCGGCCAGGCTCGGCAAGACCGTCTACGACCTGGAAGACGTCACCCTGCACGCGGGCGGCCCCGGTGACGGGCCGCTGGTGCTCGATCACTGCACGTGGCAGTTCGGGCCGGGCGACCGGATCGGTCTGATCGGCGTCAACGGGTCGGGCAAGTCGTCGGTGCTGCGGTTGCTCGCCGACGGCGTCCAGCCGGACTCGGGCCGGGTGATCCGCGGCAAGACCGTACGTCTGGCGCATCTGTCCCAGGAGTTGACCGAGCTCGATCCGTCGCGGCGGGTGCTGGAGTCGGTGGAGGAGATCCGCAAGTACCTCCAGCTGGGCAAGCGGGAGTGGACGGCGTCCCAGTTGCTGGAGCGTCTGGGCTTCAAGGGCGACGCGCAGTGGAAGGTCATCGGCGACCTGTCCGGCGGCGAGCGGCGGCGGCTTCAGCTGCTGCGCCTGCTGATGGACGACCCCAACGTGCTGCTCCTCGACGAGCCCACCAACGACCTCGACATCGAGACGCTCAACGAGCTCGAAGACCTGCTGGACGGCTGGCCGGGCACGCTGATCCTGGTGAGCCACGACCGCTACTTCCTGGAGCGGGTGACCGACCGGTGCGTGGCCCTGCTGGGTGACGGCAAGCTGGTGATGCTGCCGGGCGGGGTCGACGAATATCTCGAACGCCGCAGCGCCGGCACGGCGGTGACCGCCCGTATCGGCAGCGCGCCTGCCCCGGCGTCCGGTGCTCCGGCCCCGGTCGCGGCGTCGTCCGGCGCGCAGCCGGAGACCGGGCTGTCGGCGAAGGAGGAACGCGAGCTCCGCAAGGAACTCAACCGCCTGGAACGCCAGCTCGACAAGCTCGGCGACCAGGAGGCCCGCCTTCACGCCGCCATGGCCGAAGCCGCCAGCGACTACGCCAAGCTGGGCTCCCTCGACGCCCAGCTCCGCGACGTCCTGGCCCAGAAGGACACCGTCGAGGCGGAATGGCTCGAAGTGGCCGACCGCCTCGGCGACTGACCCTCGCCGCGCTCTAGCACGCGAGGGTTCGCGCCGGTTCGACGGCCACCGGAGAGGCGGCGTCGGCAGACCAGCCCGGCGCCGTCGCCGGTGCGGGGCGCGAGGCAGTGGCCGACGTGGCGGCCTCCGTCGCCGGGCGGCCGTGGCCCTGAGGCCCTGGTCGCCGGGCGGTCGTGGCCCTGAAACCCCCGAAATGGGTGCCGCCCGCCGGAAGAGCGTGCGTAAAACCTTGTAGAGGGGTTATTGGGGGGAGTCGAAGGGGGCGAGGAGCAGGCGGAGGAGGGCGGCGAGGGAACGCTGGTCGGCGGGTTGGAGGCCGGAGAGCAGGTCGCGCTCACGCCGCAGCAGGTCGGCGAACGCCGCGTCCACCCGCGCCACCCCCGTGTCCGTCAGCGACACCAGCACGCCGCGCCGGTCCTCGGGGTCGGGCCGCCGTCGCACGAGACCCGCCTGTGCGAGCCGGTCGATGCGGTTGGTCATCGTCCCGGACGTCACCAATGTGGCCCGTAGCAGGGCCCCGGGGCTCAGCTCGTACGGCTTCCCGGCCCGCCGCAACGCGGTGAGCACGTCGAACTCCCAAGGTTCCAGATCATGTTCGGCGAACGCCGCCCGCCTGGCGCGGTCGAGATGTTTGGCCAGCCGTGACACCCTGGAGAGGACCTGGAGGGGCTCGACGTCGAGATCGGGCCGCTCGATCCGCCATGCCGCGACCAGCCGGTCGACCTCGTCATCCTGTGGCGTCATGACACAGAGTCTACTGTCTTGACATCGAGATATCTCTCTCGATATCAATTATCTCTATGTCAAGAGATATCTGGGACCCGGTGACCTACGCCGTCTACGCCGACGAGCGGTCGCGGCCGTTCATCGAGCTGATGTCCAGAGTCGGTGCGGTGGCTCCCGATTATGTCGTGGACGCGGGCTGCGGCAGCGGCGAACTCACCGTCATGCTGGCCGAACGCTGGCCGGACGCCACCGTCGAGGGCTTCGACGCCTCGCCCGCGATGATCAGCAAGGCTCGCCAGCTCACCGGCTCGGTGCATTTCGCCGTGGCCGACGTCGACACCTGGCACCCCGACCGTCCCATGGACGTGATCGTCTCCAACGCCGTCCTGCAGTGGGTGCCCTCCCACCACGGCGTGCTCGAACACTGGCTGGAGGAGCTGGCCCCCGGCGGCTGGCTGGCCTTCCAGGTGCCGGGCAACTTCGACGCCCCGAGCCACGTCGCCATCCGGGAGCTGTGCGCCTCCCGCGCCTGGTCCGACCGGCTCAGCGACCTCAACAGGACCAACCCGGTGGACGACCCGATCCAGTATCTCGACTTCCTCAACGACGGCGGCTGCCAGGTGGACGCCTGGGAGACCACGTACGTGCACCTGCTCCAAGGCGAGAACCCGGTCCTCGACTGGGTCTCCGGCACGGCCCTGCGCCCGATCTTCGACCGGCTCGACCCGGCGGAGCAGCGGCGGTTCAAGGCCGACCTGGCCGGGCCGCTCGCCGAGGCCTACCCGGCCAGAAGCTACGGCACCCCCTTCCCTTTCCGTCGAATCTTCGTAGTCGCCCAGAAATGACCGGGGCCGCGAAATGACCGGGGCCGCGAAATGACCGGAGCCCAGAAATGACCGGGGCTCAGGAACGACCCGTGGAGGCCCAGAGATGACGATCAAAGCTCTGCACCACGTCCAACTCGCCGCGCCCAAGGGCAGCGAGCCCGAGCTGCGCGCCTTCTACGGCGACGTGCTCGGCCTGCGCGAGGTCCCCAAGCCGCCGGAGCTGGCCAGACGCGGCGGCGCCTGGTTCCGCGGCGACGGCGTGGAGATCCACCTCGGCATCGAGGACGACTTCAGGCCCGCGCGCAAGGCCCACCCGGCGTTCCTGGTCGAGGACCTCGACGCCTACGCCGCCAGAATCCCCGGCGCGGTGCCCGACGACCTCTTCCCGGGCTACCGCCGCATCTACGTCACGGACCCCGTGGGCAACCGCATCGAGCTCCTGCAGGCCGTGTGATGTTCACCTGCAGGTGGCATCATGGTCCGATATCGGACACTTGTGAGGTGCAGTGGGCATCGAGATCGAGGACAAGTTCGACGTTCCGACCGACTACACGATCCCGGACCTGAGTAGCCTGGCCCAGGTCACGGGCCCGCGCAGTCATCAGCTCGTGGCGCTCTACTACGACACGGCCGACCTGCGGCTGGCCGCGCGCGGCGTCACGCTCAGACGCAGGCGCGGCGGCGACGACGCGGGCTGGCACCTGAAGCTGCCCAAGGCCAGGGGCGTGCGCCAGGAGATCACCTGCCCGCTCACCCGCAGCACCAAGGTCGTGCCGCCGGAGCTGGCCGAACTCGTCCGGGCCTACGCCAGGGGCGCGGAGCTCCAGGTGGTGGCCGAGCTCGACACCCGACGCAGCGTCACCCTGCTGCACGACGGCGGCACCCGGCTGGTCGAGATCGCCGACGACCGCGTGAAGGGCACCGTCCACCGGGACGGCAAGGTGCTGCGGTGGCGCGAGGTCGAGGCCGAGCTGCTGGCCGAGGATCGGCGCGACCTGCTGGCCAAGGTGGGCAAACGGCTGCGCAAGGCCGGGGCGAGCCCGGCGGGCAGCGCCAGCAAGCTCGCCCGGCTCCTCGAACCCGCCCCGCCCGCCAGGGCCGCCACCGAACCCGGCACGGCGGGCGAGACCGTCATCGACTATCTGTCGAGCCAGGTCGCCGCCCTCCTCAGCCAGGATCCGCGGGTGCGCAGGGCCGAGGAGGACGCCGTCCACCAGATGCGGGTGGCCTCGCGCAGGCTGCGCAGCGCGCTCAAGGCGTTCAAATCGGTGGTGACCGGCACGGAGCAGGTCCAGGAGGAGCTGCGCTGGCTCGGCACGGTGCTCGGCGAGGCCCGCGACCTGGAGGTGATCAGGGCCAGGTTCGCCGGGGAGTTGTCCGGCCTCGCCCCCGAGCTGGTCACCGGCCCCATCCAGACCCGGCTCGGCGCGGACCTGCGCGTCCGCGAGCAGGAGGCGTACGAGCGCATCAAGGACGCGCTCAGCGGCGACCGCTACTACACCCTCCTGGACGCCCTCGACGCCCTGATCGCCACCCCCGAACTGGGCAAGGCCGCCGCCAAGCCGGCGAAGGACAAGCTCACCGCCCTCGCCGCCGCCGGCTGGGACCGCGTGACCAGGGCGTACGAAATCGCCCAGGCCACCGAGGACGCCGGACGCCGCGAGATCGCCCTGCACGACGTCCGCAAGGCGGCCAAACGCGCTCGATACACCGCCGAAGCCCTCGAACCCACCCTCGGCAAGGGCATGGCCAGGCTGGCCGAGCTGGCCGAGAACGTCCAGGAGGTGCTTGGGGCGCACCGGGACGGCGTGGTCGCCCAGGAGACGCTGGCCAAGGAGGCCGAGGGCGCCCGGCAGGCGGGCGAGGACACCTTCACGTACGGGCTGCTGATCGGGATCGAACGCAACACCGCCGAACGTGCCGAGGCCGATTTCCCCAGAGTCTGGGCGGAAACCGTGAAGGCGGTTAAGAAGGTTCTATGACGAACCTTCCGGCAATACCCTTCGCGCGCAGCGACCCCCTCGACGTTCCGGCGGCCTACCGGGAGCTGCGGGCGAGGGAGGGCATCGCGCGGGTGCGCACCGCGGTGGGCGACGAGGTCTGGCTGGTCACCGACTACGAGCAGGCACGCAGGCTGTTCACCGACAGCCGGCTGGGACGTTCCCACCCCGAGCCCGAGCGGGCGCCGCGCGTGTCGAACTCGGCCCTGCTCGGCGGGCCGCAGGGCGAGGCCGCCACCGAGAAGGCCGACCACGAGCGCCTGCGCAAGCTGCTCGCGCCCTCCTTCTCGGCCCGCCGGATGAGGCGGCTGGCCGGCGAGGTCGGCGTCCTGGTCGAGGAGCGGCTGGACCGCCTGGCCGGGCTGACGCCGCCGGCCGACCTGCACGCCGAGCTCTCCTTCCCGCTGCCCGTGCTGGTCATCTGCCGGCTGCTCGGCGTCCCGTACGAGGACAGGGAGTACTTCAGCGGCGTGTCCGCACGCATGGCGGACCTCCAGGACGAGGCGGCCGGCGTCGCGGCACGGGCGGAGCTGAGCGCCTACATGGCCGGGCTGATCGCCCGCAAACGGCACGAACCGGCCGAGGACGTCCTGTCGGACCTGGCGGGCGAGCTGGACGACGACGGCAAGATCGCCGAGCTGGCCGCCGGCCTGCTGTTCGCCGGGCACGAGACCACGGTCAACCGCATCGACCACGGCGTGCTCCTGCTGCTGGCCAACCCCGGCCAGCTCGACCTGCTGCGGTCGGACCCCGGGCTCGCGCCCGCCGCGGTCGAGGAGATCCTGCGCATGGCCGTGCCGAGCCTGCACGGCCTGCCCAGGTACGCCCACGAGGACATCGAGATCGACGGCCGCACGATCCGCCGCGGCGAGGCCGTCGTCCTCAATACCGGCGTGGCGAACCGGGACGAACAGGTCTATCCCGATCCCGACACCTTCGTCATCGGCCGTCCTCCGACCGACCCGCATCTCGCCTTCGGGTACGGCCCGCGGTTCTGCATCGGCGCGAGCCTGGCCAGGGTGGAGCTGGAGGCGGTGTTCAGCCGGCTGTTCCAGCGTCTCCCCGGACTGCGCCTGGCCGTGCCGGTCGCCGAGCTGCCGCGCAACGAGGGCAGGGTCACCCAGGGGTTCGCCCGTCTGCCGGTCACCTGGTGAGCCGTCAGGTCGCGTAACGCTCCACGCCGACGACGTGCCCGCCGACCCGGTGCAGCACCGCGAACGCGCCCTTGCGCAGGTGCACGTCCTTGCCGCTCAGCGCGTGGATCAGGTGTGGCAGGACCTTGCCGTGGCTGCACACGGCGGCGGGCACGGCGAGGTCGCCGACCAGTCTCGGCGTCTTGTGCGGGTCCTGGCCCTCCTCGCTGAGCAGCGGCTCGGTCCTGATCTCGGTCCTGATCTCGGCCCCGTACGGCTCCAGCGTCTGGACGCACCGCCGGCTGGGCGAGCTGACCAGCAGCTCGGGCCGGTACGCGGGCAGCACGGTGGCCAGGGCGGCGGCCTGGGAGCCGCCGTGGTCGTCCAGCGGGCGCAGCGCGTCGTCGCCGTCCCACCGGCTCCTGGACCCGGCCGTGGCGTGCCGGACGAGCACCAGCGGCACGGTCGCGAGCGGCGCGGCGGCCAGGGCGCGCAGCAGCCCGGCGTCCCACTCGTAGGTCAGCAGCTCGCGAGCCCGGTCGACGGGCAGCCAGCGCAGCCCGTCGACCTCGTCGCCCGGCTCGAAGCCGGCGTCGGAGGCGACCCGCGCCGTCCAGTAGTCGACGCGCTTGAGCCGGCCGCCGCTGAGGTAGTGGATCGGCGGCAGGGCCCGGCCCAGGACGGCCGTCAGGCCGGTCTCCTCGGTGACCTCGCGCAGGGCGGCGGCGATGACGTGCTCGCCGCTCTCCAGCTTGCCCTTGGGGAAGGTCCAGTCGTCGTAGCGCGGTCGGTGGATCACCGCCACCTCGGGGCTGCTCTCCGCGCCCCTCCAGACCACGGCTCCGGCGGCCCGGAGCAGGTCAGTCGTCAACGGTCCTCCATCGCCTGGTGCCGACGAGGTGGCTCTGCAGGTCCTCGCCCTGGTGGCGGATCCAGGTGCCGTCGGAGTTGAGCCACCACGCGTTCGTGGTGTCGGCCATGGCCAGGTCCATCAGCTCGATCAGGTACGCCTTGTGCTGCTGGGAGGTCACCTTGACCAGCGCCTCGACGCGGCGGTCGAGGTTCCTGCGCATCAGGTCGGCGCTGCCGATCCACACCTCGGGACGCCTGCCGAGGCCGAACTCGTACACGCGGGAATGCTCCAAAAAGCGCCCCAAAACCGACCTTACGCGGATATTTTCGGACAAATTGGGGATTCCGGGGCGAAGGATGCAGATTCCGCGCACCCACAGGTCCACCGGCACCCCAGCCCTGGACGCCCGGTAGAGCGCGTCGATGATCGGCTCGTCCACCAGCGAGTTCGTCTTGATCCTGATCCGCGCCGGGCGGCCCGCCTGCTGGTGGGCGATCTCCCGGTCGATCCTGGCCAGCAGGCCGCTGCGCATCGAGTGCGGCGCGACCAGCAGCCGGCGGTAGGCCGAGTGGTTGGAGTAGCCGGTCAGGTGGATGAACAGGTCGGTGACGTCCTCGCCCACCAGCGGGTCGGCGGTGAGCAGGCCGAAGTCCTCGTACTGGCGGGCCGTTTTGGGGTTGTAGTTGCCGGTGCCGATGTGGCAGTAGCGGCGCAGCTCGCCCGAGGGCTCCTGCCGTACGACGAGGGCCAGCTTGCAGTGGGTCTTCAGGCCGACCACGCCGTAGACCACGTGGCAGCCGGCCCGCTCCAGCTTCCTGGCCCAGGAGATGTTGGCGTGCTCGTCGAAACGGGCCTTGATCTCCACGACCACGACGACCTGCTTGCCCGCCTCGGCCGCGTCGATCAGCGCGTCGACGATGGGGGACTCGCCGCTGGTCCGGTAGAGGGTCTGCTTGATCGCCAGCACCCGCGGGTCGGCCGCGGCCACCTCGATGAAACGCTGCACGCTGGTCGCGAACGAGTCGTACGGGTGGTGCAGCAGCACGTCGCGCTCGCGCAGGGTGGAGAAGAGGTCGTCCTCGGCGTTGATCACCTCGGCCGGCACGAACGGGCGGAAGCTCAGCTCGCCGCGGTCGAGGTCGGCGATGGCGTGCAGGCCGGTCAGGTCGAGCGGGCCGGGCAGCCGGTAGATCTCGTGCGGGGCCAGCTCCAGCTCCTCGATGAGCGGTGCCAGCACCTCCGGCGTGATCGTCTCCTCGACCTCCAGCCGCACGGGCGGCCCGAACCGCCGCTTGAGCAGCTCCTTCTCCAGCGCCTGCATGAGGTTCTCGGTGACGTCCTCGTCGACGTCGAGGTCTTCGTTCCTGGTGACGCGGAAGACGTGGTGCTGGAGGATCTCCATGCCCTTGAAGAGCTGGCCGAGGTGCGCCGCGATGACGTCCTCCAGCGGCACGAACCGGTCCTTCGACGCCGGCACGAACCGGGGGAGCTGCGAGGGCACCTTCACCCGCGCGAAGACGGTGTGGTCGGTGATCGGGTTACGCACCAGCACGGCCAGGTTGAGGCTGAGCCCGGAGATGTAGGGGAACGGGTGCGCCGGGTCGACCGCCAGCGGCGTCAGCACCGGCCTGATCCGCTCCCTGAACAGCTTGCGCAGCTCCGTGCGCTCCTCGCGGCCCAGGTCGTCCCACCGGACGATCTCGATGCCCTCGGTTGCGAGCTGGGGGCAGACGCGGTCGTGGAAGGCGGCGGCGTGCCGCTTGGCCAGGGAGTCGGCGATCGTGGCGATCCGGGCCAGCTCCTCGCGCGGCTTCAGCCCGCTCTTGGTGCGCAGCAGCAGCCCGGTGGCCATGCGCCGCTTGAGGCCGGCCACCCGTACGCGGAAGAACTCGTCCAGGTTGCTGGCGAAGATGGCCAGGAAGCGCACCCGTTCGAGCAGCGGGATCGACGGGTCCTCGGCCAGTTCGAGGACGCGCTCGTTGAACTGGAGCCAGCTTTCCTCGCGGTTGAGGAACCGCTCCTGTGGCAGGGGCAGGTCGTTTCCCGATTGCAGCGGTTCCGCGGACATATGGCCTATATTGCCCCGATTGGTTGAACGGAACGTTAACGTAGCCGCAACGAACTCACTCTGGCTGTTCGGCCTGCTCCAGGCGTGCGGCGCGCTCGGCGAGCCTGGCCTCCCGCTGACGGATCTTCTCCTCGCGCTCGCGGGCCTTCTCCGCCTCCTTCAGCAGCCGCTCGCGCTCCTTCAACTCTCGTACCCGGGCTTTCTCCGCGTCACGCAACTCTCGCTGGCGAAGCTTCTCGGCTTCCTTGAGCTCCTTCTCGCGGGCCTTCTCGAATTCGCGCAGATCCTTGTCGCTGACGCGCGGTTTGGCGGCGGCGGCCTGGTTGCGGGTGGCCACCGAGATGACCGGGCTCGGGTTCAGCCCGGTCAGTCCGTTCCACGCCAGGTTCACCAGGTGCGCGGCGACCTCCTCGCGGCCCGGCTTGCGCACGTCCAGCCACCACTGGCCGGTCAGCGCGACCATGCCGACCAGCATCTGGGCGTACATCGGGGCGAGCTTGGGGTCGTAGCCGCGGCCGGCGAACTCGTCGGCCAGGACGTCCTCGACCTGGCTGGCGATCTCGCTGATCAGGCTGGCGAACGTGCCCGTGCCCGAGGCCGCGTGCGAGTCGCGCACCAGGATGCGGAAGCCCTCGCTGCTCTCCTCGATGTACTGGAGCAGGGCCAGGGCGGCCCGCTCCAGCTTGATGAGGGAGTGGGAGGCGGCGAGGGCCGAGGTGATCATGCCCAGCAGCTTCTGCATCTCGCGGTCGACGACGACCGCGTAGACGCCTTCCTTGCCGCCGAAATGCTCGTACACCACAGGCTTCGACACCTGCGCGGTGGCGGCTATCTCCTCTATAGAGGTCCCGTCGAACCCCTTCTCGGCGAACAGCGTGCGGCTGATCAGGATCAGCTGCTCTCTGCGCTCTCTACCGGACATGCGCCTGCGAGATCGGGGTTCGGTCACGGGTTCCATAATGACGGCCACGGACGAATGGCCGTTCATCGGCTGATTCTCGTCAGGCAATGCGCTTCGCCGCCAGGCGTTCTGGCGTCGGCCAGCGCACGTCGTACACCCAGCCCGCCCGTTCGAACAGGCGGATCAGGCCGGCGCTGAGGTCGATCTGGCCCTTGAGCGCGCCGTGCCGGGCGCAGGTGGGGTCGGAGTGGTGCAGGTTGTGCCAGGACTCGCCGAACGACGGGATGGCCAGCCACCAGACGTTGCGCGACTTGTCACGCGTCTTGAAGGACTCCTCGCCGAAGACGTGGCAGATCGAGTTGATCGACCAGGTCACGTGGTGCAGCAGGCCGATGCGGATCAGCGAGCCCCAGAACAGCGCGGTCAGGCCGCCCTGCCAGGACCAGGTCAGCAGCAGGCCGAGCACGCCGGGCAGCAGGACGGAGACGAGGGCCAGCGTGGGGAACCACTTGTGCAGCTTCTGGATGTCCTCGTCCTTGCACAGGTCGGGGGCGTACTTCTCGCGGTTGGTGCGCTCGCTCTCGAACAGCCAGCCCATGTGGGCGTACAGCAGGCCCTTGGACATCGACCTGAAGCCGGGGCCGAAGCGCCACGGCGAGTGCGGGTCGCCCTCCTTGTCGGAGAACTTGTGGTGCTTGCGGTGCGTGGCCACCCAGTCCAGCACGGACATCTCCAGCGACAGGCTGCCCGCGATGCCCATCGCGATCTTCAGCGGCCGCTTGGCCTTGAACGAGCCGTGCGTGAAGTAGCGGTGGAGCCCGACGGTGACGCCGAGCCCGGAGACGACGTAGAAGACGAAGGCGATGACGATGTCCGTCCAGCCGAGTCCCCATCCCCAGGCCAGCGGGACCGCCGCCGCGAGCGCGACCAGGGGCAGTCCGACCACGAGTGCGAACGTGATGATCTCTGCCCTGGACTTCGGTTCTTCTTCGAAGTCGGGCTTCGGGGCGGGGGAGGAACGCTCGGCGAGAACGGTCATGGGCTACCTCCAACGACATGTATGAGGATGAATGTCCAGGCTACGCCACCGTAACCTACGCCATCGTAAGTAAGGAAGCCCTAAGTGTGGATGTCACTTAGCTGACGGCCGGCGCGCCCAGGTGAGTGGGTTTCGTGGCTTGCGGCTTTTGGGGCGGTCTGTTATGTGACCAGCGCGCCGACTACCCCCGCGTGTCCCCGGTATTCGCGGCACCGGAGATGTGCGAGAGAATTGGGGGCGCATACGCCCGTGCGGGCTCGGTATCGTAGGGCTGTGTGTCGGACGCCACGGCGTCCGGTCCGTCCCGGATCGTCTAATCGGCAGGACAAGTGGTTTTGGTCCACTTTGTAGGGGTTCGAGTCCTCTTCCGGGAGCCTTGACAGCCATCCCGCGACTCCCCGCGCGAGAGAGTTCCGAACCGGGCAGGTATCCTCACGGTGTCGGGAGGGTTGCGGCGCGGTAGCCGCGCCGACGACCCTGATCCGTCCAGTCACAGGGAGCCTCAGTCCGTGAGTGTGCCGCGCCCGGCAGCCGTCATCGTCCTCGCCGCGGGCGAGGGCACCCGGATGAAGAGCCAGACCCCCAAAGTCCTCCACGAGCTGTGCGGCCGCGCGCTGGTCGACCACATGCTCGCCGCCGCCCGCGACCTCGATCCCGAGCGGCTCATCGTGGTCATCGGCCACGCGCTCGAACAGGTCGGCGGCCATCTGGCCGCCACCAGCCCCGACGCGCGCGCCGTCGTCCAGCGTGAGCAGCGCGGCACCGGCCACGCCGTCCGCACCGTGCTCGAAGAGGTCGGCACGATCGCCGGCACGATCCTGGTCACCTACGGCGACGTGCCGCTCATGCAGGCCCGCACGCTCGCCACGCTGCTGGCCAAGCACGCCGCCGACGGCAACGCGGTCACCGTGCTGACGGCCGAGGTGCCCGACCCGACCGGCTACGGCCGGATCGTCCGCGACCCCTCCGGCGCCGTGCTGGAGATCGTCGAGGAGAAGGACGCCGACGACGAGCAGCGCGCGATCAAGGAGATGAACTCCGGCATCTACGCCTTCGACGGCCTGCTGCTCGCCGACGCCGTCAAGCGCGTGTCCACCGACAACGCCCAGGGCGAGGAGTACCTCACCGACGTCCTCGGCATCCTGCGCGGCGACGGCCACCGGGTCGGCGCCTGCGTGGCCGCCGACTACGTCGAGGTCGAGGGCGTCAACGACCGCGTCCAGCTCGCCTTCGCCCGCAAGGTGCTCAACCAGCGGCTGCTGGAGCAGCACATGCGCGCCGGCGTCACCGTCGTCGACCCGGCCACCACGTGGGTCGACGTGGGCGTCGAGATCGGGCCCGACGCCGTCGTCCACCCCGGCACCCAGCTCCACGGCCGCACGGTCATCGGCGCCGGAGCCGAGGTCGGCCCGGCCACCACGCTGACCGACACCCGCGTCGGCGAGCGCGCCGTCGTGCGCAACGCGGTCTGCGACGGCGCCGAGATCGGCCCCGAGGCCAACGTCGGCCCCTACGCCTACCTGCGCCCCGGCACCGTGCTCAGCCGCAGGTCGAAGGCGGGCACGTTCGTCGAGATGAAGAACACCAAGGTCGGCGAGCGCTCCAAGGTGCCCCACCTCACCTACGCAGGCGACGCCACCATCGGGGAAGACGTCAACATCGGCGCCTCCACCGTCTTCGTCAACTACGACGGGGTCGACAAACACCACACCACCGTGGGCGACGGCGCGTTCGTCGGCTGCGACACCATGCTCATCGCCCCCGTGACGATCGGCGAAGGCGCCAACACCGCGGCCGGGTCCGTGATCGTCAGCGACGTACCCCCAGGGGCGATGGGCGTGGCCAGGGCGCGACAGCGCAACATCGAGAAATGGGTCCTGCGCAAGCGCGCGGGCACCAAGTCGGCCGCCGCCGCCGAACGGGCGCTGGCCGAGCGAGCACAGCAGGAGAACGAACAGTGACCAGCATCAAACAGCCGGGCGAGAAGAACCTCATGCTCTTCTCCGGCCGGGCCTATCCAGAGCTGGCCGAAGAGGTCGCCGAGCACGTCGGCGTCTCACTCACCCCCACCAAACTGATCGACTTCGCCAACGGCGAGATCTACGCCCGCTACCTGGAGTCCGTCCGCGGCTGCGACGCGTTCGTGATCCAGAGCCACACCGGTCCCATCAACAAGTGGATCATGGAACAGCTCATCATGGTCGACGCGCTCAAGCGGGCCTCGGCCAAGCGCATCACCGTGGTCATGCCGTTCTTCGGCTACGCCCGCCAGGACAAGAAGGGCCGCGGCCGCGAGCCCATCACGGCCCGGCTGATGGCCGACCTGTTCAAGACCGCCGGCGCCGACCGGCTCATGTCGATCGACCTGCACACCTCGCAGATCCAGGGCTTCTTCGACGGTCCCGTCGACCACCTGTTCGCGATGCCGGTCCTGGAGAGCTACCTGAAGAACAAGCTCGACCTGGAGAGCACGACCGTCGTCTCGCCCGACACCGGCCGCGTCCGCCTGTCCGAGCGCTGGGCCGACACCCTCGGCACGCCCCTGGCCTTCATCCACAAGCGCCGCGACCTCGACGTGGCCAACTCCGTGAAGGTCAGCGAGGTTGTCGGCAAGGTCAGCGGGCGCACCTGCGTGCTGATCGACGACATGATCGACACCGCCGGCACGATCTGCAAGGCCGCCGACGCCCTCTACGAGCAGGGCGCGACCAACGTCATCGTCGCCGCCACCCACGCGGTCTTCTCCGACCCCGCCGTCGACCGGCTGAAGAACTCGCGCATCTCCGAGGTCATCGTGACCAACACGCTGCCGCTGTCGGAGGCCAAGCGGTTCGACAAGCTGACGGTGCTCTCGATCGCGCCGCTCATCGCCCGCGCCGTCACCGAGGTCTTCACCGACGGCTCCGTCACGAGCCTGTTCGAGGGCGACACCTGAGCGAGTAAGCTGTACGGGTTGCGCTCGTAACGCCTTCCGCTAGGGCGGGTGAGGGGGAGCGCGCCACAATCCGATCTCTGCATCCCTAGGAGATGTCATGTCTGAAGTACGTATCGCCGCCGAGCCGCGCACGGTGTTCGGCAAGGGCGCCGCCCGCAAGATCCGCCGCGCCGACAAGGTGCCCGCCGTCCTCTACGGGCACGGCATCGACCCCAAGCACCTGACCCTGCCCGGTCACGAGGTGCTGCTCGCCCTCCGCACGCCCAACGTGCTGATCCGCCTCCAGGGTGAGGGCGTCGACGAGCTGGCCCTGCCCAAGGGCGTGCAGCGCGACCCGATCAAGGGCTTCGTCGAGCACGTCGACCTGCTCCTGGTCAAGCGCGGCGAGAAGGTCACCGTCGAGATCCCGGTCACCACCACCGGCGACGTCAACTCCGAGGGCCTGCTCGACCAGCAGCTCGTCTCGGTGGCCGTCGAGGCCGAGGCCACCCACATCCCGACCGGCGTCGAGGTCGACGTCGAGGGCATGGAGGTCGGCACCGTGATCACCGCCGCGCAGCTCGACCTGCCGTCGGGCGCCACGCTGGCCGCCGACCCCGAGGCCGTGGTCCTCCACGTCATCGCCAAGCCGACCGAGGAGCCCGCCGCGGAGGCCGCGGAGGCCGCCGAGGGCGAGACCGCCGAGGCCGAGGGCGAGGGCGAGAGCGCCGAGGCCGCCGCCGAGTAAGCACGTACCGCGAAAACGGGGGTGGCGCGAGGCCGCCCCCGTTCCGCTGTAAGGGGAGCGCACATGGACCGCTGGCTGATCGTCGGACTGGGCAATCCGGGGCCCGAATACGCGGGTAACAGGCACAACGCGGGCTTCATGGTGCTCGACGAGCTGGCCGCGCGGGCCGGCGGGCGCTTCAAGGCGCACAAGAGCAGGTCCGAGGTGCTGGAGACGCGGGCGGCCGTGCTGGCCAAGCCGCTGACGTACATGAACCTGTCGGGCGGGCCGGTCAAGGCGCTCGCCGACTTCTACAAGATCGGCCCCGACCGGCTGATCGTCGTCCACGACGAGCTCGACGTCCCCTACGGCGCGCTGCGCGCCAAGCTCGGCGGCGGCGACAACGGCCACAACGGGCTCAAGTCCATCACCAAGGTCCTCGCCACCCGCGACTACCTGAGGGTACGCTTCGGCATCGGCCGGCCGCCCGGCCGCATGGACCCGGCCACCTTCGTGCTCCGCGACTTCGCCACCGTCGAGCGCAAGGATCTGCCCTTCCTCGTCGACCGGGGCGCCGACGTCGTCGAGTCGCTCATGGCCCGTGGCCTGGAAGCCACCCAGAACGACTTCCACCGGGCTGATCTCCACATTTCCGGCCCTCCGCGCTGATCGCCGCATAGAACCGTTCGCCGCCTGTCGCGCCGCACGCGCGGCTAGCATCGGTGACTGTCCGTTCGGGAACGGGCACACAGAGGCGTGCCACCGCCCGGAGCGACGGCGGGAGCGGAGCGGGGGAAGACGGCATTTGGCGACCGAGGCCGCCTCACGGAGTGAGGCAGGAGAGCCCGTGAAGTCCGGCGAGGCCCTCTCGTGGCGGGTCAGCCCGGTGACTCCGGCGTGGATGCGTTCCTACCGGTTCCGTGCCGTGGTGGGCGATCTGTGCGGGGCGGGCATCGGGTCCGCCGCCGCCTTCTGCGGCAGGTTCGGCGGGTTCACCCCTTACGTGCTGCCGTACCTGCTGGTCAGCGTGGCGCTGCCGTGGGTGTGGATCTGCGCGGTCGCGCTCAACCGGGCCTACGAGCCCCGCATGATCGGCGTCGGCTCCGAGGAGTTCCGCCGCGTCGTGCACGCCGGCGTGGCGCTGACCGCGGCCACCGCGATCGGCTCGTACGTCACCAAGACCGACGTCGCGCGCGGCTACGTCGTGCTCGCGCTGCCCCTGGTCACGCTGCTCACGCTGGTCGCCCGCTACCTGCTGCGGCGCTCGCTCAACCGGCGCAGGGCGGCCGGGGCCTGCATGCGCCGGGTGGTCGCGGTCGGCCATCCGGCCTCGGTCGCCGAGCTGGTCCACCTCTTCCGCAGGGAACGCCATCACGGCATGGACGTCGTGGCCGCCTGCCTGCCCTACGGCGAGCCGCCCGGGGTGCTGACCGAGGTGCCCGTCGCGGGCGACTTCGGCGACGTGCCGCTGGTCGTCGACCAGGTGCGCGCCGACACCGTGGCGGTGCTGGCCTGCCCCGAGATGGACGGCGACGCGCTGCGCCGGCTGGCCTGGCGGCTGGAGCGCACCCACACCGAGCTGGTGGTCGCCCCCGCCCTGATGGACGTCGCCGGCCCGCGCACGATGATCCGGCCGGCCGCCGGGCTGCCGCTGCTGCACGTCGAGCACCCCGAGCTGACCGGCGCCCGGCAACTGGTCAAGAACGTCTTCGACCGCGTCGTCGCCGCCGCGCTGCTGGTGCTGCTGTCGCCGCTGCTGGCGGCCCTGGCCGTGGCCGTGCGCGGCACGAGCCCGGGGCCCGCGCTGTTCCGCCAGACCCGCATCGGCAAGGACGGCAGGCCGTTCACGATCCTGAAGTTCCGTACCATGCGGCGCGGCTCGGAGCAGCAGAAGATCACTCTCGTCAGCGACCACGACGGCGTGCTGTTCAAGATCCGCAACGATCCGCGCGTCACGCCGCTCGGCACGCTGATGCGCCGCCACTCCCTCGACGAGCTGCCCCAGCTCATCAACGTGCTGCTCGGACACATGTCGCTCGTCGGCCCCCGCCCGCCCCTTCCGGAGGAGGTGGCGCGCTACGGTGACGACGTGCGCAGACGGCTTCTGGTGCGTCCGGGGCTGACCGGGCTGTGGCAAGTGAGCGGACGATCTGACCTATCGTGGGAGGAATCCGTCCGTCTCGACCTGCGTTACGTGGAGAACTGGTCCCTCACGCTGGACCTGCAGATCCTGTGGAAGACTTGGTCGGCCGTCGCCCGCGGGCAAGGAGCATATTGATGACGATTCGCGACGACCACGCCGTGGCCGGCGACCTGGCGACGGAGGCGGGCGAGCGGCTGCTGCAGGTCCGCGAGCGCACCGGGTTCGGCGACTCCGCGGCGCTGCGCGCGGAGGGCGACCGGGCCGCGCACGTGTTCCTCATGGAGGCGCTGGCACGGTTGCGTCCCAGTGACAGTGTCCTGTCCGAGGAGGCCACCCGCGAGGAGCGGCTCGACCCGCGCCGGCTGGGCGCCGAGCGCGTGTGGATCGTCGATCCCCTCGACGGCACGCGCGAGTTCGCCGAGGAGGGCCGGTCCGACTGGGCGGTGCACGTCGCGCTGTGGGAGCGCGGCAAGCTGACCGCGGGCGCCGTGGCGCTGCCCGCGCAGGGCCGTACGCTGACCACCGCCGAGCCGCCCGCCCTGCCGGCCTTCGAGAAGGGCCGCTTCCGCATCGCGGTGAGCCGCACCCGTCCGCCGGAGTTCGTCCAGAAGCTGGCCTACCTGCTGGGGGCCGACCTGGTGCCGATCGGCTCGGCGGGGGCGAAGATCTCCGCGGTGCTCACCGGCGAGGTCGAGGCGTACGTGCACGCCGGCGGCCAGTACGAGTGGGACTCCGCGGCCCCCGTCGCCGTCGCGCAGGCGGCCGGGGCGTTCGCCAGCCGCGTCGACGGCTCGGAGCTGACCTACAACCAAGCCGACCCGTCACTACCGGATATCCTGGTTTCCCTACCGGAGCTGGCGACATCCCTGCTCGCCGGAATTCGGGACCTGCACCGCTAACCGCCGGAGGAAGCGCCCATGCTCCAGCGCGACTACACGACGTCGCAGCTCGACGTACTCGAAGCCGAGGCCATTCACATCATGCGCGAGGTGGCGGCGGAGTTCGAGCGGCCGTGTCTGCTCTTCTCCGGCGGCAAGGACTCGATCGTCATGCTCCGCATCGCGGAGAAGGCGTTCTGGCCCGCGGCCATCCCGTTCCCGCTGATGCACGTCGACACCGGGCACAACTTCGACGAGGTCATCGAGTTCCGCGACCGCCGTTCCGAGGAGCTGGGCGCGCGCCTGATCGTGGCCAGCGTGCAGGAGTCGATCGACAGCGGCCGGGTGGTCGAGGAGACCGGCCGGCGCGCCTCGCGCAACCGCCTGCAGACCACCACGCTGCTCGACGCGATCGAGGAGCACGAGTTCGACGCCGTCTTCGGCGGCGCCAGGCGGGATGAGGAGAAGGCCCGCGCCAAGGAGCGCGTGTTCTCCTTCCGCGACGACTTCGGCCAGTGGGACCCGAAGAACCAGCGCCCCGAGCTGTGGAACCTGTACAACTCCCGCATCCGCAAGGGCGAGCACATCCGGGTCTTCCCGCTGTCCAACTGGACCGAGCTCGACATCTGGGACTACATCCGGCGTGAGGGCATCGAGATCCCCTCGATCTACTTCTCGCACACCCGCAAGGTGTTCGAGCGCGACGGCATGTTGCTGCCCGACTCCGACGTCGTGTCCCGCGGCGACGACGAGCCGCTGTTCGAGGCCGTCGTGCGCTACCGCACGGTCGGCGACATGACCTGCACCGGCGCCGTGGCGTCCTCGGCCGCCACGGTCGAGGAGATCATCGAGGAGATCGCGGCCACCCGGATCACCGAGCGGGGCGCCACCAGGGCCGACGACCGCTCGTCCGAGGCCGCCATGGAGGACCGCAAGCGAGAGGGCTACTTCTGATGGACATTCTTCGCTTTGCCACCGCGGGAAGCGTCGACGACGGCAAGTCCACCCTCATCGGACGGTTGCTCTTCGACTCCAAGGCCATCTTCGAGGACCAGCTCGAAGCGGTCGAGCGCACCTCCCGCGACCGCGGCACCGAGTACACCGACCTGTCGCTGCTGACCGACGGCCTGCGGGCCGAGCGCGAGCAGGGCATCACGATCGACGTGGCCTACCGCTACTTCGCCACGCCCAAGCGCAAGTTCATCATCGCCGACACGCCCGGCCACATCCAGTACACCAGGAACATGGTCACCGGCGCCTCCACGGCCGACCTGGCGATCATCCTCATCGACGCGCGCAAGGGCGTGCTGGAGCAGTCGCGCCGGCACGCGTTCCTGACCTCGCTGCTGCGCGTGCCGCACCTGGTGCTGGCCGTGAACAAGATGGACCTGGTCGACTACTCGCAGGAGCGGTTCGAGGAGATCCGGGAGGAGTTCACCTCCTTCGCCTCCAAGCTCAACGTGAGCGACCTGACGTTCATCCCGATCTCCGCGCTCAACGGCGACAACGTCGTCTCGCGTTCGGAGAACATGCCCTGGTACCTCGGCACGTCGCTGCTCCACCACCTGGAGAACGTGCACATCGCCTCCGACCGCAACCTGGTCGACGTGCGCTTCCCCGTCCAGTACGTGATCCGTCCGCAGAAGGCCACCGACCACGCCTTCCACGACTACCGCGGCTACGCGGGCCAGGTCGCGGGCGGGGTGCTCAAGCCGGGCGACGAGGTGACCCACCTGCCGTCCGGGCTGAGCACGCGGATCGCCTCGATCGACACGTTCGACGGGCCGGTGGAGGAGGCGTTCCCGCCCATGTCGGTCACGCTGCGCTTCGAGGACGACCTCGACATCTCGCGCGGCGACATGATCGCCAGGCCCAACAACCAGCCGCACGCGGCCCAGGAGCTGGAGGCCATGGTCTGCTGGATGGCCGACGGCCTCAAGCTGACCCCGCGCACCAAGCTGACGATCAAGCACACCACCCGTACGGCGCGGGCGCTGGTGCGCGACCTGCACTACCGGCTCGACGTCAACACGTTGCACCGGGACGAGGAGGCCACCGCCCTCGGCCTGAACGAGATCGGCCGGGTCTCGCTGCGGGTCACCCAGCCGCTGTTCGTCGACGACTACGCCCGCAACCGGCTGACCGGCGGCTTCATCCTCGTGGACGAGGCCACCAACGGCACGGTCGGCGCAGGCATGATCATCGACGCCAGCTGAGCGTCCCGGAACGGCCCGGCGACACCACGCCGGGCCGTTCGCCGTTTCGGTAGATCTTTGCGGGGTTTCCTGACCATCTGATTACCCTCCGCGCTAGGGTCGTCGCGTTCCGTGTTGGCGACGTGTGAAGGCCCTCCCCCTGTGACCGACCGCGCATCCGCCACCCGAGTGATCTTCCTCGGTGGCCTCGGCCGTAGTGGCACCACTCTGCTGGAGCGGCTGCTCGCCGAGCTGCCCGGCGTCGTGGCGCTCGGCGAGGTGGTCCACCTGTGGTCGAGGGGCGTGCTGGCCGGAGAGCCGTGCGGCTGCGGCGCCGCCTTCGCCGCCTGTGACTTCTGGCGGCAGGTGGGCCGGGCGGCGTTCGGCGGATGGCGGCCGTCGGTGGCCGAGCGGGTGCTCGCGTTGCGGCAGCGGGTCGATCGCACCCACCGGATGGGGCGCATCGCGCATCCCGACCTGGCCGAGTACGCGCGGGCCTACCGGAGGGTCTACGAGGCGACCGGCGCGCCCGTCGTGATCGACTCCAGCAAGCACGCCTCCCTCGCCCACTGCCTGGTCGCGGCCGGCATGGACGTCCGCGTCGTGCACGTCGTCCGGGATCCGCGGGCGGTGGCCCATTCCTGGCGCAGGACCGTCGAGCGGCCCGAGGACGGGCGTCCCATGACCCGCTGGGGGCCGCTGCGCACCTCCCTCCACTGGACGGCCCAGAACGCCGGTCTTGAGCTCCTCGCCCGCCAGGGGGCCCGCGTGACCCGGGTGCGCTACGAGGACCTGGTCGCCGACCCGGAGCCCACGCTGACCGCGCTGGCCGGCTTCCTCGGGCTCGACGTGCCCGGCCTGCCGTTCCTGGAGGGCACGACCGCGCGGCTCGGGCCCGCGCACACCGCGTCCGGCAATCCGATGCGGTTCCAGGTCGGGGGGATCCGGCTGCGGTGCGACGACTCGTGGCGTGCGGGGCTGCCCGTCCGCGACCGGCGGCTGGTCACCGCGCTCACCTGGCCCCTCCGCGTCCGGTACGGCTACCGGGAGGTCGCCGCGTGAGCGCGCCGCCGTCCGTGGGGGTGGTGATCCCGACCCGCGGCGACCGGCCCGAGCTGCTGCGCGAGGCCGTGGCGGCGGTGCTGGCCCAGGACTATCCGGGGCGGCTGGCCGTGGTCGTGGTCGACGACGGCGGGCGCGGGCGCCCGGGGGCGGAGCTGGGCGTGCCCGCCCTGGCCAACCGGCGCACCCCTGGGCTGCCGGGGGCGCGCAACACCGGCATCGCTGCCCTCGACACCGATCTCGTCGCCTTCTGCGACGACGACGACCTGTGGCTGCCGGGCAAGCTCGCCGCCCAGGCGCGGGCGCTGGCCGTGACCGGGGGCGAGTTCGCGAGCTGTGCCATCGAGGTCGAACACGCGGGGCGCCGGGTGGCCAGGCTCGCGGGCGCCGACACGGTGACCGCGGCCGACCTCCTGCGGTCGCGCATGGTGATGGTGCACTCCTCGACGTTCCTGTTCCGGCGCGGGGCCCTGTGGGCCGACGAGAGCGCCCCCGGGGGCCAGAACGAGGACTGGGACCTCGCCCTGCGCGCGGCCCGGCGGCGGCCGATCACGCACGTCGACCGGCCGCTCGTCCGGGTGCGGTGGGGTGGTTCGTCCTACTACGCGGCCCGCTGGGCGGACCGGATCGCCGGGCTCGACTGGATGCTCGACCGCCATCCCGAGCTGGCCGCCGACCGGCGCGGCGCGGCGCGGGTCTACGGCCAGCTCGCCTTCGCGTACGCGGCGCTCGGGCGGCGGCGCGCGGCGGTGCGGTGGGCGGTGCGCGCGTTCGGGGCGCGGCCGGGTGAGCCGCGGGCGCCGATCGCGCTGGCCGTCGCGGCGGGGATCGTCCCGGCCGCGACCGTGCTCGGGCTGCTGCACGGACGGGGGCACGGCATATGACCCCGCCCAGGACCCGCATCCCCGCCGTCCCCGTCCAGCGCCCGTCCACCCCGAACCCCGCTTCCGACTCCCCGCCCGCCCGCGGCCATGCCGCCGAGGCCGCGTCCGCCCGGACCTACGCGTCGGGGGCCGGGCATGCCGCCGAGGCCGCGCGGGTCCGTGCGGCCGGATCGCCCGTGGTCGGCCGGGGCCGTGGCGCCGAGCCGGGGGCTGCGCGCTCCCTCCCGTCCGAGCGCCCGGCGGGTCGCGGGCCCGCCGAGGCCGGGCGTCGAGGACGTGCCGGGGAGCGCGTGCGGGTCGGCGGCGTCGGGCTGGACGTCGTCACCGAGGCCGACGTGGTGCGCTGGGTGGCGGCCGAGGCCGCGGCCGGACGGGGCGGCCGCATCGTGACGCCCAACGTCGACATCTGCCGGGCCGTCGCCCGCGACCCCGCCCTCCAGGAGCTCGTGGGCTCGGCCGAGATCGTGGTGGCCGACGGCATGCCGCTGGTGTGGGCGGCCAGGCTGCTCGGCACCCCGCTGCCCGAACGGGTCACCGGCGCCGACCTGATCTGGTCGCTCAGCGAGGTGGCCGCGGCCCGCAACTGGCCGGTCTACCTGCTCGGCGGGCCGCCGGGGGTGGCCGAGCTGGCCGCCGACGAGCTCAGGAGCTGCCGTCCCGGGCTGAAGGTGGCGGGGGTGCACGCGCCGCCGTACCACTTCGACGACACGGCGGAGGGGAGGCAGCGGGTGCGGCGCCGGGTGGTCGCGGCGCGGCCCCGCCTGGTGTTCGTCGGGCTGGGCTTCCCCCGGCAGGATCTGCTCATCGCCGAGCTGCGCGAGGAGCTGCCGCAGGCGTGGTTCGTGGGCTGCGGGGCGGCCATCGCCTTCGCCGCCGGCACGGTCCAGCGGGCGCCGCGCTGGATGCGGCGGGCCGGGCTGGAGTGGGCGTTCCGGCTGATGAGCGAGCCCGGCCGACTGGCGCGGCGCTACCTCGTGGACGATCTCCCCTTCGCGGTACGCCTGCTCGCCGGCTGCCTGCTGACCAGGCTCAGGCGGTGAGGGCCCGGACCCGGGCCGCCTCCGCCGGGGTGAGCCCCCGGGCCGCCGTGGCGAGGGCGTGACGGGAGTCCATCGGACGGAAGGCCGTACGGGACAACCCCGACCACGCGAACGCCGCCGACCGGCGGGACGGCGTGGTGCAGGCCCGGACGATCCGGCGTTCGGCGGACGGTGACCACTGCAGCCCCGCGTGGGCGTAGAGATCCCGGAAACCGGCGACCGGATCCTCGGCCAGCGACTCGTACGAGGCGACCAGGACGCCGGGCGTGGCGGCCAGAACCGACCGCGCGGCCCGCCACAGAGCGGCGGTCGTGGCCAGGTCGTCGGCGGAGCCGAGCAGCCGATGCAGGCCCAGCAGCCCGGGATGGTCACGGACGAGCAGCGGCTGGCCGAGCAGGTCGCCGACATCGAACCGCCACCCGAGACGACGCCAGCTCGCCACGAACGACACCGGATCGCGGACGAGGACGATGACCGCGCACCCCAGCCGCCGGGCGAACCAGCCCGCCGACAACACCGCGAACGGGTCGTCGAGCAGCGCCCGCCGCCCGGCCAGGCGGCCGAACGCGAACGCGGTGCCGTAGCGCGCCAGCCGGGCCAGGTCGTAGGGGGAGCGGTTGGCGCGCAGCTCGGCGAGCCAGTGGTAGCGCAGGGCGACCGTGTCGCGGAAGGCGGGCAGGAAGTCGGCGGCGTTGTCGTCGCAGATGTACTGGAACCGGTGGGGGACCTCGGCCCGCAGCACGCCGGGGCAGCGGCCGGGCGGGTGCTGCGGGTTGAGCGGCTCGTTGACGTAGACCAGGCCGCCGCCGGCGGTGAGCATCTTGCCGGCCCAGCTCGTGCCGCTCCTCGGCAGGCCGGTGACCAGGACGGGCGCGCTCACGCGGCCGCCGCCCAGGTGCGCGGGCGCAGGGCGGGCAGGGTGTGGCGGCCGAACGGGCGCAGGCCGTAGCGGTGGTGGAGCTGCCACAGCGGCAGCAGGTTCTTCACGATCACCCCGCCCGACCAGCCGACGACCGCGCCGAACGCCCCCTGGGAGGGGATCAGGGCCAGGTCGAGCGCGACCGTGCAGGCGACCGCGGCCAGCAGGTTGAGCAGGCTGGCCAGGGTGTGGCCGGCGGCGGTCAGGACGACGTCGACCATGCCGCAGGCGGAGGCCACCAGCATGGTCCCGGCCAGGACGAGGGCGATGGGGGCGGCGGCGCCGTACGCGGGGCCGAAGACGCGCAGCAGCCACGGCGCGAGGACGGCGTAGCCCAGCCACACCGGCCAGGTCAGCAGCACCAGCCAGATCGTGGTGGCCTGGTACAGCTCGCGCGCCCGGCCGAGCTCCCCGTCGGCGAGCGCCCGGACCAGCCGCTCCTGCACGGCCTGCGCCAGCCCCTGGTTGGCGAGCTGCCCGACGACCCGGAACCGGGTGGCGGCCGTGTAGACCGCGGCCTGGGCCGGCCCGCCGAGCAGGGCGACGACCACGATGTCCAGCCGCTGGAACACCGCCTGGATGGCGCCCGCGGCGGACCGGGGGGCGGTGTACCGCCACAGGTCACGCCCGGTCCCCGGCAGGTACGGCGTGCGCGGCGCGCGTCTGCGCAGGTCGGCGAGGGCCAGGACGAGCAGCGGCAGGAAGGGCAGCGCCCAGGCCGCAGGCAGCCACTGCGGCGCGTGCGCGAGCGCGGCCCAGGTGACGAGCACGAGCTGCGCGGCGGGCAGCAGCACGCCGTCCAGCAGCACGGTGGGCCGCATCGAGCCGAACCCGCGGGTGGCGGCCAGCGCGATGTCGCCGAGCACGATGACCGGCAGGGCCCAGGCCAGCAGCCCGATGCGCGGCTCCAGCAGCACCCCGGCCGCGCAGGCGGCCAGCGCGCACGGCACCATGGCCGCCCGGAAATATCCGGAGATACCGCGATAGCCGTACGTCCTGGCCCGCGCGATGAAGTACACCAGGCCGTTGCCGGCGTCCAGTTTGGCGATGCCGGCCGCCATCAGCGCCAGGGCCGTCACGCTGAAGAACGCCCCCGCCTGCGCCGGGCTGAACGCCCTGGTCACCACCACGGCCACCAGGAACTGCGCCAGCGCGCTCACGCCGGCCCCGGTCAGCCCGGCGATCCCGCGCCGGACCATCACCGGCGCCACGACGGCTCACCGCCCAGCCAGCGCGTCAGCCGTGCGTCGTAGGGCTCGAAATGGTCCCTGAGCGCCTGTTCCAGCACCCGGGGCACGGGCCGGGGCAGCGGCCGGCCGTTGTGCCGCTCGAACGTCGGATAGCCCAGGTGCGGCACCGTCAGGAACTCCAGCACGCGGTCGTAGGCGGTCTCGGGCTCGGCGAAGAACCGGTGGCTGTCGAGCACCAGGATCCGGTCGCGGCCGAAGAGCGGTTCGAGGCGGTCGAGCTGGTCGGCGTACCGGCCGCGGGCCAGGTAGGCGTGGTGGCGGTGGGAGTGGTGCTCGGAGAACGGCGACACGCGCAGGCTCTCCTCGGCCCCGGCCAGCCGCTCGGCCTCCAGCTCAAGGGCGGATTCGAGGTGCGACTCGGACTCGAAGCCCCTGGCCAGCTCGTGGGCGTGCGCCGAGCAGGCCCGCTCGACCGGGTCGCGGACCAGGACGATCAGCTTGACCCCGGGCAGGTCGGCGGCGATCCGCTCACCGGCCAGCGGATGGAACAGGTAGTAGGGGGACGACTCGAACGCCTGGGTGCGGCCGCCGTACCGGTGGGCCAGCAGCGCCGCGCCCGCACGCAGCGGGAAGTGCGCCTGGTACCAGGCCATCGGCCGGTGGTAGCCGACGTCGAAGTAGTGGACCCCCTTGTGCAGGACGGGCTTGAGCAGCAGCGGGTGCTGGGCCAGCGCCCGGTAGAGCGAGGTCGTGCCGCACCGCTGCGCCCCCACGATCAGGAACGACGGCAGCACCCGCGCACTCGACGTGAACCGGCCCGCCAGGCGCGAGAAGGACAGCACCGGCCGCTTCATCGTCCTCATGGCAGCAGCTCCTCGTGGTCGACGGCCGGGTTGAGCCAGGTCTCGGGCGGGCCGAGCGGGCAGTGGCCGTCGGCGGCGTGCCGGTCGGCCAGCACGATGAGGTAGCGCAGCGCCGTCCGCCGGGCCTCGGCCGACGACAGGCCGAGCGGGGCCAGCTCGCGGGGCGCCCTGGCCACGCAGGCGCGGGCCGCCGTGGGCGGGTCCATCCTGCGCAGCGCCCGCTGGAAGAGGTGGTGCGCGGCGTCGAGGCCGTAGGGGACGCCGGTCTCGTACCGCTCCCAGTCCCAGACGAGCAGCCGGCCGTCGGCGGAGGGGCAGATGTTCCACGGGGACAGGTCGCCGTGCCAGGCCGGGACCGGACCGCCGGTGACGGCGATCTCCATGATCGCGGCGTGCAGCAGGGCCGGGGGCACCCGGCGGCGCCGTACGGGCAGCGGCGAGAGCGCCAGCACGGGCAGGCCGCGCCACTCGCCGTGGTGCAGCACGTCGGGCACGACGACGGTCTTCAGCGGCGCCGCGGCCAGCCCGCGCAGCGCGGCCGCCTCGCGGCCGACCAGCTCGCGGGCGAGCGGGCTGTCGCCGACCTTCACGTACGCCAGCAGCCGCCCTCCGGTACGGGCCTCCAGGACGGGCTTGCGGTTGGGCCGCAACGCCGGACGCACGTGGAGCACGACCTCCACGGGCGCGTCGAAGACCTCGCCCAGATAGGCCGCCACGGACTCCTCCAGCGGCACGGTGACCGCGCCCCCCACGTGCCACCAGCGCCGCGGGGCCAGCCGGCGGGGCAGCACCCGGTGCGGCAGCACCGAGTACGGCCGCGGCGACCCGGTACCGGGGAACAGCAGGCGCACGGTCTCGCGGAGGTATCCGAGCCGCGCGGAGGCGTCCTTCATGCGTTTCTCCACAGCAGGGCGAACGAGATGAGATAGAGGCTCAGCGGCGTCACCAGGCCGTCGTAGACGAACATGTAGAGCAGCACGAGACCCATCACCAGCACCCCGGCCAGCCCGATCGGGGAGCGGTCGGCCCAGTGGCGGCGGATGGCGCCGAGGAAGAACGCCACGTAGAGGGCGGCGCCGGTGAAGCCCTGGGTGATCAGCAGCAGCCAGAGCTGCCCGTCGCTGCCGAGCGGCGGGTGACCGCAGGCCGCGCACCACTGGGTCTTGCCCGTGGTGATCGAGCGGTGGTTGCCGAGCGAGTTGCGGGTGTTGCCGTAGCCGATGACCGGCGAGTGGCGGGCCGCGGCGACCGTGGCGGTCATCGTGAAGGCCCTGACGTCGTTGGAGTGCGGTTTGTCCAGCCGCTGGGCGAACACCGAGGCCAGCGGGCTGAGCGCGAACACCACCAGCCCGGCGGCCACCGCGCCGCACAGCACGACCCTGGTCCGGCCCGCCACCCGCACGATCAGGTACGCCACGGCCAGCCCGAGCCCGATCCACAGGCCGCGGTTGAGCGAGTACACGACCGGGACCGCGGCCAGGGCGATCACCAGCACCGCCAGCACCCGGCGGCCCCGCCCGCCGTACGTCCACCAGCCGACGACGAACCAGATCAGCAGCACCGACGCGTTGCTGCCCCACGCGTTGGCCCACTCGAAGGGCGCCTCCGGCCTGGGGGAGGAGTAGCCGAGCACCTTCTGGGTCTGGGCGGCCGTGGGATGGATGAGGTTCTGGACGAAGGAGTTCTCGCTGATCCAGCCGGGCAGCAGCAGCTCGACCGGCGAGGTGAAGGCGAAGTGCGGGACCAGGACGCCGAGCAGGCCGCCGGCGACCGTCGTCAGGAACAGCACGCCGAGCCAGCGCACCAGGCGCAGCTGCGGCAGCTCGCGCTCGGTCAGGTTGCCCAGGTAGAGCACCATGACCAGGACGGACACGTACAGGGCCAGGCGCATGGCCCAGCCGATCAGGCGGCCGGCGCTGAACCCGCCGTACGTGCCGGGCGGCAGCTCGTCCAGCATCATCGCGCTCAGCAGGTAGCCGGCCAGCAGCAGCAGCCACAGGCCGAACCCGTGGGGGACCCGGACCGGCCGGCGCCGCCACAGGATCACCGCCATCGGCACGGCCAGGACGATCACCGACAGGCCGCCGAACCCCAGCGCCCACCAGATCGGGTAGCCGAGCAGGAGCGCCGCGATCGGCCAGGCTGGTCCTGTCACGGCTGCTTGCGCTGCCGGTGGTGGAACGACTGCATGGGCGTGGTCTCGGCAGCCAGGCTCACCTCCAGCTCGCCGGTGGCGACGAGCTTGCCGAGCGAGGTGTGGGTGCGCGGCTCCAGCAGCGGGACGAACTCCGGCACCGCGTCGGTCGCCGTCACCACGCCGACGACCGGCACGTCGTGCCGCTCCAGATGGCGGGCGGCCGCCGTCACCTCCGGCGAGGTGACCCGGCCCAGCCCGACCAGCAGCAGCGCCGCGTCGGCCCGCGCCAGGTCGCGGACGTCGGAGCCGTCGAGCACCGACAGCGGCGCGCTGATGGCCAGCGGCTCGGCCAGCGAGGAGGCGTAGAGGTCGGCGGGCAGCGACCGGACCAGCAGCCGCTGGCCGGGGCAGGCGGCGACCACGGCGCAGGCCAGCTCGTGCAGCACGCCGTGCTCGCGGGAGGCGGACAGGTCGGTCAGCACGGGCAGCCCGGTCAGCCGCTCGACGTCGGCGGCCGTGCGCAGCCGGGTGTCGAGCCGGTCGCGGGCGTAGGCCGCCGCCGCGCCGAGCAGCAGGCCGGCCATCAGGCCGGTGCCGAGGTAGAGCGGCAGGCTGGGGGAGCTCGGCCGGGTCGGCGGCAGCGCCTCGCTGATGACCGAGCCGGGGGTCACCGCGATCGTGCGCAGCGCGTCGTACTTGAGCGTCAGGCTGGCGGCCTGCCGGTTGAGCACGCTCTGGCGCTGGGTGGCGATAGCGTGCTCGGCGCTGCCCTTGGGCAGGCGGCCGACCTCTTTGATGGCCGCGTCGAGGCCGGTGTTGACCTGCTTGAGCTTGGCCAGCACCGCCTGCTGCCGCTCGGCCGTCGCGGCCTGCGCGCTCTCGCGCCTGTTGGCCAGGTAGGCGTCGGCGTAGGCCCGCGACTGCGCGGCGGCGGCCACGGGATCGGCGTCGGTCACCGAGACCCACAACACGGCCGAGTTGGGCGGGACGGAGACCTCGACCGGCTGCGGCGCGGCGATCCGCAGGGCCTGGGCGACCCGCGCCGAGACGACCGCCGACTGGGCGATCTGGGCCTCGGTGTCGAGGTTGAGCGGCTCGCGCTGCCGGTTGCTCACCTGGTTGCCCTGGTCTTGACCGTCGACGGGCGTGACCAGGACCTGGGTGATCGCGGTGTAGGCCGGCGGGGTGGCCCGCAGCAGGGCGAGCCCGGCGGTGCCGCCGACCACGACGCAACCGACGAGCAACAGCCACCGCCTGCGCAGCAGGGAGAGGTGCTCGTCCAGGTCGGCGCCCGGACGGCGCGCCTGGAAGTCCGGCGACGGGCTCATGGGGACGGTCTCCTGGAGGGGATGCGCGCTGTCGCGGGTGGGCAACGCTGCGTCACTCGGCGCAGTGTGCGCCCACTATAGGCCGGACGGATATTACCCAAGTCGAATACTGAAGATTTTTTCCGGTACGGCCGCGAAGATGCCCCTTTTTAAATGGATATTTCCAGAAAATGTGGGTGGGGGGTCGGGTGCCGTGAGCTGGGCAGACGAGCACACTGGCTGAAGTTCGAGGAATGGCATGGCAAGGTTCAGGTTTGATAGGCGGGGGTCCGTCGACAAGGGGGTTGGAAGGCGTTGCAGCTTCGGGGCTTTTCTCATTTCGCGTCTTTCGCGATGAAGTGTCACTTCGCGTCTTTCGCGACGAAAACCGCAATCACCTGCGCGGTGCTCGCCCTCCTGGCCGCCTGCTCGACGGCCGAGGGCACGCCCGCCCGGGTCGACACCAGCACGGCCGAGCTGGCCGGCGCGCCCTCCTGCGCGGTCACCGCCAGGCTCATCCCCTCCTGCGGCGCCTGGTGGGGCGTGGCGCCCGAGGTCTTCACCGGCGCTCCGGTGGCCGAGGCGCTGCGCGGGGCCGAGTCGCGCATGGGCGCCGGCGCGGACGTGCTGCACGTCTACCATCGCGGCAGCGAGCTGTTCCCGACCCCGCAGGAGATCGGCCTGGCCCGCGACCCGGGCCGGCCCCGGCTGCTCATGATCAACTGGAAGCCGTCGCTCGACCGCACCTGGGCCGACATCGCCGATGGCGCCCTCGACCGGCGGATCGACCGCCTGGCCGACCACCTCAGGCGCACCTTCCCCGAACGGTTCTTCCTCACCCTCCACCACGAGCCGGAGAACGACGTCGACGCCCGCTCGGGGTCGGGCATGCAGGCCGGCGACTACGCGGCGATGTTCCGGCACGTCGTGCTCAGGCTGCGCGAGCGCGGGGTGAAGAACGCCGTGACGGTGATGACGTACATGGGCGCGCCCAACTGGGCGGCCAAGCCCTGGTTCGAGGATCTCTACCCCGGTGACGACGTGGTCGACTGGGTGGCCATGGACCCGTACGCCGACGACCGGGTGCGCGACTTCGACGGGCTGGTGAACAAGACCCGCAAGGAGTACGGGAGCTGGCCGGGGTTCTACCGGTGGATGCAGGCCCGCTTCCCCGGCAAGCCGGTCATGGTGGCCGAGTGGGGGGTCTTCGAGCGGCCCGCCGACCGGGCCTTCAAACGGCGCTTCTTCGAGTCGGTGCTGAGACAGATCAAGCGGTATCCGCAGATCAAGGCGTTGCTGTACTTCGACTCGCCGCAGGCGCCGCGCGGCAACACGAGCTTCGACTCCGATCCGGGCGCGGCCCGCGCCTTCACCCAGCTCGCCCGCGACCGCTACTTCCGCTCGACCCGCGTGCCGCGGCCCTAACGCCGCGCTGCCTGGGGAGCCTCGACGGCCGCGGCCCCCTCGCCGCGCCGGGCCAGGCCGCCGGCGCGCAGCCGCCAGCCGGCGAAGGCGACCGCGCAGGCGGCGACGAGCAGCCAGACGGTGACGGCGTTGCCGACGTCCAGGAGCTTGAGCGCCGAGGCGAGCAGGACGATCGCCAGCAGGGCTCTGATCAGCCCGCCCGGGGCGCGTGAGGAGATCCGCGCGCCGAGGTAGACGCCGGGGATCGAGCCGATCAGCAGCGAGAGCGTGAGCTCCAGCTTGAAGTCGCCGAACATCAGGTGGCCGAGCGCGGCCGCCGCGACCAGGGGCACGGCCTGCACCAGGTCGGTGCCGACGAGCTGGTTGGCCTTGAGCGCCGGATAGAGCACGAGCAGGGCCACGATGATCAGCGAACCCGATCCCACGGAGGAGACGCCGACCACGAGCCCGCCTACCGTACCGACCAGTAGGGTCGGAATTGGGCGCACGACGATCTCATGGGCGTTCGACGAGCCGCCCCGCGCGCCGAGCCAGCCCTTGACCGCCATGCCGACGACGGCCAGCAGCAGCGCCACGCCCAGCGCGTACTTGACCGCGTCCGTCACGGCGAACGCGCGGGCCAGGAACACCCCGCAGAACGCGGCCGGCACCGACCCGGCGCACAACCAGCCGACCAGCCGCAGGTTGACCGTGCCCCGCCGCAGGTGGACGACGCTGCCGACCGGCTTCATGACGGCCGAGGCGACCAGGTCGCTGGAGACCGCGGCCAGCGGCGGCACGTTGAAGAACAACATCATCATCGGGGTCATCAGGGCCCCGCCGCCCATGCCGGTCAGGCCGACCACGATCGCGACGACGAAGGACCCGGCGACCAGTGCGAAGTCGATCAACGTACCCATCCTCCGGACTGCAGCGCCCCCAGGACCTGGGAGACGGCCGCCTCGATCGAGATGTGCGTGGTGTCGATCACCAGGTCGGCGTCGTCCGGCTCCTCGTAGGGGTCGGAGACGCCGGTGAACTCGGGGATCAGGCCGGCGCGGGCCTTGGCGTACAGGCCCTTACGGTCGCGCCGCTCGCACTCCGCCAGCGGCGTGGCGACGTGCACGAGCAGGAAGTCGGCCCCGACGGACTCGACCGTCTCGCGCACCTCCTCGCGGGTGGCGGCGTAGGGGGCGATGGGGGCGCAGATCGCCAGGCCGCCGTGGCGGGCGGCCTCGGCCGCGACGAAGCCGATGCGCCGGATGTTCAGGTCGCGGTCGGCCTTGGAGAAGGTCAGGCCCTTGGACAGCAGGTGGCGCACGACGTCGCCGTCGAGGTAGGTGACGGTGCGGGTGCCGAGCTCCAGCAGGGCGTCGCGCAGGCCGCGGGCGATGGTGGACTTGCCCGAGCCGGACAGGCCGGTGAAGAAGACGACCAGGCCGCGGCGGTGGGGCGGGCCGGGGAGCGTGACGGGCTCGGGGCCCGCGTAGTGCTCGGTGGCGCCGTAGGCGGTGGCGACGTGCTCGCGCAGTTCGAGGTCGATCTCCGGCTCCGCGCGCGGCGCCAGGGGGACCGGGACCACGAGGGTGCCCTCCGGCAGCTGCGTCTTGGCGCGCAGCGCGGCGCGGACGACGCCGGGGCCCGCCTCGCCGTACGACAGGGGGAGCAGCACGATCACCGCGTCGAGCTCCTTCGCGGTGGCGACGATCTCGGTGAGGTCGTCGAGCGGCCCGCGCATCGTGACGGCCAGCGCGGGCCGGCCGCCGAGCTCGGCCCTGACCTCGGCGGGCGTGCGGCGCAGCCGGGCGAACGGGCCGTGCTCGGGCGCGCCGAGCGCCTTGAGCGGACCCGAGGTCAGGCCGTCGGCCTCGCGCGCGGTCACGGTGAGCACGGCCAGCGGCAGGCCCTCGGGGTCGAGCAGCCGCACCTCGTCGCCGGGCGAGACCTCGGCGAGCAGGTGGAGGGTGACCGGCGCGGGCCAGGGGGTGCCGTCGGCGAGCGTGCCGCGCTCGTGCACGGCGTGCACGTCGTCGTGGCCCAGGAAGCCGGTCAGCGGCTCGAACGCCCCGGACAGCAGCAGCTCAAGGTCGGCCAGCTCGTGCGCGTCCGGGGTCCACTCCACGGTTCCGACATCCCAACTATTCCGATTGAATTGGTAGGAAAGGAGTCTAGTCGCTCGGACCGTCCTGTCGCTAGAGCAGCCGGGCGAAGTGATGCTGGGGCTTCCTGATCACCATCGTGATCTCGTCGTGGGAGGCGGGGTAACGCCCGCCGCTCAGTCGGTCGACCAGCGCGACGGCGGCGGAGCCGAGCCGGCCGGCGCGGGCCGGGCCGCTGACCCGGCGCTCGTCGTCGGTGATCATCAGCCCGCGGCTGAGACAGAACGCGTGCATGCCGTCGCTGGAGGCCAGCGGCTCGTAGACGACGGGCAGCGGGCCCGGCGTGCCGGGGGTGACCAGCGTGCGCCACAACGCCCGGCGCAGCCACGACGGCGTGAGACGGTCGAGCAGCCCGTAGGCCGACTTCCTGTCGCGCATCCGCAGCAGCACCAGGCCGCCCGGTCGCAGCGACTGGAGCAGGCGGTCGAACACCAGCTCGGCATGCTGGACGCGTTCGAGCAGGAACGACAGATGGATCACGTCGTAGGCGCGGTGCTGGAGTGGCACGCAGCGCAGGTCGCCGAGCGACCAGGCCACCAGGTCGGCGCGCTCCTCCACGACGTCTCTGATGACCGGGTGGTCCTCGTCGGCGCCCGTGGCCCTGGCCTCCAGCGGCTCCACGTCGAGCGGCTCGTCGTGGGCGCACCCCGCGACGAGTATGTCGAGCCGCCGGCTGTACCGCCCGGCCCAGTGCTCGCGGATCCGTTGACCGAAGAGGTCGCCTCGCTGGGCGACTGATCGCACCTCAGACATGTCACCTACAGTAATCAATCGAGCCGTCTCGGTTAGGCACTTCCCTGCTAGCGTCCTGCCCCGTGGACGGGCAGGTTTACGTGGGGAACGCCAATATCGACGCGGCCGGCGACCGGGGCTGGCTGCTCGGTCACTTCAAACCCTTCGGCGACCCA
Organism: Nonomuraea sp. NPDC050227; assembly: GCF_044459705.1. Taxonomy (NCBI): domain Bacteria; kingdom Bacillati; phylum Actinomycetota; class Actinomycetes; order Streptosporangiales; family Streptosporangiaceae; genus Nonomuraea; species Nonomuraea sp. NPDC050227. The sequence continues at coordinate 269,787 of NZ_JBITJF010000006.1, read as the reverse complement.
AGACACAGTGAAGAAGTCGAGATCAAGTGGGGCGTGCACCCGGCGGGCGACGAGCGCGCCCAGTGGGTCAGGGGCGAGGAGCGCACCGCCCTGCTCGTCCTGATCAGCGGCCGGTTCCGGGTGGAGCTGCCGGGGCGCGGCGTGCTGCTGACCGAGCCGGGCGACTACGTGGTCTGGGGCAAGGGCGTGGACCACTCGTGGGTCGCCGAGGAGGAGTCGGTGGTGCTCACCGTACGCTGGCCGTCGGTCCCCGGTTACCGGGTGCCGCACCCCGAGTAGGCTGGGTGGAGACCCCCGCGACCTGACCCGGCCGGGGGTAGTTGTGTTGCCGTCGTGGGGCTGTGGGCGTATCTGATGAGTCTTTCCGGACTGCTTGACCTTGTGGCCCTGGGGGCCGGGGCCGACCCGAAGCTGACCGCCGCGCTCGAAGAGGGCGGCGACGTCTCACTGATCGCGCCCTCGGCGTTGCGGCCGTTCGGCGTGGCCGCGCTGGCCGCGCACGATCAGCGCACCGTGCTGGCCGTCACCGCCACCGGCCGGGAGGCCGAGGACCTGGCGGCGGCGCTGACGAGCCTGCTCGAACCGAGCTCGGTCGCGGTGTTCCCGGCCTGGGAGACGCTGCCGCACGAGCGGCTCTCGCCGCGCAGCGACACCGTGGGCCAGCGCCTGGCCGTGCTGCGCAGGCTGGCGCACCCGGTCAAGGGCGACACCGCCGCCGGGCCGCTCGGCGTGGTGGTCGCCCCGGTCAGGGCGCTGCTCCAGCCGATCGTCAAGGGGCTCGGCGACCTGGAGCCGATCAGGCTGCGGGCCGGCGACGACGCCGATCTCGACGAGGTGGTCGAGCGCCTGGTCACCAACGGCTACCACCGGGTCGACATGGTGGAGAAGCGCGGCGAGGTGGCCGTGCGCGGCGGGCTGCTCGACGTGTTCCCGCCCACCGAGGAGCATCCGCTGCGGCTGGAGTTCTGGGGCGACACGGTCGAGGAGATCCGCTGGTTCAAGGTGGCCGACCAGCGCTCGCTGGAGGCGGCCGAGGACGGCCTGTTCGCGCCGCCGTGCCGCGAGCTGCTGCTGACCGGCGAGGTCAGGGCGCGGGCGCGGGAGCTGGCGCAGCAGCACCCGGCCCTCGCCGAGGTGCTCGACCAGCTCGCCGACGGCATTCCGGTCGAGGGCATGGAGGCGTTCGCGCCGGTGCTGGCGGGGGAGATGGACCTGCTGCTCGACCACCTGCCGGTCAGGTCGGCGGTGTTCGTGTGCGACCCCGAGCGCATCAGGGGCCGGGCAGAGGAGCTCGTACGCACCTCGCAGGAGTTCCTGGAGGCGTCCTGGATCAACGCGGCGGCCGGCGGCGAGGCGCCGATCGACCTGGGCGCGGCGGCCTTCCGCACGCTGGAGGAGATCCGCGGCCACGCCGACGCGCTGGGCCAGCCGTGGTGGACGATGGCGCCGTTCGGCAACGGCGTCGAGCTCGACGCCCATGACTCCGAGGCCTACCGGGGCGACACCGCCAAGGCGCTGGCCGACATCAAGGGCTGGCTGGCCGAGGACAAGGCGGTCGTGCTGCTCAGCGAGGGCCACGGGCCGGCCGAGCGCATGGTCGAGCTGCTCAAGGGCGTCGACGTGCCCGCGCGGTTGCAGCGTTTCCTGGACAAGGCGCCCGAGCCCAAGGTCGTGCACGTCTCGACCGGCCTGATCGAGCACGGGTTCATCACGCCGCGCCTGGCCGTGCTCACCCACCTCGACCTGGTGGGCCAGAAGGCGTCCACCAAGGACATGCGCCGGCTGCCCTCGCGCCGCCGCAACATGGTCGACCCGCTCCAGCTCAAGGTCGGCGACCACGTCGTGCACGAGCAGCACGGCGTCGGCCGCTACGTCGAGATGGTTCAGCGCACGGTCCAGGGCGCGACCCGCGAGTACCTGGTCATCGAGTACGCCAAGGGCGACCGCCTCTACGTGCCCACCGACCAGCTCGACGAGGTCACCCGCTACGTCGGCGGCGAGGCGCCCACGCTCAACCGCATGGGCGGCGCCGACTGGGCCAAGGCCAAGTCCAAGGCCAAGAAGGCGGTCAAGGAGATCGCCGGCGAGCTGATCAGGCTCTACTCGGCCCGCATGGCCTCGCCGGGCCACGCCTTCGGCGCCGACACGCCGTGGCAGCGGGAGATGGAGGACGCCTTCCCCTACGCCGAGACCGGCGACCAGCTGGAGGCCATCGACGAGGTCAAGCGCGACATGGAGCGCGGCGTCCCGATGGACCGGCTGATCTGCGGCGACGTCGGCTACGGCAAGACCGAGATCGCGGTGCGGGCGGCGTTCAAGGCGGTCCAGGACGGCAAGCAGGTGGCCGTGCTGGTGCCGACCACGCTGCTGGTGCAGCAGCACATGTCCACCTTCACCGAGCGGTTCTCCAGCTTCCCCGTCGCGATCAGGCCGATCTCGCGCTTCCAGACCGACGGCGAGGTCAAGGGCACGCTGGAGGGGCTGCGGTCGGGCGCGGTCGACGTCGTCATCGGCACCCACCGGCTGTTCAGCCCCGAGGTGCGCTTCAAGGACCTCGGGCTGATCATCATCGACGAGGAGCAGCGCTTCGGCGTCGAGCACAAGGAGGCCATGAAGCACCTGCGCACGCAGGTCGACGTGCTGGCCATGTCGGCCACGCCGATCCCGCGCACGCTGGAGATGGGCCTGACCGGCATCCGCGAGATGTCCACGATCCTCACGCCGCCGGAGGAGCGGCACCCGATCCTCACCTTTGTGGGGCCGTACGAGGAGAAGCAGATCGCGGCGGCGATCCGGCGCGAGCTGATGCGCGACGGCCAGATCTTCTTCGTGCACAACCGAGTGGCCTCGATCAACCGGGTGGCGGCGCGGCTGCGCGAGCTGGTCCCCGAGGCGCGCATCGCGGTCGCCCACGGCCAGATGAACGAGCACCAGCTCGAAAAGATCATGGTCGGCTTCTGGGAACGCGAGTACGACCTGCTCGTCTCCACCACGATCGTCGAGTCCGGCCTCGACGTGCCCAACGCCAACACGCTCATCGTCGACCGGGCCGACAACTACGGCCTGTCCCAGCTGCACCAGCTCAGGGGCCGGGTCGGGCGAGGCAGGGAACGCGGTTACGCGTACTTCCTCTACCCGCCGGAGAAGCCGCTGACGGAGACCGCGCACGAGCGCCTGGCCACCATCTCCCAGCACACCGAGATGGGCGCGGGCATGTACGTCGCGATGAAGGACCTGGAGATCCGCGGCGCGGGCAACGTGCTCGGCGCCGAGCAGTCGGGCTTCATCGCGGGCGTCGGCTTCGACCTCTACGTGCGCCTGATGGCCGAGGCCGTGCAGGAGCAGAAGGCGAAGCTGTCCGGGGCCGAGGTCCAGGAGGAGCAGCAGGACGTCAAGGTCGAGCTGCCCATCAACGCCCACATCCCGCACGACTACGTCACCTCCGAGCGGCTGCGGCTGGAGGCGTACAAGCGCATCGCGGCCATCGCCGCGCCGATCCACATCGACGAGGTCCGCGACGAGCTCACCGACCGCTACGGCAAGCCGCCGGTGGAGGTGGAGAACCTGCTGGAGGTGGCCCGCTTCCGGATCAAGGCGCGCTCGGCCGGGCTCACCGACGTCACGCTGCAGGGGCAGAACATCAAGTTCGGCCCGGCGCGGCTGCGGGAGTCGCAGCAGGTCAGGCTCGACCGGCTGTACAAGAAGGCGGTCTACAAGCAGGCGGCCGAGACGCTGCTCGTGCCGGTGCCCAAGACCAAGCCGCTGGGCGGGCAGCCGTTGCGCGACCTGGATCTGCTCAAATGGTGCGGCGACCTGGTCGAGGCGATGTTTCTTGAGCCCGCGCGGGTAAGCTAAGCGCGGTTTTTGTTCGGAAAGGGACGCATGTGAAGTCGATTCGAGTGGCTGTGGCCGCCGGTGCGGTAGGACTCGCCGCGCTGACCGCCTGCTCTTCGCCCATGGAGGCCGGAGCCGCGGCCGTGGTCGGGAGCGAGCGCATCTCGGCCCGCGACCTGACCAAGAACGTTCAGGAGTACGAGGCCGCACTCAAGCGCGCCAACGTCTCGGCCGAGCAGCTCGGGGTGCCCGTCACCCAGTTCGTGCTCTACCGGATGGCGAACGAGAGCGCGTTCAGGCAGCTCGCGGCCAAGCACAACGTGCAGGTCAGCGAGAGCGAGGTCGACAACGCGCTCAAGGACCCGGGCCAGTACCAGTCGCCCGAGATCAACCTGATCGCCAGGGGCGTCAGCCCGGCCGACGCGCGTGGCTACCTGCGCGCGGAGCTGGGCGCGGTCAAGGTGCGCAACCAGCTCGGCGGCGCCCAGGACCAGGCCGCGCAGGAGAAGTTCGTCAAGGAGCTGACGAGCATCAAGCCGGTCTACAGCCCGCGTTACGGCGAGTTCAGCCAGCAGGGCTTCGTCGATCCGGGCCGGTTCGGCAAGTCCTCCCAGCAGGCGCAGCAACAGCAGCAGGGCTAGCCCGATGCCGCTGATCGTCGTCACCACCTCGCCCAGGGTCGCGCCGGGCCTGCTGAGCGACCAGGCCTGGCAGGCGCTGCGCTCGGGGCCCGTGCTGACCGGCTCCGCCGGTCATCCGCAGCTCCCCTATCTGGCCGCCGCCGGGATCGAGGCGGAGGTCGTCGTGCCCGACGCGGTCGCGCTGTCCAGGCGGGCGGTGCGCGAGCGGGTGGTCTGGCTCGCCGGTGACGACGAGGACTTCATGCGCGCGATCGGGCGCGCGGCCATCGCGCTCGACGAGCCGCCGCTCATCGAGGTCGTGCCCGGTTCGTACGACCTGCCGGGGTCGCGGGTGCTCGACCTGGTCGCGGTGATGGACCGGCTGCGCACCGAATGCCCGTGGGACCGCAAGCAGACGCACGAGTCGCTGGTGCCGTACCTGCTGGAGGAGTCGTACGAGGTCCTGGAGACGATCGAGCAGGGCGACTACCCGGCGCTCCGCGAGGAGCTCGGCGACCTGCTGCTCCAGGTGGTCTTCCACGCCCGCGTGGCCGAGACGTTCGACATGGACGACGTCGCCGCCGGGATCGTCGAGAAGCTCGTCCGGCGGCACCCGCACGTGTTCGGATCGGTGCGGGCCGAGAGCGCGGACGAGGTCAACGACAACTGGGAGGCGATCAAGGCGGCCGAGCGGGCGGCCAAGGGCGGCGAGTCGTCGGTGCTCGACGGCGTCCCCATGGGCCAGCCCGCGCTCGCGCTGGCCGCCCAGCTGCTGCGCAGGGCCGAGCGGGCCGGTGCGCCCGAGGCGCTGGCGGCCGCGATCGGCCAGGGGGTGGCGCGCGAGCTGTTCGACCTCGTACGCCGGGCGCAGGAGGCCGGACTGGACCCCGAGGCCGAGCTGCGCGCCGCGGCCCGTGCCTACCGCGACCGCGTACGCGCGTGGGAGTCCAACGCCTGACCGCCCTGCTTGTCGGAAGAAGTCACCCAATGCCAGGATCCTCGGGGGCTTGAACCGGCGAGCCGAGGGGGACTGGTGGTGGAGCTGAGACCGCTGCGCTCGGGGGAGCCGCGGGAGGTGGCGGGCTACCGCCTGCTCGGCCGGCTGGGCGACGGCGGCCAGGGATCGGTGTTCCTCGGCCGCGACGCGGGCGGCGGCCACGCGGCCGTCAAGGTGCTGCATCCGCGCCTGCTGGGCGACGAGCGGGCCACCCGCCGGTTCCTGCGGGAGAGCACGACCGCCGCCAAGGTGGCGGGCGCGCGCACGGCGCGGATCTACGGCAGCGGGCTGGCCGAGGGGCGGCCGTACATCGTCAGCGAGTTCATCGACGGGCCGTCCCTGCACGACCTGGTCCTCGACGGCGGCCCGCTGACCGGCGGCGAGCTGGACCGGCTGGCGGCCGGCACGATCACGGCACTGACCGCCATCCACGGCGCGGGCATCGTGCACCGCGACTTCAAGCCGAGCAACGTGCTGATGGGCCAGGACGGCCCCCGCGTGATCGACTTCGGCATCGCCAAGGACCTGGACGTCTCCACCACGGCGAGCAGCGTCGTCGGCACGCCGGGGTACATGTCGCCGGAGCAGATCGCGGGGGAGAGCGCGACGGCCGCCTCCGACGTCTTCAGCTGGGCGGCCACCATCGGGTTCGCCGCCACGGGGGAGCCGCTGTTCGGCCGGGACTCGATCCCGGCCGTGCTGAACCGGATCCTGCACGCCGAGCCGGACCTGCGCGAGGTGCCCGAGCCGCTGCGCGCGGTGCTGGCGGCGTGCCTGGCCAAGGAGCCGCGGGCGCGGCCGTCGGCCGACGACGTGCTGGCGCGGCTGCTGGGCCGTACGGCGCCGCGCGGGCACGTCCGTGGGCATGTCCGTGGGGACGTCGGCGGGCACGTCAGTGGGCACGTCCGTGGGCGGGCGCGGCCCGGGGCGGGTGAGGTGCGGGAGGCGCCGTCCGGCGGGCGGCCGGTGACGCGGCGGAGGTGGGCCGCCGCCGGGGTCGGCGTGCTCGTCGTCGTGGGGGTGGTGGCCGGGGCGTTGTGGCGGAACGCCGGTCTGCCCTCCGGCGGCGGGGACGGCGGGCAGGCGGGGGCGTTCGGCGTCGAGCTCGGCCCCGAGTTCGGGCCCGAGCCGGGGGCCCAGGTGGCGGCGATGGCCATCGGTCACCACAAGGGCGCGCCCGTCGTCGTCTACGCCGAGCGGGCGGGCAACTCGATCGAGGTGTGGGACCCGCGTGCCGGCGAGCCGCTCGACCGGCTCGCGGACGCCGGCCCCACGCCGGTGCGCTCGCTGCTGCTGGTCCCGGTGGGCGGCCGGCAGACGGCGGTCTGGACGGGCACGGACGGGGCCGTGCGGCGCTGGCGCATCGGCGACGCCCGCCCCGGCACGTGGCACGCGGTGTGCCCGTCGGAGGCCCGCCTGGCGCCCGGCCAGTGGCGCAAGCAGCCCGCGGTCGTGATCGGCTGCCGCGACGGCCGGGTCGTGACGCTCGACCTGGCCTCCAACCGCGTCGTCGCCAGCACCAGGGCCGCCGCCGGCCCGGTCACCGCCCTGGCCTGGGACGAGGCCGGCGGCAAGGCCCTCGTCGGCACCGGCCGGGGCCTGGTGGGCGCGGCCGGCGGGCTGCTCGGCGAGGGCAAGGGCGAGGTGCGCTCGGTCGCCGCGTTCGGCGACGGCCACGCCGCCGTCACCACGGGCCGCTCGACCGCCGTGTACGACCTGGCCAGCGGCGCCTTCGTACGCGGCTTCAGCACGGGCGCGGCGGGCGCCGGCGTCACGGCCGCGGGCGGCCGCCGGATGATCGCCGGGGGCGGCGACGGGGTCACCGTCTGGAACGCCGACCGCGGCGAGCGGCTGGGCGGCCTCGCGCCGGGCAGGAAGATCACCGCCCTGGCGGTGGGCGACGGGCTGCTGGTCGCCGCGACCGGCGGCCGCCTCCAGGCCTGGAGCCTGTCCCCGGCCAGCTGACCCACGACGGGCCCGAGGCTCGGTGGCCGGACCGTGCCGTACCGGTGGGCCGGGGTACCGATAGGCTCTGATGGCATATTGCCTTTCGATTTAGGAGCGCAACCCGTGGCTACCATCGAGGTCGTTTACGCTCGCGAGATCCTCGACTCCCGGGGCAACCCCACGGTCGAGGTCGAGGTCGTGCTCGACGACGGCAGCAGCGGCCGCGCCGCCGTGCCGAGCGGGGCGTCCACCGGCCAGTTCGAGGCGGTCGAGCTGCGTGACGGCGGCAAGCGCTATGGCGGCAAGGGCGTGGAGAAGGCCGTGCTCGCCGTGACCGACGAGATCTTCGAGGAGATCAACGGGGTCGAGGCCGAGGACCAGCGCATCATCGACCAGATCATGATCGACCTCGACCGCACGCCCAACAAGGCCAAGCTGGGCGCCAACGCCATCCTGGGCGTCTCGCTCGCCGTCGCCAAGGCCGCGGCCGACAGCGCCGACCTGCCCCTGTTCCGCTACGTCGGCGGCCCCAACGCCCACGTGCTGCCGGTGCCGATGATGAACATCCTCAACGGCGGCGCGCACGCCGACACCAACGTCGACATCCAGGAGTTCATGATCGCGCCGATCGGGGCGGAGACGTTCCGCGAGGCCGTGCGCATGGGCACCGAGGTCTACCACGCGCTCAAGGGCGTGCTGAAGGAGAAGGGCTACGCGACGGGCCTGGGCGACGAGGGCGGCTTCGCCCCCAACCTGCCCTCCAACCGCGACGCCCTCGACCTGATCCTGGTCGCGATCGAGCGGGCCGGCTACGTGCCGGGCGAGGACGTGGCGCTGGCCCTCGACGTGGCCGCCTCCGAGTTCCACAAGGACGGCGTCTACACGATCGACGGCAAGGGCGTCTCGGCGCAGGAGCTCATCGCCTTCTACGCGGACCTGGTCGCCAACTACCCGCTCGTCTCCATCGAGGACCCCCTCGACGAGGAGGACTGGGAGGGCTGGAAGGCCATCACGGAGGCCCTCGGCGACAAGGTGCAGCTGGTCGGCGACGACCTGTTCGTCACCAACCCCGAGCGGCTGGCGCGCGGCATCGACGAGGGCACCGCCAACGCCCTGCTGGTCAAGGTCAACCAGATCGGCACGCTGTCGGAGACCCTCGACGCCGTCGACCTGGCCCACCGCAACGGCTACCGGTGCATGATGAGCCACCGTTCCGGCGAGACCGAGGACACCACGATCGCCGACCTGGCGGTGGCGGTCAACTGCGGCCAGATCAAGACCGGCGCCCCGGCGCGGTCCGACCGCGTGGCCAAGTACAACCAGTTGCTGCGCATCGAGGAGCTTCTCGACGACGCCGCCCGCTACGCGGGTCGCGCGGCTTTTCCGCGGTTCCGGCGCTAGTTTCGACTGACGGTCCGCGGCCTGGGAAGGTCTGACGGCCGCGGGCCGTACGTCGAAGGGGGTGTGCAGCATTGGCGAAGAGGCCGCAGCTGACCGGGCGGGCCGCCATCCTCGCGGTCGTGGTGTGCGCGATCGCGATGAGCCTGGCCTACCCTGTGCGCGAGTACATCAGCCTGCGCCGCAGCATCGCCGAGCTGCAGGCGGAGAAGGCCAGGGTCGAGGCCGAGCGGCAGACGCTGCTGGCCCGCGACCGGCAGAGCGACGATCCCAACTGGATCAAGCGCACCGCCAAGGAGCGGCTGCACTTCTGCGGCCCCGGCGAGAAGTGCTATGTGGTGATGGAGCCCGAGCAGGGCAAGGAGCAGACGGCCGTGAAGCAGCCCGTCGAGGTGCCGCCGTGGTACCAGACGCTGTGGGAGTCGGTGGAGGCCGCCGACAAGGGCACGGGCCGCAGAGCGGTGGAGAGCAGCAGTGGAAAGTGACGACGTCGAGGCGGTCCAGCGGCAGCTCGGCCGGCCGCCCAGAGGGCTGCGCGGGGTGGCACACCGCTGCCCGTGCGGCAATCCCGACGTGGTGGAGACCGCGCCGCGGCTGCCCGACGGGTCGCCGTTCCCGACCCTGTACTACCTGACCTGCCCCAAGGCCGCCTCGGCCATCGGCACGCTCGAAGGCTCCGGCCTGATGCGCGAGATGCAGGCCAGGCTGGCGAGCGACCCCGACCTGGCGGCCGCCTACCAGGCCGCGCACGACGACTACGTCGCCAGGCGCGACAAGGCGGCCCACGACGAGGGCATGGAGCCGCTGCCCCGCGACATGCAGAGCACCGGCGGCATGCCGCTGCGGGTGAAGTGCCTGCACGCCCTGGTGGCGCACGAGCTGGCGGTGCCGGGGAGCAACCCGTTCGGCAGGGAGGCGCTCGACGCGCTCCCCGACTGGTGGAGTGACGGACCATGCGTGTAGCCGCCATCGACTGCGGCACCAACTCGGTGCGCCTGCTCATCGCCGACGTCCGCGACGACACGCTGCACGACGTCGAGCGGCGGATGGAGATCGTCCGTCTGGGGCAGGGGGTCGACCGCACCGGCATGCTGGCGCCCGACGCGCTGGAGCGCACGTTCAAGGCGATGCGTTCCTACCGGGAGCTGATCGACCGGCACGGCGCGGTCGCGACCAGGGTGGTGGCCACGAGCGCGACCCGCGACGCGGGCAACCGGCAGGAGTTCGCCGACGGCGTCCGCGAGATCTTCGGCGTGACGCCCGAGGTCGTGACGGGGGCGGAGGAGGCCGAGCTGTCGTTCAGGGGGGCGACCAGGGGTCTGCTGCGCATCTCGCCGGAGACCGAGGTGCCGCAGGGCCCGCTGCCCCCCTACCTGGTGGTGGACATCGGCGGCGGTTCCACGGAGTTCGTGGTCGGCTCCGAGCACGCCGAGGCCGCGCTGTCGGTGAACATCGGCTGCGTCCGGCTGACCGAACGCCACCTGAGGGACGCCGGCGACCCGCCGCCGGCCCCGGCGCTGGAGGCCGTCGTCGCCGACATCGAGGCGGCCCTCGACCGGGTCGAGGAGGCGGTGCCCGTCGAGCGGGCGCACACGCTGGTCGGCCTGGCAGGCTCGGTGACCACGATCGCGGGCATCGCCCTCGACCTGCCGGCCTACGACTCCGAGCGCATCCACCACTCCAGGATCACCGCCGAAGAGGTTCACGAGGTGACGCGGCGGCTGCTGGCGATGACCCATGGTGATCGCGCGCGGGTTCCGGTGATGCATCCTGGGCGGGTTGACGTGATTGGCGCTGGTGCGCTAATTCTTGACCGGATCGTGCGTCGTTTTGCGTTTTCGCAGGTCGTCGTCAGCGAACACGACATCTTGGATGGAATCGCCTGGTCTCTCGCCGGCTGAGTTAGCCAAATCCGGACATTTCCGATCTATGACCCGTGTTGAGCGTGCAATCACTATTGTGATTAGGTAAAGGCGCAAAACGGGGGCTTTGCCATATTGCTGTGCACGGAAGGTGACGGCGTGGCGACCGTTCCCGAGCGCGTCTTTTCCCTCACGGAATGGAGCACTCTCACATGATGTCTGTTGGGTTGGCACGTAAGGCGGCGGCGTTCGGCGCCTCCGCCGCCGTGCTGGCCGCCATGGCAGCGGGCCTGGTAGCCAGCCCCGCTCAGGCGGCGACCTCGGCCGCGGCCGGCACGGCCACCGCGGCCAAGTCCTCCAAGTCTGGCAAGGTCTCGGTCACCACGCCGAAGGTCTCGTCGAAGGACTACCAGGGTTCCTGTCCGGTCAACCTCCGCTTCTCGTCCAGGATCTCGGTCCCGGTCAAGGGCAAGACCGAGCTCGCCTACCGTTGGCTCCACGGTGACGGGTCCAAGGGCAAGGTCCAGGTTGTCAAGCTCAAGGGCCACGGCACCAAGTCGGTCACCGTCAAGGAGTCGGTGACCTTCAAGGGTGACGTCAAGGGCTGGGAGGCCGTCCAGGTCCTCGGTCCGAAGAAGGCCACGTCCAAGAAGGGCTACTTCTCGGTCAGCTGTGCCGACCAGGGTGGCAAGAATGACGGGGACGACCTTTCGGGTGTCCGTACGGACAAGGACGTGTCGGTCTCGGCTCGCGCCTGGGCCAGCCCGTCGTCCTACGAGGGCGCCTGCACCCCGGGTGACAAGATCGACTTCACCGGTCTGATCAGCGTCAACCACCCGACCTGGGTCCGCTACCGCTGGATCCTGAACGGTGAGGTCGCCGACCACGGCAAGGTCAAGGTCTGGAACAAGCGTAAGGTCGGCTTCGGCATCTCCCCGCGTCACAGCCAGCGTGGCTGGGCGCAGCTGGAGATCGTCGGCCCCGACGACGCCCTGTCCAACCGCGCCTACTACAAGGTGTGGTGCAAGGACTCGACCCCCGCTCCCGCTGTCAAGGTGTCGGCCACCAACCTGGTGACGGCCACCAACCACAACGGCTGCAAGGTCGGCGCGCACGCCACGGTCAGCGCGACCGGCGCCGCGCGCGTCCGGTACACCTGGGCGGTCAACGGCCAGTCCCTGTCCCCGAGCGAGATCTTCTTCTCGGGCAGCGGCTCCAAGACCGTCGAGCTCTCCGAGCAGGCGCTGACCGGCGAGGCCGCCAAGGGTGGCAAGATCACCCTGACGGTCACCGGCCCGAACAACAACGACTCGATCACGCAGTCGTACGCGGCGTGCGAGGCTCCCAAGCCCACCGCGTCCGTGTCGGCCGTGTCGGTCTCGGGCACCCGCAACGACATGTGCAAGGACAACCGTGGTCCCGGCGTGGACTTCTCGGCCACCCTGCACAGCACCGGCCCGACCACCGTCAAGTACTACTGGGTGGTCGACGGCGTCAAGGACGTCAACGTCCTTGAGCGTCAGGTCAACGGCGACCTCGCCGTGACCTGGGGCGTCGGTGGCACGCACAACAGCAAGGAGACGAAGGGCACCATCGAGCTCGTCGTCGTCAGCCCCAACGCCGCCTCCTCGGGCGTCGCCAACTACTCGGCGACCTGCCCCAAGACCGACGCCTAAGCTGACCATGTGACCGGGCGGCACCCTTCCGGGAGCCGCCCGGTTCTCTTGTTGCCACTACTGTGCATTGCACAGTACTCTGCTACGCGTGGATAGCAGCCAATTGCTCAAGGGCGTGCTCGACCTGGCCGTGCTGGCCGTGCTCGCCGAGCGCGACGGCTACGGCTACGACGTCGTGCGCCGGCTCAGGGAGGCGGGCCTGGAAGAGGTGGGCGACGCCTCCGTCTACGGCACGCTGCGCCGCCTGTTCAAGGCCGGCGCGCTCAACTCCTACGTCGTGGCCTCCGACGAGGGCCCCCACCGCAAGTACTACGGGCTCAACGAGGTCGGCCGCACCCTGTACGCCACCTCAGCCAAGCGGTGGGCGTCGTTCGCGGCCACCATGGATTCCCTGCTCAAGGAGGGCCACGCATGACCACGCCGGAACAGTACGCGCAGGCCGTCCGCGACGCCCTGGCCGGTCACCCCGACCGCGAGGAGCTGATCGAGGACCTCGACGACCATCTCGCCGAGATCGCGGCCGAGTCCGACCTGCCGCTGGAGGATCGGCTCGGGCCGCCCGCCGCGTACGCGGAGGAGCTGGTGGCCGCCTACGGAGGGCGTCCCCAGAGCGGGCGGAGTCGCCGTCCGCGGCCCCGCGCGTGGGCGGCGCGGGCGCATGCCGGGCTGCTGCGGCACAAGCCGTACCGGAGCTTCGTGGGCTTCCTGCCCGAGCTGCGGCCCGGCTGGTGGGTGCTGCGCGGCTACCTGCTGGCCATGCTGCTGCTGGCGATCACGGCGCGCGGCGGCGTCGTCCCGGCGAACCCGGCGGAGTGGGCGCTCGTGGCGGTGGCCGTGTGGGTCTCGGTGTGGTTCGGCCGGGCCCGCGGCGGGCGCTTCGCCGCGCTGCTGGCCACGGGCGTCAACGTGCTGGCGGGGCTGGCGCTGCTCGCCGGCATGGCGACGGTCTCCGACCGGGACGACCAGCCGGTCGCGATGGCGGCGCCGGCCGACGTGATGCTGGTCGGCGGCGGCCTCGACGTCTACAACATCAAGCCGTACGCCAAGGACGGCAGCCCGCTGACCGACGTCTACCTCTACGACCAGGACGGCAAACCGATCACGGTCAGCCCCGAGGACCACGGGTACATGGTCGACCGGTCCTGCGGCGAGCCGGTGCTCAACCGCTACCCGCTGCCGCTGGTCCAGCAGCAGGACATGATGGCCGACAACGGCATGCCCACGGCCGCGCCCCCCGCGTGCCCGACGGCCTCCACGGCGCCCCTGGCCCCGTCGGCGACGCCCGCGCCGACCGCCACCGCCACCGCCACCACACCCGTGCCCGAGAAGACGAGGTGATCGGGCACCATCGGTGTCATGAGCTTCGTACCACCCGGCACCGGCTGGCCCGGCGATCCCGCCACCCCTGACACCCCGGTGGCCCATGACCCCGCGGACGTGCGCCGCCTCGCCTCCACCGCCGGCACCCTCGCGGAGCTCACGGCCGCGCAGTCCGTCTGCCGCGCCTGCCCGCGTCTGGTGGAGTGGCGCGAGGAAGTGGCGCGCGTGCGGCGGCGCGCGTTCGCGGACGAGACGTACTGGGGCCGTCCCGTCCCCGGGTGGGGGGCCGAGCGGCCGAAGGTGCTGCTGGTCGGCCTGGCGCCGGCGGCCCACGGGGGCAACAGGACGGGCCGCATCTTCACCGGCGACCGCAGCGGCGACTGGCTGTTCGCCTCGCTCCACCGCTGCGGCCTGGCGGCCAAGGAGACCAGCACGTACGCCGGCGACGGCCAGGAGCTCATCGACACCAGGGTGCTGGCGTCGGTGCGCTGCGCGCCTCCGGCCAACAAGCCCACGCCGGAGGAGAAGGCCGCCTGCTTCCCGTGGATGGCGCGGGAGGTGGCGATGGTGGCGGAGAGCGTACGGGCGGTGGTGGCGCTCGGCGGGTTCGCCTGGCAGGCCATGTGGCCCGCGCTCAAGGACGCCGGCTACGAGCTGCCGCGCACCCGCCCCCGCTTCGGCCACGGCGTCGAGGTCGAGGTCCGGCACGACGCCGCCCCCGTCACCCTGATCGGCTGCTACCACCCCAGCCAGCAGAACACCTTCACCGGCCGCGTCACCGCCCAGATGCTGGACGACGTCTTCCTCCGGGCCAGGTCACTGGCGGTGTGACGCGTCCCACCATCCCCGGGTTGGACTCTCCGGAAGGGCCCGACGTAAGCTTGTGAATGCTTTCACAAGCATTCCACGAGGGATGGGGCCTCAGGATGAACAAGCACATCTTGATCGTCGGCGGCGGTTACGTCGGCCTGTACACCGCGCTCAGACTGCAGCGCAAGCTCCACCGCGAGCTGCGCGGCGGCGAGGCGCGCATCACGATCATCGACCCCCAGTCCTACATGACCTACCAGCCGTTCCTCCCGGAGGCGGCGGCGGGCAACCTCTCGCCCAGGCACATGGTGGCCCCGCTGCGCCGGATCCTCCCCAAGGTGCGCATACTCAACGGCACGGTCACCAAGGTCGACCACGCCGAGCGCGTCGTCACCTTCCAGCCCGCCGAGGGCGAGCCGCGCCAGGTGGCCTACGACGTGATCGTGATGGCCGCCGGGTCGATCTCGCGTACGTTGCCGATCCCCGGGCTGACCGACATCGGCATCGGGTTCAAGACCGTCGGCGAGGCCATCGCGCTGCGCAACCGCGTGCTGCACCTGCTCGACGTGGCAGAGTCGACCGTCGATCCCGAGGTGCGGCGCAGGGCGCTCACGTTCGTGGTGGTCGGAGCCGGCTTCGCGGGCGTGGAGGCGCTGGCCGAGCTGGAGGACATGGCCAAGGACTCCACCCGCTACTACCGCAACATCACCCCGGCCGACCTGCGCTGGGTCCTCGTCGAGGCCACGAACCGGGTGCTGCCCGAGGTCGGCCCCGAGATGGGCAAGTGGACGCTGGAGCAGCTGCGCGAACGCGGCATCGAGGTCAAGCTGGACACCAGGCTGGAGTCGTGCGAGGGCGGCCACGTCGTGCTCAGCGACGGCACCGAGTTCGACGCCGAGACCCTGGTGTGGACGGCTGGCGTCAAGCCGAGCCCGGTCGTCAACGACAGCGACCTGCCCCTGGACGAGCGGGGCCGGATCAAGACCACCGCCGCCCTGACCGTCGCCGGCACCCGTGACGCCTTCGCCGCCGGCGACGCGGCCGGGGTGCCCGACGTGACGAACCCGGGCCAGTACTGCGCCCCCAACGCCCAGCACGCCGTGCGCCAGGCCAAGGTGCTGGCCGACAACATCGTCCGGCACCTGCGGGGCGAGCAACTGGTCGATTACCGCCACAAGTATGTCGGATCGGTCGCCGGGCTGGGCCTGCATCAGGGCGTCGCCAATGTCTATGGCGTCAAGCTGCGCGGTTTCCCTGCGTGGTTCATGCACCGCACCTACCATCTGTCGCGGGTGCCGACGCTGAACCGCAAGGTCCGTGTCGTCGTCGACTGGACCCTGGCCCTGTTCTTCAAGCGAGAGACCATCTCGCTGGGTGAGATGGAGCATCCGCGCGACGGGTTCAGGGCCGCGGTGGCGACGACCCGCCGCTAGCCCAGGTACGGCAGCGCCCCGGCGAGCATCGCCGGGGCGTTTTCGGCACCCGTGGACGCAATGCGGAAGGGGTACCACGGGTGGGGCTCTCAGCGGTGACCGTGCTCGGCGTGGACCGGCCCGGCGTGATCGCCGCCGTCACCGGTTCGCTGGCCGACTGCGGCGCGAACATCCAGGACTCGACCATGACGCTGCTCGGCGGGTACGTGGCGATGATGCTGCTGGTCTCCGGCGACCTCGACCCCGCCGAGCTGACCAAGCGGCTCGGCGCGCCCGAGCTGGTGGTCTCCGCCTCGGCGATCGAGGCGCGGCGGCACTTCTGCGACGACGGCGGCGGCCTCGGCTACGTCCTGACCGTGCACGGCCCCGACCGGCCGGGCATCATCTCGGCCGTCAGCGCCGTGCTGGCCGCCGACGGCGGCAACATCACCGGCATGAGCACCCGGCTCACCGGCCGCCTCTACGTGCTCATCGCCGACGTCGAGCTGCCCAAGGACGTCGACGTCGCCGCCCTCATGCGCCGGCTGGCGGCGGTCGGCGCCGGGCTCGACTCGGAGATCACCTTCCGTCCCGTCGAGCCGGACCTGCTGTGACGGGCGCCAGAGGCACCCCGCGCCAGGTGCTCGGCGCGCCGCACCCGGCGCTGTCGGCCAGGGCCGAGCCGGTCGACCCGGCGGCCCCCGAGACCGTGCGGGCCGCGGCCGACCTGCTCGCCACCCTGCGCGGCGAGACGGCCATGACGGGGCTGGCCGCCCCGCAGATCGGCCTGAGGTGGCGGCTGATCGCCTTCAACGCCTGGGCCCACCCCCGGGCCCGGTCATGGGCCGGGGAGCTCGTCCTGGTCAACCCTCGCCTCACGAGCGCCTCCCACTGGGACGGCGGGCGCGAGGGGTGCGCGTCCATCGCGGGGCTCATGGCCGACGTGCGCCGGGCGACGCGTATCACCGTACATGGGCATTTGCCAGGCACAGGGGAGCCGGTCGTCATCGAGGCGGACGCCTTCGAGGCCCGCTGCATTCAGCACCAACTGGACCATCTGGACGGTCTACTCTTCTTGGACAGAGTGCCAGGGGCGCTATCACTTCACCGCAGACTTCACAGTTGTGACGCCTGATGCGAAGTTGTGCTCCTCGGAAGCATGGTCCGTTTCGTATGATTGCGGCGCCCCCGTAGCCCAATGGCAGAGGCAAACCCCTTAAAAGGGTTGTAGTGCGGGTTCGAATCCCGCCGGGGGCACCATTCTTAAGTGTCCCCGACCTGGGGTTTTCTCCGAGTGAAGCGTCTTGTCGCATCCGGTGGTTCACTACTGCTGTCAACCCGTCACACAATGCTTCCAGTCGTTTGCCGGGAAGACCCGGTCTGGTGAGGCATCCGGAAGATTCCGTTTTCATCACGAAACCCAACAGAAGCCGGTTTCCATTGGTTGCGACGCAGTTACTCGCCGCCCGGCCGCCGGCCCCGGACGGCCGTCCCGGCCTCGGGAACTCGTGCGAGGTCACGTTCGTTGTCCTCGCTGCCGAAGTCCCCCCGACGAACTTCGATCTGAGCGTGAGTTGACCTAGGTGCCGCCAGGCCCCGTAGGCTCGGCGCCACAGGAGGCAGCGATGGAGAGCAAGAACCCCGTATTCGGCAGGGCGCGCCAGCAGCGCGCGGGTTGGGCCGGCCCGGCCCCGTCACCCGACACCCTGCGGAACATGTACGACGCCCCGTCGTACGCACCCCCGGCCCCGCCCGCCTACCGGGCGATGACCCTCGACGACGTCGTCGTCCGGGGCTTCCTCACCCTCGGCGCGCTCGTCGTGGCCGCCGCCGCGACGTGGGTGCTCAACGTCCCCCCGATGGTGGCCGTCGGCGCCG
The DNA here is from genome assembly GCF_044459705.1 of Nonomuraea sp. NPDC050227. Classification (NCBI taxonomy): domain Bacteria; kingdom Bacillati; phylum Actinomycetota; class Actinomycetes; order Streptosporangiales; family Streptosporangiaceae; genus Nonomuraea; species Nonomuraea sp. NPDC050227. The sequence continues at coordinate 252,033 of NZ_JBITJF010000006.1, read as the reverse complement.
CCGTCGTGGCCCTCATCCTCGGCCTGATCGCCTCGTTCACCCAGAGCACCAACCCGGCGCTCATCCTGGGCTACGCGGTGTTCGAGGGCGTCTTCCTCGGCAAGATCAGCCAGCTGTTCGAGGGCGCCATCAGCGGCATCGTCTTCCAGGCGGTGCTCGGCACGGCCTTCGCCTTCGGCGCGGTGCTGACCGTCTACTCGCTGCGGGTCGTCCGCGTCACCCCCAAGCTGGTCAAGTACGGCATGGCGGCCGCCATCGCGGTGGTCGGGCTGGTGCTGGTCAACCTGCTGGTCGGCATCTTCAACGGCGTCGGGCTCGGCCTGCGCACCGACAGCCCGCTCGGCTACGTCTTCAGCATCGTCATGATCCTGATCGGCTGCTTCTTCCTGCTCCTCGACTTCGACTCGATCGAGCAGGGCGTGCGTCAGGGCGTTCCGGACAAGTTCGCCTGGCAGTGCGCGTTCGGCCTCATGCTGAGCCTGGTCTGGATCTACCTTGAGGTGCTCCGCCTCATCAGCTATTTCACCGGCGACGACTGATCGTTCATCTCCTGGGGGCCTCGCCGTAACCGGCGGGGCCCTCTCTTTGTGCGACCGGAAATCTACCTGCCGTCACAGAATGATGCCTGGCCGGGGGGTTGCCATTCGCAGCGCGGTGTTGCAGTGTCGAGCAAAGGACCTTAATCCGCGGAGGTGCCCATGTCCTTGAACCACTCACCGGAGACGCAGACGAAGCTCATCGCAAGGGTCCCCACGATAACGGGACGCGAACTCCCCGAGTGGTTCCAAGCCATCGACAACGGCCCATCCTTCCTGAGGTGCGACGAGCGGGCCAACTGGCTCGCCGACGAGCACGGGCTGACCCACGGCTACGCCGCCGCGATCGTGCTGGAGCACGAGCGGCACCGCCGTACCCGAATGGGCTTGATGTAGAGCCCTTCCCCATCCCCGCGCCCGTGCTCCGAGTACGGGCGCGGCATCATGAACACATGGATCTGGACAAGGCGCTCGGCTTCATCGAGACCCACCACCACGCAGTCCTGCTCACCAGCCGTCGCGGAGGGCACCCGCAGATGTCGCCGGTGCTGGCGGGCGTGGCCGGCGGGCACATCGTCATCAGCACCCGCGAGACGGCGATGAAGGTGCACAACATCCGCCGGGATCCCCGCGTCTCGCTCTGCGTGCTCGCCGACGGCTTCTTCGGCGAGTGGCTCCAGGTCGACGGCACGGCCGAGATCGTCTCCCTGCCGGAGGCGATGGATCAGCTCATCGCCTACTACCGGGACATCTCCGGCGAACACCCCGACTGGGACGCCTACCGCGAGGCCATGGTCAGCGAGCGGCGCGTCATCGTCCGCGTCACCCCGCTCCAGGCCGGCCCCGACCGCCAGGGCTGACCCCCGGGACGCGAACGGCCCCGCGCGGCCGGGAAGGCCGGGCACGGGGCCGCCGAGCACGATCTAGGACAGGCGCTCCAGCACCATCGCCATGCCCTGGCCGCCGCCCACGCACATCGTCTCAAGGCCGAGGCTCTTGTCGTGGTGGCGCAGGCTGTTGATCAGCGTCGAGGTGATGCGCGCCCCGGTCATGCCGAACGGGTGCCCGACGGCGATGGCGCCACCGTTGACGTTGAGCCGGTCGAGCTCGATCCCGAGGTCCTGGTACGACGGGATCACCTGCGCCGCGAACGCCTCGTTGATCTCAACGAGGTCGATGTCCTCGATCGCCATCCCGGCCCGGGACAGCGCCTGCCTGGACGCCTCCACCGGCCCGAGGCCCATGATCTCGGGCGACAGCCCGCTGACGCCGGTGCTGACGATCCGGGCCAGCGGCGTGATGCCCAGCTCGGCCGCCTTGACGTCGCTCATGATGACCAGGGCCGCCGCGCCGTCGTTGAGCGGGCAGCAGTTGCCCGCGGTGACCGTGCCGTCGGGGCGGAAGACCGGCTTGAGCCCGGCCACCCCCTCGTACGTGGTGCCGGCCCGGGGGCCGTCGTCCTTGCTGACCACGGTGCCGTCGGGGAGCGTGACGGGGGTGATGTCCTTCTGCCAGAACCCGTCGGCCAGCGCCTTCTCGGCCAGGTTCTGGGAGCGCACGCCGAACTCGTCCTGCTCGCGGCGGCTGACGCCCTTGAGCTGGGCCAGGTTCTCGGCGGTCTGACCCATGGCGATGTAGATGTCGGGGACGGCGCCGTCCTGGCGGGGGTCGTGCCAGGTGCGGCCGCCCTCGGCCGACTGCTTGGTGCGGGCCGTCGCGTCGAGGAAGAGCGGGTTGTGGGTGTCGGGCAGCGAGTCGGAGTTGCCCTTGACGAAGCGCGAGACGGTCTCGACGCCGGCCGAGACGAACACGTCGCCCTCGCCCGCCTTGATCGCGTGGAAGGCCATCCGCGTGGTCTGCAGCGAGGAGGAGCAGTAGCGCGTGACGGTCGTGCCCGGCACGGTGTCGAGCCCGAGCAGCACCGCCACCACCCGGGCCATGTTGAAGCCCTGCTCACCGCCCGGCAGGCCACAGCCGAGCATGATGTCGTCGATCGTGTTCGGGTCGAGCTGGGGCACCTTGGCCAGCGCCGCCTGGATCATCTGTACGGTCAGATCGTCGGGACGGATGTCCTTGAGCGACCCCTTGAAGGCTCGTCCGATCGGGGAACGCGCGGTTGCGACGATGACTGCCTCGGGCATGGCCCCTCCTTGTGTCCGGCGCTGATATTAGAACTATATTCCAGTCCTCCTCGCAAGCGCCCCGGGGCCCCGCGTCAGCCGTACATGCCGGGGGCGGTGGCGGTGTGGTCGTTGACGGCGTGCACGGCGCCCTTCTCGTCGCGCCACAGGCGCCAGCCGTCCTGGCTGCCGGTGAACCAGGGCGGCGGGGCGTTCATGGGGGAGACGCGGGTGCCGGTGCCCAGGTCGTACTCGCAGACGGCGGCCGTGGAGTAGAAGCCGGGGGCCTGGCCGCGCAGCGGCAGCGGCTTGGGGTCGGTGACGCAGAAGGACCAGCCCCGCTCCTCGCCCACCTGCGTGGGCTTGCCCGAGACCAGGTCGAAGGCGCTGCCCTTGGCGTCGTGCTTGAGGAAGCCCAGTTTGTCCATGCGGTCGGGGAAGGCCAGCCACCAGCCCGAGCCGGGGACGTCGGAGGCGGTGATCTGGCCGACCACCCGGCCGGTCTCGGAGTCGAGCCTGGCGAAACCGCCGTAGGCGCCCTGGCGGTCGACCGGGCGGACGACGGGCGCGTAGCCGGGGCTGCCGCTGGGATAGACGCGCACGACCGAGGGGCGCATCCAGTTGACCGTGCCGTCGCTGATCCTGATGGAGAACAGCCCGAAGGTGGAGACCTTCTTCGTCTGGGGGTTGGTGTAGGGGGCGACGTAGCCGACCAGGTTGTCGCCGGTCGAGCCGAACGCCCACCCGCCCGACAGGTCGATGCCGGGCCCGAGCGCCTGCTCGATCGGCTGCTGCCACTGCAGCTTGCCGGTCTTGACGTCGTAGGACTCGATCATGGGGTTGGCGGCCATCCGCAGCAGCAGGACCCGGGCCGGGTCGGACCACTCGACCTCGGAGATGCCGGGCAGCCGCCACATCACCCGGCCGGTCGCCGGGTCGAGCACGACCATCCGGGCGTGGGTCAGGGCGGTGTGCTCCGACACGCACACGTAGGGGCCGCAGCGCTGCGGCCCGAACGTGGAGTGCATGGGCCTGGCCCACTTCTGCGTCCCGGAACGGGCGTCGCGGGCGATGAGGGTGGCGTTCCAGCGGCCCTTCTTCGCCGGATCGAGGGCCACGACCACCCCCTGGCCCTTGGCCGTCTCCACGATCGCGGGGGCGGAGACGCCCATGCCGGGCAGGCGGCCCGCCATGGTGGCCGGGTACGCCCACAGGCGCCGGCCGTCTTCGAGGCCGAGCGCCACGGTCTCCAGCGTGCCGTCGGGCTTCATGGAGGTGGTGGTGACCACACCGGCCGCGGACACGATCCGGCTGACCGCGTTGACCTGGGTGTTCTGCCAGGAGGGGAAGTTCGCCGTGGCGGCGTCGCTGCCGGAGCAGGCGGTCAGGGCGAGGGTCCCCGCGAGGGCCAGGGAAGGTTTCATGAGGGGCCGGAGCACAGGCAATTCACTCCAAAAGAGGACGAGGAGTGACGGCTCAGGCTCGGAGGGTGACCGGATCAGGCGTCGCCGAACCCCCCGGCGCGCACGATCACGCGTCGGTGGGATCGTCGAGCCGCCCGCCGGGCGCGCTCACGCGTCGGTAGGCGTCTCGCCGAGCCGCCGGCGGAACAGCGTGGCCCACTTGCCGTGGAGCCCCGTGGCCCGCCCGTCGACCCGGGTCGCGGTGACCTCGGTGCCGGGCTCCTCCGCGGCCGTTGCCGCCGCAAGGTAGATCGGTTGCAGTCCTTCGCCCCGCGCGGGCCGCGGCTCAGGCCACAGCCCCAACGCAGCGCACACCGACGGTAGCACCGCGTAAGCGGCCTGCGCGTAACCTCGGTCAGATGGATGGAAACGATCCGGTCCGAACATTTCTGTCGGATTTGTATCGAATTCCGGCCCCAGGACGTCGGCGAACGCCACCGTACGGCCGCCCGCGTCGACCACGGCGACGGTCTGGGCCGCCGCGAGCTGACGGCTCCACCGCCGGGTCACCCAGCGCAGCGGCTGGGCGATGGGCCGCACCGTGCCGAGGTCGGGGCAGGTGCCGACGACCACCTCGACGCCCGCCTCGCGCAGCCGCCGCACCGCCTTGGCCAGATGGCGCACCGCCACGGCCGGCGGCGTCTGGGTGATGATGTCGTTGGCCCCCACGAAGATGACCGCCACGTCCGGGCGCATGGCGAGGGCGGCGTCCACCTGCTCGGGCAGCTCGGCGGAGGGGGCGCCCGACTTGCCCGCCACGAGCAGGTGCACCGGCCGCTCGGCCACCGCCGCCACGCCGTTGGCCAGCAGGACGGCCGGGGTGTGGCTGGGGTCGGTCATGCCCAGGCCCACCGAGGTGGAATCGCCGAGCATGGCCATCTTGAGGGGTTTGCCGCGGAAATCGCCGTAGACGCCGTCGGAGGGCGGTCCGTCCAGACCGTGGGGGCGGCCGATGGCCTTGCGCGCGAGCAGTCCCTCGGCGATCAGCAGGCCGTACGCCGTGGCTCCCAGAGCCGTGAGCCCGCCACCTCCGAGCGCCGCCGCCATCGCGATCCGCCTGGCCGCGCGTGCCATGCCTGCTGCCCAGACCACGTAGTGTCCTCCCGGTCGAACTCGGCGGTAGCGTTTGCTTGAAAACTAGCCGAGGGCCTGCCACCCCCACTGGATCTCGGCCTCGGGCAAGCTGATCAAGCTTCGGCAAAGAAGGTGAACACCTCGGTGCGCGTTTACGATTCCCTGGTCGATCTCATGGGGAACACTCCGCTCGTCCGCCTGCACAAGGTCACGGCGGGGATCTCCGCCCAGGTGCTGGCCAAGGTCGAATATTTCAATCCGGGCGGCTCGGTCAAGGACCGCATCGCGCTGCGCATGATCGAGGCCGCCGAGGCCTCCGGCGCGCTGCGGCCGGGCGGCGTCATCGTCGAGCCGACGTCCGGCAACACCGGAGTGGGCCTGGCCATCGTGGCCCAGCAGAAGGGCTACCGGTGCCTGTTCGTGGTGCCCGACAAGGTGGCCCAGGACAAGATCGCGGTGCTGCGCGCGTACGGGGCCGAGGTCGTGGTCTGCCCCACCGCCGTCTCGCCCGACCACCCGGAGTCCTACTACTCGGTCTCCGACCGGCTGGCCCGCGAGATCCCCAACGCCTGGAAGCCCGACCAGTACTCCAACGTCAACAACCCCGACTCCCATTACCACTCGACCGGTCCCGAGCTGTGGGAGCAGACCGACGGCCGCATCACGCACTTCGTGGCGGGCATCGGCACCGGCGGCACGATCAGCGGCACCGGCCGCTACCTCAGGGAGGTCTCCGACGGCCGGGTGAAGATCATCGGAGCCGACCCCGAGGGCTCGGTGTACTCCGGCGGCTCGGGCCGTCCCTACCTGGTGGAGGGCGTGGGCGAGGACATCTGGCCGGCCACGTACGACACCGGGATCTGCGACGAGATCATCGCGGTGTCCGACAAGGACTCCTTCAACATGACCCGCCGCCTGGCCCGCGAGGAGGGGCTGCTGGTCGGCGGCTCGTGCGGCATGGCCGTGGTGGCGGCGCTGCAGGTGGCGGCCAAGGCGGGCCCCGACGACGTGGTGGTCGTGCTGCTGCCCGACGGCGGCCGCGGCTACCTGTCGAAGATCTTCAACGACGACTGGATGGCCGACTACGGCTTCCTGACCACCAGCTCGGACGAGGGCCTGGTCGGCGACGTGCTGGCGCGCAAGGGGCCGGGCCTGCCGGAGTTCGTGCACGCCCACCCGCACGAGTCGGTCGGCACGGCCATCTCGATCATGCGCGAGTACTCGGTGTCCCAGCTTCCGGTCATGAAGGAGGAGCCGCCGGTCATGGCGGCCGAAGTGGTCGGCTCCATCGTCGAGCGCGACCTCCTGGAGGCCCTCTACCACGGCAGGCTCGCCTCCGACGACCCGATCTCCGACCACATGTCGGCGCCGCTACCCACGATCGGCAGCGGTGAACCCGTCGCGCGCGCGGTCGAGGCGCTGGAGAAGGCCGACGCGGCCGTCGTCCTGGAGGACGGCAAGCCCGCCGGGCTGCTCACCCGGCAGGACCTGCTCGCCTTCCTCGCCAACCACTGATCAGGGTTTCCTGATCGACTCGATCACGGTGCCGAGGCCCTCGTGCCCGCGCCCCTCGGCGTCGGCGCGCTCGAACAGCTCCTTCAGCGCGCTCGGCACCGTGGTCTCCACACCGGCCTCGGCCAGCGCGTGCACGACGTGGCCGAGGCCCACGGCCTGCATGTGCAGCGAGTTCAGCTCGCCGGGATAGGTCCCGGCGGCGAACTCCTCGGCCAGGATCTTCGCGAACCCCATCACGCCGTCGCCGCCGAGCTGGGTGAAGGTCTCCCGCACGTACGGCAGGAACTCCAGCGGGGAGACCCCCGCCGTGCTCAGCATCGCCATCGCGTGCATCTGGCTGGTCAGGCTCGACCAGAAGATCAGCAGCAGCGACTGGTAGTACATCATCGCCAGGCCCTCGTCCGCGCCGACGTGGATGACGTCGCCGAGGGCCCTGAGCGTGGCCGTGTGCCGGTCGAGCACGTCCTTGGGGCCGCTGTAGAAGGAGTACGCGCCCGGCTGGCCGATGCCCGGGGGCGGGACCATGATCCCGGCGGTGACGAGCGTGCCGCCGCGTCCGGCCACCCAGCGGGCCGCCGCGCGCAGCTCCTCCGGGGTGCCCGAGCTGAGGTTGACCAGCACCTTCCCGTCGAGCCTGGCCTCGCCGAGGCTGTCGTACATCGCCTGGTAGCCGATCTGGCTGAACACCAGCAGATCGCCGTCCGCGGCCGAGGCCGCGCGCCGGGCTCCCCGCTCGACCAGCGGTTCGGTCTTGGCGGCCGTACGGTTCCACACGGCCACGTCGAAACCCGCGCCGAGGAACGTCTCGGCCATCTTCGACCCCATCGGGCCGAGTCCTGCAACTGTCACCTGAGTCATGACAGGGAGCCTGCGGCACCGCCCTACGGAAATCCTTGTGACCGGCTACGGGTTAGTCTCTGCATGGTGCGATTCGGGGTGCTCGGCCCGCTGACCGTCCGGACGGACGGCGGCGAGGAGATCCACGTCGCCGAGCCCAAGGTCCGCGCGCTCCTCGCCGCCCTGCTGGCGGCCGGCGGCGGCCCGGTCTCCGCCGACCGGCTGATCGACGAGCTGTGGGGCGACCGGCCCGGCCGCAACCCGCTCGGCACCCTCCAGGCCCGCGTCTCCCAGCTCCGCCGCGCGCTCGGCGACCCGGCCATGGTCGTCCACGGCCCGGTCGGCTACCGGCTGGCCGCCCACGACTGCGACGCCGTCCGGTTCCGCGCGCTCGTGGGCCGCCGCGGCGCCGCCCCGCGTGAGCGCGCCCGCGAGCTCGACCAGGCGCTCGCCCTGTGGCGGGGCGCGGCCTACGCCGACTTCGCCGACGAGGGGTTCGCCCGTCCCGAGATCACCCTGCTGACCGAGCTGCGCCTGTCGGCCCTGGAGGAGCAGGCCGAGGTGCGCCTCGCGCTCGGCCACGACGTCGACCTGGCCGACCTGGTCGCCCGGCACCCCTTGCGCGAACGGCTGCGCGCCTCGCACATGAAGGCCCTGTACCGGGGCGGCCGGCAGAGCGAGGCGCTGGCGAGCTACGAGGAGCTGCGCGTCAGGCTGGCCGAGGAGCTGGGGCTCGACCCCTCGCCGGAGCTGGCCGCGCTGCACCGGGCCATCCTGCGCCACGACCCCTCGCTGGCCGCCCCGCCGCCCGCCGCCGACCCCGGGCCGCTCACCAACCTGCCCGCGCCGCTCACCCCGCTGGTCGGCCGGGACGCCGACCTCGCCGAGGTCGTCGCCCTGCTGGCGGACTCGCGGCTGGTGACCCTGACCGGGCCGGGCGGCGTGGGCAAGACCCGTCTCGCCCTCGCCGCCGCCCGCCGCCTGGCCTTCCCCGAGGGGGCCGCCGAGCCGCGGCGGGGCGGGTTCGCCGACGGGGTGTGGCTGGTGGAGCTGGCCGGGGCCGGAGGCGCCGACGTGGCCGAGGCGGTGGCGGCCGTGCTGGGCGTGCGCGACGACGACTCCGTGCCGCTGGCGTCCAGGCTGGCCGGGGTGCTGGCGGGCCGGAGCGCGCTGCTGGTCCTGGACAACTGCGAGCACCTGGTCGAGCAGGTCGCCGGGCTCGTCTCGGCGCTGCTGCGGGCCGCGCCCGGTCTGCGCGTGCTGGCCACCAGCCAGGAGCCGCTGGGCGTGTCCGGCGAACGGGTCCGGGTCGTCCACCCGCTGGCCGAGGCCGACGCCGTACGGCTCTTCGCGGCCCGCGCGGACGTCGAGCCCGGCCCCACCGTGGCCGTCATCTGCCGGCGGCTCGACGGCATCCCGCTGGCCCTGGAGCTGGCGGCGACGCGGGTGCGGGCGCTCGGCGTACAGGAGCTGGCCGCCCGCCTGGACGACCGGTTCAGGCTGCTCAGCGCCGGGATGCGGGACGCCCCGGCCCGGCAGCGCACGCTGCGGGCCACCATCGACTGGAGCTGGGAGCTGCTTTCGGACGAGGAACGCGCGGTGCTGCGGCGGCTGGCCGCGCACGCCGACGGCTGCACCCTGGAGGCCGCCGAGGCGGTCTGCGCCGAGCCCGGCGTGGACGTGCTCGACGTGCTGGCCAGGCTCGTGGACCGGTCGCTGGTCGCCGTGGCGCCCGGTCCCCTGGGACCCCGCTACCGGCTGCTGGAGTCGGTGACCGCCTACTGCCTCGAACGGCTGCGCGAGGCCGGTGAGCACGACCTGCTGCGGGAGCGGCACGCCCGTTACTACACCGACCTGGCCGCCCGCGCCGAGCTGCGCGGCCCGCGCCAGCACGAATGGCTGGACCGGCTGGACGCCGAGAGCGCCAACCTGCGGCAGGCCCTGTCAGGGCCGGAGCCCCTGCGCCTGGCCAACGCGCTCGCCTGGTACTGGATCCTGCGCGGCAGGCTGCGCGAGGCCCGCAGGTCGATCGAGGCGGCGCTGGCGGCGGGTGGCGAGGACAGCGCCGCCGCCCTGGCCTCGGTGTGGCTGGCCGGCATCGGGCTGCTGCTCGGCGAGCCCACCCCGCCGGTACGCCGCGCCGCGCTCGACCGGGCGGGGGCCGCGCTGGCCGACTGGTTCCTCAGCTTCGTCCGCTGGGCGTACGGCGACCACGCGGCGCACCGGGACGCGGTGGGACGGGCGCTGGCGGCGTACGAGGAGCTGGGGGACCGGTGGGGGGTGGCGGCGGCGCTGTGCCTGCGGGCCAAGCTCGCGGTGGGCCGCGGCGACCTCGCGGCGATGGAACGCGACGGCGAGCGCGGCCTGGCCCTCTTCCGCGAGCTGGGGGACGAATGGGGGCAGGTCGAGGCCATGGACGTCCTCGACCGGCTGGCCGAGATCCGCGGCGACTACGAGGGGGCGGCCCGGCTGCGGCACGAGGCGCTGCGGCTGGCCGAGGGGCTGGGGTTCGACGTGTCGTTCAAGCTGGCCGCGCTCGGCCGGCTCGCGCTGCTCACGGGCGACTACGAGCGGTCCGACGACTACCACGGGCGGGCCAGGCGGCTGGCGGTGGCGCAGTCGTACCGGTCGGCGGAGGAGAACGCGCTGCTCGGACTGGCCATGAGCGCCCGCAGGCAGGGGCGGTACGAGGAGGCGGAGTCGTACCTGCTGTCCGCGCTCGACTGGCTGCGGCAGGTGCGGGGGACGCCCGGGACGGCGTTCGTCATGGCCGAGTGGGGGTTCGTGGCCGAGCAGCGCGGCGACGCCGAGACGGCGCTGGCGCGCCAGCGCGAGGGGTACGCGCACGCCCGCGCGACGGGCGACCCGCGGGCCGTCGCGCTGGCCCTGGAGGGGCTGGCGGGCGCGTTGTCGATCGCGGGCCGCGAGCACCTGGCGGAGGCGGCGCGGAAGCTGGGACGGGCCGCGGCGCTCCGGCGGGCCGTCGGCGCGCCCCTTCCCGCCGGCGAACGCCATGACGTGGACCGGATCACCGCCCGCCTGCGCGCCGCCCTGGGCCAGCCGGAGTTCGCCGGGTCCTTCGCGGCGGGGGAGCGGGATCCTGAGGTCTCGGGCCAGTGGGAACCCGGCGAGGTCGCGGTCGGCCGGTCGTCCGGGTCAGGGCAGTGGGCATCCAGAGAGGTCGCGGTCGGACGGTCGGGCGGGTCAGGGGAGCGGGAACTCGGCGATCACTTCCCAGGGGCCCTCGGGGGACGGGCCCGCGTAGAGCCTGCCGCCCAGAGCCTCCACCCGCTCGGCCATGCCGACCAGCCCGAACCCGCCGCCCAGCCGGGACACCCGCGGGTCTGACGCGACCGAGCCGAAGTTCCGCACCCGCAGCACGACCACCCGCTCGTACCGCCGCAGGTCGGCCTCCACCCACGCGGCCCGGGTGGCGTGCTTGCGCACGTTGGTGAGCGACTCCAGCAGGACCCGGTGCAGCGTCGTCATCACCTCGGGCGGCAGCGTCCGGTCGTCGATGCCCGACCCGATCTCGAACGCCACCTTCGGCCCCTCGACCGAGAACCGCTCGGTCAGCAGCCGCAGGTCGGCCAGCGTCGTGCCGGGCCTGCGGTCGGCCTCGTCCTCGGTGCGCAGGACGGTGACCATGCGCCGCATCGAGGTCAGCGCCTCCGACCCGGCCGAGGCGATCGCGTCGAGCGCGGGCAGCACGGCCTCGGGCTTGTGCTCGGCGACCGTACGCGCGGCCTGGGCCTGGACGACGATGCCGGTGATGTGGTGGGCGACCAGGTCGTGCAGCTCCCTGGCCAGTTCGAGACGTTCGGCCCGGCGTACGGAGTGCACCGCCTCGGTCCGGCGCTCCTGCTGGAACCGCAGGTAGCCGCCGATGCCCGCGGCCATCGACCACCCCGCGAACAGCAGGAACGCGAACGCCAGCCCCGCCGTGGGGTAGTCGCGCCTGGCCGACTCGGCCATCAGCACGCCCAGTCCCACGAGCGACAGCACCGCCGCCCGCCGTACCGGCTCCACGTGCCGCAGCACGCCGATGAGGAGGATCAGCAGCGACCCCGTCTCGGCCATGCCGGGCGCGCCCAGCGCGCCGACCGACCCGATGACCACCGACGCGGCGAAGGACAGCCCCAGCAGCGCGCAGAAGCCCTCAAGCCGGTGGCGGCGGCGCAGGACGACCGCCGCGATCCCGGCCGCGCCGCAGAACGGCACGAACCATTGCAGCCCCCCGGTGCTGACGGCGATGGCCAGGTCGAGCATCAGCATCAGGCCGAGCCAGCCGAGCATCGCGATCTCGCTCAGCCGCCGGACCCAGTACACGATGCCTTTCGAATCCCCCACGTCACGAGAGTAGGCCGGAAGTCGGACAACTCGTATCAACCGATCGGCCGACCCGGTCGCCGCCGGACCAGCCCTTCAGCGGAGGCGGCGGCGACGGTCCCTCGGCGATGCTGGAACACGTCGGAAGGGGGACAGGACATGGTTGTCATCGGGTTCGTTCTGCTGGGGTTGGGACTGGTCGTCACGGCGCTGCTCGCGCTGGCCGACCCCGTGCTGCTCTCGCGCATCAACGGTGAGGAGGCGGAGGGCGCCAGCGGCCGCCACATCGACGTGGAGGTCGTCCGGCTCAGCGCCCCGGCCGTGACGGCCGCGACGGCCCGCGAGGCCCGGGCGGCCTGAGCCCTCGAGAACGTGGCCCGCGCGGGCATGGCCGCGCGGGTCCGGGCGGGCGCCGTCGGGGGACGGGCCCCGCCACCGGCCCGCGATCCGCTGGGGAACGGATCGCGGGCCGCTTTCCGTTAACGTGGGGCCTATGACCAACGGTTTTGAGACCCTGGCGATCCACGCAGGTCAGGAGCCCGACCCGCTGACCGGCGCGGTCGTGCCGCCGATCTACGCCACGTCCACTTACAAGCAGGACGGCGTGGGCGGCCTGCGTTCGGGATATGAGTACAGCCGCTCCGCCAACCCCACGAGGACGGCGCTGGAAGAGGCGCTGGCCGCCGTGGAGGGCGGCGCGCGCGGGCTGGCGTTCGCCTCGGGCCTGGCCGCCGAGGACACCCTGCTGCGCACGGTGTGCCGGCCGCAGGATCACGTGATCATCCCCAACGACGCGTACGGGGGCACGTACCGGCTGTTCTCCAAGGTGCACGAGCGCTGGGGCCTGCACTACGACCCGGTCCCGCTGCACGACCTCGACGCGGTGGCGTCGGCCATGACGCAGAAGACGAAGATCGTGTGGGTCGAGACGCCCACCAACCCGCTGCTCGGCATCGCCGACATCGCCGCCCTGGCGCAGCTGGCCCACGAGAACGGCGCGCTGCTGGTCGTGGACAACACCTTCGCCTCGCCGTACCTGCAGCAGCCCCTGGCGCTCGGGGCCGACGTGGTCGTCCACTCCACCACCAAGTACGTCGGCGGCCACTCCGACGTGGTCGGCGGCGCGCTGATCGCGCGGGACAAGGGCCTCGGCGACGAGCTGACCTACCACCAGAACGCGATGGGCGCGGTGGCCGGCCCGTTCGACGCCTGGCTGACGCTGCGCGGGCTCAAGACCCTCGGCGTGCGCATGGACCGCCACTGCGACAACGCCGAACGCGTCGTCGACCTGCTGCTCGCGCACCCGCGCGTGACCCAGGTGCTCTACCCGGGCCTGGCCGAGCACGCCGGCCACGAGGTCGCCGCCAAGCAGATGCGGCGCTTCGGCGGCATGGTGTCCTTCCGCGTGGCGGGCGGCGAGGCCGAGGCCGTGGAGGTGTGCAACCGGGCCAAGCTGTTCACGCTCGGCGAGTCGCTGGGCGGCGTCGAGTCGCTCATCGAGCACCCGGGCCGCATGACGCACGCCTCCGCGGCGGGCTCGCCCCTGGAGGTGCCGAGCGACCTGGTGCGCCTGTCGGTCGGCATCGAGACGGTCGACGACCTGCTCGCCGACCTCACCCAGGCCCTCGGCTAAGGCGTCGGGACGACCATCAAGGCGTCGGGACGACCATCAGGAAGAGGATCACCAGCCAGATCACGGCCAGCAGGCCGCTGATCGCCGCGACCCGTCCGGTCTGCACCTTCGCGTCGTCCTCCGCGTTCTCGCTTTCGAGCGCGCGGAGGGCGGTGCGCAGGTCGCGGTCGATGATGACCAGCAACACGATCGCCACGATGAACAGCGTCATCGACGCCGTCATGTACCACAGACCGAGCACGCCGTTCCCGACGACGACGCCCAGGGCCACGCCGAACACCAGCACACCCAGGCTGGCCAGGCTGTAGATCCTCGTGGTGCGCTGGATGTTCCGCAGGACGGGCACGTTGTTGGTGCGGATGGCCCGCGGAGCCGCCATCGTCGCGGCGGTCAGCGGGCCGATCGTGAAGATGGCGAAGCCGATGTGCAGCCAGAGAAGCAGGGACATGCGCCTGAGACTAGTCCCCGACGATCTCGGTCGGCGGCTCGACACTCTCTTTAACCTGCGAGGAGCAACGCATGATGAGCTCCGTGGCGGCCACCGCTACGGCCATCAGGGTGATCAGCAGGATCGTGGCAATCATGGGCTCTCCTCCTTCCCCGTGTCCGACGTAAATATCGTCCGTAATGACTAGACGGACGTGCAACGGAATAAGTTCGCCACGGGTATGGTTGGTCACCGTCGCTTTTTTCTTACCTTCAGGGCACAAGGGGGTGCCGTCCGTGGCCATCAGGCATGTCGAGCCGTACACCGACGAGTGGCTGCAGCAGCCGGCGGGCTATGTGGAGCGCGTCGTCGACCTGCTCGGAGCCGAGGTGGCCGACTGGTGGGAGGGGCCCTGCGATCCGCGGCACGCCACGGTCAAGCTGACCGACGGCCACGCGCTGGTGTGGGACGAGGAGAGCGGGTGGCGGCTCGGCCGCTTCGTCTCCGGCGGGGCGGGCGCGCACACCGAGCTGACCGGCGTCCGCTACCTGGGCCACGGGCTGCTGCCCCGGCCGGAACGCGTGCCGTCGGCTCTGGTGGACGCGCGGGCGGGGGTGGGGGCCAGCTCGGCCTGGCGGCCCTGTTACCGGTCGCACCGCAACTGCCGCGACGGGTTCGACGTGGCCCTCGACTTCTACGCCCGCCTGATCGAAGCCTGACAAACCCCAAAGGCAAGGGCCTCCGCCCTGGGGGCGCTGCGCGCCGGAGGGCTCCAGGTCCTGCTTCCTCGGGGGAGCCAAGCTCCCCCGAACCCCCTGGCCGGGGGCTCCCGCCCCGGCCCCCCGGAGGTCACCTGCCTCCTTCCCGGTCATGCGTTGGAGAAGGTGTTCCTGCCGCCTCCTAGACCGGCTTCTCTTGCCGTCGCCCGAGACGCCTGCGGCACCTCCCTCCGCCCATCCGCGGGAAGGCTGTCGACCCTCCTCGCGGCCATCTGACGACTCACAGCCGGTCGTCGGCGACTCCCGCTGGACGAGGGAGCGTGCTCGACGGAAGAGGCCCCGGGCGTTGCGTCTGGAGCTCCGCCTGACGGGCGAGTTGGCCGCCCAAGTGGTCATGGTCCACGCCGACGAGCGAGTGCAGCAGCCCTTGCCTGAACTGCTCAAGGGTGGGCGGTTGCCGTCTCCAGGCGGCGGCGCCGTAGGGCAGGGGCACGATGTGCCAATCGTGCCCGTATCGGCGGTGGAGGTCCGCAAGGTTCATGACGGGCCCGCGATGTGTCCGAGGATCAGCTCGGCGGCCTCCTCCGGCAGTGCGGCCAGGCGCGGGAGAGGTCCGTTGGGGAGCGGAAGGCCGCCCACGTCCAGCTCCAGCACGTACTTCCCTGTCCGAGGGGCCATGCGGACGGTCGCGACGCGCCCGCCTTTGTCGGCGTAGACCACGAGTTCGGGCGGGTGCCGTTCCAACCGGCTGCCGCAACCTCGGCCCGCAGCCTTGAGAGTGAGCCTGTATCGCTCGTCGATGGCCAGAGTGCGAACTCCCCGTTTAGTCAGCAATCGACGGAGTTCGTGCAAGGCGATGATGTACCTGCCTGCTGTCCTGTCATTGATGGGGACGTCTCCGTCGCCCGGCTTTTCGGGCATCCGTTCCAAGAGCTTGCGTATCATTGGTCGTCGCCGTTCAGCTGTGTCTCCCTGGGGTGCACGACCATGTTTCCCCGTCGTTTTTCGGCAGACCAGGCGGGGTATTCCTCAGAGGAATAAGGCCCTACGGGCCAATACCTCTCCGCTATACGCTCGGCTGGTGGACGTTCGGTCACTGCCCGAAGCCCTTACGGCGATCATGAAACAGCGCGGCTGGACCCAGCAGCAGCTCGGCCGCGAGCTGGGAGTGTCGCAGGCGTGGATCTCGCGCGTCTGCAACGGTGTCGCCGACACAGGTCTGGCGCGGGCGAAGGAACTGCTCGCGCGTGTGGGGTGGGAGGTACGGTTTACACCCTCCGTGGAGGAGCCTGTGGAACGCCGGGAGTTCTTGTCGGCAGCCGCATCGGTCGTGTTCGTCGCGTCCGCCGCCGACTCCGATCCCTACCTCGACCCCGACTACGTGCGTGCCCTGTCAGACAGCCTGGCGCGCGGGCGCTACGAACTCGGCGGGCTGCCTCTCGCGGCCCGCGCCCTCGGGCACGTGAAGCGCGTCGCCCACCTGCAGATCGGCTCCGCGGGCCACGAGCTCCAAGGTGTGGCGTCCGACCTGATGTACCAGGCAGGCATCGCGCTGTACGACGCCGGCCGGCTCGCCCAGTCAGAACGTGCGAGCACGATCGCCCTCGACCTCGCCCACCAGGCCGAGGATCCGTCAGCGCGGGCTCGGGCGTACGACGCCCTGAGCCGGGTCAGCCTCTATCGCAGCGATCCGCTGCGCGCGGCCCGGCATGCCCAGCGGGGCCTGCGCATTCCAGACCTCCCGCCGAGCCGCCTGTCGAGTCTGCACATGCGGCTCGGCCGTGCCCTGGCCTGTATCAACGGCAACCAGCGGGAGGCCCGCGAAGCCCTCGATCGCGCCTTGGGCACGTCCGGTCTGAGCCCGTTCGCCGAGGCTGCTCTCGGCGGGGACGTGGCGATCGGTCTGAGCAGGCTGGGCCACTACAACCAGGCGGATCGGCTCCTGCGGGAGGCGGCGGAGGCCATGGCGCAATGGTCTCCTCTTTTCCGCGCCCAATATCTCGGAAGGCAGACGCAGACAGCGGTACGCGCGGGCAAACCGGCGCTCGCCGTGCATCACATGCAGATTCTCACCCGCGCGCTGCCGTTCGTCGGCAGCGCGCGCGTGAATAATCGGGTGGAACAAATCATCGCCGCGACCGCCAAGTGGGACCGTATTCCGGAGGTGCGTACCGCGCGCGAACATCTGCGGTCGATGTCGTCGGCCGGAGCCCCTTCTGTTTGACGTTGTTCAGCCGCATTTTGCACGAATCAGCGGGAGCGGCGGAGGCGGAGGAAGTCGCTGACGACGTATTCGCCGAGCCGGTCGGCGCTCGGTGAGAACACCCGGCCGCCGTTCCTGCGGGCCACCTCGTCCACGAACTCCTTCAGCCGGTCGTCGGCCGCCAGCATGAAGACGTTGATCGTCGCCCGCCGTCGCGTCATCTTGTCCACCTCGGCCAGCGTCAGCTCCAGCGTCTCGTGCGACGGCGGCCACTCGAAGGCCGACCTGCCGTTGCGCATGAGGTGGGCGGTCGGCTCGCCGTCGGTGACCACCAGCACCACCGGCTCGAAGTCGGGGTGGCGGTCGAGGTGGCGGCCGGCGATCAGGAGGGCGTGGTGGAGGTTGGTGCCCTGGACCATGTCCCAGTCGAGGCCGGCCAGCTCGTCGGGCTGCAGGACCCTGGCGTAGTTGGAGAAGCCGATGATCTGCACGGCGTCCTGCGGGAACTTGGAGGCCACCAGCGCCTGGAGGGCCAGCGCCGTCTGCTTGGCCGCGGCCCACGTGCCGCGCAGGGCCATCGAGTACGACAGGTCGACCAGCAGGCACACCGCCGCCGCGCTGCGGCGTTCGGTCTCGGAGACCTCGAAGTCGTCGACGGACAGCCGCACCCGGGCCCGCCCGTCCTGCGGGGTGGTCGCCACGCCGCCGCTGCGCACACCGTTGACCAGCGTACGGACGACGTCGATCGGCTGCTCGTCGCCGAAGCGCCACGGACGGGTGGAGCCGGTGAGCTCGCCGGCCGAGCCCGCGTCGTGCTGGTCGTGGTCGCCGCGCCGGCCCGCGTCGAGGGAGGAGAACACGCGCCGCAGCGCGGTCTCGCCGAGCCGCCGGACCGCCTTTGGGGTCAGCTCCAGCTTGCCGCGGCGGCGCAGCAGGTAGCCCTGCTCCTCCAGCTCGCGTTCGATGCGCTTGAGCGCCTCCAGGTCGTCGACCGCCGCCCGGCCCAGCGCGCGGCGTACGGCGGCCTCGTCGATGTCGTCGAGCCGCGCGCCCGGGTAGTCCTGGCGCAGGGCGGTCTCCAGCTGGGTGAGGTCGGCCAGCTCCTCCAGGGCGGTGACGGCGTCGCCCATGGCCAGGGGCTCCTCGCCGGTCAGGCGCTCGGGGGCGTTCCAGGCCAGGTCGGGACGGCGGGCGTGCAGGGCCTCGCCGAGGCGGCGCATCTGGTCGGACAGGCCGGCCTGGTCGAGGGTCTGGTTGATGAGGCTGGACAGCTCCTCGCGCTGGCGCGGGGTCATCGAGGCCAGCATGCGCTGGGTGGCGGCGGCCCGCCGGGCCAGGATGTCGACGAGCTCCTCAAGGTTCCGGGGCGTTTCTGGGAACAAATCGCCATATTTCGCCATAAAGGCGTCAAAGTCTTCTTGGGTGTGCTCGCCCCGGGTGTCCCTGTCCAGCATGTCGTTCAGATCGGACATCATCTGCCGGACGCGGGCCATGGCCTCGGGGTCGGGGTTGGCCAGCGCGTCGCGGAGCCCTCTGAACTGGCTGTCGAGCACCTCGCGCCGCAGCAGGTCGCGCAGCTCCTCGAACGTCTGGCGGGCCGCCGCCGAACGCCACTCGTACGTGCTCAGCTCCTGGATGGCGCTCGCGGTGTCCTCCGGCAGCCCGTCGAGCCCGGCCTCGCGCAGCCGCGCGTCGTCGGACGGGTCGGGGAACAGCTCGGCCCGCTCCTGCCCGATCGCCTTGTCCAGCAGCGCCCGCGCGCGTTCGAGGGTGCCGTCGAGCCGCCCGCGCTCGCGCAGGTCCCTGCGCCGCCTGCGGACCTCCTTGAGCATGTCGTCGAGGCCCCGCCGGTCCTGGCTGCCGGGCAGCCCGCGCTTGAGCAGGTCGCGCAGCGCGTGGACCGGCGTCGAGCCGGACAGGATCGCGTCGCCCATCTCGTCGAGGGCCGCGCGTACGTCGTAAGGAGGGGCCAGGGGGTCGGGGCCGTCGTGGTATTCGCCGTAGCGGAAGGCCATCACGCTTCCACGCTAACCCCAACCCGCCCCCGCCCGTCTACGGACGCCTGGCCACTTCCCACACCTCGACCGCGCTGTTCGCGTCGGGCGTATAACTCACCTGCACCTGCACCGCGCGCCCGGCCCCCTTGAGCGCCTTGGTCAGATCGGCCGACTCGCAGGGCAGCGTGCCGAGCCCGCGCTTGTCGACGCCGGCCGGCTTCCCGGACACCCAGCGGTCGCCGCAGCGGGCGGTGGCCCGGTAGAAGGACGTCAGGTACGTGTAGCCCAGCTTGAGCTGCTTGCCGCCGGTGCTGAACAGGACCGTCGCGTCGTCGACGCGCTTGACCGAGCCGCGCGCGGTGACCGGCTCCGGCCAGGCGTTCAGCAGGAACTCCTGGGCCTTCACGGCCTTGCCGCCCTCGTACTCGACGCGCAGCGGGACCGCGCCCTCCCGGAGCCCGACGGTGAGCTGGGCGGGCTTGCACGACGTCCGGCCCAGGCCGTCGCGGTCCAGCGCGACCCGGCCCTCGGTCTCCTTCAGGTCGCAGGCCGTCGTCACCCGGCTGTAGGCGGCGCGGGTGTAGTCGAGCTTGAGCTCTTCTGCCCCCGGGATCGCGGTCAGCTTGTAGAGCACGTTGCCGCCGCGCCGCACCTTGGCGGGCTTCATGGGCACGATCCGCAGGCTGCCCTTGCCGTCGGCCCAGGCGTAGCCGTAGGCGGTCTTGGCGGCTGCCCCGGCGGGGGCCGCCTGCGCGGGAAGCGCGAGGCCGCCCAGGACGAGGCCGACGGCGGTGGCATGGATGAGCAGGCGCATGGGCGGTTCCCCCCGGAGTCGTGATCAACCAAACACTACGACGCGGGAAACCGCCCGATTGTTCACGTCCTGTAGATCGTGACCCCGTCGAGGTCTTCCTTTGACAGCCGCCGCATCAGGTAGAGACCTTCCAGCGCGAACTCCAGGGCCGCCGCGGCGTGCCCGGGGGACTCCTCGCCGGCGCCCATGCCGAGCCTCGACATGATCTTGGCCAGGCCGCTGACCGGACCGATCCGGTGCAGCAGCTCGGCCGCGGCCACCATGTCGCCGGACTCCACCTGGTTGCCCTCGGCGAACTTGTCGGTCACCGGGGCCAGGTCCATGCCGCCCAGCCTGTTCCTGAACGTCTCGGCCGTGGCCCGGCGCAGCAGGTGGGCCAGGATCTCGGTCTCCCTGCCCTCCTCGCTGACCTCGAACTCCACCTTGCCGCGCAGGCTGTGGACGACGCAGGCCAGGTCGCAGACGCGCGTGACGGCCTGATCCTCGCCCTTGATCGCGGACCTGCGCACGGCGGAGGCCGCGGCGGTCTCGGCGGCGGCGATCGAGAAGCGCGCCGACACGCCGGAACGGGCGTCGACGGCCGTGGACTCGCGGACCAGCCGGGTGAACCTGGCGATCACCTCGATCAGGTGCTCCGGCACGTCGGCCCCGATGTCGGGCACCGACTCCTGGCGGATGAGGGTGAGCTCGTCCTCGACCGTGAGCGGGTAGTGGGTGCGGATCTCGGCGCCGAAGCGGTCCTTCAGCGGCGTGATGATGCGGCCCCTGTTGGTGTAGTCCTCGGGGTTGGCGCTGGCGATGAGCAGGATGTCGAGGGGCAGGCGCAGGTTGTAGCCGCGCACCTGGATGTCACGTTCCTCCAGCACGTTGAGCAGCGAGACCTGGATGCGCTCGGCCAGGTCGGGCAGCTCGTTGACGGAGAACACGCCGCGGTTGGTGCGTGGGACCAGGCCGTAGTGGACGGTCTCGGGGTCGCCGAGGGTGCGCCCCTCTGCGATCTTGATGGGGTCGACGTCGCCGATGAGGTCGCCGACGGAGGTGTCGGGAGTGGCGAGCTTCTCGCCGTAACGCTCGTCGCGGTGCTTCCACGCCACCGGCAGCTCGTCGCCCAGCTCGCGCGCCAGGGTCTTGCAGCGCGTGCAGGCGGGTGCGTACGGATGGTCGTTGATCTCGCAGCCCTCGACCACCGGGGTCCACTCGTCGAGCAGGCCGGTGATCGTGCGGATGAGCCGCGTCTTGCCCTGCCCTCGCTCACCGAGCAGGACCAGGTCGTGCCCGGCGAGCAGCGCCCGCTCCAGGTGTGGCAGGACGGAGTCGTCGAAGCCCACTATGCCGGGGAACCGGGGCTCGCCGGCCCGCAGCCTGGCCAGCAGGTTTTCCCGGACCTCGGCCTTGACGCTGCGATGAACGTGGCCGCTCTCCCGCAACTCGCGGAGAATACGTGGCTGATGCACGGGATCGAGACTACGTCCCCCGCGAGAAATGCGGCAGAGAGTTTCGCATCTGGCGGAGATTTCGGATCTTGACCTATTGCGTGACGGTTCGTACGCGTGCTTCCCCCTTTAGTGGGGAGAATCGGCCCTAGGGAACATGCACATGTCGAGGGAGGCGAGACGCGTGGCCTTGATGACAAGCCGCTTCGCCGACGGCCTCGCCGTGGGTTCCGACCTGGTGGAGGCCGCGGAGAGCGCCGTCGGTCAGGCACTGTCGAGGCTCAGCGGCCAAGCCGACCTGGTCTGCTTCTTCATCTGCGGCGAGGACCCCGAGGACGTCGCCAGAGCAGGCCAGGCCGCGATGAAGCTGGCGCCCGAGGCGCACGTGATCGGATGCAGCGCCACCGGTGTGATCGGCGACGGGCAGGGGGTCGAGCTGACGCCCGCGGTGAGCGCGTGGGCGGCCACCCTGGAGGGGGCCAGGCTGACCACGTTCGCCCTGGAGACGCTGGCGGCCGAGGACCGGTTCGTGGTCGTCGGGCTGCCCGAGCGCACAGGCGACGACCACGTGGCGATCCTGCTGGCCGACCCGTACACCTTCCCGACCGACGCGTTCGTGGAGCGTTCGGTCGACGTGCTCGGCGACCTGCCGCTGATCGGCGGCCTGGCCAACGGGCTGCAGGGCAGGGGGTCCGTACGGCTGTTCGCGGACGGCAAGATCTACACCGAGGGCGCGATCGGCGTCCTGCTCAGCGGGCCCATCAAGATCAGTACGGTGGTCAGCCAGGGCTGCCGCCCGATCGGCCCCAGCATGGTGGTCACGGCCTCGGAGGAGAACCTGCTGCTCGAACTGGCCGGTCAGCCCGCGCTGGCCCGGCTGGAGGACATCGTCAGCGAGCTGGACGAGGACGACCGCGAACTGGTCGCCGCCGGCCTGCAGATCGGCGTGGCCATGGACGAGTACGCCGAACGTCACGAACGCGGCGACTTCCTCATCCGGGGCGTCATCGGCATCGACCCCGAACGCGAGGCCGTGGCCATCGGGGACATCGTGGAGATCGGCCGTACCGTGCGCTTCCAGGTCAGGGACGCGGCCACCGCCGACGAGGACCTGTACGACCTGCTCGACGCCCACCGCGAGGAGCTCGGCAAGGTCGACGGCGCGTTGCTGTTCTCGTGCAACGGCCGGGGCTCGGCGATGTTCGGCACCGCCGACCACGACCCGGTCGCCCTGCGCGACACGCTGGGACCGATCGGCGTCGCGGGCTTCTTCGCCGCGGGCGAGGTCGGGCCGGTCGGCGGGCACAACCACGTGCACGGGCTCACGGCGTCCGTGCTGGTCTTCTCCAGCGCCGCGGAGCCGGAGCTGTCGTGATGCTGTCGTGATCCTGGCGATCGACGTCGGCGGCACCAAGATGGCCGCCGGGCTGGTGGCCCCGGACGGCGCCGTGATCACCTCCCGGCGCGCCGCCACCCCCCAGAACGCCGACGCCGAGACGCTCTGGCACACCCTCACCACCCTCATCGACCCCCTGTCGGCGCGTGCCGAAGGGGTGGGCGTGGGCTGCGGCGGGCCGATGACCTGGCCCGACGGCGAGGTCTCGCCGCTCAACATCCCCGGCTGGCGCGGCTTCCCGCTGCGCGCCCGGCTGGCCGGCCGGTTCCCCGGATTACCGGTACGCCTCCACAACGACGCCATCTGCCTGGCCATCGCCGAACACTGGCAGGGCGCCGGCCAGGGCAGCGCCGACATGCTGGGCATGGTGGTCTCCACCGGCGTCGGCGGCGGCCTGATCCTGGGCGGACGCCTGGTCAACGGCGGCACGGGCAACGCCGGCCACATCGGTCACGTCGTGGTCGAACCGGACGGCGGCCCCCGCTGCGGCTGCGGCGGCCACGGCTGCCTGGAAGCGATCGCCCGCGGCCCCGCCCTCACCACCTGGGCTCTCACCCAGGGTTGGACCCCTGCCGCCGTCTCCGAGCCCGTGAAGGCGTCCGACGGTGGGGAGGCGTACCTGGAGGATCGGGCGGTCACCGGGCGGGCGCTGGCGGCCGACGCGCTCGCCGGGGACCCCGTGGCGGTGCTGGCGATGCGGCGGGCCGGACGGGCGCTCGGGATCGCGATCGCCTCCGCCACCCACCTGTGCGACCTGGACCTGGTCACGATCGGCGGCGGACTGTCGCAGGCCGGCGAACCGCTGTTCGGCCCCCTGGAGGAGGCGCTGCGGAACCACGCCCGCATGGGTTTCGCCCGCCGCCTCAAGGTCGTGCCCGCCGCCCTCGGACAGGAGGCCGGCCTGGTAGGCGCCGCCGCCCTCCTCCTGGCCGGCGACGCCTACTGGCCCTCCACCCGCGACTGACCCCCGCGACTCGCGGGATGGGCGCCGGGCGGGTGCGAGCCGAGGGTGCGCAGGCCGCGACCCGCCCGGGTTCCTGTCCGGGCCGCCCTTGTCGGAGGTCGGCCCGAGTCGGAGATCAGCCCTGCTGGGTGTGCACGCCGGAGCCCTCGTCGTCGCCCGTTTCCGTACGGGTGCCGGAACGGTCGTCGTTCTGGTCACCCGGCGGCGGGACGGGCATCGCGACCGGTTCGCACCGGGCCACCGCCCCCTGGACGACCTGCAGCGAGGTGGACACCGGAGGAGCCTCGGGCCCGCTCCTGTCCAGGGTGACCGCCAGCACCAGGGTCCGCCCCGCCGGGACCTGGCCCTTCGCGATCCGGAAGGAGATCCCGTCCCCGCTCCTGCCGATGCTCGCCTCGAAGCGCCCCTCGCCGCCCCCCTGACGCCCCCGCGGCTCCTTGCAGGTCTGGCCGTACGGCAGGTAGTCCACCACCGCCTTGACCCCCGCCGCCGCCAGCTCGGCCGCCAGCCCGCCGGGGTCCCGGAAGGCGTTGATCTCCACCGCGACCCCGCCGTCGGCCGTCCCGGTCACCGCGTACGCGGGCCCCGCGCCGAACAGGCCGGTGGCCGTCACCGCGGCGACCACGGCGACCCCCGCAGCCGCGGCGGCGAGCCCCATGGCCCTGCGCCGGGGCCGCCGGACGACCGGAGCCGTGACGGGCCGCGTCCCGGCCGCCATCTCCGCCTTGAGCGCGCCGAGCAACCGCTCCTCGAAAGTGTTCATGCCTGTCCCTCCACGTACACGGCCGACGGCGAAGCGACGTTCTCCAGGGCGCGTCTGGCCCGGTGCAGGCGGACCCGCGCGGTCACCTGCCTGATGCCGAGGGCGGCGGCCGCCTCGGAGACGGTGAGCTGGTCGATCGCCACGAGCTCCAGCACCGCGCGTTCGCCCTCCGGCAGGCCCGCCATGGCCTCCAGGGCGCCGCGCATCCCGCGCTCGGCGTCGATCCGCTCCTCCATCCGGACGAGGTCGTCGTCGTCCATCAGCCGCCGCCCCGCGATCCGGCCGGCCGCCCGCGCTTCCCGGGCCGACCTGCGCAGCTGGGCCGACACCACGTTGCGGGCCACGCCGTACAACCACGCGGTCTGGCTGCCCCGGCCCGGCACGTAGGTGTGGGCCGAGTCGAGGGCCGCCAGGAAGACGTCGGCCGTCAGGTCGGCGGCCAGGTGGGGATCGCTCACCCGCCGGACCACGAACCGCATGACGACGTCGACATGGCGGCGGTAGAAGGCCTCGAAGGCCGCCGGGTCCTCGTTGAGGCGCACTGGCCTCGCTCCCTTCGTCGTTCGCCCTTACACCTGTACTTGGACCGGGCGAAGGAAAGCGTTTCGGCGCAGGTCAGGCGAGGGTGGGGCGGCGCGGCTGGAAGAGCCACGCGTCGAAGAGCGGGTCGAGGTCCTTGCCGGACAGCCGCTCGGACAGGTCGACGAACTGCCGCGTGGTGACGTTGCCGTAGCGGTGTTCGGCGGTCCAGGTCTTGAGCAGCTTGAAGAACGTCGGGTCGCCGACCGCTTTGCGCAGGGCGTGCAGCGCCATGCCGCCGCGGGTGTAGACCGACTCGTTGAACAGGTCACCGGGCTTGGCCCGGCCCGGCGGGTAGGACCACATCGGGTCTTTGACGCCGCGGTTGTAGAAGTCCTTGAAGATGGTGTCGGCGGTCTTCTTGCCCCGGTGCTCCGACCACAGCCACTCGGCGTACGTCGCGAAGCCCTCGTTGAGCCACAGGTCCTTCCACCGCTTGATGGTCAGGCTGTCGCCGAACCACTGGTGGGCCAGCTCGTGGGCGATGATGCCCTCGTCGGGGTCGAAGCCGCCGTAGAGGGGCTTGGTCTGGTTCTCCAGGGCGTAGCCGGCCGAGTAGTCGTCGACGATGGCGCCGGTCGAGGAGAACGGGTAGGCGCCGAAGACCGTGCTCCAGTAGTCGGTGATCTCGCCCGAGACGTTGTAGACGCGGTCGAGGCCGGTCTTGAACTTCGGATCGACGGCCGCGTACGTCGGGATGCCGCCCGGCGAACGGCCCTGACGCACCTCGAACTTGCCGATCGTGGCCGTGGCGAGGTAGGTGGCCATCGGGTGCCGCTCGCTCCACCGGTAGGTGGTGCGGCCGCCCGCGGTGGACGGGGACGCGCTCTGCTCGCCGTTGGCCACGACGGTCAGGCCGGCGGGCACGGTGACCGTGAAGTCGAATGTGGCCTTGTCGGCCGGGTGGTCGTTGCTGGGGAACCAGGTCTTGGAGCCGTTGGGCTCGGAGGCCACGAACGCGCCGTCGGCGGTGGGGATGAACCCGTACGTGCCCAGGTTGGCGGTGTCCTTGGCGGGCGTGGGGCTGCCGGAGTAGGAGATCTCGGCGGTGAACGGCGAGCCGGCGTCGAGCCGCGCGGCCGGGGTCACGGTCAGCTCGCCGTTCTTGCGGGAGAAACGCGCGGGCGAGCCGTCGACGCTGACCTTGGCGACGTCGAGGCCGGTGAGGTCGAGGTTGAAGCTCGACAGGTCCTGGGTGGCCTTGGCGCGGATCTTGGTCAGGCCGGTGAGCCGCTTGGTCGCCGGGGTGTAGTCGACGGTCAGCGAGTAGTGGGCGACGTCGTAGCCGCCGTTGCCGTCCTGCGGGAAGTCGGGGTCGCCGATGCCCGGCGCGCCCGTGTGGCGGCCGGCGGCCGAGCGGGGCGGCGGCTCGTCGGTGGGCGCGCACGCGAGCACGCTGATCAGCGCCACCAGCACGGCCGCGCCGCGTCTTCTGATCCGCATAGGTGAACCAGCCCCCTTCAGCCCGTGACCTGAATCTTACGCAGGGTCACGCGGTCCCGACGACTCGTCACCGTGGAGGGGGAAGAGCCGGAGGCGCCGGCGGCTCCCCGCCGCCGGCGCCTCATCAGCCCAGAATGTGGTGGTGGTCCCATAAAATCCAGATCACCCCCACTAAGTCGGGACAAACTAAAGGTTGCCCCTGCGTTCCTGCTCGCGCTCGATCGCCTCGAACAGGGCCTTGAAGTTGCCCTTGCCGAAGCCGAGCGACCCGTGCCGCTCGATCAGCTCGAAGAAGACCGTGGGACGGTCCTGGACCGGCTGCGTGAAGATCTGCAGCAGGTAGCCGTCCTCGTCGCGGTCGACCAGGATCTTGCGCTTCTTCAGCTCCTCGATCGGCGCCCTGACCTGCCCGATGCGCTCGCGCAGCTCGGGGTCGTCGTAGTAGGAGTCCGGCGTGTCGAGGAACTGCACGCCCGCCGCGCGCATGTGGTCGACGGTGGTGAGGATGTCGTTGGTGGCCAGGGCGATGTGCTGCACGCCCGGCCCGCCGTAGAACTCCAGGTACTCGTCGATCTGCGACTTCTTGCGGCTGATCGCCGGCTCGTTCAGCGGGAACTTGACCTTCCGGGTGCCGTCGGCCACGACCTTGGACATCAGCGCCGAGTACTCGGTCGCGATGTCGTCGCCGACGAACTCGGCCATGTTCGTGAAGCCCATCACCTTGCGGTAGAACTCCACCCACTCGTCCATCTTGCCGAGCTCGACGTTGCCGACGCAGTGGTCGACCGCCTGGAACAGGCGTCCGGTCTTCGTCGCGGGCGGCGCGACGAGCGGCTCGGCCGGCACGTAACCGGGCAGGTACGCGCCCCCGTAGTTGGACCTGTCCACGAGCGTGTGCCGGGTCTCGCCGTAGGTGGCGATGGCCGCGAGCACCACCTTGCCGTGCTCGTCCTCCAGCGTGTACGGCTCCACCAGGCCGGTGGCCCCGTGGGCGACCGCGTAGGCGTACCCGGCCTCCACGTCGGGCACCTGGATGGCCAGGTCGATCACGCCGTCACCGTGCTCGGCGACGTGCCTGGCCATGTCCGTGCCGGGCCGGATCGAGGCCCTGAACTCGAAGGTGGCGCTGCCCGAGGTCAGGACGTAGGCGACTTCGTCGCGGCTGCCGTTCTCCGGCCCGCGGTAGGCCACCAGTCGCATGCCGAAAGCGGTCGAGTAGTAGTGGGCGGCCTGCCGGGCGTTGCCCACGGCGAACACCACGGCGTCCATGCCGTTAACCGGAAAGACATCAGTCATACCCCTAACTCTCGATTTAGCTGGACGAGTTGTGCAACAGTTACTTGAACGAGTGCACAATCTGTCCACCCATCTCGGGTCAGAGTCGGAGAACTTGTACAGCATGACGATCGACGAACTGGACGCCCGGCTGATCTCGCTGCTGACCGCCGAGCCCCGGCTGGGCGTGCTGGAGTGCTCACGCCGCCTCGGCGTCGCCCGCGGCACCGTCCAGGCCAGGCTCGACCGGCTGGTGGCCAGGGGTGTGATCACCGGGTTCGGGCCCGACGTGTCGCCCGTGGCGCTCGGCTACGACGTGACGGCGTTCGTCACCATGGAGATCAGGCAGGTCTCCGGGCACGACCCGGTCGCCCACCGGCTGGCCCACATCCCCGAGGTGCTGGAGGTGCACACCATCACCGGCGGCGCGGACCTGCTGTGCCGGGTGGTCGCGCGGACGAATGCCGATCTGCAACGGGTCATCGACCAAATCGTGGATGTTCAGGGGGTGCTCAGGACTTCTTCGATCATCGCACTCGACACCCCGGTTCCTTACCGAGTGCTGCCTTTGGTCGCCGATGTTCCGCGCCGCGGCGGGCGCTAGACGTACCATCGCTTAGGGACGAGGCACCGTTATCGATCGTTTACCCTTGACATTCGCCCAGCTTGCGGGGGTTGGGCGAGGGTGTCTCAGAGGGGGGTCTCGGATGCGGGGCGGTGGTGGAAAAGGCATGCGGAAACGGCGCGTACTCCGAATAGTGTTGATCTCTTTCGGCGCCGGAATCGCCGTGCTTGCCGGTCTTTTCGCCATTGCGTGGGCGATGACTCCCATTCCCGACAGCACGCAGAAATCGGCCACCGCCGAAGGCTCGGTGATCTATTACCGCGACGGCAGGACGGTGCTCGCCCGGCAGGGCGTCGACCGCCGGAACGTCGAGCTGGCCAAGGTGCCCAAGCACGTGCGCGACGCGGTCATCGCCGCCGAGAACCGCTCGTTCTACAACGACGGCGGCGTCTCGCTCAAGGGCACCGCGCGGGCCGTCTGGTCCACCGTCACCGGGCAGCAGCTCCAGGGCGGCTCCACGATCACCCAGCAGCTCGTGCGCAACTACTACAGCGGCCTCAGCCAGGAGCGCTCGGTCACCCGCAAGTTCAAAGAGATCCTCATCGCGATGAAGGTCGACCAGTCCAAGTCGAAGGACTGGGTCCTGGAGCAGTACCTCAACACGATCTACTTCGGCCGCGGCGCCAACGGCGTCCAGTCGGCCGCGCGCGCCTACTTCGGCAAGGACGTCGACAAGCTCACCGTCGCCGAGGGCGCGTACCTGGCGGCGGTCATCCAGCAGCCCAGCCGGTTCGCCGACCCCGAGGGCGCCGACCTCGACGCGGCCCGCTCCCGCTGGCAGGCCGTGATCAACGCCATGGGCCAGACGGGCGCGCTGTCGCGCCAGCAGGCCGCCGCCGAGCGTTTCCCGGTGCTCAAGGCGCCCAAGAAGCCGTTCGAGCTCAAGGGCCAGGGCCAGTACATGCTCGACCAGGTCACCGCCGAGCTCAACCGGCGCGGCTACTCCGACGAGACCATCAACAGCGGCGGCCTGAAGATCGTCACGACGTTCGACAAGAAGCTCATGACGGCGGCCGAGCAGGCGGTCAAGGACGTGCTCCCGGCCTCGACGCCGAAGAAGGTGCGCACCGGGCTGGCCGCCGTCGATCCGGCCACCGGCGAGGTCGTCGCCTTCTACGGCGGCCGCCACGACCAGGTCGGCGACTACGACAACGCGTTCTCGGCCAAGCGGATGGCGGGGTCGACGTTCAAGCCGTACACGCTGGCCGCCGCGCTCGACAACGGCTTCGACCTGTCCACCAGGGTCGACGGCAACTCGCCGCTGCGCGTGGCCTCGGCCGACAAGCCCATCCCCAACGACAGCGGCCGCTCCTACGGCCAGATCAACCTGGTCAGCGCCACCCAGAACTCCGTCAACACGGCCTTCGTCGACCTCGGCCAGAAGGTCGGCCTGAACAAGGTCGCGGAGGTCGCCGAGGCCGCGGGCATCCCCAAGGAGCAGTTGCAGGGGCAGCAGGCGTACGCGACCTTCCCGCTCGGCGTGTCCTCGGTCAGCGCCGTCCAGAACGCCTCGGGCTTCTCCACCTTCGCCAACAAGGGCGTGCACATGGAGGCCCACGTGGTGAAGTCGGTCACCGACGGCAAGGGCGAGAAGAAGACGGTCAAGCCCGTCGCCACGAAGGTGGTGGGGGAGCAGGCCGCCGCCGACACCGTCTACGCGATGCAGCAGGTCGTCAAGTACGGCACCGGCACCGCCGCGCGCCTCTACGACCGTCCGGTGGCCGGCAAGACCGGCACCACCGACGACTCCAAGAACGTCTGGTTCAACGGGTTCGTCCCGCAGCTCGCCGTCGCCGTGAACATGTTCCGCAGCGACGACGAGACCGTCACCATCCCCGGCTACGGCACGCAGTTCGGCGGCCAGCTCCCGGCGCAGATCTGGCGGGCGTTCATGACCGAGGCCATGGCCGGCGAGCCCGTCGAGGAGTTCCCCGAGCCCTCCCAGTACGGCTACGAGTCCTCCTACTCGCCGCCCGACCGCGGCCGCGACGTCCGCGACCAGCAGTCGACGCCGCCCGCCGACCAGAACGAGTGGGGCAACCCCGACTCCGGCCCCACCGATCAGCAGCCGTTCGGCGACCCGACGGTCACCGAGGCGCCCACCGACGACGGCTCCGGCGACAACGGCAGGACCGGCCGCGACCGGCAGGACGAACGCCCCCAGGACGCGCCCACGGCGCCCTCCGACCAGCCTCTGGGGCCCCCGGACGAGAGCCGCGACACCCAGCGAGACAACCTCGGCCGGCCGTCAGGCACCGGCTAGCTCGGCCCGCAGCTCCTCCACCGTGGTGACCGGCAGCCGGCAGGCGAACCCCCTGCACACGTAGGCGGCCGGCGCGCCGTCGACGGGGCCGCGCCCCTCCAGCAGCGCGGGGAACGGCTCGCCGCCGGCCTCGCCGTCGCCGGGCGCGACCACCAGGCCCGGCACGTCGGCCAGCAGCGCCTCCCGGTGCAGGGCGGCCGTACGCGGGTCGGCGGGGCTGCCGACGACCGCCACCTCCACGGGGCCGTCGAGCGCCGCGCGGGCCACGGCCAGCCCCCAGCCGGCGAACCTGGCGTGCCGGTCGGCCAGCACCGACACCGTGGCGAGCGCGGCCGCGGCGGCCTCCCGGTGCCGGGCCGAGCCGGTCAGCGCGCCGTAGGACAGCAGGGCCCCCGCGGCCGCGTACTGGCCGGAGGGCGTGGCGTTGTCGGTGGGGTCCTGTGGACGCTGGAACAGCCGTTCGGCGTCGTCAGCGGTGTCGTAGAAGCCGCCGGAGCCGTCGGAGAAGCGGTCGAGGACCGTGTCGAGCAGCGTCCCGGCCAGCCGAAGCCATCTCGTCGCGCCGGTCACGCCGTAGAGGGAGATCAGCCCCTCGGCCACGTTCGCGTAGTCCTCCAGCACGCCCGCGTTGGCGCCCGCGCGCCCGTCGCGGGAGGTGCGCAGCAGCCGCCCGCCGCTCGTGTGCACGTCCGCGAGCAGCTCGGCCGCCGCCGTGGCGGCCTCGACCAGGTCGGGACGCTCGAACACCACGCCGGCCTCCGCGAGCGCCGCGACGGCCAGGCCGTTCCAGGAGGCCACGACCTTGTCGTCGCGGCCCGGCCGCACCCGCAGCTCCCTGGCCGCCAGCAGCCTGCCGCGCACGCCGGCGTACCGCACCGGGTCCTCGGGGTCGCGCGGGAGCTGGAGCACCGACGTGCCGTGCTCGAACGTGCCGGTGACGTCGAACAGGCCGGTGGCCCAGCGGCCGTCGTCGTCCCCCAGGACCTCGCGCAGCTCCTCGGGCGTCCAGACGTAGAACTTGCCCTCCACGCCCTCGCTGTCGGCGTCGAGGGCCGAGGCGAGGCCGCCCTCGGGCGTGCGCAGCTCGCGCAGCATCCAGCCGGCCGTCTCCAGCGCCACCCGGCGGGCCAGGTCGCCGCCGCCCGCCTTCCACCAGTGGGTGTACACCCGCAGCAGCAGGGCGTTGTCGTAGAGCATCTTCTCGAAGTGCGGGACCACCCACTCGGCGTCGACGCTGTACCGCGCGAAACCGCCGCCGAGCTGGTCGTAGATGCCGCCGCGGGCCATGGCTTCGAGCGTCCGGCCGCTCATCTCGCGCTCGCCGGAGCGCAGCAGGAACTCCAGGACCATCGACGGCGGGAACTTCGGCGCGCCGCCGAAGCCGCCGTTGACCGGGTCGAACGACTCGCGCAGGTTGGCGACGGCCCGCTCCAGCGTCTGCGCCTCCGGAGTGGCGCCGCGCGGGAACGCGGTGTTCTGGTTGAGCGCCTCGACCACCTTGGCGCCCTGCGCCAGCACCGACTCCCGGTCGCCGGTCCACACCCGGTGGATCTCGGCCAGCAGCCGCCGGAAGTGGGGACGCGGGAAGTACGTGCCGCAGTAGAACGGATGGCCGTCGGGCGTGGCGAACACCGTCATCGGCCAGCCGCCCTGCTGGGTCATGGCCTGGGTGGCGGTCATGTAGACGGCGTCGACGTCGGGCCGCTCCTCGCGGTCGACCTTGACGTTGACGAAGTGCTCGTTCATGAGGGCGGCCGTGTCGGCGTCCTCGAAGCTCTCGTGGGCCATCACGTGGCACCAGTGGCACGCCGAGTAGCCCACGCTGATCAGCAGCGGCACGTCCCGGCGCCGGGCCTCGGCGAACGCCTCGTCGCCCCACGGGTGCCAGTCGACGGGATTGCCCGCGTGCTGCAGCAGGTAAGGGCTCGTGGCGTCGTTCAACCGGTTCATCAGGACCTCCCTCGCTCACCCTAAACCGCGCCCCCGGGGCAGGCCCGCCACCCCCGCGGCTGACTCGGGCGGGGCGGACGGCGTAGGTTACGGGCGTGGACATCGACTACGTCTGCGCCCACGCCGGCCGCCCGCCCGCCGCCGTCACGCGCAGGGACGTCGCCCGCGCGCTGCTGGCCGTGCCCTCGGGCGTGGCGCTGGTGGCGCTGCCCGATCTGCGGCGGGCCATGGTGGCGGCGGGCAACCCGCTCTCGCAGCCGTTCTGGGACTCCGCCAAGGCCACGCTGAGCTCCATCGAGGCGGGCGTGGCCACCGTCGGCGACGTGCAGCGCTGGGTCGAGTCCACCGGCACCGAGCCGATCCTCATGACGCCCAGCTACTTCGTCTGGCCCGAGGAGGACGAGCGCGGCCCGGTCGCGGCCGAGATGTTCGGGCGCATGGTCTCCTTCCTGGAGGAGCGCGTCGCCGCCGGGGAGATCGACCCGGACGCGCTGGCCCAGGGCGACCACGCCGCCCGCCGGGCGTACGAGGAGCTCCAGGAGCACTGGCTGGCCACGCCGCTGCCCGACGGCCGGGTGCCCGGCTTCGCGGTCAGCGACGAGCAGGACGAGGAGCTGTTCGCCGCCCTCGACGAGGAGGAGGCGTTCGCGCTGTCGGAGCTGCGCCGCATCGTCGGCGAGCTGCCCAAGGCGCCCGAGCTGCCGCTGGTCGAGCTGGAGCTGGCCGCCGCGCGCCTGCGCGTGCTGCTGGACCTGCCCGGCTACCCCGCGAACGTGCTGCGCGCCTGCGCCGGGTTGGACGACCGGCCGATGCCGGACGACGACCGGGAGTTGTGGCTGGCGGTGGCGGCGGGCGTGGCCGGGCCGATCTCCGACCTGTCCGAGGCCGACGACGTGCCGGAGGAGTTCGCCGACCTGGAGGGGGAGCTCGGCCACGAGGACACCGCCCTGGCCAACCTGTGCGCGATCCAGCACGCCGACTGGCTGGCCGCGGTGGCGGCGCTGGCCCGCATGGGGCCCGGGGTGCTGGCCTCGCCGGAACGCCTGGCCAGGCTCATCGCCGAGTCCGACGACATCGAGTCGGGCGAGCAGGACGACGACGACCTCGACGCCACCGAGGGCCTGTTCGCCTCGGTGGTCAGCCTGTGGACCTACCTGGGCATCGTGGACGCCGACGAGGTGCTGACCCCGCTCGGCTGGTGGGGCCTGCCCAAGGCCCTGGAACGCGCCTGGTCACCCCGCGACTGACGGGTCGCTGTACTCCTTGAACTCGGGGTGACGCTCGATGTAGCGGGCCACGTACGGGCACAGCGGCACGATGCGCAGCCCGGTGTCGACGCTCGTGCGCAGCGCGTACTCCACGAGCCTGCTCGCCAGGCCCTGGCCCTCGTAGGCGGGCAGCACCTCGGTGTGCGTGAAGACGACTTTCGTGGGCAGCAGTCGATAGTCGGCGAACCCGGCGACCTTGCCGTCGACGAGGACCTCGAAGCGGCACTCCGTCGAGTTGTCGACTACTTCGATCGGCATCTATTCGGCTTTCTTGTCCGTGTCGCCCTCGTGCGGAACCTGGATCTTCGACATCTGCTTGTTCATCGACTTGATGAGGATGTAGAGGGCCAGCCCGATGAGGGCGACGACGGTGAAGCCGAGCAGACCCGGACTGACATCACCAGCTGCGAGAACTGTCACACCTTCAGTCTGCCACCCGTATGCCGTGGTCCGGTCAGTGGCAGGCGGGTGAGACGTCCTCGGCGTGGATGCCGGCGAACAGGTCGTCCTCGGGCAGCTCGGTGTCGACGAGCGAGCGCGCCAGGTGGTAGTCCTCGGTCGGCCAGATCTCCTGCTGCAGCTCGCGCGGGCAGACGAACCAGAAGCCGTCGGGGTCGACCTGGGTGGCGTGCGCGAGCAGCGCCTCGTCGCGGATCTGGAAGTATTCGCCGCACGGCACCCGCGTCGTGACCGGCCACTTGGCCGGCCGGTCCTCCCAGCGGGAGATCCAGTCGGAGTACGGGGAGCCGAGGCCGCGCTCGGTCATGGCCTCGTGCAGCGCCTCGAAGCGCTCCTTGGTGAAGCCCATCTGGTAGTAGAGCTTCATCGGCTGCCACGGGTCGCCGGTGCCGGGGTAGCGGTCGGGGTCGCCGGCCGCCTCGAACGCCTCGACGGAGACCTTGTTGGTCATGATGTGGTCGGGGTGCGGGTAGCCGCCGTCGTCGTCGTACGTGATGATCACGTGCGGGCGGAACTCGCGCACGGCGGCCACCAGCGGGGCCGAGGCGTCCTCAAGCTTCTGCAGCGCGAAGCAGCCCTCGGGCAGCTCCTCCTCCTCGCTCTCCGGCAGGCCGGAGTCGACAAAGCCCATGAAACGCTGCTGGACCCCGAGGATCTCGCGGGCCCGCTCCATCTCCGCCCTGCGCACCTCGCCGATGTTGGCCACGATCTCGGGCCGGTCCATCTTCGGGTTGAGCACGGAACCCCGCTCACCGCCCGTGAGGGTACAGACCAGCACTTCCACGCCTTCGCGCACGTAACGCGCCATCGTGGCGGCGCCCTTGCTCGACTCGTCGTCGGGGTGGGCGTGGACTGCCATCAACCTCAGGGGTGCACTCACGGGCGCGTTCTCCTCACAGGGTCTCCTCGGTGGAGGACCGGTCACTCGTCCAGAGAGGTTAGTTTCTGCTGGGCGGTCGCGAGGGCACGCCCCCCGCGGGCGACAATTGTCTCGGATAACGCTCAGGGAGTGCAGGGAGATTCCGCCATGGTCACCGAAGATGTCGGGAACGGACCCGTTCTCGGCACACCCGACGATTTCCCCGACCGTCCGAAGAGAGGCGGCCGGCTGGTCGTGCATGTCGTGATCGGCGTGCTGGTGGCCATCGTCGCGGGCGGCTGGGGATGGGTGATGTGGTCGATGACGGCCGGCGGCGGCTCGGAGGCCCCGGCGCAGGTCGTCTCGTTCAGCATCGACGCGCCCGGGCGCGCGGAGATCACCTTCGAGGTGTACAAGCCCGACGATAGAGTGGCCGTCTGCCGGATCAGGGCACTGGACGTCTACCACGCGGAAGTCGGCAGCAAGGAAGTAAGAATCCCGGCTGGTGAGGGTAGTAAGCAGCTCAAGGAGAGCCTCGACACCAGTGGTGAGGCCACTTCCGTCCACATCCAGTACTGCAATCTCGTATAGTGAGACATTTGGGGAAGCGTCCGGACGGCTGAGTTGTTAGCCTTTCGCAATTCGACCGTCCACATCCTCAAGTGATCTCAGGGCCCCCTAGGCAAGCAAGGAGAACCCGTGGCCGACTCTCGCGATGAGAACGTCACATGGCTGACGCAGGAGGCGTACGACCGCCTGAAGGCGGAGTACGAATATCTCTCTGGCCCCGGGCGCGTCGACATCGCCAAGAAGATCGAGGCCGCCCGTGAGGAGGGCGACCTGAAGGAGAACGGCGGCTACCACGCCGCCAAGGACGAGCAGGGCAAGATGGAGGCCCGGATCTTCCACCTCCGCCAGATCCTCGACAACGCCAAGGTGGGAGAGGCCCCCAAGACCGAGGGCGTGGTCGGCCCCGGCATGACCGTGACGATCCGGTTCGTCGGCGACGACGACGAGGTCACCTTCCTGCTCGCCTCCCGCGAGGAGAGCGGAGCGCCGATCGACGTCTACTCGCCCAAGTCGCCGCTCGGTTCGGCGATCAACGGCAAGAAGATCGGTGAGAAGGCGACGTACTCGATGCCCAACGGCCGCCAGAACACCGTCGAGATCCTCGAGGCTGTGCCGTACATCGGCAACTGACCCCCGCAGATCCTGACCGCCGGGCCCACGTCGGCCCGGCGGCGTTTTCGCGTTCGCCGGGAATCGCGCAGGACCTCAGCTTCCTGGTGAAGACGCGGAAACGGCGAGACTTATCCAGGCTCATCCCCTTCATCGTGGTGATGCTGGTGGCCGTGCTCACCACCGACGTGCTGGTGCTGGTCCAGACGGGGGAGGAGCAGGCGCCGGTCGAGGTGGTGCGGGCGCGGCCGGTGCCGAAGCAGACGCTCATGGCCCAGTCCCGTGCCGACCAGTCCGTGGCTCCGCTGGGCAAGCTGCGCAAGCCCAACCTCTTCGTGCTCACCCGCAAGCCGTTCACCGACGAGCTGCTGCGCAAGGTCGCCGGGCTGCGCGGCGTACGGGCCCTTGAGCTGGCCGACGCGGCCTCCATCTCGCTCGACGGCAAGCGGGTGCAGACGCTCGCGGTGAACCCGTCCACGTTCCGGGCCTACACCCCCAAGGTGACGGCGTCGTCGGACGCCCTGTGGCAGAACGTGGCCTCCGGCGACGTGGCGGTCTCGTTCGTGCTGGGCAACGACGGCGGCCTCGCGCTGCACAGCCGCGTGAGCGGGCCGGCCGGGCCGCTGCGCATCGGCGCGTACGCCACCACCGGGTTCGGCGCGGTCGACGCGGTCGTGTCCAAGGAGACCGGGCGCAGGCTGCGCCTCCCGCGTGACAACGCGCTCATCGTCAGCGCCCCGGGCGCGAACTCCGACGCGCTGCGCCGGGCCATCCTGGCCGCGATGCCCAAGGGCACGCAGGTGGCCACCGTCAACCCCGTCCAGCCGCGGCCCAGGGCCGACACCCCGAAGAACTGGCCGTCCGGGTCGTTCATGACCGTGGAACAGCTCACGGCGGCGCTGAAGGCCGCGGTGTCCAAGCTGGGCCGGCCGTACGTGTGGGGGGCCGAGGGGCCCGACACGTTCGACTGCTCGGGGCTGGTGCAGTGGGCGTACGGGCAGGCGGGCGTGCGGATGCCGCGGGTGACCCACCAGCAGTGGGTGGCCGGGCCGCAGGTGCCGCTGGCGCAGGCGCAACCGGGCGACCTGATCTTCTGGCGCAACGACCCGACGAATCCGGGTTACATCTCGCACGTGGCGATCTACTGGGGCAACGGGAAGGTGCTGCAGGCGCCGCGCACCGGGGACGTCGTCAAGATCTCCCCGTTGAGCACGCGGAACCTGGCCGGCGTCGTCCGGGTCAGCCCCGTCGCGGCCGCCCGCGTCCGCTGAACGAACCTTCGTACGATCCGCGGTTCGGCTCGTGCATTTCCCGCGCAACTGTGTAATCGTGATTACATGTCAACAGACGATATGAGCGCGCAGGTCCGCGGCTGGTTCACCGGCCGGCTCCCCGAGGGGTGGTTCACCGGGGCCCCCGAGATCGTCCGTGACCGCGAGGAGATCGCGGTGCTCGGCACGCTGCCCGACCCGCCCGCCGACACGCCCGAGGCCGAGCGGCTCGCCCTCATCGAGGGGCTGGCCCGCCGGTTCCGCGAGGAGACCCGCGAGCGGCGGATCGAGATCGCCCGCGAGGCGGAGCGCCGGTTCCGCCAGAAGGTCTCCTGGGGCGTGCGGTGCGGGGGCGAGACTGTGATGTTCACCACACTCTCCGTGCCCGTGATGACGCGTCTGCGTCAGTCGGAGCGTCAGGTGCTCGACACACTGGTCGCCGCCGGGGTGGCCAGGAGCCGCAGCGACGCGCTCGCCTGGTGCGTGCGCCTGGTCGGCAAGAACACCGACACCTGGCTGGCCGAGCTGCGCGACGCCCTCCAGCACGTCGACAGAGTGCGCAACGCGGGCCCCGACGTCAATTCCTGAGAACACCGGCGGAAACGGCTCGGGAAATTGGACTAAACCACTGCGGTAATTGGTTTAGACCACGTGAATTGGCCTGGACCAACCCCGCGAAATTCCTCTTTTAAAACTCCGAGTCCTGGGTAGGCTCCCCGGATCGTCAGGGCCGCTGCCTGCGGCGACGGTCGCGCCAACAGGTCTATGCCAATTGGCTTTCATGCGCCTTCGTCGTTAATGATGACTGGGCCCTGAGAGAGTGGAGGAGTCGCAGTCGTGTCCGTTTCCGTGGAAGTGCCCGCGCCGACGAGCAATCGCGAATTGGTCGCGTGGGTGAACGAGATCGCAGCCCTGACCCAGCCCGACCGGATCGAGTGGTGCGACGGCTCGGAGGAGGAGTGGACGCGCCTGACCAACCTCCTCGTCGAGCAGGGCACGCTCACCCGGCTCGCCGCGCGCCCGAACAGCTTCTACGCCAAGTCCGATCCCAGCGACGTGGCGCGGGTGGAGGACCGTACCTACATCTGCTCGGAGCGCGAGGAGGACGCGGGCCCGACCAACAACTGGATCGCTCCAGCGCAGATGCGCCAGACCTTCTCCGAGCTCTTCGCGGGCTGCATGCGCGGCCGCACGATGTACGTCGTCCCGTTCTGCATGGGCCCGCTCGGCGGCGAGATCTCGCAGCTCGGCGTCGAGATCACCGACTCCGCGTACGTGGCCGTGTCGATGCGGATCATGACGCGCATGGGCGACCGGGCGCTGCGCCTGATCGAGCAGCGCGGCGGCTTCGTCAAGGCCGTCCACTCCGTCGGCGCCCCGCTGCGGCAGGGCCAGTCCGACGTGGCCTGGCCGTGCAGCTCCACCAAGTACATCAGCCACTTCCCCGAGACCCGCGAGATCTGGTCCTACGGCTCGGGCTACGGTGGCAACGCGCTGCTCGGGAAGAAGTGCTACGCGCTGCGCATCGCCAGCGTCATGGCCCGCGACGAGGGCTGGCTGGCCGAGCACATGCTCATCCTCAAGCTCACGCCGCCCGACGGCGAGACCCGTTACGTCGCCGCCGCCTTCCCGAGCGCCTGCGGCAAGACGAACCTGGCCATGCTCCAGCCCACGATCCCGGGCTGGAAGGTCGAGACGATCGGCGACGACATCGCCTGGATGCGCTTCGGCGACGACGGCCGCCTGTACGCCATCAACCCGGAGGCCGGCTTCTTCGGCGTCGCGCCCGGCACCGGCCAGGTGACCAACGCCAACGCCA
Organism: Nonomuraea sp. NPDC050227; assembly: GCF_044459705.1. Classification (NCBI taxonomy): domain Bacteria; kingdom Bacillati; phylum Actinomycetota; class Actinomycetes; order Streptosporangiales; family Streptosporangiaceae; genus Nonomuraea; species Nonomuraea sp. NPDC050227. Next base: position 212,820 of record NZ_JBITJF010000006.1, on the reverse strand, counting down.
TCAAGACCCTCTGGGGCAACAGCATCTTCACCAACGTCGCCCTGACCGACGACGGGGACGTGTGGTGGGAGGGGCTCACCGAGGAGCCCCCGGCGCACCTGACCGACTGGAAGGGCCGCTCCTGGACGCCCGACAGCGACGAGCCCGCCGCCCACCCGAACGCCCGCTTCACCACACCCGCCTCCCAGTGCCCGACCATCGCACCGGAGTGGCAGGACCCCAAGGGCGTGCCCATCTCGGCGATTCTCTTCGGCGGCCGCCGCGCCACCGCCGTGCCTCTGGTCACGGAGTCGCTGAGCTGGGAGCACGGCGTCTTTCTCGGAGCCAACGTCGCCTCCGAGAAGACCGCCGCGGCCGAGGGCAAGGTGGGCGAGCTGCGCTACGACCCGTTCGCCATGCTGCCGTTCTGCGGCTACAACATGGGCGACTACTTCGGCCACTGGCTCGACATCGGCCGGGTCGAGGGCGCGAAGCTGCCGCGCATCTACTACGTCAACTGGTTCAGGAAGAACGACGAGGGCAAGTTCATCTGGCCCGGCTTCGGCGAGAACAGCCGCGTGCTCAAGTGGATCGTCGACCGCCTCAACGGCGAGGCCAAGGCGAACCCGACGGCGATCGGCCTGCTGCCCGCCGAGCTCGACACCGACGGCCTCGACCTGTCCGAGGAGGACCTGCGCACGCTGCTGTCGGTCGACCGCGACGTGTGGCGCGAGGAGGCGGCCCTGATCCCGGCTCACTTCGAGAAGTTCGGCGACCACCTGCCGAAGGAACTGTGGGACGAGTACGACGCCCTGCTCGACCGGCTCGGCTGAGCGGGCGCGCGCGGTGCGGCGGTGCTGGCCGCCGCACCGCGCGGGGGCGTTCTGATCGCCCGGAACCTTTATGCCTTGCTTATACGTCTTCTCGGTACGCGGCCCGACAGGCCGCACGAGGGGAGGGCGTATGGATCTGTTCCTTCTCATCCTCGCGGTGGCGCTGGCCGTGGCGGCCGGGGTCACTGTTCTGGCGGTCCGGCGCGAGCACGCCGCTATCCGGGGGGCCGCCGTCGAGCCCCGGCCGCACGATCTCGGCCCCTACGAGCTGGCCTTCCTGGCCGGCGGATCCAGGCGCGTCGCCGACACCGCCGTCGGGCTGCTGGCGGCGTCAGGGGCCGTACGCGTGTCCCGCGACGGACGGGTGCACCGGGTGGCCGGCGCCCGGAGCACCGGCGAGCCGGTCGAGGACGCCGTCCTGGACGAGGTCGAGCGCAACCCCGGCGCGTGGGCGAGCACGATCAGGGAGCGCGTGAGCCAGGGCGAGACCCTGGACGCCCTCAGGTACCGGCTGGGCAGGATCGGCGCGGTTCACCCCACCGGCTCCTTCACCCAGGTGGACCGGCTGATCGTCCGGTTACGGGTGCTGGCGGTGCTGGCGCTCGCCGGGGCGGCCGTGGAGGCGCTGTCGGTGGCCGTCGAGGGCACGTCGCCGCTTCCCCTGGCCGCGCTCGGCGTCCTGGCCGGGACGGTCGTGGGCGCGCCGAGCGCCATCGCCGGACACCGGCGCACGTTCCCCACCGATCTCACCGCTTCCGGGCAGGCCGCGCTCGACCGGGCCAAGCTGGACCACCCGCCGGGCACGTCCAGCGGCCCGGTGGCCGTCGCGCTGTACGGCCTCGGCGAGCTGAACGACGCCAACCTCGTCCTCGCGCTCGACGGCTCCCCGGCCCGTACGGTCGCCCCCAGGCGGCGGCGCGGCGGCGACCAGTCGCACAGCGCCGGCGCGGGCGGTTGCGGCACGGCGGGATGCGGCGGCGGGAGCGGCTGCGGCGGCGGCTGCGGGGGCGGCTGCGGCGGCGGGGGGAGCTGACATGCCGGACCTGCCGGACCTGCCGGACCTTGGGGTGGGCATCGGGTGGCGGCCGGAGCTCGACCTGACGATCGAGCGGATGGCGGGCGTCGGGTTCGTCGAGGTGGTGGCCGAGAACATCGACCCCGATGACCTGCCCGAGTCGCTGCGCGTGCTGCGGTCCAGGGGCGTGCCGGTGATCCCGCACGGCGTCTCGCTCGGCGTCGGCGGCGCCGAGCCGCCGGACCCGGCCCGGCTCGCCCATCTCGCGGCCTGCGCGCGGGCCCTGGACTCGCCGCTGGTCAGCGAGCACCTGGCGTTCGTCCGCGGGGGCGGCGTGGAGGCGGGGCACCTGCTTCCGGTGCCGCGGACGCGGGAGTCGCTGGAGATCGTCGTGGAGAACGTGCGGCTGGCCCAGGAGGCGCTGCCCGTGCCGCTGGCCCTGGAGAACGTGGCGGCGATCTTCGGCTGGCCGGACGACGAGCTGACCGAGGCCCGCTTCCTGGCCGAGGTCGTGGAGCGTACCGGGGTGGGGCTGCTGGTGGACGTCGCCAACCTGTACGCCGCCCAGGTCAACCTCGGGCTGTCGGCCGTGGCCGCGCTGGACGCGCTGCCGCTGGAGCACCTGGCGTACGTGCACGTGGCCGGCGGGCACGAGCACCACGGGATCTGGCACGACACGCACACCGCCGCCGTGCCGCCGGCCGTCCTCGGCCTGCTGACCGAGCTGTGCGCCCGGACCAGGCCGCCCGGGGTGCTGCTGGAGTGGGACGACGACTACCCGGGCGACGCCGCGCTCGCCGGCGAGCTGACCCGCATCCGAGCCGCCATGTCCTCAGTGGAGCAGTCAGTGGAGCAGACCGTGGGCGGGCGCGGTGAGTGACGGGGCGCGGGCGCGGCTGGCGGAGGCGCAGGGGCGGGTCGTCGCGTGCCTGGTGGCCGGGGCGGATCCGCCGGCGGGCTTCGACGCCGGGCGGCTGCGCGTGCAGGCGTCCGCGCTGCTCGCCAAACGGCGCGGCGTGGTGGCCAGGCTCCGCCCGGACGCCGCCCGTGCCGCCGGGCCCGCCCTGGCCGCGGAGTTCGCCGCCTACGCGGCGGCCCGTGCCGTCCCGCCGCCCGGCTACCGGGCCGACGCCGACGACTTCGCCGCCTGGCTGCGCGCCCGCGGCCTCATGCCGGCCGCGAGGCCGCGCGGGTGGGCTCGCCTGCTCTTCGTGTTCCGCCGTGATCGCCGCTAGGCTTGCCCGTAGCAAGCGCTTGGGAGGCGGTACGGCATGCGCATCGTCAACATGGGCGACTGGCCCCTCGGCGAGCAGGACGAGCAACTCCACCAGCCGGGCGACGACCCGCTGTGGAACGAGTCCTACTACCTCGACTTCGTCGCCGACGACGGCGAACTGGGCGGATACGTCCGCATCGGGCTCTACCCCAACTGGAAGCGCACCTGGTTCTGGGCCCGGCTCGTCCGGCGCGGCGGCGGCCTGGTGGAGATCACCGACCACGAGGCCCCGCCGACCGGCCTGACGATCTCCGCCGACGCCTACGAGGCCGACCTGGCCGCGACCGACCCCCTGCGCACCGCGCGGCTGCGCCTGGCCGCCCCCGGCCTGTCACTCGACCTCGAATGGCACACCCGCGGCGGCGTGTACGGCTACCAGCTCACCCCCCGCTACGAGGTCCCCTGCGAGGTGACCGGGACGGTCGACGGCCGTCCCTTCCACGGCCACGGCGAGCGCGACCACAGCTGGGGCGTCAGGGACTGGTGGTCGCTGTCCTGGACGTGGAGCAGCGGCCGCCTCTCCGACGGCACCCACCTGCACGGCACGCAGGTCAACCTGGGCATGCCGCTGCCGTGGCCGGCGTTCACGGTGCCGCCCGGCGGCGGGATCGAGCACGCGGACGGCTTCGCGGCCGGCACCCGGTTCGACGGCGACCGCCCGGCGCGGACGCGGCTGAGCTTCCCGGGCCGCGCGGTGACCGTGCGGCCGGTCGCGTTCGCCCCCGTGACGCTGGTCTCGCCCGACGGGGCGGTGGCCGAGTTCCCGAGGGCGCTGTGCGAGCTGGAGTCCGACGACGGCGGCACCGGCTTCGGCTGGACCGAGTGGCACCAGCCGCCGGGCTGGCGTCAGCACGGCTGGCACCCCTTGCTCTGAAATATCGAGACATCCTAGGTTTGGGGGGTGATTGTCGATGCGCACCAGCATTTCTGGGACCTCGAAACCGGCGACTACCCCTGGCTCACCCCCGAGGCGGGCGTGCTCCACCGGACGTACGCGCCGCACGACCTTGCCCCTGAGCTGGCGCGGGCCGGTGTGGACCGGACGGTGCTGGTGCAGGCCGCCGACTCCTGTGCCGAGACCGACGCCCTGCTGGCCCTGGCCGACGCCCACGAGTTCGTCGGCGCGGTGGTCGGATGGATCCCGCTGCTACGCCCGGACGAGGCCGCCGAGGCGATCGCCCGGTACGCCGCCCATCCGAAGTTCCGCGGCGTCCGGCACCTGATCCACGACGAGCCCGACCCCGACTGGCTGGTCCGTGACGAGGTGCTGGAGTCGCTGGGCCTGCTCGCGGCGGCCGGGCTGACGTTCGACGTGGTCTCGCTGCTGCCCAGGCACCTCGACCACGTGGTCACGCTGGCCGGGCGGCACCCGTCCCTGAAGATCGTCATCGACCATCTGTCCAAGCCGCGCATCAGGGACCACGAGTGGGAGCCGTGGGCCGGCGGGCTGGCCCGCGCCTCCCGCTTCCCCAACGTGTACGCCAAGGTCTCCGGCCTGGTCACCGAGGCCGACCACCGGAACTGGACGGTGGAGGACCTGCGGCCGTACGTGGAGCACGCCGTCGAGCTGTTCGGCCCGGACCGGCTGATGGCCGGCAGCGACTGGCCGGTGGCCCTGCAGGCGGCCGACTACCGGACGGTCTGGGAGGTCACCGGCGCGCTGCTCGGCGGAACCGACCGGGACCTGGTGCTCGGAGAGACAGCCAGGGGTTTCTACGGGTTTAGCTGACTTGGGGCCGGAAACGGGGAAGGGCGTGGGGGGACTACGCTGTGTCGATGGATCGTACCTGACCGTCACGCCGGTGGCGTGCACGGACACCGTCGGCACGCCGTACGAGATCACCCTTGAGCTCCATCGCGACGGCACGCCGTACGGCAGCGTGGGGGAGCGGTGCGGCTGGCTGCTCGCGCGCCTGGCGCGCGGGGTCGACGAGGCGCGGCAGGGAAGGGGGGCGGCCCGGCGGTGGAACGACCCCGACGACCGCTTCCCCGACGAGGAGCCGGAGAGCGAGCTGTTCTCCTTCCGCTACCGCACCCGCTCGGGGCTGGTGGGCGGCGGCGAGTTGCGCTGCCAGCTGCGCACCATCCCCATCTGGCAGCCCGCGCCGGGGCAGTGGCGGCTGACCCGCAGGGCCTACGTCGAGGCGTGGGGGGCCTCCGGCGTGGGCATGAGGGCCGTCCTGACGTCGGCGGAGTTGTCCGAGTTCGTCCGCGAACTGGTCCATGAAGCCGAGGGGTGTCTCGGTGGAAGAGATCTCGCCAGGAATCCCATTGGGGGAGCAGGCACGGGCGAAACGCGGTGATAATTGCCTGTTGGGTCATTCGACCAAAGGCACAGCACCGCTGGGGAGGCACTCCGTGGGCCTGCGCGACCTGGTCTACCGGCTGTACGAACACAGGCTGGAGACCAAGCTGTCCAAGGACAGCGTTCCCCGGCATGTCGGGGTCATCATCGACGGCAACCGCCGCTGGGCGCGCGCCATGGGCATGCGCGACGTGGCGACCGGCCACCGCAAGGGCGCGGACAAGATCTCGGAGCTGCTCGGCTGGTGCCGGGAGACGGGCGTCGAGGTCGTCACCGTCTGGATGTTGTCCAACGACAACCTCAACCGGCCGCGCGAGGAGCTGGAGCCGCTGCTGCGCATCATCGAGGACGTGGTCCAGGAGCTCGTGGACGAGGGCTGGCGGATCAGCCCGGTGGGCGCGCTCGACCTCCTCCCCGACCGCACGGCCAATGTCCTGAAAAATGCAAAAGAAGCGTCATCACACCGTCCGGGCCTGATTGTGAACGTTGCAGTTGGGTATGGAGGAAGACGTGAGATTGCCGATGCGGTGCGCTCACTCCTCCAGGAGCATGCGAGTAAGGGCGCCAGCATCGAGGACCTCGTGGAGGTCCTCGATGTCGAACACATCGCGGAGCATCTCTACACTCGCGGCCAACCCGACCCGGACCTCCTCATCCGTACGTCGGGCGAGCAGCGTCTGTCCGGATTCATGTTGTGGCAGAGCGCTCACTCCGAGTTCTACTTCCACGAGGCTTACTGGCCGGACTTCCGCAGGGTCGATTTCCTGCGGGCGCTGCGCGATTACGCTGCGAGACACCGGCGTTACGGTTCTTGATGCGACATTCGGGTATCCAGGACGTAACGTTGAAAGTGTCCGGCCACAGGCCGGGCATCCCGGAGAGGGCCCGCCTTTGCACCGACATCTGCTGAGGGGGGCCGGAGTCCGGCTCCGCCGGCAGGTTGCGGTCGGGGACGCGGGTCCGGTCCGGTTCCCACCTCGTCTGCAGGGTGCCCGCACCTATGGGCGCCCGGGGGAGAACGTGTGGCAGTGTCCTCGAGCAACCCTACTCACCAGCCGGCCAAGCGCACGTACGTGCTCGACACCTCGGTCCTGCTGGCCGACCCGGCGGCATTGACGCGCTTCGCCGAGCACGACGTCGTCCTTCCCATCGTGGTCATCACGGAGCTGGAAGGTAAGCGGCACCATCCCGAGCTCGGCTACTTCGCGAGGAAGGCCCTGCGCTACCTCGACGACCTGCGGGTTCAGCACGGCAGGCTCGACGAGCCGATGCCGACAGGGGATGGAACGATCAGGGTTGAGCTCAACCACAGCGATCCGTCCATCCTGCCCGTCGGGTTCCGCCTGGGCGACAACGACACGCGCATCCTGACCGTCGCGCGCTCGCTCGCGGCCGAGGGCTGCGACGTCGTGCTGGTCTCCAAAGACCTGCCCATGCGGGTCAAGGCGGCCTCGATCGGCCTGGCGGCCGAGGAGTACCGCGCCGAGCTGGTGGTCGAGTCCGGCTGGACCGGGATGGCCGAGCTGCAGGTGACGGCCGAGGACGTCGAGACCCTCTTCGACAAGGGCGTGGCCGACCTGGAGGAGGGCAGGCAACTGCCCGCGCACACCGGCCTGCGGCTGCTGTCGGCCAAGGGATCGGCGCTCGGCAGGGTGGCGCCGGACAAGTCCGTCCGCCTGGTCCGCGGCGACCGCGAGGTCTTCGGCCTGCACGGCCGCTCGGCCGAGCAGCGCATCGCGCTGGACCTGCTGATGGACCCGGAGATCGGCATCGTCTCGCTGGGCGGCCGGGCCGGCACCGGCAAGTCGGCGCTGGCGCTCTGCGCGGGCCTGGAGGCGGTCCTGGAGCGCCGCCAGCACCGCAAGGTGGTCGTCTTCCGTCCCCTGTACGCCGTCGGCGGCCAGGAGCTCGGCTACCTGCCGGGCACCGAGGGCGAGAAGATGGGCCCGTGGGCGCAGGCGGTCTACGACACGCTCGGCGCGATCACCTCGCCCGAGGTGATCGAGGAGGTGCTCGACCGGGGCATGCTGGAGGTGCTCCCGCTGACGCACATCCGCGGCCGGTCGCTGCACGACGCGTTCGTGATCGTGGACGAGGCCCAGTCGCTGGAGCGCGGGGTGCTGCTCACGGTGCTGAGCCGGATCGGCGCCAACTCCCGGGTGGTGCTCACGCACGACGTCGCCCAGCGCGACAACCTGCGGGTCGGCCGGCACGACGGCGTGGTGGCGGTGGTGGAGAAGCTGAAGGGCCACCCGCTCTTCGCGCACGTCACGCTCACCAGGTCCGAGCGTTCGCCGATCGCCGCCCTGGTGACGGAGATGCTGGAGGACATCACGATGTGAGCCGCGGCGGGCTCACCTGAGCTCGCGGCAGGTGTACGGCCGCCCCTCCGCCTTGGCGGGGCGGCCGTCGTTCTCCCGGACGATCTTCACCTGCTCGAACGCGAAGTCCTGCTGCGCGGTGCAGACGATCTGGGCCTTGCCGAGCCTGCTCAGCGGCCGGTCGCCCTTGAAGTACACGGTCAGCGTGGAGGTGCGCGGGAGCTGCATCTCGTCGCGCTGCACGGGGTCGAGCGAGTCCTTCATGCCGACGTACTCCAGGCCGTGCAGCTCGGTCGTGCGGTCGCCGAGTGGCTGGTCGGAGGCGGCGAAGAGGGCGCCGAGCAGGCTGCCCACGGTGCCGCTCTCGACGTCGGCGGGTTCGAGCGTGAGCTGCTTGTTCCTGATCAGGTAGATGGTCTTCGAGGGCGGCGGGAGCTTGATGGTGGGCGCGGCGCCCTTGGTCTGGACGTCGGTCGGCGAGATGCCGCAGGCCGCCACTGCCAGCAGGGCCGTGGCGGCGACGAGGACCCGGCGCGCGATCATCGGTGCGGTCGTCGGTGCCTTCATCGGTGCGGCAGCCAGACCGTGAACAGGGTGCCCGGCTGCTGGGCGCGTACGGAGATCGTGCCGCCGTGCAGGTGCACGTTGGCGCGGGCGATGGCCAGGCCGAGGCCGCTGCCCTGGCTGCGGGCCCGGCCCGCGCCCGCCTTGAAGAACCGGTCGAAGACGTGCGGCAGCGCCTCGGCGGGGATGCCCTTGCCGTGGTCGCGCACCTTCACCTCCAGGCCGTTCTCGGTGCCGCGCGCGGTGACCTCCACCGGGGGCAGGCCGTGCTTGAGCGCGTTGCCGACCAGGTTGGCCACGATGACGTCGAACCTCCTCGGGTCGAGATTGACGGTCAGGCCCTGGGAGGCGGTCACGTCCACCTCGTCGCTCCAGCCGCGCACCTCCAGGCAGTCCAGGATGGCGTCGGCGACGTTCACGGGCTCGACGTTGAGCGTCGCGGTGCCGGCGTCGAACCTGCTGACCTCGATCAGGTGCTCGACCAGCTCACGCAGGCGCCCGATCTCGCGCAGCACCAGCCGCACGGCCTCCGCGGGCGCGTCGGGCAGCCGGCCGGCCTCCTCCGAGAGCATGTCGGCCACGGCCGTCATGGCGGTGAGCGGCGTGCGCAGCTCGTGCGAGACGTCGGCCACGAACCTGCGGGACATGGCCTCCAGAGAGCGCAGCTCCGACACGCTGAGCTCCAGCGCCGCCGCCGCATCGTTGAACCTTGCGGTCAGCTCGGCCAGCTCGTCCTGGCCGTGCACCGGCAGGCGGGTGTCCAGCCGGCCCTGGCCGAGCGCCTGCGCCGCCGCGCTGAGCCGCCGTACGGGCAGCAGCACCTGCCGGGCCGACAGCAGCGCCACCACCAGCGCGATCAGCACGATCACCGCGCCGCCCTGGGTGAGCGTGTTGCGCAGCGTCGTGAGCTGGCTCTCCTCGTCGTGCAGCGGGAAGAACACGAACGCGCGCAGCCCGGTGGCCTCGGGGGCGACGCCGGGCTCGAACCGGTGGACCTCGGCGCCGACGATGAGCCACAGCTCGTTGCCGATCACCTTGCGCTGGGTGACGACGTTCTGCTTGGCCCGGCCGTACAGCTCGTTGGGGACGTCCTTCATGGTCATCGGGCCGTCGGCGGACAGCAGGTTGCCGTACTCGACCAGGACGCTGCGACCGGGGCTGGACAGCGTGCGGACGACCTGGTCGAGCTCCTTCATGGACGGCGCCGCCTCGCCCGGCCTGAGCTTGCCCACGGGGAAGGTGATCCGGCCGAGCTCGCGGGTCACCAGGTCGAGGGAGGTGGTCTCGGCCCTGGTCACGAGCGCGGTCTTGGCCAGCTCGAAGCCGATGGTGGCGACCAGCGTCGACGCGGTGACCGCGACGAGGGTGAAGGTGATGACCAGGCGCGCCCGCAGCCCGGTGGGCAGCGGGATCACGGAGGGCTGAACCGGTAGCCGAACCCGCGCACGGTGTGGATGAAGACGGGCTCGGCCGGCCTCGGCTCGATCTTGGCGCGGACGCGCTGGACGCAGGCGTCCACCAGCCGCGAGTCGGCGACGTGCGTGTGGTCCCAGACGACCCGCAGCAGGTAGCGGCGGTTGAGCACCTGGCCGGGATGCCGGACCAGCTCCAGCAGCAGCCGCAGCTCGGTCGGCGTCAGGTGGATCTCCTTGCTGGCCAGCGTCACCTTGAGCGCCCCCCGGTCGATCACGAGGTCGCCGAAGGTGATGCGGTCGGAGGTCGCGGACTCGGCCCTGCGCAGGATGGCCCGGATGCGGGCGTCGAGCACCCGCGGCTCGACCGGCTTGACCACGTAGTCGTCGGCGCCGGCCTCCAGGCCGACCACCACGTCCAGGTCGTCGCCGCGGGCGGTGAGCAGGATGACGGGGAGCTGGTCGAGCTTGCGGATGCGGCGGCAGACCTCGACGCCGTCGATGCCGGGCAGCATGACGTCGAGGATCGCGATCTCGGGACGGCGGGCGCGGATGTGGTCCAGAGCCTCCTCGCCCGTCGCATAGGACGTGACGGAATGTCCCTGTCGCGTCAACGCCAGCTCCAAGGCTGTGCGGACGGAGGGATCGTCTTCTACAAGGAGGATGCCGGCCACGCGCACATTATTATTCCATGTCCCCTATACCCGGGTTGTGTCATCAAACTGTGACCGGGTGCGGATCAGATCCTGAAGATGGGGCGGAAGCCTGAAAGCGGCCTCCCTTCGGTGCGGGCGCTCGAAGGGAGGCGCCAATCAGTCTGTGACGAAATTCACAATTTTTCGTGAAAAAGGTTGTTACCTGCTGGTTGGCCAAGAGAACGTCAACCGAATCCCGCGTTCCGGTTGCGGACCACCCCCTATGACAGGGCAAGCTCATGGATCGTGAGCCCCGGTCCGCAGTTGAGTGAGCGCCCCCCGAAGGATGACCTTCGCTCGGCGCGCCGCCGGCCTTCGCGTTTCACCCCCAAGCGCATCGCCGTCGCCGTCGTGTCCTTGGTGGTGGTCGTGGGCGGTGGCGGTTACGTCGCCTACCGCGCCGTCGACAACGCGAACAAGCCGCCGGTCGACCCGTTCACGGCCGAGCAGCTCGGCGCGCTCGCCGGAGGCAACCTGTTCGCCCCCGACCCCGAGACCGACGCGCTGAAGAACGCCGCCGAGCAGGCGTGGCGGGCCGACCAGCTCAAGAAGGGCCGCGGCGGCGCCGCCAAGAAGCTCAGCTGGGTCGTGCCGAAGAAGGCGCCGGGCGGCAGCGGCTTCCCGCCCGCCAACTTCCCGCCGGGCAGCAACCCCTCGCCGGGCAGCAACAAGGCCGTCGCCAAGTCGATGCTCGCCGCCAAGGGCTGGGGCGCCGACCAGTGGGGCTGTCTGGAGCTGCTCTGGCAGAAGGAGAGCGGCTGGAACGAGCGGGCGATGAACCGCTACTCCGGCGCGTACGGCATCCCGCAGGCCCTGCCCGGCAGCAAGATGGCCAGCGCGGGCGGCGACTGGCAGACCAATGCGGCCACCCAGATCGCGTGGGGCCTCGGCTACATCAAGGGCCGTTACGGCACGCCCTGTGGCGCGTGGGGGCACTCGCAGTCCACAGGTTGGTACTGACAGGTCAAACTCTTCTTCTGTAATCGGCAAGCCGTCTCACCCGATCGTGTATGAGCGGCGCACGCTGGCCGCATGGGTGTGAAGGTCAGTGTGATCGTCAATGTCCACAACCCGGGTGACACCGCGGACGCGTGCATCCGCTCCGCGCTGGAGCAGACGTTGCCCGCCGCCGACTACGAAGTGATCTTCGTGGACGACGGGTCCACGGACGGCATCGGGGAACGGCTGGACACCATCGCCGGTCTCCGCGAGAACGTCCGCGTGCTGCACCTGCCGCACACCGGATCGCCCTCTCGCGGCCGCAACATGGGCGTGGCCGCGGCGGAGGGCGATTACGTCTACTTCCTCGACCAGACCGACCGGCTGGCCCGCGACGCGCTGGCCCGCATGCACGAGCGCGCGGTCGAGACCGACGCCGACGTGCTGATCGGGCGGCTGGCCCGCGAATACGGGCCGCCGATGGTGGCGTTCGAGCGCAGCAGCGCCCGCGCCGACATCCTGCGCGAGCGCCTGATGACGCTGCTCGTCCCGCAGCAGCTCTACCGCCGGGCCTTCCTGGAGGAGCACGAGCTGGGCTTCGGGATGCCCGGCGGCCGGCTGGCCGAGCAGGCGTTCGTGATGCGGGCCTACCTCGCGGCCAAGGTGATCGCCGTCCTGGCCGAGGAGGTCTGCTGCCAGCTCGGGCCGCGGCCCGAGGCGCCCGAGGAGGACCCCCGGGTGATCGTGGCCGGGCTGAGCACGCTGCTCACCGACATCGACACCTACGTCGGCGCCGGCCGCCAGCGCGACCGCATGTACGCCTACTGGTTCCGCTCGGCCGTGCTCAGGCCGCTGCTGACCGCCAGGTTCGCCGACTCCTCCGTGGACCGGGGCATGCACTTCCGGGTCGTCCAGGAGCTCATCGGCGAGCGTTTCCCCGAGCGGATCGACCGCTACCTGCCCGTCCAGCTACGGGCGGTGGCCGCGTTCGTCCGGAGCGGACGCCTGGACCAGATCGTCATGTTCGCCAACTCCACCCGGCGCGCGGGCCTGCGCGCCGAGCTCACCGAGATGCGCTGGGACGCCCACATCCTGGTGCTCGGCCTGACCGTGGAGGTCATGTCCGGCGACGGCCTGCCCGACCGCTACCGCGTGGACGGCGAGCGCCTGCACTGGATCCCGCCGCGCTCGGCCGACACCAAGCTGCTGTCCGACGACGTCACCGACATCACCGCCGACGTCGAGCGGGCCCGCATCGACGTCTACGTCCGGCACAGCAAGACCGGCGTGGTGCACTTCCTGCCGGTCACCCAGCACGTCGAACGTCTCCCCGACGGCCGCCGCCGGGTCCGCGTGCAGATCAGGGGCGAGGTCCGCCTGGACGTGACCAGCGCCGCGATGGGCCAGCCGCTCAGCCCCGGGCAGTGGGAGGTGCACGTCCGCATGTTCAGCGGCGCCAACCAGGCCAGGAGCCGGGTCGGCCGGGCCGAGGGGCCGCTCAACTGCCTGGGCGTGCTGGCCCAGCGGCCCAGGATGCGGCTGGTGGTGCCGTGCTGGTCGGACAAGGGGGAGCTGGGCCTGGCGGTCGAGCCGCGCTCGTTCTCGGAGTCGATCGCGCTGGTGTCGCCGGGGGTGACCGTCCGCCAGCTCGACGGCCACGTCTACGTCGTGCTGCCGGTCCCGTACGTGCCGCCGAGCGGCGGGCCGCCCCTGGAGCTGGTGCTGCGCAGCACCGGCCGCCGGGAACGCGAGGTGTGCGCGCCCGCGCTGGTCGAGGCCGGGGTGCCGGGCAAGCTCGCCGGCCAGCTCGTCGCCAAGATCCCGGTCAGGCGGCACATGCCGAGCGAGGAGCAGCTCGGGCCGGGCGCCTGGCTGTCGTCGCTGCGCTCGTCCGACGAGGAGATCGGGCTGCGGTTCGGCCTCCAGGTGCGCCGCGGCCGGGTCGAGACGCGCCCGGCCGTCGCGGTGGACCCCCAGCGGCGCTCGCCCATGGGCCGGGACACCGCGCTCCACCGCCTCGGCAGGCGCCTGCCCGGGGCGCGGCACATCGTGCGCTGGGCGCGCGCGGGCAGGCATCGCTACCTCAAGGAGTGACCCAGCCCTCCAGCTCCTGGAAGGCGTCCCTGAAGGCCGGGAGCATGGGCCTGAGCCGGTCGGGATAGACGTCGACGAGGCTGTCGAGGTGGTTGCCGCCCTCGATCCGGTGGTAGCGGAACGGGCGGTGCGGGCCGACCATCCTGGCGTAGACGTCGGAGTCGCGGGAGATCGGCAGCAGCGAGTCGAGCGTCCCGTGGATCGTGATCAGCGGCTTGGTGATCCTGCCGGTCAGCCCGATCCTGGCCATCGCGGCGTACGGCCGGCGCGCGTCGTAGTCGTAGTCGGCCGCCGCGCCCGCGTAGGACGGGTCCAGCTCCTTCTGGTAGAGCTGCTGGGTGAGCTCCCAGTAGTACTGCCGGTGGAAGGGCCACAGGAACTCCGACCCCGGCGCGAACCCGGCCGCCCGCACGCCCGCCTCGTCCGGGTACGCCTTCAGCGCGGGCGGCAGGAAGTTCAGCAGGTTGTCGCCCTTGACCCGGAAGAGCGTGCCCTCCCAGTCCACGCCGCCGTCGTAGAGCCAGCCGCGGTTCTCCAGCTGCCACCTGACCAGGTAGCCGCCGTTGGACAGCCCGGCCATGAACGTACGGGCCGGCGGGCGGCCGTACCGCTGCCTGACCACGGACCTGGCGGCCACGGCGAGCTGGGTGACGCGCTCGTTCCACTCGGCGATGGCGTCGCCGGGGCGGCGGCCGTCCTCGTGGAAGGTGACGCCCACGTTGCCCTTGTCGGTGGCGGCGAACGCGTAGCCCTTGGACAGCACCCAGTCGGAGATCGTGTAGTCGTTGGCGTACTGCTCCCGGTTGCCCGGGGTGCCGCTGACGACCAGGCCGCCGTTCCACCGGTCGGGCAGCCTGATCACGAACTGGGAGTCGTGGTTCCAGCCGTGCGTGGCGTTGCCGGTGGAGGTGTCGGGGAAGTAGCCGTCGAGCTGGATGCCGGGCACGCCGGTCGGGTTGACGGTGGCCTTGGAGTGCAGGCCGGCCCAGTCGGCCGGGTCGGTGTGGCCGGTGAGCGTGGTGCCGGCCGTGGTCAGGTCGTCGAGGGTGGCGCTGATCAGCTTCTCCGCGCCGGGCACGGTCAGCTCGCCCGCGGCGGGGGCGGTGAGCAGGCTCGCGACCAGGGTGAGGGCGACGAGCATCAGACCTCCTCCAGGTGCTCGGCCAGCAGGCGGCCGAACTCGGCGGGCCGCTCCAGGTGGGGGCTGTGGCCGCAGTCGTCCAGCACGACCTCGCGGTAGCGGCCGTAGCGGTCGAGCACCGCCCTGGTCTGGGTCACCATCGGCTGGGCCGGGGTGCCGGGGGAGCCGGGCACGACGCCGATCGCGCCCAGGTGGGCCAGGTCGAACAGCGAGGTGTCGGAGACGATCACGTCGTCGGCGCCCCTGATCCACAGGACGGGCGGCCTGGGGCCGATCTCGTGCAGGTCGTCCAGGCGGAAGTGGGTGGGGGCGCACGCGTTGAGCACGCCGTGCTTGCCGGGGGCCACGCCGGGCCAGGCGGGGGAGCCGGCGGCGTCGCCCGGGTAGTTGGTCTCGCCCACGCGGGTGGTGAGCATGGACCGCAGGTAGAAGTCCTCGTCGGGGATCCGCGGGTGCTTGACGTAGCCGGTGCGGAGCACGTTGCGGGGGGACGTGGGAGATTCATCCGACATGTCGCCCGCCTTGAGCCGGGCCACGAAGTCCGGGTTCGCCGCGCCGGCGCCCGATCCCGCGCCGTCGGGGTGGGTGAGCGTGCCGTCCGGGCCCTCGGTGCCGCCGAAGCCGTACGGGGAGATCGGGTTGACCAGCGTGACGCTCCTGACCAGCTCCGGACGGTCGCGCAGGAGCTGCAGGACGACGCCGCCGCCGAGGCTCCAGCCGACCAGGTGCACGCCGTCGAGCCCGAGGGCCTCGACCAGCTCGGCCAGGTCGTCGGACCAGTCGCGCAGGCCCCTGGTGGCGTCCACCGGCTCGGGGTCGGTGTCGCCGAAGCCGCGCAGGTCGGGGGCGAGCGGGCGGTAGCGGGCGGGCAGCGCTGCCATGCTGTCGCGCCAGAAGGCGCCGGAGGAGACGTTGCCGTGCACGAACAGCACGGGCTCGCCGGACGTCCGGCCCTCGACGGTCAGGACGTGCTGCGTGAGGCGGGGGGTGGTGACCTTCATCGCGCGTGGATCCTCTCGGCCAGGTCGCGTCCCTGGGTCTCGCGGGCGGTGTAGACGGCGACCAGCGTGAGCACCGCCGCCAGGCCAAGGTAGACCGAGATGGGCACGCTGCTGGAGTAGCTCTTGAGCAGCGCCACCGCGATCAGCGGGGCCAGCGCGCCGGCCACGATCGCCGAGAGCTGGGCGCCGATCGACACGCCGGTGTAGCGCGTCCTGGTGCCGAACAGCTCGGAGAAGAAGGCCGCCTGCGGGCCGTACATCATGCCGTGGAAGAGCAGGCCGACGGTGACCGCGAGGGTGATCGCCAGGAAGTTGCCGGTGTCCACCAGCGGGAAGAAGGCGAAGATCCACACGCCGATCCCGGCGGCCCCGGCCAGGTAGATCGGACGGCGGCCGACCCGGTCCGACAACGCGCCCCACATCGGGATCGTGACGAAGTGGATCGCCGAGGCGACCAGCACCGCGGTCAGCACCGTCGAGTTGTCGATCTTGGCGTTCTTCGCGTACGTGATGACGAACACCGTCAGCAGGTAGAACGAGATGTTCTCGGCCAGCCGGGCGCCGATGGCGGTGAGCACGTCCTTCCAGTGGTGCCGCAGGACGCCCACGATCGGCGCGGTCGGCTCCGGCTCGGCCTGCTGGAACACCGGCGACTCGCTGATCGTCAGCCGGATCCACAGCCCGACCATCACCAGCACCCCCGACAGCAGGAACGGGATCCGCCAGCCCCACGACAGGAACGCCTCGTCGGACTGCCAGGCGGCCAGCACCGCCAGCACGCCCGTGGCCAGCAGGTTCCCGCCGGGCGCGCCCGCCTGCGGCCAGGAGGCCCAGAACCCGCGGCGCTTCGTGTCGCCGTGCTCGGACACGATCAGCACCGCGCCGCCCCACTCGCCGCCGAGCGCGAAGCCCTGCACGAGCCGCAGCGCGGTCAGCAGCAGCGCCGCCGACGAGCCGAGCGTGGCGTACGTCGGCAGGCAGCCGATCAGGAACGTGGCGGCGCCCATCATCAGCAGGCTGACCACCAGCAGGGTCTTGCGGCCCACCCGGTCGCCGAAGTGGCCGAAGACCAGGCCGCCGAGCGGGCGGGCGACGAATCCGACGGCGTAGGTGAGGAACGACAGCAGCGTGCCGGTCAGCGGATCGGACTCGGGGAAGAAGAGTTTGTTGAACACGAGAGCGGCTGCCGAGCCGTACAGGAAGAAGTCGTACCACTCGATGGTGGTGCCGATCAGGCTCGCGGCGACGATCCTCTTGATGGAAGTGGCCATGCCGGTCACGGTAAAGAGTGACCGGCGTCACTTATATGGGGCCAGGACCCACAGTCTGCCGGGAGGATGTGTGGCCGAGCCGGTGCAGGCGGAGGGCGAGCTGGATCTCCAGCGCGCGCTCGGGCTCCAGCCAGCCGTCGCCGAGCAGCTTGCCGATCCGGTCGAGGCGCTGGGTGACGGTGTTGACGTGGATGTGCATGGCCTCGGCCGTACGGGAGGGTGAGCCGCCCGTGCCGAAGTAGGCCGACAGGGTGTCGGTGAGCGCGGTGCCGCGGCGGGCGTCGTAGTCGATCACCGCGCCGACCACGCGGCCGACGAAGCCGCGCACGTCGCGGCCGTCGCCCACGAGCAGCCCGACGAAGCCCAGCTCGGCGGGGCTCGCGCCGTCGCCGGCCCGGCCGAGCGCGAGCAGCGCCTCGGCGCACCGCCGCGCCTCCTGGTACGCCTCCGCGACGTCCCGCGCGCCCGCCGATCCGCCCGCCGATCCGCTGGTCGCGCCGCCTCCTGAGCCGCCTGCCGGCGCGCCCGCCGAGCCGCCCGCCGAGCCGCCCGCCGAGCCGCCCGGCGGGCCGCCGGGTGAGGCTTCGGGGAGGCGGGCGGGGGAGGCGCCCGCCGTCGCCGGGCTGTGCAGGGACGCGCTCAGCTCGGCCGCCACCCGCTGGGCCAGACCGCCCGCGTCCACGCCCGGCAGCAGCAGCACCACCTCGTCGCCGCGCCCCGCCGCCAGCCCGTGCCGGACCGTGGCGTGCGAGGAGGCCCAGAACGCCGCCCGCTCCCGCTGGCCGCCGTGCCTGGCCACCACCACGACGTGCGGCGCGCGCAGGTCCACGCCGAGCCGCCGGGCCCGGTCGGCCAGGCCCGGCGAGTCCGGCCGCGAGATCAGGTCCTCCAGCAGCTCGCCCCTGACCCGGCCCTCGGCCTCGGCCACGCTCCGCCTGAACAGCAGCAGCAGCGCGCACACCAGCGCCGCCCGCTCCAGGATGCGCTCGTCGGCGTCGTCGCTGCGCAGGACAAGCGTGCACAACGGCTCGCCGCCGACGTCCACCGACGCGATCAGCTGGTCGCCCCTGCGCACGGTACGCCCCAGCGCCCTGGACGCCTGCGCCGCCTCGAACACCCCCGCGTCCAGCTCGCCCACGTCGCCGGTGATCGGCCGGCCCAGGTCGTCGAGCACGGCCAGCGACCCGCCGAGCACCTCGGTCACCACGGCGGCGACGTCCTCGATGCCGCCGCCGCGCAGCACCAGCGAGGTCATCCGGTCGTGGGCCAGCGCGGCCCGCTCGACGGCCTCGCCGTGCGCCCTGGCGGTGCGGTGGGCCTGGGAGAGCTCCTCCAGGGCGTTCCTGGTCTCCTGGAGCAGCCGGGCGTTGTCGATGGCGACGGCGGCGTGCGCGGCCAGGCTCGCCAGCAGCGAGACCTCCTCCTGGTGGAAGGGCCTGGCGCTGCGGTTGGCCGCCATCAGCACGCCGATCACCCGCTGGCCCAGGCGCAGCGGCACCCCCAGGATCGCGACCAGGCCCTCCTCCTTGACGGCCTCGTCGATGTGACCCTTGTGCCGGAACCTGGCGTCGGCGAAGTAGTCGGCGGTCGCGTACGGGGTGGCCGTCTGCGCGACCAGCCCGCCCAGCCCGGCGCCCATGGCCAGCCTGAGCGCCCGGAACTTGGCCGAGATCGACCCGTCGGTGACCCGCATGTACGTGTCGCCCTGCTCGGGGTCGTGCAACGTCATGTACGCGATGTCGGTCGCGAGCAACTGCCTGGCCCGGTGGACGATGGCTTCGAGCACGGCGTCGAGGTCGCGCAGCGCGGCCAGGTCGCCGGCGGTGTCGTAGAGCGCCGACAGCTCGGCCTCGCGCCTGGCCCGCCGCCTGAGCAGCGCCCTGACCTTCAGCGCCTCGACCTTGGCCTGCTCCAGCTCCTCGATCGTGGCCGGATCGGCGCCCTGCGCCCTGGCCTCCACGATCGGCCCCTCGAACTCGACCGCCGACGCCTCCCGCGCCAGCAACTCAAGGAAGTGGGTGCTCACTAATGGGCCGTCCAGCCGCCGTCTACCGGGAGGGAGGTGCCGGTGATGAAGGAGCCGTGCGGGCCGCAGAGGTAGGCGACCAGTTCGGCGACCTCCTCGGGCTCGATCAGCCGCTTGATCGCGGCCGGCTGGAGCATGATGTTCTCGACGACCTCGTCGCTGCCGATGCCGTGCACCCGGGCCTGGTCGTCGATCTGCGCCTCGACCAGCGCGGTGCGCACGTACGCCGGGCACACGCAGTTGGACGTCACCCCGTGGGCCGCCCCCTCCAGCGCGACGACCTTGGAGAACCCCTCCAGCGCGTGCTTGGCCGTCGTGTACGCCGACTTGTACGGCGAGGCCCGCAACCCGTGCACCGACGACATGTTCACGAACCGTCCCCACCCCCGGGCGTACATGCCGGGCAGCACCCGCCGCGCGATCAGGAACGGCGCCTCCACCATCACCCGCATCATGGCGGAGAACACCTCCGGCGGGAAGTCCTCGACCGGCGCCACGTGCTGGAACCCGGCGTTGTTCACCACGATGTCCACCGGCTCGTCGGGCAGCGACGCCGCGAAGGCCGGATCGCTCAGATCGGCCACCACCGCGACCCCGCCGACCTCCGCGGCCACCTTCCCGGCCGCCTCGCCCTGCCTGTCGACCACCAGGACCTTGGCCCCCGCGGCGGCCAGTCGCCGGGCGCAGGCGGCGCCGATGCCGCCCCCAGCCCCCGTCACCAGCGCGGTCCGCCCAGTCAGCTCCTTCGCCATACTCCGAACCCTAGGCGCTCGCCGCGCCGGGACGCATGGGTGCGGCCGACATAGATCCGAGCCGACCTGTGTGGATCACCCCTCCGTCGGCGGCCGGGTCATGGACAGCACGTCGAGGGCGGCGTCGAGCTGCTCCTCGGTCAGCGTGCCGTCGGCGACGTGGCCGCGCTCGACGACGACCTCCCTGATGGTCCTGCGCTCGGCCAGCGCCTGCTTGGCTATCTTGGCCGCCTCCTCGTAGCCGACGTGCCGGTTGAGCGGGGTGGCGATCGAGGGGGAGGACTCGGCGTACTCGCGCAGGCGCTCGACGTTGGCCGTGATGCCGGCCACGCAGCGGTCGGCCAGCAGCCTGGACACGTTCGCCAGCAGCCTGATCGACTCCAGGATGTTGCGGGCGATGACCGGGAGCTGCACGTTCAGCTCGAAGCTGCCCGAGGCCCCGGCGAAGGTGATCGCCGCGTCGTTGCCGATGACCTGCGCCGCGACCATGGCCGTGGCCTCCGGGATCACCGGGTTGACCTTGCCCGGCATGATGGACGAGCCCGGCTGGAGGTCCGGCAGGTTGATCTCGCCGAGCCCGGCGCGCGGGCCCGAGCCCATCCAGCGCAGGTCGTTCGCGATCTTGTTGAGCGACACGGCCACCACCTTGAGCTGCCCGGACAGCTCCACGATGGAGTCCTGGGCGCCCTGGGCCTCGAAGTGGTCGGCGGCCTCGCGGAAGGGGATGCCGGTCGCCTCGGCCAGCTTCGCGATCGCCCGCTGCGCGAAGCCGGGCGGCGTGTTGATGCCCGTGCCGACCGCCGTCCCGCCCAGGGGCAGCTCCAGTACGTGGTTCAGCGCCGTGCGCACGCGGGTGCCGCCGTGGTCGATCTGGGCGGCGTACCCGCCGAACTCCTGCCCGAGGGTCACCGGCGTGGCGTCCATCAGGTGGGTCCGGCCCGACTTGACCACCTGCGCGAACTCGGCCTCCTTGGCGTGCAGCGTCTCGGCCAGGTGGGCGAGCGAGGGCAGCAGGTGGAAGGTCACCTCGATCGCGGCCGCCACGTGGATCGAGGTCGGGAAGACGTCGTTGGACGACTGGGAGGCGTTCACGTGGTCGTTGGGGTGCACCGGCCGTCCCAGCCGCTCCTCGGCCAGCGTCGCGATCACCTCGTTGGCGTTCATGTTGGACGAGGTGCCCGAGCCGGTCTGGAAGACGTCGATGGGGAAGTGGGCGTCGTGCTCGTTGTCGGCGACGTCCGCGGCGGCCTGCGCGACGGCCTCGGCCAGATCCTTGTCGATCACGCCCAGCTCGCCGTTGACCTCGGCGGCGACCGCCTTGATCAGGCCGAGCGCGGCGATGTGGGACGGTTCGAGCGGCCGTCCCGAGACCGGGAAGTTCTCCACCGCCCGCTGGGTCTGGGCCCGCCACCGCGCTCCCGCCGGCACCCGGACCTCGCCCATCGAGTCATGTTCGATTCTGAACTCGCTCATGACTCCAGTCTGTCCCACGGCCGGGCGATCAGTCCGGGGCCGGCCCGCCCCGGGCGGGGACGGGCCGTCGTACCGAAGACGGGCTCGCTCAGCTGGAGATGAGCGCCACGATGAGGACGGCGATCACGACCGCGGCGGCCGCCGCCACGGCCATCAGCACGAGCATGCCGTTGCGGTTGCCCGCCTGCGGCTTCTCGGGCGGCCCTGCGATGGCGAACAGGTCGGTCCCGAGGCCCTGGCCCTGGTGCGGGCCGGCGGCGGGCGGCACCGGCTGCCCGGGCCGGCTCTGCCCGGGCCCGCCCGGCACCGGGCCGCCCTGCTGCGGGCCCCCCGGACCCTGCTGTCCAGGACCCTGCTGCCCCGGACCCTGCTGTGCCGGGCCCTGCTGCCGCGCGGCGTGCGGCGGTTGCTGCGCCGGGGGGTAGACCTGCTGGCCGGGGGAGCCGCTCCGCGGCGTGGCGATGTGCCTGGTCGTGACGGTCCCCTCGTCGTCGGGGGGCTGCGGCGAACGGTCGCCGCCCTGCTCGGGCCCCGGCGGGAACGGCCCCTTGGGACGCATGACGCTGACGGTCCGGTCGGGGTCGAAGCCGCCCTCGTCGCCGGCGTCACCCGTCTGCGGCGGCTGCGCCGGGCGCGCGGCCTGCGGCGGCCGGCCCGGTGCGGTGCTCTGGGGCATCGTCGGCGCCCCCAGCGGGCTACGGGCGGGCTCCTGCGGCCCTGAAGGGCGCCCCTGAGGGCCGGCGGGACGCCGTGGGCCGGAGTCGGTGAAGGGGTCGGGCAACGCGGCCTCCTGGGCCATCAGGGCTTCCGCCGTGAGCGCCGGCATCTCGCTCGTGGGCGTGTCGGCGACCATCCGCATGAGGGTCTCCGCCTTGGCGGCGCTGAGCCGCTGCCGGTAGTCCTTGTTGAGCAGCCCGTTCAGCACCGGCCGCAGCCGACCGGCCTGCGTGGGCGGGTCGGCGCTCTCGCTGAGCAGCGCCGCCAGCGTCTCGGCGATCGTGGCCCGCTCGTACGCCGGCCGCCCCTCGACCGCGAAGTACAGCGTCGCCCCCAGCGACCAGATGTCGGACTCGGGCCCGGTGTACTCGCCCCTGGCGCGTTCCGGGGCCGTGTAACCGGGCGAGCCGATCACCATGCCCGTCTTGGTGAGCCGCGAGTCGCCCTCGGCCTTGGCGATGCCGAAGTCCGTCAGGACCACGCGGCCGCTCTCGGTGATGAGCACGTTGCCCGGCTTGACGTCGCGATGCGTGATGCCCTGGGAGTGCGCGGCGCGCAGCGCGCCGAGCAGGTCGACGCCGATCTCGGCCACGAGCCGCGGCGGCAGCGGGCCCTCCTCCTCGATCACCTGCTCCAGGGAGCGCGCCTCGATGAGCTCCATGATGATCCAGGGGCTGTCGTCCTGGATGAGCACGTCGTGGATGGCGGCGACGGACGGGTGGTTGATCCGCGAGGCGATGCGGCCCTCGCGGACCATGCGCTCGCGTAGCTCGGCCCGCTGGTCCTCGGTGAGCCCCTGGTCCTGGCGGATCTCTTTGACCGCCACCTCGCGCCCGAGCGCGCGGTCGCGGGCGCGCCACACGGTCCCCATCGTGCCCCGGCCGAGCGGGGCGATGAGCTCGTAGCGCTCCGCGAGCAGGCGTGTCTGCTGTTCCGGCATGAGAAGAAGATATCGATTCTCGCTTGGGAAGTGCTTTACCCTCGCTTGCGAAGTTCTCTTGGCCAGAACCGCCGAGGAAGGAACAACTTTATCACCGCAGCCTTGAAACGGACATAAGTGGACGGACTTGGACGTGGTTCGACCCGCTTGCGGTGGACGCCCTCACCCGGCCTGCGCTCCTGGCGCGGCGGCGGGACCGACAGCGCGGCGGCGGTGGCCTCCGCCCTGTGCAGCCCGCGGTGCGCGGGCCTGCGCGCGAAAGGGGGTGAGGTGACCACGGGAACCGGGCGTACGGGCCGGCGCGGGGCCAGCGGCTCCTCCGCCGAGCCGCCCGCGGCCACCCGGGCCAGCATGAGCGAGGCCCGCACGGAGTCGAGCCGGGTCTGTGGATCGATCCTGAGCAGCGCGTCGAGCACGGGCGCCAGCGGGCCCGCCTTGCTCATCGGGATCGGCTCGCCGCTGGTCAGCGCGGCCAGCGCGGCGGCGGCCGTACGGCGGCCGTGCAGCCCCCGGCCCTCGACGGCGGTGTAGAGGGTCGCGCCGAGCGACCACAGATCGCCCGCGGGGCTGGCCTTGGAGCCGAGAACCCGTTCGGGGGCGATGTAACCGGCCGAGCCGAGCACGATGCCGGCCTGGGTGATGGAGACGTCGCCTTCGAGCGCGGCCAGGCCGAAGTCGGTGAGCACGGCGCGGTCCTCGGTCACCAGGACGTTGCTGGGCTTCACGTCGCGGTGGAGGATGCCCTTGGCGTGGACGGCCCGCAGCGCGCCGAGGATCTGCCGGCCGATCTCGGCGGCCCGGCGCGGATGGAGCGGTCCGTGCTCCTGGATGAGCTGCTCCAGGGACTTGGCCCGGAGCAGCTCCATCACGATCCAGGGACGGTCGTCCTCGGTCACGACGTCGAAGACGGTGATGACCGACGGATGGGCCACCATCGCGGTCGCCCTGCCCTCGCGCTCGGTGCGGGCGCACAACTCCGCGCGCAGCTCCTCGTCGAGGACGGTGGGCAGCCGTACTTCCTTCACCGCCACGTCGCGGTCGAGCAACTCGTCATGCGCCCGCCAAACGGTGCCCATGCCGCCGCGACCAACCGGCTCCACAAGCCGATAGCGCGCGGCGAGAAGGTAACCGGAGGGCGCACGCATGCCAGGCAGCTTACCTATTTGTGTAAACCGACCAGTAGAGGCGGGGCCGATAAATTGTTGCGAACTTAAGTCAACCCGCCTGACTCGTTACGTCAGCGAACCTCCGGGCCACATCTGCCCAGTTGACGAGGCCCCACAGTTTCTCGACGTAGTCCGGGCGCACGTTGCGGTACTGCAGATAGTAAGCGTGCTCCCACGCGTCGAACACGAGAAGCGGCGTGGTGTTCATTCCGACGTTGCCGTGGTGGTCGTAGATCTGCTCGACCACCAGCCGGCGGCTCAGCGGCTCCCAGGCCAGCACGCCCCACCCGGAGCCCTGGACCGACGCCGTGGCCGTGGTGAGCTGCTTCTGGAACGCCTCGAACGTGCCGAAATGCTCGTCGATGGCGGCCCTGAGCGCGCCGTCGGGACGGTCGCCGCCGTCGGGGGAGAGGTTCTCCCAGAAGATCGAGTGCAGGACGTGGCCGGACAGGTTGAAGGCGAAGGTCTTCTCCAGGCCCACCAGGCCGGTGAAGTCGCCGCCGTCGCGGGCCTCGGCCAGGCGGTCGAGCGTGTCGTTGGCGCCCTTGACGTAGGCCGCGTGGTGCTTGGCGTGGTGCAGCTCCAGGATCTCGCCGGTGATGGCGGGCTCCAGCGCGCCGTAGTCGTACGGCATGTCGGGAAGGGTGTAGTCCCCCATGGGTCCGTCCTCTCGAAGTAGATCTCTGGAGGACACTATTGCAACTAGTTCGCAAGTGCATCAGACTTGCGACCTAGGTCTCGCCTTGGCATCGTGGCGAGAGTCAGTTGGGTCCAGTTTGTGCGCGGACGGCATGAGCCGTCCGCGCACAGGCGTCCTGTGGGGATTTCTTGGGGTGGGAATTACCCAGGTCAGGGCGCTGTTGTACCTGTTTGTACGCGACGGCAGGGCAGCCGTGTCGAGGCGCCCCCGCAGATCTGTCGTCATCACCCATCGCAGGATTCACACCTGTGACCCGCCGTGCCTCATGCGCGGACGGTGAGCAAAGGAGCACCCCCCGATGGCCAAGCACGCCATGATGACCACGTCCCATATCGCCAAGCTCGCTCTCGGCGCGACCATCGCCGTGACCGCGCTGGGCACCACTGCCGCCGTCAGCGCCGCGACCGCGCACCGGACCGACGCCCAGACCGCCGCGCAGCGGTCGGCCGCGCAGGGTTCGGCCCAGGGCCGGGTGAACGTCACCGCCGCCCAGGTGCTGGCCACCGCCCGCGCCCAGGTCGGCACCTCCGAGGACGCCAACGGCGGCGGCACCAAGTTCCAGAAGTGGTACGCCGACTCGCAGCGCGCCGGCGAGACCGTCGCCCGCGACGGCGGCAGCCGCCAGGACTACCTGAACGCCGCCTGGTGCTCGATGTTCGTCTCCTGGGTCGGCGAGCAGACCGGCGCCCGCCCGCAGGTCGGCTGGGACGCCTACACCGTGACCCACGCCAAGTGGTTCGCCGCCAACGACCGCTGGGGCACCGAGGCCAGGCCGGGCGCCGTCGTCTTCTTCTCCTGGAGCGGCAGCAAGAGCCTGAGCGACATCCAGCACGTCGGCTTCGTCGTCAAGGACAACGGCGACGGCACGATCTCCACGATCGAGGGCAACACCGGCAACGGCAAGGTCGAGGAGCGCGTCCGGCCGACCTCGCAGGTCGTCGGCTACGGTTACCCGTCCTACGCCGCCTGACACATCGACACAGCGCGCATTCCTGCCCGGGATGCGCGCTTTGTTGTATTACCGCACGTCAGAGCGACTGTGACGCTCGGCACACCTCTCTCCCCGATAAATGTGCATGATGCCTAGTAGGGCACTTTCCCGCGTACGGCAGGCTGATTGACAGGAACCACGGCACGCCGTCAGCAAGATGTAAGGGTGCCGAAAGGGGACGGGGGCATGGTTAGGACATGAGACCAGGCGAGAACCCGCGAGCAGCTGAAACTGTCGGTGCCGGCCCTGAGACTGGGTAGGACGCCGACGTTCCACCACTGACGACAGAAGTTGAAGGACGTGATGGAGATGCGCCAGACACAGGTTCGCCGCCGGCCGAGGAAGCCGGTCGGCGCCACCCTGGACCTTCGCACGCCGTCGGGGCGACAGTTGCCCTTTTGAACATCAGGAAGCAGGAGCGCCATCTGAGAGGTGCGCGATGATGTGCAGTCACTTTCCCGTATGCCCCAGTGCGGACTCGCCCGACCGTGAGCGTTCGCACGTGATCTCGGCCCACCCCGACCAGGGCTGGAGCCTCCTCTGCAACGGCGTGGTGCTGTTCGAGGACACGGGTCTGCTCCTGCCTGACGGCAGCGTCGTCGCCCCCCACCGAGCCGCCGTCGCGGCCTGAGACGCCCGGGGGCAACCCCCCGTCGTCCGGTGCCGAGGGGCTTCGACCGCCGCCCGGCACCCTTCGACGCGCTCGGGCCCTACCTGCGCCCGATGCTCAGCACCGGCCCGGTGCGGTCGGTGAAGAAGTCCTCACCCTTGTCGTCGACGACGATGAAGGCGGGGAAGTCCTCGACCTCGATCTTCCACACCGCCTCCATGCCCAGCTCGGGGTATTCGAGCACCTCCACCTTCCTGATGCAGTCCTGGGCCAGCCGGGCCGCCGGGCCGCCGATGGAGCCCAGGTAGAAGCCGCCGAACTTCTGGCACGCCTCGGTGACCTGCCGGGACCTGTTGCCCTTGGCCAGCATGACCATCGAGCCGCCCGCCGCCTGGAAGCGCTCGACGTAGGAGTCCATGCGGCCGGCCGTGGTGGGGCCGAACGAGCCGGAGGCGTAGCCCTCGGGGGTCTTGGCCGGGCCGGCGTAGTAGACCGCGTGGTCCTTGAGGTACTGCGGCATCTCGCCGCCGTCGTCGAGCAGCTCGGCGATCTTGGCGTGCGCGATGTCGCGGGCGACGACGAGCGGGCCGGTGAGGGAGAGCCGCGTCTTGACGGGGTACTTCGTCAGCTCGGCCAGGATCTCCGGCATCGGCCGGTTGAGGTCGATGCGGACGACGTCGTCGGACAGGTGCTCGTCGGTGGTCTCCGGCAGGAAGCGGGCCGGGTCGGTCTCCAGCTTCTCCAGGAACACGCCCTCGGCCGTGATCTTGGCCAGCGCCTGGCGGTCGGCCGAGCACGACACCGCGATGGCCACCGGGCAGGACGCGCCGTGCCGGGGCAGGCGGATCACGCGCACGTCGTGGCAGAAGTACTTGCCGCCGAACTGGGCGCCGATGCCGAGCTTCTGCGTCAGCTCGAAGACCTTGGCCTCCAGCTCCAGGTCGCGGAAGCCGTGCCCGGAGGGCGAGCCCTCGGTGGGGATGGAGTCGAGGTAGCGGGCGCTGGCGTACTTGGCGGTCTTGAGCGCGAACTCGGCGGAGGTGCCGCCCACCACCACGGCCAGGTGGTACGGCGGGCAGGCCGCGGTGCCCAGCGAGCGGATCTTCTCCTCCAGGAAGGCCAGCATGCGCTTCTCGTTGAGCACCGCCTTGGTCTCCTGGTAGAGGAACGACTTGTTGGCCGAGCCGCCGCCCTTGGCCATGAACAGCAGCTTGTACTCGTCGGCGTGGCCGTGGGGGTCCTCGGCGTAGAGCTCGATCTGGGCGGGCAGGTTGCTGCCGGTGTTCTTCTCCTCCCACATGGTCAGCGGGGCCATCTGGGAGTAGCGCAGGTTGAGCTTGGTGTAGGCGTCGTACACGCCCTTCGAGATGTGCTCGGCGTCGCGGCCGTCGGTCAGCACGTGGCGGCCGCGCTTGCCCATGACGATGGCGGTGCCGGTGTCCTGGCACATCGGCAGCACGCCGCCGGCCGAGATCGAGGCGTTCTTCAGCAGGTCGAGGGCGACGAACCGGTCGTTCCCGCTGGACTCGGGGTCATCGACGATCTTGCGCAGCTGCGCCAGGTGCGACGTGCGCAGGAAGTGGGAGATGTCGTGGACCGCGGTCTCGGTGAGCAGCCGCAGGGCCTCGGGGTCGACCTCCAGGAACGTACGCCCGGCCGCTTCGACCTTCCGCACCCCCTCCGACGTGATCAGCCGGTACTCGGTCTCATCGGCGCCCAGGGGAAGCAGATCGGTGTAGTCGAAGTCCATGTCCATAGAGGGTACGCCCCCCGTCAGGTGGTCATCCCGGGGCCGGCACGGGCTCCGGCGAGCGCCGCGCGGTGAGCCCCACCAGGATGCCGACGATCACCAGACCGGCCCCCGCCAGGTCGTAGACGCTCGGCGTCGCGATGCCGAGCGCGAGCCCCGTCACGATCGCGCCGACCGGGATGAGCCCGGCGAACAGCCCGGCCGTCCCGGGGCCGAGCCTGGGCAGCGAGGTGTACCAGAGGAAGAAGGCCACGACCGTGACCACGACCGCCAGGTACACGAAGCCCAGCGTCTCGGCCGCGGTCGGCGTCCTGAACATGGCCGAGCCCTCCTGGACCAGGCCGACCACGGCCAGCATGGGCACGGCCAGCGCCGTCGAGTACGCCGACACCCGGATCGCCCCCAGCTTCGGCAGCAGGGGGATGGCCAGCATGGAGAAGCTCACCTCGCCTGCCAATGCCCCGAGCGCCCACAGCAGGCCGGTCGGGTTCCCGCTGCCCAGCCCGGTCGCCAGCGTCGCGCCGGCCACCACCACCGACGCCCCCACCAGCAGCCGCGGCGCCGGACGCCCGCCGGCCAGCGCCAGCGCCAGCGGCACGGTGCCGAGGACGGTGCCCACCAGCGCCGGCCCCGAGGCCCGGGTGGACTCGACGACGCAGATGTTGAAGACCACCAGCCCGAGCAGGGTGAGCCCGCCCAGGTACAGGGTCTCCCGCCCGGTCAGCCGGACGAACCGCAGGCCGAGCGCCCTGGTGACGACCAGCAGGATGACCGCCGCGGCGAGATAGCGCACGGCCTGGCCGCCGTACACGGGATAGGAGCCGATCAGGCCGGACACTCCGGCCAGGGTGCCCACCAGGAACATGGCGGTGGCGGCTCCGGCGATTCCGTTTCTCATGTGCAGGATCGTAGGGAGACAATGGTTCGGGCAAACAGTCCAATAGGCCGCTATATGACAGGACCAATATGGCCGACCTGCACATCCAGATCAATCGGGATGCGGGAGGGATCGCTGGGCAGATCGCGGCCGAGCTGCGCGAGGGCGTGCGCCTCGGGCGGCTCGTGCCCGGCACCCGCCTGCCCGCCACCCGCGACCTCGCCGCCGACCTCCAGGTCTCCAGGGGCGTGGTGGTGGAGGCGTACGAGCAGCTGGTGGCCGAGGGGTTCCTGGTCTCGCGGGTGGGGGCCGGGACGGAGGTGGCCCCGCTGGGCGCCGTCCGGTCCGCCCGTCCGTGGCCGGTGGCCGACGGCGGCGCCTGCGGGCCGTACCAGGGGCACCGGGCCACGTCCCCCGACTTGGGGCACTTTCCCCGGGAGCGGTGGTCGGCGGCCGTCCGGCACGTGCTGGCCACCGTGCCGTCCGACGCGCTCGACTACGGCGACCCTGGCGGCGTCCCGGAGCTGCGCGAGGAGCTGGCCGGTTACCTGCGGCGGGTCAGGGCGGCCGACGTCCATCCCGACAATCTGGTCGTCGTGGGCGGCGTGGCGCAGGGGCTGAGCCTGGCGCTGCACGTCCTGGCCCGGCGCGGCGGCCTGCGCCTGATCGTCGAGGACCCCACCAGCCGCCGCCAGGTCCCGCTGCTGGAACGGGCCGGGGCCCGCCTGGTGCCGGTGCCCGTGGGCTGCGAGGGCCTGGTCACCGGCGCCATGGAGGGCGAGGCGGCGCTGGTCACGCCCGCACACCAGTACCCGACGGGCGTCGTGCTCTCCCCGGCCAGGCGGGCCGCGCTCATGGAATGGGCCTGCGCGGGCGACCGCACGATCCTGGAGGACGACTACGACGCCGAGTTCCGCTACGACCGCGACCCGGTCGGCTGCCTCCAGGGGCTGGCCCCCGACCGGGTGATCCTGACCGGCAGCGTCAGCAAGTCGCTCGCGCCCGGCCTGCGGCTCGGCTGGGTCGCCGCGCCCGCCCACCTGGCCGAGGCGATCCGCCGCGCCCGGAGCGAGCTCGACCTGGGCTCCCCGGTCATCGAGCAGTACGCGCTGGCCCACTTCCTGCGCACCGGCGGCTACGACAAACACCTGCGGCGCATGCGCAGGGAGTACCGCCGCCGCCGGGACGCCCTGGTCAGGGCGCTGGCCGATGAGCTGCCGGAGATCCGCGTCCGGGGCATCCAGGCCGGGCTGCACGTCTACCTCGACCTGCCGGACGGCTGGGACGAGCTGCGGGTCGTCCGCGCGGCCGAGGAGGTCGGCCTGGCCGCCGAGCCGGTCGCGCCGATGCGGTTCTCGCCCGGCCCGCCGGCGGTCGTGGTCGGGTTCGCCCGGCTGCCGGTGCATCAGGCGGCGGAGGCCGTACAAGGCTTGAAAGTCCGCATGTCCGGACATATCAAGGACTGAGGCGGAAAGTGGCACTGGAGGCGGCATGCGGGTGGGACTGCTGGGCCTGGGCCGGATCGGCGCGTTCCACGCGGCGAACCTGGCCGCGCACCCCCTGGTCGACGAGCTGATCGTGGCCGACCCGGTCAGGACCTCGCCGTACGGCAGGCCGGGGGACCCGTTCGAGGCCGACGCCGTGGTCATCGCCACGCCGACGAGCACGCACGCCGAGCTGCTGATCAGGGCGTGCGAGCGGGGCGTTCCCGTCCTGTGCGAGAAGCCGGTGGCGGGCACGGTCGCCGAGACGGTCAAGGTGCTGGAGGCGAGCGCGGGCCGGCGGGTGTGCATCGGGTTCCAGCGCAGGTTCGACCCCGGCTACCAGGCCGCCCGCGCGGCGCTGCGGGCCGGCGAGCTGGGCGAGCTGCACCGCGTCCACCTGGTGACGGCCGATCCCGCGCCGCCGCCCGCCGGGTACGTCCCGCTGTCCGGCGGCCTCTTCCGCGACTGCCACGTCCACGACTTCGACGCCCTGCGCTGGGTGACCGGGCGCGAGGTCGTCTCCGTCCACGCCGCCGGCGCGAACCGGGGGGCGGCGTTCTTCAAGGAGGCCGGCGACGTGGACAACAGCGCCGCGCTGCTCACCCTCGACGACGGCACGCTGGCCACCCTCCAGGGCTCCCGCTACAACGGCGCCGGCTACGACGTGCGCATGGAGCTGGCCGGCACGAAGGGCACCCAGGTGGCCGGGCTCGGGCCGCGCGCCCCGCTGCGCAGCGCCGAGGGCCTGCAGCCGCCCGGCCCGCCCTGGCCCGACTTCGTCGCCAGGTTCGGCCCCGCCTACGCGGCCGAGATCGACGCCTTTCTGCGCGGCGGCGAGGGCCTGTGCTCGGTCGAGGACGCCCTGGCCGCCCTGTACGTCGCCGAGGCCGCCGACCTGTCGCTGCGCGAAGCGCGTCCCGTCCAGGTGGCCGAGGTGCGCGGCTGAGGAGGCTCGCGGATCACGCCTGCGCGGCGGCCCGCCGGGGCGCGAAGCCCGGCGCGAGCGCGATGATCACGCCGGCCAGCAGCAGCGGCGCGACGAACGCCACCCGCCAGTCCGTGGCGTCGGCGATGCCGCCGATCAGCGCGGCTCCCACGATGAAGCCCACGTAGTTGAAGAGGTTCACCCGGGCGATGGCCACCCCGGTACCCGCCGGGTCCAGCTTGCCCGCCGCCGAGAACGACTGCGGCGCGACGACCGACAACCCCAGCCCGGTCAGCCCGAACGCGACGATCGCCAGCGGCTGGTTCGGGGCCACCACGACGCCGAGGAAGCCCAGCGTGGCCAGCGCGCCGCCGAGCCGGACGATGGCGGCCGGGCCGTAGCGGCGGACCGCTACGTCGCCGGCGAGCCGCACGGCCAGCGTCGCGCCCTGGTAGACGCTGTAGGCCAGCTTCGCCACGCTGTCCTGGGCCAGCAGGGCCTTGCCCATGAAGACGGTCGCGAAGTTCGACACCGCCGCGTCGCCGATGTAGAGGAAGCCCATCGCCAGGCAGAGCGGGATGATCGGCCGCCAGGGAAACTTGCCGGTCGCGGCCTCGACGACGTTCTCGACCTTCTCCTCGGCGATCGTGCACAGCTTCGGCCCGGCGTAGATCGACCCGGCCACCGCCAGGACCATGGGGATCGCCATGGTGACCGCCAGCGAGACCCGGCCGGCCGCGAACACCGCCCACAGGGCCCCGGCCAGGCTGAGGACGCTCCACACGCTGTGGAAGCCGTTCAGCACGGCGGTGCCGTACCGGCGTTCGACGGCCACGCCCTGCATGTTCATGCCCGCGTCCACCGCGCCGACCGCCAGGCCGAACAGCAGCAGCGCGGGCACGGCCAGCGGCACCGAGGGCGCGAGGCCGGTGAGCACCACGGCGAGCGCCACCGCGGGCTGCGCGACCCGCAGGAGCAGCTTGCTGCCGTACCGGGCGGCGAACGTGCCCGCGCCGACGCTGCCCACGCCGGCGAAGACGGGCACGATCAGCAGCAGGAGCGTGAGCGCCCCGTCGGTGAGCTCCAGCTCGGCCTGGAGGCTGGCCACCTGGACGAGCAGGGTGGCGAAGGAGAGGCCCTGCACGCCGTACACGACGTACGTGGCGGTACGGGCCTGACGATCACGCGGGGACGGCACGACGGCCTCCTGATCGGGGGGGAATCAAACGTGAGGCGGAGTCAGGTTAGCGGCTGCTCAGGGCCGTACGCCAGGGTCGGATCCGGCGGATAGGGTGCCTGGGTGAGACGGGGCTACGCGACCGGCGAGGCGCGCAAGGAGCGCATCCTGGCGGTCGCGCTGCTGGAGTTCGCCGAGCACGGCTACCGGGGCGCCTCGCTGGCCCGCATCGCCGAGCGGGTCGAGCTCTCCCAGGCCGGGCTGCTCCACCACTTCAGGAGCAAAGAGCGTCTGCTCGTCGCGGTGCTCGACTACCGCGACGAGCTCGACCGGCGCAGGTTCGGGCCAGGGCACGACGGCCACGACGGCGGCGCCGCCGCGCTGCGCGCCCTGGCCGACGTCGTCGACCACAACGCGCGGGTGCCGGGCCTCGTCCAGCTCTTCTCGGTGATCAGCGGCGAGGCGGTGACCCCCGGTCACCCCGGCCACGAGTGGGCCAGGCGGCGCTACCGGCGGCTGCGCGCCGACGTGGCCGCCGCGCTGCGCGCCGGCGTCGAGCGCGGCGAGTTCCGGGCCGGCCTCGACGCCGAGGCCCACGCCGACCGCCTGATCGCGATGATGGACGGCCTGCAGACCCAGTGGCTGATCGACCCCGGCCAGGTGGACATGGCGGCCGTCTTCCGCGGTTACGTGGAGGACCTCATCGCCGCTCTACGACCCGCCTGACCGCCCGCACGGGCTCGGCCTCCGCCAGCCGTCCGGCCGCCCACACCCCGAGGGCCAGCAACGCGGCCACCTCGGTCACCGCCAGCCCCCGTTCGACCAGGCCGAGGGGCATGACGCGGTACCACGGCAGCCCGTGGCGGGCGCCGATCAGCACCGCCGCGCCGATGCCCACGACCCACAGCGCCGAGCACACCCCCAGCCCGAACGCCACCATCGCCGACCTGCGGCGTTCCCGCTGCCGCCAGGGCCGGGCGATGACCAGCGCGGCGAGCGGCAGGCTGAGGAAGGCCACGAAACTGCCGACCCGGTGGATGCTGCCGCTCGTGCTCGGCCCGACCGCCCAGTCGTGCTTCTGGAACGACGCCGTCAGCAGCAGCCCCACGCTCCAGGCCATGAGCGCGACCGTGCCGACCGCCCCGGCCAGCCGCTTGCGCGCCAGCGAGACGCCGATGGCCGCCGACCCGGCCGCGAGCAGCCCCACGGCGAGCCCGAAGATCCACCCTTCGGGGCCGAGGCCGTGCTCGCTGATCGTGCGCCTGAACGGGTTCGTCTCGTCGAGGCTGGTCAGATCCAGGCCCGCGATCACGGCGATGCCCACTCCCGCCGCACCGAGCCCCCATCGCGCCGGTTGGTGCACGCCCGCCTCCCGGGATCAGCGGTCAGAAGCCTGTCGCGTGGATCAACGGCGGGGAACGCCGGACGATTCCGGCGTACAGGCATCGGCACGCCGACCGGACGATTCCGGCGCACGGTCACCGGCACGCCGAGGCGAACGGAGAGCCAGGTCGGGAGATCGGCGCGTTGCTCGGGCGGATTCGCCGATGTGCGCCCTGTTGGTCCGCTCTTGGGCGAGCGAATACCCGGGCCGCCGGATATCGTCAGAAGTGTGAACGAACGCGCGGGATCGTGGTTGCCGAAGCTGCAGGAAGTCGGAGAGCGGCTTGCTGAGGAGTTCGTGACGTCCCGGCGCGCACCGGCCGCGCCCGGCCTGCCGCAGCCGCACGAGCTGCGCGCCTCCGACGCCGACCGAGAACGCATCGCGCAGGTGCTCCAGGACGCCCACGCCGACGGCCGGCTCGACCTCGTCGAACTGGAGGAGCGGCTCGGCGTCGTCTACTCCGCGCGCACGCTCGGCGACCTCGCCGGGCTCACCGCCGACCTGCTCCCGGCCGAGGAGCAGCCGCTGAACCTCGACGGCCGGCCGGTGTCGGCCATCTTCAAGAAGGAGCAGCGCGGCGGGCGCTGGGTGGTGCCCGCCGAGCTCGACGTCACGGCCATGTTCGGCACGACCAAGCTGGACTTCCGCGACGCGATCCTGCAGAACAGCCGGATCGTCATCAACGCCACCCTGGTCTTCGGCGGCCTGGAGATCCACGTGCCGGAGGACCTTGAGGTGATCAGGGTCGCCAAGGGGGAGACCGTCCGCCTGACCAGGCAGCCGGTCGAGCCCGGCGGGCCCGTGGTCGAGGTGCGCACCACGAACTTCGCCGGCGACATCAAGATCAAGGAACCGCCCAGGCGCAGACGCCGCCGCTGAGGCGGGTCAGCCGGCCGTGTCGAAGTTGATCGCGCTGTAGGCGCGCAGCTTCCAGAGCTGGTGCTCGCTCTCGATCTTCCTGATGGTCCCCGACCGGCCGCGCATCACCAGCGAGCTGGTCACCGCCGCGCCCGACCTGAACCGCACGCCCTGCATCAGCTCGCCCTGGGTGATGCCGGTCGCGGCGAAGAACACGTCGTCCGACCTGACCAGGTCGTTCGTGGTGAGCACCTGGCTGAGGTCGTGCCCGGCGTCGACGGCCTTGGCGCGCTCGGCGTCGTCGCGCGGCCACAGCCGGCCCTGGATCACGCCGCCCAGGCACTTCAGCGCGCACGCGGCCACGATGCCCTCGGGCGTGCCGCCGATGCCCAGCATCAGGTCGATGCCGGTGCCCGCGCGGGCCGCCATGATCGCGCCGGCCACGTCGCCGTCGACGATGAACTTGATCCGCGCGCCCGTCTCCCTGATCTCCTTGACCAGCTTCTCGTGCCGCGGCCGGTCCAGCACGACCACCGTGACGTCGGACGGCGAGCAGTGCTTGGCCCTGGCCACGGCGTTGATGTTGTCGGCCACCGACGCCTCGATGTTCACCACGTCGGCCGCCTCCGGCCCGGTGACCAGCTTCTCCATGTAGAACACCGCGGACGGGTCGTACATCGAGCCGCGCTCGCTCACCGCGATCACCGACACCGCGTCCGGCATGCCGAGCGCCGTCAGCCTGGTCCCGTCGATCGGGTCCACCGCCACGTCGCAGTCGGGGCCGCTGCCGTCGCCGACGCGCTCGCCGTTGTACAACATCGGGGCGTGGTCCTTCTCGCCCTCCCCGATGACCACCACGCCGTTCATCGACACCGTGTTGATCAGCTGGCGCATGGCGTTGACCGCCGCGCCGTCGGCGCCGTTCTTGTCGCCGCGGCCCACCCAGCGGGCCGCGGCCATGGCGGCCGCCTCCGTCACGCGTACCAGCTCCATCGCCAGGTTGCGGTCGGGGGCGTGCTCGCCCGTCGCGAGCGCTGCCGGTACCGACGTCTGATCGGACATGATGAGCCTCCTCGTTGAGAACTCTCTCGATCGTAGTTGCCGGTCTATTCCCGGTCAGAGGGGGATAATCTGCCCAGTCCGGCTCAGCTCTCTGCACAAGGGCCGCCACGCGATGGTCAGGGACCGGCGAAAAGGGATATCTATATGGGTGCCCCGCATGACGGAGACCGGATTTTGCGCCATATCGCGTGCGCGTAGGAGATCTCGCCTCCACCATGGACATGCGCCCCCGCCGTGGAGGAGATCGAATGAGCGAAGTGGAACACGCGGTGACCCAGCCTCGCACGTCCGAGCGGGGGGCTGCGACGCGGAGCTCGCTGCTGGCCGCCGCGCGGGAGGTCTTCGTCTCCAAGGGGTTCGCCGAGGCCGGCGTGACGGACGTCGTCGCCAGGGCCGACGCCAGCGTGGGCAGCCTCTACCACCATTTCTCCGGCAAGGCCGACCTCTACCTCACGTTGTGGGAGGAATGGCAGGCCCGCCAGGCCCAGCGCACCAAGCAGGCCGCCCGTACGGCCCGCGCCGCCGCCGAGGGCGACCCCATGCGGGTGTTCATCGACGCCGCCCGCGCCTACCTCGAAGGCTGCCTGGAGGAACGCGAGCTGGCCGCCCTGTTCCTGCGCGGCGACGGCCCGCCCGGCTTCGAGGTGGTCATGCGCGACCGGCTGCGCACGTGGGCCCAGCGCAACGCCGCCCTGTTCGAGGACGAGCCCGCGCTCGTCGTCGTGGTCACCGGCGCCCTGGCCGCGGCCGTCAGCGAGATCGTCTTCTCCGGCGACCGCGCGATGGTCGACGACGTGCTGGCGATCATCGGCCAGATCAGGCCCGCCGCTTCGGCGACCGCGCCCTCCAGCGGGTAACCTCGCCAAGTGTGCGACGGTTCAGCCAAAGTTTCTACGGCTACGCGGTAGCCCTCTTCGTGTGCCTGGCGGGCGTGGGGCTCTTCATGCTCGTCGCCCCGCAGAGCCGTGAGGAGCACATCCCGCGGCTCGACTACTCCATCACCGTCGCCAACTTCGGGCACGACGTGCCCTACCAGGTGTGGTCCCCGCAGAAGGACCCGGCGGGCTGGGTGCCCAACAGCAACAGGATCGCCAAGGGCGAGAACGGCGCTCAGGTGCTCTACCTGGGCTACGCCACCGCCGAGCGGCAGCACGCCATGTTCGCCCAGAGCGACGAGAAGCCGGCCGCCGAGTTCGCCAACCGCATGACCGGCATCGCCAAGCCGTCCGGCAGCCAGCAGGTGGGCGGGGTGACGTGGGAGAGGCGTTTCCGCGAGGACAAGAACCAGCGCTCGCTCGTGCGGGTGCTCCCCGACGTCACCCTCGTCATCACCGGCACGGCCGACTGGCCCGAGCTGACCGAGCTGGCCGGGCTCCTGCAGCAGCGCGCCAAGGGATGACCCTGGCCGGGCGCGGCGGCGTCTAGGGTGGTGGCCGTGGCAGACGAGAAGACACCTTCGTACGAGCAGGCCCGCGAGGAGCTGACCGAGGTGGTGCGCCGCCTGGAGACGGGCGGGCTCACCCTGGAGCAGTCGATCGAGCTCTGGGAGCGCGGCGAGCGGCTCGCGGCCGTCTGCGAGGAGTGGCTGCAGGGCGCCCGGGTCAAGCTCGCCGCCGCCATGGCGAGGCGCTCGGAGCCGGGCGCCGACGACGCCCCCTTCTGATCCGTCAGGAGGCGGTGCGGTTGAGCGCCACCACGGGGATGCGGCGGCTGGTCTTGGCCTCGTACTCCGCGAAGCCGGGGGCGATCTCGACCATGCGGGCGTAGAGCCGGTCGCGCTCGTCGCCCTCGACGAACTCCGCCTTCACCTCGAACGTCTCGGTGCCGACCTCGGCGGTCGCCGCGGGGTTGGCGCGCAGGTTGTGGTACCAGGCCGGGTGGTTGTCGGCGCCCGCGTTGGAGGCGATGATCACGTAGCGGTCGCCGTCGGCCAGGTACATCACCGGCGTGGTCGTCGGCTTGCCGCTCTTGGCGCCCGTCGTGGTGAGCAGCACCAGCGACGCGCCCTCGAACGGGCCGCCCACCCGGCCCTCGTTGGCCCGGAATTCGTCAATGACCTGCTGGTTGAACGAGTTGGTCATCCTCAGCTCCTCATAATCGGAGAGTTCTCCGATTCGGAGAATACCGGAGAGCTCTCCGTTCACAAGGGGGTTATGCTCCAGGCGTGTGCGCACGTCCCCTGCTGCCCGTCGTCGGGCAGGCCCAGCCCGAGCGGGCCGACGCCGCGCGCAACCGCCGGAAGATCATCGAGGTGGCCGCCGCGATGATCGCCGAGCGCGGCGCCGACGAGCTCTCGCTCGACGAGGTGGCCAAGGCCGCCTGCGTCGGGGTGGGCACCGTCTACCGGCGCTTCGGCGACCGCGCGGGGCTCGTCCTCGCGCTGATCGACGAGCGGGAGCGGCGCTTCCAGGCGGCGTTCCTGAGCGGCCCGCCGCCGCTCGGGCCCGGCGCGCCGCCGGCCGAGCGGGTCACGGCGTTCCTGCACGCGCTGGTCGATCGCATCGTCGAGCAGCAGGACCTGTTCCTGCTGCTGGAGAACGGGCCGGGCAAGGTGCGCTACAGCGGGCCGTACAAGGTGCATCAGGTGCATCTGGCTAGCCTGCTCGCCGCGGCCCGGCCGGGGGCCCACGCCGACTACCTGGCCGACGCGCTGCTCGCGCCGGTCACCGCCTGGCTGATCAAGTTCCAGCGGGAGGAGCGCGGCATGACGGTGGAGGACGTCAAGGCCGGCCTCGCGGACCTGGCCGCCGCCGTCGTGCGGGCGCCCTAGTCCTCCGTACGGACCGTGAGCCGGTCGTCGCTCAGCCTGATCGTCAGCGGGGAGCCCGGCGGCACGTCCTTGGCCAGGCGCACGACCTCGCCCGACGGATGTTGCACGATCGCGTAGCCGCGCTCCAGCGTGGCCGCGGGCGACAACGCGACCAGGCGGGCCCGCAGGTGCGTGAGGTCGTCGGCGGCCCGGTCGAGCGAGCCGGTCAGCGACCGCCTGGCCCGCTCCCGCAGCGCGTCGACCTGCTCGGCCCGGCGTTCGAGCTCGCGCACCGGATCGGCCAGCGACGGCCGCGAGCGCACCGACGTCAGCCAGGACATCTCGCGGTCGAGCCAGCCGTTGAGCACCCGCCGCCCGCGGTCGCGCAGCTGACGGATCAGCGCGAGCTGCTCGCCCACGTCGGGGACGACCTTCTTGGCGGCGTCGGTGGGCGTGGAGGCGCGTACGTCGGCCACCAGGTCGAGCAGCGGGCTGTCCTGCTCGTGGCCGATCGCGCTGACCACGGGGGTGCGGCAGGCGGCCACCGCGCGCACGAGCGTCTCGTCGGAGAAGGGCAGCAGGTCCTCCAGCGAACCGCCGCCGCGGGCCACCACGATCACCTCGACCTCGGGGTCGGCGTCGAGCTTGCGCAGCGCCTCGGTGACCTCCCCGACCGCGTACGGCCCCTGGACGGCCACCTCCTCCACCTTGAACCGCACGGCCGGCCAGCGGCGGCGGGCGTTCTCCAGCACGTCGCGCTCGGCGGCCGAGTCGCGCCCGCAGACGAGCCCGATCGTGCCCGGCAGGAACGGCAGCCGCCGCTTCCTGTCGGCGTTGAACAGCCCCTCGGTGGCCAGCAGCCGGCGCAGCCGCTCCAGCCTGGCCAGCAGTTCGCCCACGCCGACCGGCCGGATCTCCATCGCCGTGAAGGCGAACGAGCCCTTGTTGACCCAGAAGTCCGGCTTGACGTGCACCACGACCCGCGCGCCGTCGGAGGGACGCGGCTCGGCGGCCTCGTAGACGCCGCGCGGAGCCGTGACCCGGGCCGAGACGTTGGCCACCGGGTCACGCAGGGTCAGGAACACCGTGCCGCCGCGCGCGCTCAGATCGGTGATCTGGCCCTCGACCCACACCGTGCCGAGTCTGCCGATCCAGCCGCCCACCATCTGCAGGACCGTGCGGATCGGCAGGGGAGACTCGGGTGTGGTCTTCGAGGTCATGGCGGAAGACTACGGGTTCGCTACGACTACTCCCCGGTCTGCAGCTTGGCCAGCCGGTTCTCGAACATGCGGACGACCTCGTCGCGGGCCTGGGTGGCGCGCTCGTAGGCGAGGTAGTCGCCGATCTGCTCGGCGGACTTGCCGCGCATCCTGGCCCGCAGCGAGGCCACGGTCAGCTCGGAGTAGCCGGGCAGCGGCTCGGCCAGGTCGTCCGGGACGACCTTGGGCTCCGCCACGGGGGCGACCGGCTCGGTGACGGCCTCCGCGGCGGCCTTGAGCACGCCGTCCTGGGGCGCGGCGGCGGCCGCGGGCTCCTCGGTGACCTCGGTGACGGCGGCGGGCTCGGCGGCGGCCTTGGCGGCCTTCGTCGCCTTCGCGGGCTTGGCCGGCTTGGCGGTCGTGGTGGTCGCGGCCTTCGTGCTCTTGGCGGTCTTCGTGGCCTTGGCGGCCCTGGCGGGCTTCGCGGCGGGCTCGGCCTCCGTCGGCGCATTGGCCTTGACCTCGGCCTCTGCGGGCGCCTCCACCTCCGCCTTGACCTCGGCCTTGGCAGGCGCGTCGGCCTTCGCCGGGGCCTCCGTCTCGGCGGCGGCTTCCGGCTCGGGCTCGGACGTCGCCTTGGAGCCGGTCGACGGCTTGGGCTCGGTCGTCGTCTTCGCCTCGGTCTCCGGCTTGGGCTCGGTCTCCGGCTTGGCGGCGGTCTTGCCCGCGGGGGCGAAGATGACCGGGTCCGGCTTGCTCTTGGCCGACCCGTTGGGCGCGGCCTCCGGGCGCGGCGTGAAGATGACCGGCTCCTTGCGCGCCGGCTTCTCCTCCTCGGCCGGGGGAGCGGCGACCTGCGCGGCGGCGGAGGGACGGGACTCCTGCTCCTCCTCCTGCTCCTCCTTCGTGCCGAGCCCCTTGATGGAGTTCTTCACCCGGTCCACCACCAGCAGCGCCTGCCCGGCCGCGCTGAGCGTGGTCTGGACGACGAGCAGCGGCAGATCCTTGGCCTTCTCCTTGAGTTCGTCCTTGTTGGTAACGGTTCTGGCGATGTTGCGTATCACGTCGCTGAGGGACATGACGTCTCCCTGGGAGGTCTGTATTGGACGGCCAGTCTGGCAAACGGCGGGCGACCACGCACGCGCAGCCCTGATGGCCGCTCCACGTAGCATAAGAAGTATGGAGCCCCAGACCCCCACTTCCCGCCGAGTACTCGTAGCCAAGCCGCGCGGCTACTGTGCCGGAGTCGATCGAGCCGTGGTAGCGGTCGAGAAGGCTTTGGAGCAGTACGGCGCGCCGGTCTACGTCCGCAAGCAGATCGTGCACAACACCCACGTCGTCAAGACGCTGGAGGCCAGGGGCGCCATCTTCGTCGAGGAGACCGAGGAGGTGCCCGAGGGCGAGATCGTGGTGTTCTCGGCCCACGGCGTCTCGCCGGCCGTGCACGAGGAGGCCAGGCAGCGGGGCCTGCGCACCATCGACGCCACCTGCCCGCTGGTCACCAAGGTGCACAACGAGGCCAAGCGGTTCGCCGCCCAGGACTACGACATCCTGCTCATCGGGCACGAAGGCCACGAAGAGGTCGAGGGCACCTCGGGCGAGGCCCCCGACCACATCCAGCTCGTCGACGGCCTCGACTCGGTCGAGAAGGTCCAGGTGAAGGACCCCGACAAGCTCGTGTGGCTGTCGCAGACCACCCTGTCGGTCGACGAGACCACCGAGACGGTCGCCCGCCTCAAGGAGCGCTTCCCCACCCTGATCGACCCGCCGAGCGACGACATCTGCTACGCCACCCAGAACCGGCAGGTCGCGGTGAAGGAGATCGCCGCCGAGGCCCAGCTCGTGATCGTGGTCGGGTCGGAGAACTCGTCCAACTCCAAGCGCCTGGTCGAGGTGGCCAAGGACTACGGCGCCGAGGCCGCGTACCTGGTGGACAACGCCGGCTTCATCCAGGACGAATGGCTCGACGGCGTCACCACGGTCGGCGTGACCAGCGGCGCGTCGGTGCCGGAGGAGCTGGTCGACGAGGTGCTCGCGCGGCTGGCCGGACACGGCTTCGGCGACGTGCGCGAGGTCGAGTCGGTGCCGGAGAGCATGCGCTTCGCGCTCCCGCACGAGCTGCGCAAGGACCTTCGCGCCGGCTAGTCGTCGCCGCGCGGGGTGCCGTAGACCTTGGGCTCGAAGTAGCCCTCCGGCTCGGGCACGAACGGCTGGCGCGGGCGCGGCATCTCCGCGCCCGCCTTCAGCTCCTCGCGCAGCTCCCGCACGTTGTCGCGCAGGCCGCGCCGCCAGGCGACGGCCAGCACGACCGCCGAGCCGGCGAACAGCCAGGGGGCGCCGCGGGTCAGCGAGCCGTACAGGCCGAGGGCCAGCGACTGCATGATCGACACCGAGCCGAACGCGCGCCCGAGCTCGACGAAGAGCGTCGCGCAGAAGAACACCAGCGGCGGCGTGACCACCAGCGACAGCAGCTCGCGCTTGTTGACCAGGAGCACGCCGAGCAGGCTCGACACCACGAACGCGGCCCCCACCAGGTAGGACAGGCCGAGCACCGCGGTCAGGACATAGCCCGCCAGGGTGGCGACCAAGGTGAGCGCGATGGCGCCGCGAGCGGTCAGCCTGACGCCAGAACGCCTGCCCTTCTCTGCCACTGTCCCACCCCCGTTTACGGCGACCCGCCTGCCAACTTACCGTTCGAGTGCGAAATCAGAGACGTGGTTTCGAGCAGTTCGGGCGAGGCCAGGGGTCTCGGCAGCCCTTCGAGCATGTCCGGGGCGTCCAGGTCGCCGTCCACGACGCCCAGATCGTGGAGTTTGCGTGCGGTGACCAGGACGCGGCTTTCAAGCGAACCGACCGACTTGTTGTACGCCTCCACCGCCCGCGTCAGCGCCTTGCCCAGCGACTCCACGTTCCTGCCGAGGGACGACAGCCGCTCGTACAGCTCCTTGCCCAGCTCGAACACCGCCCGCGCGTTCTCGCTCAGCGCGGCCTGCTGCCAGGCGTAGTGGGCGGTGCGCAGCATCGTGATCAGCGTCGTCGGGGTGGCGATGTGCACCCGCCGCGCCATGGCGTACTCCAGCAGCGCGGAGTCGCGTTCGAGCGCGGGCGCGAGGAACGCCTCGCCCGGGATGAACAGCACCACGAACTCCGGCGTGGGGTTGAACCCCTGCCAGTACGCCTTGGCCGCCAGCCGGTCGACGTGCTCGCGCACGTGCCTGGCGTGCGCGTCGAGCCGGACGGTGGCCAGCGACTCGTCGCCCGCCTCGGCCGCCTCCAGGTAGGCCGCGAGCGAGACCTTGGAGTCGACCACGATGTTCTTGCCGCCGGCCAGCCTGATCACCATGTCGGGACGCATCGCGCCCTCGACGACCTGCTCCTCGAAGTCGCAGTGGCGCTGCATCCCGGCGATCTCGGCCACCCGGCGCAGTTGCAGCTCGCCCCACCGCCCGCGCGCCTCGGGCCGCTGCAGGGCCCTGACCAGCGCGGTCGTCTGCGAGCGCAGCTGCTCGTTGCTCTGCTGCACGAACTCCATCTGCTTGGCCAGCTCCGCCCGCGCCGCCCGCTGCCCGGCCTCGGTGTCGCGAAGCTGCGACTCGACCCGCGCGAGCGCGTCCTTCAGCGGCTCGACCAGGTGCTCGACGGCCTGCCTGCGCTGGTCGAGATCGCCGGCGGCCTCGGCGCGGCTGGCCGACAGCCGGGTCTCGGCCAGTTCGAGGAAACGCACGTTGTTGACGTCGAGGGCGCGCGTGGACAGGGCCTGGAACCGTTCGGCGAGCTGCTCCTCGACGTAGACCAGCTTCTCGGCGGCCGACCTGGCCCGCGCGTCGGCCTCGGCCACCCGCACCGCCGCGCGGGTCCTGGCGACCAGGAAGCCGACGAGGAGTCCGAGGGCGAGTCCGATGAGCAGCGAGACGACATCCACTCCAACGATGATTGCAGCACATCGCGTCTGGATCTTCCCGACACGCTTGCGGAATCCGCTTGTGCGCCGACTGATCCGTCACGCACAGTATTGGGATGGCTACCGGTACGAGGCTCGCCGTCGCCGTGTCCGCGGTGTCGGTCGCCCTGATCGCCCTGGCCGGAGCCGTGATCACCGGTCCCGGGGCCGAGGGGCCGGCGGCCACCCGTCCG
This sequence comes from Nonomuraea sp. NPDC050227, assembly GCF_044459705.1. Taxonomy (NCBI): domain Bacteria; kingdom Bacillati; phylum Actinomycetota; class Actinomycetes; order Streptosporangiales; family Streptosporangiaceae; genus Nonomuraea; species Nonomuraea sp. NPDC050227. The sequence continues at coordinate 169,000 of NZ_JBITJF010000006.1, read as the reverse complement.
ACCCTGCGCTGGACGCCCGGCGCCTGCGTCACCGACCGCTACGCGCTGATCCCCTGCAACGGCGGCGACTTCGAGGTGCTGGCCATCGCCCACGACCCGCCGCGGCCCGCCGACTGCCCCGACGACACCGACGACGTGCTGCGCATCGGCCTGGGCCGCACGGCCTGCGTGCGGTCCTTCCTGGCCCCGCACGCCGGCGTGCCCGGCGGTGGCGGCGGCCTGCTCAGGCCCGGCGACTGCGTGGCCCTCGACGGACGGGAACGCCCGTGCGCGGGCGCCGGCTGGTACGGCAGATCCATCGCGATCGCCTCGACCGCCGACGAATGCCCCTCGACCACCCTCGACACGCTCGAAAGCGGAGCGAACGTCGTCTGCCTGGGCCCCGGCGGTCAGGTGCTCGCCGAGGGCGCGTGCGTGGCCAGACCGCCCGCCGACGTCGTCGCCAGGTCGGCCGTGACCAGGGCCGCCTGCGACTCGGCGGCGGCCTGGGCCCGCGTCGTCTCCTTCGAGAGCACGCCCGCGGCCTGCCCGGCCGGCGTCCAGCGCTACCTGCGGGCGGCGCCCGGGACCTACCGTCCGGTGACCTGCCTGCACCTGCTCAGCAAGTAAACTCGCTGTCCGTGAGCCTTTCCATCGGCATCGTCGGCCTGCCCAACGTCGGTAAGTCCACGCTTTTCAACGCGTTGACCAAGACCGGCAACGCACTCGCCGCGAACTATCCGTTCGCCACCATCGAGCCCAACGTGGGGATCGTGGGCGTGCCCGACGACCGCCTGCCCAAGCTGGCCGAGATCTTCGGCTCGGCCCGCATCCTGCCCGCCAAGGTGGAGTTCGTCGACATCGCGGGCCTGGTCAAGGGCGCCTCGGAGGGGCAGGGCAGGGGCAACCAGTTCCTCGCCAACATCCGCGACACCGACGCGATCTGCCAGGTCATCCGCGTCTTCGGCGACCCCGACGTCACGCACGTAGACGGCGAGATCTCCCCCAAGCGGGACATCGAGACCATCAACACCGAGCTGATCATGGCCGACCTGCAGACGGTCGAGAAGGCCGTGCCGCGCCTGCAGAAGGAGGCGCGCAACAACAAGGACAAGAAGGCGGCGCTGGAGGCCGCCGAGGCCGCGCTGGCCGTCCTGGAGACCGGCAGGACCATCTTCGAGAGCGGCCTCGACCGGGAGGAGCTGCGCGAGCTCCACCTGCTCACCGCCAAGCCCTTCCTCTACGTCTTCAACCTCGACGCCGACGAGCTGACCGACACCGCGCTCAAGGAGCAGCTGTCGGCCATCGTCGCGCCGGCCGAGGCCGTCTTCCTCGACGCCAAGATCGAGTCCGAGCTGGTCGAGCTCGACGAGGAGGAGGCCCTGGAGCTGCTCCAGTCGGTCGGCCAGGAGGAGTCGGGCCTGCGTCAGCTCGCCCGGGTCGGCTTCGAGACGCTGGGCCTGCAGACCTACCTGACCGCCGGCCCGAAGGAGACCAGGGCCTGGACGATCCGCAAGGGCGCCACGGCGCCCGAGGCGGCCGGCGTGATCCACACCGACTTCCAGCGCGGCTTCATCAAGGCCGAGGTGGTCTCCTTCGACGACCTCGTCGAAGTGGGCTCCATCGCCAGCGCCCGGTCCGCGGGCAAGGCCCGCATCGAGGGCAAGGACTACGTCATGCGCGACGGCGACGTGGTGGAGTTCCGCTTCAACGTCTGATCCGCCGGCCCGGTGCTATCCGAGCAGCCCGCCGAGCAGGGCCGCGGGGCCGCCGCTGAGCGGGCCGCCGCCCCCGCTGAGCGGGCCCCCGCCGCCGTTGCCGGCGGGCTTCTTGTCGAAGTGGATCATCTCGTTCGCGTACGTGCCGCCCTGGCACACGGCCTTGCCGCGGCCGACGGGGGAGACCTTGCCGCCCGCCTCGGTGCACTCGCTGTCGGTGACCCAGGAGGGCGCGGCGGTGGCCGGGGAGGGCGCGCAGAGGGCGAACGCGGCGAGCGCGGCGGCGGGCAGGAGGGCGGCGGCGAGGCGACGCATCACATCAGTCCAATCACGGTGGGCTAACTTTCGCTACGCTAGGTTACCGGCGGATCGCCGTCGAAAGCCCATCGTCCGGATGACGAACGCGCAGGCCCCTCCGGGATTATGTGATTCCGGGACAACTGACGCGTCAACCACTTTGGGTCCCTACGCGTCGAATCGTCACGGCGTTCACGCTGACTCGGGAGGCCCTCATGATCCGACGCATCATCCGGAAACGACGTCCGGCGCCCACCCTCGCGGGCATCAGCCTGGAGGAGGAGCTGGCCCTGATCAGGGTCGAGCTTATGTACGGGCTGCGCGTCAACCGTGAGGCGTACCTGCGCAGGAAGGTCGACGAGCGCAACGAGCTGGCCAGCCGCATGCGGGAGCGGGACGCCGCCTCGATGCTCGCCGACCTGCGGGGGTCGCTGGAGCGCGCGGTGTCGCCCACGGTCGTCGACCTGCACAGCCGTCGCCGGGCACGCACGAGCCAGGACCCCGAGCCCGCCTGAGCCGAGACTGTCGTACCCCCAGAAGTGGTGCATAACACCCTCTGTCCTCCTCTCATGCCCAATGCGCAGGTCGTGAGCATCTATGCCTGTTTTGGACAGGAATCCATGTCTGCCGCGCTAGGCGGAAATGGGCGTCTGGCCTGGTCAAATGGTGATTCCGCCAGTAAGTGACGGGAACCGGCGCTGACGTCTGCCATACGGATCCGGTTTGCCGTCAGGGCGGTCATGCCTGCAGCATGGGCGTGGCTTTCCTGGAAGAATGGCGGGACCGGATAGGGTGACTACTTCACCGCGGATGATGGGGATCGGCAACGGACGACACCGCGCCAACCGGGGGGATCGGCGCGAGCGGAGGCGTGATGGCTCGTAGGTCTACCGTCCAGCACGATCCTCGGATCGCTGGCGAGCCCGAGCTTTCCGCGCGCCCGGACATGGCTGACTTCGACGCGCCGCCCTCGCGCAGGCCGCGTCGGGGCGGCTGGTCCGGTGGCGGCGGACGGTGGCTGGTCTGGGCCGGCCGCATCATTCTCTGGGCGCTTATTGTGGTTATCGTGGTGAATGGGATTCGTGCCCCATTTGAGCGGTTTACCCAGCAAGAGCCTACGACGACGAATGGCGCCGCCGTGGCGCACAAGGGATTCCCCGCTGACCAGGGCATGGCTTTCGCCGCCCAGTTCGCGGGGGTCTATCTGAATTTCAGCCCGGAAGACGCGGCCAGCCGCACCAGGAAGCTCGCCGCGTTCCTGGCCGAGGGCATGGACGCGCAGATGTGGTGGGACGGCTTCGGCAAGATGGCCGCCGTCGCGATCCAGCCGTACGACATCGAGGCGACCGACGCCCAGAACGCCGTGGTCAGCGTGGCCTTCCAGTCCGGGCCGCGCCGGCTCATGCTGTCGGTCCCGATCTACTACTCCGGCGACGACAACGGCAGGCGGTTCGTCATCGCGGGCCGTCCGGCGATCCTTCCCGCGCCGGCCCCGGCCGACCTGCCGCAGCTCGCGAAGCCGGAGACCGACGACGCGGCGGCGGCCGAGCTCAAGCCGCAACTGGAGGGCTTCTTCAAGGACTACGCCTCCGGCGACACCGCCGGGCTGCAGCGCTACGTGGCCGCAGGGAAGACCCTGCCGAGCTTCGGCAGCGCCTTCACCTTCGCGGAGCTGAAGGACATCGTGGTGCCTGTGGGGGGTGCCACCCGAGAGATCCAGGCGGTCGTGGTGTGGATCGTGCCCAACGGCGACGCTCCGGCCACGCCGAGCGCCACCGACCCGGCCGCCGTCGGCGGGCGGCTGGAGCAGGCCTACCGCCTCACCGTGGAGAAGCAGGGCGACAAGTGGTACGTCGCCGACATCCGCGGCGCTGGTCGGGCCGTTGGATAGACGCACGACCGCGCTGTTGTTCGGTACCCCCCGGGAGGACAAGAAGTGACGTTGAAGACCGTAGTGCTCACCTTGATCGAAATGTCGCCGTCGCCGTCGCCGACCGGCATTGACACCGGAGGGCTCGCCAACTTCCTGCGTGCCTTCTTTGCCCCGTTGTTCCTGGTAGTCGTCTCCGTGGTCGCGCTCTTCTTCCTCTTCACCCGCGAGATCACGCGTTTCGTCCAGTTCCTCATCCTGGCTGTGGCCATCGGAGTGATCTTCTACGTGCCCAACATCATCGAGGTGACGGCGAAGGCGATCGCGGGCGCTCTCGGCATCAAGTAAAGGGTTGAGACCGCTCCAGGGCGGTCATGTACGAGCGGGTGGAGAGGAGGACTGCGTGGACCTGCCCACGTATACGAACATCTGGCGCATCGAGAAGCGGCTCTACAAGCTCTACGACCTTCGCCTCCCGATGCCGCTCCCCATCGTCTGGATCGGCGTGTTCGTCGGGGTGTTCGTGCCGTGGTCGCTCCTGCTGATCCTGGTGGGCGTGCCGGTGGCCATGCCGTGGCACGTGTTGTTCCTGGTCCCGCCGGGGATCGTGACGTGGTTGTCCACGCGTCCCGTCATCGAGGGCAAGCGGCTCACCGAGCTTCTGGAGTCCCAGCTGCGCTACCTGGGCCAGCCCAAGGCCTGGTACCGGCTCGCGCCCACCTCCGAGCCCGAGGCGGTCACGTTCTCGGGGCGCATCTGGCGTACCACTCCGGTGCGGGTCAAGGCCAAGGCGGCGCGCAAGTCCCGCCAGCCGCAGCGCAAGCGTGAGGGGCAGCGGATCACGGGTCCGCGCCAGGTCCGTCCGGCCGTGGCCGCCGCGGCGGCGGCCGCCCAGCAGGCGCCGGTGGCGGAGGCGCGTACCGGGTGGGGGTCGCGAACCAGGCGGGGCATCGCGCCCGCGCTGGCGCCGCAGGCCCGCCGTCCCGCCCCTGCCTTCGGCCGGGACGTGCCGCTGGTCCTGGTCCCGGGAGATGAGAACGGACCGGCGCTGCCGCCGGTCGAGCACGACGTCGCCGCCGGAGAGCTGGCCAGCCGCGAGCTCACCGGCGGCGCCCTCCCGGCCCGCCCCCGCCGCGCCGCCCCCGACCGCCGATCCGAACGCGACGCGCCCGGCCACGAGGCCGTGGGTTCCGAGGCCGCCGTTCCCGAGGCCGCCGTTCCCGAGGAGCGGGACGTCTCGGAGGCGGCGCAGCCGAGCGCGCCCAGGGGCTCCACGAGCAGGGCGTCGGGCGAGCGTACGGACGCCGGTGCGGGTGAGGTACAGAGTGGTCGTGGGGCCGTCGTGCCGATCCGGTCGGCGGAGGGGCTCAGGCCCGTGGCCGGCAAGCCGATCGACACAGAGGCCCTGCGGCGGCTGCGCCGGCTCGCCGCCACCGCCGACGCGCCCGGTGAGGCGGCGGGTCGCGCGGAAGGCGAGCGCGGCGTCGCAGAGCGCCGCGACGACGTCACCGGACGTCGTGAGAGCACGGACGAGCGCCGCCAGGGCGTCGCCGGCCGTCCCGAAGGCGTGGGCCGCGAGGACGAGAACACGATCGCCCGCGACCAGCACAGGAAGGGGCAGCCGCCGCGGGTCGCGCCCGGGACGGTGATCCTGGGCGCCCAGCGTTCCTGGCCCCCGGTCGACCCCGACGCCAAGCCCCTCTCCGGCCCACCCCTCCGCCTCGAAGACCAGATCCTCACCCCCCACCCTCCCGCCGACAACTCACCGGCAGCCGAAGCCGGGCATGTGGGCGAGGGCGCGCATGTGGAAGAAAGCGCGCATTCGGGCGAGGGGACTCGGACCAGCGCAGATGTCCCGACGGGCGAGGACGAGTCGACAGGCGAAGGCGCCTTCGTCGAGGAGACCGCTCCCGTCACCGGCACAGACGCTCCGAGCCCCGACGCGCCCGACGTCGAACGGTCCTTCGAGACCACGCACGAGGCTCCCACCGAAGCCTCCGCCGAGGTCTCAGCCCCCGCCGAAGAGCCCGCCCGGGGCGAAGCCTCGGCCCGCAGGGAAGCCCTCTCCGGCAGCGAAGTGCCCGTTCGCAGCGAAGCCTCGGCCCACAGGGAAGCCTCCCCCCGCAGCGAAACGCCCTCTGGCGGCAAAGCCTCGGCCCGTAGCGAAGCCCGCGCTGGTAGCGAAGCCCGCGCTGGGAGCGAAGCCTCCGCTGGTAGCGAAGCTTCCGTTGGTATCGAGGATGTTGCCGAGCGGCCGGTCTCCGGCGAAGGGCGCGTGTCCTCCGGGCCGGTTGTCACCGGCGAGGAGGATGTCCCCGCTGGGCAGGGCACTCCCGACCGGAGGGCCGGTGCCGAGAGGCAGACTGCTTCCGAGGGTGAGGATGCCGCCAGCGAGCAGGGGGCTGCCGTAGCGGTGTCTGCCGACGTGGGCGCGGTCGTCGAAGGGGCTGGGGGCGGACGTACGGAGGTGCCGGCCGATCGGTCCGAGGGCGATGGGGGCGTACCGGACGAGCAGGCCAAGCCTTCCGAGGCGTACGGCGAGCCCGGGCGGGACGTGGCGGCGCGGCGGCGGCCCGCCGGCGGCCCGCCAGGTGACAGGGCCGGCGGTCGGCCAGGGGACGGCGTCGGCGGACTGCCAGGGGCCGGCGGACTGCCAGGGGCCGGCGGACTGCCAGGGGACAGGGCGGGCGGGCTCGTGGCGCCTGTGCCGGTTCCCAGGCCCGGTGAAGGCGGCAGGCCCGCCGAAGGACGGGTGCGCAGGGTCGAGTCCGTGGTGGGCCGGGACTCCGGCGGATGGCGCCGGATCGCCCAGGTCGTGGTGGGCGGAGGCGGCGTACGCACCGACGGGTCCGAGATCGACGAGGCCAGGGCCAGGGCCGTGTTCGGCGGCAGCAGGCGGATCGTGGTGCTCGGCTGCACCGGCGGCGCGGGCCAGTCCACGACGGCGCTCATGCTCGGCCACACCTTCGCCACCTACCGCGACGACCGGATCGTCGCCGTCGACGCCAACACCGGCGGCACCACGCTGACCAGCAGGATCGAGCCCGAGACGCCGGAGACCCTCACGTCGCTGCTGTCCGGCCTCGACCAGGTCAGCGGCTACCTGACGATGCGGGGCTTCACCACCCGCACCGCCTCCGGCCTTGAGGTGATCTCGGCCGACACCGACGCGGGCGCCGAGCAGCGGCTCGCCGACCGCAGCTTCTTCTCCGACCACCGACTGGGCGAGTCGATGCGCCTGCTCGACCGCCACTACAAGCTGTCGGTCATCGACCCGGCCGCCGCGCTCGCGGCCCGCATCCTGCCGTACGCCGACCAGCTCGTGCTGGTGGTCCCGGCGAGCGAGGAGGCGGCCGAGGCGGTGGCGATGACGTACGAATGGCTCGACGGGCACGGCTGCGGCGAGCTGCGCAGGCGGGCGGTGATGGTCGTCAACGGCGTGAGCAGGCGGTCGATGGCCGACGTCGAGCAGGCGGAGGCGGTGGCCAGAGGCAGATGCCGGGCCATCGTCAGGGTCCCGTGGGAGGACGGCCTGGCGCCCGGCGGCGCGGAGATCGTCGACCCCGGTCAGTTGCGCGCGGCCGGACGGCGGGCCTACCTCGCCCTCGCCGGCGTCGTGGTTGCAGGCTTCGCGGTACAGGCACACGGACAGGCCGTCCGACCGAGCGAAGAGGAGTTGGCGAGTGACCCCCCGGGCACGAGAATCGGTGAGCGTTAAGTGAACATGCGAGCAGGTCTGGCCCGTTCATGCGCCGAGGGGGCGGCATGAGCAGGGCGTCCCGAGCACACCAGCGTCTCGCGGTCCGCTACTTCGACGACCGCATCCTGCTCACGGACACCTGCGCGTGGGCGTACTTTCGGCTTCCGACGGTCAGCTACGAGTTCGTCACGCCGGAGGAGCGCGAGGCGCTGGCCACCAACGTCACGATCGCGCTGGCCGCGATCAGGATGCCCGACGCCGAGGTCCACCTGCGGGTCGCGCACCGCACCTACCCGGCGGCCGAGTGGGCGATGGCGCTCAACGCCACCTCCGACGAGGGGCCGGGCTGGCGCGACTACCTGGAGGAGATGTACCGGCACGTCTGGGCGAAGGACTTCTGGTCGAAGGAGGTCTACCTGGGCGTCCGCCTCGGGCCGCGCGGCAAGCAGCTCGGCAGCGGCGTGCTCGCCCAGCTCCTCGGCTTCTACCAGAAGACCGAGAAGGCGCTCGGCATGGAGGACGACCACGTCCCGGACAGCGAGATCGGCCGCTGGACGGAGTCGGCCGAACGGCTGGGCCGGGCCCTGGCCTCCAGCGCCCTGTACGCCAGGCACGCCACGTCCGTCGAGGTGGCCTGGCTGTTCCAGCACGCCGCCGCCGGAGCGGTCGGCGACCCGCCGCCCTCGGCCAGCCCGAAGCGGCGCTGGGGCAAGGGCGAGATCGAGTCGCTGGTCGAGGGCGAGATCCACAACGGCAGGTCGCTGCTGCGGATCGTGCAGCCGCAGGGCGACTCGTACGTGGCCCACCTGTCGTTCGCCCGCTTCCCCGACCTCATGCCGTTCCCCGACGGCGAGCCGTGGATGCACTTCGCCGACCAGCTGCCCTTCCCGGTGGAGATCTCGTCCAGGATGCGGCTGATCCCGCCGGTCAAGGCGTCGAAGGACGTCGCGCGCAAGCTGGCCCACGCCCGCGACATGGACCACCACATCCGCGAGGCGGGCGCCGAGGCGCCGATCGCGCTGGCCGAGCAGATCGACGCGGCCCGCATGCTCGAACACGGCATCACCAAGGAACGACTGCCCTTCGTGTACGGCTGGCACCGCCTGATCGTCTCGGCCCCCACGGAGGACATCTGCGTGCAGCGGGTCGAGGCGGTCGTCGAGCACTACCGCGACATGGGCATCGACGTGGTGAACTCGACCGGCGACCAGTTCTCGCTGTTCTGCGAGACGCTGCCGGGCGAGAAGGTGCGCGTCAACGCCTACGCCCAGCGTCAGCCGCTGCGGACGATCGCGGGCGGCATGGCCACGGCCACCGTCGACCTCGGCGACCGGCTCGACGACGGCAGCGAGGGCTGGCTCGGGCCGTACATCGGGGAGACGGTCGGCAGGGCGCGCAGCATCGTGCACTTCGACCCGCTGCTGGCCGCGAGCCGCAACCGGCCGACCGCCATCGCGATCACCGGCGAGCCGGGCGGCGGCAAGACCACGCTCGCGCTGCTGATGATCTACCAGATGGCGCTGCGCGGGGTCACGGTCGCGGTGATCGACCCGAAGGGCGACGCCGAGTCGCTGGTCCAGCTCCTGGAGAAGCGCGGGCGCAAGGCCAGGGTGATCCCGCTGGGCTCGGCCGCGCCGGGGCTGCTCGACCCGTTCTCGTTCGGCGACGACATCGCGGCGAAGAAGACCATGGCGACCGAGACGCTGCGGCTGCTGCTGCCCCGCATGTCGGAGGAGCGCGAGTCGGCCATGATCCAGGCCGTGGCCGCAGTCTCCAACGGCCCCGACCCGTCGCTGGGCAAGGTGGTCGACTACCTGGAGCAGGCCGACGACCCGGCCTCCAAGAACCTGGGCGCGGTGCTGCGTTCCATGTCGGAGATGCACCTGGCCAGGCTCTGCTTCGACCCCTCGGGCGGCGACCAGATCGACAGCGAGGGCTGGACCACCGTGTTCACCCTGGGCGGCCTGACGCTGCCCGACGTCGCCACGACCAGGGACGACTACTCCTACGAGCAGCGGCTGTCGGTGGCCCTGCTCTACCTGGTCTCGCAGTTCGCCCGCAGGCTGATGAACGGCCTCGACCGGCGGGCCCCCAAGGCGATCTTCCTGGACGAGGCGTGGGCGATCACCTCCACGCCGGAGGGCGCCAAGCTGGTCCCCGAGGTCAGCCGCATGGGCCGGTCCAGGAACACCGCGCTCGTCCTGGTCTCCCAGAACGCCGGAGACCTGCTGAACGAGCAGGTGACCAACTGTCTGTCCTCGGTGTTCGCGTTCCGTTCCACCGAAAGGGTGGAGGTGGACCACGTCATGTCGCTGCTCGGCGTGGAGCCGTCGGAGGAGCACAAGGCCGTGCTGCGCTCGCTGGGCAACGGCGAATGCGTATTCCGTGATCTGGATGGCAGAGCCGGGCGCATCGGAGTAGACCTGATCTCCGAAGAACTGCTCCGCTGGCTCGACACGAACCCGACACACGACAAACCAGACGGTGGCGGGCATGATGATCTTCGAGGGGGCGTGGGCAGGGCGCAGGAGGTACGGTCATGAAGATCCGACTATCCCGACGACTGGCGCTGGCGCTCGCGCTCGTGAGTGCCGTCCTCGTGGTTCCGTTGGTGGTGGGCGGTCTCTCCACGCCCGTCGCCGCGGCGCCCTGTGACCTGTCGGGGCCGCTCAACCCCGAGATGATCGGCGGCGGCACCGACGGCATGATCCAGCCGCCGCCTCCCGCGGGCGGCGTCCAGGCCCCGACGACGAACTACGGCCAGTTCGGCATGGCCGGCCAGTTCTGGCAGACCCACGGGCTCGGCTGCTCCGACTACGTCGCCGTGCTCGGCAACATGTGGGCCAACGGCGTCTTCACCGCGGCCAAGGCCATCGACCGGCTGACGATCACGACGTACCAGGCGGCCGCGACGGAAGGACCGCTCCAGTCGATCAAGGACGTCGTCGACGACATCGTCCAGAACCTGTCCGAGGCCATGTACTGGCCGTTCCTGCGGCCGATCGTGATCCTCGGCGCGATCTGGCTCGCCTGGTACGGCCTGATCCGCAAGCGGGCCACCACCACCGCCGAAGGCGTGATCTGGATGGTCCTCGCGGTCACCGTGGCCGTGTGGTTCTTCAGCAGGCCTGGCGACTTCACCGGGCTCGGCAAGGTCGTGACCGACAAGACGGGCGAAGTGGTCAACTCCGCCTTCTCGGGCCTGCCGGGCGCCGGCGGCGCGTCCTGCCTGCCGCCACCCGGCCAGACGAACCCGCAGGTCAAACCGGGCGGATACGGCCAGGTCGGCACGGCCGGCGTCGACCAGAACGCCGACGCCCTGTGGTCCACGCTGGTCTGCAAGCCGTGGCTGGTGGGCATGTTCGGCACCGCCGACCCGCAGCAGCCGATCGTGCGCGACTTCGGGCGCAAGATGCTGGAGACCCAGTCGATCGCCCCCGCCGTGGCCGGCCAGCCCGCCCCCGACATCGCCGCCCACCAGGCCGAGTACGCCAAGGTCGCCGAGCTGCTCAAGAACGACTCCCGCTACACCGTCTTCTCCGGCCGCGACTGGTCGAGCAGGCTCGGCGTGGCCGTCGGCGCGCTCATCGCGGCGGTGGTAGCCGGGCTGCTGATCTTCCTGGTGGCGGTCTCGCTGCTGGTGCTCAAGGTGGGCTTCCTGCTGCTGCTGATACTCGGGCCGGTGTTCCTGCTGGTCGGCGTGCATCCGGGCAGCGGGCGCATCATCGCCATGCGGTGGGTGGAGATGCTCGTCGGCACGTTGCTCAGGCAGGCGGTGCTGACGCTCGTGCTCAGCGTCCTGGTCTACGGGTACGCGCTGATCATCTCCACGGCCATGCCCTGGGGGCTCCAGGTGCTGTTCATGGCTCTGCTGACGATCGCGGTGTTCTTCTACCGGCGTCCGTTCCAGCACCTGTTCGCGTCCTTGAGCGGCCACACGGTCACCACCCGCATGCTCGGCGACGCCGCGAGCTCGCCCGTCCTGGAGCGGGCCGCGAACGTGTTGCCGCCGGTCGCCGGGGCCAAGCTCGGCCGGTGGGGCCTGCGCAAGGCCGAGCCGCTCATCAGGGCGGCGGCGGCCGGCAGCGGCGCGGGCGCGGCGGCCGGCGCCGCGGTCGCCCAGGCGCGGATGCGCGGCGAGGAGGGCGAGGGCGTCTCGGCCGGCACCCGGATGCCGGTGGCGGCCGCGCCGCTCGACACCGACCAGCACGGCGGCAAGGCGGGGGCCCGGCCCCCGCTCGAACCCCGCAGGGGCACCGCGCCCCCGCTCAACCTCGGCGGCCAGGCCGGCCGGACGCGCCCCGCGACGGCCGGCGGCGCCCGCGGCGGCTCCGGTGGCGCGGCGGCGGGCGGCACCGCCTCCGGGGGCATGGCCGCCGGAGCCACGACCTCCGGCGGTGGTTCCGGCGGCGGTTCCAGCAGTGGCGGCGGTGGCTGGTTCGGCGGGCGGTCGGGCGGCGGATGGGCCTCGCGCGGTGGTGGTTCCGGCGGCTCGCGCAACGGGTCGTCGGGCGGCTCGCGGGGCTCCCGGTTCGGCGGGTCCGGCGGGTCGGGTGGCTCGCCGTCCTCGGGGTCGCGTGGCTCCGGCGGCGGGCTGTTCGGCGGCGGCGGATCCAGGAACGGTGGATCCGGGAGCGGTGGATCCGGGAACGGCGGCGGGTCCAGGAACGGTGGCGGGTCCAGGTCCGCAGGGGCCGGGTCCCGGCCGTCCGGCGCGTCGTCGGGGTCGAGGATCTTCGGCTCGGACGAGCCGTCGTCCCGCTCGTCCGAGGCGCCGCCGCTGTGGCTGCGCGGCAGCGGCAACGGCGGTTCGGGTGACGATCCGTCGGTGCCCTTCTGGCTCAAGCCCAACCGCGGCAAGGACTGACCATGGCTCAGTCCGGTGACAAGCGCGGGCTGGCCTTCGCCGCCATCGTCGTGGTCATCGCCGCGGTCGGCGTCTACCTCACGATGTGGCCGAGCTCGGACGATCCGCCCGAGCAGGCCCCGGCCACGGGCACGACGTCCGCGTCTGCGCCCACGGCGGCGAGCAAGCCGCTGGCCACGGCCAGCGCCGCGCCGTTCGACGTCTACTCGTACCTGCCGATGAAGAAGGAGCAGCTGGCCGCGGCGGCGGACCTCGCCGAGCGCTTCACCGCCGTCTACGGCACCTTCAGGTACGACGAGGACCCGGCGGCGTACGCCACGAGGGTCAAGACGTTCACCACCGCCGAGCTGGGCAACATCCTCGCCCGGACGCTCACCTCGGCGGGCACCGTCCAGCAGAACCGCGACGACCAGATCGTCTCCCAGGCCACGGCCAGGCTGAAGGAGATCAGGCAGATCGAGAAGACCTCCATCGTGTTCGTCGTGACCGAGACCAGGCAGGTCACCGCGAAGAGCGGCAACCGGCAGGACGTCGAGGACCTGGCGGTCACGGTGAGCCAGCTCGGCGCCGACTGGCGGATCTTCGACGTGCTGCCCGCCACCGAGGGCCAGGACGGGGACAGCTAGCGGTGAAGTCCTCCCGAACCCGCCTGGCGCTGCTTCTCGGTCTCGCCGGGATCCTGCTGCTGGCCGCGATCATCATCTCGCCGATGCTGCTGGTCACGATGCCGTCCTTCCTGAACGGCGGCGGCGAGGGCTCGGTCGACTGCGAGGGCGGCACCCAGGTGCAGGAGGTGTCCGACTCGGGCGCCGCCGACATCCCGGGCGACTACCTCGACCTGTACAAGAAGTGGGGCAAGAAGATCGGCGTCCAGTGGACCATCCTGGCCGCCGTGGGCAAGCGCGAGACCGATCACGGCCGTTCCGACCTGCCCGGCGTCAAGAGCGGCACCAACTACGCGGGCGCGGCCGGCCCGATGCAGTTCCTGATCTCGACCTGGGGCGGCAAGGCGCAGATCCCGATCTCCTCGACGTTCAACGGGTACGCCTCCGACGGCGACGGCGACGGCGTGGGCGACGTCTACAACCCCGCCGACGCCATCCTCGGGGCCGCCAAGATGCTCAAGCGCAACGGCGCTCCCGAGAACGTCCGGCGGGCCCTGTTCACCTACAACCGCGCCTGGTGGTACGTCGACCAGGTCGAGGAGATCGCCAGGAAGTACGCCAAGTCGGGCGAGGTGGAGGTGCCGCCGCAGGCCGCCGAGGAGTGCGACGACCCCCTGGTGGCGGCCGCGCCCAGCGACGTCGTGGCCAAGATCCTGCAGTTCGCGCTGGCGCAGCGCGGAAAGCCGTACCTGTGGGGCGGCACCGGGCCGGACGCGTTCGACTGCTCGGGCATCATCTACGCGGCCTACCGGGCCGCCGGGCTGAGCATCCCGCGCACCACGTTCACGCAGTGGCCGTTCGGGGTGAAGGTGTCAGCGGGCGAGGAGGAGCCCGGTGACCTGGTGTTCTTCAACGCCGGTCCGGGCACGTCGGCCGACAATCCGGGTCATGTCGGGCTGGTCGTGTCGAAGGGCAAGATGCTGGAGGCCCGGTGCACGCTCTGCGGGCCGATCAAGGTCACGAGCTACCAGGCGCGCGACAACAAGGTGGGCTTCACCCGTCCCCTGCAGAACCCCGATGTGCTCGACCAGCTCAAGAAGCTGCAGAATCCCGCACTATGAGGATGACGAACGCATGAGCACGATCGTGGTCGCGGCGGTGATCGTCGCCCCCGGCGGCAGGGTGCTGGCCGCGCAGCGCGCCGCGCCGGCCGCGCTGGCCGGGGGCTGGGAGTTCCCCGGCGGCAAGGTGGACCCGGGGGAGAGCGAGGTGGCCGCGCTGGTCCGGGAGTGCCGCGAGGAGCTCGGCGTGGAGATCGCGGTGGGCGCGCGCGTGGGCGAGGACTGGGCGCTGTCGGACGGGTACGTCCTGCGCGTCTGGCTGGCCACGCTCACCTCCGGCACGCCCGAGGCCCGTGAGCACCTGGCTCTTCGCTGGCTGGGGCCGGGGGAGTACTACGACGTGGAGTGGCTGGGCGCCGACCTGCCGATCATGAAGACCGTGGAGAGTCTGCTTCAGCAGGATTAGACCGTCTCTCTCTGTGACATAACGATTACTACACGTGATTTGTCGCAGTGGGGGAGTGGAGTGATGCGGCGTGGCTGGATCCTTTCTGGAGCGCTGATCCTGGTGGCGTTGCCCTCCGTCCCCGTGGCGGCGGCGGGGGTGACGCTCGTGCTCGAACGCGTGAGCGGCCCCGAGGGTGTGGGCCAGTGGATCAGGACGGGTGACGTCCAGCGTTTCAGGGTCCGGCTCAACGGGATGGGCAAGGGGGCCAGGGTCGCGGTGGCGACCAGTCCGGCGGCGGCGTTGTCGGGGTTGGCGTGCCCGTCGCCCTCCGGTGCTTCCCGGCTGTCGGCCGGTGGGGTTGAGGGGGCCGAGGGTTCCGAGGCTTTTGGTGGGGTTCCGGCATCCGGAGGGGATCCCGTATCGGGGCCGTGGAGCGCCGGCGGTGCGACGGATCCGGATGCCGGGGCGTTCCGGGAGGAACCGGAGGGCCCGGATGGCCCGGAGGCGTGGCGGCCGGCGCCGGGCCGGCGCCTGACCCGCGCGGAGGCCGGTCAGTGGATGCCGCCGGATGGCGCGGCTCAGGGGATGCCGCACGCCGAGGACGGTCAGAGGGCGCCGCGCGCGGAGGCAGGACAGGGCGCGCCGTGGGCTGAAGCCGGTCAAGGCGCGCCGTGGGCTGCGGGCGGTCGGGGAGTGTCGCGGGCCGAGGACGGTCGGGGAGTGTCGCGGGCTGAGGACGGTCGCGAGATGTCCCGAGCTGAGGGCGGTCGGGGCGTTCCTCGGGTTGAGGGCGGTCGGGGGATGTCCCGGGTTGAGGGCGATTGGGGTGTGCCGCGGGCCGAGGGTGGCCAGGGGGCGTCTCGGGCTGAGGGTGGTCGTGGGATGTCTCGAGCCGAGGGTGGTCAGGGGATGTCTCAGGCCGAGGCTGGTCGAGGGGTGTTTCCGGCTGAGGGTGGGCCGGGTGGGGGGCAGGTCGGTGGGGGGCGGCAGGCGGCCGGGGTGCTGGCCGCGCGGGCGCTGGCCGGCGTGGAGGGCTCGGCTTCCGATGGCGGTACGCTGCCCGGCGCGCGGGTCTGCGCCCTTGGGCCGATCTTCGGGGAGCGGGCGTTGGACGTGACCTTCCAGGCGCCCGAGGGGGCCAAGGAGGTGGTGCTCGCGGCGGTGGCCAGGATGCGGACGCCCTCCGGTGGGCTGACCACCATCAACAGGACCACGTCCATGCAGGTCGCCGAGGAGATGCCGCGCGAGACCGCCACGATCAGCGGTCAGGCGGTGCCCGTTCCGGCCACGGCCCCCCACAAGCGGAGGCGGCCGGGCCGGCAGGTGGCAGGTGGACAGGGGCAGCAGGCGGGGGCTGCCGGGCTCCTCACGGGGACGGGCGGAGGCGTCGCCGGGCTGGCGCCGGGGGCGGGCGGAACGACGCGAGGCGGCCTCCCCAGCCTGACCGGTACGACGGCGGGAAAGGGTGGCCTCCCCGGAGGGGCCGGTACGACGGCGGGAAGGGGCGGCCTCCCTGGAGGGGCCGCAGGGTTGCCGATCACCGGTGGAGCCCGAGGGGCGCTTCCGCGCGTCGGCGGCGGGGGCGTGGCGCGGGCGCCGCGGCAGGGAGGCGCGGGCGGAACCCTGGGGGCGTTCCCGCGTGCGGGAGGCGTGGGCCAGGGCCTCGCCCCTGGAACGACCGGCCGGGCGCCCACCGGCGCCCGGGGGACGGCACGAAACGGCCTCCCCGGCGGCCTGACGGCGGGCAGCCTGCCTGGCGGCGCGGCGGGCAGCCTGTCCAGCGGACTCACGGGGCGCCTGCCAGGTGGTGCGGCGCACGGAGGGCTGTCCGGCGCGGCAGGGCTGGCGCAGGGTGGGGTGCCGGGGATGACCCATCAGAGCCTGCCCGGCGGTATGCCACCGGGGAGTGTGACCGGAGGCGTGGCGCCGGGGAGCGTTGCCGGGGGTGTGGCGCCGGGAGGCGTGGCCGGGGGCATGGTGCCCGGGGGTGTCGCCGGGGGCATGGCCCCGGGTGGTGTCGCCGGGGGTGTGGCGCAGGGGGGCGTCGGTGGCGGGGTGCAAGGGGGAGTGGTTCCCGGCGGCGGGGCGGTGAGTCTGGCGCCGGAGTCGGGGGCCGGGGCGCCTTGGCCGGTGCAGGTGGTGGAGGCGCGGAAACCGGTTCGTCCGGTCGCGTACACCAGCCCGCTGGACGGGCCGCGCGGCTTCTCGCTGGTCATCGGGGCGATCGGCGTCCTGCTGGGGGCCTTGTGGCTGGTTACGCGAGCAAAACGCCGCCATAAGCCGCGAAACGTATGGTAATTCCGTCTTTACTGTTGCTTTGACCCGACTAGTATTCCCTTGACCATGGTTCCGGGACTATGCGGAGGGCTCCGGTGGCACGCACGCGAGCGACGGCCGTGTCCGCGATCGTCCTAGCGCTCGGGCTCACGGGCGTCGGCGTGGCCCCCTTCGTCGGTCAGAGCGCGAGCGCCTCGGTCAGCCGCGCGGCGTTCGACCCGGCGGTGGAGCCGTGCGACGCGGGCCAGACCTGTGATCCGCAGACCACGGTCACGGTCACGACGACGTTGGGCACGCCCACGCCGGAGGAGGCTCCGGAGACGACGATCACGCACACCGTCACCGCGAGCCCGACGAAGACCACGAAGGCCCCGAAGCCGCCCAAGACCACTACGGCCCCCACGCCCCCGCCCGTCCAGGAGACGACGCAGCAGCCGCTGGCGCCCCTGCCCACCGCGCAGACCACGGCCGGTCCGCTGCCCACGGAGCAGACGACGGAGCCGTCCGTCGAGATGCCGTCCGTCGCGCCGACGGACTCGCCCACCACGACCGCCCCGCTGACGGCCGACACCGCCCCGACCACGGACTCGGTCCAGCTCGAGGTGCGCGCGGCCGCGCCGGAGTTCGACCAGAAGTCGCTGACGCAGAAGCTCAGCATCCCCGCGCTGGTGCTGGTCCTGCTCGCGCTGTTCGCGGTGCTCATCTTCGAGGGACGGCTGCGCCGCATGGCCCACGCGGCGGCCGTGCGCAAGGCGGGCCCCCCGATGGCCTCCCCGATGGGCCGCCCGGACGCGCCCCCGCCCGGCTACCCCGCCGGACCCGGTTACGCCACGGCGTCCTTCCCCGCCCCCGGCTACCCGGGAGGCACGGCGTACGCGCCGATCATCAGCTTCGTCCCGATCCAGACCTACCCGGCCGGTCAGCCCGGTTACGGCCCGGCCCACCACGACCCGGCCTACCACGACCCGTACGGGCCCCAGGGCGGCTACCCGCCCGAGCCGGCGCCGACCGTGCCCGCCAACATGCCCGCCACCATGCCGGCGACCGCGCCCGAGCCCGTCGTGCTGCACCCGGACGAGTTCGACTCCTACAACGAGCCGCCGCAGCCCGCCCAGGACTACCGTGACCCGTTCGAGCCGCTGATCCCGGCCGAGCAGCCGCCCGCCGAGATCCCCCCGGGCGGCGGGAAGCCGTACGAGGACGAGCGCGAGTTCCCGCTCGCCCCGGCGGCGGCGGCCGAGAGCGGCGACTCCGAGCCCTGGCAGCAGGGCCCGTCCCTGTTCGAGCCGAAGCAGCCGGTGCAGCCCCGACCGCCGGTGCGACCGCAGGGCGAGCAGCCGGAGCCGCCGGAGGGCTACCGGCCGCCGCCGTACCTGCCGCCGGAGGGGGACGCCGCGACGGTCGTCCAGCCGTTGCCGCCGCAGCCCCCGGAGGGCGCCACCAAGGAGATGCAGGACCCCAAGCACCGGAAGAAGCGCTGGGGCCGCAAGTAGCACAAAGCGGAAGCGGGGGCCGGATCCGTCCGGCCCCCGCTTCCGCTTTCTCCGCCTACTTGGCGCGCTTGAAGATCTTGTTGCCCAGCCAGACCAGCGGGTCGTACTTGCGGTCGGCCACGCGCTCCTTCATCGGGATCAGCGCGTTGTCAGTGATCTTGATGTGCTCGGGGCAGACCTCGGTGCAGCACTTGGTGATGTTGCAGTAGCCGAGCCCGTGCTCCTCCTGGGCGGCCTCCTGCCGGTCGGCCACGTCGTACGGGTGCATGTCCAGCTCGGCGATCCGCATGAGGAAACGCGGACCGGCGAAGGCCGGCTTGTTCTCCTCGTGGTCGCGGATCACGTGGCAGACGTTGTTGCACATGAAGCACTCGATGCACTTGCGGAACTCCTGCGAGCGCTCGACGTCGACCTGCTGCATGCGGTACTCGCCGGGCCGGACGCCCGCCGGCGGGGTGAACGAGGGGATCTCGCGGGCCTTCTGGTAGTTGAAGGACACGTCGGTGACCAGGTCTTTGATGACGGGGAAGGTCCGCATCGGGGTGACCGTGATGGTCTCGTCCTCGGAGAAGGTGGACATCCGGGTCATGCAGCCCAGGCGCGGCTTGCCGTTGATCTCCATGCTGCACGAGCCGCACTTGCCGGCCTTGCAGTTCCAGCGCACCGCCAGGTCGGGGGCCTGCGTGGCCTGCAGCCGGTGGATGATGTCGAGGACGACCTCGCCCTCGTTCACCTCGACCGTGAAGTCCTCGAGCTTGCCCTCGCCGCCCTCACCACGCCAGACCTTGAACTTCGCCTTGTAACTCATTTGGCAATCCCGTCGAACTCGGCCATCTCTTCGTCGGTGAGGTACTTCTTCAGCTCGTCCCGGTCGAACAGGGTGATCAGGTCCTCGCGCATGGACGACTGGACCTTCTCCACGACCTGGACGTCGTTGCCGTCCGCGGTGGAGCAGACGAGCAGCTTGCGGCGCCATTCCGGGTTCATCCCGGGGAAGTCGTCGCGGGTGTGGCCGCCGCGGCTCTCCTCGCGCAGGAGGGCGGCGCGGGCCACGCACTCGGAGACCAGGACCATGTTCCGCAGGTCGATGGCCAGGTGCCAGCCGGGGTTGTAGATCCGCGAGCCGGCCGCGCCGACCTGGCGCACCCGCTCCTTGAGCTTCTCCACGACCTCCATGGCCTCGGAGACCTCCTCGGCCTTGCGGATGATGCCGACCAGCTCGTTCATCGTCCGCTGGAGCTCGTGGTGCACCTCGTACGGGTTCTCGCCGTCGCGCTGGAGGGGCGCCAGGGCCTCCTCGCGGGCCGCGTCCACGAGCTCCTGGACGACCTTGGGGCGGGCCTTGAGCCCGTCGACGTAGGCCGCCGCGCCCGCGCCCGCGCGCCGCCCGAACACCAGCAGGTCGGACAGCGAGTTGCCGCCCAGCCGGTTGGACCCGTGCATGCCGCCGGACACCTCGCCCGCCGCGAACAGGCCGGGCACGGCCGCCGCGCCGGTGTCGGCGTCGACCTCGACGCCGCCCATGATGTAGTGGCAGGTCGGGCCCACCTGCATGGGCTCGGCGGTGATGTCGACGTCGGCCAGCTCCTTGAACTGGTGGTGCATCGACGGCAGCCGCTTCTTGATCTCCTCGGCCGGCAGGCGGGTGGAGACGTCGAGGAAGACGCCGCCCTGGGGCGATCCGCGGCCCGCCTTGACCTCGGCGTTGATCGCGCGGGCCACCTCGTCACGCGGCAGGAGCTCCGGCGGGCGCCGGTTGTTGGCCTGGTCGGTGTACCAGCGGTCGCCCTCCTCCTCGGTGGTGGCGTACTTGTCCTTGAACACCTCGGGGATGTAGTCGAACATGAAGCGCTTGCCCTCGGAGTTGCGCAGCACGCCGCCGTCGCCCCGGACGGACTCGGTGACGAGGATGCCGCGCACCGACGGCGGCCAGACCATCCCGGTGGGGTGGAACTGGATGAACTCCATGTTGATCAGGTTGGCGCCGGCGAGCAGGGCCAGGGCGTGGCCGTCGCCGGTGTACTCCCAGGAGTTGGAGGTGACGACGTACGACTTGCCGATGCCGCCGGTGGCCAGGACCACGGCGGGGGCGTCGAACAGCAGGAAGTTGCCGGTCTCGCGCCAGTAGCCGAACGCGCCGGAGATGCGGTCGCCGTCCTTCAGCAGGCGGGTGACCGTGCACTCGGCGAAGACCTTGATGTAGGCCTCGTGGTCGCCGTGCGTCTCGAAGTCCTCCTGCTGCAGCGCGACGACCCGCTGCTGGAGGGTGCGGATCAGCTCCAGGCCGGTACGGTCGCCCACGTGTGCGAGCCGCGGGTACTCGTGACCGCCGAAGTTCCGCTGGCTGATCTTGCCGTCCTTGGTGCGGTCGAACAGCGCGCCCCACGCCTCCAGCTCCCAGACGCGGTCGGGGGCCTCCTTGGCGTGCAGCTCGGCCATGCGCCAGTTGTTGAGGAACTTGCCGCCCCGCATGGTGTCACGGAAGTGCACCATCCAGTTGTCGTCGGAGTTGACGTTCCCCATCGCGGCGGCCGCGCCGCCCTCGGCCATGACGGTGTGGGCCTTGCCGAACAGCGACTTGCAGACGATCGCCGTGCGCTTGCCCTGCTGACGGGCCTCGATGGCGGCCCGCAGCCCGGCGCCGCCCGCACCGATGACGACGACGTCGTATTCGTGACGCTCGATTTCCACTGGAAGAAGTCCTTTATGCGAACGGGAAGGCGATGACGCCCTTGGCGACCATGCGGACGTAGAAGTCGGCGATCATGACCGAGAACATCGAGGCCCAGGCGAGCTGCTGGTGCTTGGCGTTGAGCTTGGAGACGAACGTCCAGGCCTTGTAGCGCAGCGGGTGACGGGAGAAGTGGTTGAGCCTGCCCGCGGTGATGTGCCTGCAGGAGTGGCACGACAACGTGTACGTGTTGATCAGCACGGCGTTGACGACCAGGATCCAGGTGCCGAGGCCCTGCGGCTTGTGCACCAGCGCCAGGACGGCGTCGTAGGCCAGCACGAGGCCGATCACGATGGCCGCGTAGAAGAAGTACCGGTGGATGTTCTGCAGGATCAGCGGGAACCGGGTCTCACCGGTGTACTTGCCGTGCGGCTCCTGGACGGCGCACGCGGCCGGCGACAGCCAGAACGACCGGTAGTACGACTTGCGGTAGTAGTAACACGTGAGCCGGAACCCGCCCGGCAGGCCGAGGATGAGCAGCCCCGGCGGCAGGGTGAACCAGTCGCCGATCGGCGCCCACCCGAACAGCCGCGCGCCCTCGGGGCACGCCGTGGTCAGACAGGGCGAGGCGAACGGGGCGATGTACGGATCGACGAAATAACTGCCGTCGATGATCGCCCACACGCCGTAGACGAGGAACGAGCTGAGCCCGAGGAAGGTCAGCAGCGGGACCAGCCACCACCTGTCGGTGCGCAGCGTGCGCACCCTCACCTGGGCACGTTGCCTTCTGAGCGGGGCTTCGGGCGTCGTCTGGGTCATCGCGGACCTCTCCACCTCCCGCGGACCCTGCACACAGGGGGGTCCGGGTCGTTTCACTGGGCGCGCGTACGGCGGGTGCGGTACCGCTCTGGGCGCGTATTGGTGGGGGATACGTTACGACGACCGCATACGATTTTGTGAGCGGGGTCACTCACTTTTTCGATGACCCACTGTGATTCCTGTCACGTATACGCGTCAGGGCCGCGGGCCGGGGGCCGGCAGCTTCACAACGGTCACGAAAAAATCATCTATTTGCCGGACAACACGGATAAATTGCTCGAAATCCACCGGCTTCGCGACATAGGCGTTGGCGTGCAGCCGGTAGCTGTGCAGGATGTCCTCCTCCGCCTCCGAGGTCGTCAGGATCACCACGGGGATCGTCCGCAGGGCGGCGTCGGCCTTGACCTCGCTCAGCACCTCCAGGCCGTTCATCCGGGGCAGGTTGAGGTCGAGCAGGATCAGGTCGGGCCGCGGCGCGCCGGCGTAGGCGCCCTCCCGCCGCAGGTACGCCATCGCCTGCTCGCCGTCGTTGACCACGTTGAGCCGGTTGCGCACCTTGTTGAGGTCGAACGCCTCCCTGGTGAGCAGGATGTCCCCCTGGTCGTCCTCCACGAGGAGCACGTCGATCGGGCGCCAGTCCGTCATGCGTCGCCTCCCGCCGCCGGCAGCGTCCAGCGGAACGTCGTGCCCTGATCGGCCGGTTCAGCGTCGAGCCAGAGCTGCCCGCCGTGGTACTCGACGATCTTCCGGCAGAGCGCCAGGCCGATGCCGGTGCCGGGGTACACGTCCCGGGGGTGGAGCCGCTGGAAGATCAGGAAGATGCGGTCGGCGTACTTGGGGTCGACGCCGATGCCGTTGTCGGAGCAGCTGAACTCCCACATGTCGCCCTTCCGCTCGGCCGTCAGGCGCACGCGCGGCGGGTCCTCGGAGCGGAACTTGATCGCGTTCTCGACGAGGTTCTGGAAGAGCTGCGTGAGCTGCATCCGGTTGCCCTCGACCACGGGCAGGTCGTCGCGGGTGACGGTGGCGCCGGTGTCCTCGATCGTGGCCGACAGGTTCTCCAGGGCCCGGTCCAGGGCCTGGCCGGGGTCGGTCGGCACCCGCTCGCCGCTCACCCGGCCCACCCGGGAGAAGTCGAGCAGGTCGTTGATCAGGAGCTGCATGCGCTTGGCGCCGTCGACCGCGTAGTGGATGTACTGGCGGGCGCGGTCGTCGAGCTGCGGGCCGTACCGCTGCTCCAGCATCTGGGTGAAGCTGGCGACCTTGCGCAGCGGCTCCTGCAGGTCGTGGCTGGCGACGTAGGCGAACTGCTCCAGCTCGCCGTTGGACCTGCGCAGCTCGTCGGCCTGGTCGGCGGCCCCGCGCCAGGCCGAGACGATGCGGCGGCGCATGGAGTCGACGTGGCTGGACAGCTCGCTCAGCTCGGCCGGCCGGTCGACGCCGAGCCGGTGGTCGAAGTCGCCGGCGGCGACCGTGCGGACCTGCTCGGTGAGCTGGTCGATGGGCTTGAGCACGGCGTACCTGATCACGAACGCCAGGCCCGCCCCGCCCGCCAGCAGCACCGCGAACAGCACGATCAGCGCCACGTTGAGCCGGTCGAGCTGGGCGGCGATCTCCGGCCTCGGCCCCAGGGCCCGCGCGTGCGCGATCATCGACATGGTGACCACCACGCCGGTCGCGAACGCGAACCCCGCCAGCACGCCGATGGCCAGGAACCAGCGGGCCGCCGGCAGCCTGCCGAGCCCGGTCGGCGCCTTCGGCGGCGGCAGCGGGTGGATGCTCATGCCTTCCTCCTCGACACCAAGACCACCGCGAGATCGTCGCTGAGCGTGCCGGCGTGCCTGATCAGCCGGTCGAGGTCGATCACGCCGTGCTCGCGCACCAGCCCGACCAGGCCCTCCACGCCGAGCAGCTCCTTCTGCCCGCCGACGGCCGCCTCGATCAGGCCGTCGGTGTAGAGCATGATCGACCAGTCCTCGCCCAGGGGCACGTCGATGACCGTCCACTCGGCGTCGGGGAAGATGCCGAGCGGCGGCCCCGAGGGCGTGCCGGCCAGCACCGCGGGCACGCCGTCGCGGACCAGCACCGGCGGCGGGTGCCCGACCACGCGCATCCGGGCCCGGCGCAGGTCGGGCGTGAAGGTGGCCATGCAGAGCGTGGTGAAGATCTCGGGCGCCTTGCGCTCGGCGCGCAGGAGGGCGTCCATCGTGCGCAGCAGCGTGTCGTCGGTCTGCCCGGCCAGCACCAGCGTGCGCCAGGCGATGCGCAGCGCCACGCCGAGCGCGGCCTCGTCGGGCCCGTGGCCGCAGACGTCGCCCACCACGACGTGCACCGCGCCGTCGGCGGTCTGGACCATGTCGAGGAAGTCGCCGCCCAGCAGGGTTCCCTGGTTGCCCGGCAGGTAACGGATCTGGTGCGTGATCGCCTCGGTGCGCAGCAGGGGCACGGGCAGCAGGCCGCTCTCGAGGCGGGCGTTCTCCTTGGCGGTCAGCTCGGCCTCGAACAGCCTGAGCTGGGCCAGGTCGGCGCGCTTGCGCTCCATGGCGTACCTGATCGACCTGGCCAGCAGGCGGGCGTCGATGTCCTGCTTGACCAGGTAGTCCTGGGCGCCCGCCTGGACGGCGGCCACGCCGACGTGCACGTCCCTGAGGCCGGTGAGGACCAGGACGGCCGCGTGCGGCGCCAGCGCCAGCACCTCCTCCAGCGCCTCCAGCCTGCTGGCGTCGGGCAGGGTGAGGTCGACGAGAACGCACTGGATCGTCGGGTCGAGCTTGGCCTTGGCCTCCTGGAGGCTGCGCGCCCAGAAGATCGTCGGTGGCGCCTCGGCCTGGTTGAGCAGTTCTTCGACGAGGAAGGCGTCGCCGTCGTCGTCCTCGATGAGGAGCAGTGTCAGCGGCTCGTTGAGGTTTGCCGTCACACAATGCCTTCCCGGGGGAGTCGGGCTGTTGCTGCTCATTCTGCGATGAGCTCGACCCCTTGCGGAAGCGTGCCTTCCTGTCCGGCCTCGACCACGAAGGCGAGCAGGGTCTCCCGGAACGCCTGCGCCGCCCTGGTGGGCTCGACGTCCTTGCGGTGGGCCAGGGCGATCGTCCGGCTCAGGCCGGGCGGGGCCAGCGGCGTGCCGGACAGGCCCGGCCGCCCGTCGAGCACCATCGACGGCACCACCGCCACGCCGAGCCCCGCCTCCACGAACCGCAGCACCGCGTCCATCTCGCCGCCCTGCACCGAGAACCGGGGCTCGAACCCGGCCTGGCGGCAGGCGGTGAGGGTGGCCTCGCGCAGGTCGTAACCGCGCCGGAACATCACCATCTGCCGGCCGCGCAGGTCCTCGATCCGCAGGTACGGCCCCCGCGCCCGCTCGTGCGAGGGCGAGACCACCACCAGGTTCTCCCGCAGGATCTCCTCGGTCACCAGGGACGGGTCGTCGCTCTGCAGCGGCATGATGATCAGCGACAGGTCGAGCTGCCCCCTGGCCAGCGCCCTGACCAGGTCACGCGAGCCGCCCTCCTCCACCAGCAGCTCCACCCCCGGGTAGGCCCGGTGGAAGCGCGCCAGCGCGTCGGCCAGCAGGCCCGCGCACAACGACGGCGTGGCCCCCAGCCGCACCCGGCCCCGGCGCAGCCCGGCCAGCTCGGCCACCTCCTGCCGGGCGGTGTCGGCGTCGGCCAGCATCCGGCGGGCCAGCGGCAGCAGCGCCTCGCCCGCGGCCGTCAGCGTGACGTTGCCGCGCGCGCGGGAGAACAGCGGGGCGCCGAGGTCGTGCTCCAGAGCCTTGATCTGCTTGCTGAGCGAGGGCTGGGCGACCCGCATGCGCTCGGCCGCCTGGGTGAAGTGCCTGGTCTCCGCGACCGCGACGAAGTAGGCCAGCTGCTGCAACTGCATGTGATTTTCCTCGCACCGGCCGAGCATTTTTCCTTATGCCGACCGTATAAACCAAGCATCATAGCCGGAAGCTATGGAAACCAGATCCGCGATGACTTGGACGGATCATTGCTGGATACCTAGCGTTCAAACGTGACTGCCACGATAGAGCGCGGCGCCGCCACCGCGCCTGTTAACGCCCCCAAGGGTGCCTCGCCCGCACCGACGTCCAAGAAGCCGAGCCGGTTCCTGAGCTCGTCGAACGGCAAGAAAGTCGTCATGGCCGTCACGGGCGCCGTGATGGTGTCCTTCCTCGTCCTGCACATGCTGGGCAACCTGAAGATCTTCCTCGGCAAGGACTCGTTCAACGAGTACGCCGTCGCCCTGCGCACGCTCCTTGAGCCCATCGCGCCGTACCGGACGGTGCTGACGATCCTGGAGATCGGGCTCGTCGTCTCGGTCGTGCTGCACATGTGGGCCGCGATCTCGCTGGCGCGCAAGGCGGCCAAGGCCCGTCCGGTCAAGTACGTGGCCAAGAAGTCGCAGGCCAACGGCTACGCCACGCACATCATGCGGTTCGGCGGCCTGACGATCCTGCTGTTCGTGATCTGGCACCTGCTCGACCTGACCTTCGGCGTCGTCAACCCCAAGGGCTTCGACTCCGAGCCCGCCGAGCGCATGGTCGCCGGCTTCGACCCGTCCCGCTGGTGGGTGACCCTCATCTACCTCGTGGCCGTCGTCATGGTCGGCCTGCACCTGCGGCACGGCATCTGGAGCGCCTTCCAGACGCTGGGCTGGGCCAACCGCAGCCGCTACCGCGGCCTGCGCCTGACGGCCGCCCTCGTCTCGGCGGTCCTGGTCGTCGGCTTCCTGGCCCCGCCCCTCGCCATCACGTTCGGAGTTGTGAAGTGAAGTACACCGAAGGCTCGGAGATCCGGGACACCAAGGCGCCCGCCGGTCCCATCGAGGAGCGGTGGGAGAAGCGGAAGTTCAGCGCCAAGCTGGTCAACCCGGCCAACAAGCGCAAGCTCAACGTGATCGTCGTCGGCACCGGACTGGCGGGCGGCTCGGCCGCGGCGACCCTGGGCGAGCTGGGCTACAACGTCAAGTCGTTCTGCTACCAGGACACGCCCCGGCGCGCCCACTCCATCGCCGCCCAGGGCGGCATCAACGCCGCCAAGAACTACCGCGGCGACGGCGACTCGATCTACCGGCTCTTCTACGACACCGTCAAGGGCGGCGACTTCCGCGCCCGCGAGTCGAACGTCTACCGCCTGGCCCAGGTGTCGGTGAACATCATCGACCAGGCCGTGGCCCAGGGCGTGCCGTTCGCCCGCGAGTACGGCGGCCTGCTGGACACCCGCTCGTTCGGCGGCGCCCAGGTCTCCCGCACGTTCTACGCCCGCGGCCAGACGGGCCAGCAGCTCCTGCTGGGCGCCTACCAGGCGCTGGAGCGGCAGATCGCGGCCGGGACCGTGGAGATGCACACCCGCCACGAGATGCTCGACCTGATCGTCTCCGACGGCCGGGCGCGCGGCGTCATCGTGCGCGACATGGTGACTGGCGAGATCGAGCGGCACCTGGCCGACGCCGTGGTGCTGGCCACCGGCGGTTACGGCAACGTGTTCTTCCTGTCCACGAACGCCAAGGGCTGCAACACGACGGCCATCTGGCGGGCGCACGAGCGCGGGGCGTACTTCGCCAACCCGTGCTACACGCAGATCCACCCGACCTGCATCCCGGTCTCCGGCGAGTACCAGTCGAAGCTGACGCTGATGTCGGAGTCGCTGCGCAACGACGGCCGCGTGTGGGTGCCGCTGCGCAAGGACGACGACCGGGCCCCCGGCGACATCCCGGAGGAGGAGCGCGACTACTACCTGGAGCGCATCTACCCGGCCTTCGGCAACCTCGTCCCGCGTGACATCGCCTCCCGGGCCGCCAAGAACGTCTGCGACGAGGGTCGCGGCGTCGGCCCCGGCGGGCTGGGCGTCTACCTCGACTTCCGCGACGCCATCGGCCGGCTCGGCCGCGACGCCGTGGAGAAGAAGTACGGCAACCTCTTCGAGATGTACGAGCGCATCACCGGCGAGAACCCGTACGACGTGCCGATGCGCATCTACCCCGCCGTCCACTACACGATGGGCGGCCTGTGGGTGGACTACGACCTGCAGTCCACGATCCCCGGCCTGTTCGTGATCGGCGAGGCCAACTTCTCCGACCACGGCGCGAACCGGCTCGGCGCCTCGGCGCTGATGCAGGGCCTGGCCGACGGGTACTTCGTGCTGCCCACCACGATCGGCGACTACCTGGCCAACGGCCCGTACGGCGAGGTGGACGAGGAGGCCGTGGCCGAGGCGGAGATCAAGGTCCGGACCCGGATCGACCGCCTGATGTCGGTGAACGGCACCCGCACCCCCGACTCCTTCCACCGCGAGCTGGGCAAGCTCATGTGGGACTACTGCGGCATGGAGCGCACCGAGGAGTCGCTGCGCAAGGCCCTGGAGCGCATCCCCGAGCTGCGCGAGGAGTTCTGGAAGAACGTCAAGGTGTCCGGCACCGCCGAGGAGCTGAACCAGGTCCTGGAGAAGGCCGGCCGCGTCGCCGACTTCTTCGACCTGGCCGAGCTCATGTGCCTGGACGCCCTCGTCCGCACCGAGTCCTGCGGCGGCCACTTCCGCGCCGAGTCGCAGGACCCCGACGGCGAGGCCCTGCGCGACGACGAGCACTTCGCGCACGTCTCGGCCTGGGAGCGCACGCCCTCCGGCGAGACGGTGCTGCACAAGGAACCGCTCGAGTACGAGTACGTCAAGATGACCCAGCGGAGCTACAAGTGAACCTGACCCTCAAGGTCTGGCGTCAGAGCGCCCCCTCGGACGCCGGGCGCATGGTGACGTACCGGGTGGAGGACGTGTCCCCGGACATGTCGTTCCTGGAGATGCTGGACGTGCTGAACGAACGGCTGATCCTGGAGGGCGACGACCCGATCGCCTTCGACCACGACTGCCGCGAGGGCATCTGCGGCATGTGCGGCATGGTCATCAACGGCGTGGCGCACGGCGAGCAGCGCGCCACGACGACCTGCCAGCTGCACATGCGCCACTTCGAGGACGGCGCCGAGATCACCATCGAGCCGTGGCGCGCCGCGCCGTTCCCGGTGGTCAAGGACCTGGTCGTGGACCGCAGCGCGTTCGACCGCATCATCCAGGCGGGCGGCTTCGTCTCGGTCCCGGCCGGCTCGGCCCCGGACGCGCACAGCGTCCCGGTGCGCAAGGAGGACGCCGACGCCGCGTTCGACGCCGCGACCTGCATCGGCTGCGGCGCCTGCGTGGCCGCCTGCCCGAACGGCTCGGCCTCCCTGTTCACCGCCGCCAAGATCACCCACCTCAGCCTGCTGCCCCAGGGCCAGCCCGAGCGCCTGACCCGCGCGAAGGCCATGGTGGACCAGATGGACGCCGAGGGCTTCGGCGGCTGCACGAACACCGGCGAGTGCACGGCGGTCTGCCCCAAGGGCATCCCGCTGGACACCATTGCCCAGATGAACAGCGACTACCTCAAGGCCAACGCCAAGTAGGCCAGGTCGAGCAGGCCCCGTCCCGGAACGCCACCGGAGGCGGGGCTTCTGCTTTTTCCGGCGAGCTGTAACAACACGGACGTTCCCACCACTTCCCGGTGTCAGAAGAACGCATCAGGGACGAAGGGGCTGCGCGGTGACGGATGATTCCCACCGTTTCACCGGCATGTACGACGAATGCCGACAACGGGTGTGGGCCTACGCGGTCAGTCGCGCGGGCCGGCAGGTGGCCGACGAGGTGGTGAGCGAGACGTTCGCCATCGCCTGGCGGCGGCTGGACGACGTGCCGGAGCCGCCGCTGCCGTGGCTGCTCGGCGTGGCGCGCAACCTCCTGCGCGACGACGCCCGCTCGCAGGCGCGCAGGGACGCGCTGGCCGCCGAGCTGAGCTCGTGGACCGAGGACGGCCGCCCGGACGTGGCCGAGCAGGTGACCGAGCGCATGGGCGTGCTGCGGGCGCTGGCCGAGCTGCACGAGGACGACCGGGAGGTGCTCATGCTGGTCGCCTGGCACGGGTTGTCGCCCAAGGAGGGCGCCCGGGTCGTCGGCTGCTCGTCGGCGGCCTTCCGCGTCCGGCTGCACCGGGCCCGCAAGCGGCTCACGCGCGCCATGGAGTCCGCCGAACCGTCCCGTCCCTATGTGCGCAACCTCAGCGAGGAGTGGTCATGAACCCGATGGACGAACTCCGGGCCGCGCGGCCCGCGCACCTCGGCGACCGGCCGGTGGACGAGCACACCAGGGCCGCCGAGCTCGCGCACGCCATGTCCGGGCCGCGCGGGTCCCGGCGCCGGCGCACGGCCGTACGGCCGGTGTGGGGGCTCGCGGCCCTGGCGGCGGGGGCGACCGCGGTGGCCGTCGTGGTGGCGGGGAACGCGGCTCCGACGCCCGGGAAGCAGGCTCCGCTGGCCGGGCAGAGCGCGTCGGCGACGCCGCGCAAGGTCACGCTGTCGGCCAGGGAGGTGCTGCTGGCCGCCGCGGAGAAGGCCGACCGGCAGCCCGACCGTACCGGCGACTGGTGGTACACCGTGACGGTGAGCAGGCACGCCTACCCCGCCGTCAAGGGCGGGTACCTGGTGCTGGACCGGCAGCGCGACGAGGAGTGGACGCCGCGCGCGACCGGCGGCGAGCAGTGGAGCCGCACCCGCCGGCTCGGCGCGCTGCCCGCGAGCGAGGCCGACCGGCTGGCCTGGGAGCAGGCGGGCTCGCCCGCCGGGATCGAGGTGGTCGTGCCGATGAAGAAGGTGGCCCCGCTGACCCTGCGGACCTCCCCGGACAAGGCCACGACCTCGCACAGCCCCCTGGTCGACGGCGACAAGGTGTTCTGGCTCGGCCGCAACGTCACGATGAAGGACCTGCGCGGCCTGCCGGACGAGCCGGCGAAGCTGAAGAAGTGGCTGCTCGACTCCTACGACGGGCATTCCACCGAGTCGTCCAGCGTGGAGATGTCCGCCGACACCTGGCTGTTCACGGTCAGCGTCGGGCTGATCGTCTCCATGCCGGTGACGCCGCAGGTGCGCGGCGCCGCCTTCCGCATGCTGGCCGGGCTCGACTCCGTCAAGGTCATCGAGAACGTCACCGACGCCGAGGGGCGTACCGGCACGGCCGCGGCCATCCAGCAGAGCGACGAGCGCACCGGCGTGCGGGAGAGCCGCCTGATCTTCGACGAGGCCACCGGGCGGGCGCTGGGCACCGAGAGCGTCGTGGTCGAGCCGCGCGGCCTGTGGAAGAGCTTCGAACCGGGCACGGTGTCGAGCTCCGAGGCCGTGCTGGAGGCCGGCTGGACGGACGCCGGCCCCAAGCGCTGAGCCCTGCGGCGGTCCGCGCCGTCAGTCGCGCAGCAGGTGCAGGCGGAAGCGGGTCCCGGCCGGCTCGGCACGCACCTGGAGCAGGTCGCAGAGCTGGCGCACCACCCACAGGCCGTGCCCGCGCAGGGCGGTCGGGGCGGGCGGCAGGTAACCGGGCAGGACGGCCGTCAGCTTGCCCGGGTCGGTCACGTCGCACACGACGGCGTTCCCGTCGGTCCAGATCGCGAGGTCGCCGTGCCCGCCGCCGTGCTCGACGGCGTTGGCGGCGACCTCGTTGACGGTCAGCAGCAGGCGGTCGGTCAGGGCGCGGGACAGGCCGAGTCGTTCGGCGGTCGCCCGCACGTGCCGGCGCACGCGGTGCAGGTCGCCGTCGAAGCGCAGGTCGGCGGCCCCGGGCGGCGGAGGCGGCAGCGGGTCGTGGTCGGAGGCGTGGCTGAAGGACTCGGGCTCGACGTAGTCGGTGCTGGCACGGGGGCCGTCACCGGTCAGCAGCCCCGGATGGGTCCGGCGGGCGCCGCCGACGACCCGGTCCGGGACCGCGCGCGCGTCGAAGGCGCAGACCATCCAGGCCGCGCGGGCGGCGAACGCGGCGTTGAGCACCGACTCGTACCGGGTCCACTCGGCCTCCTCGACCGGGGTGCGGCCGTGCCAGACGGGCTCGCCGATCACCCTGACGCGGGGATGGGCGTCGAGGTAGCGGCCGTAGGCGGCCAGGGTGCGGCCCGGGGCGTCGTACCAGCCGCCGGCCTCGACGAACTCGACCTCGCCCGCGTCGCCGCCGAGGGCCCGCGCGAGCAGGCCGATGTTGGCGGCCGTGGTCACCACGAGCACCCTGTCCCGCGCGGCCAGCCCGTCGCGGCAGAAGGGCACGGCCGCGGCCAGGAAGCCGGCGTCGGTGGAGTAGACGAGCGCCTGGTGGACCAGCGGATGCTCGTCCGGCTGGCCGGCGACGGCGATCATGTGCGCCCCGTTTTCTCCGCGACGGCGAGCTGCTGCCCGGCCACGATCGGTTGGAGGGGTCGGGCCGTTCTCAACGGTATATCTCCCGGGTGCGCGCATACAGGGTGTATGTCGGCACACCACGGTCACCATAGCCAATGGAGCGCGGACCCGGACCGGGCTTGCCAAGATCTTCGGGGGCGGGGGCCGTACTAAATTGGTTGCAGGGGGTATGTCGTGTCTGGCCAGATAGATCGTGTTCATGAAGGCGGCCGGGAGGAGGCGACATGGCGTACAACGAGGTGAGCGGGACCAGGCATCCGCTGCGGATGTGGGCGGAGCCGGAGACGGTGGAACCGCAGGCGATGCAGCAGTTGCGGAACGTGGCCAACCTGCCGTGGGTCCATGGCGTCGCCGTCATGCCCGACGTGCACCACGGCAAGGGGGCGACGGTCGGGTCGGTCATCGCGATGAAGGACGCGGTGTCGCCGGCGGCCGTCGGGGTGGACATCGGCTGCGGGATGACGGCCGTGAAGACGTCGTACAAGGCCTCGCAGCTTCCCGACAACCTGGCCTACCTGCGGGGGAAGCTGGAGCAGGCGGTCCCCGTCGGCTTCCAGCACCACAAGCGGCCCGTCGATCCCGGCAAGGTGCACGGGATGCGGACGGCCGGGTGGGCGGAGTTCTGGCGCGAGTTCGACGACCTGGCCCCGGCCGTCCACGCCCGCCGCGAGCGGGCCGAGGCGCAGATGGGCACGCTCGGCGGCGGCAACCACTTCCTGGAGGTGTGCGCCGACGACGAGGGCTGGGTGTGGGTGGTCCTGCACTCGGGGTCGCGCAACATCGGCAAGGAACTGGCCGAGCACCACATCGGGGTGGCCCGCCGCCTCTCCCACAACCAGGGCCTGGTGGACCGGGACCTGGCGGTGTTCCTCGGCCACACCCCGGAGATGGACGCCTACCGCCGCGACCTGTACTGGGCCCAGGACTACGCGCGCCGCAACCGGGCGCTGATGATGGGCCTGGTCTGCGACGTCCTGCGCCGTCACCTGCCGGGCATCGGCTTCGACCAGCCCATCTCCTGCCACCACAACTACGTGGCCGAGGAGCGCTACGACGGGGTGGACGTGCTCGTCACCCGTAAGGGGGCGATCCGGGCGGGCAGCGGGGACCTGGGCATCATCCCGGGCTCGATGGCCACCGGCACGTACATCGTGAAGGGGCTGGGGAACCCGCGGGCGTTCAACTCGGCCTCGCACGGGGCCGGCCGGAAGATGAGCAGGACCAAGGCCAAGAAGACGTTCACGGTCAAGGACCTGGAGGAGCAGACGTTCGGGGTCGAATGCCGCAAGGATCCCGGGGTGATCGACGAGATCCCGGGGGCGTACAAGGACCTGGAGTCGGTGATGGCCGCGCAGCGGGACCTGGTGGAGGTCGTGGCGCACCTGCGGCAGCTCATCTCCATCAAGGGCTGAGGCCCGCACGGCCCTGAGACGGGTCGTGCGGGTGCGCGGTCACGCGGGACGGCTCAGGGGTGCGGGGCCGTCCCGGCGCGCTCCGCGGCGCTGCGCAGGACGCAGAACTCGTTGCCCTCGGGGTCGGCGAGCACCGCCCAGCCGGTGCCGTCCGGCTCGCGCAGGTCGGCGATCAGGGTGGCGCCCCGGCGCACCAGGCGCTCGACCTCCTCGTCGCGCGTGGAGTCGGGACGCAGGCACAGATGCAGCCGGTTCTTGGCCGCCTTCGGCTCCGGCACCTTGTTGAAGTGCAGGATCGGGCCCTCCTTCAGCATCACCCGCGTCTCCTCGTCACCCGGACGGTCCTCCGGGTGGACGGGACAGCCGGTCACCTCGCTCCAGAACCGGGCGAGCTCGTACGGATCCGCGCAGTCGATCGCGACATTCTGCAATACCGACACCATGGTGGGATCCTCCCCCAAAGCAGGGCGCATGTCGCAGGAGACCCGCTCGGTCTCGGCGCCGCTGTGGCGGAGATCACGCGGCTCGCCGCGGCGCTGGGATGACCCCGCCGCACCTGCGCGGTCGCCCCCGGGACGAGCCGGAGGGCCGTGGATTACGGGGGAGCCGAAATCGCATTTGTGTGTTGTTCGCCTGCTGTTCGCTTTCTTGATCACTCGCTGCGCGAAGCTGACGGGCGTTCAAGAGCGACAGTAAGGATGAACATGCGCACGATCACCAAGACGCTCTTCGCCGCGGGCGTGCTCGCCTGCGGTCTGGCCGCCGCCCTGCCCGCACAGGCCGCCGTCGCCGCCGTGGACCCGGCCGGCGTGTGCGGGTCCGGGTTCCGCGTCATCGACTCGCACCCGTTCAAGTCCGGCAGCACGGCGCTGGGCACGATCTACCTGTCCTACAACTCCGGCACCGGCAAGAACTGCGTGGTGACGGTCAACAAGACGCCGTACACGCGGTGGATGCGGGCGACGCTGAGCGTGCAGGGCGGCGCGACCAAGACCGACGCCGGTGAGTTCAAGTCGTACGCCGGGCCGGTGATCCTGTCGGCCGTGGACACCTGCGTCAAGTGGGGCGGCGCCTGGGACGAGTCGCCGTACGTGTGGACCAGCGGCTGGAGCCACTGCGGCTGATCCCCGTCAGGACGTCCGGGCCTCGCTCCCGGGGCTCGGGCACCGCGGGACGCGTCAGGCGCTCCAGGCGGCGGTGCGGTCGAGGCGTTCGCGCCACAACTTCTCGCCGCCCCCGCCCGGCTCCCACCGGCCGCAGAACTCCAGCAGGTCGCGGCAGCGCGCCACCATCGACGCCTGCCGCTCGGCCCAGGACGGCACCGGGCCGCCGTAGGCGTCGAAGAAGCGCGGCAGCAGGGGGACGTGCTCGGGGTGGTGGCTGCGGACGATCCACTCGCACCAGGCGAGGTCCTCCACCGGCCGGCCCGGATGGGCCCACTCCCAGTCGAGGATCGCGGTGGTCTCGAACGTGGCGGGGTCGAACAGCAGGTTCTGGGGCCCGTAGTCGCCGTGCACGATGCCGAGGCGGTGGATGCGGGCCAGGACCCGGCCGCACTCGGCCAGCACCTCGGCGGCGCGGCCCTCGTCCAGCAGGTCCTGGCCGTGGGCGCCGGCCACGAAGCGGGTGGTCAGGCTGGTGGCGGTGATCTGGTGCACGCGCGGCACCGGCAGCCGGCCGCGCAGCCGGCGCAGGTATCTGCTCTCCGTGCCCAGCCTGAAGGCGGCCTCCGGGCCCTGGTAACACTTGACGACCAGAGCGCCGTCGCCGACCGTGCTGTTGGTGTACCCGTGCTCCACAGCCAACGATTCTGACGCACCGGCCCCCGTTCCGGGCGGCGCGGCGCGCTATCGGGACCGGGCCCGATACACGATGTAAGGGCGGAACAAATAGGTGATCGGCGCCGAAAGGGCGTGCACGAGGCGGCTGAACGGGAAAAGCACGAACAACGCCATCCCGATCACGGTGTGCACCTTGTAAAGGATGCTCGCGTGCCCCATCGCGGTGGCGTCCGGGTTGAGCACGAAGACGCCGCGGAACCAGGGGGCGACCGTCGTCCGGTAGCTCACCTCGCTCGGCACGAAGCCTGCCACCGTCGTCACCACGCCCGCGACGATCGACGCGGCGAGCACGACGTACATGGTCTTGTCGTTCTTCGTCGTGGCCAGGAAGACGGGCCCGTTCGTGCGGCGGCGGTAGACCAGCAGGGCCAGCGCCACCAGCGTGGCCAGCCCGGCCAGGCCGCCCCAGATCAGGGCGTTGGCGTGGTACGCCTCGTTCGACACGCCGATCGCGTCCGTCCAGGAGAGCGGGACGAGCAGGCCGGTCACGTGCCCGATGATCACGAAGATCAGGCCGTAGTGGAACACCGGGCTGGCCACGCGCAGCAGCGGGCTCTCGTAGAGCTGGGACGACCGGGTGGTCCAGCCGAACTTGTCGTACCGGTACCGCCAGATCAGGCCGCCGATGAAGATCACCAGGGTGACGTACGGCGCGACCACCCACAACATGCTCTCGCCCCAGCTCACCGGTACCCTCCCACGGTCTCGGCGGGCGGCCCTCCGGCGGCCAGGCGGTGCGCCGCGGCGCGTTCGGCGGCCGTGGGCGACGGCAGGGCCGCGCACACCACCCCGATCACCTCCGCGTACGGCGAGCCCAGCTCGGTCAGGGCGGACAGCAGCAGATCGAGGCCGACGCGGTGCTCCCGCAGCAGCGCCGCCCCGGACGGGTCGAGCGCCGCGAACTCCAGCACGACCGGCAGGAAGTCGGGCAGCTCGTCGTCCATCAGCTCCCAGCCGGCCACGCGGTAACGCTGCTTGAGCGCGGCCAGGGACGCCCCGCGGCGGCGGGTGTCGCCGTCGGTGTAGTAGGTCAGGTAGAGGCAGCAGTGCCGGTGCAGGTCGAACGTGTCGACGTAGTGCGCGGCCAGGTCGCCCGCGTCCATGTCAGCGATCCGCGCCAGGAACGCCGCGAAGTGCGGCTCGGCGGCCTCCCTGATCAGCGGCAGGCGGCGGTGGAAACGTTCGTCGGGGTAGGCGAGCAGGTGCGCGGCGGCCTGCCAGATCACGGCCTTGTTCATGATTTTCCCTTTTTCGGCGGGAAGAGTCCTGCGGGGATGCCCCGGCCGTCCCAGTTGAGGAGGTTCACCCGGTCGTGGGTGATCTCGTCGCTGGTCTGGCGGTCCCTGAGGCCGTGGAAGGACTCGACGGAGACCGGCAGCGGCTTGCCCGACGCCTCCCCGAAGGGGGCCTGCATGCCGGGGCCGCCGTAGTAGTCGAGGCTGCAGCCGGCCTCCTCGACCACGCCGGGCACGTTGCCGTACGCGGTCGGGATCACGTACCGCTCCTCGTACTTGGCCAGGGCCAGCAGGCGGTACATGGACCTGATGTCGTCCTCGGTCAGGCCGGTGTCCGGCAGGACCGGCTCCTGCCCCAGGTTGACGCCTCGCATGTACGAGCGCATCGCGGCCAGACGGCGCAGCGCGGCCGTCACCGGGACGGGATCGCCCGCGGTGAACAGCTCGGCCAGGTACTCCACGGGGATGCGCAGCGACTCGATGGCGGCGAACAGGTTGTCCGCGTCCTCGCCGTCGTGCCCGGTGTTCGCCAGGGCGTCCACGACGGGGGAGAGCGGCGGGACGTACCAGACCATCGGCAACGTCCGGTACTCCGGGTGCAGGGGGAGCGCTATGCGATATTTCATGATCAGGTCGTAGACCGGGGACCTGCGGGCCGCCTCGATCCAGTCGGCGGGCAGCCCCGACGCGGCCACCGCCGGGTCGTCGGGGTCGACGAAGACGCCGAGCTGGGCCTCGTACAGGTCCCGCTCGTCCGCCACCGAGGCGGCCTGGCTCACCCGGTCGGCGTCGTAGAGCAGCACCCCGAGGTAGCGCAGGCGGCCCACGCAGGTCTCCGAGCACACCGTCGGCAGCCCCACCTCGACCCGCGGGTAGCAGAACGTGCACTTCTCGGCCTTGCCGGTCCGGTGGTTGAAGTACACCTTCTTGTACGGGCACCCCGTCACGCACATCCGCCAGCCCCGGCAACTGTCCTGGTCCACCAGGACGATCCCGTCCTCGGCCCGCTTGTACATGGCCCCCGACGGGCAGGAGGCCACGCAGGACGGGTTCAGGCAGTGCTCGCAGATGCGCGGCAGGTAGAACATGTACGCCTGCTCGAACTCCAGCCTGACCTGCTCCGACAGCTTCCCCAGCACCGGGTCGGGGGACGGGTCGCCGCCCAGGTTGTCGTCCCAGTTCGCGCTCCAGCGGATCTTCATGGGCTCGTTGCTGATCAGCGACCGCGGCGGCGCCACCGGGACGTCGTCGGACAGCGGGGCCCGGGTCAGGTTCTCGTAGTCGTAGGTCCAGGGCTCGTAGTAGTCCTGGATGGAGGGCATGAGCGGGTTGGCGAAGATGTTGGCCAGCTTGCGGAACCGGCCTCCGGCGCGGAGTGTCAGCCGGCCCCTGCGGTCGAGCTTCCAGCCGCCCCGCCAGCGTTCCTGGTCCTCGTACCGGCGGGGGTAGCCCTGGCCGGGGCGGGTCTCGACGTTGTTGAACCAGACGTACTCGACGCCGGGACGGTTGGTCCAGGTCTGTTTGCAGGTGACGGAACAGGTGTGACAGCCGATGCACTTGTCCAGGTTCATCACCATGGCGATCTGAGCCATGATCTTCATCAGTAGCGCACCTCCTGCGACCTGCGGCGAATGGTGGTGACCTCGTCCCGCTGGTTGCCCGTGGGGCCGAGGTAGTTGAAGGCGTACGAGAGCTGGGCGTAGCCGCCGATCATGTGCGTGGGCTTGATCAGCACCCTGGTCAGCGCGTTGTGGATGCCGCCGCGGCGGCCGGTCTCCTCCGTCTTCGGCACGTCGATCAGGCGGTCCTGGGCGTGGAACATGTAGACCGTGCCCTGCGGCATGCGGTGGGACACGATGGCCCTGGCCACCACGACGCCGTTGCGGTTGACCGCCTCGATCCAGTCGTTGTCGGCGATGCCGAGCCGGGTCGCGTCCTCGGTGGACATCCAGATGGTCGGGCCGCCGCGCGACAGCGACAACATGAGCAGGTTGTCCTGGTACTCGGAGTGGATCGACCACTTGGAGTGCGGGGTCAGGTAGCGCAGGGTGGCGCTCTCGCCGAAGAGCTCGGCCATGTCCAGCGGCGGGCGGTAGACCGGCAGGGCCTCGCCGTACTCGTGCATCCAGTCGTGGTCGAGGAAGAAGTGCATGCGGCCGGTGAGCGTGTGCCAGGGCTTGCCGTTCTCGACGTTGATCGTGAACGGCGAGTAGCGGCGGTCGTGCGCCTCCTTGCCCGACCACTCGGGGCTGGCCGCGACGTGCGTGGGCCGGGCCTGGGTGTCGGCGAAGACGATGCGGTGGCCCTCGTCGATCAGGTCGTCGAAGCTGCGGCCGGTGCGCCGGGCGAGCTGGCGGAAGCCCTGGGCGGCCAGCCTGCCGTTGCTCACCCCGGACAGCGCGAGGATCGTCTCGCACGCCTTGGCGTCGGTGTCCAGCTCGGGGCGGCCCTTGGCCACGCCGCGCGGCACCAGGCCGCAGCGCTGGCCGAGCCAGGCGACCTCCTCGTCCGGCATGAAGGTCACGCCCTTGACCTGGAGGCCGAGCCGCTCGGTGAGCGGGCCGAGCGCGGCCAGCTGCTCCGCGACCGCGCCGTAGTCGCGCTCGACCACCTTCAGCGTCGGCTCCGGCGCGCCGGGCGCGCGCCCGCCCGGCTGCCCGGTCTCGCCCGGCGTGTCGTGCTGGTACGGGACCACCACGACGTCCTTGCGCACCCCCAGCCGCTCCTTGGCCAGCGCGCTGAAGGCCCTGGCGATGGCGTGGAAGGCGGCGAAGTCCGTCCTGGTCTCCCAGGGCGGCGAGATGGCCGGGTTGAACGCGTGCACGAACGGGTGCATGTCCGTCGAGGACAGGTCGTACTTCTCGTACCAGGTGGCGGCGGGCAGCACGATGTCGGAGTAGACCGTCGAGGACGTCATCCGGAAGTCGAGCGTGAGCAGCAGGTCCAGCTTGCCCCTCGGTGCCTCGGGGTCGGGCTGCTCCAGGTTGGACGTGGCGCCGAGCAGGTGGTGCAGGAAGTACTCGTTGCCCTTGGCCGACGAGCCGAGCAGGTTCGACCGCCACAGGGTCAGCACCCGCGGCCAGTTGGCCGGGTCGTCGGGGTCCTCGGCGGCGTGCCGGAGCCTGCCCCGCCGCAGCTCCTCCAGCGTGTACGCCACAGGGTCCTCGTGCTCGCCCAGCTCCAGCGGGTTGCGGTCGAAGGCGGGCGACATGGGCATCCAGCCGTTGCGCACGGCCTCGGCCACCAGGTCGGCCGTGTGCCTGCCGCGGAACGCGCCGGGCCCGAGCGGCGAGGTCAGCGCGCCCGCGTCGAACCGGTCGTAACGCCACTGGTCGGTGTGCAGGTACCAGTACGGCGTGCCGGGCGCCTGCCGCGGCGGGCGCGACCAGTCGAGCGCGCCGGCCAGCACCGCCCAGCCGCTCTGCGGACGGCACTTCTCCTGGCCGACGTAATGGGCCCAGCCGCCGCCGTTGCGCCCCTGGCAGCCGGTCAGCAGCAGCAGCGACAGAAAAGCCCGGTAGATGGTGTCGCCGTGGAACCACTGGGTGGCGCCCGCGCCCATGATGATCATGCATCGGCCGCGGGTGGTCTCGGCCGTCCTGGCGAACTCACGGGTGATCTTGACCACCCGCTCGGCCGGGACGCCGGTGACCGGCTCCTGCCAGCCCGGCGTGTACGGCTCGGCCGCGTCGTCGTACCCGCCGGGCCAGATCCCCGGCAGGCCGGGCCTGGGGACGCCGTACTGGGCGAGCAGCAGGTCGAACACCGTGGTCACCAGCCGTCCGCCGACGCGGGCGACCGGCACGCCGCGGCGCAGGGAGCCCTCGCCGTCGAAGCGCGGCAGCAGGAGCTGGGCCGACTCGCCGCCGTACAGGGTGAGCTTCGGGTCGACGTCCAGGTCGAGGTTCCAGCGGCCCTCGCCCGAGTCGGTCCAGCGGAAGCCGACCGAGCCGTTCGGGACCACCGGCTCGCCGGACCCGGCCATGAGCACGGTCTTCCACTCGGCCGCCTCCTCCGCCGAGCCCAGGTCCTTGGCCGTGAGGAACTTGTCCGGCACGTACGCGTCCTCGTGCTCGCGCAGCGTGACCAGGAAGGGCAGGTCGGTGCAGCGCTTGACGTAGTCGGTGAAGTAGGGCACCTCCCGGTCGACGAAGAACTCCTTCAGCAGCACGTGGCCCATGGCCATGGCCAGGGCGCCGTCCGTGCCGGGACGCACGCTCAGGAACTCGTCGGCGAACTTGGCCGCGTCGCTGTAGTCGGGCGAGACCACCACGACCTTCTGGCCCCGGTAGCGAGCCTCGGCCATCCAGTGGGCGTCCGGCGTGCGGGTGACCGGGACGTTGGAGCCCCACATCACCAGGTACGCGGCGTCCCACCAGTCGGCCGACTCCGGGACGTCGGTCTGGTCGCCGAACACCTGCGGCGAGGCCACCGGCAGGTCGGCGTACCAGTCGTAGAAGGAGAGCATCGTGCCGCCGATCAGCGACACGAACCGGGAGCCGACGGCGTGCGAGACCATCGACATCGCCGGGATGGGCGAGAACCCCGCGACCCGGTCCGGCCCGTACGCCTGGATGGTGTGCACGTGCGCCGCGGCGATCATCTCGACGGCCAGGTCCCAGGTCACCCGGACGAGCCCGCCCCGGCCGCGCGCCCCCTGGTAGCTCGCCCGCTTCTCCGGATCGGTGGTGACCTCGGCCCAGGCGGCCACCGGGTCGCCCAGCCGCTCCCGCGCCTCCAGGTAGAGCCGGACCAGCACGCCCCGCGCGTACGGGTAGCGGATCCGGGTCGGCGAGTAGGTGTACCAGGAGAAGGCCGCCCCGCGCGGGCAGCCGCGCGGCTCGTACTCCGGCCGGTCGGGACCCACGCCCGGGTAGTCGGTCTCCTGCGTCTCCCAGGTGATGATGCCGTCCTTGACGAACACCTTCCACGAGCACGAACCCGTGCAGTTCACGCCGTGCGTCGAGCGCACCACCTTGTCGTGACTCCACCGGTCCCGGTAGAACGCGTCGCCTTCCGTGCCGCCTTTCAGGTAGAGAGTCCGCAGGTCACCACTGGTGGCCGATCTGCGGAGGAACCGACCGGTCTTCAGCAGGAGATCCTCGGCGCTCATACCCCCACTTCATCACAGAAGGTGACCCTCTGTTACACAGGGTGTATGTCTGCGCTTCGTAAAGGTCAGGTGCGGAACCTGGCGCTGGCCACGGCGGCCTTCGCCGTGACGTTCTGGGCCTGGAACCTCATCGGTCCCCTGTCGGGCAGTTACAGCAGGCAGCTGCACCTGTCCGCGACACAGACCTCGCTGCTGGTCGCGATCCCGGTGCTGGTCGGCTCGCTCGGCCGCATCCCGGTGGGCGTGCTGGCCGACCGGCTCGGCGGGC
Source organism: Nonomuraea sp. NPDC050227 (assembly GCF_044459705.1). Classification (NCBI taxonomy): domain Bacteria; kingdom Bacillati; phylum Actinomycetota; class Actinomycetes; order Streptosporangiales; family Streptosporangiaceae; genus Nonomuraea; species Nonomuraea sp. NPDC050227. Next base: position 127,089 of record NZ_JBITJF010000006.1, on the reverse strand, counting down.
GGCGCATGTTCGCGGTCATCTGTTTCGTGTCGATCGTGCCCGTCCTGTTCGTGGGCTGGTCCGAGTCGTACGGGTGGCTGCTGTTCTGGGGGTTCCTGCTGGGCATCCCCGGCACGTCGTTCGCCATCGGCATCCCGTTCGTCAACGCCTGGTACGAGCCCACCCGCAGAGGGTTCGCCACCGGCGTGTTCGGCGCCGGCATGGGCGGGACCGCGCTGTCGGCGTTCTTCACCCCCCGCCTGGTGGAGGAGTTCGGCCGGTTCGCGACCCACCTGCTCATGGCCGCGGTGCTCGCCCTGATGGGCGTGATCATGATCGGCGGCAGCCGCGACTCGCCCGCCTGGTCGCCCGCCACCGCCCCGGCCCTGCCCAGGATGCGCGAGGCCACGAAGCTCAGGGCCACCTGGCAGTGCGCCTTCCTGTACGCCGTCACCTTCGGCGGCTTCGTGGCGTTCTCGACGTACCTGCCTACCCTGCTCCAGAACGTCTACCACTTCGCCCAGACGGGCGCCGGGCTGCGGACGGCCGGGTTCTCGATCGCCGCCGTCGCCGCCCGGCCGATCGGCGGCACGTTGTCCGACCGGATCGGGCCGGTCAGGGTGCTGCTCATCTCGCTGGCCGGGACGGTCGTGATGGCGGTCGCGCTGTCGTTCCGGCCGCCCGCCGAGGTGCCCGCCGGAGCCTGCTTCGTGCTCATCGCCTTCTTCCTCGGGCTCGGCACGGGCGGTGTCTTCGCCCTGGTCGCCGAGCTCGTCGAGGCGTCGAAGGTGGGGACGGTGACGGGGCTCGTGGGCGCGGCCGGCGGGCTCGGCGGGTACTTCCCGCCGCTGGTGATGGGGGCCGTCTACGGCGCGTCCGGGTCGTACACCGTGGGCTACCTGCTGCTCGCGCTGACCGCCCTGGTCACGTTGATCTACACCGTGCGCACGTTCCGGCACGTGCCCGATCGTTAGCCAGGCGAAAAACCGTTTGCCGGGCCGGGCGCCGGCTTGTCAACCTTGTCAGACCATGCGCTCCCTTCCTGAGGCCGATCCCGGCCTGCCCGACATCCGCAGCCCGCTCCGCTACCTGTGGTGGAACGCGCGGCGTCAGGCGCGTGCCCTGCTCGCCGGCATCGGCTTCGCCACCCTGTGGTGGCTGGTGCAGGCGCTCGTGCCCGCGGTGCTCGGCAAGGGCATCGACGCGGTCACCGCCAAGGACACCCGGGCGCTGCTGACCTGGGCGTCGATCCTGCTCGGGCTGGGGCTGCTGCAGGCGTTCACCGGGATCATGCGGCACCGGATGGCGGTGTTCAACTGGTTGTCGGCCGCCTACCGCACCGTCCAGCTGACCGCGCGGCAGGCCGCCAGGCTCGGGGCGACGCTGCCCAAGAAGGTCTCGACCGGCGAGGTCGTCAGCGTCGGCAACTCCGACATCGCCCACATCGGCAGCTCCATGGACATCCTGCTGCGCGGCACCGGGTCCGTGGTGGCCATCGTCGCGGTCACCGTGATCCTGCTGACGACCTCGGTCCCGCTCGGGCTGCTCGTGCTGTTCGGCGTGCCGCTCATGGCGCTCGCCGTCTCGCCGCTGCTCAAGCCGCTGCACCGGCGGCAGAAGCGGCAGCGCGAGCTGACCGGCGACCTGTCCACCAGGGCCGCCGACATCGTGGCCGGCCTGCGGGTGCTCCGCGGCATCGGCGGCGAGCAGGTGTTCGCCGGCCGCTACGGCGAGGAGTCCCAGCGCGTGCGGCACGCCGGGGTGGGCGTGGCCCGGGTCGAGTCGCTGCTCGAAGGCGCCCAGATCCTGCTGCCCGGCCTGCTCATCGCGGTCGTCACCGGCATCGGCGCCACGTTCGCGGTCGGCGGCGAGATCAGCACCGGCGACCTCGTCGCGCTCTACGGCTACGCCGCCTTCCTCATCGGCCCGCTGCGCACCTTGACCGAGGCCGCTGACAAGCTCACCAAGGGCCACGTCGCGGCCCGCCGCGTCATCCGCATCCTGGCCATCGAGCCCGAGGTCGCCGGCGGCACCGAGACCAGCGGCGGCGGCGTGCTGCGCGACTGCTACAGCGGCGTCACCCTCCAGCCCGGCATGCTCACCGCCGTCGCGGCCGACGCGCCCGAGGAGGCCGCCGCCATCGCCGACCGCCTCGGCCGGTACGCGCCCGGCGACGTCACCTTCGGCGCCGTCGAGCTGGCCTCGCTGCCCATGGCCGAGATCCGCGCGCGCATCCTGGTCGCCGGCAACGACGCCCGCCTGTTCACCGGCAGGCTCAGGAACGAGCTCGACGTCCGCGACGCGGCCACCGACGAAGACGTGCGCGCCGCCCTGCACGCCGCCTGCGCCGAGGACATCGTCGAGGCGCTGCCCGACGGCCTCGACGCCCAGGTGTCCGAGGCCGGGCGCGAGTTCTCCGGCGGCCAGCAGCAGCGGCTGCGCCTGGCGCGGGCCCTGGTCGCCGACCCCGAGGTGCTCATCCTGGTCGAGCCCACCAGCGCCGTCGACGCCCACAGCGAGGCCCGCATCGCCGAGCGGCTGGCCAAGGCGCGCGCCGGCCGCACCACCATGATCTGCACGACCAGCCCGCTGGTGCTCGACCGGGCCGACCACGTGGTCTACGTGGCCGGCGGCCGGGTGCTGGCCGAGGGGACACACCGGCACCTGCTGGACGCGTCCCCCGAGTACGCCGCGACCGTGACCCGAGGGGAGGGCTGACCGTGGCCCGCGAGATCCTGCCGGTCGCCGACCGGAAACAGGTGCGCGCCTACGCGCGCAGGCTGACGCTGAAGTACCCGCGGCAGCTCACCGTCGCCCTGGCCCTGCACGGCCTGGCCGCCGTCGCCGGGCTCGTCGTGCCGTGGCAGCTCGGCAGCCTGGTCCAGACCGTCCAGGACGGCGGCGAGGTCGACGGGCTGCTCGTGGCCGTCGTCATCGGCGCGTTCCTGTTCCTCCAGGGCCTGCTGGTCCGCTTCGCCGTGCTCGCCTCGGCCAGGCTGGGCGAGAAGGTGCTGGCCGAGCTGCGGGAGGAGTTCGTCGACCGGGTGCTCGGCCTGCCGCTGTCCACGGTCGAGCGGGCAGGCGCCGGCGACCTGATCACCCGTACCTCCCGCGACGTCGACTCGTTGTCCAGGACCGTCCGGCACGCCGTGCCGGAGACGCTCATCGCGCTGGTCACGTTCGTGATCACCATGGGCGCGCTGGTGCTGGTCAGCCCGCAGCTCATGCTGCCGATGCTGGTCGCCGGCCCGCTGATCTGGTTCGCCACCCGCTGGTACCTCAAGCGGGCGCGCGACGGCTACCTGCGCGAGAACGCCGCGTACGCCGACATGACCGAGGGCCTGGCCGAGACGGTCGAGGGCGCAAGGGCCGTGGAGGCGCTCGGTCTCCAGGAACGCCGGCGCGCGCGCACCGACGGCGACATCAGCCGCTCCTACGCCGCCGAGCGCTACACCCTGGGCCTGCGGACCCTCTGGTTCCCCGCGGTCGAGCTCGGCTACGTGATCCCGGTGGTCTCCACGCTCCTGGTCGGCGGCCTGTTCTACACCAACGACTGGGTGACGGTCCAGCAGGTCACCGCCGCCCTGGTCTACGCCCAGCAGCTCATCGACCCGCTCGACCGGTTCCTCATGTGGATCGACGAGCTCCAGGTGGGCGGCGCCGCCATGGCCCGGCTGCTCGGCGTGGCCAACGTACCCGACGACCGCGAGCCGTCCGCGGCCCGCCCGGCCGGCGAGCTGCTGCGGGCCGACGACGTCAGGTACGCCTACCGCGAGGGCCGCGACGTGCTGCACGGCGTGTCGCTGACCGTCGAACCGGGCGAGCGGCTGGCCATGGTCGGCCCGTCGGGGGCCGGCAAGTCCACGCTCGGGCGGCTGCTGGCCGGCATCCACGGGCCGCGCACCGGCGAGGTGAGCGTGGGCGGCGTGCCGCTGGTCGACCTGCCGCTCGACGACCTGCGCGGGCACGTCGCGCTGGTCACCCAGGAGCACCACGTCTTCAAGGGCACCGTCCGCGACAACCTGCTGATCGCCCGCCCCGGCGCGGACGACGCGGCGGTGCGCGCGGCGCTGGCCGCCGTCGACGCGCTCGACTGGGTGCGGACGCTGCCCGAGGGGCTGGAGACCGAGGTCGGGTCCGGCGGCGCCGCCGTGCCGCCCGCGCAGGCCCAGCAGCTCGCGCTGGCCCGGCTGGTCCTGGCCGACCCGCACACGCTGGTGCTCGACGAGGCCACCTCGCTGATCGACCCGCGGGCCGCGCGCCACCTGGAACGCTCGCTGGCCGCCGTCCTGGAGGGCCGTACGGTGATCGCCATCGCCCACCGGCTCTACACCGCGCACGACGCCGACCGGGTGGCCGTCGTGGAGGACGGCCGGATCACCGAGCTGGGCCCGCACGAGGAGCTGGTCGCCGAGGGCGGCTCGTACGCGGCCCTGTGGGCGAGCTGGCACGGCACCCCCGCCGCCACCCCCTAGGCCACGGGCTCCCAGACCGGCCCTTCGGCCGTGTCCCGCGCGCGGCCGAAGACCACGTCGGCGAAGTGGATGCCGAAGCCGATCGTGTCCGGCCGCAGCAGCTCCTCGACCAGCCGCCGCCGGTGCACGGTCGACTCCACGCGGTCCAGGTCGGAGCCGGCCGGCCACTCGGGACGGCGCACCTGCACGGGGGAGTGCAGGGCGTCGCCGAAGGCCAGCAGCCGCTGTCCGCCCGAGGTGATCGTGTAGGCGGTGTGCCCGGCGGTGTGGCCGGGCGCGAACGTGGCCCGCACGCCGGGGAAGATCTCCTCGCCGTCGCCGAACGTCCTGACCCGGGGGGCCATGGTCGTCAGGGCCTCCGCCGGCGTGCCGAAGTCGAGCGTCCGGTGGCGCTCGGTCCATTCGGGCTCGGCGAACAGGTACTCGGCGGCCGGGAACGCGGGCCCGCCGGCGGCCGGGTGCCAGGCCCAGCCGATGTGGTCGATGTGCAGGTGGGTGAAGGCCACCGCCTCGACGTCCTCGGGACGGCGGCCCAGCCGGGCGAGGTTGTCCAGCAGGTCGCCGCCGCGCAGCTCGCCGATCAGCGGGTCGGCCGGGTCGTCCGGCTGGTGCACCGGGCCCACGCCCGCGTCGATCAGCAGGGCCCGCTCGCCCGCCTCCACCAGCAGGCCGCCGATGCCGGCCACGAGGTTGCCGGTCTCGTCCAGGTGGTCGGCGTTCTCGGCCCAGTCGCGCTCGGTCGTGCCCGGCAGCCAGCCGTACGGCTTGAGCCGCACGCTCCCGTCGGGCACGAACGTGACCTTGAGATCGCCGACCCGCAACGACCGGAGGGTGGACGGGCGGCGCAGACGAAGGCTCTCAGAAGTGCTCATGGCAGAAACTTATAGCTAGAACCTTTCAAGTTGCAAACATCCAAGCTTGAGGTAGTTTTGCGGTATGACAACGTCCGAAGCCGAAGCGCGGGCCGCGGCCGAGCGGAACCTCTGCGGCCTGGTGGGCGCGCTCGCCAGGCAGATCGAGGGGCACGTCAGGGAACGCGCGGCCGCGCTCGACCTCACCACCGCCCAGGCGGTGGCGCTGCGCGAGCTGACCGGCCCGATGACCATGAGCGACCTGGCGGGGCGCATGGGGTGCGAGCCCTCCAACGCCACGTTCGTCATCGACCGGCTGGAGCAGCAGGGGGTGGTGGAGCGCCGCCCCCATCCCAGCGACCGCCGGGCCAAGCTGCTGGTGCTCACCCAGGAGGGCGCCGGCCTGCGGGAGCGCCTGCTGGGCCTGCTGACCGAGGGCTCGCCGCTGGCCGCGCTCACGCCCGACGAGCAGTCCGTGCTGCAGGAGCTGCTGGAGCGGGCGGCGCCGCGGTAGCGCCTGCCGGGGTTGCGATGATCGTCCGGCGCTGTCAGCATCGTCGGAGTGAGCACCTGGCAGCGCGCCTGGGAAGGCGTGCTCGGACTCCTCGCCCTGCTGGGCCTGGCACTCGTCCTGATCACTACGGTCAGTGACCGCCTGCTCGACATCCTCGCCCACGCCGGGCAGCTCGGCCTGATCGTCATGGGGTTCGGCCTGTCGCTGCGCACCGGCACGCCCAATCTCGCCGTGGGCGCGGTGGCGGCCGCGAGCGCCGCCTTCGTGGCGTCCACGGCGGGCGCCGGGGTGCCGCTGCCGCTGGCGATGCTGCTCGCGCTCGTGCTCGCCGGGCTCCTGGGGGCCGCCATGAGCGCGTTCACGATGCTGCTGACGGCCCCGGCCTGGGCCGTCACGCTCGGGGCCGCCGTCGTGTGCGAGGCCGTGGCCGTCGCGCTGCTCGGCGACGGGACGATCCCGCTGGAGACCGCCGCGCTCTATCCCGGCCCGCTCGGGTTCGCCGTGTTCGCGGTCGTCTCGATCGCCGGCGGCCTGCTGTGGAACCGGCAGGAGGTGCGCAAGGAACTCGGCGCCGGATGGCCCGGCGCGGTGCTCGGCCTCGCCGGGTCGAGCATGCTCGCCGCCGCGGGCGGCATCGCGCTGCTCCTGCGCCTCGGGGCGGCGCCCCCGGGCGACCAGGGGCTCTACAGCACCGTGTTCGCGCTCGCCGCCGTCCTGCTGGGCGGCACCAGCCCGTACGGCGAGCGCGCCGGCGTGACGGGCACCGTGCTCGGCGTGCTGATCCTGGCCGTGGCGCAGGGCCTGCTCGCCTACCTCGGCGCCCCTCTGTGGGTGTTCCTGCTGGTCATGGGGCTGGTCGTGCTGATCGGCCTGGGGGCGTCGAGACTGCTCGACGCCCTGCGGACCACCTAGCCCAGCGACTTCTTCAGGAAGTCGACCTGGAGCAGGAGCAGGTTCTCGGCCACGACCTCCTGGGGCGTCATGTGCGTCACGCCCGACAGCGGCAGCACGCTGTGCTGGCGGCCGGCCGCCAGCAGCGCCGAGGACAGGCGCAGCGTGTGGGCGGCCACCACGTTGTCGTCGGCCAGGCCGTGGACGAGGAGCAGCGGGCGTTCGAGCTTGGGCGCGTCGGCGAACAGCGAGGAGTTGTCGTAGACCTCGGGCTGCTCGTCGGGGTGGCCCAGGTAGCGCTCGGTGTAGCAGGTGTCGTACAGCCGCCAGTCGGTCACCGGCGCGCCGGCCACCGCCGCGTGGAAGACGTCGGGACGCCGCAGCACGGCGAGCGCGGCCAGGAAGCCGCCGAACGACCAGCCGCGGATGGCCACCCTCGACAGGTCGAGGTCGTCGGGGTACTGCTCGGCCACGCCCTGCAGGGCGTCGATCTGGTCCTCCAGCGCCGGGGTCGCCAGGTCGCCCAGCACCGCCCGCTCGAACGCCGGACCGCGGCCCGGCGTGCCGCGGCCGTCGGCCACGATCACGGCGAAGCCCTGCTCGGCGAACCACTGGCTCTCCAGGAACGCGCCGCGCCGGTTGAGCACCCGCTGGGCGTGCGGGCCGCCGTACGGGTCCATCAGGACCGGCAGCCGGCCCGAGCCCTGCTCGTACCAGGACGGCAGCACCACGGCCGTGGCCAGCTCCCGGCGGCCCGAACGCCCCAGCGACACCCGCAGGTCGAGCCCCGGACGCTCGGCGTACGACGGGATCGGGACCGCCATGCCGTCGCGCCGCACCACCGTGGTCGAGACGCCCTCGGCGTCGAGGCTCTGCTCCGACAACACGCCGACGCCGCCGGACATCCGCCCCGAGAACACCCCGGAACGGGTCGAGACCGGCAGCAGCGAGTGGCCGTCCCAGGTCCACAGGTGGATGTCGGTCGGGTCGCCGCCGCTGGCGCTGAACAACACGCTGTCGTGGTCGACGTCGAGCACCGACCGGACCTGGAGGGTGGGCGGCGTGACCGCGCGGTCGCCGACGAACAGCCGGTGGCCGCCCTCCGACGTGGCCACCCACACCAGCGAGCCGTCGTCGAGGTGCGCCGGCACGCCGGTCACGATGTCCACCCAGGCCGGGTCGGTGTCCTCGCGGACCAGCGTGGACACGCCGGTCGCCGGGTCGACGGAGAACAGCCGCAGCGTCTTCTGGTCGCGCGTCATCGTCACGATCGACAGCGCGTGGTCGTCCCAGGCGGCCGTCGTGAGGTACTCCTCCTCGAACGGCACCGCCACCCGCGAGCCGTCGAGCCCGAGCACGAACAGCTCGGTGCGGGCGTTGGGCGTGCCGGCCGCAGGGTAACGCTGGGCGACGGCCGGGCGGGACGGGTTGGCCGGGTCGGCGATGTACCAGGTGTCGACCGGCTCCTCGTCGGCCCGCTCGACCAGCAGCGCGTCGCCCGACGGCGACCACCAGTAGCCGCGCATCCGGTCCATCTCCTCGGCGGCGATGAACTCGGCCAGGCCGTAGGTGACGGTCGGTGACTCCGGCGTGGCGAGCACCTCGCCGCGCCCCGAGTCGAGGTCCTGGACGTGCAGGGCGCCGCCGGTGACGTAGGCGACCTGCCGCCCGTCGGGGGACAGCCGGGGGTCGATGACCGCGCCCGGCGTCTCCAGCCTGCGGGTCTCGCCGCTCGCCAGCTCGACGACGTAGAGCGCGCCGGACAGGGCGAAGGCCGCCCTGGTCAGCGCGGCGTCGGCGCCGTAGGCCACCACGCCGCCGGCCGCCTCACGGCTGCGCTCGCGCCGCGCACGCTCCTCCGGCGGCAGGTTCTCGTCGTCGGCGTGGAGGGTGCGGGGATCGACCACCAGGCGTTCGACGTGGGTTTCGGTGTCGAGCTCCCACAGGCAGGTGACCGGGTCGGTGCCGGATCTCGTCCGCAGGAAGACCACTCGTCCGCCGTCGGGGGAGATCGTGAACCCCCTGGGCACTCCCAGGGTGAACCGGCGGGTCCGTGCCGACAGTCGCGGGAAGCTCTCACTCATGGGCTCAATCCTGCCAGTATCCAGCCATTGTTACGCTCATGACTATGACTGATCGCCGCCTCCTGCTCGTGCACGCCCATCCGGACGACGAGTCGATCGGCACCGGCGCGACCATGGCCAAATACGTCGCGGAAGGCGCCCACGTCACGCTGGTGACCTGCACGCTGGGGGAGGAGGGGGAGGTCATCCCCGCCGACCTCGCCCACCTGGCGGCCGACCGCGACGACCTGCTCGGGCCGTACCGGATCGGGGAGCTGGCGGCGGCCTGCCAGGCGCTCGGCGTCGAGGACCACCGCTTCCTCGGCTCGCCCGGACGCTGGCGCGACTCCGGCATGATGGGCGTCGCGACCAACGACCGTCCCAACGCCTTCTGGCAGGCCGACCTCGACGAGGCGGCCGGCGAGCTGGTCAAGGTCATCCGCGAGGTGCGCCCGCAGGTCCTGGTGACCTACGACGCCAACGGCTTCTACGGCCATCCCGACCACATCCAGGCCCACCGGGTGGCCCGCCGCGCCTTCGAGCTGGCCGCCAAGCCCGACTACGTCCCGGGCGGCCGGCCCGCCCCGCGCCAGGACGAGCCGTGGCAGATCGCGAAGTTCTACCACACGGCCGTGCCCAGGTCCGTCATGCGGCGCACGGCCGAGGCGCTGCCCGGCTCCGGCACCGGCTTCCTCGTCGAGGACGTCGACGACATCCCCTTCGGCAGCCCCGACGAGGACATCACCACCGAGATCGACGCCCGCCCCTGGGTCGGCAACAAGCGGGAGGCCATGCGCGCCCACGCCACCCAGATCACCGTCGACGGCCCCTGGTACGCCCTGTCCAACAACATCGGGCAGGAGGTGCTCGGCGTGGAGCACTTCGTCCTGGCCATCGGCGTGCCCGGCCGGCCGGTGCCCGGGCCGCCGGTCGACGCCGGTGGGCTCGGCGAGCCGCACAACCGCGAGAACGATCTCTTCGCGGGCATCCACTAACCTCGTTCCCCATGGAACATCGCAGCCAGGCGGAGTCGGCGCTGGGCGGGGCGGCGTACGGCATGCTGTTCGTGCTGGGTGTCGTGCTCGGCGTCGTCGGCGGGTTCACGCACGCGCTCGACCAGCTGGGCGCCGTTCCGTGGGTGGCGATCGGGTGGGTGCTCGCGCTGTTCCTCCTTCCGCTGGGGGCGGCCAGGCTCATGCGGACGAAGCTCGCCGCGTTCGCGGTCGGGCTCGGCTGGCTGCTGGTGACGATGCCGTTCACGCTCGAACTCAGTGCCGGAGATCTGGTGATCTCTCAGGGTGCGGCGGGGTACGTCTACCTGTATGGCGGATTGCTGGCTCTCGTGGTGGCGTTCCTGTGCTCGCCCTCATCCGGTGGGGGTTCGTGGTTGTTGCGGGGATACCCACCTCCAAAGAATCCGACGTAGAGGCATAAAGTAACGTCGTGCATTCCATAGAGCGGCATGTGGACCCGGGAAACTACCGTAAGGTCGTCGGCCGCTTCGCCACGGGAGTCGCGATCGTCACGACCCGGCTCGGCGGTGTGGACCACGCGATGACCGTCAACTCCTTCACGTCGGTGTCGCTCGACCCCCTGCTCGTGCTCTTCTGCGCCGAGAAGGTGGCCCGTTTCCACGACGCCGTGATCGAGGCCGGGGTGTGGGGCGTGTCGGTGCTGCACGCCTCGATGGAGGACGCCTCCCGCTTCTTTGCCCACCGCGGCCGTCCGCTGAACGGGCAACTGGCCCGGTGGGAGCACCATCGCGGGGAGTCGGGAGTGGCCCTGTTCACCGGCGCCCTGGCCACGGTCGAGGTCGCCACGACCGCGGTGTACGACGGCGGCGACCACTCCATCGTGCTCGGCCGGGTGACGGCCCTCGGCACCCCCGCGGACGGCTCGCCGCTGCTTTACCACGACGGCCGCTACAAGAACCTCTGACGCCGCGGCTACGCCTGCCCGGTGCGGCGGTCGTGCCGGTCGAGGGCGGCGACCAGGAGCGCCCGCGCCGACGAGCACATGGTCTCGACCGCCTGTTGCCGGGGGTATCCGGCGATGTCGGTGAGCCAGACCAGCGACTCGATGCCGGTCGCAGCGCGGATGGCCACCGCCAGGTGGTGGAGGTCCAGGCCGGGGTGGGTGTCGCGGAGCGGGGCGAGGGCGTCCTCGATCCAGCCGATGGCCCGGCCGCCGCGCAGGTGCGGCTGTTCGGCGCCCGGTCGCAGGGACAGGCGCAGCGAGGCGCGCAGCTGTGGTTCCCAGTCGAGGGTGAGCCGGGTGAAGGCGGTCATCACCAGGTCCAGGCGCGCCACGGGGTCGGCGGGCGGGTCCGGGGGGAGCAGGGAGGTCTGCTCGATCCGCGGGTGCGCGGCGGTCAGCAGGCGGCGGGCGGCCTCGACCAGTCCATGAGCGCCGATCCAGTGGTCACGAACCCCGGTCTGTACACGGTGATCTTCGAGAACGAACGGGTCAGGGTGCTGCGCTACCGCGACCGGCCCGGCGACTCGACCAGCCCGCACGGCCATCCCGACAGCGTGATGGTCACGTTGTCGTCCTTCAGCCGCCGCCTCACCTCGGGCGCGCGAGAGGTCGAGCTGGACCTGGAGGCGGGGCAGGCGCGGTGGGTCGGCGCGCAGGAGCACGCGGGGCGGAACATCGGCGACACCGAGTCGCATGCGATCTTCGTCGAGCTCAAGGAAGGGCCGGGCGGCGTTCCGCCCGCAGCGCCGCTCGGTCCCGCTCTGTGAGGTGACCGGCCGGGTTCAGAACTCGCGGAAGCCCGGGCCCAGGGCGCGTACCGACCAGCCTTCGAGGCTCTGCCACTTGGCCCAGTCGCCGTTGGGCTCGTGCTGCCAGGAGTGCACGGGGCTGCGGCCGTCCGAGGCGATCACGATCGTCTCCAGCCTGCCGTCGTGGTTCTGCCCGACGGTGGGGAAGGTGCCCAGCGGGCGGTGCCAGTCGTTCTCCAGCCCTCCGTCCGCGAGCGGTTCCCACTGCGACCAGCCGCCCTCGTGCCGCTGCCAGCTGTGCCACAGGCGGGTGTCCTGGCCGCGGGCGAAGACCTCCAGCCGGCCGTCCTGGTTGCGGACCACGGTCATGGCGCGCTCCTCAGGAGGTCTCGGCCGGACGGGTGCCGCTGCTGCGACGCTCCTCGTCCGCGTCGGCGGCGGTGGGGACGGCCCGCTCGCGCGGCGGAAGCGGCTGCGTGGTGTAGAAGCGGATCTCGTGGCCGTCCGGGTCGTGCAGGCCGGGCAGGATCCAGCCGATGGTCGCCTCGTGCACGCCGGCGTGGCTGTCGCCGAGCGTGGTCAGGTGAGCGGCCAGTTCCTCGATGGCCTGCTTGTCCGGGACGCCGATGGCGAAGTAGTCGAAGCCCGCGGCGGCCCTGGCCCGGTCCGGGTCCAGCCGCAGCGCCAGTACGGGACCGCCGGCCGGATGGGCGAGCGCGTAGCCCATCGGCACGCCCTCCTCGACGAACTCGATGTCGATCTCGTACCCGAACCGGGAGCGGTACCAGGCCAGGGAACGGTCCAGGTCGGTGACCGGGAGCTTGAGGTGGTGCACGCCGTCCAGGCGCGGGAGGTGCGACACGGCAATCCCCTCCTTGCAGTTGCACTGCATCGATGCAGTTATACTGCATTTTATGTCGGAGCCCGTCAAGCGTGATCTGCGCGCCGCCCGCATCGCCGCCACCGAGGAGAAGATCCTGACCGCCGCCACCGAGCTGTTCCTCCGCAACGGTTACGCGGCCACCACCCTGACCGCCGTCGCCCAGTCCGCCCAGGTCGGGGACCGTACCGTCTACCTGCGCTTCGGCACCAAGGCCGCGCTGCTCAAACGCTGCGTCGACGTCGCCTTCGCCGGTGACGGGGCCGCCGTCGACATCACCGGCCGCGACTGGTACGTCCGCGCCGGCACCGCCCCCACCGCCGAGGAGCGCATCGCCGCCCTGGCCGGGGGCAGCCGCCAGATGGCCGAACGCGCCGGCGACCTGCTGGCCGTCGCCCTGCAGGCCGCTCCCACCGAGCCGGACCTGGCCGCCGCCACCCGGGCCGGGCGCGAGGCCACCCGCGCGAACATGCGCGCCTTCTGGGACAAGATGGCCGCCGACGGGCTTCTGGCGGGCGGGCACGATCTCGACTGGCTGACCGACACCACCGCCGTCCTGGTGCACGCGGAGACGTACCTGCTGGGGCGGGAGATGCTGAGCTGGGACGCCGACGCCTACGAACGCTGGCTGACCGAAACCCTCACCCGCCTGCTGACCCCCACCCCACCACCCCACCCCACAAACGCCCCGCACTGACCGACCCGGGGCGTACCCGGTCACGAGCCGGAGGGATGGGAGCGGTGGCGCGGCGTCCCTACGGGGTTGGCGGGCTGGTTCAGCGGTGGTGCGGCGTCCCGGATGTGAGAGGGCCGTTGCGGTGGGTTGTGGGGCAGAAGGACATGATTCAGGCCAGGCGCTGGGGCCTGGCCTGAATCATGCGTTGTGTCGGTCGGGGGTTACTGGGTGGGGGGCTCCGGCGGGGTGGGGGTGCCGGTGGGGGTGCCGGTGTCCGTGGAGGTCGCGGTCGGGGTCGGGGTCGGGGTCGGGGTCTCGGAGGGGAGATCCGTGGGCGGCGCGCACGTCGGGATGTCCGTCGGGACGTCCGTGGGGACGTCGGTCGGGGCGCCGGTGGGGGTGTCGGTCGGGATGTCCGTCGCGGTCGGAGTCGGAGTCGGAGTCGGGGTGGGGGTCGGGGTGTCGCTCGCCGGTGGGGCGGGGGCCTGGGCCGGGGCGTCCGGGACTTCCGGGGATTCCGAGACCGAGGGCGACGGCGTGGCGGTCGGCGGTTCGGACGGCGGAAGCGGGGTCGTCGGCGGGGCGGGCTGACAGGTGTACGTCACCGTCTCCGTCGGCCCCGGCACGGTCACCGTCGGACCGGGCACGGTCACGGTCGGGCCCGGCTGGGTCACCGTGGCGGTCACCGTGGCCTGCTCGGTCACCGTGGACGTCACGGTCGCCGTCGCGCTCGGCGCGGCCGTGGCGGTCGGCGTGGCGGTCGGCGAGACCGTCACGGTGCGGGTCGGCCAGGGGAGCGGCTTGACCTTGACGGCCGGCTTGCCCCTCGCCTTGTACGTGCCCTTGCCCAGCTTCTTCGTGGTCTGCCCGGCCCCGGTGGTGACGGGGAACTGGGCGGTGGCGCTCCTGCAGGACTGGCTCCTGCACACCTTCTGCTTCACGGTGAAGCGGGCCGCTCCGTCGTACTTGACGGACACATTCAAGTACGAGACGCCCTTCTTCTTGACCACCTTCGTCGTGGCGGTGTAATCCCCGACCGAGGGCGTCGCCGTGGGCGTCGCCGTCGGGGTCGCGGCGACGGGTAACGCCACCTGCGCGCCGGAAGGAGAATCGGTGGAACGTAGGGGATCGGTGGCTGATGTCTGGGTGATCGCGACTCCGCCGGCTCCGGCCAGTGCAACAGCGCCGAGCAGCGCGCCCAGGATGGAGAATCTCATAATCCTGCTCTTGTGGGAGATTTCAGGACGCAGATCATTATTCCGACTTGTCAAGATTGGTCAAGACTGAGACGCATGAACAGGCGCTATCGGTTCCGGCGGGCGGTGAACTATGTGAACCTCGCCACCCCGCTCGGCCTCCTCATCTCGATCGTCGGCGGCGCGGCCCGCCGGCCCGGCCCCGACGGGCTCATCCTCGCCTTCGGCTACCGCTACCGCTTTCCCGTCGCGGGCGCGTTCACGGTGGGGAACGTCGTCCTGACCAGGCAGGACGAGCTGGACGACCGGCTCATCCGGCACGAAGCACGGCACGCCACCCAGTGGGCCTGCTGCGCCGGACTGCCGATGCTCCCGCTCTACCTGCTGGCCATGCTCGTGTCGGTGGTCGTGTGCGGGCATCAGGCGTCGTACAACGTGTTCGAGCGGCTGGCCGACCTGGACGACGGTGGTTACCCGCGCGCGCCCGTGTGGTGGCGGCGGCGACGGCATAACGGCTGACCCATTACCCCGGCCTCAATGTTTCGCCTGGCCGAGGCGGGGGCTGAACCGGCCCAGCGCGACCGCCGCGATGGCCAGGGCCGAGATCGCCCCGGCCGACAACACCGACGCCGTGGATGGCCCCACGACCGCCACCCCCGCCACGGCCAGGCCGGACACCAGCGCGGCTACCGCGACGTACGCCCAGGTGGCCAGGCGTACGGCTCGCAGCCGCGCGCCCTCGGACGGGAGCGTGCGGGACAGCAGCCAGGACAGGGCCGGCAGGAGGAGCACCCCGTGCATGAGCACGGCGTGGGCCGGTTTGAGCGCGGTGGCCACCGTGTAGGCGAGCTGCTGGTTGCCCGTCATCACCGCCACGACGCCACGGGCGATCATCACGCCGCCGAAGACCATGGACGCCAGCAGCGTGGCGAAGCCGGCCCGTACGGCCAGACGGGTGCTCGGGGCGACCTCCGGCGCCGGGCGGAAGGCGGCGATCGTCATGGTGATCGCGAGGACGATGAGCGTGATGCCGAACGCGGCCAGCGTGCGGGCGATGGCCGTGTCGAGGGGGGTCTCCATGTTGAAGTGGGACGGCACCCCGCGCCACGCCTGAAGGGTGATCAGCGCCACCTCGACCGTGGAGGCCGCCGCGAACGCCCCGAGGACGAACGTGCGGGCACGCAGCCGTAACCACTGGGACACCCAGGTCAGGGTCAGCACGCTCAACCCGAACGACACCCCGAACGTGAACGGCTTGCGCCACGACACGGCCCCCTCCCACGGGCCGCCGGCCACGACGAGCACGCCCAGGTGCGCCAGGCCCACGAGCAGGAGGAAGATCCCGACGGAGTACCAGAGGCGATCGGAGTACCGGAGGCGAGTCATGCGGCCATGCTGACAGCGGCCGGGGCCCGGCGCGTCGGACCACGGTCTGGCCTTCGACTACACCCACGGTCGTACGCCGGGCCCGCGCAGGTCCTCCCGCCCCCTGGAGGCCGGGACGTGGCCCCGGGGTCAGGGGGTGAGGGTGAGGGTGTGGACGGCGGCGTTCTTCACCGACTCGGGCTTGGAGTACATCGGGAGCAGATCGCCCCGCGCCCACGCCTCGGCCTGGTCCCAGTAGTTGTCGTGGAAGGCGTGCCCCGAGGCGCCCGTCAGGTTGATCCAGCGGGACTTGTCCAGGTCCGCCAGGTCGACGACCATGCGCATCGACGGCACCGCCGTGACCCCGTACCCCTTCTGCACGTTCCACCCGGTCGCGTTCACCGCGTCCTTGTTCCCGGGCACGGCGAACGGGCCGCGGTTGAACAGCGCCTCCACGGGCGCGAGGCCCGACGTGCCGAGCGTGCCGTTGACCAGTTCGAGCTGGTGCAGGTCGCCCCACTTCCAGGACCTGACGTCGGTGCCGAACAGCTCCGACAGCTCGTGGTAGGCCGAGGCCATCGCCTGCCGCAGCATGTCGTCGCGGGTCTCGGTGAGGTTCTTGGTGGTCACGTCGTCCCAGAAAGGGTCGTCGGGGGCGGTGAGCAGGTTGGCGACCACGTCGTACCAGCGGTCGCCGCCACCGGGCCACACCTGCTCGGGCAGGTCGTCGTCGAACGTGAGCATGAGCAGGTGCCGCCACACCGCGTTGTAGTAGGCGGCGGGGGCGGAGTCGAGCCCCTGGGAGTGGTCCCACGTGCGCAGCAGTTCGCGGGCCTGGCGGGCGGGACCGGCCAGGTCCACCCGCAGCAGCGCGGGCACCAGCGTTTCGGCGAACTCGTTGGAGGTGTCCTGCTGGATGTCCGACATCGTCCCGGCGTCGATCTTGCCCTTGGCGATCGCGGACTCGATGAGCTCGCGGATGCGCTGGGAGCGGTAGCCGTAGGACCAGTCCTTGGTCAGCAGCGGCTGGTAGCGGCGGGGGTCGATGACGGCGTTGTTCGCCGTGACGACGAACCCCTCGGCCGGGTCCTCCACCGTGGGCAGCTGGTCGTAGGGGATGGGCGCGGCCTTCCAGTCGTACTCGCCGGTCCAGCCGGGCACCGGCCAGGCGCCGTCGCCCTTCTCCCGTACGGGGATGCGCCCGGGCGCCTGGTAGCCGATCTTGCCGCTGGTGTCGGCGTAGATCAGGTTCTGGGACGGCACCTCGAACAGCGCCGCCGCCGAGCGGAACTCGGGCCAGTCGCCCGCCTTGTTGAGCGCGAAGATCGCGTCCACGGTCCTGCCGGGGGTGAGGGCGGTCCATTGCAGGGCCACGGCGTTCGCCTCGCCGCTCGGCCGGGCGTCCGCCATCACCTCGTTGATCAGCGGGCCGTGCCGGGTGCTCTTCACGGTGATCGTGACGGGGTCGCCGCCGGCGACCTTGATCTGCTCCTGCCGCGTCTCGAGCTTGACCTGCTCGCCCTTGTACAGGTACGTGTCGCCGTCCACCTTCTCCAGGAAGAGGTCAGCCACGTCCGGCCCGAGGTTCGTGAACCCCCACGCGATCTTGTCGTTGTGCCCGATGATCACGCCGGGCACGCCGGAGAAGGTGAACCCCGTGACGTCGTACGGGCACTGCTCGGACAGCTTCCTGCAGTGCAGCCCGGCCTGGTACCAGACGGACGGCATCTGCGGGGACAGGTGCGGGTCGTTGGCCAGCAGCGGCTTGCCGCTGGTGGTGTGCGCGCCGGAGACCACCCACGAGTTGGAGCCGATGCCCTCGCGCTCCTCGCTGCTCATCGTGCTCGGCACGGCGTCGAGCGTCGCGGCGGCCTGGGAGAGCGCGCGCACGCCGCCGGTCCGCGGCTCGGCCTGCTGGTCGTAGCGGCCCTGGGAGAGCGCGCCCTGGCCGACGATCGGGGAGTGGCGGTCGTACGGGTAGCCGGGGTAGAGCTGCTCGACGCGCTCCTTGGGCAGCTTGGTCAGCGCCAGGGCGCGGTCGATCTCGTCCTCCATGTTGGAGCGCAGGTCCCACGCCATGGCCTTCAGCCAGGCGACGGAGTCGACCGCGGTCCACCGCTCCGGCCGGTACTCGCCGTTCTGCAGCTTGAGCACCGAGTATTCGAGGCTGCGGTCGGAGGCGTTGGGGTTGGCGTCCAGCCAGGCGTTCACGCCCTTGGCGTACGCGGCCAGGAAGTCCTGGGTCTGCCGGTCGAGGGCGGGCAGCTCCTGCTCGGCCACCCGGCGCCAGCCCATGGTCCGCAGCGCCTTGTCGTTGCCGAGCGTGGCCTTGCCGAACAGCTCGGAGAGCCGTCCGGCGGTGGTGTGGCGGCGGAAGTCCATCTCGAAGAACCGGTCCTGGGCGTGGACGAAGCCCTGCGCCATGAACAGGTCGGCCGCAGTGTCGGCATAGATATGCGGAATCCCCGATTTATCGCGATAAATCTCGACCTTCCCGGCCAGACCGGGCAGCCGCAGCGTCCCGTCCACCTGCGGGAACGACTTCCGCACCGTGTACACCAGGACCCCGGCCAGCACGAGCGCCAGCACGAGAAGCACGGTCAACACCCGGGCGAACCACCGGAAAGGCCACGGCATCCACGCAAAGGGTCTCACCGATACCTCCATCTTGCCGAACTGGAACAAGTCTGGCAGTACCGGCTCACTGCTCCAGCCGTTTCAGACGGCCGGAGCGGCCTCGCGCGGAGGGCTCCCGATCAGAGAGCCCAGCTCTGCCCCTCCGGGGTGTCGGTGACGCGAACCCCCAGGTCGGCCAGCTCGTCCCGGAGCCGGTCGGCCGCCGCCCAGTCGTTGGCCGCCACCGCCCGCTCCCGCTGCGCCAGCAGCTCGCCGGCCCCGGCGGGCGGCACCCGCGGCTTGCCGATCTCCGTGGACAGGTCGAGCGCCAGCACCTGGTCCAGGTGCAGGAACGTCTCGAACTTCGACCCGGGCGCCACCGACTCGTCCAGCTCCAGCTCCCGCAGGACGGCCAGCGCCGCCGGGGTGTCCAGGTCGTCGTCGAGGGCCGCCCCGACGCGCTCGGCGTACGACGCGGCCATGGGCGCGCTGGGCGACTCCGACCACTCGGCCACCCGCGCCCGCCACCGCCGCACCGTGCGGTCGGCGGCCCGCAGGACGTCCCAGGAGAGGTCGAGCCGCTCCCGGTAGCGGTGCCCGAGGAAGGCCAGGCGCGCCGCCAGCGGGTCGAGCCCGGCCGCCACCACGTCGGACAGCAGCACCGCCTCGCCCGCGGACTCCGCCATCTCGCGCCCGTCGAACAGCGGGCGCTCGCCGTGCACCCAGTGGCGCACCACCTCGTGGCCGGTCGCCGCGTCCGACTGGGCGCGCTCGGCCTCGTGGTGCGGGAAGCACCGGGCGGCGTCGCCGACGTGCAGGTCGATCCGTTCGCCGAGGAAACGCAGCGACAGCGCCGAGCACGCCACGTGCGGGCCGGGCAGGCCCCGGCCCCAGGGCGCGTCCCGGCCCTGGTCGCCGTCGGCGGGCCGCCACAGGGCCCAGTCGGCGTGGAAACGCCGGTGCGGATCGGCGGCGACCGGGTCGGCGGGCTTGAGGTCGTCCAGGCCGGTGCCGGAGATCTCGCCGTACGCCGGGAACGTCCGTACGTCGAAGTACACCGAGCCGTCCGGCGCCGGGTAGGCGTGCCCGCGCTCGACGAGCCCGGCGATCAGCTCGATCATCAGGTCGACCGTCTCCCCGGCGCGCGGCGCGTGCTCCGGCGGCCGCAGGTTGAGCGCGGCCGCGTCGTCGACGAACGCGTCCTCGTGAGCGCGGACCGTCCCCCCGGCCTCACCGTCGGGACGCCCGAGGTCGGCGACGTGCCGGCAGGCCACGACCCGGGTACGCCGCCCCTCCAGGACCCTCCTGACCAGGTCGGACAGCACGTACGTGCGCAGGTCGCCCAGATGGACGCGGCGGTGCAGCGCCGGCCCGCACGTGTACACGCGCACCGCCCGCCCGCCCGAGATCTCCTCGACCTGCCTGGCCCGGGTGTCGTGGATCCGCAACATCACCCGAGCCTAGCCCTCAGCCGCCGAGGAAGCCGAGGATGTCCCGGTCCCCGCGCTCGCGCAGCCGGGCCAGCACCTCCTCGCGGGTGGCCGTGTCGGGCAGCCCGATGCGGGCCCCGATCAGCCGCAGCCCCTCCATCTCGGAGTGCACCGGTGCGGTGTAGCCGATGAGGTAGAGCGCACGGTTCAGCGGCGGCATCGCCACGGCGGCCGCGGGCAGGTAGCGGGTCAGCAGCTCGCCGCCGTCGGAGACGGTCAGGAACACGTGGTCGCCCTCGCTCGCCTTGAAGTCGGCCAGCACGTTGCGGATCGACCCCATGGTCGGCTGGTTGTGCCAGCTGATCACCACGTCGCCAGATGGCGTCGAGGCGGTCAGCGACCCGCCGGGAGCCATGCCCAGGTAGGCGGCGAACCCGGTCGGCAGGGGCGAGCCCGACCCGCGCAGGTGCTCGGCGTTGACGTCCACGCGGTGCCACCACCGGCCGTCGCGGGAGCGGAAGCTGCGCCGCGTCTCCGAGACGTCCTTGCGCGGCTGGTACGGCTCCGACTCCCCGGTCGGCGACGTTCCGGCCACCCTGATCCAGCCCCGCTGCGTGCGCTCGAACCCGGGGCCGCCCGAGTAGGCGCGCACCGAGCTCTCGCTCACGTCGTAGCGGGAGGTCAGGTTCGTCACGATCGTGCTCACCGAGGCCTCGCCGCCGGCTCGCTCGATCTCCCTGGAGATCATCTCCCTGATGCCCAGGTACTCGTCGCCGCCCCACCTGGTCAGCCCGTACTTGTTCCGGTCCACCCGGCGGAAGCGCTCGTCGGCGGTGAGCTGGTTGCGGATGCCGACCAGGCTGTAGTCCTCGCCGATGCGTTCCTGGATCTCCTCGGGCGACAGCGGCGTGCCCGCCACCGCCAGCACCGCCTCGGCCTTCTCGTTGATGCTGCGCGGCCAGGGCACCACGTGCCGGCCGAGCACCCGAAGCTGCGGCACGGCGAGGATCCACCGCTCGGCGACGTCCTCGCGGACGCCGAGCTGGGCCACCATGGACACCGCCTCGTCGAGCGGCCGCGGCCCGTCGGTGAACAGCTGCCGCGTCTTCTCCCGCAGCTCGTCGGCCCCGCCGGAGACCAGCCACCCGTCGGCCTGCTCGTAGCCGGTCAGCAGCGTGCGGACGAACCGCCACGCGGGGATGCCCAGCGTGCGCAGGTCGCCGCGGTGCCACGGCACGGCGGCCGCGAGGTCGTCGGCCGGGACCGCCGACCCCAGCCTGCCCCTCAGCCACGTCACGTGCGCCACCAGCCCCGCCGCCTCAGGCGAGCCCAGCCAGGCCTCCACGTGGTCGCGCAGGTCCCGCTCGATCTGCCTGATCCGCTCGCGGGTGACCGAGAAACGCTGCGCCAGCTCGTCGAGCGTGGCGCGCTGCGCCGCGTAGAGCCGGTCGCGGGCGATGGCGCGCTGCCGGTCGTCGAGCGCGGCGAACACCGCGTCGATCAGCTCGGGAAGGGGTTTGTCGGGCCGGGCCGGGACGGGCAGGGCGGCGGGCGCGGGTTCGAGCAGCCGCTCGAACACACCGGTGAACAGCTTCTGCACCACGTCCTTGCCCAGAGACTCCGGCGTGCGCTCGGCCTCGGCGGGGTCGGAGAAACGCAGCAGCGGCAGGATGTCGCCGAGCAGCAGGTGCCCCCAGCAGGCCACGGCCAGATCGGCCAGGTGGCCCGCCACGGTCTGCGTCCCGACGATCGCGCACGCGCGGTCGAGGGGGATCGCCTGCCACCAGGCCTCGGGCAGCTGGGGCTCCTCCACGATCGGCGCGATCTGACCAGGGGAGGTCCAGCGCAGGGGTGGCGCGAGGTCGCTCAGGCTGAGGTTCATTGAGGTCCAACCGGCAAAGGGAAGATATCCGCAGTTCAGACTATGTGATCAGGGGGACAGAAATGGGCTCCCCCTTCCGGAATGCGAGATATAGAGCATCGTTCGGGCCCGTGTGCAGGCGACGAACAGTATGCTCCGCTCGCGTTGCAGCGCCCGAGCCCGCGCGGCCGGCTCCGCGGGCAGCGGCCCGGGCACCACGCCCTCCGCCACGCCGACGAGCGCCACCCGTTCGAACTCCAGGCCCTTCAGATGCTGGAAGGTCGCCACGCGCACGTCCAGCCCGTCCAGCGCCTCCCGGGCGGCCCGGACCAGCGTGGGGGTGCGCGCCCCGACGGCGATCTCGCCCTCCGGCACGCCGTCCGCCAGCCAGCCGCCGACCGTGGCCCGCAGCCCGGCCAGTTCGGACTCGGGTGTGTCGTACGCCCGGACCACCGGCCGCCGGCCGTTGTGCGTGGCGCGGTAGCCGAACAGCTCGGCCACGCCCTTGACCAGGCCGTTCGCCGGGCCGCCGCCGCGCAGCCGGACCACGTAGGACAGGATCTCCTGCGGCAGCCGGTAGGAGATCCGCAGGTCGTGCTGGACGGCCGGGATGCCCACCGCGCCGAGCGCCACCCGCGTGTCGGTCACCCGCTGGTGCGGGTCGCCCACCACGAACAGGTCGTCGTGCGCGTGCGGCGCCGCCGCCCGCAGCAGCCGCCACTGCGCCGGGCTGATGTCCTGCGCCTCGTCCACCACGATGTGCCGGTACGGCTTGCGCCCCGGCTCCACGTCGTCCAGCAGGTCGCCGGTCGTGATCGACAGCAGCCTGATCGCCTCGTCGGTGAGCTGGGCCAGCGACCGGGCCCCCGGGCCGACCAGGGCGGGACGGCGTCCCTCCGCGTCGGCGACGATCCGCACGGCCAGGCGCTCGGCGTTGTCCACCTCGACGCGCTTGCGCACGGTCTCGTCGTCGATCAGCACGTCCAGCCGGCCGGCCAGCTCCTCGGCCAGGCTCTGTGAGAACGTCACCAGCAGCACCGGGCCGCTGCCCCGCGCCGCCAGGTGGGCCGCCCGGTGCAGGGCGATGATCGTCTTGCCGGTGCCCGCGCCGCCCACCACCAGCACCGGCTGCTCGTACCGTCCGGCCCTGGCCAGCCGGTGCTGCGTCGGGTGCAGGAACGTGCACCAGTCCGGGGCCCCGAGCACCCGGTCGAGCTCCACCTTGTCGGCGGCGAACACCGCGCGGTCCGGGCTGCGCAGCAGCGCCGCGTGCAGGTCGTCGGGGTCGATCGCGCCCGTCTCCTCGTCGCGGGCGCGCCAGTTGTCCAGCTCCCGCCACGCCTCCGACAGCGTGCCGCCCCTGGCCAGGACGGCCAGCGGCGCGTACTGGGTGGGCGGCAGCAGCGGTTCGAGCGCGGCCACGTCGGCCTCGGTGGAGATCAGCCGGACCAGGGGCAGCGCGTGCACGTCGATGCCGAGCGCGAGCAGGTCGCCGTCGCAGATCTGCTCGAACAGCCGCGAGGGGCGGGCCGACCTGCGTAAGGCGGGCTCGACCCGGTCCAGAGTCTCGGCGTCCCACTCCTCGACGACGCCGATCACGGGGTTGACGCCGTACCGGTGACGCTGGGCGTACGACCACGCCTCCGGATCGGGCCGCACGGCGAGCAGCCAGTAGACGTCGCGCTGCCGGACCACCACGCCGCGATGCCCGTCGGCCAGGCGCAGCGTGGCGACCTTGGCGTCCCGGCAGCCCCGCACCCGCTCGGGGTGCGGGGCTCCGGACACGTTCAGCAGGAACCGGCGCAGCGCGACCACGGCGTCCCTGCGCACCGGCTGAGCCAGTGCGCCGAGCTCCCCTGGAAAGTCAGGGCCGATCGCGAGCCGCGGCACGGGCGGTCAGTCCAAGAGGGCGAGCAGGTCGCGGTCGCCGCGTTCGCGGAGCCTGGTGAGCAGGTCGGGCAGCCCGACGGGGCCGGTGAGCCCGATCCTCGTCGCGATCACTCTGGCCGCCTGGTCCCGGGTGCCGCCCGGCGCCGTGTAGCCGACCAGGCGCAGCGCCTTGGTGATGCTCTCGGCGTTCTGGGCGGCGACCGGCAGGTGACGGGCGCGCAGGACGCCCTCGTCCGACAGCGTGAGGAACAGGTGTCCGCCCTCCTTGGCGCCGACGTCCACGAGCAGACGCTCGATGGACTCCAGCACCGGCCTGCCGTGCCAGGTCATGGTCAGCTCGCCAGCCGCGCTCCTGACCGCCCGGCTCTCGCCGGGGGACAGGCCCAGGTAGGCCGCGAAGCCCGTCGGGAGGGCGCACTCGCCGCCGGCCAGCTGCTCGGCGGTCACGTCGATCCGCAGCCACCAGCGGCCGTCCGGCTGCCGGAAGCAGCGCCTGGTCTGGGAGACGTCCTTGAGCGGCTGGTACGGCTTGTTCTGCTCCGCCCCGCCGTTGCCCTCCGCGGGCGGCGGCGGGACCGGCGTGAACGCCTGGAACTGCGGCGGACCGGGCGGACCGGCCGGAGGCGGCGGCGGTGGCATGGGCGGTGGCGGCAGGGGAGGCGGCGGCTGCATCGCGGCGAACGCCGAGTGCGGCTGCTGGAACTCCACCGGCTGCTGGAACTCCGCCGGCTGGTTCGGCTGCGCGGGCAGCGTGGCCAGCACGAACTGCCAGGCCGGCACCTCCAGCGCGCGGATCTCCCTGGCGTGCCAGTCGGCCGCGCCGATCAGCTGCTCCTTGGGCGCGGCCGGGCCCAGCGTCCTGCGCAGCTCGTCCAGGTGGGCGCGGTACGGCGCGGCCTCCTCGCTGGCCAGCCACTGGTCGAGACGGACGCGCAGCTCCCGCTCGGTGGCGGAGATGTCGGCCGGGGGGACGGCGAACAGCTTGGCCAGCTGGTCGACCGCCGAGGGCTCGTCGGTGAAGACGCGGTTCTGCGCCACGGCCCAGCTCTTGTCGTCGAGCCCGGCGAACGCGGCCTCGATCAGCTCGGACAACTCCTCGCCGCCCTCGGCGGACGCGGCGTGCTCGGCGTCCGCCCCGTCGGGTTCGGCGTGCCCGGCGTCGGCCTCAGGCTCGGCGTGCCTGGCGTCGGCCTCAGGCTCGCGGTGCTCAGCCTCGGCCTCGCGGTGCTCGGCGTGCCTGGCGTCCGCCTCGGGCTCGGCGTGCTCGGCGTCGGCCTCGGAGTGCTCGAAGTCGGCCTCGCGCTCGGGCTCGGCCTCGCGCTCAGGCTCGGTGTCGTGCTCGGGCTGCTCGGCGTGCGCCTCGGGCTCGGCGTGATCGGTGGATGCCTCGGACTGTGCGGCCTCGGCCCGCTCCTCCTCCCGCCCCTCAAGGACCTCAGGGACGTCGGCGGAGCTGTCGAGGTCGGCGGGTTCGCGCCGTTCAGCCTCTTCGTCGTGATCGTCCGTGGAGAAAGGCTCCGGCTCGCCGCCGACCCCCTCCGCCTCCAGGGCGGACGCCTCCGCGGCGGCGGGCTCGGGCGCGGGCTCCTCGGCGGCGTCGAGCACGGGCTCGGCCTCGGGCCGCGGCACCTCCTCGACGACCGGCTCGGAGTCGGCGTCGAGCACCCGCTCGCCGTCACGGCCGGCCGCCTCCCCGACGGCCTCCGCAGCGGCCCCGCCCTCAGGGAACGCGGGCTCGTGGTCGAGCTCCGCCGCCACGACGGCGTCCGCCGGGGCCGCGAGAGCCGCCGGCACGTGCGCCTCGGCCTGCCGCCCACCCGCGTACGGATGCGCCAGCCGGACGAGCACCGCCCCGAACAACGTGTTGAGCACCGGCCGGGCCTGGATGAACGGCTGGTCCACCAGCTCCCGCCCGGTCAGCGAGAGCAGCCCCGTCCACGACCCGGCGCGGTCGAGCGCGATGGCGACGGCGGGTTCGTCGGCCTCGTCCGGGTCCAGGACGTGCAGAGCCGGCAGGACGTCGCCAATGGCGGCGGCCGGCCAGTGCTCCAGCGCGATCTCGGTCAGCAGCTCGCCCAGTGACTCCGGGCCGATGGCTGCGAGCACCAGCGGCATGGGCAGGCTTCGCCACCACGCGTCCGGCAGATCCGGCTGCCCGGTCAGTAGCGTGATCGTCGACGCGTCGCTCCACCTCAACGGTGGAACGAGGTCGCTCAGGCAGAAGTTCATCCCGTTCCGTTCACCAGCCCCTCACGCCGCCGGAGCGGCGCAGCCAACATCTCGCCGCCCACGGAACAGACCATAGTCCGGCAAAACAGCCCTACGCATCATGCACTACGCATCAGCGCCGAACAGCGGCAAAGCGTAGACGCACGTAGTCGGCCATCCAGCCCGTCTCCCTCCGGAGGGCGGGCGCGGCCAGCTCGTTGACCCGTCCGAGCAGGGGGTCCACGATCTCCGGCGGCAGTCCTTCGAGCACGGACGAGGCGAACATGCGCACCCAGTCGGCGGCCCCGCCGGGGCACTCGTCGAGCGGCGTCGGCCGGTCGAAGTACTCCAGCAGCCGGACCACGAAGCCCTCCTGCTCCAGCCGGCGCGCGTACTCGGCGGGAGTGGGGAAGTACCACGGCAGATCGGGCTCGCGCAGGCCGTACTCGCGCCAGGCGGTCAGCATCGCGGCGGTCAGCTCCGCGCAGTTGCCCGCGCCGCCCATCTCCGCGACGAACCGGCCGCCCGGCTTCAGCGCCTCGCGGACGTTGGCGATCACGGTGGCGGGGTCGCGGCTCATCCAGTGGAGTGCCGCGTTGGAGAAGACGGCGTCGTACGGGTCCACCACGGTGAAGTCGTGGCCGTCGCCGATGATGAAGTCGATCCCCGGGTACTGGGCCAGCGCCTTCTCGATCATCGCGGCGGAACCGTCGATGCCCAGGACGTCCGCGCCCCTGAAGGCGATCTGCGCGGTCAGCACCCCGGTGCCGCACCCGAGGTCGAGCACGCGCTCCCCGGGCTGCGGGTCGAGGAGGTCGACCAGCGGCGCGCCCTGGGTGGAGACGTACCCGAAACTGCTGTCGTAGGCGCGACTGTTCCACCGCTCCAAGCTCGGTGCGTCGTATCGCAAGACGATCAGCTCACATTCGTCAGACATCGGGCCCCCGTGGCCGTGCTGTCCGTTCACTTTAGAGCCTGATCGTCTCTACGACATATCAAGTCACAACGGACTCATCCCACGCTCTTGCTCCATTCCCGCTTGAGGTACGCCTTCGCCGCGTCCGTCTGCGGGATCGTCATGAGCACGGGCGGGCCGGCGGCCTTGGGCAGCCGGGCGGCCTGCTCGGTGTCGAGCTTGCCCTTCATGAGCATGGCCTCGCCGCGCGCCGGACGGGCGTAGCCCTTCTGCAGCAGGTTCTGGCCCTCGTCGGAGAACAGGAACTCCTGCCACAGCCGGGCGGCGGCCGGGTGCGGGGCGGTCTTGCTGATCGCCTGGACGTGGTACCCGCCGAACGGCGCGTCGCGCGGGATCGTCACCTCCCAGGAGTCGGCGTGGTCGGCGCTGCGGGCCGCGTTGAGGTGGTCCCAGTCGATGATCACGTTCGCCTTGGCCGGCTCGACGAGCTGCCCGGCCTGCTTGAGCTTGGCGAACAGGTCCACCCCCTGCCTGGCGTCCGGTTTGGCGCCGGCCTTCATGGACGCGGCCATCACGCCGCCGAACGCCGCCGCCGAGCGCAGCGGGTCGCCGTCGAGCGCGACGCGGTAGCCGGGCTTGAGCAGGTCGGCGAAGGAGGCCGGGGCCTTGACCTCGCGCGGGTCGTAGCCGATCGACATGTAGCCGCCGTACGCGCCGTACCAGGCCCCCTTGGGGTCCTTGACGAAGTCGGGCAGGTCCTGCCAGCCCGTCACCTTGTACGGCGCGAACTTGTCGGCCCCGTAGACGGCCATGTCCAGGGTGAGATCGAACACGTCCGGCTTGAGCTGGTCGGCGGCGTCGAGCTCACGCTTGCTGCTGGCGCCCGGCTCCAGCTCGTTGACCTTGATGTCGTACTTGTCGGCGAAGGTGTCGATGATCTCGCCGTAGTTCACCCAGTCGTGCGGCAGGCCGATCACGGTGAGCTGGCCCTCGCGCTTGGCGGCCTCGGCCAGGCGCTCCATCGTGCCGAAGCCCTGCTTCAGCGACGCGGCCCGGACGTTGAGCACCGGAAGGTCCTTGGACCCCTCGGACGTGGACGGCGATGTGGACGCGCCGCATCCGGCGCTGGCGAGAACGGCTGCTACGGCGGCGCAGATACGTACGGTCACACAATGAATACTTACCGTTACTTCGCCCGAGGTCGAGGAGGCGCGACCGGAACGACCTTGGCCGCGACCAGCGATTCCTCGTCGATCTCCACCAAAGTGCCGTCCCGCTTGCGAACGCGCAACACGCCGTCCGTCCAGGATTCGAGCACGCCGACGGCGTCCCGAAAGCCCTCTGGGACGCGCCTTCGAGTGGTGATCCGTGCGCCTATGTCCTGAGTTGTGATCGCGACGACGAGGCGTGCGGCCATGAGTTTGCCACCCTCCGTTTCGGCCAGCTGGCAAGCACGGCAATACTAGGGCGTAGCAAACCGCGGTCAGAGTCATGCCATGGTGCGGAGAAAAAGGAGCTCGAGGTGACCTACGTCATCGCGCAGCCTTGCGTGGACGTCCTGGACAAGGCGTGCATCGAGGAGTGCCCCGTCGATTGCATCTACGAGGGCGAGCGCATGCTTTACATCCACCCCGACGAGTGCGTGGACTGCGGCGCGTGCGAGCCTGTGTGCCCCGTCGAGGCCATCTTCTACGAGGACGACCTTCCCGAGCAGTGGAAGGACTTCTACAAGGCGAACGTGGACTTCTTCGAGGACCTCGGCTCGCCCGGAGGCGCCTCGAAGGTGGGCAAGATCGAGAAGGACCACCCGGTGGTGGCCGCGCTGCCGCCGCAGGGCGAGGACCACTAGCGAGTCGCGTGCGCCGGGGCCGTCCACGTCGGGCGGCCCCCGCGCGCCCGCGTCCGCCGCAGGCGTGTACGGCCCCGAACGACCCTGGAGAACCGTGAACAAGCTGCCCGACTTCCCCTGGGACCGGCTCGAACCGTACAAGGAACGCGCCCTGGCGCACCCCGACGGCATCGTCGACCTCTCGGTCGGCACCCCCGTCGACCCGGTGCCCGAGGCCGTCCAGCAGGCGCTGCGCGATTCGGCGGACAGCCCCGGCTATCCGCTGACCCACGGCACGAAGGCGCTGCGCGAGGCCGCCGCCGGCTGGCTGCGGCGCCGCCACGGCGTCACCGTCGACCAGCAGGACGTCCTGCCGCTGATCGGCTCCAAGGAGTTCGTCGCCTGGCTGCCCACCTACCTCGGCGCCCGGCGGGTGGTCTTCCCCGAGCTGGCCTACCCCACCTACGACGTGGGCGCCCGGCTCGCCGGCGCGACCGCCACCGCCTCCGACAGCACGCTGTCGGTCGGCCCCGAGCACGTCGACCTGCTCTGGATCAACTCCCCGGGCAACCCGACCGGGCGCGTGCTGCCCGCCGAGCACCTGCGCAAGGTGGTCTCCTGGGCGCGCGAGCGCGGCACGGTCGTGGCCTCCGACGAGTGCTACATCGAGCTCGGCTGGGAAGAGCAGCCGGTCTCCATCCTCCATCCCGACGTCTGCGGGGGCTCCCACGAGGGGCTGCTCGCCGTCCACTCGCTCTCCAAGCGCTCCAACCTGGCCGGCTACCGGGCCGGGTTCGTGACGGGCGATCCCGTCCTGGTCAAGCGGCTGCTGGAGACGCGCAAGCACGCCGGCATGCTCATGCCGAAGCCGGTCCAGGACGCGATGACGGTCGCGCTCGGCGACGACGCGCACGCCGAACGCCAGCGCGAGCTGTACTCCGCGCGGCGCGCCGTGCTGCGTCCCGCGCTGGAGCGGGCGGGGTGGACGATCGACCATTCGACCGCCGGTCTGTACCTATGGGCGTCGAATGGGCAGAACGCGTGGGATCAAGTGAGTAAGCTGTCCGAAATCGGGATTTTGGTCGCGCCGGGAGACTTCTACGGATCGGCTGGTGGACGGCACATCCGCGTCGCGATGACCGCCACCGACGAACGCATCAGTGCGGCCGTGCGCCGCCTCCAGTAGGATCGCCCGTCGTAACGCACGGACAAATTGAAAAAAAGGCGTCTGCCGAGACAGACCGCGAGTGGAGCGAGCTGACGGATGAGCATGACCTCCATGGTCGTACTCGGGCTGAGCATCGCCACCGTCCTGTTGTTGCTGGGGGCGTTCCTGGCCACCATGCGGCAGGACAGGAGGGGCCGGTCGAGCGCGCCGCCGCCACCGGCCGAGGTCGCTCCGGTCGAGGCCCCGCTGCCGGCGCCGGTCGAGGCCCCCGGGCATGCCGGCACCGACTACGCCGACCCTCGCACGATCCAGGTCGCCGACCGGATCGAGGTGCACGGCTCCCCCTACCGGGTGCTCGGCGCGATGCACGTCTCCTGGCAGGGCCGGCAGTGGATCGAATACCTGCTGCGCGACGTCGCCCGCCGCCGCCTGTGGCTCTCGGTCGAGGTGCGCGAGGGCAAGGCCGCGGGCGAGGCGTCCCATCTTGAGGTGCTGCTGTGGACCGAGGTGCCGACGCAGGGCATGGTCCCGGCCAAGAGCATGCTGATCATGGAGGGCGTGGAGTTCTTCCCGATCCAGCGCGGCACGGCGGCCTTCAGGAGCGAGGGCGAGACCGGCAACCCCGAACGCGGCCTGCTCGACTTCGCCGACTACCACGCCTCCGACGGCCGTCTGCTCTCCTTCGACCGCATCCAGGGCCATGCCTGGAGCGCCAGCTACGCCCAGCCGCTGCCGCCGGGCTCGATCACCATCGTCACCCGCGCCACCTGACGGCCACCGCGGACGCGGGCGGTCAGGACAGCTCGACCTCGCCGTCGCCGGCCTGGCCGCCCTTCTTCCAGCCGTCCGCCTCGACGTCGTTGACCCAGGTCGCGCCGCTGTAGCCGACGCGCCGCAGCTGGTACTTCTCCGCGTACGCCACCGACCAGGACGCCACCAGCCAGCCCCGCTTCTTCGTCGTGATCGCCGGATCGCCGAGCGCCCTGGCCAGCTGCTTGCGCGCCTCAGCGGTCCTGGCCCGCGGCGCGGGCGTCTGCTTGGGCGGCGGATACCAGCAGTGGACGGACCTGGGCACCCGGCCGGTGAAGGCGGCGGCCAGGATCTTGGCGTCCTGCTCGTGCTGCGCGTACGCGTAGCCGCCCGCCGACCGCTGCACCTCCTGGGCCGCCTCGGCCAGCGGCAGCTTGCGGTAGTTCTTGACCTTCACCAGGGCGGCGAAGAACTTGTTGCTGGCGTAGACCGGGTCCATCAGCTGCTTCTTGCGCCCCCAGCCCTGCGACTCGCGCTGCTGGAACACGCCCACCGAGTCGCGGTCGCCCCAGGAGAGGTTGCGCAGCTTCGACTCCTGCAACGCGGTGCCGTACGCGATGACGACGGCCCGCTCGGGCAGGCGGCGGCGGGCCGCGACCGCGGCGATGGTCGCGGAGACCTGCGCCTGCTCCGGATCGAGGGTCAGGACGCCCTCGGGGGTGCGCACCATGCAGTAGGCCTCCGGGAGGACCAGCGGCGTCGCTCGCTTGAGCAGGAGGTAGAGCCCCACGGAGACGCCGACGGCGAGCACCACGACGATGATCGCGATGGTGATGACTCCACGGGAGAAGCGCAGGCGCACCCTGAAGAACCTACCCGGCCGGATAAGCTCCGTGGCCATGAGTCACGTGATGTCCCCGGTGGTGGACGAGCTGTGGGAACGACGCGCGGAGCTGTCCCCGGCCGACGTGGAGGCCCGCATCCAGGTCGTCGGCGCCGTCGACCTGCTGGACAAGGGTGAGGCGAGGGTCGCCCGCCTGGTCGGCGGCGAGGTCGTGGTGGACGAGCGGGCCAAGCGCGCGATCCTGCTCGCCTTCCGGCTGCTGGGCATGGCACGTTCCCAGGTGGGCGACTTCCAGCACCACGACAGGGTGCCGCTCAAGACCTCCTTCGAGGGGGTGCGGGTGGTGCCGGGCGCCATCGCGCGCTGGGGCTCGTACTTGGCGCCGGGGGTGGTGCTGATGCCGTCGTTCACGAACATCGGCGCGTACGTGGACTCGGGCACCATGGTCGACACGTGGGCCACGGTGGGCTCATGCGCCCAGATCGGAAAGAACGTGCACCTGTCCGGCGGAGTGGGCATCGGCGGCGTCCTGGAGCCACCGGGCGCGGTGCCGGTCGTCGTGGAGGACGACGCGTTCATCGGCAGCCGCTCGATGATCGTCGAGGGTGCGCGGGTGGGCCGGGGCGCGGTGATCGGGGCGGGCACGATCCTGTCCGGCACGATCCCCGTGATCGACGTCCAGACGGGCGAGGAGCTGGCCAGGGGCAGGGTGCCCGACTGGTGCGTGGCGGTCGGCGGCACGCGGCAGAAGGAGTTCCCCGGCGGCACGTTCGGGCTGCCGTGCGTGCTGGTGATCAAGCGTCTGGAGCCGGAACAGCGGCACGACAAGGCGGCACTCAACGAGGTGCTGCGCGAACATGGAGTGAACACCTGATGCTGGACCTGACACAGGACGTACGCGCGCTGACCGCCGTGATCGTGGACATCGAGTCGGTGAGCGGCGACGAGAAGGCCCTGGCCGACGCGGTCGAGCGGGCGCTGTCCGCGCTGCCGCACCTGAAGGTCGACCGCTCCGGCGAGACGATCGTGGCCCGCACCGACCTCGGCCGGGCCGAGCGGGTGCTGATCGCGGGCCACCTCGACACGGTCCCGGTCGCGGCCAACCTGCCCAGCCGGGTGGAGGGCGACCTGCTCTACGGCTGCGGCACCTCCGACATGAAGGCGGGCGTGGCGGTCGCGCTGAAGCTGGCGGCCACCGTCCCGGCCCCCAACCGCGACGTGACGTACGTCTTCTACGACTGCGAGGAGATCGAGGCCGAGCGCAACGGCCTGACCAGGGTCGCCAGGGACCACCCCGAGTGGCTGGCGGCCGACTTCGCGGTGCTGATGGAGCCGACCGACGGCGTGATCGAGGGCGGCTGCCAGGGCACCCTGCGCGCCGACGTCACCGTGACCGGCAAGCGGGCCCACAGCGCGAGGTCGTGGTTCGGGGTCAACGCCGTCCACGGCATCGAGCCGGTGCTGGCCAGGCTCAACGCCTACGAGGCGCGGCTGCCGGTGGTCGACGGGCTGGAGTACCACGAGGGGCTCAACGCGGTCGCGGTGCGCGGCGGCGTGGCCGGCAACGTCATCCCCGACGAGTGCGTGGTCAGCGTCAACTACCGGTTCGCCCCCGACCTGACGGTCGAGCAGGCCGAGCAGCACGTGCGCGAGGTGTTCGAGGGCTACGAGGTGAGCTTCCTCGACGCGGCGCCCGGGGCGAGGCCCGGCCTGACGCATCCCGTGGCCGCCGCCTTCGCCGCCGCGGTCGGCGGCACCCCGCGCGCCAAGCTGGGCTGGACGGACGTCTCCCGCTTCTCCGCGCTCGGCGTCCCGGCCGTGAACTACGGCCCCGGCGACCCCAACCTGGCGCACCAGCAGGGCGAGTACGTGTCGCTGCCGAAGATCACGGAGAGCGAGCGGGCCCTGCTCAACTGGCTGACAAAATGAAAGTGGCTTTCCTCGCCGGCCATTTGGCGGGGAAAGCCACTTTCAGTCCCGAGCAGCACCCTCGGCAGTTAGACGCAGGGGGGTCGAAATTCGGTTCCCTGCTTTTCCCAAGATTTTTTCGGCGCCTTCATCTGGCCTTCGACCTGGGCGTTCATCCTCGAAGTGTCCGCTTCGGCGGGCGCGGCCGGGGTCGGGAACGGCGCCGCGGGCCGGTACGGAGAGGACTAGCGTGACCACCATGGAACAGAAGCAACGAGCCGAACGCCGTCAGGGGCAGGCGGTCGTGCGCGGGAGTCTCGTCCCCAGCTCCACCCACGACCAGCGGCTGCTCGACCGGCAGGGGCCGTCCGACTGGGTGCACATGGACCCGTGGCGGGTGCTGCGCATCCAGGCCGAGTTCGTGGAGGGGTTCGGCCAGCTCGCCGAGCTGCCCGCGGCGATCACGGTCTTCGGATCGGCCCGCACCCCCGAGGGCACCCCCGAATACCAGATGGGCCGGCGGCTCGGCCGGGCGCTGGCCGAGTCCGGCTACGCGGTGATCACGGGCGGCGGCCCCGGCGTCATGGAGGCGGCCAACCGGGGCGCCTCCGAGGTCGAGGGCGCGGTCTCGGTCGGGCTCGGCATCGAGCTGCCGTTCGAGCAGCGCATGAACGACTACGTCGACCTCGGCATCGAGTTCCGCTACTTCTTCGTGCGCAAGACGATGTTCGTCAAGTACTCGCGCGGCTTCATCGCCCTTCCCGGCGGCTTCGGCACGCTCGACGAGCTCTTCGAGGCGCTGACGCTGGTCCAGACCCACAAGGTCACCTCGTTCCCGGTCGTGCTGATGGGCTCGGAGTTCTGGGGCGGCCTGCTCGACTGGATCAAGAACACCCTGCTCGGCACCGGCAAGATCGCCGCCCAGGACCTCGATCTGATCTCCGTCACCGACGACCCCGACGAGGCCGTGCGGATCATCGCCGACTCCGACCGGGCCCGCTCCCGCCAGCGGGAGGAGGAGCTGGAGGCCGCCGCCGCCCAGACCGCGGAGCCCCAATAGGCTGTCGGCCCGTGAACATCTGCGTCTTCTGCGCCTCCAGCCTCCGCATCGACAGGAAGTACGTCGACCTGGCCGAAGAGGTGGGCGCCGAGCTCGCCAGGCGTGGTCACACGCTGGTGAGCGGCGGCGCCACGGTCTCGTGCATGGGCGCGGTCACCTCCGCCGCCCGCGCCGCCGGCGGGTTCACGGTCGGCGTGATCCCGCAGGTGCTGGTGGACATCGAGGTGGCCGACACCGACTCCGACGAGCTGATCGTCACCGACGGCATGCGCGAGCGCAAGGCCGTCATGGACGCCCGCTCCGACGCCTTCCTCGTGCTGCCCGGCGGCATCGGCACCCTGGAGGAGCTGTTCGAGATCTGGACGGCGCGGGTGCTCGGCATCCACGACCGCCCGCTGGTGATCCTCGACCCGTGGGGCCTGTACCAGCCGCTGCGGCAGCTCGTCTCCGGCATGCACGCCGAGGGCTTCACCCGGGCCGACGTCTTCGACGCGATCTCCTGGACGACCACGGTCGAGGAGGCGTTCGCCCATCTCGAAGCGCGTCCGCAGCCGGTCCGTCCGAGCGTCGCCGAGCTGGGTGAGGCCACCGGCTGAGCAGCCTGCCCCGGATTGCCCGCACTTGTGGTAGATCGCTGAACGTGCTCGTCCATATGAGTACGATGCCAATGTGCTGGTCATACTCGCCATCGCCGCGATCGCCATCCTGGCCTGCGTGGTCCTGGTCTCCCTCGGCAGAGGCGGGGAGCTGACCGAGTTCCCGCCGGACGTCCCGCCGCTCGACCTGCCCGAGGCCGGACCGCTCACGGCGGTCGACTTCATGGCGCTGCAACTGCCGGTCAACCTGGTCGGCTACCACACGCAGAGCGTCGACGAGACCCTGCGCCGGGCCGCCCAGGCCATCAGCGCCCGCGACACCAGGATCGCCGTCCTGGAGCAGCGGGTGTCGGAGCTGCTGTCCAGCCGGCTGCACGCGCGCCAGGAGATCTACGCCACGCCCGGGGCCGGGCTGCGCACCGACCACGAGCCCGAGGCGCCCGCCGCGCCCAGGGAGCTGCCGGAGTCCGGCGACCCGGTCACGTCGAGCGGCGCGACGGTGGAGTGGGCGGGCGAGCCGGAGCTGCGCGACCCGTCGGAGGAGCCGGACTGGCGCCTCCCGGAGCAGGCCGAGCCCAAGACCGACGACCCCGAGAACGACGAGCCCGAGCAGGACGAGCTCGAGAAGGACGACGACGACTCCGTGCGCACGACTCCGGGCAAAGAGGACAAGGACAAGGACGAGCGCCCGTGACCGAACTCATCCGGTGCACCTGGCCGGGCATGGGCGACCCGCTGTACATCACCTACCACGACGAGGAGTGGGGCCGCCCGGTCAAGGGCGACGACGAGGTCTTCGAACGCGTGGCGCTGGAGGCGTTCCAGTCGGGCCTGTCGTGGCTGACGATCCTGCGCAAGCGGGAGAACTTCCGCGCCGCCTTCGACGGCTTCTCGACCGTCAAGGTGGCCGCCTACACCGAGCGCGACGTCGAACGGCTGCTCGGCGACGCCGGGATCGTCCGCAACCGG
Source organism: Nonomuraea sp. NPDC050227 (assembly GCF_044459705.1). Taxonomy (NCBI): domain Bacteria; kingdom Bacillati; phylum Actinomycetota; class Actinomycetes; order Streptosporangiales; family Streptosporangiaceae; genus Nonomuraea; species Nonomuraea sp. NPDC050227. The sequence goes on along the minus strand of NZ_JBITJF010000006.1, from coordinate 91,429 downwards.
GCCAAGATCGAGGCAGTCATCGGCAACGCCAGGGCCGCGCTCGACCTGCCCGAGGGCCTGTCGGAGCTGGTGTGGCGGTTCGCCGACCCCGACGCGCCGGTGCCCCGGACGATGGCCGACGTGCCCGCCATCACCCCCGGCTCCAAGGCCCTGGCCAAGGAGCTGCGCAAGCACGGCTTCAGGTTCGTCGGCCCGACCACCGCGTACGCGCTGATGCAGGCGATCGGGCTGGTCAACGACCACATCGAGGGCTGCCTGGCCCGCTGAGCGGCCCTGAGCACCGGCCGGTCAGCGGCCTCTGAACACCGGCCGCTCCTTGGCCAGGAAGGCGCGGGTGGCGTCCTGGTGGTCGTCGGTGGCCACGCACGCGTCCTGCAGGTCGGCCTCCAGCGCGAGCGAGTCGGCCAGCGAGTGCGTGGCGGAGTGGGCCAGCGCGCGCTTGGTGGCGGCGTAGGCCGTGGTCGGCCCGGCGGCCAGGCGTACGGCCAGCTCGTGAGCGGTCTTCGGCAGGTCGTCGGCGGGCACCACCCGCGTGACCAGCCCCAGGTCGAGCGCGGCGGAGGCGTCGAGCGGCTCGCCGAGCAGCAGCAGCTCGGTCGCGCGGCCCCGGCCGACCAGGCGCTGCAACGTCCAGGACGCGCCGGAGTCGGGGGCCAGCCCGATGCCCGCGAACGCCAGCGCGAACTTGGCCTTGTCGGAGGCGACGCGCAGGTCGCAGGCGAAGGCCAGGGCCGCGCCCGCGCCCGCCGCGACGCCGTTGACCGCCGCCACGACCGGCTTGGGCATGGTGGCGATCAGCTCGACGATCGGGTTGTAGTGCTCGCGCACGGTGTCGGCCAGCCCGCGGCCCGCGGCCAGGTTGGCGGCGTGCTCGCGCAGGTCCTGGCCCGCGCAGAAGGCCCGGCCGGAGCCGGTGAGCAGCACCGCCCTGACCTCGGGGTCGGCCGCCGCCCTGCCGACCGCCGCCAGCAGCGCGGCCTTGACCTCGGCCGTGAGCGAGTTCATCGACTCCGGCCGGTCGAGGGTGACGGTGGCGACGGCGTCGGCCATGTCGTAACGGATCACATGAGCTCCCTGTCGACGAACGCGGCGGCTGCGGGCAGCAGCCTGGTGGCCTCCTGCTCGAAGAACGTGCGGGCCTTCTCGCCCGGCCAGCCCGCGGGCAGCAGCTCGGCCGGCAGCCCGGGGTCGCGGAACAGGAAGTTGCGCCAACCGTGCACCAGTCTGCTCCTGGTGGCGAACACCCGGTCGGGCGGGGCGTCCTCGGGCAGGGTGCTGATCAGCGTGACAGCTTCGGCGTGCCAGTGCTCGTACGCCTCGCCGATGGCCGCCAGGTCCCAGGCCCGCGCCACCAGCTCGCGCGGGTCGCCCTCCAGCGCCGCGTCGAACCGGTCGGCGCGCACGCCCTCGCCGTCCAGCAGGTTGTCCAGCTCGATGGAGGAGCGCGGCCCGATCCACGTCGTCTCCGACAGGCAGGCGTAGCCGAGGAAGGTCAGGTCGGCCCTGATCCGTTCCCGGCGCTGGCGCTCCCTGACCGGCTCGATGACGATCACGTGCCAGCGGCCGTGCCAGGCGAGTGTCCCTGATCGGTAAATTCTCAGCGCTGCCTCATCCAGGCGCCTGACACATTTCGGCGTGAGCCCGTAGCCGGCTCCCTGGGGCAGCCGCAGCGGGCGCAACCAGCCCTGCCGGACCATCCGCGAGACCGCCGTGCGGACGGCCGGAGCGGCGATTTCCAGGGGGTTCATGAGCCGTACGAGCGCGGCCACGGTCGCCTGCCCACCGCGCGAACGCAGGTGGTCTCCGTACAGGTCGAAGAGAGCGGCGCGAGCGTGCACGAAGTCCAGTTTGGACGCCATCGCCTGGCTCGACAACGCATTCTGGGAGGAGATCGTTACCCATGAGGGCTCTCGATGCGGGAGAATAGGACATCACAGAAGACGTGAATGCGCCGACCACCCCCTCGGGCGGTCGGAAATCGCGGGCCGCGGGAGCCCAAGGCAGGAAGGGATGCACGCATGGCGGCGATGAAGCCGCGGACCGGCGATGGTCCGCTCGAGGTCACCAAGGAAGGGCGCGGCATAGTCATGCGGGTCCCTCTCGAAGGTGGCGGCCGGCTCGTCGTGGAGATCTCCGCCGACGAGGCAAAGGCGCTCGGCGAGGCGTTGAAGAACGTCGTCGGCTGAGCGCTCCCGAGACAACCTGATCCTCCGACCCTGGCGTAAGTCCGGCGCCAGGGTCGCTGACGTTTGGAGGGTTCCGTGCCCATCGAGACCACCGTCTCCGCGGTCGCCGAGGTTCCTGAGGGCGCCGAGCTGCTGGCCGTGCCCTACGCCGCCGACCTGCGTCCCGCTGTCGAGCCGTACGTCGAGCTGCACCTTCCGGTCGCCGACCTGCTGGCCCACTACGAGGCCAAGGGCGAGGCGGGCGAGATCGTCGAGGTCCCGGTGGCGCGGGCGGGTGGAATCGGGCGCGTGCTCCTGTACGGAGTCGGCGACGGCTCGCCGCGGGCGTTGCGCAGGGCCGGCGCGGCGCTGGCGCGCAAGGTCAAGGGCCGCGACACGCTGACCGTGGTGCCGCCCGAGGGCGACGTCGCGGCGTTCGCCGAGGCCGCGCTGCTGGCCGGATACACCTTCAAGATCGGCAAAGAGGCCCGGAAGGGCGTGCGGGCGATCGAGTTCGCCGGCGCCGACGCGGAGCCGCTGCGCCGGGCCGAGGTCGTGGCGGAGGCCGTCGCGCTGGCCCGTGACCTGGCCAACATGCCCTCCTCGGTCAAGCATCCCGCCTGGCTCGCCGAGCGCGCCGCCGAGCAGGGCCTGCCGGTGCGGGTGTGGGACGAGGAGCAGCTCCAGGCCGAGGGGTTCGGCGGCATCCTGGCCGTCGGGCGCGGCTCGGTCCGGCCGCCCCGGCTGATCCAGCTCTCCTACGTCCCCGAGCAGCCGGCCGAGCGGCACGTCGTGCTGGTGGGCAAGGGCATCACGTTCGACTCGGGCGGCCTGTCGCTCAAGCCGACCGAGAACATGAAGACCCAGAAGACCGACATGGCGGGCGGCGCGGTGGTGATCGCCGTGCTGGCCGCGCTGGCCCGGCTGGGCGCCCCCGTACGCGTGACGGGCCTGATCGCCGCCGCCGAGAACATGCCGTCCGGCACCGCCCAGCGTCCCAGCGACGTCATCAGGCACTACGGCGGCCGCACGGTCGAGGTGCTGAACACCGACGCCGAGGGCCGGCTCGTGCTGGCCGACGCGCTGGCCTACGCCGACGCCGAGCTCGACCCCGACGCGGTCGTGGACATCGCCACCCTCACCGGGGCCATCTCCGTGGCGCTCGGCCGCAACGTCGGCGCCGTCTACGCCTCCGACGAAGACCTGGCCGCCCAGCTGCTGGCCGCCGGTCAGGCCAGCGACGACCGGCTCTGGCGCATGCCGCTGATCGACGACTACGCCCCGGCCCTGGAGTCGTCGATCGCCGACCTGGCCAACGTCGAGAGCGGCTCCCGCTACGGCGCCGGGTCCATCACGGCGGCGCTGTTCCTGCGGGAGTTCGCGGGCAAGCGCCCGTGGGCGCACCTCGACATCGCCGGGGTCGGCCGCAGCACGGTCGACGAGGGCACCCTGACCAAGGGCGCGACCGGGTTCGGCGTGCGCGTGCTGCTGGAGTGGCTGACCCGGGGCTGACCCGGGCGGCTCGGGCTAGTCGGCGATCTTCACGGCGGCCAGCAGGCCGTCGCCCAGGGGCATGAGCACCGACCGCAGCCGGTCGTCCCCCTGCACCAGCTTGCCCAGCTCGCGCAGCGAGACCGTGTCGGGGTCGCGCTGCGTGGGGTCGGCCACCCGGTCGTGCCACAGGGCGTTGTCGAAGGCCACCACGCCGCCGACGCGCAGCAGGCGCACCGCCTCGGCCAGGTAGTCGACGTACTCCTGCTTGGCGCCGTCGGCGAAGACCATGTCGTAGCCGCCGTCGGAGAGCCGGGGCAGCACGTCGAGCGCCCGGCCCGAGATCAGCCGCACCCGCCCGCCGGAGAAGCCCGCCTCCGCGAACGCCTGCCGGGCCAGCCGCTGGTGCTCGGGCTCGACGTCGACGCTGGTCAGCGTGCCGTCGCCGCGCATGCCGCGCAGCAGCCACAACCCCGAGACGCCGCAGCCGGTGCCGATCTCGACGACCGACTTGGCGTTGACGACGGTGGCGAGGAAGCAGAGCGCCGCCCCGCCCCCGGGAAGGATGGGCACCGCACCCATCTCCAGCCCGCGCTGACGCGCCGCGTGCAGGATCTCATCCTCGTGATGGAACTGCTCCGCATAGGCCAGAGTGGCCTCCACCGGACTGGTCATCGGCCTCCTCCCCCCACTTTCGTGCGATTGGTCACCGATCGCAGCCTAGGGGAGTCACGCCTGCACGGGAACTCAGGACGGTCCGAAGGCGTTGCAGGTTTAAACGGGCTTTGCCGGTCCGGAAGGCAGGCAGTGCGCACGAAGGGACGAAACCAGGCACTATGACGGTAGCGGTGGTCCCAGAGAGAGGAGTGCTGGTGGACGAAAGCGACCACCAGGCGGATACTCCCGTGTCGTCTGATTGGACGCCTCCCACATGGGAGGAAGTGGTGCGGACTCACTCCGCACGCGTGTACCGGCTGGCGTACCGGCTTACCGGCAATGTCCACGATGCCGAAGACCTCACGCAGGAGGTCTTCGTCAGGGTCTTCAGGTCGCTGTCGAGCTACACCCCCGGCACGTTCGAGGGCTGGCTGCACCGGATCACGACGAACCTGTTCCTCGACATGGCGCGGCGCAAGCAGCGCATCCGGTTCGAGGGGCTGGCCGACGACGCCGCCGAGCGGCTGCGCGGCCGTGAGCCGTCGCCGGCGCAGGCGTTCGACGACGCCCACCTGGAGCCCGATATCCAAGCCGCCCTCGACGCGCTCGCCCCCGAGTTCCGGGCCGCGATCGTGCTGTGTGACATCGAGGGCCTGTCCTACGAGGAGATCGCGGCCACGCTCGGCGTCAAGCTGGGTACGGTCCGAAGCCGTATTCACCGTGGCCGGGCGCAGTTGCGGGAGGCGCTCGACCATCGAGCCCCCCGTACTACCCAACTCCCCCCGACCGTGATCAGTGGGGAGGAAGTCTGATATGGCTCATCTAGGAGAACGCGTTTCGGCGCTCGTCGACGGAGAGCTGAACCACACCGAGCGCGATCGCGCGCTCGCCCACCTGACCTTCTGTGCTGACTGCCGGCGGGAGGTCGAGTCGATGCGGGCGCTGAAGTCGCGCCTGCGCTCGCTCGACGGCCCGGCGATGCCGGCCGATCTGACCATGTCGCTGCTGCGCATGGCGGAGCCGGGCGGGCCGCTGCCGCCGAGGGAGCGCCCTTTTCCTACCCGTACGTTCGGGGGGGTGCCCATTCCTGGGCCCCACAGCATCGCGCCCCTGGACAACCGCCCGCGCCGGGACGCCACCGCTGGGGCCTCGGGCCCTGGGCGGGGCGGTAGGCGACGCGGGGCCTACGTCGCGGTGGGCGTGGTGTCCGCCGCCGTCGCACTCGGCACCTTCTTCGCGGTCTCGGGCACAGGGCCCCAGACCTCGCCGCCGCCGGTCGAGCTCTGGCGGGTCCAGCACTCACCGGCCACCAGCGCGCCGCCCACCGCCACGCCTTGAACCGGGGGCTCGCCTGGGATACTCGGGTGGCGTAGTCGACGATGCCAGGGGCATACGATCTGGGTTCGGGATTTGTCGCAAACAAAGCCTTTTATGACCCTCGTATGCCGCCAGAGCAAAGATTGCGGTGGCCGAGCAAGGAGTGGTGAGACGTAGATGACCGACGAGACGCGCCCGGGCGAAGGACGCACGACGTCGGACTTCCCCGAGCCACAGGGGCGGCCGGAGTTCCTGCCCGCCGACGAGCCGGGCGAGCAGGCGGACCGCCGGTCCGACCCGCCCGCCTCGTTCGGCGCGTCCTGGGGCGACCCGTCGGGCCGCCCCGACACCCCGGGCGTGTCACCGTACGAGCCGCCGGGCCGTTCCGACAGTCCGGCGTCGGCCTACGAGCCGCCGAGTCGTTCGGAGAGCCCGGCGTCGCCGTACGAGCCGCCGGGCCGTTCCGATAGCGTGCCGCCGCAGGACGGGGGCACGCGGGCGTACGAGGGCCCGTCGTTCGAGAGCCCCGCCGGGCCGCGGGGGTTCGAGAGCCCGTTCGAGAGCCCTGGCGGCACGCGGGCCTACGACACCCCGTCCTTCGGGCCGGCGGAGACCGGGCCGCGGCCGATGCAGCCGCCGCCCTTCATGGGCGCGTACGGCGGCAACCACCCGCCGCCGCCGCGGCAGGCCCTGGGCATGGGCCCGGGGTGGGCGCCGCCGCCGCAGGGCGGGCCCGGCGCGGGCGCGCTGCCCAGGCGCGGACTCAACGCCGGCGCGCTGATCGCGATCGCCGTGGTCATCGCGCTGGTGGCCTCCGTGCTCGGCAGCCTCGGCACGTACCTGCTGACCAGGTCGGGCAGCAGCGGCACCGACCCGTCCTACAGCCTCGGCCCGGCCCCGACGGGCGCGACCAACAGGGCACCCGACTCGGTGGCCGGCGTGGCCGCGCGGGTCCTGCCCAGCGTGGTCTCGCTGGAGGTCGGCAACGGCACCAACACCGAGGGCGCCTCCGGCTCCGGATTCCTGATCAAGAACGGCTACGTGGTGACCAACAACCACGTGGTCGCCATGGCCGCCAAGGGCGGCGAGATCAAGATCATGTTCAACAACCGCAAGACCACCGCGGGCCGCATCGTCGGCCGCGACCCGGGCTCCGACCTGGCCGTGGTCAAGCCCGAGGAGACCTTCGGCACGCCGGAGATCACCCTCGGCAACTCCGACCAGGTCGTGGTGGGCGACCCGGTGATCGCCATCGGCTCGCCGCTCGGCCTCAGCGGCACGGTCACCACGGGCATCGTGAGCTCGCTCAACCGTCCGGTCATCGCCGGCGACGAGACGGGCGCCGCCACCGAGGAGCCCGCCTACATCAGCGCCATCCAGACCGACGCCGCCATCAACCCCGGCAACTCCGGCGGCCCGCTGGTCAACGGCCGGGGCGAGGTGGTCGGGGTGAACTCGGCCATCGCCACCCTCAGCCGTTCGGTGAACAGCCAGAGCGGCAGCATCGGCCTGGGCTTCGCGATCCCGGTGAACCAGACGCGGCGGGTGGCCGAGGAGCTGATCACCACGGGCAAGGCCAAGCGTCCCAAGATCGGCATCGTGCTGGACAAGGACTACAAGGGCCAGGGCGTGCGCATCGCCTCCGAGCCCGCCGAGGGCCGCCAGCCGGTCGACGCCAACGGTCCCGCCGACAAGGCCGGGCTGAAGGCGGGCGACGTCATCCTGGAGGTCGACGGGCTGGCGCTGCAGGACGGCAACGAGCTGATCGCCCTGATCCGCAGCAAGGCGCCGGGCGCCAAGATCACCATCAAGTACCAGCGCGCCGGAGCGGAACGCACCGCCACCCTCACCGTCGTCGCCGACGATCAGCCGGCTCCCACCCCGTCCTGAGTGATATGACCCATGGGGGACGGTTCAGCCACGGACTGGAGCCTTTAGTCTGTGGAGAGGATTGTGGACTGCGGGTAGGAGCGTACGGTGTTCGGACTCGGGTGGATGGAGGTCGGAGCGCTGATCGTCATCGCGCTCCTGGTCTTCGGTCCTGACAAGTTGCCGCAGGCCGCCTCGCAGGCGGGCAAGACGCTGCGCAACCTGCGGCGCATGGCCAACAACGCGCGCGACGACCTGCGGGCGGGCCTCGGGCCGGAGTTCCAGAACTTCGACCCCGCCGACCTCAACCCGAAGAACTTCGTCCGCAAGCACCTCCTCGACGAGCTGGAGGACGACTGGAACGGCCGGCCCAAAGACCTGGAGCCGGCCGCCGTCGCGTCCTACGACGCCGCTGAGCCGCCGTCGGAGCTCGCCTATGGCGAGCTGCCCCCCTACGACTCCGAGGCCACCTGACGCACCCTGCAGACGCGCGACGGGCCCGCCCAGCTTCCGCTGGGCGGGCCCGTCTTCGTATGAGCGGGTCAGGAACGGTTGGGCGCGAGGCCGAGCTGCATGCCCTTGATGCTGGAGGAGCGCTTGCTCAGACCGGCGGCGATCTTCCGCAGCTCCGCGGCGGCGGGCGAGTCGGGGTCGGTCAGCACCAGCGGCTTGCCCTCGTCGCCGCCCTCGCGCAGGCGCAGGTCGATCGGCACCTGGCCGAGCAGCGGGACGCGGGCGCCCAGCGTGCGGGTCAGGGCGTCGGCGACGGTCTGGCCGCCGCCCTCGCCGAACACGGCCACGCGCTCGTCGCAGTGGGGGCAGGGCAGCCAGGACATGTTCTCGATGACGCCGGCGATCTGCTGGTGGGTCTGGGCGGCGATCGAGCCGGCCCGCTCGGCCACCTCGGCGGCGGCCTGCTGGGGCGTGGTCACGACCAGGATCTCCGCCGACGGGAGCCGCTGCGCCACCGAGATGGCGATGTCGCCGGTGCCCGGCGGCAGGTCGAGCAGCAGGACGTCGAGGTCGCCCCAGTAGACGTCGGCCAGGAACTGGTGGAGCGCCCGGTCGAGCATCGGGCCGCGCCACACGACCGGCGAGTTGCCCTCGGGCTTGAACATGCCGACGGAGATGACCTTGATGTCGTGCGCCGACGGCGGCATGATCATGTCCTCGACCTTGGTGGGACGCTCGGCGGCGCCCAGCATGCGAGGAATGCTGTGACCGTAGATGTCGGCGTCGACGATGCCGACCTTGAGGCCGTTGGACGCCATCGCGGCGGCCAGGTTGACCGTGACCGACGACTTGCCCACGCCGCCCTTGCCGCTCGCGACGGCGAAGACGCGGGTGAGCGAGCCGGGCTGGTTGAAGGGGATCTCCTTCTCCGGGCCCCGGTCGCCCCGCAGCTTGGTCTGCAGGGTCTTGCGCTGCTCGGCGCTCATGACGTCGAGCTCGATCTGGACGTCCGTCACGCCGCCGACCTTGCCGACCGCCGTCTTCACGTCGCGGGTGATGGTGTCCTTCATCGGACAGCCTGACACGGTGAGGTAGACGCCCACCCGGACCGCGCCGTCGGGGGCGATCTCGATGTTCTTGACCATGTCGAGGTCCGTGATCGGGCGACGGATCTCGGGGTCGATGACGGTGGCGAGGGCGGCCGTCACCTGTTCCTGGGTTGGTGCCATCGAAGTCTCGGCACGAGGGAGTGCCGTCCCTCCTTAGTCGGTCTATGTGTGACAGGCGCTGAAAGCCAGTGAGAAATGCCCCTCCATGGTATGAACCAGGGGCGCCGCTCAGTTAATCCGCGCTGTTAGGTGTCTGTGCAACAACGTCTAAGGTTACTGCGTGACTCTGCTGCGCGACGAGGGGCTCACCGCCGAGGAACTGGCGGTCTGGCGGATGTTGCAGCGGGCCCAGGTGCGCATCGCCCGCCGCCTGGAGGCCGAGCTGCTGGTGGCCCACGACCTGCCGCTGGCCTCGTACGAGGTGCTGGCGCAGCTCGCCGAGGCGCCGGGGCGGCGGCTGCGCATGAACGACCTGGCCGATCGCGTGCTGCTCTCGCGCAGCGGGCTGACCAGGCTGATCGACCGGTTGCAGCGCCACGGGCTGGTCGGGCGGGAGGCGTGCTCCGACGACGCCCGCGGGCTGTTCGCGGTGCTGACCGAGCCGGGCGCCGCGCGGCTGGCCGAGGCCACGCCGACGTACCTGCGCGGGGTCAAGAACCAGTTCCTCGACCTGCTGGACGCGGGCGACCTCGGCGAGGTGCGGGCGCTGCTGGCCAGGCTCGACGTCACTGACGTTTGTTGAGCTCCTCCAGCAGCCGGCCGAGCTCGGCGCGCAGGTAGTCGCGGGTGGCGACCTCGTTGAGCGCCAGGCGCAGGCCGGCGATCTCGCGGGTGAGGTACTCGATCTCGGCCTGGTTGCGGTCGGCGGCCTCGCGGTCCTGCTCGTACTGGATGCGGTCGCGGTCGTCCTGGCGGTTCTGGGCGAGCAGGATGAGCGGCGCGGCGTAGCTGGCCTGGAGCGACAACATCAGCGTGAGGAAGATGAACGGGTACGGGTCCCACTTGAGCGCCGGGGGAGCGGCGATGTTCCAGATCACCCAGATCGCCACGAACACCGTCATGTAGACGATGAAGCGGGCCGTGCCGAGGAAGCGGGCGATGCGCTCCGAGAGGCGGCCGAACGCCTCGGGGTCGTAGTGCGGGCGCAGCGATCGGCGCAGCGCCCGCGGCTGGTCGAGCCGGTCAGTGGTCACGGTGGTCCCCCTCGCGCCAGTCGTCGGGAAGCAGGTGGTCGAGGACGTCATCGACGGTCACCGCGCCGACCAGCCTGCCCAGCTCGTCCACGACCGGGGCGGCGACCAGGTTGTAGTTGGCCAGGAAGGCGTGGACCTGGCGCAGGGTGAAGTCGGGCCTGATCGGGTCGAGCGAGGGGTCGAGCACGCGGCCCAGCAGCGTCGAGGGCGGCTCGCGCAGCAGCCGCTGGAAGTGCGAGACCCCCAGGTACGTGCCGGTCGGCGTCTCGGTGGGCGGCCTGGTCACGTAGACCTGGGCGGCGACGGCGGGCGGCAGGTCCTGCTGGCGGATGTGGGCCAGCGCCTCGGCCACCGTCGCGTTGGGCGGCAGAACGACCGGCTCGCTGGTCATCACGCCGCCCGCGGTGTCGTCGGCGTAGGTCAGCAGCCGCCGCACCGGGGCCGCCTCGCCGGGCTCCATGAGCGCCAGCAGCCTGGCCGCCTGGTCCTCGGGCAGGTCGTGCAGCAGGTCGGCGGCGTCGTCGGGGCTCATCTCCTCCAGGACGTCGGCGGCCCGCTCGGGTTCGAGGGTGCCGAGGATGCCGATCTGGTCGTCGGGCGGCAGCTCCTCCAGCACGTCGGCCAGGCGGTCGTCGGCGAGCTCGCGGGCGATCTCGATGCGCCGCTTGCTGGGCAGCTCGTGCAGGGCGCTGGCCATGTCGGCGGCGCGCAGCGACTCGAACGCGGCGATCAGCCCGGCCGCGCCCTGGTCCTTCTGCAGGGTGTCGAAGCCGGACACCTCGGTCCAGTCGACCGTCCTGGGCTCGCGCCGGCGGCCCTTGAAGAGCGCGACCTTGGTGATCTCCCACCGGGACGGCAGGGTCTCCTCCATGGCGACGTCGTAGACGGTCATGGGCTCGTCGCCGACGCGCACGGACAGGTCGAGCACCTCGCCGATGACCAGGGTCTCCGAGGCGCGCTGCTCGAACCTGCGCATGTTCAGCCGCCCGGTGAAGACGACCGCGCCCGCCTCGATGCGGCGCACGCGGGTGATCGGGAGGAACACCCGGCGGCGCGGCTGCACCTCGACGACCATGCCGTGCACCTGGGGGTTGCCGGTGATGCGCAGGCCCACGACCACGTCGCGGACCCGGCCGATCTGATCGCCCGTGGGGTCGAAGACGGGGGTCCCCGCCAGCCGGGCCACGAAGATCTTCACGTGGGCCAGGCTAACAGTGAGACGCCGTTGCGCCCCGGTTGCCTGGCATGTCAGTATCAAACGCATTTAACGCTGATTACTGGGCACTAGGGGTACACCATGAGGCTGGCGGGGCTCGCACTGGCATTCGTGTCGTCGTGTTGTTTCGCGTTCTCCGGGCCGATGGCCAAGTACCTCATCACCGCCGGGCTGGCGCCGGTCGAGGCCGTCTGGACCCGGATGGCGGGCGCCGGGCTGCTGCTGGTCGCGGTGCTGGCGGTGGTCAAGCCGCGGGCCCTGCGCATCCCGCGGGCCCGGCTGCCGTTCCTCGGGCTCTACACCGTGATGGCCGTCGCGGGCGTGCAGTCGCTCTACTTCGTCGCCATCACCCGGCTGCCGGTGGGGATCGCGCTGCTGCTGGAGTTCATGGCGCCGGTGATGGTGGTGGCCTGGGTCAGGCTCGTCCGCAAGGTACGCCTGGCCGGGGCCGCGTACGTCGGCGCGGTGATCGCGTTCGTCGGCCTGGCGATCGTCGTCGAGGCGTGGCAGGGCATGCGCCTGGACGCGGTCGGCCTGCTCCTCGGCCTGCTGGCCGGGGCGTGCTGCGCCGGTTACTTCCTGATGGGCGACAGCATGGGCCCCGACATCGACCTGCTCGGCCTGGTCGCGTGGGGCATGGTCGGCTCGGCCGTCGTGCTCGTCCCCTTCGCGCAGCCCTGGGACATCCCCTGGGAGGCTTTCACGGTCTCCGTCGCCCCGCAGGGCGGCACGACGCTGCCGGTGCTGGGGGCGTACCTGTGGCTGGTGCTGGTGGCGACCGCGCTGGCGTACATCCTCAGCATGAACATGGTGCGGCGGCTGTCGGCGGCGGTGGGGGCGACGGTCGCCTCGCTGGAGGTCATCGGCGGCGCGGTGGTCGCGTGGGCGCTGGTCGGCGAGACGCTGGGGGTGTTCCAGATCGTCGGCGGGCTGATCGTGCTCGGCGGCGCGCTGCTCGCCCAGACCGCCACCTCGGGCGGCGAACCGGCCCCCGCCCCGGACCGGCCGGCCGAGATCACCGCCCAGGTGTGAGCCCGGCCGCCGCGGGCCTGGCGCGGCCGAGGGTCAGCGGTCCGGCGTGAGGCGCAGGACGGTCGAGTCGCGGGCCCAGCGCTCGGTCAGGTGCTCGCTGTCGGGGGCGTTGAGCCGCTCCTTGGCCAGCACCGCCACGGCGTCGGCCGCCGCGGCCTGGTCGACGACCGAGACCGCCGCGTCGAACTCCACCAGCCGCGCGCCGTTGTCCTTGCTGCGGAGGGTCACGCGCACCCGGTCGAGCGCGCCGAGCCCCGGCAGGTCCTGCTCGCCGCCGCCGGTCACGAGGTAGATGGCGCCGTCGTGCCAGGCGTGCCAGGCCAGGCGCGGGCGGTCGAGGGCGAGCCAGAGGATGCCGGACTTCTTGGCGCCCTCCTCGATGGCCGCGATGTCGTCGCTCACGATCAGACTGTAACCCCCGAACCGCTCGGGGCCCGCGCGCGTTTCACCGGTATGCGGTCGTTCATCCTCGTGCTCCTCCTCGTCGCGGGCTGCGGCGCCGCCGGTCCGGAACCGCCGGCCGGGTGCGGGGCCTCCGCCCGTACGGGCCCGCTGGACACGCGCGTCCTGCGGCAGGTCGTGTACGACTACCCGGCGTCCCCGACGCCCGAGGCGCTCGCCGGGAAGGTGGAGACCGTCGTCACCGGCCACGTGACGGGCTGGGTCGCCGGGCCCGTGGTCGAGGAGGGCATCCTGGGGGACCGCACCCATTACGTCCTCATGCGCACCCAGGTCGGCGAGCGGCTCAAGGCCGCCGCAGCGGACGTCGCGGACGTCGCCTTCTACCAAGGGGCGGCGGTGGACGACGCGGGCACGCCGGTCCACAGCGTGGCCGACTTCGCCCGCGCGGTGCCCCCGGGCACCCGGGTGCTGCTGTTCATGAACCGCGCCAGACCGACCGGCAAGGTCGTCGAGGGACGTGCGGTCGCCTGGTCGACGCCCCCGCAGGGCGTGATCCTGCACGAGGTGACCGACGATCCCGGCGGCCGGGCCGTCGGCGGCAGGGACGAGATCTTCTCCTCGACCGGCTGGAACCAGCCGTGCGGCATCGACGGCCTGATCGCCCGCCTGCGCGCCCACGGAGTCACCGGCTGAACACTTTGCCCTTTTCTGGTGTCCGCCGGGTGCTCTGTCGGGGAGAACCGCATTCATGGGGATCGTCTCTCGCGGCTTCGCCGGAAAACACTTCCGGCGGCCGCGGCCGGAGCTGGCCGGGCGGGTGCCGCCGGGGCAGTACCTGGCCGAGGGCTTCCCGGTGCTCACCGCGGGAGCGACGCAGCACATCCGGACCGAGCGCTGGTCGTTCACCGTCAGAGGCGGCGCGGGCGAGCCCACCTGGACGTGGACGGACCTGCTGTCGCTGCCCGCCGAGCAGATCACCGTGGACATCCACTGCGTCACCCACTGGAGCAAGCTCGACACCACCTGGACGGGCGTGTCCCTCGACCGGCTGCTGACCGGCGCCGACCGGGCGGCCGGGTACGCCCTGGCCGTCAGCTACGGCGGCTACGCCACCAACCTGCCGGTCGAGGAGATCGTGGACGGCAAGGCGTGGCTGGTCTACGCCTACGAGGGCGCGCCGATCCCGCCCGAGCACGGCGGCCCGGTGCGGATGCTGGTGCCCGCCCACTACCTGTGGAAGAGCGCCAAGTGGATCCACGAGCTGTGGCTCATGGACGAGGACCGCCCAGGCTTCTGGGAGCGGTCCGGCTATCACAACTTCGGGGACCCATGGCGGGAACAGCGGTACTACGACGACTGACCTGGCAGCCGGCCACGATCGCCGAGGTCGTCCCGGAGACCGACCAGACGCGTACGTTGCTGCTCGACGTGCCCGGCTGGCCGGGTCACCGCGCCGGTCAGCACGTGGACGTGCGGCTGACGGCCGACGACGGCTACCAGGCGACCCGGGCGTACTCGCTGGCCGGCGCGCCCGGCGAGCGGCCCTCGATCACCGTGGTCAGGGTGGCGGGCGGCGAGGTGTCGCCGTACCTGGTGGAGGTGGCCGAGGCCGGCGACCAGGTGGAGGTGCGCGGCCCGATCGGCGGCTACTTCGTGTGGGAGCCCATGCCGGAGCGGCGGCCGCTGCTGCTGGTCGCGGGCGGGTCCGGCGTGGTGCCGCTGCGCTCGATGCTGCGCCACCGCGCCCGGCTGGGCGACGGCACCCCGGTACGGCTGGTCTACTCCGTACGCGACCCCGGCCAGGTGATCTACCGCGACGAGCTGGAGTCCGCCGGCGCCGAGGTGACCTTCGTCTACACCCGCTCGGCCCCCACCGACTGGCCCGAGCCCGTGGGCCGGGTGGACCGCTCGCAACTGGTCCGGCTGGCCTGGCCGCCCGCCCACGAGCCGCTGGCCTACGTCTGCGGCCCGACCGCGTTCGTCGAGCACGTCGCCGCGATCCTCACCGCCCTGGGCTACCCGCCCACCGACATCCGCACCGAGCGGTACGGCTAGGAGAGACACCATGCAACAACCCGTGGACGGCAACGCCGCGGCAGGCCCGCTGGCCCAGTTCTTCGGCCGGGACATGACGGCCGCCCAGGGCGTCTGCGCGCAGTGCGGCATGAACGGCCCGCTGGGGGAGGCCACCGTGTACGGCCCCGCCCCCGGCACCGTGCTGCGCTGCCCGAACTGCGACAACGTGCTCATGACCCTCGTGGAGGCGCCGGGCCGGATGATGGCCGCGATGCCGGGCCTCGGCCTGCTGGAGACGCCCGTGCAGGGAGGTGGCTGACCGTGGCCGTCGTCTCGAAGGGCTTCAAGGGACGCGGCGGGCACGACGACCGCCTGCCGCCCGGCCAGTACCTCACGCCCGGCTTCCCCGTCCTGTCCGCGGGCCCGACGCCCCGGGTGGACACCGCCGGCTGGACGTTCACCCTGGTCACCGAGGCCGGCCGGGAACGCGTCTGGACCTGGGACGAGCTGCTCGACCTGCCCCAGAGCGCCCCGCACACCGACCTCCACTGCGTCACCGGCTGGTCGAAGTTCGACACCGACTGGCAGGGCGTGTCGATCGACGTCCTGCTCGACGACGTGGACACGCGGGCGGAGTTCGCGGAGGCGTACTGCCACGGCGGCTACACGACCAACCTGCCGCTCGCCGACCTGCGCGGCGGCAGGGCGTGGATCGTCCACACCTTCGACGGCGACCCGCTGCCCGCCGAGCACGGCGGCCCGGCCCGGCTGCTGGTCCCGCACCTGTACCTCTGGAAGTCCGCCAAATGGGTCAAGGGCCTGCGCCTGCTCGACCGCGACCGGCCCGGCTTCTGGGAACGGGCCGGGTACCACAACTACGGCGACCCCTGGCGCGAGCAGCGCTACTGGAACAGCTGATCGTCCCCATAGACGGGGGACGCCTGCCGCGGGCGGCCCCGCAGCCGTTAGCGTTGGCGCATGCGCTCACGTCGTTCCGTGCTCTCCGTGCCGGGCAGCAACCCCCGCTTCCTGGAGAAGGCCCAGACCCTGCCCGCCGACGAGGTCTTCCTCGACCTTGAGGACTCCGTCGCGCCGCTGGCCAAGGACGAGGCCCGCAAGAACGTCGTGACCGCGCTGCGCGAGGGCGACTGGACCGGCAGGACCCGCGCGGTCAGGGTCAACGACCTGACCACGATGTGGACGTACCGGGACGTGATCGAGGTCGTGGAGGGCGCCGGGGAGTTCCTCGACTGCCTGATCCTGCCCAAGGTCCAGGACCCGACCGAGGTCGTCTGGCTCGACACCCTGCTGACCCAGATCGAGCGGTCGATGGGCTACGAGGTGGGCCGCATCGGCATCGAGGCCCAGATCGAGAACGCCCGCGGCCTGGTCAACGTCGACGCCATCGCCGGGTCGTCCAGGAGGCTGGAGGCCCTGGTGTTCGGGCCGGCCGACTTCATGGCCTCGATCAACATGCGCACCCTCGTGGTCGGCGAGCAGCCGCCCGGCTACGAGGAGGGCGACGCCTACCACTACATCCTCATGCGCCTGCTGATGGCCGCCAGGATGCACGACCTCCAGGTGATCGACGGCCCCTACCTCCAGATCAAGGACGTCGAGGGCTACCGCCGGATCGCCCGCCGGGCCGCCGCGCTCGGGTTCGACGGCAAGTGGGTGCTGCACCCCCTGCAGGTGGAGGCGGCCAACGAGGTGTTCTCGCCGAGCCAGGACGACTACGACCACGCCGAGCTGATCCTGGAGGCGTACGAGCACTACACCACCGTGGAGCGGCGCGGCGCGGTCATGCTGGGCGACGAGATGATCGACGAGGCGTCCCGCAAGATGGCGCTCGTCGTCGCCGCCAAGGGCAGGGCGGCCGGTCTGGCGAGGACGAAGTCGTTCACACCTTGACGCCCACCGCGGTGAAGAACCACAACGACGAGGTCAGCCAGAGCCCGACCAGCGCCGTGAACGCCAGCCCGCCGAGCAGCGGCAACGTCCAGCCCGGCGCGTCGCGCTTGGGCAGCGCCAGCATCTTCGCCGTGAACACGCCGTAGAAGAAGCAGCCGAGCAGCGAGTGGGCCAGCACGCGCGGCACGTCGAACTGCAGGCCCAGGGCGTACAGGCAGTGGAAGGCGACGGGGATCGTGAGGAGGAAGGCCAGCCGCCCCGACCAGCGGTGGACGCCGTCCGGCAGCTCGATCCCCAGCCTTCCCCACATCGACAGCGCCGAGACCACCTGGACGATCGCCAGCGCGAACGCCCCGGTCGTCAGCCACGCCTTCATCGGCAGCGCGCCGGAGAACCCGGCCGGGCCGATCGCGAACCCCGTGGGCGTGTGCGCCCGGCCGTACACGCCGAGCCCCAGCGCCACCAGGCCGCCGACCAGCAGCGGGAGCAGGAGCACGGCGGCCGTGCGGCGCGAGGGCCGGTGCGAGGGCCGGTGGACGGCGGTCATTGCATCTCCTCGATGAAGCCGTCCACGTCCTTCGGCAGGACGGTGGCGCCGGCGACGGTCACGGGGGTGGTGGGCCGCCCGGCGTCCAGCCGGGGGATCTCCACCTGGTCCTGGCCCAGGAACGCGGCGCCGACCTGGTCGTAGCCGCCGCCGGGGCGCGGGACGCGGATCCAGCCTGCCCGCAGCTTCGCGCCTCTGACCTGCGCGGTCGCCCGGTACAGCCCGGACGGCCGGACCACGGCGGGCGCGGTGAACGTCCACCTCCCGCCGCCGACGGACAGGCTGCCCCTGGCGCGTCCGCCGCCGAGCGTGGCGGTCAGCCGGGCCGTGCCGGGGCCCTTCAGCACGGCCTTCCCGCCGGCCTCGCCGCCCTTGAACCAGGCTTCCGACCTGCCGTCGCAGAAGTAGCCGACGGCCTTGCCGTCGCGGACGGAGATCGCTATCAGGCCGCCGTTGCCCTTGACGTACCCGCCGTAGTCGGCCTTGGGGATCTTCACGGCCTCGGTGGGCGCGGGCGACGCGGACGATGACACGGACGGCGACACGGACGATGACACGGAGGGCGACGGCGCGGCGGCGGCCTCGGCGGGGGATCCCGCCGCGGCCGTGTCGGTAGTGGCCGCGGTGTCGGCCGCGGTGTCGGCCGCCGGTGCCGCGGTGACGCTGGCGACGCCCAGCCCCGCGGCCAGGACCGCGCCCGCCGCCAGGGTGATGAATGGTCCCAGCCTTGACATGGACTGCTCCCAAAGTCGGAAGGGCGAAATGCCGTACGACTCCGAGCATCCGCCCAAAGGGGCGGGTCGTCTGTGAACTAATGCTCACCCGGCAGACAGAATGTATGGATGCAGGAGAACCCTGGACCGAATCCGCCATATGGCAGTCAGCCGCCTGGGCCGCCCGTCTATCCTTATGGGCCGCCGCCCGTGCCGCAGCCGCGGTCCTGGTTCCTGCCGACGCCGCGGGGGGCGCGTTACGACCATCTCGCCCGCACTGCGGCGAACGAGCCGTGGCGGGCCGTCGCCGGCACGATCCTCGTGGGCGTCGGGTTCTTCGTCCTCGGCACCGGCGTGCTGCTCGTGGGCAAGGCCGCCGAGCTGATCCTCGGCCTGCCCGCGCCGACCGACCCCGGGCAGATCTTCGGCGATCCGGTGTTCGGGCTGGTGATGGTGCTGCTGTCGATCGCGGCCGTGCTGCCGCTCGTCTTCGGCACCGCCGCGCTCGTCCAGCGCCGCAGGCCCGGCACGCTGTCGTCGGTCGCCGGACGGCTGCGCTGGTCCTGGTTGCTGCGCTGCCTCGGCCTGGCCGTGCTGGCGCTGGTGCTGGGCCAGATCGCGCAGGTCACGGCCCTGTCGTTGTCGGGGGAGGGTTACTCCGACCTGTTCGGCTGGGTCGGCTGGGGGCGGTTCCTGCCCGCCCTCGTGGTGATCGTGCTGCTGGTGCCGTTCCAGGCGGCGACCGAGGAGTACATCTTCCGCGGCTGGTTCGTCCAGGCGGTCGGCGTGCACGTGCGCAATCCGGTGTGGGCGATCCTCATCGGGTCCCTGCTGTTCGCGTCGCTGCACGGTTACTCGTGGGTGGGGCTGCTCGACGTGTTCGCCTTCGGCGCGGTGATGGGCTGGCTGGCCGTGCGGACCGGGGGGCTGGAGGCGCCGATCGCGTTGCACGTGATGAACAACATGCTGGCCTTCGGGCTCAGCGCGGCCTCGGGCAGCCTGGAGGACGCGCTGGACCAGGGCAAGACGCCCATCCCGTGGCAGGCGTTGTCGGGAACGGTGGTGCAGCTCGCGGTGTATGCGATTGGTGTGTTCTATATATCCAAAAAGCGGGCAATTAGTGCTATTTCTGGATAAATCAGGCGGGAGGTTCCGGAAATCTCGCTAGAGAGGTCTCGCCAATCCGGCTCAGGCATGCTGGTCTGGTTCCTGTGGGACAGGCGAGGGCGTCACGGAGGTGATCGTTTTGGTGGGACGGGGTAGAAAATAGGCGCATAAGGTGGGACGGGATTTGTGGAACGGTCCGTAAAGAAACGGCCCGTTCGCTCACCGTTTCCCCGCGCAACCCGGTTGACCAGGTCCGATTCGACGGGTTCCACCTGTACGACGAGTTCGACTAGGAGGTGCGGCGCGTGGCCTCCGGCCCCAGCGATCCGCCACGGCGACCGCCGGACGACGACGACCCGCGTCCCGAGGACGCCGCGGAACCCCCCTCTCCCGAGGAGCCCGGAACCTCTCCCGGGCAGGCCAGGGCCT
Source organism: Nonomuraea sp. NPDC050227 (assembly GCF_044459705.1). NCBI lineage: Bacteria > Bacillati > Actinomycetota > Actinomycetes > Streptosporangiales > Streptosporangiaceae > Nonomuraea > Nonomuraea sp. NPDC050227. Next base: position 71,802 of record NZ_JBITJF010000006.1, on the reverse strand, counting down.
CTTCCGAGCAGGCCGGGGCCTCTTCCGGGGAGCCCAGGATCCGCCACTCCCCGCCCGGCCCCACCGACGACCGGGCCCGGGGCTTACCCTTGACCTCCCCTTGGGGCATGCCGCCGTTCGCGTCCCCGATCCCGGAGGAATCGCCGCAGGAGCCGCCCAAGGGGCGCAGACCGTACAGCTCGCCGACGGCCGAGCCCGAGGTCGAGCCGCGCCGTCGCCCCCGGCGCATCGTCAACCGCCCGGACAAGCTCGTCGCCGGCGGCCCGCCCCGCCAGGAACCCCCCGCCGCGCCCCCACCCCCTGCGCCCCCGTCCGGGCCCCCGGCCCCGCTCGCCGACGGCCCCCAGGAGGGCACGGCCCCCGCGGGCCCCTACCGCGAGCCGCCCTACCACCTGCCGCTCCCCGCCGACGAGGCCACCGCCCCCGTCACGCAGCCCCCGCCCTCGCAGCCGGAGACCCCCGGCCCCCAGGCCCCCGGACCGCACGACCCCGGATCCCGGGCCCCTGGACCGCACGACCCCCAGTCCGACGCCCCCGAGTCCGGCGATCCGGAGTCTCGCGTCCCGGAGTCTCGCGTCCCCGAGTCCCGCGATCCCGAGGGTCGGGAAGCCGGGCTCGCGGCGGCCGGCGAGGAGGACGCCGAGGTCAGGCGGGTGGGCCGGCCGCCCGGCGGGCGTCCCACAAGACCGGACCTGCTGGTCGCCACCGGCCCGCCGCGCCCCGCCGGGGCCGGCGGCAGGCACCACAGAGGCCCGGCCCCGGCCGCCGTACGCAGGTCCAGCCCCGTGCACCGGGGCAGCAGGGCCGCCCCCATAGCCCTCACCATGGCCCTGGCGCTCCTGGTGGCCGCAGGGGTGCTCGTATGGCGCTGGAGCGACACCGACGCCACCGGGCTGCGCCTGGAGGCCGGCACCGGCCGTTCGGGGGACGACCTCTTCACCGTCCCGGCCGCCGGCGTCGGCACCAACCAGAAGCTCAACGACATCGTCTCCGTCGGCCGCGCGGTGGTCGCGGTGGGCAGCGACACCACCAGCCCGACCCCGCGCCCGCTCTTCCTCTTCTCGCCCGACGCCGGCAAGCACTGGCAGCTCGGCCAGGTGAGCGGCGCCTCCACGCCCATCGTCCAGCGCGTGGTCGGCGGCGACGGCCGCTGGCTGGCCAGCGGCGGCGACGGCCCGTCCGGCGAGCGCGGCCTGTGGACCAGCGTCGACGGCTTCAGCTGGACGACGGTCAACGCGACCGGCATGGCCGCCTTCCGCCCCGGCGACCAGATCTACGACATCGCCAGGACGGCCTCGGGCTTCGTCGCCGTCGGCGCCACGCCGGGGGACGGCGGCCCCGGCCCGGCGGCCTGGCGCTCGTCCGACGGCCGGGCCTGGGAGCGCGTGGAGACCAGAGGGCTGGACGTCCAGGAGATCAGGGCGGTCGTCGCCCAGGGCGACACGGTCGTGGCCGTCGGCCGCCCGTCCGACGGAAGCGGCTCGCGGGTGCTGCGCTCCTCCGACGGCGGACGCGGCTGGCAGGCGACCGGCTTCCAGCTGCCCGAGGCCGAGCCGCGCACGGGCACGGTGGCCGTGCTGCCCAAACGGTTCGTCCTGGTGCCGACCCGGCAGCGTACGGTCGACGGCGGCGTGCGCGTCTACTGCTCGCCCACCGGCGCCCAGTGGTCGCAGTGCGGTTCCATCGGCGGCCTGAGCGGCGAGAGCCCCGGGGTGGAGTCGCTGGTCTCCTACCGGTCCGGCGTGGCCGCGATCAGCCAGGCCACCTTGGGCAAGTACTCGGTCCTGACCAGCGCCGACGGCCGCGGCTGGGCCAAGCGGGCCGACCTCGGCGACCTGGCGGGCGCCACGCTGCGCGGGTTCACGATCTCCGACGGCGGCACCCTGTTCGCCGGCGGCGACCAGGCCGCCTCCGACGTCGACAACCAGCTCGTGCTGATGACCGCGCCGCCGCGCGGCGCCGCCTCCCGCGTCCAGCTCGGCCAGGTCGAGGGCCTGACCAGGGTCTCGCGCGAGACCACCCGCCTGGCGGCCGCCGGCGGCCGGTACGTAGCGGTCGGCGCCGCCTCCGGCGACGCCGGCCTGTGGACGATCAGCAACTGGCAGCGCTGGAAGTCGATGAGCCTCGGCGGCCCCGGCAGGCAGATCCTGGAGGACGTCGCCCACGGCGGGCGCGGCTGGCTGGCGGCCGGCAGCACCCAGACGAACCTGGCCGTCACCGACCCCCTGCTCGTCACCTCCGACGACGGCGAGAACTGGCGGCGCGTGCCGGTCTCCGGCGACCTGGCCCGCGACCGCGACCGGCCCTACCTGGACACCCACGCCGTCGCGGCGGGCAAGAAGGGGTACGTGCTGGCCGGCGAGTCCCACGACCAGGCGGGCTCGGTGGCCGCCGCCATGTGGTTCACGCCCGACCTGCGCAAGTACACCCGGTCCAGGAAGCTGCCCCAGGGCGGCTCGGGCGTACGCGTCCACGACGTGATCGCGACCCAGGGCGGCTACGTCGCGGTCGGCGGGTCGGGGACCGGCGACCGGGAGAACAGCGTGGTCTGGTTCTCCGACGACGGCGTGAACTGGAGCGCCCGCAAACGGGTCACCCCGCCGGACGCCACGTCGGCCGGGCTGCGGCAGGTCACGACGTACCACGACAAGCTCGTCGCGATCGGCACGGCCGTGACGGACGGCTCACGCCGCGCCTTCTCCGCCGTCTCCGACGACGACGGCGAGAGCTGGACGACGGCCTGGCTGCCCGCGGACCAGGCGGCGGCCGTGCACGACCTGGCCGCGGGCGACCAGGGCCTGGTGGCGGTCGGCTGGCACGGCGTCCCGGGCGAGGGCGACAGCGCGGCCTGGGTCTCCCAGGACGGCCTGTCGTGGAACCGCATGGCCCTGACCAGGGACCGGCTCTCCGGCCTCGGCATGCAGGCCCTGACGGCCGTGGCGATCAGCGGCACGGAGGTGGTGGCGCTGGGCAGGTCCACGACGTACGACACCGACCACCTGATCCTGTGGACCTCCAGCCTCACCGCCAGCCGGTGAGCACGCCCCACTCGGTCAGGCATGCGAGCAGCCCCTCGGTGAGCGGCAGGAGCGCCAGCTCACCGGGGCCGCACCAGCGCACGTCGGCGGCGTCGTCACCGGCCACGGGCACGCCGCCGGCGCAGGTCGCCAGGTAGTCGCGGATCACGTACGTGACGCCGCCCGGCCCGGGACGCTCCACCGTGCCGGCCAGGCGGCCCACCTCGACGCGCAGCCCGGTCTCCTCCATGACCTCGCGGCGCACGCCGGCCGCGTCGCTCTCGCCGGGCTCCAGCCGGCCGCCCGGGAGCGACCACAGGCCCTTGCCCGGCGGGCGGCCACGCTGGATGAGAAGAAGCTGGTCAGAGGCGTCGAAAATGATCGCGCCGACACAATTTACGCGCACATGACCAAGATTACGACGGGATAACGGGTCCCGGTCTTGACGCGACCGGGCCGGAGGAAGCACCGTGGGTAGCTGTGAGAGCGGCTCCTACCTGCCCAAGGTGCTTCGGCCCGCTTCACGGGTCGAGCGCCCTGTCCGGTGCGTTCCATTGCGACACGCACGGCGACGTCCTGCCGTACCAGCCTCCGCGACCGCCCACGGGCGAATCGCTGGAGGCCATGCGGAAACGCTCGGTGGTGCCCGTGTGGCTGCCCTGGCCATTGCCGCCCGGCTGGACGGTGACCGGGTTCGGCGAGGTCGGCGACGACCGTACCGGCTCGCGGGCCAGCGTGGTCGCGCTGAGCGGGCCGTCGCCGATCGAAGGGCCGGCCGACCTGCTGGTGATCGCCGAGGAACCGGGCGTCGGGCTCGGCGCGACGTTCGCGGGGCTCGACGGGCCCGATCCCGGCGAGGGGTTCGACTCCGGGCCGCCCAACGCGAAGATCGAGGTGCTGGGTCATCCCACGGCGATGTGGTGCCTGGCCGGCATCGACGACCGGGCCGTGTACGCCGGTGAGGCGCTGGGCAACTGGTTGTGGACCATCGCCTGGCCCGCCGAGGCCGGCTGCATGATCGCGCTGGCCGAGCTGTCCCTCCAGGACGCCCGCGACCGCGACTTCGAGGTGCCGTTCGGCGGGTTCTCGCCGCTGCTGGAAGACTGAGAGCCGGAAGTCGAGCGCCCGGAGGGCCGGGCGCCGAGCTGAGCACAGGATCGCCTCCCCCTGGCGGCCGGTTGGGGGAGCGGTGTCCGGGGTCAGGTTCTTCGTCGAGGCGTTCGTGACGATGTTCGTGATCATGGATCCGCCGGGCGTCATCCCGCTCTTCCTCGCCTACACCTTCGGCCGCACCCCGGCCGAGCGCAGGCGCATCGCCTGGCAGGCCGCGGTGACGGCGTTCTGCCTGGTGGTGGTGTTCGCGGTGTTCGGGCGGGCCATCCTGTCCTACCTGCACGTCGAGGTGCCCGCCATGCAGATCGCGGGCGGCCTGCTGCTCCTGCTGGTGGCCCTGGAGCTGCTGCGCGGCACGGCCGAGCCGCGCACCGACACCGTGCGCTCGAACGTCAACGTCGCCCTGGTGCCGCTCGGCACGCCGCTGCTGGCCGGGCCCGGCGCGATCGTGGCGACCATCGTCTTCGCCCAGCAGGCCGAGGGACGCGCCGACGGACTGGCCGCGCTGATGCTGGCCATCGCGGCCGTGCACATCCTGCTGTGGCTGTTCATGCGCTTCTCGGTCAGCATCATCCGCGTCATCAAGGAGAACGGCGTGGAGCTGGTCACCAGGATCGCCGGCCTGCTGCTCTCGGCGCTCGCCGTGCAACTCATCATCAACGCGATTCGCGCTCTCATGCAGACGGGCTAAAGTTCGGAAGCGTGACAGCGCGTATCGAGCGAGTGGTGACCGAGGGCGTCGTCGACATCGACGGCACCGAGCACAAGGTCGAGAACAACACCTGGATCATCGGTGACGACGACGAAGTCATCGTCATCGACGCGGCGCGTGACGCCGAGAAGATCCTTGAGCAGGTCGGCGAGCGTGAGGTGCTGGCCGTCATCTGCACCGCGGGCCTGCCCGACCACGTCGGCGCGGCCATCGAGGTGGCCAGCAGAGACGAGGCGGTCGTCGCCCTGCACCCCAAGGACAAGCCGCTGTGGCGGGAGACCTGGCGGGAGACCTGGCCCGACATCGACATGGAGGACGACGGCGTCTTCGGCGTCGCCGACGTCCAGCTCGACGTCATGGAGACGCCCGGCGTCACGCCCGGCGGGATCTCGCTCTACTGCGAGGCGCTGGGCGCCGTCTTCACCGGCAAGGCCCTGCAGGCCGACGGGCCGGGCAAGCTCGGCGGCGAGTACCCGGCGCTGGCCGACCAGCTCACCTCGATCGGCGGCCGGCTGTTCACCCTGCCGGCCGACACGCGGGTGCTGGCCAACCACGGTGACGAGGTCACCGTCGGCGACCTGGAGCCGCACTTCGACGACTGGGTGTCGGGCTCGCTGACCCGCGACCCGGCCGCCGCCCGCGACGACGAGGGCCCGCTGACCGACGGCACCAGGGTCTCCGGCATCAAGCTCGGCCCCGGCGACGAGTAGGTGTACGACCAGCTTCCGCTGGACGGGATGCCGCGGCGGCTCTACGCGTGCACGCCGTCGCGGTTGAACACCTGGCTCGACTGCCGCCGCCGCTACCGGTTCACCTACCTGGACCGGCCGCAGCCCTCCAAGGGGCCCGCCTGGGCGCACAACAGCGTCGGGGCCAGCGTGCACAACGCGCTGGCGGCGTGGTGGCGTGAGCCGTACGAGCGGCGCACGCCGCTGACGGCCGCCGTCCTGCTCACGAACGGGTGGATCACCGAGGGGTTCAGGGACGCCGAGCAGTCGGCCGAGTGGCTGGGCCGGGCCCGCGACCTCGTGTCCGGATATGTCACGACCTTAGATCCCGCGGACGATCCGGTCGGCGTCGAGCGCACGGTCGCCACGCGGACCAAGGTGGTCGCGCTGTCCGGGCGCATCGACCGGCTCGACCGGCGCGGCGACGAGCTGGTCGTGGTCGACTACAAGACCGGCCGCCGCCCGCTGACCCAGGACGACGCCCGCTCGTCCCTCGCGCTGGCCACGTACGCCATCGCGGCCTCCACGATGATGCGCACGCCGTGCCGGGCGGTCGAGCTGCACCACCTGCCCACCGGCGAGATCGTCGAGTGGCGCCACACCGACGAGTCGCTGGGCCGGCACCTGCGCCGCGCCGAGGAGATCGCCGTCGAGGCCGCCGCCGCCGACGACCGCTACCGCGCCGTGATGGGCGCCCCGACCTCGACCAGGCGCCCGGCCCAGGCGGCGGGTCGTGGGGCGGGCGAGCGTCCCGTCGTCGGCCCGGCCCAGGTTCCCGCCGAGCTCGACACGGTGTTCGCCGCCAGCCCCGGCCCGCTCTGCTCGTGGTGCGACTTCCGCCGCCACTGCCCGGAGGGCCAGGCCGCCGGCTCCGACCGCAACCCCTGGGACGGCCTGGCCGACTGACCCCCGGCGAAGCGGTCAGGCGGCCCGTGTCGCCGGCCAGCGACGGGGGTCGGTCAGGCCCTTCAGCCCCTTGCTCACGTCGTAGCCGGCCGCGCCGAGGCGGGCCCGCGCGCCCGCCAGCATCGCCCGCGTCGAGGGCATGAACGCCCGGTCGTGCACCGGCTCCGGCAGCGCGTTCATGCCCAGCCGGAACGCCTTCAGCGCCGCGGTGACCGTCGCCGGAGGCACCTCGGGCAGCACGCCGTACATGCGGCGGGCCCACTCCGGGAGCGTGTAGTAGCAGAGCGCGCCGAAGGGGAAGTAGGCCGGTTTGCCCGGCGACAACATGCGCAGCTCGCGCGGCAGCCGGGGCCACAGCAGGAACCGCACGGTCGCCGCCGCCTCCTCGGTCACCCGCAGGGCGGGCCGGGCCTGCTTGAAGTAGGCGTCCATCTCGGCGCACGAGCCCGGCACGTCCTCGGGGTGCAGCCCGACGTAGGAGGCGCTCCTGCGCTGCTCGCGCAGGTAGCGGTCGGCCTGCCGCTCGTTCAGCCCGAGCCCGCCGCGCCTGGCCACCTCCAGGTAGGACGACACCTCCGCGCAGTGGACCCACAGCAGCAGCTCCGGGTCGTCCACCCGGTGCGTGCGGCCGGTGCGCGGATCGGTGATGCGCAGCGCCTTGTGGATGCCGCGCACCCGCCTGCCGATCTCGTCGGCCTCGGCCGGGCTGCCGAACGTCACCCGGCCCACGAAGTCGGCGGTGCGGCGCAGGCGGCCGAAGGGGTCGTCCTGGAAGGTGGAGTTCTGCCAGACGCCGAGCATGGCCAGCGGGTGCAGCGCCTGCAACATGAGGCCGCGTACGCCGCCCACCCACATCGAACGGTCGAGATGCACCTGCCAGGTCGCGCTCCGCGGCGCCTGGACGACGAGTTCGTCCGTCATAGTAAGTGAATGATTACATGGCGTTGGACCTTGTGTCCAAATAGTGCTTCTCGGCCGCGTTCCAGAACCTGACCAGCGCGGCGGCCGTCGTCTCCGGCGCCTCGACGGCGGGGGAGTGGACCGCGCCGGGCACGACCACGCAGTCGGCGCCGAGCCGGGCGGCCGTCTCCGACTGGGTCTCGGGCGACCAGCCGTCGTCGTGCTCGCCGTAGAGGACCAGGGTGGGGATCTCGATCTCGCGCAGCTCGTCGGTGCGGTCGTGGGCGTGCAGGACCTGCTCGGCCATCCGGGCCAGGCCGGTGGGGGAGTTGGTCAGCAGCCGCCTGCGCAGGAACGCCAGGATCTCGTCGGAGACGTCGGCGGCCAGCGCCTCGGGCTCCATCCGGTGGTGCCAGAGGTGTTCGAGCCCCAGGGCCGGGATCTCCTCCATGATCTCCCGGCCGTTGCGCGCCCGCCTGCCCTCGATGGCCGCCGGGCCCGAGCTCATCAGCGTGAACGAGGCGAACCGGGTGCGCCCGTCGATCACGGCCTCCCGGCCGACCAGGCCGCCGAAGGAGTGGCCCACCAGGTGGACGGGGTCGCCGCCGCCGATGGCCTGGGCCATCAGGTCGACGTCCGCCCCGAGGGCGGCGCAGGTGTAGGCGGCGGGGTCGTCGGGGCCCGGGGTCTCGTACTGGCCGCGCAGGTCGACGGCCACCACCCGGCGACCGGACTGGGCCAGGGTCATCAGGACCGCGATGAAGTCCTCCTTGCTGCCGGTCAGGCCGGGGACCAGGAGGGCGGGCCAGCGCTCGACCACCCCGCTGACCGGAAGCGCCTCCAGAGCCGCGAACGCGCCATGGGGCGTTTCGAGCTTCTGCGGCGTCACACCGGGTGGCAGGTCGAGGAATCGCGGCGTACTCACGTGGGGCAACAATACCCAGAGGTCAGCGCCTCGACACCGGCAAAGCTTCGACGCTGATGCGAGTTGTGGTGAGTTGTGAGCTTTGCGGCTTTCACGCTCCGGAGGCGGGTGGGCGACGTCCTCGTCCCCAGTGGGGCGTGGCGGGCTCTGAGGGGGCCTCTGGGGTCCTGCGATGCCTGGAGGGCGTATATGTCGGGCGGTGCGTCCGCGAGGCCGTGAGGGGCCCGTACGGCTCCCTCTCGGCGCCGGTGTCGTACGGACGAAAAAGGCGCGCATCCCGCGAACGGGATGCGCGCCTCCTTCTCGTCGTCGCTAGCCTGCGCGGCGGCGGTTGCCGCCACCGCCACCGCCACGGGCCTGGCGGCGCTGCTGCTTGCGCTCGGTCGCCGCCGACGGCGCGATGTCATCGTCGTCCGTGGCCAGGTCGGGTGACTGGAAGATCACCGCGAACGGGCTCGGCGGGATGATCCGCTCCGGCTCCTTGCGGACCGGCGGCGGAGGCGTGGCCAGGAAGCTCGGCTCCGGCACGGACTCCACGACCGGCTCGGGCGCGACCTCGGCCGCCCGGCTCCGGACCGGCTCCACGGGAGCGGCCTCGGCCGCACGGTTCCGCGCGGGCGCCTCGGCGGCCTCCTCGCGCGGCCGCGGGTCGGCGGCCTGGGGCTGGTCGGCCTTGCGGGAGCGGGTCCGCTTCACCGGGGTCTCCGGTGCCTCGGCCAGCGCCTGCTCGATGGCCGACGACGCGGCCCCCCTGCTGCGGACGCGCGTGCGCTTCGGCTCGGCGGCCGCCGTCTGGACCTCGTCGGGCGTGAAGATGGCGGGAGTCTCCTCCGTCTTGGCGGCCACGATCTCGACCTCCGGCGTCTCGGCGGGTGCGGTTTCGGCCAGTTCCCTGCCGCCGCGGGTGCGGCGACGCTGGCGCTGGGCGCGGGCCGGGCGCTCGCGCTCTTCGCGCTCCTCGCGCCGGCCCTTGCCGCCGCGGGTGCGGCTCCGGCCGGTCTCACCGAGATCCTCGATGCGCTCCGCGGCCAGCCCGGCGCGCGAACGGCTCGCGTGCGGCAGGACGCCCTTGGTGCCGGCGGGGATGTTCAGCTCGGTGTAGACGTGCGGCGAGGTGGAGTAGGTCTCCTCCGGCTCGGCGAAGTCGAGCCCGAGCATCTGGTTGATCATCTTCCAGCGGGTCAGCTCCTCCCACTCCACGAAGGTGACCGAGATGCCCGTGCGCCCGGCCCGGCCGGTACGGCCGATGCGGTGCACGTACGTCTTGTCGTCCGAGGGGCAGTCGTAGTTGACCACGTGGGTGACGTCGTCGATGTCGATGCCGCGGGCCGCCACGTCGGTGGCGACCAGCACGTCGATCTTGCCCGCCCGGAAGGCCCGCAGAGCCTGCTCGCGCTGGCCCTGACCGAGGTCGCCGTGGACGGCCGCGACCGCGAAACCACGCGTGTCGAGCTGTTCGGCGACCATGTCGCAGGCCCGCTTGGTCTCGCAGAAGACCATGGTGAGCCCGCGGCCCTCGGCCTGGAGCAGCCGGGCGACGATCTCGATCTTGTCCATCCGGTGGGCGCGCCAGACGATCTGACGCACCTGCGGGGTGGTCTCGCCCTCGCCGCTCTCCATCTCCGCGCGTACGTGGGTGGGACGGTTGAGGTATTTGCGGGACAGCGAGACGATCTCGCCCGGCATGGTGGCCGAGAACAACATCGTCTGCCGCTCCGCGGGGATCAGCTTGAAGATCCGCTCGATGTCGGGCAGGAAGCCCAGGTCCATCATCCGGTCGGCCTCGTCGAGCACGAGGGAGGTGACCTGGCTCAGGTCGAGGTGCTTCTGCTTGACCAGGTCGAGCAGACGGCCCGGGGTGCCGACGATGACGTCGACCCCGGCCTTGAGCGCCTCGATCTGCGGCTCGTAGGCCCGGCCGCCGTAGACGGTCAGGACTCGGGAGCCGAGCTTGCCGGCCGCGGTGACCAGGTCTTCACTGACCTGGACGGCCAGCTCGCGGGTCGGCACGACGACCAGCCCGCGGGGCTTCTTGCGGTTCTTGCGCGGCTTGCCGATGCTCTGGAGCATCGCGATGCCGAACGCGTAGGTCTTGCCCGTGCCCGTGCGCGCCTGGCCGATGAGGTCCTGGCCGCTCAGGGCGAGCGGGAGCGCCATCTCCTGGATGGGGAACGGTGTGACGATACCCTCGGTCTCGAGGGCATCGGCGATCTCTGGTGTGACTCCGAGGTCTCGGAAAGTCGTCAGCGTGGCCTGCCTCAGTCTCAAATGAAGGCGGGCCTGCCGGGACCGACGGGCGGAAAACAGCCCCCGTTACGTGGGTCCTCGCGGTAGAGCCAGCCCTCTCGCGTCATCAGCGACCGCGCACCCGGGGAATCGGGGGTTATCGGGGGAATCCCCCGAACTAACACAGTGCGGTCGCACTTTCACAGAGCAGTGTACTCGATACCACAACGCTGGCCGAGCTCGCTTATGTTCCCGCATATTTCGGGAAGTACGCTGCCTCCATGAACGAGTCTCCTGGAGTCGTCGACCTGCTCGGGGTTCTAGCTTACGCCGAGCTCAGCGCCTACGCCCGGATGACCGAGGACGCCGCCACCCTGGCGCCCTCGCTCGCCGACCGCGCCGCGCTCAGCGAGCTGGCCGTGGCCGAGTACGCCCACTTCCGCCTGCTGCGCGACCGCCTGGCCGAGCTGGGGGCCGATCCGGAGGAGGCGATGGCGCCGTTCGTGGCGGCCCTCGACGCCTGGCACGCCCAGACGCGGCCGGCCGACTGGCTGCAGGCCCTGGTCAAGACGTACGTGGGTGACGGGATCGCGCTCGACTTCTACCGGGAGGCGGCCCGGCACCTGGAGCCGTCGATCGTCAAGCTGGTGGACGAGGTGCTGGTGGACGAGGCGCGCTCGCAGTTCGCCGTCGAGCGGGTCAGGGCCGGGATCGAGGCCGACCCGACGGCGGGCGGCCGGCTGGCGCTGTGGGCCCGGCGGCTCGTCGGCGAGGCGCTCAGCCAGGGGCAGCAGGTGGCGACGGCGCGGCCGGAGCTGGCGTTGCTGCTGGTGGAGTCGGCCAGGGCGGCGGGGGGCGAGACGCCTGACATCTCACGCCTCTTCGCGACGCTGACGGAGGCGCACAACAAGCGAATGGCCACCCTCGGCATCTAGCCCGGCTGATGGACGGCGACCGTGGGTGGCTGGGCCCCGGAGCTCGGCCGCCTCCTGCCGGGTGCCGAAGGAGACCGGTCCGGTCGTGGGGCGGTGCGAGGGGACGAAACGGATGTACCGTCCCAGACATGAGGGCCTGGCGCCGCTACGGCAGTTCCTTGACGAGATGTGGGCCGAATCGCTGGACTTCGCGCGTCGTGCTGCGGAGGGGAAGCGCGGAATGCCCGATGAACGACCAGACACGGGATCACGCCGACCAGAGACGGGATCAAGCCGACCACACACCGGATCACGCCGATCACACACCGGATCAAGCCGATCACACACCGGATCACGCCGACCAGAGCCGCCACCACGCCGACCGGAGACGGGAGTACGCCGAGCGGCGCCGTCGCCGCGTCCGGGGCTGCCGCCTCGGACAACCGGGCGAACGCGAGGGCTGTGGCCCGTGATGCGGGTGTGGCCGCCGGCGCGTTCCCGGCGTGGCCTGGTGGAGGCGTCGGGCGGCGTGCGTGGCCGGTGAGGGTACGGCTGATTGTGGCCGTACCCTCGTTGTGGGCCTTTGGGGTGGTTAGAGGGTGCCGCCGAAGCCGACCGGCCTGGCCTCGTCCTCACCGATCTCGACGAAACCGAGCGAGGCCACCGGCACGACCACGCGCCGGCCCTTGACGTCGGTGATGGCGAAGACGCCGCGATCTACCGACAGCGCGTTCCTGATCTCCTCTTCGACCTGCTCGGCGGAGAGGTCGGTCTCGACAACGAGTTCGCGGTGTACCGAGCGTACGCCGATCTTGACTTCCATCGTGGCTCCCTAGTCGACTGGGTTAGCGCTCGGTTCCATCGTCGCCGCTCGGAGGCCCGGAGGCGGTGAATGATCGCGCCCAGCGAACGGGTTATGCCGTACGCGGAAAACCGCTGATCCCGCGCCAGGCGAGCCGCGCCATGAGCTGCTCGGCCGCGTCCTTGGGGATCGAGCCCTGCGCGGTGACCCAGTAGCGGGCGCTCACCTCGGCCATGCCGACCAGCCCGACGCCGAGCAGGTGGGCCTCGTCGCTGGTGCAGCCGGTGTCCTCCTGGATGACCGCGCTGACCATCTCGGCGCACTCCTGCAGGGACCGCTCCACCCGCTGGCGCACCGGCGCGACGTTGCGCAGGTCGGACTCGAAGACCAGCCGGAACGCCTCCCCCTGCGTGGAGACGAAGTCGAAGAACGCGCTGAACGTGGCCTGCACCCGCAGCTTGTTCTCGTGGGTGGAGGCCAGGGCCTCGCGGCAGCGGTTGACCATGTCGTCGACGTGCAGGTCGAGCAGCGCGAGGTAGAGCTCCAGCTTGCCGGGGAAGTGCTGGTAGAGCACCGGCTTGCTGACCCCGGCCCGATCGGCGATCTCGTCCATGGCGGCCGCGTGGTAGCCGTTCTCCACGAACACTTCCTGCGCGGCGCTCAGCAGTTGCCGGCGTCGGGCCAGTCGGGGCAGCCGGGTGCCCCGGGGCTTCGCGTCCGGGGTTGCGGTCACGCGGGTCTCCATTGGTCTCTCAGCGAACTGTGCCGACATCCTACGTGCGGGTGGTCGTCACCTCGGCGGTCATCGTCATACACGCTCGATCTGGCGGGCGCCCCGTGCTCAGCGGTAGTCGTCGTCGTCGTAGTCGACGACGCGGTCCTGGTCGGCCGCGTCGGCGGGGTCGGCGTCGAGCGGAAGCTCGCGGCGCTCCTGGGCGGTCTCCTGGCGGATCTCGCGATGCTGCTCGGCGGCGTCGGCCTCGGGCGTCTCCGGCGACAACTCCTCTTCCTCCTCCTCGTCGTAGACGCTCTCGTCCCCGCGGGTGTCCATCTCCGACATCTTCGGCCCCCCTCTTGGTGCGGACGGGTCCAGACTACGCCCGGCCGAAAAGGTCGCCGTGCTTCTCCACTCTGGCGAGTACGTCAGGGGCGGTGAACACCAGGTCATCGGCGTGTTCACAGTCCTCGACCTCCTTCCACAACAGCGGCGTCGAGACCGTCGGCCGCTCCCTGGCCCGCAGCGAGTACGGCGCCACGGTGGTCTTGGCCGGATTGTTCTGACTCCAGTCGATGAACACCTTGCCCGGCCTGGCCTTCCTGGCCATGACGCTGACGATCTCCTTCGGGTGCTCCTTCTCCAGGACCTGGGCCAGCCTCTTGGCGTACGCGGAGGGCTCCTCGCGGCAGTCCCAGTCGGCGTACAGCTGCATGCCCTTGTTGCCGCTGGTCTTGGGCCTGGCGTCGAGCCCCTCGCCCTTCAGCACCTCGCGCAGCGTGAGCGCCACCCGGCAGCACTCCACGATGGTCGCCGGCGCGCCCGGGTCCAGGTCGAACACGAGCGTGTCGGGCGGCAGCGCCGCGCCGTCGTCGTCCACCCGCCACTGGGGCACGTGCAGCTCCAGCGCGGCCAGGTTGGCGTAGTAGGCGAGCGTCGGCAGGTCCTCGATGACGGCGAAGTCGATGCTCTCGCGGCCCTTGGTGCTGCCGGGGGCGGGCAGGTTGACCTTCCTGACCCAGTCGGGCGTGTGCTCGGGCGCGTTCTTCTCGAAGAAGAACTGGCCGGTGACGCCGTTGGGGTACCGCTTGACGGTCAGGGGCCGGCCGGCGAGGTGCGGCAGCAGGACGGGGGCCACGCGGCTGTAGTAGTCGATGACCTCGGCCTTGGTGAAGCCGATCTCCGGATAGAGCACCTTGTCCAGGTTGCTCAGCGTCAGCTCGCGCCCGTCGACCCTGACCGGCACCTTCTTCACAGCGTCACCTCCGCGGGGAGCTTGTCGGCGCGCAGCCCGCGCCACACCGGATGTCTCAGCCGCAGCTCGTCGGTCCACATGGTGTAGCCCACCTCCCCGACGAGATCGGGCCTAACCCACCGATTTCTCCACGGGACCGCGTTCGTGAACGGGCTGCGCGGGATCTCCAGAGGTCGGAGGGCCTGGTGGAGGTCGTCCAGGATGGCGTCGGTGAACCCGGTTCCCACGTGGCCGACGTACGTCAGCCCTTCACCGGTGAAGACGCCCATGACGAGCGAGCCGATCCCGCCGGCTCTGCGGCCCTTGCCGGGTTTCCAGCCGCCGATCACGACGTCCCGCGTGCTGAGGTGCTTGACCTTGATCCACCACGGCGAGCGCACGCCCGGCCGGTAGGGGGAGTCGAGGCGCTTGGCCACCACGCCTTCCAGGCCCTGCTCCCGCGTGGCGGCGAGCAGGTCGGAGTCCCCGGGGAAGTACGGGGGCGCGCCGACGTCCAGCTCGTCGAGGAGCGCGCGGCGGTCGCGGTAGGCCAGGTCGAACAGCGGCCGTCCGTCCAGGCAGAGCAGGTCGAAGGGCATGTACGTGACGGGGTAGAGCTCCAGCACGGCCGGTTCCGGGTCGGTCAGGAGCATGCGGTGCTGGAGCCGGACGAAACTGGGCCTGCCGCGCCGGTCCAGTGCCACGACCTCGCCGTCGAGCACGGCGTTCTTGACCCCGAACCCCGAGATTTCGGGGTATCGCCGGGTGTACTCCACGCCGTGCCGTCCCGTCACCCTCAGGACGCCGTCGAGGTGCACGAGCGCGCGGATGCCGTCCCACTTGACCTCCAGGCCGTACCGGTCGCGATCGGAGGGTAGTTCCCCAGGTACGGCCAGCATTGGTTCAATCGGGTATGGCATTGGTTGCCCCATGACGGGTATGTGCCCATATGGTGAGCCCGCTACTGCTGAGGAGTGCCCATGCGCAGCATCTGGAAAGGTGCGATCTCCTTCGGGCTGGTCACCATCCCCGTGAAGCTCTACTCGGCGACCGAGCAGAAAGACGTCAGCTTCCACCAGGTCCACCGGGACGACGGCGGCAGGATCCGCTACAAGCGCGTGTGCACGGTCGACGGCGAGGAGGTCCCGTACGCGGACATCGCCAAAGGGTACGAACTGGCCACGGGCGAGATGGTGGTGCTCACCGACGAGGACTTCGAGGACCTGCCGCTGAGCACGTCGCGCAGGATCGACGTCCTGCAGTTCACCCCGGCTGCGCAGATCGACCCCATCTACTTCGCCAAGTCGTACTACCTGGAGCCCGACGCGCAGGGCGCGAAGCCGTACGTGCTGTTGCGTGACGCCCTGGAGAGCTCGGGACAGGTGGCCGTGGTCAAGGTGGCGCTGCGGCAGCGGGAGTCGCTGGCCACCCTGCGCGTACGGGACGGGGTGTTCGTCCTGGAGACCATGTTGTGGCCGGACGAGATCCGCGCCCCCGACTTCGAGTTCCTGGAGGAGGACATCGAGGTCCGGGCGCAGGAGCTCAAGATGGCCGAGTCGCTGATCACCACCATGGAGTCGGACTTCGACCCGAGCGAGTACCACGACACGTACCGCGAGGCGTTGCAGCAGGTGATCGAGGCGAAGGTGGCGGGCAAGGAGGTCGTCGCGGCGCCGGAGGAGGAAGAGGCCGGGCCGGCGGTGGACCTCATGGCCGCCCTGCGCGCCAGCGTCGAGGCCGCGAAACGGGAGCGGACCGGGGAACCGGCCAAACCGAAGAAGGCGGCGGGCGGCGGCAAGTCCGCCAAGGCGTCTAAGGGGGCGGAGGAGGCCGAAGAGGAGGCCAAGGAGGAGGAGAAGGCCCCGCCGAAGCGCAAGGCCCGCAAGTCCGCCTGAGCCCTTTCCGTCACGACGGTCCGTACGACGACGTCTCCAGGACGTTCGAACCGGAACACCGAAGACCTGGTGCCCGCCGACCCGCGTGCCTGTCTCTCCGCTGGTCCGGCGACAGTACGCCCTGTAGCGCGGTCGCAAACCGCCGGCGAGGGCCGGACCGCCTTTGCGGCGCCAGGAGTCGGAGACCGGGTCGCCCACGGCGGTCAGGCTGGTGATCAGCAGGCCGCTCCAAGACGGCGTGCCCGGAGAAGTGCCGGCTGGTGAGGCTGTCCAGCGGGGCGCCGACGATCATCCCCGCGCTCAAGCCCCGGGCGACGCCTTTCTGCCTGCGAGCGCTGTGCGGACGCAAAGGACAAGGCCATCGCCCTGGCGACAGACCGGCCGGCGTAGACGGGCGGCTGAGACGAGCTTCTGAGGCGATATGGATCGCCATGGCGAAGTAGCGCACCACCCACGGCTCCTGTGACGAACCGCATGGCCGGAAGGGCTGGGGGCGGCACTGAGGTGTCTACGGGGGCGGCGAAGGCAACCGTTGCGGTGGTGGAGAGGGTGACGAGCCACCGATCCCGGCCCGGATGATCCCGTTGCGAGGCTTGGCCGCTTCCCGATCCAGGAGACCGACCAGGCCGCGTACAACACCTGGCGGACCAACCAGGCGCACTGGCGTGCGGCGATCACCGCGCGGGAGCTGGCGAGGCGGTTGGCCGGGTGAGACGACCAACGTCAGGTCCGCGCACGACAACCGGCCGGAGCAGGGGTTGGGCGAGTGGCAGTCGCGCGTCCGACGGGCGGGGCGGGGGGTTGGGCGAGTGATGGCCGCGCGTCCGACCGGGCGGAGCAGCAGGCTGGGCGAGTGGTGGTCGCGCGTCCGATCAGGCGGGGCGGGGGTTGGGCGAGTGGTGGCCGTGTGGCCGCGTCCGGGCGGGCGGGGGGCCGGGCAGGTCGTGTTCATGGCGGTGGATGCCCTTTCCTCAAAGCGACGTGCCTGGGTGGCTGGACGTAGGCGCCTGCGTGCGTGGGCCGCCGGACGGGCTCAGCGTCGCGTGGCAGGGGGCGCGCTGCCTGTTCGGCCCGAAGCCCGAGGGCGGCACAGAAGATGTGGCCCTCGCGGTGTGCCGGAGCGGCCGTCCGCGTTCCGGCTCACATAACGGCCATTAGCCATAAAGCGGACATTATCTTCAAATCGCAATAAGCCGTACCAATTGCCCCGGGTAAATCGGTCGATCGCCGACACTTGATGCCGGTCGAGGGGTGATGCTCGGGTTTCCGGGCCCGCCCATCCGTGTCGGACGCCCCGCCCGGCGATCATGATAGATTCGGACATATCATGGCATATCAGTCAATAAATGTTTAATGCAAGCAATAAGGCTGTTAATGCATAGCAAAAAGGCGGCGGTTCTGTGTTGCCATGCCCGCGTCCAGGAAATGACATTTCACGGATGGCTCATCACAGGTCGTCCAAGGGCAGTTCCCTGGCAACCGGGGAGCGTTGAGAACGGGGCAACCAATCCTTTAGGGGGAAACGCAATGCCCAAGCTCAAGAGTATTCTCGCAGGCCTCGCCGTCAGCACGGCCATGGGCGGCGGTGTCGTAGCGCTCGGTGCGGCGACCACCGCGACCAGCGCCGACGCCGCCACCAGCGCCGGTGTCGTCACGTCCACCAGCTTCCAGGCCGGCTGCTTCCGCAGGTCCCGGTGCGGTGGCTGGGGATGGGGCAACAACTGGGGCGGCTGGGGCGGCGGCTGGGGCTGGCGCCGTCACGGCAACCGTGTGGGCAAGGTGAAGGTCACCATCCACAACCGCAACTTCAACCGCAACCGGGTGACGGACAACGAAACCACGCGCCCGACGGTTCGCGACCACGACCGTGACCACGACCACGACCGCGACTGGCGCTGACGGCGGACGGAACCGTCATCCTCATGAAGGCGGCGCCGCGCTGAATTCGACCACCGGGTACCGGGCTCGGACAATGGCCTGAATTACGGCACGGCGCGCCGGAGGGTTCATTCTCTCCGCGCCTTCGGAAATTCTGGTGAGGGCTTCACCGGCATCGGCCGGGGAGCCCTCACTTGCGTTTGCGTGCGAAGTCGCCATGCAAATCTGTGCCTACCGGCAAAAGTGGACAATTGCGGTTTGCTGGCTATTCATGGGGATATATCAAGGTCATGGATGGCAGGCATGGCAAGCCATACCGTCCACGTCGTTTCCTGGGAATCCGGAAGCGTCGAGAAACGGGGCATCCAAACCTTTAGGAGGAAACGCAATGCCCAAGCTCAAGAGTATTGTCGCAGGGCTCGCCATGAGCACGGCCCTGAGCGGCGGAGTGATCGCCCTCGGCGCGGCGACCACGACCACCAGCGCCGAAGCCGCCACCAACGTCACCACCGGGGCGACCACCACCACTCTGTCCGGCTGCTTCCGCCGCTCGTGGTGCGGCGGCGGCTGGGGCTGGCGCAACAACTGGCGTCGCCACCGGCTCCCCAGGATCAAAATCATCATCGTCAACCGGAACCGGAACCGCGACGCGATCGCGCATGCCGTCCGGCAGCAGGTTCGCACTGACGACGCCGAGCGCGACTGGAGCTGACCACGGGTTCTGAACCCGGGGCGCGAACCGTGATCGCGCGGCCGAGTGCCCGCATCCCACCGGACTTCCGTTCTCGTCGAGAACGAACTCCTGGCAGGGAATGCGGGCACTCACTCGTTTCACCTTCTTGTCCGTACGGTCATGGATGGCACCGAGGGGCGGGCCGGCTCGGGAAGGACGCGGGACACGTCGAGTGCCCGCATCCGGGAGGCGATCCTCGCTCTCCGTCGAGAGAGCGGGTCGGCCGGATGCGGGCACTCCTCTACGTCGGCGTGGTCTCACTTCTCAGGTGGGCTCTCGCTGGGCGGGCCGTCCCCGGGTGAGGCCGCCGCCTAGTCGTCGTGGTGCTCGCGCTCGTCGTGCCGCTGCACGTTGGTGTTGTTGTGGTTGCTGTTGTGGTTGGAGTTGTGGATGACGACGCGGACCCGGGGGGCGTTGTTACGCCGCCAGCCCCAGCCGCCGCCGCGACCCCAGCCCCAGCCGGCCCCGCGGCCCCAGCCCCAGCCGCCGCCGCAGCGACGGTGGCAGCCGCCGCCCCAGCGGTTGCCCCAGCTGCGGCCCCAGCCGCCCCAGCCGCACCGGACCTCCCGGAAGCAGCCGGCGAGGGTGGCCGCGGTGGCCGAGCCGGTGACGCTGGCAGCGCTCGCGCCGGTGACGGTGGTCGCCGCGCCCGCGCTGACCACACCGCCGGTCAGCGCGGTGCCCATGGCGAGCCCTGCGATAACACTTTTGAGCTTGGGCATTGTGTTTCCCCCTAAAAGGATTGATTGCCCCGTACTCGCCGCTCCGCGTAATCCGAGCCTCCCGGATTTCTGTGGAGCGGCGTGGATGCCCGCTAGCGAACATCCATGTCAGGGATATATCCGACCGAATGCCCCACAAACGGACATTGTCCTCTCTTGTCCGACACTATGGAGCATCATGGTGCATAATCGGACATTTCGGACTATCGGGGCCGCAGGGTCCGGCATCAGGGGAGACGGGCCCCCATTCAAGGGAGAACGCAAGTGAGGGCCCCACCGGCAGAATGCCAGTGGAGCCCTCACCGGGAATTGCCGCGGTGACAGAGGAGAATGGATTCTCAGGCAGGACAGCAAGGTCCGGGTGCGGTCACTTCCTGAGAGCCCAGTACTCGCCGGTCGGATTCACTTCGCCGTGAAGAGCGACCATCCATGGATTACGGGCACCATTCCCGCGCGATCAGTCGTCGCGGTCGCCGCGCGCGCGACGGTCCTCGCGCAGCTCGTTGTTGGTCCTCGTCTCGGTGTTGTCGTTCGTGTTCTCGTTGAAGATCTTGACGCAGACGCCGCCGCCGCGGTGCCGGCGCCAGCCGCCACCCCAGCCGCCGCCCCAGCCCCAGCCGCCGCCGCCCCAGCCGCCGCCCCAGCCGTGGCGGTTCCTGTTGCAGCGGTGGTGGCGACGGTGCCACCAGCCGTGACCGTCCCCATCGCCCCAGCTGAGGGTCGTCGGGCTGGTGACGTTGTTGGCGGTGCTGGCGTTGGCGGTGGTCGTCGCGCCCAGGCTGACCACGCCGCCGGTCAGCGCGGTGCTGACGGCCAGACCTGCGATAACACTTTTGAGCTTGGGCATTGCGTTTTCCCCCTAAAGGATTGGTTGCCCCGTTCTCGACGTTCCCGAGAGGCCGGGAACCAGGTCTTGAACGACTAGCTGATGAGCCATCCGTGAAATGTCATTTCCGAGACAGAGCTACAGCAAACAGGAGTGGCCCTATTTTGCTATGCATTAGCAATCTTATTGCTTGCATTACAGCTCTATCGAATGAAATGCCATGATATGTCCGATTATGTGCATATGACGGAGTGCCCATCACATCGGGTTCCGACAGCGTCGGCCGCGCTTTTCTCGTGTAATGACGGCACGGCCATAAACGCCGGAAGGCGGCGGCCGTGCGTGTATTTACGGCGCGCAGAAAATGCTCGCCGGCACACCTGTGCGCCAGGCATGAGAAATGCTGGACGATGCTGTCGTCGGGATCGTTCGGGAAATGCCGTTACGCTTCCCCGATGGATTTCCGGTGACCACGACTTCCCGATCGCTAACCAGGAGTGTCCGGTAGGTCGCGCACTGTATCCGTTCCTGATGCTTACCCGTCTCGAACCTGGTAAACGGGGACAGACAGCTTTTGCCGCACACTTAAGCCGCCAAGAGATCCATTAGACATCTATGAGCGGAAATTTCGGGCCTGTCCCATGTCCGCTCGCCGGCGAGCGAGCGAGCGATCCAGCCCCTGCCCCGCCGCGACGCCTCCGACGCGGGCCGGCGGGTGTGACCCCCTGCGCGTCGCGATCCCCTGTGCGTCGCGACCCCCTGCGCGTCCCGTATGTCCAGTGCTGCTCTGATAGGTCAGCGAAAGCGGCGTCTGTACGGAATGCAGACCCCGCCTGAGCGCGCTGGTTATCGTGGAAGAGCGACAAGGAGGACGTATGACAGCGGTGGAGCCGGTCCCTCACTGGCCGGGACGCATGATCGGCCCGGTGCACGTGCGATCCACCCCCGACGGCGGCCCGGCCGAGCAGGCCGTGTTCGTCCACGGGCTGGCGGGCTCGGCCACCAACTGGACCGACCTCATGGACGAGCTCAAGGACACCGTCACCGGCCACGCCCTCGACCTGCCCGGCGCGGGCTTCTCCCCGGCGCCGCGGGACGGCGACTACACGGTGGCCGGCCACGCCGCGGCGGTGATCGGCCTGATGGAGCACACGGGCCCGGCCCACCTGTTCGGCAACTCGCTGGGCGGCGCGGTCGCGGTGCGGGTCGCCGCGGCCAGGCCCGACCTGGTCCGCTCGCTCACGCTCGTCTCGCCCGCCCTGCCCGACCTGCTGCCCAGGTACGGCCCGGTCCGCGTGGCCGCCGCCGCCGTGCCCAGGGTGGGCGAGTGGTTCGCCGGCAAGCTGCGCCTGCTCCCCGCCGAGCAGCGCATCAACGCCTCCTTCGCCATGGTCTGGGCGGACGTGAACGCCGTCCACCCGGTGCGCCTGGCCGACGCCGTGGAGGAGATGCGCCGGCGCGACGACGTCCCGTACGCGGGGGAGGCCATGATCGGCTCGGCGCGGGGCATCGTGGCCGAGTACTTCCGGCGGGGCGAGGACAACCTGTGGCGCCAGGCGGCCAAGGTGAAGGCCCCGACGCTCATCGTCCACGGCCGGCACGACCGCCTGGTGCGCCCGGCCATGGCGGCGAAGGCGGCCCGTACGTTCCGGCAGGTCAGGCTCGTGCTGCTGCCGACGGCGGGGCATGTGGCGATGATGGAGATGCCCCGCGTGGTGGCGGCGGAGGCACGCCGTCTGATCGGTGAGACGAGATTGGGGAATGCCCCACTCGCCGAGTAGGTTTCAGCTAGAGATGTGACCCCCTGAAACGGGAGCGTAGAACGTGTCGTTGCCACCGCTGGTCGAGCCGGCCACAGAGCTGACCGTAGACGAAGTGCGCCGCTACTCGCGCCACCTGATCATCCCCGATGTCGGGATGGCCGGGCAGAAGCGGCTGAAGAACGCCAAGGTGCTGTGCGTGGGCGCCGGCGGCCTGGGCTCGCCCGCCCTGATGTACCTGGCCGCGGCGGGCGTCGGCACCCTCGGCGTCATCGACTTCGACGTCGTCGATGAGTCCAACCTGCAGCGCCAGATCATCCACGGCCAGTCCGACGTGGGCAGGCTGAAGGCCGAGAGCGCCGCGGCGTCTGTCCGCGAGATCAACCCGCTGGTCGAGGTCGTCGTCCACAACGCGGCCCTGACCACCGAGAACGTCATGGAGATCTTCTCCGGCTACGACCTCATCGTCGACGGCACGGACAACTTCGCCACCCGCTACATGGTGAACGACGCCGCCGTGCTGCTCGGCAAGCCGTACGTCTGGGGCTCGATCTACCGCTTCGACGGCCAGGCCAGCGTGTTCTGGGCCGAGCACGGGCCCTGCTACCGCTGCCTCTACCCCGAGCCCCCGCCTCCCGGCATGGTGCCGTCGTGCGCCGAGGGCGGCGTGCTCGGCGTGCTGTGCGCGTCGATCGGCTCGATCCAGGTCAACGAGGCCATCAAGCTGCTGACGGGCATCGGCGACCCGCTCGTCGGCCGGCTGATGATCTACGACGCCCTGGAGATGAAGTACCGGGACGTCAAGGTCCGCAAGGACCCCGAGTGCGTGCTGTGCGGCAAGAACCCGACGGTCACCGAGCTGCTGGAGGACTACGAGGCGTTCTGCGGCGCGATCTCCGACGAGGCCGCGCAGGCCGCCAGCGGCTCCACGATCACCGCGCAGGAGCTCAAGTCCATGATGGACAAGGGCGACAACATCTACGTGGTCGACGTCCGCGAGATCAACGAGTACGAGATCGTCTCCATCCCGGGCGCCACGCTGATCCCCAAGGGCGAGTTCCTCAACGGCTCGGCCCTGGAGAAGCTGCCCCAGGACAAGCGCATCGTGCTCCACTGCAAGTCGGGCGCGCGCTCGGCCGAGGCCCTGGCGATCGTCAAGAACGCGGGCTTCGCCGACGCGGTGCACGTCGGCGGTGGGGTGCTGAGCTGGGTCAAGACGGTCGACCCCAGCCTGCCCAGCTACTGAGGCGTTTTCCGGGGAACCTCCCGCCGAGGCGCTTAAGGTCGGTGTCGTGAACCACGCCCGCCCCTGGCCCACCCTGGTGGTGTCCTCCGCGCTGACCCTGGTCTGCGCGGTGGCCGCCGGGGTGGCCGGGAGCGCGGCGGGCACCGAGCTGACCCGCGGCCCGAGCGCGTCCGAGCTGCGTGCCGCCGCCACGCGCGAGGTCGCAGAACGCTGGCGCGCCTGGCCCGCCGGGCGCGTCTTCCCCGCTGCTCTGCCGTATGCGGCCGAGCAGGGCGGGCAGGAACGGGCCGAGCGCATCGGCATCTCGCCGCACACCGGCTGCGGCGCCGAGTCCGTCGACGCGAAGGCGGTCAGGACGTTGCGCGAGGCGGGCTGCCGGGGCGTGCTGCGGGCCACCTACATCGACGCGCTGCGCGGGGTGCTCGTCACCGTGGGCGTGGTGGCGCTGCCCGACGAGTCACGCGCGGTCCGGGCCAGGAGCGCGTTCGCCGACAACGGCAAGCCCGTGCCGGGGCTGCGGCCGCTCAGCTTCACGGGCACGGTCGCCGAACGGTTCACCCCCTCGATGCGGCAGGCCGGGTCGGTGCGCCAGGCAGGGCCGTACGTCGTGCTGACCACGGCGGGCCAGGTGGACGGGCGGCCCGCGACCACGTCCGGCGAGTCACGTCCGGCGATCTTCGCCTTCGCCGCCGAGCTGTCCGAACGCGTGCTGCTCGACCTCAGCACGCCCCGCATACCCGACTGCGCGGCCGAGGGATGGCGGTGCTGAGCCGGCGCGCCGCGAAGGCGCTGTCCGCCGCTCCCGCGGTCCTTCTCGCGGTTCTTCCTGCCGCCCTGCCCGCCCGCGCCCACGCCGACGACGACGTGCGCGGCGGCCAGCGGGCCGTGATCGAGACGCTCGACCTGCCCGCGGCCTGGCGCGTCACCAAGGGCTCGGGGGTCACGGTGGCCGTGCTCGACTCCGGGGTCGATCCGGCCCACCGCGACCTGGCCGGCTCGGTGACCGTGGGCCGCGACCTCACCGCGGGCGCGAACCCGCCGGGCGTCGCGCCGCCGCGGCTGCACGGCACGTACATGGCCTCCCTGATCGCCGGGCACGGCCACGGGCCGGGCGGAAGGAAGGGCGTCATCGGCGTCGCGCCCGAGGCCGGGGTCCTGTCGGTACGGGTCATCCTGGAGGACGAGGAGCCGGGGTTCAGGGAGTTCAACTCGGCCGAGCGCTTCGAGGACGTCGTGGCCAGGGGCATCCGCTACGCGGTCGACCAGGGCGCGGACGTCGTCAACATGTCGATCTCCAAGGAGCTCGCCACCCGGGAGGAACGGGCGGCCATCCGGTACGCCATCTCCAGGGGCGTCGTGCTGGTGGCCGCGGCCGGCAACGACGGCGACAGGAAGACCGCCGGCGACTTCGCGCCCTACTCCTACCCGGCGTCCTTCCCCGGCGTGGTGTCGGTGGGGGCGACCGACCGGCGGCTGCGCCGGGCCACGTTCTCCAACTGGAACTCCTCGGTGCTGGTGGCCGCGCCGGGCGTGGACATCATGGGCGCGGGGCCCGGCGACGAGTACTGGGTCGGCCGGGGCACCTCGCAGGCGACCGCGCTCGTCTCGGGGGTCGCCGCCCTCATCAAGGCAAAATATCCGCAGATGTCGCCGCCGCTGGTCGTCCAGGCGCTCGCCGACAGCGCCGACGACCGGCCGCCCGGCGGCTACGACACCGGCACCGGCTTCGGCGTCGTCAACGCCCGCAGGGCCCTGGCCGAGGCCGCCCGCCTGGCCACGCACACCGAGACCGCGACCGGCCCGCAGGCCCAGGACCCCGCCCGGCCCCTGGCGGGCGGCCCCGTCGGGCCCATCCGGGTCACCGCGAGGGACCACCGGCGCGTGACGATCTACGCGGCCGTCGCCGCGGGCGCCGCGGGCGGCGCGCTCGCGTCGCTGGCGGTCATCTTCTTCCTGGTCAGACGCGTACGACGCGACCACGGCGCACACGACGCATGATCCGCCTGCTAACGGGGACGAAATAGACACCGACCAACCGCGGGAACGAGGCCAGGGTGGTGAAGGCACGTAGGTCGACCTCAGGGCTACCGCGCGCCGGCGAGGCCACATCGGGACGCAGCAACCCGCTCGGGGCGTCGACCGGCCGCCGGGCCCGCGTGCGCGCCTGGCCGGCGGCCAACTCCCGTACGCGCACCGCGGCCAGGGAACGCGCCGAGCTGGCGGCCCTCCAGCAGGGCGTGCGCTTTCGGCGCATCTTCGTCGTGCTGGTCGGCGCGGTCGTGGCCGTGTCGGCCCTCGTGGTGCTGCTGGGCACGATCGGGCTGCTCAACGAGACGCGCTCGCGCCCGCTGACCCCGTCCGAGCAGAACCAGTACAAGCAGGAGGAGATCGCCCGGCGCTGGCAGGCGTGGCCGGCCACGGGCGTCTTCCCCGAGGAGGTCAAGTACCTCGGCCTCGACCGCGCCCAGCAGTACGCCAGGCGGGTCGGCATCGCCCCCGAGACCGACTGCGGCAAGGGCGTGGACGCCTCCGTCGCCGGGGTCCTCGACAGCCACGGGTGCGTCACGCTGCTGCGCGCCACGTACGTCGACCAGACCTCCACTTTCGTCATCACCGTCGGCGTGGCCGTGCTGAAGGACGAGGAGTCCAGGGTGTCGGCGGGCGAGCAACTGGGCCAGGACGACCGGGTGGGCGTGCTGCCCGTGGCCTTCCCCGGCACCGTGACCGAACGTTTCGGCACCGAGCAGCGCCAGCGCACCGGCTGGGTGGGCGCCGGGCCGTACATCGTCTTCTCCACCGCCGGGTACGCCGACGGGCGCACCAGGGCCGCCATCCCCCCGGAGGAGATCCTGCACAGCGAGCTCTGGCCGGCGGCCAAGTCGGTCGGCAACCAGATCGCCTACTTCCTGGCGGATCCTCCCAAGGTCCCGCCGTGCACCCAGGGGAACGTGTGCTGACCGCCGTACGGGCGTTCGCCGCCACGTTGCTCGTCCTCCTCGGGCCCACGGCGGCCCCGATCAGGGAGCAGCAGCAATGGGTGCTGGACGCGCTCAACGTCGAGCAGGCGTGGAACGTGACCAAGGGCGAGGGCGTCACGGTCGCCGTCGTGGACAGCGCGGTGGACGCCGGGATCAAGGAGCTGAAGGGCCGCGTCACGACCGGGCCCGACATGAGCTCGGGCGCGGTGGCCCGCGAGGTGCAGCCGGGGCGGCACGGCACCGCCATGGCCGCGCTGATCGCCGGTTCCGGCGCCGGCGACGGGCTGATCGGCGTCGCGCCCGGCGCGCGCATCCTGTCGCTGCCCCTGGCCACCGACGACGAGCCGGCGTTCGACCTGCTGCCCCCCACGGACCTCCAGTCGCCCGAGAGCTCGCTGGCCCGCGCCCTGCGCTACGCCGCCAACCATGGCGCCCAGGTCGTCAGCATGTCGATCGGCTCCTACGGGCCGATCAGGTCCGAGCGTGAGGCGGTGTCGTACGCGCTGAGCAAGGGCGTGGTGCTGGTGGCCGCCGTCGGCAACGACGGCCAGACGCCCTACGCCAAGGAGAAGGGCACCTCGTTCTGGAGTTTCCCGGCCGGCTACTCGGGCGTGATCGGCGTCGGCGCGACCGACAAGCAGGGCAGGAAGGCCACGTTCAGCAGCGACAACCTGTCGGTCCTCGTCGGCGCGCCCGGCGTGCAGGTGCCCGTGGTCAAGCGGCCCAGCGGGTACGAGCTGTCCGACGGCACCAGCTCGGCCGCCGCGCTCGTGGCCGGCGTGGCCGCGCTGGTCAAGTCGCGCTTTCCCGGCCTGCCGCCCGAGCAGGTGGCCCAGGCGCTGGCCTCCAGCGCGCGGGGCCGTCCGGCCGCGGGCTACGACGACAACACCGGGTTCGGCGTGGTGGACGCCGGGGCCGCCCTCAACGCCGCCGAGCGCCTGACCGGTCAGCGGCGCAGCGTGACCGTGCCCGGAAAGGACCACTTCGGCCGGGGCGAGGACTCCCCGGTGCCGACCCGTCCGGGGGCCGATCCGTGGCGGTTGTGGCTGTACGGAGGGGGTGTGCTGGTTGCGCTGGTGACGTTCTGCGGGGCGATCATCGTGCTCAATCAGCGCAAGGAGTGATGAACCGCTCGTACTTCGCCCGCGTGGACGGTAAAGATCCGCTATGGTCGCGCGTCATGGGATACGAGCTGCGGGTGGTGCGCGAGTCGCCACTCGCCTTCGCGGAGCTCGCGAAGGCCATCGCGCCGGCCGGTTTCGAGCTGCGCGGATCTGAGGAGATCGTGGCCGGCCACGACGACGGCCGGCACGCGGTGGCGCGCTGGCAGGGCCAGGTCGTGGGCGAGCCCGGCTCCGACTGGCAGGTGGCCCAGCTCCTGCGGCTGTCGGCCGCGCTCGGCGCCCGCCTGGTGGGCGAGGACGGCGAGATCTACGCGCTGCGCGACGGCGTGATCGAGGTTCTATCCGGCGGGACGGTGATGGAGATCGGCAAGTTCGACGAGATCATCGACGCGGGCCCGGCCGCATGGACCCCCTGAACCCCTTCGCTGAGCGGGTGCTCGACCTGGTCGAACGCATCCCGCCCGGCAAGGTCATGGCCTACGGCGACATCGCCGAATACCTGGGCGAGGGCGGCCCCCGCCAGGTGGGCAAGGTGATGTCCACCTTGGGCGGCGGCGTCCCGTGGTGGCGGGTCGTGCACGCCGACGGCAGCGGCGCCGCCCCCGACCACCTGCGACGATGCCTGGCCCACTGGCGCGAGGAGGGCACCCCGTTGCGCGGCGAACGGGTGGACATGAGGAAGGCGCGCTGGGACGGGCGTTCAGCCGATTTTCAGTAAGGGTCCTGACCTGCGGTTTCGCCGTTGAGGCGATTCTGTGACATGTGACTCCCATTACCATGGGCTGAACACTGACAGGCCCGAAAGGCGGTGCCTCCACGATGGCCACCGGCGTCACAGCCCAGCGCCACAGCGGCGACACGCTCGCCGACCGCCTCAAGGCTGTCCAGGATCTCTGCGATCGTGGCGAGCCTCTTGAGGCGGTCATGCGTGCCGTCGGGCCCGGCGGCCGCGACGCGGCGTTCGACACCGAGGTGCTCAGCGGGCCTCTGGGGTCGCGCATCGACCTCGCGGTCAAGCGCGGCCCGGCCCGGCGCCGCGAGCTGCTCACCCTGATCCGCCCCTACCTGGCCGGCGTGGCCGCGGAGGTCAAGCGCGACCTGCCCGTCGCCCGCCGGGTGATCTGCCACCTGATCGAGCACCGTCCCGACGACGAGCTGGTCGACGGCGAGACGCTGGTCAAGGTCGTCACCGCGGCGGCCGAGCCGTCCAAGCGCATCCGCAAGGGCCTGAGCTGGTACGCCGACCTGCCCTTCCGCGACGAGCTGCCGCCCGACCTCTACCGGCTGCGCCGCGCCGACATGGTGCCGGTGACCCACATCGACGACATCGTGTGGGTCGACGGCAGGCTGCGCGTCACCGGTTTCGCGTACCTGGCCGGGTTGTCGGTCCGCAGCCGCAGGTTCAACTGGGCGACCGTGGTGCTGCGCGGGCCGCGCTGGCTGCCGCCGATCCGCATGCGCACCAAGCGGGTGCTCGCCCCCGAGGCCACCCACGGCGCGCGCGAGCCCGGCTGCAACTACGACTGGTCCGGCTTCACCGCCGAGCTGAGCCCGTGGCCGCTGCGCTGGCGCGGGGCCGTGCGCGGCATGGTGCACGCCGTGCGGCGGCGGTTGCGCCACCGTCCGGGGGTGCCCGACGCGACGACCTGGCGGGCCGAGATCGTCTTCTGGAGCCGTGGCGCGCGGGCGACCGGCCTGCTGCGCGGCTCGGCCATCGGCAGGCCCGAGCGTCCGGCCGGCCTCAAGCTGAAGCCCGGCTGGTGGGTGCGTCCGGTCTGGACGTCCGACCGCGCGCTGCAGGTCGTGCTCCAGCCCAACAGGGCCGAGCTGACCGGCGTGTCCGTCCAGGACGAACGCCTCGAACTCAAGATCTTCCTGCCCGGCCGCAGCGTGACCAAGGGCCACGCCAGGCTGGGCGGCCACCGCATCGCCGCCGACTTCACGCCGTCCGGCGGCGGCACCGAGGTGCTGATCGGGCTCGCCGTGCCCGCGCTGCTCCAGGAGAAGGACGGCCGGCGGCTGTGGGTCGAGCCCAAGGGCGACCCGGCGGCCTCCGTCATGCTCGGCGACCTGGTCGAGACGCGCACTCCGGTGGGCGACCGGGAGATCACCGTGCTCGGCGACCGGCGCGACCGCGTCGTGGTCTCCGCCCACCGCATCCGCCCGGTGATCACCTCCGCCGTCTGGGAGGGCTCCACGCTGGTCCTGCGCGGCGACTACCCCGACGCGCCCGGCCCCCGGGTGCTGACGTTGCGCCACCGGTCGGGGCTGTCGTACTCGCTGCCCATGGAGCGGTCGGGCGACGACTTCTCCGTCCGGGTGACGCCCTCGTCCATGGACCGTTTCGGCGAGTCCGTGCCGCTGGCCTCGGGCACCTGGAACATGTCCTTCCGGCACCCGTCGGGCGAGATCGTGCCGTTCCGGATGGACCACGCCGCCCTGCCGGGGCTCGACGAGGAGCCGCGTACGGTCGACAGCCGGGCGTACCGGATGATCTCCACGCGGTTCGACGTGCCGGTGATCACGGTGGAGGAGGGGCGTCCCAACGACGAGCGGGGCGTGGCCGGCACCCACGTGCTGCGCCGCGTCTTCTACCCGGCCCAGCGCACCGAGCCGCTGCACGACGCGACCGTCTACGTCGTCAACGACGGCCGGCTCTACGCCGACAGCGTGCGCGCCATCTACGAGGAGCGGCTGCGCAGGGGCGACGACCGCGAGCACATCTGGATCGTCAAGGACGCCGCGTTCGTGCCGCCGGGCGGCGCGCGGGCGGTGCGGGCGGGCAGCCGCGAGCACCACGCCGCGCTGGCCCGCTCCAGCCACATCGTCACCAACTCCTTCCTGCCCGCCTGGTTCCGCGCCCGCGAGGATCAGGTCGTGGTGCAGACCTGGCACGGCACCCCGGCCAAGCGCATCGGCAACGACCAGCCGCACATGGCCCGCGACCCCCGTCCGCCGATCTGGTACCGGCAGGCGGCCGAGGTGCGCGGCTGGGACCTGCTGCTGTCGCAGTCGCCGTGGGCCACCACGGTGCTGCGCCGGGCCTTCGGCTACAAGGGCGAGATCCTGGAGAGCGGCCTGCCCAGGAACGACGTGCTCAACTCGCCCGAGCGCGAGGTCAGGGCCGCCGCCGTCCGCGAGCGGCTCGGGCTGGCGGAGGGCAAGCGGGTGGTGCTCTACGCGCCGACCTGGCGCGACTACGACCGCAAGAACGCCATGGTCAAGCTCGACCTGGCCAAGGCCCGCGAGGCCCTGGGCGCCGATCACGAGATCCTGGTACGCGCCCATCCGATGCAGGCCATGCCCGCCGTCCCCGACATCGCCCACGACGTCACGACTTATCCGGACATGGCGGATCTGCTGCTGGTCGCCGACGTCCTCGTGACCGACTACTCCTCGGTCATGTTCGACTTCGCCGCCACCGGCCGGCCCATCGTCTTCTACGGCTACGACCTGGCGAAGTACTCCGCCAAGCGGGGGCTCTACCTCGACCTGGCCGAGCAGGCGCCCGGCCCGGTGCTGCCGACGTCGGCCGAGGTGATCGACGCGCTGCGCTCCATCGACGAGGTGGCCGCCGCGCACGCCGACCGCTACGAGGCCTTCCGGGCCACGTACGCGCCCAAGGACGACGGCAAGGCGACGGCCCGCGTGGTCGACCACCTGTTCTCCTGAGGGCGCGGCCTCAGAGGTCGATCGGCAGGTCCGAGAGCATGAAGGGCTTGCCGGGCTCGTACCCGAGAGGGCGCGGCGCGGCCGGAAGGCGCTCGACGAGCAGGTAGAGCAGCGCCGACAGGGTCGTGGCGCACACGATCTCGCCGGCCTCGACCAGCCGCCGGACGCTCGACAGGTGCACCCACTCGATGCGCTCGGCCTCCCAGGGGTCGCTGGGCGGGCCGATGTGGGTGGCCGTGTCGGCCCGGTAGATGTGATTGAGGCTGTCGGTGAAGCCGTTGGTGGGCTGGACCGACATCAGCGGACGCAGCGGCCCCGGACGCCACCCGGTCTCCTCCTCGACCTCGCGGGCGGCCGCGGCCATCGGCATCTCGCCCTCGTCGACCTGGCCGAGCGGGACCTCCCAGCCCCAGCTGTCGGTGATGAAGCGGTGGCGCCAGATCAGCAACACCCGGTCCTTGTCGTCGGTGACGACCGCGCCCGCGGCCGGCGCGGTGCGGACCAGCCGGTGGTCGAGGTGCCGCCCGTCGGGCAGCTCCACATCCGCGATCCGGATGTCCAGCCACTGGTCGGCGTAGAGCGACGTTTCGGAGTGGACCTGCCAGCGCATGTGACCAACCCCCTAGCAGAGGCGCGGGTATCAACCCAACGTTACAAGAGACAACGCTGCGTGTGTGGGGCAATGTGCGGATCGTCGCATCGCCCCAGGCAGCACCACGCCCACGGCGAAACCGCGGCCTCGGCGTGTCGCACGATATTCGGATATTTGCCTCGATACGGTAGGCGGATCGCGGCGGGAGACCGGGTAAGTCGGCACGATCTGTCCGTGTGGTCTGGTGGAATCTAGTGCTGTGAGTGGTCAGACCTGGCGGTTGGTGCGGCGTGGCAGCGGAGGCCCTGTTGAGCCTCCTGCGCTGGATGAACATCAGCGTGCCGTGGTCGAGCACCGGAGCGGCCCGCTCCTCGTCCTCGCGGGGCCCGGCACGGGCAAGACGACGACGATCGTCGAGAGCGTGGTCGAGCGTATCGAACGGCGCGGGGCCGACCCCGAACGGGTGCTCATCCTCACCTTCAGCCGCAAGGCCGCCGAGGAGCTGCGCCAGCGCGTCACCGGGCGGCTGCGGCGCACCACCCGCTCACCTCTGGCGCTGACCTTCCACTCCTACGCCTACGCGCTCCTGCGCCGCGAGTCCGTGCTGGAGGGCAAGGCGCCGCCGCGCCTGCTGACCGGCCCCGAACAGCTTCTGGAGATCCGCCGGCTGCTCCACGGCGAGCTGGAGAACGGCGCGCTCGACTGGCCGCCGTCCCTGCGCGAGGCGCTCAAGACCCGCGGCTTCGCCGAGGAGGTGCGCGACTTCCTGTCCAGGGCCGCCGAGCGCGGCCTCGACGGCGAGCGGCTGGTCGCGCTCGGCCGGCTGCACGGCAGGAGCGACTGGATCGCCACCGGCCGGTTCTACGAGCGCTACCAGGACCGCTTCGACCTCGACCCCGAGGACACCTACGACTACGCCGAGCTGATCGGGGCCGCCTCGGCGCTGCTGACCAGGCCCGAGGTGCGCGCGCGCGAGCGGG
The DNA here is from genome assembly GCF_044459705.1 of Nonomuraea sp. NPDC050227. Classification (NCBI taxonomy): domain Bacteria; kingdom Bacillati; phylum Actinomycetota; class Actinomycetes; order Streptosporangiales; family Streptosporangiaceae; genus Nonomuraea; species Nonomuraea sp. NPDC050227. Next base: position 39,204 of record NZ_JBITJF010000006.1, on the reverse strand, counting down.
CCGCCCACGACATGGTGTTCGTCGACGAGTACCAGGACACCGACCCGGCCCAGGAGTACCTGCTCGACCAGCTCGCCGGCGACGGGCGCGACCTCGTCGCGGTGGGCGACCCCGACCAGTCGATCTACGGGTTCCGGGGCGCCGACGTCCAGGGGATCATGAAGTTCCCCGAGCGGTTCAGGACGCTCGACGGGCGCGAGGCGCCGGTGGTGGCGCTGCGCGTGTGCCGCAGGAGCGGGGCCGACCTGCTGGAGGCCTCGCGCCGGGTCGCCGCCCGCCTGCCGATCGCCCCGGCCCCCGACCACGACCAGCGGCACGGCCACCGCGACCTGGTCCCGGCGGCCGGCGTCGAGCCCGGCGACGCGCGCGTCCTGCTGGCCGACAGCACCAGCCAGGAGGCCGCGATCGTCGCCGACACGCTGCGACGGGCGCACCTGATCGAGGGGGTGCCCTGGCACCGCATGGCGGTGCTGGTGCGCTCGGCCAAGCGCCAGGTGCCGCTGCTGCGGCGGGCGCTGGTCAACGCCGGGGTGCCGACGATGATCGCCGGGGACGAGGTGCCGATCGCCCAGGAGCCGGGGGTCCGGCCGCTGCTCACGATGCTGCGGGTGGCGCTCGACCCGGCGCAGCTCGACGAGGGGGTGGCCGAGGAGCTGCTGACGGGCCCGCTCGGCGGCACGGACATGATCGGCGTACGCCGCCTGCGCCGGGCGCTCAAGATAGCCGAGAACGAGGCCCTGGCCGCCGAGGAGCCGCCGACCGCGCAGGGACCGGCCGAGGAGAAACCGGCCGCCGAGGAGGACCCGGTCGCGGAGGAGGACCCGGCCCCCGAGGAGGAGCCGATCGCGGAGGAGGAGCCGGCCCCCGAGGAGGAGCCGGTCGCCGGGAAGGCCGGGGCGCGGTCGTCCGGCGAGCTGCTGGTGGCGGCGATCCAGGACGCCCGCGAGCTCACCCGCGTCGAGCCGCACGTCGCCCTCCCCGCCGAACGCGTCGCCAAGCTGCTCGCCGCCGCCCGCGAGGCCGCCGCGCAGGAGGGCACCGCCGAAGACCTCCTGTGGGCCGTGTGGCACGCCAGCGGCCTGGGCCCGCGCTGGACCGAGCAGAGCCTGTCCGGCGGCTCCCGCGGCGCGCAGGCCGACCGCGACCTCGACGCGGTGGTGGCGCTGTTCGACCACGCCGCCAAGTTCGTCGACCGCATGCCCAAGGCGGGCCCCGAGGTGTTCCTCGACAACCTGGCCGCCCAGGAGATCCCGGGCGACACGCTGGCCGACCGCGCCCCCGACGGCGACGCCGTGCGGGTGCTGACGGCCCACCGCTCCAAGGGCCTGGAATGGGACATCGTGGTCGTGGCGGGCGTCCAGGAGGGGGTCTGGCCCGACCTGCGGCTGCGCGGGTCGTTGCTGGGCGCCGACGACCTGGTGGAGGTGGTCGAGGGCGCCGAGCCGAGCGCCGCGTCGCTGGCCTCCAAGCTGCTGGCCGAGGAGCGGCGGCTGTTCTACGTCGCGGCCACGCGGGCCAGGCGGCGGCTGGTGGTCACGGCGGTCGGCGGCGAGGACACCGACGAGCGGCCCTCCCGGTTCCTGTCGGAGCTGATGCCGGGCGCGGTCGAGTCGGCCACGGTCGACGACCGGGCGCGCTGGCTGACCATGTCGGCGCTGGTGGCCGACCTCCGCAGCGCGGTGACCGACCCCACCAAACCGGCCAAGGTCCGGCAGCGCGCCGCGCGGCAGCTCGCCCGCCTGGCCGCCGCCGGGGTCCAGGGCGCCCACCCCAACGACTGGTACGCCCTCACCCCCATCACCGATGACCGCCCGCTGAGCTGGCCGGACGGCATCGTCAACATCTCCCCGTCCGCGGTCGAGAGCTTCACCAAGTGCGGCCTGCGCTGGCTCCTGGAGACGGCGGTCGGCGCCGCGGGCACCAGCACCGCCCAGGGCCTCGGCAACGTCATCCACGCGCTGGCCATGCTGGCCGCCACCGACCTGCCCGGCGAGGACGCCCTGGGCGAGCGGCTCGACCAGGTCTGGAACGAGCTCGACTTCGGCGGCGTCTGGTACAACCGCAAGCAGCGCCAGGTCGCCGAGCAGATGATCGGCAAGTTCCTGCGCTGGCAGAAGGACAACCCGCGCGAGCTGGTCGCCATCGAGGAGTCGTTCGTCGCCACGGTCTCCGAGGGCGTGCAGATCAAGGGCCGGGTCGACCGGGTCGAGCGCGACGACGACGGCCGCGCGGTGATCATCGACCTGAAGACCGGCGGCTCCAAGCCCAAGCCGGGCGAGCTCGACCGGCATCCGCAGCTCGGCGTCTACCAGCTCGCCGCGCTGCTCGGCGCGTTCGCCCGGCACGGCATGACCGAGCCCGGCGGCGCCGCGCTGGTCCAGCTCGGCAAGGCGGCCGGCAAGAACGCCGCCACCGAGCAGCGGCAGGGCGCGCTGGCCGACGACAAGAACCCCGGCTGGGCCGGCGACCTGGTCGACACCGTCGCCACGGGCATGTCGGGCCCGTTCTTCCAGGCCAAGGTGAACGACGGCTGCCGCACGTGCGCGGCGCGGGCGAGCTGCCCGGTCAACGACAACGGGGGCCAGGTGTGCTGAACCCGGTCGAACTGGCCGACAAGCTCGGCATCCTGCCGCCGACGAGCGAGCAGGCCGCGGTCATCGAGGCGCCGCTCGAACCGATGGTCGTCATGGCGGGCGCGGGCTCGGGCAAGAGCGAGACGATGGCCGGGCGGGTGGTCTGGCTGGTGGCCAACGGCCTGGTCAAACCGGAGAACGTGCTGGGGCTGACGTTCACCCGCAAGGCCGCGGCCGAGCTGGCCGTCCGGGTCAGGGAGCGCCTGACCGGGCTCGCCGAGGCGGGCCTGGTCGCGCCCGGCGCGCTCGACAACGAGCCGACCGTCTCCACCTACCATGCCTACGCCGCCCGCCTGGTCACCGACCACGCCCTGCGCGAGGCGCTCGAACCCACCATGCGCCTGGTCACCCCGGCGGTGTCGTGGCAGCTCGCCTCGCGCGTGGTGGCCCTGTACGACGGGCCGATGGACAAGATCGAGCTGGGTCCGCCCTCGGTCACCGCCGCCCTGCTGGAACTCGCCGGCGAGCTGTCGGAGCACCTGCGCGGGCCCGCCGACGTGCGGCGGATGGGGGAGTGGCTGGAGGCCCGGCTGGCCGCGCTGCCCGGCCGCACGACCGTGGCGCAGCGCAAGCCGGTCGGCGTGCACGCGGCCAGGGAGCAGCTGCTGCCGCTGGTGGAGGCGTACGAACGGCTCAAGCGCCGCCGCGAGGTCATCGACTACGGCGACCAGATGTCGCTGGCCGCCCGGATCGCCGCCAACCACAAGGAAGTGGGCGAGATCGAACGGTCCCGCTACTCCGTGGTCCTGCTCGACGAATACCAGGACACCAGCCACGCCCAGCTCGTCCTGCTGCGCTCGCTCTACGGCGGCGGCCATCCGGTCACCGCCGTCGGCGACCCCTGCCAGTCCATCTACGGCTGGCGCGGCGCCTCGGCGGGCAACCTGCGCCGCTTCCCCCGCGACTTCCGCACCGGCGCCGGGGAGGAGGCGCCGGTCCGGCAGCTCAGCGTCAGCTTCCGCAACGGCGACCGGGTGCTCGACGTCGCCGCCCGCGTCCAGCTCCCGCTGCGCATGGAGGCCCGCGAGGTGCCCGTGCTGGTGCCGGGGCCCAACCGGGTCGACCGGGGCCGCGTCACCTGCGCCTTCCACGAGACCGCCGAGGACGAGGCGAAGTGGATCGCCGACGGCGTGGCCCGCATCCTCGGCCAGGAGACCGCCCCCGACGGCCTGCCCTGGGGCGAGAAGGAACGCAAGAAGACGCTCGCCCTCCAGCCCCAGGACGTCGCGATCCTGGCCCGCAAGCGCTCGCAGTTCCCCGCGCTGCGCAAGGCGCTGGAGGACCGCGACATCCCGGTCGAGGTGGTCGGGCTGGGCGGCCTGCTGACCGTGCCCGAGGTCAGCGACATCGTGGCGACCCTGCGCGTGCTCTACGACGCCACCGCCGGCGACGCGCTGGCCAGGCTGCTGGCCGGGCCGCGCTGGCGGGTCGGGCCGGCCGACCTGCGGGTGCTGGGGGAGCACGCCAGGGAGCTGGCCCGCGAGCTGAGCGAGAGCCACCGCGCCGACGACCCGCTCGACCAGGTGGTCGCCGACCTGGCCGAGGAGCGCGGCAGCCTGGTCGACGCGCTCGACGAGCTGCCCGACCGGCCCGAGTGGCTGGAGTCGTTCTCGCCGCTGGCCCGCACCCGGCTGGTCGCGCTCGCCCAGGAGCTGCGCAGCCTGCGCGGCCACACCGCCCAGCCGCTGCCCGACCTGGTCACCGAGATCGAACGCCGGCTCGGCCTGGACATCGAGGTGGCCGCCCGCAGCGGCACGGCCGGAGCGTTCGCCGCGCGGGCCGACCTCGACGCCTTCATCGACGCGGCCGCCAGGTTCGCCGGCGACGCCGAGGACCCGACGCTGGGCGCGTTCCTGGCCTACCTCCAGGCGGCCGAGAGCGAGGAGTTCGGGCTGGAGGCGGGTCGGGTCGGCGAGAGCAACAGCGTCAAGCTGATGACCGTCCACGCGTCCAAGGGGCTGGAGTGGCCGGTCGTGGTCGTGCCCGGCCTGTCGCGGCTCCTCAGCTCGAAGGGCACGATCGCGACGGGCAGCGTGTTCCCGGCCACGCCGGTGATGAACAGCCGCTGGACCGACAACCCGCGCAAGCTGCCCTACCCGCTGCGCGGCGACGCCGCCGACCTGCCCCGGCTGGGCGGGCTGAGCAAGGAGGAGCTGGCCGCGTTCGACGAGCAGTGCCGGGAGCGCGACCTGATGGAGGAGCGGCGGCTGGCCTACGTCGCCGTCACCCGGGCCCACTACCACCTCATCGCCTCCGGCTACCGCTGGGGCAGCGCCACCAAGCCGCTGGAGCCGTCGGAGTTCCTGCTGGAGATCCGCGACACGGCCGACCGGGTGTCCTACTGGGCCGGCGACCTCGCCGAGGGCGCGACGAACCCGCTGCTCGCCGAGCCGGCCGAGGCCGTCTGGCCGGTCACCCCCGAGGGCCTGCGCTACGAGTCGGTGCTCGACGGCGCCCGGCTGGTCGAGGACGCCCTGGCCGGCAACCTGGCCGACGAGGACGACGAGCCGCTGCGCCCGTTCGAGGAGGAACGCCTGCGCGCCTGGGAGCGCGACACCGACCTGCTGCTGCGCGAGCGCGAGCTCAACCGGCGCAGGCCGGCGACCGTCGTCGAGCTGCCGGCCAAGCTGACCGTGTCGTCGCTGGTCACGCTGGCCACCGACCCGGCCGAGCTGGCCCGCAGGATCCGCCGTCCGGTGCCGCGCAAGCCCGCGCCGCTGGCCCGCCGGGGCACGTCGTTCCACAAGTGGCTGGAGAGCCGGTGGGACCAGCAGCGGCTGATCGACGACTTCGACCTCGACCCGCTGGAGGAGCTGGAGGAGGCCGACGTGCGGCTGGCCGAGCTGCAGGAGCGGTTCGAGGAGAGCGAGTGGGCCGACCGGCGGCCGGTCGACCTGGAGGTGCCGTTCGAGACCATGATCGCCGACCGGCTCGTGCGCGGGCGGATGGACGCCGTCTTCGAGCTGCCCGACGGCGGCTACGAGGTGGTCGACTGGAAGACCGGCGTCCCGCCCAGGGGGAAGGCGGCCCGCACGGCCTCGGTGCAGCTGGCCGCGTACCGGCTGGCGTGGTCGCACCTGGCCGGGGTGCCGCTGGAGAAGGTGAGCGCGGCCTTCCACTACGTCCGGGCCAACAGAACCGTGCGGCCGGTCAACCTGCTCGACGCCGACGGGCTGGTCGCGCTCGTCGAGGCGGTCCCGGCGTCAGAGTCCTAGGTAATGGAAGGCGGGGCGGGGGTGCATGAGGAAGTCGTGGTGTGAGATGTTCCAGGCGTAGGCCCCGGCCATGCCGAACACCACCCGGTCGCCTGCCCGCACCGAGGTCACCACGTTCCGGGCGAGGACGTCCTTGGGGGTGCACAGCTGGCCCGTGAACGTCACGGGCTCCCCGGCGACCCCGGGCCCGCCGCCTGTGGGCAGGACCGTGAACGGCTGGTCGTGGCCCTTGGTCACCGGCGTGCGCAGGTGGTGCGTCCCGCCCAGGACGATCGCGTACGCCTGGCCGCGCACCCGCTTCACCTCCACGACCTCGGTGACGTAGTGGCCGCAGTAGGCGGTGAGCGACCTGCCCGGCTCGACCCGCAGCCGCCGCCCGGCCCGCAGCGCGGCCAGGCCCTCGCCGTAGGCCGCCCAGTCGAAGCGTTCGCCCGACGTGTACGACACCGCCATGCCCCCGCCCAGGTTGACCTCCCGATGCCCGGTCTCCAGCAGGGCCCCGGCCAGGCGGAGGAGCTGGGCGGCGGTCAGGCCGCTGGCCAGGTGGGCGTGCAGGCCGCGCAGCCGTACGCGGCCGGTGAACAGCGGCAGGCACTCGGCCAGCCCGGCCTCGTCCATGCCGAAGGGGCCGTCCATCGTGAGCGCGGCCCCCTCGACCGGCAGGTCCGGGTTGACCCGCAGCAGCACGTCGGCCTCCAGCCCGGTCGCGAGCAGGCGGCGCAGCTCGTACGGCGACTCGACGTGCAGGCGGTGGTGCGGCAGCCGCAGCTCGGCGTCGGTCTTGCCGGGCCCGCCGAGCGCCAGCCGCGCGCCCGGGAGCAGCGCGGAGACGTGCGCGTGCTCGCCCGCCGACGACACCTCGAACCCGTCCACGTGCCGGGCCAGCACCCGCAGCAGCTCGGCGTCGGGGTTGGCCTTGACCGCGTAGTACAGCTCGACCTCGCCCAGCGCCGCGCGCACCGACGCCGCGTGCTCGTCGAGCGCGGGCAGGTCGTAGAGGTAGGCGGGCAACGCGGGCAGCCGGGCGGCGGCCTCCAGCACGCCGCTCACGCGAGCGGGCTCGCGCTCCGGCACGCGCTTCGGGCGAGCGGGTTCGCGCTCCGGCGCGCGGTTCACGCCAGCGGGTTCCCGCTTCTGGACGCCGCTCACGCGAGTGGTCCCCCGTTTCTGGACGGCGCTCATGCGAGCGGGTTAGCGATCGGGACGTAACCGGCGCTGCGGTCGGCCGCTCTGGCCCACCGCACGCGCAGGTTCGCCTTGGCGGGCAGCGGCGCCCCGGCCAGCAGGTCACGCAGCGGGAGCGGCTGCCCGAGCTCGGCGGCCTGGCGGGCGAGCAGGTCGCGGGCGGCCCGCCACAACGCGCGCAGCAGCTCGTCGTCGGGGCCCGCCAGGGTGGCGGCGATCTCGGTGAGGTGGTTGACGAACAGGCAGTAGACGACGCGGGCCCAGCCCCGCGCCGGGTCGTGGGTGAGCGCGGCGGCCACGGCCGGATGCAGCCCGTCCAGGTCGTGGCGGCCCGCGACGAGCTTGACGCCCTCCAGGTCGCGGAAGATCGCCTGGACGGGCCGGCCGGCGGCGTCCAGGCCGACGAGCACGTTCTGCAGATGGGCCTCCAGGACGACGCCGTGGCTGACGTACAGGTCCACGACCGGCAGCGCGACCGCCGACACGTACGCCGTCCACCAGGCCAGGGGGTCGGCCGGGGCGGCGTCCAGGGCGAGGGCGGCGGCGAGGACCGGGGTGACGCCGGGGTCGCAGGCCGTCCACGGGCTCGCCCGGACGATCACGCCCAGGCCCTCGCGCTGCCCGAGTGCCGTGCGGTAGCCGGGCTCGGGAAGCCAGCGGACGGCCGGGTGCCGCGCCGCGACCTCGGCGATCAGCGGGGCCAGCCGGGAGGTGAGCTCGACGGCCCCGGCCAGCTCGTACCAGGCGTTCTTGCGCACGCAGTTCGTGATCCGCACGTCCAGGGAGAACTTCAGGCACACCTCGGCGTCCGGCACGTACACGGTCCGCACCGACGAGGTCGGCACCGCGAGCGGCCCCGGCCCGAGATCGACCAGCTCGGAGCCGAGAGCGGGACGCAGCAGGGCGAGCTGCCACGGATGGGCGGGCAGCAGCCGGTGTCCGGCGGGCGCCGGGCCGAGCGCGTCCAGGGCCGTCAGGTCGCCCTCCTCGGCCAGCGCGTCGTCGCGTACCGCGAGCAGCCGCAGCGGGAAGGCGGCGTGCGCCTCGGGGGCGTAGCGCAGCCAGTCCGCGCCGTCGCGGGCCTTGGGGGTGGGGTGGAACGGGTGCCCGTACACGAGCGCCTGCTCCGAGGCCAGCCAGGGATCGGCGGGCGGCTCGGCCTGCGCCCTGGCCGCCAGGATCGCCGCGATGGCGTCCCTGCTGGCGGCCACCTGAGCGGCGAACTCGCCGTTGGGCTCGACGTCGAGGTGCGCCGCTCTCCTGCCTGGGCGCGCATGCTCGTCCTGCCGGTCGGACAGGCCGGCCAGGTCGGGCAGGTCGGCCAGGTCGGTCTCGGTCAGCCGGACCAGCTCGGCGACCGTCAGCGGCTGCCAGGAGCCGCCCTCCAGGCGTTCCGGTGGCCCGTCGAGGCGCAGCGCGGCGCCGCCGTGCGTACGGGCCCGCAGCAGCGTTCCCGCCACCCGCATCAGCACGTACGGCGGCGCCGGCCAGACCAGCCCCCTGGGCCCGGCCACCTCGCGCACGCAGCACCGCAGCAGGGCCGCCAGCGTCGCCTCCTCGGCCGGCGCCCCGATGGCCAGGACGTCCATTCACGCTCTCCTCAGGTAGTTGGGCCCGCTGATGCCGTAGAACTTGTTCACGTCCCGCGCCCCGGACCGTTCCTTGGCCACGAGCGTCCCGGCGGTGACCATCGACTTGCCGGTGAGCCTGGCCGCGTCGAGCGTCCTGGCGCGCAGCAGCCGGGCCATGGGGTGGTCGCCGTGCTCGTCGAGCGCCTCGGCGAGCGTGCCGCGCACCAGGGCCGCCGCCCGCGCCGGTGGCAGCACCGCGAACGCCACCGCCGCGGCGGCCAGGTGCAGCGTGATCGTGACGAACACGTCGGCCAGCGCGTGCGGGTCGTCGGTGAGCATGCGCCCGTCGGAGAAGTCCGGCACGTCGATCCCGGCCGCCGCCAGCCTCGACGGCGAGGCCAGCAGGCCGTCGTTGTCCTTGACCAGCAGCCGCAGGTCGCCGTCCCGCAGGACGAGGGCCAGGTTCTGCTGGTGGGCCTCCAGGGCGACGCCGTACCGGACGAACAGCCGCACGTTCCAGCGCAGCAGCAGGCGCAGGTAGCGGGGCAGGACCTCCGGGCCGAGTTCGTCCAGCACGCCGGGCACCGCCAGCGCCGCGACCGGGACGATCCGCCCCTCCGGCAGCCGCCGGACCATCCACGCCAGGTACTCGTGGCCCGCGTGCGCGTAGGTCTGCTCGTCGGCCAGCAGCACGCCGGGATCGGCGAGCCGGCGCAGCAGCAGCTCGGCCCGCGCGCCGTCGTCCAGGGTGCCCGCCCTGATCGAGCGCCGGTTGCGCACGCCGAGCGTGCTCACCGGCAGCGGCAGCTTGAGGTGGGTGCGCGGCCCCACCTCGACGGTCCGCATGGACAGGGTGGGCCGTACGGTGACCGCCTCCTCGTCCAGCACCCGGACCCCGTCGATCTTCCGCACCTCGCCGACGGCCATCGGGTGCACCGGGAACAGCACACCGCGGCCCGCCGGCCGGGGCACGTCCGCGGGAAGCTCCGTCGCCCTGTGCGGGACGATCGCCGCGTGGGGGACGACCGCCCACCGCAGCGCGAACGAGGGGGCGAACTCCGGCGCGTACGCCAGCAGGTCGCGGTCCGAGGCGCCGATCCTGGCCCGCGAGGTCGGGTAGACGGGATGGTCGGCGAAGGCCGCCAGCGACTCGTACGACGGCCCGCGCCGCAGCACCTCCTCGGCGTGCGCGTCGTGCAGCTCCAGCGCGGACAGGGCGGTCAGGCACTCGTCGAAGAAGGCCGCCACCCCTTCGGCGTCGGCCGCGTCGGACACCTCCACGAGCGTCTCCAGCACCTGCTCCAGCCCCAGCCGCTCGTCCGGCGCCACCACGAAGTCCTGGAACGGCGACCCGGGGACCATCCGGACCCACCGCCCGTCGGCCAGCAGCAGCCCGGCCCCGGACCTGGTCCGGTCGAGCCGGGCGGCCAGCCCGCCGTAGTCCTCGCGGACCAGCGCGTCCAGCACCCGGGCGGCCAGGTACGCCTCCCGCGACCTCACCCGACCACCCACGGCCGGGCCGCCCGGTACCGCTCGACGGCGGCGTCCACGCGGGCCCGGTCCGGTCCCACGGCCCGGATGACGCCCAGGTAATCCCGGTTCGTGTGGGTCAGCTCTACGACGTCCCCGACGGCCCGCAGCGGCCGGTGCCACAGCCGTACGCCGCCGTCCTCGACGTCCTCCTCCGGCGGCCCCTCCTTGACGACGCCCGGCCGGTCGGCGACCACGCTGACCGCGCAGCCGTGCCGGGACGCGGGCGGCGGCTCGGGCGCCGGCTCCCCGAGGTGGGTGCGCAGGATCCACTCGAACAGCGGCACGCCCAGCACGTCGGCCAGCAGGAAGTCGCAGTGGTCGCCGATCGCCCGGTAGTTCACCTCGACGATCCGCGGCCCGGCGGGCGTCAGGACGTACTCGGTGTGGCAGGCGCCGAAGCCCACCCCGAGGGCCCGCAGCGCGGCCAGCACGTGGGCGTCGGCGGCGGGCGCCCAGTCGAGCCGCTCCTCCACGAAGTGCGGCAGCGGGCCCAGCGTGGTCGCGAAGCCGCCCAGCACGCGCGTCGCGGAGCCGTCCCCGAGGGTCTCCAGGGTCCGCAGCGGTCCTTCGAGGTACTCCTCCACGACCAGCGTCTCGCCCGGACGCCGCCGCCTGGCCGCGGCCACGGCGCGCGGGAGGTCGTCCTCGACCAGCACGACGTCCTCGCTGGCCACCCCCTCGCGGGGTTTCAGCACCACGGGCCGGGGCAGGCGCTCGGGCACCGGATCGGCGGGCGCGAGCCGCAGCGAACGCACCGTCTCGATGCCGGCCGCCGCGAGCCCGCGTCGCATCAGGAGCTTGTTCTTGGCGGCCAGACAGGCCCGCCAGTCCTTGCCCGGAAGTCCGAAGTACGACGCCGCGAGGGCGGTCTCCGCCTGAAGGTGGTCGGAGTTGGAGAAGATCGCGTCGGGCCTGCCCAGGTGCTCGACCGCGTCGATCAGGGCGCGCGGGTCGCGTACGTCGCACCGCACCGAGCCGGGGTGCCGCTCCGGCCGGTCGGTCAGGACGGTCACCTCGCACCCGAGGGCCCGCGCCGCGGGCAGGAAGCCGTACGTCACCGAGTCCGTCGGCTTGAGCGCGGTCAGGTAGAGCCGCAACGCGAAGGCACCCCCCGCAGGAATCAGGTAAGGCTAACCTAACTCGATGATCTTAGCCTGAGACTGGTCGCTCCGGGGCCCGCACACCCTAATCGGCGCCTAACTGCGAGGTCATAGGATGACAAGCGACTTGGGGAGGGGCGGCCAGTGGAAAAGACCGCGGAAGAACAACTCATCGGCCCACTGCTCCTGGCACGGGGGACCATCGACAGATCGTCGGCGCTGCGTGCCGACGACAGATGGCTGGAGAAGGCGTGGGCCGACCCCGAGACCAGGGTGCTGGTGATCGACAACGGCCACACTCTCGTGCGGCGGGCCGGCGACGAGGTGCACGCGGTGCTCTACACCTCCGCGCAGGCGCCGCAGGGCGAGCGTTACCTGCTCGGCGTCGAGGGCGGCACCGCCTACTTCGCGGTGGCCGCGCCGCTGCCCGGCAAACCGGCCGGCGACCTCAACGGCCGGGTGACGATGCCAATGAGCCTGAACGACACGCCTGAAGGCCATCCGGTTCCGGCGGGTCTGCGCCAGGTCGGCGGGCTGCTCGGCGACCGCGACGCGGGCCTGCTGGTCCACGCGGTGGCGCTGGAGGCCTGGCACGCCACCCACCAGTTCTGCCCGCGCTGCGGCGCCCGTACGACGGTGCAGGCCGGCGGCCACGTCCGGGTGTGCCCGAAGGACGCCAGCCAGCACTTCCCACGCGTCGACCCGGCGGTCATCATGCTGATCAGGGACGAGGACGACCGCTGCCTGCTGGCCCGCGGCCCCCAGTGGCCCGAGGGGCGCCTGTCGATCCTGGCGGGCTTCGTGGAACCGGGCGAGTCCCTGGAGTACGCGGTGGTCCGCGAGGTCGCAGAAGAGGTCGGCGTCCACGTCGTCAACCCGCGCTACCTGGGCAGCCAGCCCTGGCCGTTCCCGCGCAGCCTCATGCTCGGCTTCTTCGCCGACGCCACCACGACCGCGCTGACCCCCGACGCCGACGAGATCGCCGAGGCGCGCTGGTTCACCCGCGACGAGCTGGTGGCCTCGCTCCGGTCGGGCGAGGTGCGCCTGCCGCCCCCGGTGTCGATAGCCCGCCGCCTGATCGAGACGTGGTACGGCGGCGAGCTCGTCGGCGACTGGTGACCTGCCGAGCGGAGCCGGGGAGTCCGAAGCAGGGCTCCCCCTTCCGCGTCCTGGCCTAGGAGTCGAGCAGGCGCTTGACCTCGATGACGCTGGGGTTGGTCCTGACGTGCTCCACCCCTGAACGGGAAACCGCCACGACCGTCGGAACGGTCTGGTTGCCGTTGTTGACGCTCATGACGAATTCGGCGGCGGCCGGGTCGCGCTCGATGTCGACCTCCTTGAACGCGATGCCTTCGCGGGCGAGCTGAGACTTCAGCCGCTTGCAGGGGCCGCACCAGGTAGTGCTGTAGACCGTGAGCGCCATGTCGGGTTGTCCCTCCAAGGTCAGGAAAATCAGGCGCTCGGTGCAACAACGCGGAGGCGCCCGCTTAATCCCTACCCGGGGCCCTCTAGCCGATGCGCTCGGCGATCCAGGCCTGCACCCGCTCGGCCACGCCCGGCTCCCGGTACAGGGGAGCGCTGTGGTTGGTGCCCGGCGCCGTCATGATCGTCATCGGCACGCCCACCTGGCCGAGCATCTGCTTGAGCAGCTGGCTCTGCGTCGGCGGCACGAACTCGTCCTCGGAGTGCACCGTGAGCACCGGGGCGTCCTTGGCGCTGGCGTGCCAGGCCACCTCCATGCTCGCCCAGACGCGCGAGCACTTGCCCTTGGGCTCGCAGCCGCCGGCCAGCCGGATCGCGGCCTCGCGCAGCTTGCGCTTGTCGTGGTCGGCGGTCTTCTCGCCGTCGGCGTACGCGCGCAGCGGCGAGATGATCGGCGACAGCCCGACCACGCCCTTCAGCCCCGCGATGCCGTTGCCGTACGTGCCGACCGAGGCGGCGATGTGCCCGCCCGCCGAGAAGCCGACGACGACGTACTTGCTGGCGTCGAAGGCCCAGCGGTCGGCGTGCTTGCGCGCCAGGGCGATGGCGGCCAGCGCGTCGGTGCGCTGCGCCGGCCAGGCGGCCTCGCCGGAGAGGCGGTAGTTCAGGTTGAAGACCGTGTACCCGAGGTCGGCGTAGCTACGGGTGATCTCCTTCATGTACTTCTTGTCGCCGCCGGACCACCAGCCGCCGTGGATCAGGAAGACGCCGGGACGCTTCTGGCCGTCGGGCGTCCACCACACGTCCATGTCCTGGTTGCGCTGGCGGCCGTAGGAAAGGGTCTCCGTGGCCAGCCCGCCGAGGCCGTCGGGGTCTGTGGGATTGGTCACCACGGGGACCGGCGGCTCGGCCGCGAACGCGACGGCAGGTGTGAGCGCCACGGCAGCGAGCACCAGCGCGCCCGCGAAAACCGCTGTTCGCACGGCCTTCCTTTCCCCCATGCGGCATGGTCGGCCCCATTGTGGGGGAAGCAACCATTCCTTTGCATCTCGGTGACTATGAACATACGTCGGGCCGCATGTTGCCAGAATAAAGTGCTTCGGCGCCACTTGCGGGGAGGAAGATCGGGTGAACAGCGTGGATGACGTCCTCAGCGGCCTCGACCCGGAACAGCGGGAGGTCGCCGAGGCGGTGCGCGGCCCGGTGTGCGTGCTCGCCGGCGCCGGCACCGGCAAGACCAGGGCGATCACCCATCGCATCGCCCACGCCGTGCGCAGCGGGGTGGTCGACGCGCCCAGCGTGCTCGCGGTGACGTTCACCACCCGGGCGGCGGGGGAGTTGCGGCAGCGGCTGCGGGCGCTGGGGGCGCCGGGCGTCCAGGCCCGTACGTTCCACGCGGCCGCCCTGCGCCAGCTCACCTACTTCTGGCCGCGGGTGATCGGCGGCGAGGCCCCTTCGGTCATCGAGTCGAAGTTGCCGGTGCTGGTCGAAGCCTGCCGCCAGATCCGGAAAAATCCCGACCGGTCCGAGTTGCGGGACATCGCGGCCGAGGTCGAATGGGCCAAGGTCTCCCAGATCGGCCCCGAAGACTACGTGGCCGCCGCCGCCAAGCACCACCGCACGCCGCCCGGCTCGCCGGAGGAGGTGGCCCGGCTCTACGAGTCGTACGAGCGCATCCGCCGCGAACGCCACCTGGTCGACTTCGAGACCATCCTCGAACTGACCGCGGCCGTGATGACCGAGCACCAGGAGGTCGCGGCCCAGATCCGCCAGCAGTACCGCTACTTCGTCGTGGACGAGTTCCAGGACGTCAACCCGCTCCAGAAACTCCTGCTCGACACCTGGCTCGGCGGCCGGGACGACATCTGCGTGGTCGGCGACCCCAACCAGACCATCTATTCGTTCACCGGCGCCAGCCCCCGCTACCTCACCAACTTCGCCGTCGAGCACCCGAAGGCCGCCGTCATCAGGCTGGTCCGGGACTACCGTTCCACCCCGCAGGTCGTGAACCTGGCCAACCTGGTCATCGCCAAGTCCAAGACCCCCAACCGCCTCGAACTCATCGCCCAGCGCCCCGACGGCCCCAAACCGGTCTTCTCCGACTACGACGACGAGCCCGCCGAGGCCGCCGGCGTCGCGCGGGCCATCAGGAAGCTGCTGGACAAGGGGGTGCCCTCGCGCGAGATCGCCGTGCTGTTCCGGGTCAACTCCCAGTCGGAGTCCTACGAGGAGGCCCTGTCCAAGGCCGAGATCCCGTACGTGCTGCGCGGCGCCGAGCGCTTCTTCGAGCGTCCCGAGGTGCGGCAGGCGGTCGTGCTGCTGCGCGGCGCCGCGCGGTCGGCCGCGGGCGAGCCGCTGGCCTCGGAGGTGCACCACATCCTGACCGGGGTCGGACTGACCCCCTCACCGCCCGGCGGCGGCAAGGCCAGGGAGAAGTGGGAGTCGCTGAAGGCGCTGGCCGACCTGGCCGAGGACATGGCCGCCGAGGGCGCCGACCTGCCCGCGTACGTCGCCGAGCTGGAACGCCGCGCCTCCGAGCAGCACGCGCCGCCGGTGGAGGGCGTCACGCTCGCCTCGCTGCACGCCGCCAAGGGCCTGGAGTGGGACGCGGTCTTCCTGGTCGGCGTCACCGACGGCATGCTGCCGATCATCTACGCCGAGACCCCCGAGCAGATCGAGGAGGAGCGGCGGCTGCTCTACGTCGGCGTCACCCGCGCCCGCGAGCACCTGTCGCTCTCCTGGGCGCTGGCCCGCGCGCCCGGCGGGCGCAAGAGCCGCCGTCCCTCGCGCTTCCTCGACGGGCTCACCGGCCGCGCCTCCACACCGCCCCGCATGACCACCCCGGCGAGCGAACGTCGCACGGTCGCCGCGCCGGTGAGCTGCCGGGTGTGCGCCAAGACGCTGGTGGCCGCGGCCGAGCAGAAGCTCGGCCGCTGCGCGACCTGTCCCGCCGACTACGACGAGGCCCTGCTCGAACGCCTCAAGGTCTGGCGCACGGCCACCGCCAAGGAGGCCAAGATCCCGCCGTACGTCGTCTTCACCGACGTCACCCTCCAGGCCATCGCCGAACGCGCGCCGGCCACCGAGCAGGAGCTGCTGTCGATCGCCGGCATCGGCCGGGTCAAGGTCGACCGCTACGGCGAGGCCGTCCTTGCCCTGTGCCGCGGGTGACATCCCTCACGTACGGCCGGCCCCCTCGCGCGTGAGTCCCTTCCCCACCGGGCGAAACGGCGGGACGGGAGCATTCCGGCAAGGCAGGGCGGGTTTGGGGGAACAGGCGTGGCACGTCAGACTTGTCCATGGAAGGTTCGTCTGTGAGGGGGCCCTGTGAACGAGGCGCTGAAGGAGCTGCTCGACCTGCTCGACCTTGAGCAGATCGAGCTTGACATCTTCCGGGGCAGAAGCCCGGAGGAGCGCATCCAGCGCGTCTTCGGCGGCCAGGTGGCCGCGCAGGCCCTCGTGGCGGCCGGCCGCACCGTCCCCAAGGACCGGCACGTCCACTCGCTGCACGCCTACTTCATCAGGCCGGGCGACCCGTCCATCCCCATCGTCTACAACGTCGAACGCCTGCGCGACGGCCGGTCGTTCACCACCCGCCGGATCGTCGCCGTCCAGCACGGCAAGGCGATCTTCACGATGTCGGCCTCGTTCCACATCTTCGAGGAGGGCGTGGAGCACCAGGCGTCGGTGGCGCCCGTCGTGCCCGCCCCCGAGACGCTGCCGACGTTCCAGGACAGGATGTCGGAGGTGCTGGGCGACCACCCCGAGCTGCGGGAATGGCTCTCGCGCCCGCGCCCCGTGGACGCCCGCTACGTCTCGCCCCTGACGTGGGAGGCGCACCTCAACCCCGAGCTGCGCAGCGCCCAGACCAACGTGTGGTTCCGCTACGACGCCGACCTGCCCGACGACCCGCTGCTGCACGTCGTGCTGGCCGCGTACGCCTCGGACTTCACGCTCGTGGACACGATCCTGCTGGCCCACGGCATGGCCTGGGGAGCCTCGAACGTGATCGGCGCGTCCTTGGACCACGCGATGTGGTTCCACCGCCCGTTCCGCGCCGACGACTGGCTCCTGTACGCCCAGGAGGCCCCCTGGTCGGCGGGGGCCCGTGGGCTCGCGCGCGGCGAGATGTTCACCGCGTCCGGCGAGCTCGTGGTCTCCGTCGTCCAGGAGGCCATGATCCGCGTGGCGAAGTAGTCGGTTCGCAGCACGTTGTGACACCGTGGTTGTGTCACAAAATCGCAGGTAGAAAATATGTTGCCCCTTCCCGGCTTCCCGGTTTAGGGTCATGGACAAGCGAGTCGGACACTCCTGTTTCCGACGATCTGATGAGTGGAGGTGAGCCCCGGTGATGAGCATCCAGATGTCGGCCACGCAGTGGCTCGCTTCCGCGTGCCGTGACTCGGTGAGGCTCGCCGATGGGCCGGCCAAGCTGCGGCAGGAGAAGTCTGCCCGTAGCCAGGCCCCCGCCGTTCGTGCGAGGGCTCACGCGGGTGTCGCCGCTCCGCAAGGCGTTCCTGTCTATGGCGCAGGTATCGCTGCCCCGACCAACCAGCTCACCAAGGGTGGACTGTGCGGTCCGCAACCCTGGAGGGATGCTCCGGTCATAACCTGACCGGCACATAGCAGCCCCCAGGCCGCGGATCCGCACACAGGATCCGCGGCCTTCTTGTTTTTCCGCGATCCCCGACCACCTCCGAGGTGCCCGACCAAGATCAAAAAGCTCGATCAAAAGGAGAAGCAGATGGGGGCCAAGACGATCATGGACCTGATCGACGAAGCCAAGATCCCCTGTCGTACCGACCCTGACCTGTGGTTCGCAGAGTCACCCGAGGACGTCGAGTTCGCCAAGGCTCTCTGCGGCGGCTGCCCGATCCAGCAGGCCTGCCTGGCCCGCGCGCTGGAGCGCGAGGAGCCCTGGGGCGTCTGGGGCGGCGAACTGATCCTCAGGGGAACAGTCGTTCCCCGCAAGCGTCCGCGCGGGCGTCCCCGCAAGCACCCGGTCGCTGCCTGACCACCCACCAGCCCAACGAGCGAGAGAGAACAAGAACACCGATGAGCACTTCTTCCACCAGGAGCCTGGCCGTGCCGTATCTGTTTCATGACTTGGTCAACGACCGAATACAAACTCTCCACCGCGAAGCGGAGGAGCAGCGTCTCATCCTGCGCGTAAGCCGCGTACAGCGGGCGCGACGCGAGGTCAAGCGGGCCAACGACCGCTTGCGGAAGGCGCTGAGCCGGCAGGTGTGATCAAGGAGGTCCTGCCGCCGGCGCAGGATCTCCTGATCCCCACCTGCCTCTGAAGAGCCGGGCGCACCCAGCGCCCGGCTCTTTCCATGCCCAGACGCCTGCGTTCTGCCGAGTGAGCTGCGGGACGTCTGCGCTCAGCGCGGTGAGCTGCGGAGTGTCTGCGTTCTGCGAGGTGTTTCGCGGGACCTCTGCGCTCGACCAGGTGAGCTGCGGGCCTCTGTGCTCCGCCGGTTGAGCTGCGGGACGTCTGCGCTCGGTCGGGAGTGCTGGGAACCGGGACGTCTGCGCTCGGTCGGGAGTGCTGGGAACCGGGACCTCTGCGCTCTGTTGGATGAGCTGTGGTCCGGTCGCCGGGGGAGCGCGGCGCAGCCTGCGGTCGAGGGCCTTGGCCCGTCTGTCTCCTTCTGTGATTCGCGATCCGGCCCTCGGCTGGCCCTCTTGCGCGGCCGGGAGCCTGGCCTTCCAGCTGTTTGTCTTCGATGCCTTGTTCTTTCCGGCATGTCGGACTCGTGTCGGGGGCGTTCGTAGGGCGGAGAGTGCGCCCTGAGCTGGGCGGCCCAGCGGTCCCGGCCGACCTCGGGCCGACGTACGATGGCGCATGTGACCAGCAGACCCGCCGAAGCGCAGCACCTGCGTGACCTCGCCCTGCTGCGCCGCGTCCGCGACCGCATCGACCGCGACTACGCCCAGCCGCTCGACGTCGAAGCCTTGGCCCGCGGCGTGAACATGTCAGCCGGCCACCTGAGCCGCGAGTTCCGCCGCGCGTACGGCGAGGCCCCGTACGGCTACCTGATGACCCGCCGCATCGAACGCGCGATGGCGCTCCTGCGCCGCGGCGACATGAGCGTCACCGAGGTCTGCTTCGCGGTCGGTTGTTCCTCGCTCGGCAGCTTCAGCACCCGCTTCACCGAGTTGGTCGGCGTGCCACCCAGCGTCTACCGTCGCCGCGCGGCGAGCGCGACCGCGGGGATGCCGTCGTGCGTGGCGAAACAGGTGACCAGACCCATCAGGAACCGAGAGACCGCGCTTACCTGACCCCAATTAGCGTGACTTCCATGGACATCACCATCCACTCCAGCTTCCTCCCGCACACCGACCCGGAAGCCTCCCTGGCCTTCTACCGTGACGCCCTCGGCTTCGAGGTACGCAACGACGTCGGCTACAAGGGGATGCGCTGGCTCACGGTGGGCCCCGCCGGCCAGCCGGACACCTCCATCGTCCTGCAACCACCGGTCGCGAACGGCTACGGCATCACCGACGACGAACGCCGCACCATCACCGAGATGATGGCCAAGGGCACCTACGCCGGCGTGAACCTGGCCACCACCGACCTCGACGCCACCTTCGAACGCCTGAAGGCCAGCGGCGCCGAAATCGTCCAGGAGCCGATGGACCAGCCGTACGGCGTCCGCGACTGCGCCGTCCGCGACCCTTCCGGCAACCTGATCCGCATCCAGGAACGCCACCCCTGACCCACCCCCGGCACCATCACCCTGGATGTGTCCTTTGAGGTCGTCCCTGACCCACATTCAGGAACGTCATCCGTGGCCCGTACTCGGTTCCATCGCCCTGGATGCGTCCTTTTGCGTCGTCCCCCTGCCCCACTCTCAGGAACGTCATCCCCGGTCGGCGCTCGGTTTCGCCCTGGGCGTGTCCTTTGGGGTCGTCCCCCTGTCTCACGTTCAAGAACGTCATCCTCGATCCGGGGTCAGCACCATCACACCTGACACGTCCTTGGGGCCGCCCCTCTTGATCGGTGATCAGGAACGTCACCCCTGCTCCACCGGCCTGGCGGCGCCTGATCACCCGATCGCCAGTGCCTCGCCGTTCGGGTCGTCGGCGAAGCCCGGAACCCAGCGGATCACCTCGTCACGGAAGCGCGCCGTGGTGCCGAGCTGGCAGAGGACCCCGACACCGGCCGCATGCACCCGATGGATGAGCACGTACGACGGCGGCAGGTTGAGCTGGCGAACCACGTTCGTCGGGCGGAGGTCGGTGACACTGGCCGCCTGGGCCTGCAGCCACTCCCGGCTGAAGGTGAACTCCTCCACGGCCGTCGGCTCCACGTACGGCGCCAGGAAAGCGCGCAGGGCGTCGGGGTCGATGTCGATGTCCTGACGGATGAAGCCCTCGTCACGGAGGCCCGTCATCACGGTGTCCATGTCGCCCTGGTTGAAGATGCGCGTGAGCTGCCCGAAGACCTTCGGATAGCCGCCGGGCAGACGGTTGACCGCGCCGAAGTCGAGGACGCCGAGCTTGCCGTTGGCCAGCACGCGGAAGTTACCCGGATGGGGATCGGCGTGCAGCATGCCGACCCGGGCAGGCGAGCTGAACAGGAACCGGACGAACAGCAGCCCCGCGTGATCACGCTCCTCCTTGCTGCCCTCGTTGATCACCCGCGACAGGGGAGTGCCGTCCATCCACTCGCTGACCAGCACCATCTCGTTGGCCGCCACCACATCCGGGACGTGGAAGTCGGGATCGCCGTTGAACTCCAGCGCGAAGGCATGCTGTGCCTCGGCCTCGCGAAGGTAGTCGAGCTCCTCGGCGATCCGTTCGCGCAGCTCGGCCAGCAGCGCCTTCATGTCGAGGCCGGGCAGCAGCGCTCCGAACATCTTTCCCAGCCGGGCCAGCTGGGTGAAGTCGCCGAGCAGCGCCTTGCCCGCCCCCGGGTACTGGATCTTGACGGCCACCTCGCGTCCGTCGTTCCAGACGGCCTTGTGCACCTGGCCGATCGAGGCGGCGGCCGTGGGCCGGTCGTCGAATGAGAGGAAGTGTTTGCGCCAATCGTCCCCCAGCTGCTCGGCGAGCACCTTGTGGACGGTGGCGACCGGCAGCGGAGGGGCGGCGTCCTGGAGTTTCGTCAAGGTCGCCCGGTAGGGGCCGACGATCTCCGGCGGAAGCGCCGCCTCGAAGATTGACAGTGCCTGGCCGAGCTTCATCGCCCCGCCCTTGAGCTCGCCGAGCACCTTGAAGATCTGCTCGGCGGTGCGCTGCTGAACCTCCTGGGCCACGATTTCTGCTGATTTGCCGCCGATGCGCTTGCCGAGGCCGAGGGCGGCCCGCCCGGCGAACCCGAGCGGAAGGGTGGCCAACTTGGCTGAGCGGGTGACTGCCCGGCGCGGAAGATCGCTCACACTCATGCGCGGAACCTCGCCCGAGATGCCGCTTCCCCCCTTCGTGGTCGTCCCCTGAGCACGTCAGTCGCTGGTAGGTGACATGTCCATTGTTAGCGAATAAGGATTGTTTCGCATACAACGACATTGCGGATGACCGCTCCACGACCGTCTTTTCCAGCACCAATCAGGCATTACGTCCATTGTGCCGTTCGTCACAGAGGACGCCCGGCCTTCGAGATGAGCAAGCGCCTGGCCGGTCGCCGCCGCCGCGACGAGCGTGGCGAGGGTCGTGTCGCAGGCGATCTCGCCGGGCGGATAGCCGCCCAGCCTGGCAGTGACGATCGGCCAGGCGGGATCGTGGTCGCGGCGCGTCAGGTCGAGACAGTGCAGGCACGTCGTCTCACCGGGAAACACCAGCGGCCCGACGGATCCGTGCCCCTCGAAGGCCGACACGAGCAGATGAGGGATGCCGAAGTCGGCCAGCTCGTTGACCAGCACCCCGTCCAGAGGCCCCACGGGCGCGAGGATGGCGAGGTCGGGACGCGCCGTGCCGTCCCCCAGATGCGGAGCTCCGGCCAGGACGTTGGATGACGGAACGGCGTCCTGACTCACCTCCGCGGGGGTGGGTGGCACAGCAGGAGAGACCCGCGCAGCGGCGGTGCCGGACGGCGTGACACCCGCCCGCCTGGGGCGTGCGATCGTGCCGCCGGTCGGCGTGATGCCCGCCCGCTGGGGCTTTGCGGTCGTGCCGCCGGACGGCGACGCCGCCCCGCGCGCAGGCCGGCCGGTGGCGTCACCGGCGGGCGTCGCGTTCCGGCCTGTGGGGTGAGGGGTTGAGATGCGATCGCGCGGAGGCGGAACGGCCGGGGCGTTCTTCGGCGGGGGAGCAAGCAGCCGCCGGGCGACCGCCGCCGCGCCCTCCTCCCGGGACAGCCCCACCTCGGCCCACGTCAGCCCGCCCGGCGTGATGTCTCCAGGCCGGACCGGCCCGGGATCAATCACCCGGATGTCGCCGACCCCGCCGGCCGCGAGCAAGGCGACGATCTGCGCCCCCACGCGCCCGGCCCCGTAGACCCTGACCTTCGCCTCCCGCCGACGCCGCAGCAGCTCGACGCCGCCCTCCGGGCTGTTGGAGGCCAGGTCGAGCGCGTCGAGGTCGGGTTTCAGCCGATCCCTCTCCGCGAGGGAGAGCTCCCGCAACGGCGCCGGGAACGGGCCGGCGTCGTGCAGGGCGCCCCGTGTGGCGAGGTAGTCGAGCAGAGCCTGGGCGCACGGCTCGTCGAGGCCGGCCGCCGCCGCGTCGCGCATCACCCGGCGCAGGTCGCGGGTGCCGTCGAGCCCCTCGATCCACTGACGCACCGATCTCGTCAGGCCGGTCAGCGTGATGGCCCGGAGGGGATGCACGCCGTACTGCAGGGTGTGCTCGTCGCGGAGGATTCGCCGGAGGGCTGGCTTCACACGTGGCCTCATGGCCGGAAGGTTCGCACGTCCGACCAAGATCCCGAGCCGGTTCCGCGCCGCCTGTGGACAACCTCCGACCGCGACGCCCACCCTGTGGATAACGTCCGACCGCGGAGTACACCCGCGAAGGGCCGGCGATCACAACCGCACCTGAGGCAAGCCGGGACCACCGCGGCTGGCCAGGAACCACATCCGCATCCGCGCCCCGCGGAGCGTTACGCTTCGCCGCATGAGCGAGATCTTGGTCGACCGCACAGACGACGGAGTAGTCGTCCTCACCCTCAACCGCCCCGAACTGCGCAACGCCATGACCGACACCATGACGGCCGAATGGCGCGAAACCATGACCACCCTGGCCGCCGACCGCGACCTGCGCTGCGTCGTCGTCACCGGAGCGGGCAGCGCGTTCTCCTCGGGCGGTGACCTGTCATGGATCGGCGAGCGGGGCGCCGAGGCGGTGCCGCCGCTGCGCGACCGCATGCTCGCCTTCTACCGCACCTGGCTGATGATCGCCGACCTGGAGGTGCCCACCGTCGCCGCGGTCAACGGCCCCGCCGTCGGCGCGGGCCTGTGCGTGGCCCTGGCCTGCGACCTCGTCTACGCCGCCGACGACGCCAAACTCCTGGCCCCCTTCACCCGGCTCGGGCTGCACCCGGGCATGGCCGCCACCTACCTGCTGCCCAGAAGAGCCGGTACGGCACTGGCCCGGGAGATGCTCCTGACCGGCCGTCTCCTTACGGGTACGGAAGCGGCAGATAAAGGCTTGGTAAATCAATCTTTCCCGAAGAATGACCTTCTCTCCGAGGTTTCGGTCATCGCCAAGAAGATCGCAGAGATGGCTCCAGTCGCCACCCGCCTCACAAAGGTCGCGCTGAACCAAGACCATCAAGACCTGGAAGCCGCTCTGAGGTGGGAATCCTTGGCCCAGCCCGTCACCATGGCATCATCCGACCTGCTGGAGGGCCTGGCGGCGCATCGGGAAAGGCGCATGCCCAAATTCACCGGCTCTTAATCATCTGACCAGCGAAAACAACGTCCACCCTCTGTGGAATTTCGCCAGTCTCGGCTAACGTGCTTATGTGCCCCCCGAGACAGTCGAGGTCCGTCGCAGTTCTCGTCGCCGGCGTACGGTCTCCGCCTACCGCGACGGCGACAAGACGATCGTGCTCCTGCCCGCCTGGCTGAGCGGCGAAGACGCGGATGAATGGGTGAGCCGGATGCTCGACCGGCTGGCCGCCAAGGAAGAACGACGAAGGCCGACCGACGAGGCCCTGCTCGAACGGGCGAGGGAGCTGTCGGTGAAGTACCTCGACGGCCGGCCCGACCCCGTGAGCGTTCGATGGGTCGACAACCAGCAGCATCGCTGGGGCTCCTGCACCCCGGAGAACGGCGCCATAAGGATCTCGACCCGGCTCAAGGGCCTGCCCGAGTGGGTCATCAACTACGTCATCATCCACGAGCTCGCGCACCTGATCGTGCCGAGCCATGGCCCGGGGTTCTGGGCGCTGGTAGAACAGTATCCGAAGGCGGAGCGGGCGCGCGGGTTCCTCGAAGGATTCTCCGCGGCGGCCCACACGGCACCGGAGGAGTGTTGACACGCATCGTCGCCGTCCTGGTACGCGGCCGCATGGCCGAAGCGGCGCCCCCCGGCGTCGATCCACGGCAGTTCCTGGCGGCCGTGGCCGAGGACACCTACGAGATGGTCGCCGGCCTGGAGTTCGTCACCCCGGTCCTGATCACGGCCGTCCCCGGCCTCGACGACATCGTCTGGCCCGGCACGGAGATCATCACCATCGACGAGGACGAGCCCCTGCGAGCCGTCCTCGGCCGCCTGTCCGGCGACCAGGCCGCGGTGATCAACGCCGACGCGCCCGACCTGCCCTCGCTGCTGGTCGGCAAGCTGTTCAGGGAACTGGGCCGGGCCGAGATCACGATCTGCCCCGCGGCGGACGGCGGCGCGGTGGCGCTGGCCTGCGCACTGCCGCTGCCGGCCTGGGCCGACCCCGACCTCGACGACCCCGACGTCGTCGCCGTCCTCCGGGAGCAGGCCCCGGGCCCGCGCAGGGTCGCCACCATCTCCGGATGGCACCGCCTGCGCACGTTCGACGACGTCGGACGCCTAGACCCAGGTCTCGAAGGCTGGGACAACACCCGCGCCCTGATCGGCCGCTGACGCGCGTCAGGGAACGGTGAGCTCGGCCAGGACGGCCCGGTGGTCGGTGCCCGGCACGTCGCGCACGCTGACCTCCCTGACGCCCACCCGCTCGTCCACCAGCACGTGATCGATGGTGATGATCGGCGGCACCCGCTTGTTGGCCGGCCACGTGGGGATCAGCCCCGCGCCCACCTGGTCGGCCGCGTCCTTGTACCCCCGGGCCAGCAGCCTGCGCAGCGAGGCGTGGTCGAGCGAGGCGTTGAAGTCGCCGGCGAGGATCCGCACGGTTTCGCCGCCGGCGGAAGGAAGGCCGGCGAGCGCCTCGTTCCAGTTGACCACGTTGGGGCCGAGCGGCGGATAGGGGTGGACGTCGACGAACTCGATCGGCTTCCCGCCCGGCAGCGCCACCATGGCGGCGGGCATCTTGTGCCCCACCGGGGGCACCACGTCGTCGAGCGGCTGGAGCGGGTGCCTGGAGTAGAGGCCGCTTCCGCCGGCGTCCCATTCGTCCTCAAGTACGCGGTGGGGCATGAGCTCCTTCAGGCCGGCCGCGTCCATGTCGGCCACGGCGCCGGGGGTCAGCTCCTGCGTGCTCAGCACGTCGGGCCGGAACTCGCGCACCAGGTTCACGATCACCTGCGGGTCGGCCCTGCCGAACAACATGTTGATCGTCATGACTTTGAACGGCCTGCCGGTCGTGGCCTCGGCCGTGCCCAGCGCGCGCGGCAGGACGCTGAACCCGAGCGCGGTCGTGGTGAGCAGCGCGACGGCCGTCGCGGCCCGCCTGCGCCCGACCGCGGCGATCAGGAGGGGGACCAGGGACCCGGCCGCCGCGTACGGCGTCGCCGTCATCAGCTGCGTGGGCAGCGAGCCTCGTTCCAGCCCGGCCACCCTGGCCACGGCCCAGGCCGCGAAGGGTGTCACGGCCAGCCAGGTCAGGACGTTGCCGGGCAACTTTCGCGGCTTGCGGGCAGGCGTCACGATCGTGCCGCCAACGGCAGAAGTCTCCACGCGGCCCCCCTGGGAACGATGCGAAGGACTCTAGCCCAGCGAACGCGAGCGCGAGCTGAGCGCGGAGCGTCCGCGTGCGGCCAGCCGGCGCGTGGCCTCGTCGGACAGCTCGGGGATCTCGTCGACGGGGAACCAGCGCAGGTCGAGCGACTCGTCGCTCATGACGGCCTCGGCGCCGGGAGGGGCCACGGCCGCGTACTCGACGTCGAGGTGCCAGCTGCGCGGCGGATGGCACCAGACCTCGTGCTTGTCCACGGCCAACGGGCCGGGCAGCAGCTCAAGTCCGGAGATTCCCGACTCCTCGGTGGCCTCGCGCAGCGCCACCGCCTCCAGCGTGGCGTCCAAGTCCTCGCAGTGGCCGCCCATGGGCAACCACTTCCCGGCCTTCGGATGCAGCGTGAGCAGCACCCGGGCGCCGTCGTGGCTGAGCACGGCGGTGGTGGCCGTCAGGTGGCCGGGTGCGCACGCGCGCCACATGGCGTCGTCGTACGTCCGCAGATGGCCGAGGAACTCGGCGCGCAGCGCCTCCTCCTCGGGGGTCGGCGCGGTCCAGGAGGACAGCACCGCCACCGCGTCGTCGTGCAGGGTCACCGGCCGCCGTCCTGGTCGCCGTCCTGGTCGCCGTTCTCGTCGCCGGGCTTGGCCTCCAGCTGGGAGATGTCCCAGGCGGCCTCGCCGCGGACGAACGCGTCGGGGTCGTCGAGGTCCTCGGCCGTCGGCATGAGGTCGGGGTGACCCCACAGGGCGTCGCGCCCGTCGACGCCGCGCTCGGTCTCCAGCGCCCGCCACAGCGCCGCGGCCTCGCGCAGCCGCCGGGGCCGCAGCTCCAGCCCGACCAGCGTGCCGAACGTCAGCTCCGCGGGCCCACCGGTCGCCCGGCGCCTGCGTACGGTCTCGGCCAGCGCGACCGCCGAGGGCAGCTTGCCGTCGGCGGCCCGGTCGACCACCGTGGCCACCCACCCCTCGACCAGGGCGAGCATCGTCTCCAGGCGAGCCAGGGCGGCCTTCTGCCGCTCGGTCTCCTCGGGCTTGAGCAGCGCGCCGCCGCTCAGCGCCTCCTGGATCGCCTCGGGATTGTTGATGTCGAGCCCGCGGATCTGCTCCTCCAGCGCGGAGGTGTCCACGGTGATGCCCCTGGCGTATTCCTCGACGGCCCCGAGCAGGTGCGAGCGCAGCCACGGGACGTGCTGGAACAGCCGGTGGTGCGCGGCCTCGCGCAGCGCCAGATAGAGCCGGATCTCGTCGGCGGGGATCTCGAGGCCCTCGCTGAAGGACGCGATGCCGCCGGGCAGCAGCGCCGCGGTGCCGGACAGCGGCAGGCCGATGTCGGTCGTGCCGATGACCTCGCGCGCCAGCGAGCCGAGCGCCTGGCCGATCTGCTGACCGACCATCATGCCGCCCATCTGCTTGAGCATGCCCATCAGCGGCCCGGCCATCTGCTGGGCCTCGGGCGGCAGCCCGGAGCCGCCGAGCGCGCCGCCCATGGTCTCGACCATGCGTTCGGCAACGGGCTCGCAAAGCTTGCGCCAGACCGGGACCGTGTTCTCGATCCACTCGGACCGGCTCCAGGCCTGCGGGTTGGACACGCCGCTCGGCAGTGTCGTCGCCTCGTTCAGCCACAGGTCGGCCAGGCTCAGCGCCTCGACGATCTGGCGGCGCTCGCCTTCCATGACGCTCGGATCGCCCTGGGCGACCACGGCGTGTCGTGCGATGTTCTTGGCCATGTCCCAGTTGACAGGGCCTGAACCCTGGGGCGCCGACAACATGTCGGCGAACTGGCGCATCGCCTGAGCCATTTGCTCAGGGTTGCCGAACATGGCGAACGGGTTCTCGTTAGGGTCGTTTTCGCGACCTGGCAGGTCAGTCACCGCTCTACCTCGTGCAGGATGGAGGAGTCCACATCCGCCACGTTAGTCGTCCTACGGCGGATCAGTGCAAAGTGAGGACCTGGTGCCTACCTCGAAACGCCCGCGTCAACCCGTCGTCGCCGTCACCGGCGCGGCCTCCGGCATCGGCCGCGAGTTGCTGGTGAGACTCGCATCCGCCGCGGATTTCCGCAGAGTGGTGGCCATCGACGAGGAGCGTGGCGACGTTCAGGAAGCCACGTGGAGAGTGATCGACGTACGGGATCCGCTCTTGGCGAACCGGATCTCCGACATCGACGTCCTGGTCCATCTGGCCGGTGACTACGCCGTCGACTCCGACCCGGGGGAGCGGCGCGCGTACAACCTCAGAGCCGCGCAGACGGTGCTCACCGCCTGCGCCGCCGCCCGCGTGCGGCGGGTGATCCTGGTCACCAGCGCCATGGTGTACGGCGCCGCGCCCGACAACGAGGTCCCCCTGCCGGAGGACTCCCCGGTGGCCGCCGAGCCCGACACCGGCGTCGTGGGCGACTACCTGGAGATCGAGTCGCTGGTCCGCAGGTCGCTGCGCAGCCACCCGGGCCTGGACGTCACGGTGCTGCGCCCGGCGGCGGTCGTCGGTCCGGGCGTCGACACGGTCATCACCCGGCACTTCGAGTCGCCGAGGCTGCTCACGGTCAAGGGCTGCAATCCCAACTGGCAGTTCTGCCACATCGACGACCTCATCTCGGCGTTGGAGCTGGCCGCCAAGGGGGCCGTCACCGGCGTGGTGGCCGTGGGCTCCGACGGCTGGCTGGAGCAGGAGCAGGTCGAGGAGCTGTCCGGAATCCGGCGGTTCGAGCTGCCGGCCGGGCTCACGTTCGGCACCGCGCAACGCCTGCACCGGCTCGGCATCACCCCGGCCCCCGCCACCGACCTGCACTATGTCGTCTATCCGTGGGTGGTCGACTGCTCGGCGCTGCGCGAGGCGGGCTGGAAGCCCACGTGGACCAACGAGGCCGCCTTCCGGCAGCTCCTCGAACTCCGCGAGAACAGGACCACCGTGGTCGGCAGGCGGCTGCCGGTCAAGGAAGCCACGCTCACCGCGGCCGGCGCGACGGTGGCCGTCATCGGCACCGCGGCGATCGTCCGGCAGGTCCGCAAAAAGCGTCGCCAGTAGGAACGTGAGGTTAGGCTCTTTCCGTGGACGTCATCCGGTTGCTCGGCATTCGTGACACCCCGTTGTCCGTTGACGAGGTGCTGGCCGCGGTGGGAGACCACGCGGCGGGCGGCACCGCGATCTTCATCGGCACCGTGCGCGAACAGGACCACGGCAAACCTGTGACCCGGCTCTCCTACTCCGCCCATCCCTCGGCGCCCGACGAGCTGCGCCGGGTCGCCGAGAAGGTCGCGGCCGACTTCCCCGTCACCGCGATGGCCGCCGTCCACCGGGTCGGCGACCTGGGGCTCGGCGACACGGCGGTGATCGTCGCCGTGGCCGCGCCGCACCGCGACGAGGCGTTCAAGGCCTCGCGCAGGCTCATCGACGACCTCAAGGCCGAAGTCCCCATCTGGAAACACCAGGTGTTCGCCGATGGCGAGACCGAGTGGGTCGGCGCCTGCGAATAAGCTCATCACCATGTCACGACGCGTCCTCACCCTGCTGCTCGCGGGGTTCTTCGTGCTCGCGCTGGGCGTCCTGGGCGCGTTCCGGCCGGTCCCGTACGTCGTGCTGAGCCCCGGCCCCACCGAGAACACCATCGGCGAGATCGACAAGAAGCCGGTGATCTCGATCAGCGGCCGGCAGACCTATCCCACCAGCGGCGCGCTGAGCCTGGTCACGGTGGCCTACCAGGGCGGCCCGGCCGCCCAGATCGACCTGCTGACGGCGTTGCGCGGCTGGCTCGACCCGACCGTCGCGGTGGTCCCGCAGGAGACGATCTTCCCGCCCGGCCGCGACGCGAAGAAGGTCGACGAGGAGAACGCGGTCGAGATGACCAACTCCCAGGACTCCGCCAAGGCCGCCGCGCTCAACGAGCTCAAGATCCACTACGACCGGGTCGTCACGGTGCTGTCCACCGAGAAGGGCAAGCCCGCCGACGGCAAGCTGCAGAAGGGCGACCAGATCAACGCGGTCGACGGCAAACCGGCCACCGACTCGCAGTTCGTCGGCGACACCGTCAAGGCGCACAAGCCGGGCGAGACCGTGACCTTCAACGTGACCAGGGGCGGCCAGAAGCTCGACGTGTCGCTGCAGCCGATCGCCAGCAAGGACGGCAAGCCCCTCGTCGGCGTGCTCATGCAGGAGAAGTTCAAGTTCCCCTTCGACGTCGACATCAACGTCGGCGACGTCGGCGGCCCGAGCGCCGGGCTGATGTTCTCGCTCGGCATACTCGACAAGCTGACCCCCGGCGAGATCACCGGCGGCAAGCGCATCGCCGGCACGGGCACCATCGACACCGAGGGCCAGGTCGGGCCCATCGGCGGCATCGCCCAGAAGATGGTGGGGGCCCGCGACTCCGGCGCGACCGTCTTCCTCACCCCCGCGGACAACTGCGCGGAGGCCATGAAGGCCGTGCCCGACGGCCTGCGGCTGGTCAAGGCCGACACGTTGCACGACGCGGTGCTCGCGCTCGACGCGCTGCGCACCGGAAAGGGCAATGTGCCCGCTTGCGAGGCCGGATGAAACTTCCGGCGAGCGCCGTGCGTTAGCCGTACGGCTGGCGCTGCGGTGTAAGTTGCCAGACACGGACCGTTTCTTCATCACGACGAGGGGTTGGCCTTGAGCTTCCGGACCCCAGGGGCCGGCAGGGCGATGCGCTTGCCACGCCGGCCGCGGCTGCTTCTGCCTGTGGCCATCGCGCTGGTCGCGATCGTGGCCCTGTTTTTTCTCTTTTCTGGGATTTATACCGACTACCTGTGGTTTGACACGACCAACTACACGTCGGTCTTCTCCGGGGTGCTGCTGACCGAGATCGTGCTGTTCCTCGTCGGAGCGGTGCTCATGGTCGGCATCACGGGCGGCAACATGCTGCTGGCCTTCCGCACCCGGCCGATGTTCGGCCCCGCCGTGTTCGGCGGCGGCAGCGGAGCCGACCGCTATCGCATGGCGCTCGACCCCCACCGCAAGCTGATCTTCATCGTCGGCATGGGCCTGCTCGCGCTCTTCTCCGGCTCCTCGTTCGCGGGGCAGTGGAAGACGTGGCTGCAGTTCGTGAACGGAGCCTCCTTCGACAAGAAGGACGAGCTGTTCGGCATGGACATCTCGTTCTTCATGTTCGACTACCCGTTCATCAGGATGGTGCTGAACTTCCTGTTCACCGCCGTGATCATCTCGATCATCCTGGCCACGATCACCCACTACCTCTACGGCGGCTTCCGGCTGCAGTCGCCGGGCGTGCACGCCTCCAGGGCCGCGCGGATCCACCTTTCCGTGCTGCTCGGCGTGTTCGTCCTGCTCAAGGCCATCGCCTACTACATCGACCGGTTCGGTCTGGTCTTCTCCGACCGCGGCTACGTGCACGGCGCGTCCTACACCGACGTCAACGCGGTGCTCCCGGCCAAGAACATCCTCGCGATCATCGCGCTGATCTGCGCCGCGCTGTTCTTCGCCGGCGTCGTGCGCCCCGGCGGCATGCTGCCCGGCGTCTCGTTCGGCCTGCTCGTGCTCTCGGCCATCCTGATCGGCGGGGTCTACCCGGCGCTGGTCGAGCAGTTCCAGGTCAAGCCCAACCAGCAGGGCAAGGAAGCCCTCTACATCGACCGGAACATCCAAGCCACCAGATCAGCCTACGACGTGCAGAACGCCGAAGTGATCGACTACAACGCCCAGGCCGACCCGACCAAGGTCAGCGCCGGCGGCGACGAGTCGGTGACCGGCGTGCGACTGCTCGACCCGGCGCTGGTGTCGTCCACGTTCGAGCAGACCCAGCGCATCCGCGGTTTCTACGGCTTCCCCGACCAGCTCGACGTCGACCGCTACCCCGGCAAGGACGGCAAGCTGGTCGACCACGTGGTCGGCGTCCGCGAGCTGCTCGGCCCGCCCGCGCCCCAGAACAACTGGATCAACCGCGCGCTGGTCTACACCCACGGCTACGGCTTCGTCGCCGCGCCGGGCAACGAGGTCGACGCGGGCGGCCTGCCCGCCTACGACAGCAAGGACATGCCGGTCACCGGCGACCTCGCGGCCTCGACCGGGCTCAAGGAGTCGCGCGTCTACTTCGGCGAGAACCCGGGCTCCACCGAGTACGTCATCGCCGGCGGCAACCCCAAGACCCCGCAGGAGCTCGACTACCCGGTCTCCGGCGGCCAGACCGGCCAGCAGAACACCACCTACACCGGCAAGGGCGGCGTGCCGATCGGCTCGGCCCTCAACCGGCTGGTCTACGCCGCCAAGTACGGCGAGATGAACATCCTGCTGTCGGGCGACATCAACGACAACTCCAAGATCCTCTACGTGCGCAACCCGCGGGAGCGGGTGGAGAAGGTCGCGCCGTTCCTGACCCTCGACGGCAACGCCTACCCGGCGATCGTCGACGGCCGGATCACCTGGATCATCGACGGGTACACCACGTCCAACGCGTACCCGTACTCGCAGAGCGAGAGCCTCGGCGACATGACCCGCGACCTGGCCACCGACCGTCGCGTGGTCGCCCAGCAGCCGCAGGACGAGATCAACTACATCCGCAACTCGGTCAAGGCCACGGTCGACGCCTACGACGGCACGGTCACGCTCTACGCCTGGGACGGCAACGACCCGGTGCTCAAGACGTGGTCCAACGCCTTCCCCGGCACGATCAAGCCCGCCTCGCAGATGAGCCCCGACCTCCAGGCGCACATCCGCTACCCGGAAGACCTGTTCAAGGTGCAGCGCTACATGTTGTCGCGCTACCACGTCACCAACGCGGCCGCCTTCTACAGCGCCCAGGACTTCTGGAACATCCCCAGCGACCCCTCGCAGGGCAACCAGTCGGTCAAGCAGCCGCCGTACTACCTGACGGCGACGATGCCCGACGAGTCCGAGCCGTCGTTCTCGCTGACCACGACCTTCGTCCCGAGGGAGGGCCCCAACCTGGCGGCCTTCATGGCGGCGGGCTCCACGGTGGGCAAGGACTACGGCAAGCTGCGCATCCTGCGCATGCCGTCCAACACCACGGTCCCCGGCCCCGGTCAGGCCCAGAACAACTTCCAGAACAAGTTCTCGGGCGAGCTGGGCCCCCTCGGCCTCGGCCAGGCCAACGTCAGGTACGGCAACCTGCTGACCCTGCCCTACGCGAACGGCCTGATCTACATCGAGCCGGTCTACGTGCAGACCAAGGCCGGCACCGGTCAGGAGCCGTACCCGATCCTGCGGCGGGTGCTGGTGGCGTTCGGCAACAAGGTCGGCTCGGGTGACACCCTCGACCAGGCGCTGGAGCAGGTCTTCGGCGGCGAGCAGCAACAGCCGAACACCCAGCCCCAGCAGACCACGCCCAACCAGGCGAACACGTCGGCGATGAACACCGCCATCTCCAACGCCCAGAAGGCCTACGAGGACGCCCAGAAGGCCCTCCAGGCCAGCCCCCCGAACTGGGACGAGTACGGCAAGGCGCAGAAGCGGCTGGAGGAGGCGCTGAAGCAGATCGAGAGCGCCAACGCCAAGCCGGCGGCCACTCCGTCGCCCTCGGCCTCGCCCTCCGCCTCCCCGTCGGCGACGCCGTCCGCCTCGCCGCCGGCCACGTCCACACCGACGCCGACACCCTCGGGCACACAGGCGGGAGGCACCACCTAGCCCATTCGGTTTGCGCCCGCCCCCCTTCGCCGATAGTCTTGAAAAGCAAGACAGCGACGCGGGGTGGAGCAGTTCGGTAGCTCGCTGGGCTCATAACCCAGAGGTCGCAGGTTCAAATCCTGCCCCCGCTACCAAGATTCGAGGTCCTGGCCGACGGCCAGGGCCTCGTTGCTTTTCAGCGGCATCGCAGGTCCCATCCGGCATCGTCGGTCTCAAGGACCTCGACCACCGCGGACGCGGGATCGCCGTCCTGGAAGTACACCCTGCCGTTGACCCGGTCGTAGTAGCTCGTGAGTTCGGCCTCGGACAGCCTGGTGCGCAGCGAGAACCTGACCAGGAAGTCGCAGTGGTCGCCGTTGCCCTCCTGCACGCCCACCGACCCTTGGGCGCCGGCGGCGTTGAACGAGGTCTCGGGCGGCAGCGGATGAGCCAGAAGCCGGTCCTTCATGTCCGCCAAGCGCAGGTCCCCATATGGGCACCATGACGAGCAGGGCCAGCGCGACGGGCGACCCCAGGAGGAGGATCCGCCGCCAGCGAAGCCGGCGCCGTGGTGGCAGGGGTTCGAGCAGCATGAGGCCCATGGTCACAGCCGCCGACGCGCTTGGACAAGCCCGGCCGGGTCGGAGGAGTCCAGAAGGGCGGTATAGTTGATAACAACACACCGACGCGGGGTGGAGCAGTTCGGTAGCTCGCTGGGCTCATAACCCAGAGGTCGCAGGTTCAAATCCTGTCCCCGCTACCAATCCGAAGTCCCCGGTCGCCACACGGCGGCCGGGGACTTCGTCGTTTCCGGGCCTCGTCGGGCCGGGTCTTGTCCTACGACCCACGTGCTGATTACATGATTACATGACGGAAAAAGACGTCCCGACCATCTACGAGTGGGCGGGCGGGACCGAGGCGTTCGAACGGCTGACCGCGACGTTCTACCGGACCGTCCTCAAGGACGACCTCATCGGGCCGCTGTTCGCCCACATGGACCCCGACCACCCCAAATATGTCGCCATGTGGCTCAGCGAGGTCTTCGGCGGTCCCGACCGGTACACCCATGAACGCGGCGGTTATTCCCACATGCTCGCCCACCACCTGGGCCGGGCCATCACCGAACCGCAGCGTCGCCGCTGGGTGAACCTCCTCATGGACGCCGCCGACGAGGTCGGCCTGCCCGACGACCCCGAGTTCAGGGCCGCGTTCGCCGGCTACATCGAATGGGGCACCCGGCTGGCCGTGCACAACTCCCAGCCCGGCGCGACGCCGCCCCCGGAGGCGCCGGTTCCGCACTGGGGCTGGGGAGTCGCTCCGCCATACCAGCCGTAACCTGGAGGAATGGGAAGCACGTCGCGCGGGCGGCTGCGGGTCTACCTGGGGGCGGCGCCCGGCGTCGGCAAGACGTACGCCATGCTCAGCGAGGCGCGACGGGCCAAGGAACGCGGACGTGACGTGGTCGTGGGCCATGTCGAGACCCACGGCCGCGACCAGGTCGCCCGCCTGCTCGACGGGCTGGAGACCGTGCCGGGCCGCACCGTCGTCCATCGCGGCGCCACGTTCACCGAGCTCGACGCCGACGCGGTCATCGCCCGCCGCCCCAAGGCCGTGCTGGTCGACGAGCTCGCCCACACCAACACGCCCGGCTCCCGGCACGCCAAACGCTGGCAGGACGTCCAGGACATCCTGGACGCCGGCATCGACGTCGTCTCCACGCTCAACATCCAGCATTTGGAGTCCCTGCGCGACGTGGCCGAGCAGATCACCGGCCTGCCGCAGCGCGAGACCGTCCCCGACGATCTCGTCCGGCGGGCCGACCGGCTCGAACTCGTCGACATGTCACCCGAGGCCCTGCGCCGCCGCCTCGCCCACGGCAACGTCTATCCGCCGGAACGCGTCGACGCCGCCCTCGCCAACTACTTCCGCGTCGGCAACCTGTCCGCTCTGCGGGAGCTCGCCCTGCTCTGGGTGGCGGACCGGGTCGACCGGCAACTCATCGCGTACCGGGCCGACCACGACATCGCGGGCACCTGGGAAGCCCGCGAACGTGTCGTCGTCGCCCTCACCGGCGGCCCCGAGGGCGACACCCTCGTCCGCCGCGCCGCCCGCATCGCGGCCAGGACCAAGGGCGCCGACCTGCTCGCCGTGCACGTCACCCGGGCCGACGCCCTGTCCACCGCGAGCGACCCGGCCAACCTGGCACGCCAGCGCAAACTCGTCGAGGACCTCGGCGGCACCTACCACCAGGTCGTGGGCGACGACATCCCGCGCGCGCTGATCGCGTTCGCCGACGGAGTGAACGCCTCGCAACTCGTCCTCGGCGCCTCCCGGCGAGGACGGCTCGCGCAGCTGCTCACCCGCGGCGTGGGCATGACGACGGCCACGCTGTCCGGCTCGATCGACGTGCACATGGTCCCGCACGAGGCCGTCAGCGGAGGCTCCGGCCGGCCGCAGCCCGGGGGAGCGCTGACGCGTCGGCGCAAGTCGGCCGGATGGGCCCTGACCCTGTCCGCCATGCCGGCGCTCACCGCCGTGATCGCGCCGCTCGACCTGAGCCTGCCCAGCGAGATCCTGCTCTTCCTGCTGCTGGTCGTCGGCGTCGCGCTGGTGGGCGGGATGTGGCCGGCGCTCACGGCGGCGGTGCTCGCGTTCGGGCTGCTCAACTGGTTCTTCACGCCTCCGGTGCACACCCTGACCATCGCCGAACCGGAGAACGTGCTCTCGCTGGCCATCTTCGTCCTGGTCGCCGCCATGGTGAGCACGGTCGTGGACCTGGCCGCCCGGCGCAGCAGGGAAGCGGCCCGGTCCAGGGCGGACGCCGAGGTCCTGTCCACACTGGCCGGACACGTGTTGCGCGGGGAGTCCGCGGTGGCCTCGCTGCTCGGACGGTTGCGCGAGACGTTCGGACTGACCGCGGTGACCCTGCTCGAAAGGGATGATCCGTCGGGTGACTGGCGCATCGTCGCCACGTCCGGCGGCCCCCCGATCACCACCCCGCCCGCCCCCACCCCGAACCACACTGGACCGGACGGCGGTAGCGACGTGGTCACCATCGACGACCGGCTGGTGCTCGCGACCCGCGGCCGGCTGCTCGACGCCAGCGACCGCCGCGTCCTGGAGGCGTTCGCCGCCGAGGCCGCCGTCGCCCTGCGCCAGGAACGCCTGCGCGAGGCGGCCGAGCGCGCCGAGCCGCTGGCCGAGGCCGACCGCATGCGCACCGCGCTGCTCGCCGCCGTCGGCCACGACCTGCGCACTCCCCTCGCCTCGGCGATGGCCTCCGTGGAGAGCCTGCGCAACACCGACATCATCTGGTCCGACGACGACCGTGCCGAACTGCTGGCCACCGCCGGCGAGTCCCTGGTCAAACTGAACCGTCTCGTGTCGAACCTGCTCGACATGAGCCGCCTCCAGGCCGGGGTCTTGGGCGTCGCCCTGCGCCCCGTCGCCGTCGAGGACGTGCTGCCACGCGCCATCGACGACCTCGGCCCGCTGCGCGACCGGGTCAGAAGTGACGTCCCGGCCGACCTGCCGGAGTTCCAGGCCGACCCGGCGCTGCTCGAACGCGTCCTGGTGAATCTGATGGCCAACGCCGTCCGCTACAGCCCCGAAGCCGAGCCCGTGCTCGTCACCGCGAGCTGGCACGGCGAACGGGTCGAACTGCGCGTCATCGACAGGGGGCCAGGGATCCCCACGGAAGCGCATGAAAAGGTGTTCATGCCCTTCCAACGACTCGGCGACCGCGACAACCACACCGGTGTGGGCCTCGGCCTCGCACTCTCGCGCGGCCTCACCGAGGCGATGGGCGGCACGCTGCTCCTTGAGGACACCCCCGGAGGAGGGCTCACCATGACGGTCTCACTGAGGAGGGCCCTGTGACCCGCGTGCTCGTCGTCGACGATGAGCCCCAGATTCTGCGTGCTCTGCGCATCAACCTGGCGGCCAGGCACTACGAGGTCGCGGTCGCCCCGGACGGCGCATCGGCGCTGCGCCAGGCCGCCGACTGGCACCCCGACCTGGTCGTCCTCGACCTCGGCCTGCCCGATCTCGACGGCGTCGAGGTGATCCAGGGGCTGCGCGGCTGGACGAAGGTTCCGATCATCGTGTTGTCGGGACGTACCGACAGCACGGACAAGGTGGACGCCCTCGACGCCGGAGCCGACGACTACGTCACCAAGCCGTTCGGCATCGACGAGCTGCTGGCCCGCATCCGCGCGGTGACCCGCCGCACGAACCAGCACGAAGAGGAACCCGCGACGGTGCGGCTGGGCGATCACGTGATCGACCTGGCAGGCAAGACGATCTCAGGTGGCGTACGGCTGACCCCGACGGAGTGGCACTTCCTGGAGATCCTGCTTCGCAATCCCGGCAAACTGATCAGCCAGCGGCAGCTGCTGACGGAGGTGTGGGGCGTCGGCTACCTGAAGGAGACGCACTACCTGCGCCAGTACATGGCCCAACTGCGCCGCAAGCTCGAACGCGACCCGGCCCACCCCGTGCACCTGCTGACCGAGCCCGGAATGGGATACCGGTTTCAGCCCTCCTGATCCCTGGCCAGGACGACCGCCTTGAGCACCGCCCACCCGAGCAGCAAGGCCCCGAAGAGCACCTGAGCGACGCGCACCCACAGCGAAGACGTCTGATCCGCATAGATCACAACACCGATCCACATCAGACCAAATATCCCGACCAGGATGATTGCCGACCAGTTCAGCCCACGTTGCCACATACGCGCAGTCTTACAGCCGGGTAGCCAAGACCGGGTATGGCCACAGTCCTCATCCGGTCGAAGCGTGAGCTCCTGGGGAATCAGCCCTGAGCGAGCGCTGACTGGGCCGGCCGGCTCAACGGGGGAGCGTCCGGTGCGCGCCGACGCACCGCCGCAGGCGCATCCCGCGCATCCGCACGACCAGCGGTTGTTGCTGCTGCTCCTCGTGCATGCAGGCGAGCAGTGCCTCAGCAGTACGGGCGTCGGACAGGATCTGCCGCACGGCGTCCTCGTCCTCGGGCAGCTGACCGCGCTCGGCCAGCTCGCGCGTGAGGAAGGCGAGCGGGTCGGGCGCGCCGACCATGTCCGCGGCCATGGTCGTCCGCGCCGCCGTGAGCAGCCGCAGGTAATGGGTACGCAGGACGGCCTCGCGCATGCGTGCCTGTTCGAGGTCGTCGATCAGCGTCCGAGCGATGCGCAGGAGGTCTCCCGCATGGGTCGCCGGGTCGGCGAGGAAGGCACGGATGTCGTCGAACTCCGAGCGGGTCATGGCGGGCACCTCCGAGAGCGCAGTCTGCTCGTGGCTACCTTCGTATCGAGGCACGATTGCGGATGACTTGCTGACCGCTTGACTTCGGGTGTCGTACGGACGGCGATGACCAAGGTTTGACGATCTTGTGACGAGGGAAGGACCCTATGATTACCTGTGTGGCGCGAAGTACGTGCGGGAGACTGCTAGAGTTGCTTCGCGCAGGGCGGCCGAGGGGCTCGCAAGAGCCTCAACAGAAGCCCGGCAAATCCCACTTCCTTCTGGTTCATTCAAGACGGTTCAGAGCGGTCTGAATGAGCTGGTAAGTTAGAGGGGTTGTCCCGGAAGCGGGGCGCGACTTAATTCCAGCAGGTCGAGCAAGTCCGGTCAATTTGACAGAGACTTGAACGGCTGAAAGAATTAAGACACAACGAAAGAACGCAAGACGAAATGAACGCCTCTGAGCGGGGATCCGGGAACGGGTTCTGGTGAGGAAGTACGCGTCCGTTTCTTGAGAACTCAACAGTGTGTTAAAAGCCAGTGCATGAAACACATGCATAACCCCGTCCAAATCTTCGGATGGACGGATTCCTTTTTGGTTGGGTTCAACCACTTTTCCAAGCATTTTTTGGAGAGTTTGATCCTGGCTCAGGACGAACGCTGGCGGCGTGCTTAACACATGCAAGTCGAGCGGAAAGGCCCTTCGGGGTACTCGAGCGGCG